>CAWDWM010000002.1:0-846308 GCA_963806015.1 uncultured Actinomycetes bacterium | reverse complement strand
GCGGCGTCGGGGTTGCTCCACTGCTCATGCGCCGACGGCCCCCGCGGGCTGGGCTGGTCGATGCCGCCGATGCGCGCGCGGGTGTCGCCCCACACCCCGGGCCAGGCGATCCACGGCGGATCGTCGTCGGTGACGATCTCCAGGGTCGTGCGCGGCGAGTTGCGCTTGCCGTCGGCCAGGTCGTACCACGCCTCGGTCTGATGGAAGCCGGGCTCGAAGTAGGAGGCGTGCGAGCCGCGGGCGACGTAGACCATCGGCCGGTTGGGGTCGCCGGGGACCTTGCCGACCTGCGCCCACGGGCGCTTCTCGGCCTGGCGGTGCTGGGCGTAGACGGCGAGGTCGGGCGCGCCGTCGTGGATGCGCAGTTGGATCATCTCCCAGTCGCCCTCGTGCAGGCCGATCCCGAGCGCCAGGTTGTAGTCGTTGTAGAAGTAGAAGAACCAGTACTGCAGCCACAGGTGCCCGCCGGCCTCGACGGCGTGGCCGTACATGTGGTTGCGCAGGTCGGGCCGCTTGGCGCGCAGCGCCACGTACTGCTCGCGGTAGTTCTTCTTCGGATTGCCGATCCGGTCGTCGGCGCGCACCTCCTGGCCACCCGGGTAGTGCGTGGCCGCGAGGAAGGAGAGCTTGAGCTCGGCGCCGGTGGCGAGCAGGTCGCCGGGCGCGTGCGCGGTGTCGGCGCGGCGCAGCGCATTGCCCGGGTTGTCGGTCCATTCGGCCGCGCTGTCGCAGAAGTACTGCTCCATCGAGTCGTACTTCAGGCCGGGTTGGTGGCGGTGCAGCAGGTCGTCGTGATCACCCATGCGCGTACCGTACGTATCGGCGCAAGGCGGTGGGCACCCCTTTGCTATCTTTGTTATCTCCGCGCAAAGCGCCGTTCGGCGTGAGCGCGCGTCCGCGACCGGTAGCGGCAGCCTCGACGGCGGCCAGAGCCGGTTCGCTGGTCACCGAGCCGAAAGGGATCATGAAGGTACGACCGTCGGTCAGGCCGATGTGCGAGAAGTGCAAGATCATCCGCCGCCATGGCGTCGTACTCGTGATCTGTGAGAACCCGCGTCACAAGCAGCGTCAGGGGTAGCAAGTCCGATGGCACGCATCGCAGGGATCAACATCCCACTGAACAAGCGCGTCGAGGTCGGGATGACCTACATCTACGGCATCGGCCGCCCGACCGCCAACCGGCTTCTGGACGAGGCCGGCATCAACCGCGACACGTACGTGCGCGAGCTCACCGACGAAGAGGTCTCGAAGCTTCGCGACCTGATCGACTCCGAGCTGACGGTCGAAGGCGACCTGCGCCGCGAGCGCTCCCAGAACATCAAGCGCCTGATGGAGATCGGCTGCTATCGCGGGCTGCGGCATCGTCGCGGCCTGCCGGTTCACGGACAGAACACGAAGAACAACGCTCGCACGCGCAAGGGCCCCAAGCGCATGCAGGTCGCGGGCAAGAAGAAGGCCACCAAGAAGTAAAGGACTGAATGCCCGCACCGAAGCGCCCCCGCAGCGGCCGCCGCAAGCCGAAGAAGAACATCCCGATCGGCCAGGCCCACATCAAAACCAGTTTCAACAACACGATCGTGTCCCTGACCGATCGTGAGGGCAACGTGATCGCGTGGGAGTCCGCCGGCGGCGCCGGCTTCAAGGGCTCGCGCAAGTCGACGCCGTTCGCCGCTCAGGTCACCGCGGATGCCGCGGCGCGCAAGGGCATCGAGCAGGGCCTGCAGAAGGTCGAGGTCTTCGTCAAGGGCCCGGGTTCGGGCCGTGAAACGGCGATCCGCTCCCTGCAGGCCGCCGGCTTGGAGGTCACCGGCGTCAAGGACGTCACCCCGCAGGCCCACAACGGTTGCCGCCCTCGCAAGCGGCGCCGCGTCTGAGGTAGAAGCAGATGGCTAGAGATACCGGTGCCCAGTGCAAGCAGTGCCGTCGCGAGGGCCAGAAGCTCTTCCTCAAGGGCGAGCGCTGCCTCACCGACAAGTGCGGCGTCGAACGCCGCGCCTATCCGCCGGGCGACCACGGACGCGGCCGCCAGAAGCAGTCGGAGTACCGCGTGCAGCTGCGTGAGAAGCAGAAGGCCAAGCGGTACTACGGCGTGCTCGAGAAGCAGTTCGCCCGCTACTACGACCGCGCCTCCCGCCAGGAGGGCATCACGGGCGAGAACCTCCTCACGCTGCTCGAGCGCCGCTTCGACAACGTCCTCGTGCGCCTCGGCTTCGCCGCCTCGCGGCGCCAGGCGCGCCAGCTCGTCCGCCACGGCCACTGGACCATCAACGGCCGGCGCGTGGACATCCCCAGCTATCAGGTTCGCGACGGCGACGTCATCGCCGTCAAGGTCGGCACCGGAGCGGACGCGGTCATCCGCGACGCCACCGAGCTGACCGCCCAGGTTCCGGCCTGGCTGCAGGCGGACCATGACGCGCTCACCGCCAAGGTGCTGCGCAAGCCCGAGCGTCGTGAGATCACGACGCCGGTGCAGGAGCAGCTCATCGTCGAGCTGTACTCGAAGTAGAAACACCGCAGGCCAATCAGACACACCCGAAGCGCGCCGCCGCAGCACCTCTCTTCGCGCGGCGCGCAGTGAAACGACAGTCAGGACCCCCGATGCTCGACTTCCAGATCCCCCGCATCACCTCCGAACACGTGGAGGACAACCGCGGCTCGTTTGCCATCGAGCCGCTGGACCGCGGCTTTGGCTACACGTTCGGCAACTCGCTGCGGCGGGTGCTGCTGAGCTCGCTGGCCGGCGCGGCCGTGACGAGCGTGCGCATCGAGGGCGTCGCCCACGAGTTCTCGACGATCAAGGGCGTCACGGAGGACGTGACGGACATCGTGCTCAACCTCAAGGGCATCGTGTGCCGCATGCACTCCGACGCCAGCGAGGTCGAGGCGCCGCTGGTGGTCACCGGCCCCGGCGAGATCACGGCGGCGGACATCGATCTGCCCGCCGGCGTCGAGATCCTCAACCCCGACGTCCACATCGCCACGCTCGAGAAGAAGACCAAGCTCGAGCTCTACCTCACGATCGGCCGTGGCCGCGGCTATCGCCCGTCGGAGGACAACAAGTCGCCCGACCAGCCGATCGGCGTCATCCCGATCGACTCGATCTTCTCGCCGGTGCGGCGCGTCGCCTACGCCGTCGAGCAGGCGCGCGTCGGGCAGCGCACCGACTACGACAAGCTCACGCTCGACATCGAGACCGACGGGTCGATCGACCCGCAGGCAGCGCTGCGCGAGGCCGCCGAGATCCTCATCGCCCAGCTGGCGATCTTCACGGACGCCGACCGCATCGAGGAGCTGCGCGCCGGCCCCGCCGGGCAGCTCGAGGGCGACGGCGCGGGCGCGCTCAACGGCGGCGGCGGTCCCGCCGGGCCGATGCACGACATCCTCATCGAGGAGCTCGAGCTCGGCGTGCGCTCCTACAACTGCCTCAAGCGCGCCGGCATCCAGACCGTCGGCGACCTCATCTCGAAGTCCGAGGGCGAGCTCAACGCGATCCCGAACTTCGGCAAGAAGTCGATCGACGAAGTGATCGAGACGTTGCACGCGCGCGGCCTGAATCTCCGAGACGACTAGGATCCGGCACCGATGCGCCACCAGAAGACCCGCCACAAGCTGAGCCGCAGCGCCTCGCACCGCAAGGCGCTGCTGGCGAACCTCTGCAAGGAGGTCATCCAGCACGAGCGGATCAAGACGTCGGAGGCGAAGGCCAAGGCGGTCAAGCCCGAGCTCGAGCAGCTCATCACGCTGGCCAAGCGCGGTGACCTGCACGCCCGCCGCCAGGCGCTCAGTGCCCTGGGGCAGGACAAGTTCACCGTGCACAAGCTGTTCGAGGAGGTCGCGCCGCGCTACGCGGAGCGCCCGGGCGGCTACACCCGCATCCTCAAGCTCGGTCCGCGTCGCTCCGACGCGACCGAGATGGTCTTCCTCGAGCTGGTCTGAGGCGGGCCGCAGCCCTGGCTGCGCACGAATACGAGCTCCGCGACGAGCGCTTCCGATCGCTCGTGCGCACGAGCGCACGCGTCGAGCGGCTCTTCGAGGGCAGCCGCTGGGCCGAGGGGCCCGCGTACTTCGCGGCCGGGCGCTATCTGGTCTGGAGCGACATCCCCAACGATCGCATGCTGCGCTGGGACGAGCCCACCGGCAACGTCGGGGTGTTCCGCTCGCCGGCCGGCTACACCAACGGCCACACGGTCGACCGCGAGGGGCGGCTCGTGAGCTGCTCGCACGGCGCGCGGCGCGTCGAGCGCACCGAGCACGACGGCTCGATCACGGTGATCGCCGACCGCTTCGAGGGCAAGCGCTTCAACAGCCCCAACGACGTGGTCGTCGCCTCCGACGGGGCCGTGTGGTTCAGCGATCCGACCTACGGGATCGACAGCGACTACGAGGGCTACACCGCCGAGAGCGAGATCGGCGCCTCCAACGTCTACCGCGTGGACCCCGCCTCGGGCGCCTGCCGGATCGCCGGCGACGACTTCGTGCGCCCCAACGGCCTGGCCTTCTCGCCCGACGAGGCGCGTCTCTTCGTCTCCGACACGGGCGCCTCCCACGTGCCCGACGGACCCCGCCACATCCGCGTCTTCGACGTCGGCCCCGGCGGCAGGCTCTCGGGCGGAGAGGTCTTCGCGGTCTGCACCGACGGCATCTTCGACGGCTTCCGCTTCGACACCGCCGGGCAGCTGTGGACGAGCGCGGGCGACGGCGTGCACTGCTACCACCCCGACGGCACCCTGCTGGGCAAGGTCCTCGTGCCCGAGGGCGTGGCCAACGTCGTCTTCGGGGGCCTCAAGCGCAACCGCCTGTTCATCTGCGCGACGACGTCGCTGTACTCGGTGATGCTGGGCGTCAACGGCGCCACACGTCCCAGATGACTGATTCCGTAGCCTTCGCGCCCGCCTGCACGCGCTCCGCGGCGCCGGATCGCCACCCGCCGAAGGGGGCCGGGCAACCAGCCCGGCACCCCTTCGCCGTGCGGCGCCCGGCATCCACGGCCCACGCACATGCGGGCGCGAAGGCCACGGAACCAATCATCTAGTGCCCACCGCGCGGCTCGACATCGAGTACGACGGCACCGACTTCGGCGGCTGGTCCCGGCAGCCGGGGCTGCGCACGGTGCAGGACGAGCTCGAGCGCGCGCTGGCGACGCTGCTGCGCGTGCCGGTGGCGCTGACCGTCGCCGGGCGCACCGATCGCGGCGTCCACGCCTGGGGACAGGTCGCCTCCTACGAGGGCGAGCCGGCGGCGGCGACCTCGCTCAACGCGGTCCTCGCCCCCGACGTCGCCGTGCTCGCCTGCAGCGAGGCGCCCGAGGGCTTCGACGCGCGCCGCGACGCGCGCTCGCGCACCTACTGCTACCGCATGCTCACGCGGCGCCCGCGCTCGCCGTTCGAGCGCGGCCGCGCGCTGTGGTGGCCGCGCCCGATCGACGTCGAGGCGCTGCAGGCGTGCGCCGCCGCGCTGCCCGGCACCCACGACTTCACCGCCTTCACGCCGACGCAGACCGAGCACGTGCGCTTCGAGCGCGACGTGCTCGAGGCGCGTTGGGAGCGCGCGGGCGACGTGCTCGAGTTCTGGATCACGGCCGACACGTTCATGCGCCACATGAATCGCGTGCTGGTGGGGACGATGCTCGAGGTCGCCACGGGGCGCCGCTCGGAGGAGTCCTTCCGCGCCCTGCTCACCGGCCGCCCGCGGCCCGAGGCGGGCGACACCGCCCCGGCTCACGGGCTGTACCTGGCCTCGGTGGCCTACTGACTGTCAGGGTGCGGACGCCCGACCGCAACCGCGCCGCGTGCCGCCGGGTTGGCGAAGGGATGCCCCGACGCCTTTCACTCGTGCTCGCCGCTGTGGCCGCGTGCCTCGCCCTCATCCCGACCGCCGCGCAGGCACGGACGGCCGTCCGGGTGGGCATGGGGGACCAGTCGGCTGCGATGTTCGACCAGCCGGCCTTCCAGCGCGCGAAGTTCAAGCGGGTGCGCTACTTCATCGCGTGGAACGCGATGGACCACACCGCGGCCCGGCTTGCGGCCCGGGCGTATGTGCTGCGCGCCCGCCGCGACGGCTTCTCGGTCCTGCTGCACGTCTCCAGCGACACGCTCGTGATCAGGAAGGCCACGCTGCCGTCGGTCGCGCAGTATCGCTCGAAGGTCGGGCGCCTCGTGCAGTACTTCCGCGGGCTCGGCGTCCGCGAGTTCGGCACCTGGAACGAGGCCAACCACGCCAGCCAGCCGACCTACCGCAGCCCGACCCGGGCCGCGCAGTTCTTCCGCGAGATGTACCGCATGGTCAAGGGACCCTGCTCGTCGTGCGCGGTGGTGGCGCTCGACGTCCTGGACCAGACCGGCGTCGAGCGCTACATGCAGACCTGGTACCGCGCGCTGTCGGCGACGTTCCGCCGCCGGGCCACTTTGGTGGGCATCCACAACTACGGCGACGTCAACCGCGTCCGCACGACGTTCACCTCGAGCATCATCCGCCAGGCGCACCGCTACAACCGCGCGACGAACTTCTGGTTCACCGAGACCGGAGGGATCGTGAAGTTCGGTCGCAGCTTCCCGTGCAGCACGTCGCGCGCCGCCAGCCGGCTGAAGAACATGTTCAAGCTCGCGCGCACCTACCACTCCAGCGGCGTGGATCGCGCGTACGTCTACAACTGGACCGGCGCGGGCTGCGACGCGCGCTTCGACGCGGGCCTGACCACCCCCAGCGGAGCGACGCGCCCGGCCTACACCGTGCTGCGCCAGCAGTTGCCCAACTTCCTGCGCTAGTCCGGGAGGAGCGCCAGGCGCCAGTCGCTGCAGCGCATGTGGTTCCCCGGCGGATACTCGAAGTCGCCCGCGCCGAGCAGCGTGAAGCCGAGCGCACGGCAGATCGCGTTCGACGGCGCGTTGTCGACCGACGGGAAGGCGTGGACGAAGCGATGCGTGCGTTGCGCGGCGGCCGCGGCGATGGCCTGGGCGGTGGCAGCGCGGGCGATGCCGCGCCCCTGGGCGCTCGGAATGACCGACCAGCCCATCTCATAGACCTGCTCGCCGCGCCATGCGCGCTCCCAGAAGCCGACCGATCCGACGCCCTCGCCCGTCGTCGCGTCGACGATCTTGAACATGCCGGAGTCCGCGCGCTCATAGCGGACCTGGCGCTCGGCGATCTTCTCCGCGCTCTCGGGGCCGCCGAGGTGCTCCATCATCGCCGGGTCGCCCAACAGCTGCTCCAGGAGCGCGAGATCGCCCTCGCCCCACGGGACGATGCGAACGGCGCTCACGATCGGCCGCGGGCGACGATGACGAGCCGCGTGGTGGTGTCGAACGGGCCGCCGTCGAGGTCGCCGTAGCAGCGGACGTCGGCGAAGCCGGCGCGCCCCAGCATGGCGACGAGCTCCGTCGCCGTGTAGAGCCGAACCGAGAACGTGCGCGAGTCGCGCCCGCCGTCCTTGTCGATCAGCGTCTGGGTGGTCTGGGCGATGCCGGCGGCGGCGTCGAACGTGCGCTGCTCGAGCAGCAGGCGGCCCTCGCCGAGCAGCCGCCAGTCCTGCTCGCGGAAGCCGCGCACGGCGAGGTCGCGGTGCATGGTCTCGATCACCAGGCGCCCGCTCGCGCGCAGGACGCGGCCGATGTCGGCCAGCGCCCTGACGTCCTCCTCGTCGCCGTGGAAGCCCAGCGACGTGAAGAGGTTCAGCGCGGCGTCGAAGCTGTGCTCGGCGAAGGGCAGCTCGCGGTAGTCGGCCTCGACCAGTTCGGGCGCCGGGTCGCCGGCCCGGCGCCGGGCCTCGGCCAGCAGCGTGGGCGAGCTGTCGACTCCGGTGACGCGGTAGCCGGCGCGCGCCAGCGGGATCGAGTGCCGGCCATAGCCGCAGGGCACGTCGAGCAGGTCGCCGCCGGGCGGGCAGGCCGCCAGCCGCGCCGCCCTCGCCGCCTGGGCACCGGCGTCGGCATCGGCCTCCTCATCGGCGTAGGCGCGCAGGTAGAACTCGCTGAAGAGCGCGTCCCAGGTCTCCTGCGGGCTGGGCGCCGAGCCCTCCACGGCAGTTACTCGTGCCCGAGCACCGGGTGGGGCACGTAGGGCTCCTCGAGGCGCTCGATCTCCTGGCTCGACAGCGACAGGTTGGCTGCGGCGATGGCCTCCTCGAGGTGCTCGAGCTTGGTGGCGCCGACGATCGGCGCGGTGATCCCCGGCTTGTGCAGCAGCCACGCCAGCGCCACCTGCGCCGGGGCGTCGAAGCGCTCGGCCGCCACCTCGTTGAGGCGGTCGATGACGTCGAAGTCCTCCGGGCGGCCGTAGAGGCTGTCCTGGAAGGCGTCGGTCTCCGCGCGCGTGGTGCGCCGCTCGCCATCGCGCGTGCGCGTCCCGGTGAGAAAGCCGCGGGCCAGCGGGCTCCAGGGGATGACGCCGACGCCCTGGTCGATGCACTGCGGGATCATCTCGCGCTCCTCCTCACGGTAGAGGAGGTTGACGTGGTTCTGCATGGAGACGAAGCGCGTCCAGCCGTGGCGCTCGGCGACGTGCTGGGCCTTGGCGAACTGCCACGCGTGCATGCTGCTGGCGCCAATGTAGCGCGCCTTGCCCGCCCGCACGATGTCGTGGAGGGCCTCCATCGTCTCCTCGATCGGGGTCTGCGGATCCCAGCGGTGGATCTGGTAGAGGTCGACGTGGTCGAGCCCCAGGCGCTTCAGCGAGGCGTCGATGGCGGCGAGGACGTGCTTGCGCGAGAGCCCGCGCCCGTTGGGGCCGGGGGTCATCTGACCGTGGACCTTCGTTGCGATGACGGCCTCGTCGCGCGAGAGGAACTTCGAGACGAGGCGCCCGGTGGCGACCTCGCTGGCGCCCTGGGAGTAGACGTCGGCGCTGTCGAAGAAGGTGATGCCCGCATCGACCGCACGGCGGATGATCGGCTCGGCGGCCGCCTCGTCGAGCGCCCACGGGCGATCGGAGTCATTGCCGTAGCTCATCATGCCCAGGCACACGCGCGAGACGTGCAGGCCGGTGGCGCCGAGTCTGACCTGGTCCATCAGAAGAGCTCCCTCCATGTGAAGTCCGGCGAGTAGCCCAGCACGCGCCGGGCCTTGTCGATGCTGAGCAGGGTGTCGGTGCCATCGACGCCGTCGCGGACCGGCACTCCGGGGAAGACCTCGGCCATCAGCTCGCGACTCGGGCGCCTCATGACCGTGTCGCCGGCGGCGATGATGAAGGACTCCGCGCCGGCCACGTCGGCCTCCAGCGCGAGCCGGACGCTCTGCGCCACGTGCGACTCGTCGACGTAGCCCCAGAGGTTCCACTTGCGCAGCTGCGGGTCCTCCCAATAGCCCGGGAAGCGCTGGTAGTCGGCGCCCTCCATGACGTTCGAGAAGCGCAGGCCGAGGATCGGGATGCCGGACCAGCGGTGAAACTGGCGCGCCATCTCCTCGCCCAGGACCTTGGAGAGCGCGTAGGAGGACTCGGGGCGCAGCTCGTGCTCCTCGTCGACCGGGGCGTAGTCCGGCGGGGTGTCGAACGGGAGGCCGAGCGTCGTCTCGCTCGATGCCCACACGACGCGCTCGAGCTCCAGGCGCGCGGCGGCGGCGAACACGGTGTACGTGCTCGTGATGTTCGTGCGGAAGGTCAGGTCGGGCGTCGCGACCACGGGGGAGGGGATGGCGGCGAGGTGGACGACGGCCTCGATGCCGGGCAGCCGCTCGCCGCCGCTGATCGCCTCGAGCGTCTGCCCGTAGTCGGTGAGGTCGGCGTAGAGGAAGGGTGCGGGTGAGTCGGGCGAGCTCGACTCCGCCGAGGGCACCTGGTCGACGTTGAGCACCTGATGGCCCTGCTCGAGCAGGTCCCGCACTACCGCGCGCCCCGCCTTCCCGCTGCCTCCCGTGACCGCGATCTTCGTCATGTCAGGGATCCTTTCAGGCGGGCCTTGTCGGTCGTCCCCCGGCGCGAGCGGCGGTGCGCGGCGTTCAACTGCATCATCGAGGGGGAGGGGGTGAGACTCCCTGTGTCAAGCCTGCTGTGCGGTGAGGCGCTGGAGGGCTCGGTGGTGGACGGGGTCGTAGGTGCTGTGGTCATGGCACCTGCGCCAGATCACGCCGCACCAGGCGCGTCCGAGGATGCGGATGGTGTGGGGGTGAGAGCAGCCGCGGGCGCGGGCGCGGTCGTAGATGTCGGTGGCCCAGGGGTTGTGGTGGTGGCTGGTGTCGGCCATGGTGGCGATCGCTTTGCGCAGGCGGTGATCGCAGGCCGATCGGAATCTGGCGCGCTTGGATTTTCCGGACTCGATGGCGACGGGGGCCTGGCCGGCGTCGCCGGTCAGCGCTGCCTTGGTCGGGTAGCGCTCGCGACAGTCACCCATCTCAGAGAGGATCGCGGCGGCGCAGACCGCGGAGTTTGGGTCGCGAAACAGCGAGCGGAACGTCGGTCCGTCGGGATGGTCGGCCAGCGCGCTGCGCAGTTCGCGGGTCAGCTGGGCGATGTGCGCGACGATCGCTTCCAGCGCGGCGACGAGCGCGAGGACGATCTGGCGTCGTGCATCGGTCTCGAGCTGTGCGGCGCGGCCGCAGGCGGCGTCGCGCAGCCGAGTGACCAGCTCCCCCGCGGACTTGCCGCCCCAGTATTGCTGTCGGGCCAAAAAGCGCGCCATGCGCTGCTCGCCGAGACCGTGGGCGTCGGTCGGGGATGGGTAGCGCTTGAGGAACGCCAGCGCGATCGGGCTGTCGATATCGCGAAAGACAGGCGCGGCGCCGGGCCAGAACGCTTCCAGCTGCGCGCGCAGCTCGTTGGCGATCGCGACCCGGTGAGCGACGAGGTCCTCACGCGAGCGCGACAGCGCCCGCAGCGCCTTGGTGGCGTCCGAGTCGGGGACCAGGACGCGGAAGCGGTGGCTGTCGGTGCGCGCGAGCTCGGCGAGCACGAACGCGTCGAAGCTGTCGCTCTTGGCGCCCGCCGCGGTGAACCCTGCGCGCATCGCGGCGACCTGGTTGGGATGCACCGCGATGACCCGCAGCCCGGCGTCCAGCAGCCGCTCGGATCAGCAACCCGTCCGGGCGCTCAACGGCAACCCGCCCGACCCCAAGCTCGATCAGGCGCGCGCACAGCGCCGTGATCCCGCGCTCGTCATGGCGATAGCGACGCCCCTCGACGATCCGCCCATCGCCATCGGTGATACAAACGGCGTGCTCCTCGCTGGCCCAAACAACGCCAGCAAAGCGACCCTCGTTCACGACTCCTCCCTTCAACCGATGCTGTTTACTGCGGCCGGCGGCGAGGTACCGTGGCGAGTGCTCATTGACGGCGCTCTGAGGGCGCGACTCCCAGTTGCAGCTCAGGACACCTCGACGGACCGCCGGGACGCGCTGGTCTCACTCTGGCCCTCCACACCGGCAAGCGGTGTTGGCGCTCTCCCGGCGGCCGCCGGCACCACCAAGGATGACCAATGAGCGGCGGTCGGAGCGCTTGCGCTCGTCCTCGGCGCGAACTGCATGGGATTGCTCCCGGTTTCCGGTAGCGATCCCATGCAGTTCGGGGACCGCGCCCTCGCACGGAGACGCGGGCGCACCGACCGCCGCTGACTCCCGTCGCCTCGATGCGGCAGTAAACGCGGCGCGGCGCCAGAAGCGCAACGCGGACGACTACGCCAGCAGCGCCAGCGCCGCGTCGGCCGTCGCGTGCTCGTGCACCAGCGCCGAGAGGGCGCGGGTCATCGCCGTGGGGTCGTCGTGCTGGATGACGTTGCGCCCGTAGACGAGGCCGACGGCGCCGGCGGCCAGGACCTCGGCGGTGATGCGCATGACCTCGTCGTCGGCGATGCGCCCGCCGCCGCGCACCAGCACCGGCACGCGGGCGGCGCGCACGACGCGGGCGAAGTCGGCCTGCTCGGGGAGGGGATCGCACTTGATGAGGTCGGCGCCGAGCTCGGTGGCCTGGCGGACGAGGCCGCGCAGGCGCTCGGCGTCGCGATGGACGTCGTAGCCCGCGGTGTTCGGCGCCATCGGGACGGGCTCGACCATCATCGGCATGCTCGCGCGGTCGCATTCGGCGCGCAGGCGCATGATGTTCTGCACGCAGGTCTCGCGCAGCGACGGCTGGCCCGGCGAGTCCTGCAGGTTGACGATCACGCAGGCGGCGTCGAGGCGCACGGCGAGCCCCGCCGGATCGTCGTACATCCACGACGCCGGGCGCTCGGGCACCTCGCGCCCGAAGACGTTGCCGGTGTCGACGCGCAGGACCAGGGCGGGCTTCGCGCGCCCGACCTTGCGCTGCAGCAGCTCGGCCTGGCCGGGCGTCAGCAGCAGCGCCTCCGGGTCGGCGGCGACGAGGGCGTCGACCACCGCCTCCATGTCCTCGATGCCCTCGAGCAGGTCCGGCTCGCCCGGCATCCCGTGGTCGACGGCGATCGCCAGGCAGCGGCCCGACTCGGGGTGGAAGAGGCGGTTGAGGCGGTAGTCGTTCACCCGCCCAGCATAGGCCCGGGGTCGCTCAGCCGGCGGGGCGCCGCCGCCCGCGCCCGTCCATCAGGCGCCGCAGCGGCGAGGGCCGCGTCTGCCAGCGCCGCGGGTCGAGGTCGGCGCCGCACAGGGCGCAACCCGCGGCGTACGGCGTGACCCGCTCGCGGCAGTTCGGGCACCGGGTGGGGTCACGGAAGAGCATGCAATGCAGCGTAGGGCCGGTAATGAAGCACAGGTGAAGCCAGGCTTAGGGCCAGCTTTCTACGACCGCCGCGCCAGCACGACGACCGCGAAGACGAAGGTGGCGCCGAAGATCGCGCAGCACCAGGTCAGCACCTCGTTGGGGTCGCCCTGGGCGACCGTCACCAGCCACCAGATCGGCAGCACGAACGACATCACCGTGCCCGTGAAGGCGACCGCCCGCGTGTAGAGCAGCTTGGTTCGCTCGTCGCCGATACCGCTCATCACGTCGAGGGTGTCGCTGCGGCGCCGGCCGAAGTAGACGAGCAGCAGGAAGGCGAGCACGAGGGCGGCGGTCACGAGGCCGAAGGCGGCGTCGCCGCCCGCGGCGAAGGCGGCGAAGACGCCGGCGACGAGGACCAGGCCGAGGGTGAGCTGGCCGTTGGCGGACATCCAGAAGGCCTTCATGTCGGGATCTCCTCGGTGTCGGGATGGAAGATCTGCTCGACCGTCGTCTCGAAGAAGTGCGCGAGGCCGAAGGCGAGCGGCAGCGACGGCAGGTAGCGCCCCGTCTCGATCGCGTTGATCGTCTGGCGCGACACGCCGAGGGCGTCGGCGAGCGCTCCCTGGGAGAGGTCGCGCTCGGTGCGGAGGAGGCGGACGTCGTTGCGCACTGTCAAGGAAGCTTTACACAAAGCGCCGAGCGGTGTCAAGCGTCCTTGACAGGATAGGATGAGCTTCGATGCAGATCCTGCTCACCAACGACGACGGCATCGAGGCGGAGGGGCTGCAGGCGATGCGCCGGGCGCTGCTCGGGGTGGCCGGGATCGAGCTGGCGGTCATCGCGCCCGACGGCAACCGGTCGGCCTTCGCCCGCATGATCACCACGCGCCGGCCGCTGTGGGTGCAGGAGGTGCCCTTCGAGGACGGCACCAGCGGCTTCGCCACCGATGGCACGCCGGTCGACTGCGTCCGCCTGGCCATGCTCGGGCTGGTCGAGGGCTTCGAGCCGGACATCGTCGTGGCGGGCATCAACCACGGCTCCAACCTGGGCGACGACATCACCTACTCGGGCACCGTCGCGGCCGCTCTCGAGGCGCTGGTCCTCGGCATCCCGGGCATCGCCGTCTCCCAGCAGTCCAATGCCCGCGAGATGGATTTCCGCCTGGGCAGCCGCTTCGCCTTCGAGCGCGCCGCGGACTTCGTCGCGCGCGTCGTGGCCGAGCTGCACGAGGTGCCGCTGCCCGCGGGAACCCTGCTGAACATCAACGTCCCCGCCGGCGAGCCGCAGGGGGTTAAGGTCACGCGCCTGGGCAAGCGCATCTACCGCGATGAGCTCAAGCTCGACGCCGAGGACGAGGACCGCGGCCGGCGCTATTGGATCTACGGCGCCGACCCCGGCTTCCACGACGAGCCCGGGACCGACCTCGCCGCGGTCCACGCCGGCCACATCGCCGTCACCCCCGTGCACTTCGACCTCACCGACGTCTCCGGCATGGACGCCCTGACCAAGTACGACCTGGCGCGGCTCCTGGCTCCGGCCGCGCGCGAGGTGCAGTGAGCGCCCCGAAGGACGTCGTCTCCCGCGCGGCGCAGCTGCGCGATGAGCTCACCGAGCACGGCCGGCGCTACTACGTGCTCGACGACCCGAGCATCACCGACGACCAGTACGACAAGCTCCTCGACGAGCTGCGCGCCATCGAGGCCGCGCACCCCGAGCTGCTCACCCCCGACTCGCCCACGCAGCGCATCGGCGGCGAGCCGGTCTCGGCGCTGACCAAGGTCACCCATCGCCAGCCGATGCTCTCGCTGGCCAACGCGCGCAGCGAGGAGGAGCTGCGTGCGTGGATCGAGCGCATGCGCAACCACCTCGCGCGCGAGGGCATCGAGGACCCCGAGTTCCAGTACGTCGCCGAGCCCAAGATCGACGGCCTGGCGATCTCGCTCGTCTACCGCGACGGCGTCCTGGAGACCGGCGCCACGCGCGGCAACGGCGAGGTCGGCGAGGACGTCACCCACAACCTGCGCACGATCCCGACCATCCCGCTGCGCATCGAAGGCGACGACGTGCCCGCCCTGCTCGAGGTCCGCGGCGAGGTCTACATGTCGCTGGCCGACTTCGCCGCGCTCAACGAGCGCCGCGCCGAGCAGGGGCTGTCGACCTTCATGAACCCGCGCAACTCGGCGGCGGGGACCATCCGCCAGCTCGACCCCAAGCTCATGGCCGAGCGCCCGCTGTCGATGTGGTGCTACGGCGTCGGCGTGACCGACGGCATCTCCTTCGCCAGCCACTGGGATGCGCTGCAGTGGTTGAAGGGGCACGGCTTCCGCGTCAATGGCGACGTCGCGCGCCTGACCACCGAGGACGAGGTCGTCGCCCGCTGCCTGTCGTGGGAGCAGCGCCGCGGCCAGCTCGACTTCGAGATCGACGGCGTGGTGGTCAAGGTCGACGACGTCGAGCTGCAGCGCCGGCTGGGCGTCGTGGGGCGCGATCCGCGCTGGGCGATCGCCTGGAAGTTCCCGCCCACCACGGCGATCACCCGCCTGAAGGGCGTGCAGTGGAACGTGGGCAAGTTCGGCGACCTGCACCCCTTCGCCGAGCTCGAGCCCGTCCACGTCGGCGGCGTCACGGTCAAGCTGGCGACGCTGCACAACGAGGAGGACATCGTCCGCAAGGACCTGCGCCCGGGGGAGGACGTCATCGTCCTGCGCGCCGGCGACGTCATCCCGCAGGTGCTCTCGCCCGCCCCGCACGTGGTCGAGAACAAGAAGCGCCCGCGCATCCCGCGGCCGCCCAAGCGCTGCCCGTTCTGCAAGACCGAGACCGTCAAGGTCGAGGGCGAGGTCTTCACCAAGTGCCCCAACCGCGACTGTCCCGAGCGCCGCTGGCAGCTGCTCAAGCACTACGTCTCGCGCGGGGCGATGGACATCGACGGGCTGGGCGAGAAGCAGGTGGCCCAGCTCCAGCAGGAGGGGCTCGTCAGGACGCCGGGCGACTACTACCGCCTCGCCGCCGAGCAGCTCACGGCGCTCGAGGGCTGGGGCCAGGTCCGCGCCGAACGCACGGTGGCCAACATCGCGGCCTCCAAGGACGTCCCGTTCGGGCGCGTGCTGTTCGCCGTCGGCCTCGAGGAGGTCGGATACGTCACCGGGCGCAACCTCGCCCAGCAGTTCCGCACCATCGACGCGCTGCTGGCCGCCACGCCCGAGCAGATCGTGGCGACGCCGGGCGTCGGTCCCAAGATGGCCGAGCGGATCGCCGAGCAGCTCGCCGACCAGCAGATGCGCGACCTGATCGAGGACCTGCGCCGCGAAGGGGTGACGCTGGAGCTCGAAGGGCCGCCGCCAGGCGAGGGCCCGCTGGCGGGCAAGACCTTCGTCCTGACCGGCACGCTCCCCGACCTCACACGCGAGCAGGCCAGCGAGCGCATCGTCGCCGCAGGCGGGAGGGTCACGTCCAGCGTGTCGAAGAAGACCGACTACGTCGTCGCCGGCGAGAACGCGGGCTCCAAGCTCACCAAGGCCGAGTCGCTGGGCCTCGTCGTGCTCGACGAGCCGGGGCTGCTCGGGCTGCTCGATGGCGCGACCGAGTGATCCGCGCGCCGTCGGGCGCGACCCCGATCCGCGCTTCACGCTGGCCAATGAGCGCACCTACCTGGCCTGGAACCGCACTGCGCTGGCCCTGATCGGCGGCGGGCTGGCGGCCGGCCAGCTGCTCGACATCCATTCCCGCACTGCGCGGCTCATCGTCGCCTTGCCGCCGATCGCGCTGGGGCTCATCCTCGCGCTGCTGAGCTACCGGCGCTGGCAGACCAACGAGCGCGCGCTGCGCCTCAACGAGCCGCTGCCGGGCGGGGCCCCACCCTTCCTGCTCGCCGCGGGCGTGGCCGTCGTGGGCATCGTCATCGTCGTGGTGCTCGTCGTCGATGCTGCCTCCTGACGAGCAGGCGCCGGGGGTGGCGCGCGAGCGCACAGGGCTGGCCTGGGAGCGCCAGGCGCTCGCCTTCTGGACGCTCGCGGCCGTCACGCTCGGGATCGCCGCGCACCGCGACGCGCCCGGGCTCCTCGTCGCGAGCGCCGCCCTGGTCGGCGTGGGCGTCGCGGTCTGGTTCACCGGCCGCCGTGCGTACACGAGGGTCGGGGTCCAGCCGCAACCTGGCGCCCTGGCGCTCGTCGCCCTCGCCACCGCGTTGGCCGCGCTCGTTGCGGCCGTGGTCGTGATTGTCCACCTCTGACAGGAGGGCTCACCCGACAGCGGCAAGTGCAGGCAGCCACACCCCCGAATGCCTGTTGCCTCTCGACCCGCGGCGCCGATGCGCTGCCACGCTGCAGCCATGCCCGACACGACGCCAATGACCCCGCCGCGCCGCCATCGCGCCGCGCGCACCACCTCGGTGGTGGTCGGCGCCATCGTCGGCCTGATCGCCTTCGGGATGCTCGCCATCGGCGGCGTCCTCCTGTGGGCCGACAGCAAGAAGGACGAGCAGGGCTACATCCACACCGACACCGAGCGCTTCGCCACGCACACGGCCGCCATCGCCACCGACAACCTCGACGTCGACAGCCACGGCCTCGGCTGGCTCACGAGCCACGACCGCTACGGCAACGTCCGTCTCGAGGTCTCCCCGCGCAACGACAAGGCGGTCTTCGTCGGCATCGCCCGCACCAAGGACGTCTCCACGTACCTGCGCGGCACCTCGCACACCACGGTCACCGACTTCCACTCCGATCCGTTCCGTGCCGTTTACCGCGCCGAGCGCGGCTCCGGCCGCCCTGGCGCTCCCGTCTCCAAGCCCATCTGGGCCGCCTCGGCCCACGGCACGGGCATGCAGACCATGACCTGGGACGTCAAGCACGGCGACTGGTCGGTCGTGGTCATGAACGCCGACGGCTCACGCGGCGTCGACACCGGCGTCAGCGCCGGCGCCGACTTCCCGATCCTCTCCGCGCTGGCCTGGGGCAGCGTGGGCGGCGGCCTCATCCTCCTCGGCGTCGCCGCCCTGCTGATCGTCGCGGGCACCACGGCGCAGCGCCGCGCTCCGGCCCCCGCGCTCGCGCCCGCCTGAGACGATGGCGGGCATGACGCCCGCCATCCGCCGCGGCGCGACCGGCGACGCGCGAGCGGCCGCGGACCTCTACCTGCGGGCGCGCGCGGCGGGGCTGCGTGCCGGCTCGATGCCGGCCGGCGTGCACGACGACGGCGACGTGCACGAGTACTTCGCCTCGCACATCGTCGAGCACTGCGAGCTGTGGGTGGCCGAGGAGGCCGGCGCCCTCCTCGGCATCCTCGTCCTCGAGGGCGCGTGGGTCGACCAGCTCTACGTCGACCCCGACCGGACCGGCCGCGGCATCGGCGCCGACCTGCTGGCGGTCGCCAAGCGTGAGCGCCCCGATGGCCTGCGCCTGTGGACCTTCGCGTCGAACACGGGGGCGCAGCGCTTCTACGAGCGCCACGGCTTCGTCGCGGTGCGGCGCACCGACGGGCGCGACAACGAGGAGCGCGCGCCGGACATCCTCTACGAGCTTCAGGCCCCGTCGTAACGGGCGATCGCCGCCGCCACGCGGTCCTGCACGCCGTGGGCGCGCGCGACGTTCGTGCGGTTCATGAGCATCGCGAACGCGATCGTGTGACCGCCGGCCGACTCGCAGAGGCCGGCCAGGGCACTGACGCCGATGAGCGTTCCCGTCTTGCCCTTGCAGCGATCCTGCGCCGCGGTGCCGCGCATGCGCCTGCGGATCGTCCCGGTCCGCCCAGCCACCGCGAGCGACCCTTCGAACGCGCCGGCGACGTCCTGGTCGTGCATCGCCTCCAGCAGGTGCACGACCTGGCGCGGCGTGGTGCGATCGGCGCGTGAGAGCCCCGAGCCGTCGACGACCTGCGGCGTCACGCCGAAGGCGGCGAGCTGGGTGCGCACCACGCCCGCGCCCGCGGCGGTGGTGCCCGCGCCGGCGAACTCGGCTCCGAGGTCCTTGAGCAGCATCTCGGCCAGGAAGTTGTCCGAGGGGACGTTGGTCAGGCGGATGAGATCGCGCATCGGCGGCGAGGAGACCGTGGCCAGTTGCTGCGCCGCGGCCGGCGTCGTCCCGGCGCCGCTGGCGCCCTCGACGCGGATGCCGTCGGCCCGCAGGACCTTCGCGAACTGGCGCGCGGCCTGCGCGGCCGGCCGTCCGTCCTTGGAGAAGCCGCGGCTGAGCGCCAGCGCGCTGAGCACCCCGCCGATGTCGCGGTCGTAGGCCCCGCCGGTGTCGAAGGAGCCGCGCAGAAGGTCGAAGCGCGAGTCGTCGCCCAGGACCGACCCGTCGACGCGCAGGATCCCCGCCGCGCCCAGCGCGCGCGAGAGGCGCTGCAGATCGTCGCCACCGAAGGTGGGATCGCCGCCGCCACGCAGGTAGAGATCGCCGCGCCAGACCCCGTCGGGATCGAGGAAGCCGCGCCCCGCGACCGTCGTGGCCAGCGTGGCGTCCGGCCCGAAGCGCATCAGCGCGGAGGCCGTCGTGTAGAGCTTCTCGACCGAGGCGGGCGACCGGGGCGCGTCGGGTTTGGCGGCGAACAGCGTGCGCTGGGTGTCGAGATCGCGCACGAAAGCGCCCGAGAAGACGCCTGCGTGGCGCATCTCGCGCCCGAGCTTGGCCTTGAGGACCGGGGCCGAGATCGCCGAGGCGGCGCCCGCCGGAAGGACGGCGAGCGCGGCGACCAGCGAGATGACGAGAGCACGTACCCGGTAACGCATGCGGCGGGACCGTAGAACACCAGATGTAACGGAGAGTCGCGGCGGCCGTACTCTCAGTCACGCATGGGGAAGGTCGTCGACCTGGACGCGGGCAAGCAGCGGCGCACCGCCGGTGCGAAGTCCAAGCGCCGCCCGCGCCGCTCAAAGACGGCCCTCGTGCTGGGCGGAGGCGGCTTCACCGGCGGCGTCTACGAGATCGGCGCGCTGCGGGCGCTCGACCTGCTCTCGGTCAACCGGACCGTCAACCAGTTCGACGTCTACGTGGGAACCAGCGCCGGCGCCTTCGTGGCCTCGATGGCGGCCAACGGCATCACTCCCGAGGAGATGATGCGCGTCGTCAACCGGCAGGTGCCCACGCCCTTCCGCGACATCGACGTCGGCACCCTCCTGCGCCCGAACTTCGTGGAATTCGCGCGCAGCGGCGTGAAGCTGCCGTTCACGCTGGCGCGCATCGCCCGCGGCCTTGCCGGCCAGTTCCGGTCGCTCTCCGCCATGGACGTCGTCCTCAGCCTGGCCGAGGTGCTCCCCAGCGGCATGTACTCGGGCTCGGGGATCGAGGACTACGTGCGCACCGTGCTCAGCGATCCCGACCGCACGGACGACTTCCGCCTGCTGGAGCACGAGCTCTACCTGGCGGCGACCGACCTCGACACCTGCGAGCGGATCGTCTTCGGCGCCAACGACTGGGACGACGTCCCGATCTCCACCGCGGTGCGGGCCTCGACCGCGCTGCCCATGGTCTACAAGCCCGTCCGCGTCAAGGACCGCGAGCTGGTCGACGGCGGGATCGTCTCGACCACGAACCTCGACATCGCCGTCGAGGCGGGCGCCAAGTTCGTCATCGTGGTCAACCCGCTCGTCCCCTACGTCAACGACTTCAGCAAGAGCGAGTCGGGGTTGCTGGGCACCCGCGTGCGCCATATCAGCGACATGGGCTTCCCGCAGATCGGCTACCAGTCGTTCAAGCTCCTGGCCTACCAGCGCCTGCACGAGATGGCGCGCCAGTGGGAGCAGCGCTACCCGGGTGTGGACATCGTGCTCGTCGAGCCCGAGCCCAACGACGAGCTCATGTTCCAGACGTCGATGATGAACTTCACCAGCCGCGTGGAGATCGCCCGCCACGGCTTCGAGTCGGTGACGCTCAAGCTCTCAGAGGACTACGGCAAGCTGCGCCAGGTCTGCGAGCGCCACGGCATCCAGATCTCCGCCACCCGCGTGCGCAAGGTCGTCAAGCACTTCGCGGCCGAGAAGGAGCGCACGCGCGCGTGGCGCAAGATCCTCGAGCAGACGACGGGAACGCTCCTGCGCCAGTCGGCCGGCGACTAGACCGTATGGCGGGTGAGCTCGGGGGCGGGTGGTGTTGCGCTGGCAGGGCATCGAGGGAGGGCTGTGTGTGGGGGCTCGGGGTGGGGTGGTTTTCCGTGCGGTGTGAGTAGAAGGGTCAGCACCTCACGCAGCCTTGCGTGGCTCGGACGGCGGCTGGTACGCGACGCGCGGGCGAACGCCTCACGCGGCCCAGTGTGGCGGCGTGGGCCGACACATAGCTGGGAGGTGCTGACCTTGGCGGAAGCTACCCGCTGGGTTGGGCTGGACGTCCATGCGACGCAAACCACGGTCGCGGTCCTCGACAAGGACACCGGAGAGCTGTCGCGCGCGAAATTGCGCGGCGCCCCTTGAGAAGGTGGTGGTGGAGTTCTTGGCCGGTTTCGAGGGCCGGGTGATCGCGGTCTACGAGGCTGGGCCGACGGGAATGAAGCTCGCGCGGGTGGCGCGCGAGCGGGGTATCGACATGCGTGTCTGCGCGCCCGGGCTGATTCCGCGCAAGCCGACTGATCGGATCAAGACCGACGCGCGTGACGCCGAGCGGCTGGTGCGCTAGCTCGCCGCCGGCGGCCTGTCGTTCGTTCGCGTCCCCAGCGAGGAAGAAGAGGCGCTGCGTGACCTCGTTCGCGCTCGCGAGGACGCCCGTCAGGATCTCTCGCGGGCGCGACATCGCTTGAGCAAGATGCTGCTGCGTCGCGGGTTGCGCTACGAAGCGGGCTCGACGTGGACCGATCGGCACATCGATTGGATCGTGCGGTTGAAGTTCGACGACCTGGCCTCGCGGATGGTGGTCGGCGAGTACGTCAACGCCGTCCAGCAGCTTCACCGGCGCCGCAAGGACCTCGAGGCCACGATCGAGGACTTGCTGCCCTCGGCGCCGTTCGCTAGTACCGCTTACCGGCTGCGGTGCTTCCGTGGCCTGGCGACGCTGTCGGCGGTCGGGCTGTGCTGCGAGGTCGGCGACTTCCATCGCTTCGCCAAGCCCTCGCAGCTCTCAGCGTTTCTGGGGATCGTCCCGGCCGAGTACACCACCGACAGCAAGCGCCGTTTGGGGGCGATCACCAAAGCGGGTTCCAGCCACGCTCGCCGGCTGTTGGTCGAGGCCGCCTGGCACTACCGGCGCCTGCCCGCCACCGGGATCACGCTCGCTCGCCGCCAAGAGGGCATCGATCCGCGCGTCGTGGCGGTCGCCTGGCGCGCGCAGCTGCGTCTGCACAAGCGCTACACGCAGATGAGGGCGCGCAACAAGCCCGCCGGCGTGATCACGATCGCCAACGCCCGCGAACTGGCGTGCTTCTGCTGGGAGGCCGCCACGCTGGACTAACCCGACTGCCATCACGTGACCCCGGCGGCTCGACGCTGCCGGGGTCCGATGTCCACCACAAGGGCCAGCAAGCGCCGCACTCGATTCGGGTCGCGTCCGTTCTATGGGCACCATCGACGCCAGACGGCGTCCGGAGCGCCCGCTCCTAGAGAGCGATCCGCGGCGAACCAACGGTCATGGGGTGAGCGAGTCCCCGCATATCAGGCTGACCATCGCAGTCGCGCTGCCTGGTTCCCCGGACGTCGGACCCCGGGAGCCCCGAGCTCCACTCCTCGCCACAACGACAACGGGCCCGCCACCGCGAGCCCGCCACCGAACGCTGCCCTTGACAAGCGTCACGCCATATCAGAAGGACGCCTTGTCGCGCCCGCGCCGACCGGCGGCACCACTCTTGCCGGTCCACTTGTTGGCGCTGTCGAACGGCTTGCGCAGCCAGCGGCCAAGCGGGCCGGGCGCCTTGCCGGCGGTGTTGCCACCCGCGCTGTAGGTCTTCTGGACGCCGCGCTGGGGATACCGCGACAGGCGTGGCGCCAGGAAGGCGAGGATCAGCAGCACGATGCAGATGGCGACGACGATCGCGATGGTCATGCCTGCGGCCTACCCGCAGCGCAACTCCTCCACGCCCACCGTGTCTTGCAGGGCGATGCGCACCGCGGTCCTCGTCCTGGCCCTCCTCGTCCCCGCGACCGCCGTCGCGGCGGGCCCGCCGAGCGCCGCCACCGGGGCCGCCAAGAACGTGACCCAGAACGCGGCGACGGTCACGGGCACCGTCGACCCGCAGGGGATGGCGACCACCTATCGCTTCGAGTACGGGACGTCGACGAGCTACGGGCTGCAGACCGCCGAGGCCGACGCGGGCTCGGGCACCGGCGCGGTCGATGCCTCGGCGGGCCTCACCGGCCTCACCACCGACACCACCTATCACTACCGCGTCGTGGCCACCAACGCGGCCGGGGTCGACCGCGGCAGCGACCACAGCTTCAAGACTGCCGCGGCGCCCGGCCCGCCCGGGGTGAGCACCGGCTCGGCGCGCAACGTCACCGTCGCCGGCGCCCGGCTCACGGCCAGCGTCGACCCCAACGGTCGCGCCACGACCTACCACTTCGATTACGGGACGAGCACGGGCTATGGCAAGCGCACGGCGGAGGCCGACGCGGGCAGCGGCCAGAGCGCCAAGAGCGTGAGCGCGAGCATCACCGGGCTGACCGCCAACACGCGCTACCACTACCGCGTGGTGGCCACCAACGACGCGGGCGTCGTGCGCGGGCGCGACCACAGCTTCGTCACGCTGCGCAACCCGCAGGGCATCACCGCCTCCGCCTCACCCAACCCCGCGCCCTGGAGCGGCTCGACCACGGTCAGCGGGAAGGTCACCGGGCAGGGCGTCGGCGGCACGACCGTGGCGCTCGAGCGCCAGGACTTCCCCTTCGGCGGCCCGTTCTACCTGGTGGCGACCAAGGCGGCCGCGAGCAACGGCTCGTTCTCCTTCAAGGTCGGCCCGCTGTGGGCGATGGCCCGCCTGCGCCTGACCACGCGCACGACGATCGTCGCCGCCAGCCCGATCGTCGAGGTCCGCAACGCGCTGCGCGTCGGCCTGCGCGCCCGCCGGATCTCGGGCGGGCGCGTTCGCCTGCAGGGGTCGGTCAGCCCGGCGGTGCCCAACGGCCGCGCCACATTGCAGAAGCGCTCGCCCAAGGGACGCTGGGTGCCGCTGCGCCGCGCCGGCGTGCACCCGCTGGCGGGCGCGCGCTCGCGCTACACGTTCACCGTGCGGCGGCGCGGCAGCTATCGCGTCGTGGTGCTCCCGCGCGACCACTTCGCCCACGTGCGGGGCGCGAGCCGCGAGGTCACGCTGCGGCGCTGAGCTCCAGCGCCCGCAGCAGGCGGTCGCCGGCCTCGGGGCGCTGGATCGACGCCCGCACGCAGGCGCCGTCGCCCAGCGGTCCGCCGGGGGCGACGATCACCCCGTGGCGCTCGAGGCGGCGGGTCAGCTCGCCGCCGTCGATCTGCTCCGCGCGCAGCCACAGCACGTTGGCCTGGCTGGGCGTGACGTGCAGCCCGAGGTCGCGCACCGCCGCGGTCAGCCGCGTGCGCTCGGCGCCCACCATCGCCGTGCGGCCCGCCACCACGGCGCCGGTGTGGCGCAGCGCCTCCAGCGCACCGGCCTGGGCGAGCTCGTTGAGCCCCAGCTCGGGCTCGAGCTGCTCCAGCAGCGCCTCGGCGCCCGGTCCCCCGATCGCGTAGCCCACGCGCAGCCCGGCCAGGCCCCACGCCTTGGAGAAGGTGCGGAACACCAGCAGCCGCGGGAACTCGTCGACGAGCGCCAGCGCGGCGTCGCGCTCCTCGGCATCGACGAAGTCGCGCAGCGCCTCGTCGAGCAGCACGATGACGCGGTCGGGCAGCGCGGCCAGCAGCGCGCGCAGCTCGTCGACCGCCACGAGCTCGCCGGTGGGGTCATTCGGATTGCACAGCGCGACGATCCGCGTGCGCCCGTTGACCGCGCGCAGGACGGCCTGCGCTCCGAAGCCGGGCACCGGCACGGCGTGGCCGCGAGCGCGGTGCGCGATGACGGGATAGAGGCCGTACGACGGCCACGGGGTGACGAGCTCGTCGAGCGGCTCGAGCAGCGCCTGCGCCGCGGCGCCGAGGAGCTGCGCGGCGCCGTCGCCGACCACGAGGCGCTCCTCGGCCACCCCGAGGGTGTGCGAGAGCTCGGAGCGCAGCGCGGTGGCATGGCGATCGAGGTAGCGGTGCAGCCCGCGCCGCGCCGCGTAGGTGATCGCGTTGACCACCGTCGAGGGCGGGTACTCGGGCCACGTGGTGGCGCTGAGGTCGAGCGGCTCGACGCGGGCGAGGGCCTGCTGCTTGCGCTCGTCGGCCTTGGCCCGCAGGTCCGCGCTGACCTCCTGCTCGGTCATGCCCTCGAACTGCCGGTAGTGGCCGAACATCAGTGCGGTGCCAGCGAGGGCCCGAGACCGCCGATGAACAGCAACCAGATCGTGAAGCACGCCGCGCCGATGACGGCGGTGGTGGCGAACACGGCCCCGATGACGCCCTGACGCTGGTCGTGCCCCGCGGCCCGCCGGGCCAGGATCCAGAAGCGATCGATGCGCTTGAGCAGGGCGAGGCCCCCGAAGAGCAGCACCAGCAGCAGCGCGAAGCCCAGCAGGATGCCCCACCCGACCGAGTCGGTGCGGTACTGGACCTGCGAGGCGACCCACAGGCTGAGGGCCGGGATCGGGCCCCAGAAGAGCAGGTTGACCACGACCATGAGGCCGAGCACCGCGTGCGCCACGAGGCCGTCCACCTTCCGACGCCGCGGACTCCCGGGCTCCGGTTGCGAGCGATAGCGCGTCGGCGCGGTGCCCGGACGGCGGCCGACGAAGAGGCCGCCGTTGTCGGTGGGATCGGTACGCAAGGAGGCCTAGGTTAGGGCGTGGGCAAAGGTATGGCCGGTGGGGTTTTCCGTACCCGCGGAGGGGAGTCTGCCCCTTGGGCGGCGTATCGGCGCCTCGTCAGGATGGCGCCTCGCCCGATAACGAAACCTCTTGGGGGCTTTGAGGATGTACAGCACCACCTCCGCCGGGCTGGACGCCGGCACGCTGCGTGAGCAGCTGATGGGCACGGTCACCGTACCCGGCGACGCCGGTTGGGACGCTGCACGACAGGCCTGGAACCTGGCCGTCGACCAGCGCCCGGTCGCCGTGGCCGAGCCAGAGACGGTGGCCGACGTCGTCGCCATCGTGAAGTTCGCCGGCGCGCGGGGCATGCGCGTCGCCGCCCAGGGCACCGGCCACGCCGCGACCGCCCTCGCCGAGGGATCGCTCCACGACACCATCCTCGTCAAGACGCACCGCATGCGCGTCGTCGAGATCGACCCCGACAGCCGCCGCGCCCGCGCCCAGGCCGGTGCGATCTGGGCCGACGTCGCCGGCCCCGCGTCCGAGCATGGGCTCGCCGCGCTGGCCGGCTCCTCGCATGACGTCGGCGTCGTCGGCTACTGCCTCGGCGGCGGGGTGAGCTGGCTGGCGCGCAAGCACGGCCTCGCCGCCAACAGCGTGGCGGCCGTACAGATCGTCACCGCCGACGGGCGCGTCGTCGTGGCCGACGCCCACCACGAGGCCGACCTCTTCTGGGCCGTGCGCGGCGGCGGCGGCAACTTCGGCGTCGTCACCGCCATCGAGCTCGAGCTCTACCCGGTCGACGAGCTCTACGCCGGGATGCTCGCCTTCCCGGTCGAGCGCGCCGCCGAGGTCCTGCGCGCCTGGCGCGAGTGGGTGCGCACGGTGCCCGACGAGGCCACCTCGGTGGGGCGGATCCTGCACTTCCCGCCGTTCGAGGAGATCCCCGCCCCGCTGCGCGGGCAGTCGTTCGTGATGGTCGAGATGGCCTACCTGGGCGACGAGGCGGCCGCTTCGGAGCTGCTCGCGCCGCTGCGCGCGCTGGGCCCGGTGATGGACACGTTCGCCATGGTCGCCCCCGCGGACCTGCTCGCGCTGCACATGGACCCGCCGGGCCCCGTCCCCGGGGTCGGCGACGGCGCGCTGCTCGACGTCATGCCCGCCGAGGCCATCGACGCGCTCGCGGCCGTGAGTGGCCCCGACACCCCGCTGCTCTCCGTCGAGCTGCGCCACCTCGGCGGTGCCCTCGCGCGCCGCGCTGAGGGCGCCGGCGCCCTGGCGACGCTGGAGGGCGACTTCGCGCTCTTCGCCGTGGGCATCGCGCCCCACGAGGACGCGGCGGCGGCCGTCAAGGCCCACCTCGACGTGGTGGCGGGCGCGGTGTGCGAGTGGGACGCCGGCCGGCGCTACCTCAACTTCTCCGAGAGCGTCGTCGACACCCGCAGCGCCTACCCGGCGGCGGACTACCGGCGCCTGCGGGCGGTCAAGACGCTGGTCGACCCGGACAACGTGTTCCGGGCCAACCACGCGATCGCCCCGATCGACTGAGCACACGCTGGGGGGCGATGCCCAGCTCGCGGCGGCGGTACCGGCTCAGCCGGTGCCGCCGCCGTAGAGGGCGTCGAAGTGGTCGGCGTACTTCTCGTTGATGACGTTGCGCTTGACCTTGAGCGTCGGGGTCAGCTCGCCGGTCTCCTGGCTGAGGTCGTGGTCGAGGATGAAGAAGCGCTTGATCTGCTCGACCTGGGCGTACTTGGCGTTGGCCTGATCGAGATCGGCCTGGATGAGCGCGCGCACCCGGTCGTTCTGGGACAGGGCGGCGATCGAGGTGTCCTCGATCTCTTCGCTCTTGGCCCACGGCACGATCTCGTCCTCGTCGAGCGCGATCAGCATCACCGGATAGGGCCGCCGGTCGCCATGCATGACGGCCTGGGAGACCCAGCGCGACTGCTTCATGTCGTTCTCGAGGTTCGCGGGCGTCAGGTTCTTGCCGCCGGCGGTGATGATGATGTCCTTCTTGCGGCCGGTGATGAAGACGTAGCCGTCCTCGTCGATCGAGGCCAGGTCGCCCGTGTGCAGCCAGCCGTCGATGATCGCGCCGAAGCTGGCGTCGTCGTTGCGCCAGTAGCCCTGGAAGATGTTGGCGCCCTTCAGCAGCAGCTCGCCGTCGTCGGCGATCCGCGCCTCGATGCCGGGGAGCGCGCGGCCCACCGATCCGAAGCGGTGGTTCTCGACCGTCGAGTACGTCGCCACCGTGGCCGTCTCCGTCATGCCGTAGCCCTCGAGCACCGGCACGCCGCTGCCGTAGAAGAACTCGAGGATCTCCTGGGCGATGGGCGCAGCGCCGCTGACCGCCTGGCGCAGCCGCCCGCCGAAGATCGACCGGACGTTGCTGAAGAGCTTCTCCTCGGCCTCCTGGAACGGCGCCAGCAGCTCGGGCGGGACTTCCTCGCCGCGGATCTGCAGGTCGCGGACCCGAACGCCGAGCTTGGCGGCGGCCTGCATGCGCTCCTGGACCTCGGCCGGCTGGGAGGAGAGCGCGAGCGTGTAGATCTTCTCGAAGATGCGCGGGACGCTGGGCAGGTAGGTCGGCTGGACCTGCTGCAGCTCCGGCACGATCTGGGTGTTGTCGCCGCCGAAGTACGCGATGGTCGTACCGAGGTCGAAGTTGACGAGCTGGATGAGCAGCGCGTACGCATGGGCGAGCGGGAGGAAGAGGTAGGTGACCTCGTCCTCCTCGACCGCGCCCGCCGACTCGAGCATGGTCACGACCTGGCGGTAGTTGCCGTGCGTGAGCACGCAGCCCTTCGGTGGGCCGGTGGTGCCCGAGGTGTAGATGAAGGTGAAGGGGTCTTCCGGCGTCACCGCCGCGGTACGCGCGTCAAGCTCGGCCGCGTCGCGTCCGCGTCCGCGCTCGCGGACCTCGTCCAGCGCGATCGCGTCGGCGGTGTCCCCCGCGGGGTCGATGACGACGATCGTGCGCAGCTCCGGCAGGCGCTCGCGCACGGCGAGGATCTTCGCGACCTGCGACGCGTCCTCGCAGACCACGGCGACCGACTGCGAGTTGCCGGCGACCCACTCGCACTCCTCGGGCGAGTTGGTCGGGTAGATGGGAACCACGACGGCGCCGGCGCTGGTGATGGCGAAGTCGCAGTACGTCCACTCCGGGCGCGTGTTGCACAGCAGCGAGACGCGCTCGCCGGGCGAGATGCCGAGATCGATGAGCCCGAGGCCGATCTCGCGGACGATCTGGCCGACTTCGGCGAAGGTGACGTCGCGCCAGTCGTCGTCGACCTTGTGGCGGACCGCGACGCGGTCGGCAAACTGCTCGGCCGCGCGAGCCATCAGGTCGGCGATCGTCTTGGAACCCGTCGACTGCGTGGCAGCGGTGCCGGCCATCGCTCCTCCTCCTTGGCGTCCTACTAGGAGGGCGATTCTATGCTCGTCGCGCGCTGGGCGCGACAGGGTGTCAAGCGGAGGCTACGCGGTAGCGCTGAAGGCGGCCTGCGGCGACTTGGTCGCGGCTCCGAGGCTCGCCATGAACAAAGTCTTGTCGATGCGGCCCTGGAAGATGGGGACGCCCAACTCCATGCACTTCGAGATGACGTCCCTTCGCTCGAGGCCGGTCTCGCGGGCGAGCTCAGTGGGCGTCAGGTGAATGGCCATCGGAGCTGCGTACCTCCTGCTTGCTTAAATCGTTCAGAACGTATAGCGCGCGTTTCGGACAACCTCAACTTAATCTGCGTAAAGGGGCGCTGCGAGCGGACGAACGGCGCGCTGCGCTAGATCGGATTCGGGACGTCGACGAAGACGTGGCGGACGCCGAAGCGCTCGGCCAGGCGCTCGCCCAGTGCCTTCACGCCGAGGGACTCGGTCACGGCGTACACGCGCTGGACGAGCTCGGCCGGCGCGACGCCGGGCGGCGCTTGGAGGCGCGATCGAGTCCGCGCGGCGGTCCGGCCCAGAACAGGCCGTGATGCACGAGGACGAGGTCGGCGTGCTCCTCGCGCGCGCGTTCGAAGAGATCGGCGTTGGCGCTGACGCCGGCAACCACCGTCTGGATCTGCTCGCTACCGGGTACCTGGAGTCCGTTGGGCCCGTAGTCGTCGTATGCCGTGGGGTTCAGAAGCTCGTCCAGGTAGCCAACTATCTGATTGCAGGCTGCCATGGCGATAGCCAACGTTCCATTTGTCACACGCTCAGATGAACGCTATTGTTCGTAGGACGGCGCGCTAGCCGGGAGGGTTTTCGCGCGTCGGATTCCAAGGAGTAGGGGACCATAGCCACGCTAGCTGTTGCACCCGCTGCGCCACGCGTTGGGAGCGAAGTCACCGACGAGACGTTGGTGGCCGCCGTCCGCGCCGGCGACGATCATGCCTTCGAGCAGCTCTACCACCGCTATCAGCGGCGGATCGGGGCCTACATCTACGGCATGGTCCACGACCACGGCCGCGCCGAGGACATCACGCAGGACGTGTTCATGTCCGCCCTGCGGCGCATGCGCGCCACCGAGACGCCGATCGCCTTCAAGCCTTGGGTCTACGAGATCGCCAAGAACGCGTGCATCGACGCCTTCCGGCGCTCCAAGCGCGCCGAGGAGATCTCCTACGACGCCGACGACGGCAGCGAGCGCCTGCACCTCGTGAGCAACGGCCCGACGCCCGAGGCCGCGGTCGACACGCGCATGTCGCTCGACCACCTGCGCGGCGCCTTCGGGGGGCTCTCGGAGGCCCACCATCAGATCCTCGTCATGCGCGAGCTCGAGGGTCTGAGCTACCGCCAGATCGGCGAGCGCCTCGGCATGAGCCGCCCGTCGGTCGAGTCGACGCTCTTCCGCGCCCGCCGGCGCCTCTCCGAGGAGTACGAGGAGCTCGTCTCCGGCGAGCGCTGCCAGCGCATCCAGTCGATCATCGCCGGCGCGACCGGCGGCCGCGCGGGCACCCGCGACGAGCGCAAGATGGCGCGCCACGTCTCCTACTGCCAGCCCTGCCGGCGCGCTGCCCTTGCGGCGGGCTTCGATCCGGCCACGCTCGCTCCGAAGCGCTCCGTGCGCGAGAAGATCGCCGCGCTGCTGCCGCTGCCGGCGTTCCTCAAGCGCCGCCTCGCGGGCCACAACGGTGGCGACGACGCGACGGTGACGTCGACCGGCGCCCATGGGGCGACGCTGGCTCAGCTGTCCACCGCCGCGCCGAGCTACGCCGATCCGGTGATGCACGGCTGGGGCAAGGCCGCGGCCGTCGCGGCCACCGTCGTGCTCGCCGGCGTCGGTGCCGGTGTGGCGGGCCATCAGGCCGGCCTCCTCGGCGGACCGCGCCACGAGCGCGCCGCGCCGGTGGTGCGCCCGGCGGCGCCCGCGGCCCGCGACGCGCTGATCACGCGCTCGGCGGCCAACACCACGACAGGCGCCACGACGCGCGGCAGCTCGACGACGCCCTCGGGCTCGTCCGGCTCCGGTCGCAGGTCCGGCTCCGGATCGTCGGGTGGCTCGGGTTCGGGTTCGGCTTCGCCGTCCTCGTCTGCCGGCGACAACCCCGTGACCGCGGCGGCGAACACCAAGCTGCCCACCTCCAGCACCGACAACCCCCTGACCAAGACCGTGCGCAAGCTGACCCAGCCCGACGCGCCGGCCAAGACGCCGACCGTTCCCAAGGTCGAGATCCCCAAGCTGCCCGATCCGCCCCCGTCGGTGCCCGATCCGGGCGGCGTCGTCAGCGGCGCGACCGGCGCGGTCGACGACGCGACCGGCGCTGCGGCCGGCGCAGTCAACGATGCCACGGGCGCCGCGACCGGCGCCGTCGGTGGAGCGACGGGCGCCGCCACCGGCGCGGTCGACGGCGCGGCGGGTGCCGCCACCGGCGCAGTCGGCGGCGCGGTAGATACCGCGACCGGCACCGTGGACGGTACGGTGGGTGGCGTGACTGGCGGCGGCGGCATCATCCCGGGCGGCGGTTGATCGCTCCCACACCCGACGGTGGCGCGTTCCTCGAGGCGCTGACCGACTCGAGCCTGTACTCGATCGGCGCGTACTTCTGCGACCGCAACCCCGAGCTCGTCGACGACGTCCTCGCCGAGAGCCAGGACATCGAGCAGGTCGGGCTCGCCCGCTGGGCCGAGCGCGAGGGAACCGAGATCGAGGGTGCCTTCCAGACCCTGGTCACCGGTCTGGCGGTCCGCTACTTCAAGGCCGTCGCCGGAACGCCCAGCTAGACTGATCGAACTTCGGGGCGTGGCGCAGCCTGGTAGCGCGCGCCGTTCGGGTCGGCGAGGTCCCCGGTTCGAATCCGGGCGCCCCGATTGACGGAACCGTCGATGCCATCGGCGGTTTTCGTCGTTCTGGGACCGGCGCGAGTGCTCATGCGGCCCCATCGGGGATCTCCGAGGCTCACGCGGAGTGAGCGGCGCGCGGGAACGGCTGCCGGTGCCGGCGGTCGGTTTCGGCGTGCGTCTCAGCGTAGTTGCAGACCGGGCACGCGTCGAGCTGCTCGCGGTGCCAGCGCGCGACGCGCACGAAGAACAGCGAGAGGTAGCGGTAGCGCTCGAGGTGGCGCCAGCGGGTCGTGTTGCGGCAGCGCGGGCACGTCCGCTCGACGCTGTCGCCACGGAGCCTGACCCTGGTCCCGAAGCCGAAGAAGAGGAAGATCATCGGCCTCAGTCCAGGAGCCCGTGGTCCAGCGCCCGGGCGAGCGTGTCGTTTGCGTTTCTCGTGCCGAGCTTGATCGCGGCGTGGAGGAGGTGGCGCTCGACCGTGTCGGCGTCCAGTCCGGTGAGGGCGGGCAGCTCGTCGGTGCTCAGGCCGTCATGCAGCAGCATCAGCAGCGAACGCTCGGCGGGGATGAGCGGAGGCCGGCCGTCGGCGTGGGCGGCCGCGCCTTGGACGATCCGGCCGCCCAGCGCGACGACGTCGAGCGCGACGAGGATCTCCTCGCGCGGAGCGTCCTTGGACAGGTAGGCGGCGGCGCCCGCGGTGAGCGCCTGGTCGACGATCTGCGGTTGAGTGAAGGCCGAGATCAGCACCACGGGCACGTGGATACCGTCACGCTTCAGGTGGCGCAGGACGCCGAGCGCGTCAAGGACGGGCATGCGCAGGTCGAGCAACGCCACGTCGGGCCGGTGTTCGACGATGAGGTGCAGTGCGGTCCTGCCGTCGCCGGCTTCGCCGGCAACCAGATACCGACCGCTCTCCATCAGGGCGCGCACGATGCCGTCGCGATAGACGGGATGGTCGTCGGCGATGACGATGCGCAGCAGCCCGGTGTCCGCGCGCCGTTCGGCGGCGCGCGGGTGCGGTGATGTCGGACGGGGTGCGGTGGGGGTGGCGGTGGCGGTGGCGGTCATTGGTGATCTCGATTCGGTCGCGTTTGGCTGATGCGTCAACGGTGGCGCAGCCGTCGTCGCGTGACCATGGCGCGGTCGGCCAGCCGTGAGGATGAGCCGCGCGTGGTTCGATCGGACTACGCGGCGGACCGTTCGTCTCGCGGCAGCCGGACGGTGATCGTCGTCCCGGCCCCGGGCGCGGAGGCGATCTCGAACGTCCCGGCGGCGGCCGCGGCGCGCTCGGCGCTGGTGGCGATCCCGATGTGGCCCTCGGCGAGCGCCTCGGCCCGTCGCTCGGGAGCAAAGCCGCGGCCGTCGTCGGTCACGACGAGAACGATCGCGTCCGGGTCGCAGGTCAGTCGCAGGCGGATCGTGCTCGCACCAGAATGGCGGGCGGCGTTGGAGAGCAACTCCCGCGCAAGCGAGAGGACGAGTCGCTGGTCGCCCTCCGCGAGTGTCTGCTCGTCGACCTCGACGACGGCGCGCGCGCCCGCACGGCGGGCGGCGCTCTCGGCGTGCGCGGTGAGCGCTGCCCGCAGGCCGGCATGGTCCAGCACGTAGGGGTGCAGCTCGAAGATCTCGCTGCGCAGCTGATCGACGGTCTCGGCCAGCGCGGCATCGGCGCGCTGGTAGGAGTCCTCGTCGTGGCGGCGATGATGGTCGCGCAGCTCCTGGCGGGCCAGCAACAGGTTCTGGATCGCGTCGTCGTGCAGCAACTCGGCCAGGCGCTGGCGCTCGCGCTCCTCGGCGGACAGGGCCTGCGCCACCAGCCGCCCGCGCTCGTCGGCGTCCGCGCGGATTCGCCGGTCGCGCGCGCCGAGGACCGCCGAGAGCACGACCGCCCCGGCCCCCGCCCACGACAGGAACAGCGCGTGCACGACGATCGCGTCGACGTCGGCTCGCGTCCGTGTGGCCGGATTCGGGAGCGAGATGAGGACGTACACGGCGATCGCCACGCCCGTCCATGCCGCGGTGAGAGCCGGGCGCAGGCGGAAGGCGGCCACGAGTGGAAGGGCGAAGAACGCCAGCCGTGCCTCGGAATAGGGGCCGCCCGAGGTATAGGTCAGAGCGCCGAGCGCGATCAGGTCGATGACGGGCTCGACCCGCGCCACGCGATCCAGGGACGGAACGCGGCCGGCCGCCTCGAGTGCGTGCGCCACCAGCAGCCCTACCGCCCACAGGCCGGCCAGGAGCAGCAACGGCACGAAGAGGTCGCTGTCGGGCCCGGGGTGGTCGACGGCGCTCTCGCCGAGCGCGATCAGCGGAACGAGGGCGATGCGCAGCAGCGCCACGCCGAGCTCGGCGCGCGCCCCCTCGGCGCGCCCGTGCGCGGCAGTGCCCGGAACGCCGGCGGCCGGCCTCACTCGAGCAGCCCGCGCCGCATCGCCTCGGCAACGGCCGCGGCCCGATCGGAGACTTCGAGCTTCTCGTAGATCCGCGCCTGATGGGACTTCACCGTCGCCGTCGCGACGTATAGGCGATTGCCGATGGCCGGGGCCGACAGCCCGTCGGCCATCAGGCCGAGGATCTCTCGCTCGCGCGGAGTCAGCCGGGGGCGTTCGTCGTCGTGCGCTCGCCCGCGCAGCTCGCCGAACAGACCCGCCTGCAGCCGCGGCTCGACGCGGGACTCCCCCCGTGCCACCCCGGCGATCGCGTCGAGCACCGCCTCGCGGTCGGCATCCTTGGAGAAGTAACCCGCGGCGCCCGCCGCCATCGCCTCATAGACGAGCCGCGGCTCGGTGAAGGCCGAGAGGACAAGGACACGGGTGGGCAAGCCGTCGCGCGACACGGCGTTGGCTATGGCCACGCCGTCGAGTTCAGGCAGGCGCAGATCGACCACGGCCACGGATGGGGACATCGCCCGGATGTACTCCAGGGCCGCCCGGCCGTCGCTCAGCTCGGCCACCAGCTCGAGGTCCGGGCGCTCGCGCACCGCCCGCGCGATCCCCTCGCGAAACAGCGGATGGTCATCAGCCACCAGCACCGTGACCCGCGGCTTGCTCACCACCCGCTTCTATCACCCGTCAGGGTCTGCGTCGACTGAGGCGGCCGTGGGTCGATCGGGGGATTCGCGGTTGCACCCAATCGCGCGTCGATCGCACGATCGCGCCGGAGGCGCTGCGGGGCGATCCTCGCTGTCTAACACGTCAGTGCGATCCCAGGAGTCGAGCCGATCATGATCACCCTCCAAGAGACCACCGCCCGCGACGCCGCGACCGCGGTGGAGCCCGCCACCGTCCTGCGCGTCCTCGTCGCCGACGACCACCCGCTGTATCGCCAGGGGATCGTCCGCGCGCTGGAGGGCACGGGGGCATTCGAGGTCACCCATCAGGCGTCGGACGGCGCGAGCGCCCTCGAGCTCATCCGCCGTCACGAGCCGGACGTCGCCGTGCTCGACGTGCGGATGCCCGTCATGGACGGCATCGACGTCGTCGCCGCCCTCGCTCGGTACGGGCCGGCCGTCCCCGTCGTGCTGCTCTCGGCCTTCAACGAGGAGCCGCTCGTCGCGGCCGGGCTCGAAGCCGGCGCGGCCGCCTACATCAGCAAGACCGCCGACCGTGACGCCATTTGCCTGGACGTCGCCGCGGTCGCCCGCGCTCACGCTGCCCGCTCGCCCGGCGCCATCCACGGCTCGGCCGATCTGGGCCGCGGCAGGATCCGGGGATGGACGCCGCGTCTGACCTCCAAGGAGCACGGGCTGCTGCAGCTGGCCCACGCCGGGTGGGACAAGCCCGAGCTCGCGTTCCTCACCGGTGTCGACGAACCGACGCTCCGGCGCCGGTTGGACAGCATCATGGCCAAGCTCGGAGCCGACGACCTTGCCGAGGCAGTCCGCATCGCTCGGGCGCTGAACATCGTCCGCTGACGCGATACGTGCCCGCGCCGGGCGCTTAAAGACGAAAGCCCGCGTGAGCGGGCTTCGGTCATCAGAAGATCAGGCGGGTTTGGGGAGGGGACGTTTCGTTAGAAGGTCTCAGCCTCTGGATGCCTTCGCTGTCTGACACCCGGTCTATCGGTCGTCGCGTGATGTGGATGCATCCAACACGCGTCCAGCGAGGAGGTAGGGTCGCGGCATGCGGGCGGCGGTGACGACGGGCGAGCGGACGATGGACCTCTTGGAGCGGGCGTGGCCGGGCGCGCCCGCCGCGGCGGAGGTGGTGCTGCGCCCCGAGGTCGTCGGCGTCTGCGGCTCGGACGTCCATCTCTTCCACGGGCGGCTCAGCCATGCCCTGCCGCGCATCCAAGGGCACGAGATCTCCGCGGTGGTCGAGGCCGTGGGGCCCGGGGTGGATCGCGTCGGCCCCGGCGATCGCGTCGCCGTGTGGCCGGTGCTGGCCTGCGGCGCCTGCTATCCGTGCAGCATCGGGCGCGCGAACGCGTGCGCCAACCTCGCCATCATCGGCGCCGACGTCGATGGCGCGCTGCAGGAGCGCCTGTGCGTGCCCGCGTTGCAGGTCTTCGCGGTAGGCGACCTTCCGCCGGCAGTGACGGCCTTCATCGAGCCGGCGTCGATCGGCGTGCACACGGTGGCCCGTGCGCGCGTGACCGAGGGCGAGCGCGTGGTCGTCCTGGGTGCCGGCCCGATCGGCCAGGCGGTCGGTCTCGCCGCCCACGACAGGGGCGCCACGGTGCTGCTGGCCGACCGGGTCCCCCAGCGCCTCGAGCACGCCAGGGCGATGGGCGCCGAGCACACCGTCTGCGGAGACGCCGCCGGGCTGGCCGACGAGGTGCGCGAGTGGGCGGGCGGCGACGGCGTGCCGGTGATCGTCGACACGACGGGCGTCCCCGCGGTGGTACGCCTCGCCTTCGAGCTCACGGCGCCCGCCGGCCGGCTGGTGCTCGTCGCGCTCTCCGACCAGGAGGTCAGCCTCCCCCTGGGCGTCTTCGCCTTCCACGAGCTCGACCTCCTCGGCGTGAGCTGCTGCAGCGCGAGCGAGTTCGCCGACGCCGCCGACCTCGTGCGCCGCCACGAGGACGCCGTGGCGCGGCTGATCACCGACGAGTTCGCCTTCGAGCAGGCTCCCGAAGCGCTCGCGTACGTCGCCGACGGCTCCCCCGAGCTGATGAAGGCCGTCATTCACGTCGGCGCCTGACGGGCGCGACGCTGGTCTCAGCCCGGCGGGCGCACGAAGGTGTCCGGGTCAGGCCCGGTGCGCTCGCCCGCGTCGAGGGGCTCGATGGCAGCCATCTCGGAGTCGCTGAGGTGGAAGTCGAAGACGTCGAAGTTCTCCTCGATGCGCGCCGGGGTCACCGACTTGGGGATGACGACGTTGCCGAGCTGCAGGTGCCAGCGGATGTGTCTTCTCGTGCGCCTCGGCGATGTCCACGATCACCGGGTCGTCGAGGACCGCGCCCTGGGCCAGCGGGCTCCAGGCCTCGGTGACGATCCCGTGGTCGGCGTGCTCGCGGCGCAGGCCGGGCTGCTGCAGGCGCGGGTGCAGCTCGACCTGGTTGATCACGGGCGTGACCCCGGTCTCGCGGATGATGCGCTCGAGGTGGGTGGGCTGGAAGTTCGACACCCCGATGGCCCGCGTGAGGCCCTGCTTCTGCGCCTCGATCAGTCCCTGCCACGTCTCGACGTAGCGGTCCTGCGAGGGCACGGGCCAGTGGATGAGGTAGAGGTCGACGTGCTCCATCTCGAGGCGATGGAGGCTGTCCTTCAGCGCGCGCTGGGCCTGGTCGAAGCCGTGGTGGTCGTTGAAGCACTTGGTCGTGATGAAGACCTCGTCGCGGTCGAGGCCCGCCGCGTGGACGGCCTGCCCGACGGCGGCCTCGTTGCGATAGGCCGCGGCGGTGTCGAGGTGGCGATAGCCCGCGAGCAGCGCCCGCGTGGCGGCCTCGGTGGTCTCGGCGGGCGGCACCTGGAAGACGCCGAAGCCGAGCTGCGGGATCTCGACGTCGCCGCGCAACGTGATGTTCGGAACCTGGCTGGTGGAGAAGCTCATCCTCTTGCCCTGCCCGGTCTGGGCCTGACGAAACGTCGACTGCGGGGCTCAGCGGGCGCTCACGGCTCTCTCAGCCGGCTCCCAGGTTCGGCGCCGATACTCTCGACGTGAGCGTGGATTCGAACGGACATCGCGTGCTCGTCGTCGACGACGAGCCGAACATCGTCGACGTCGTGACGATGGCCCTGAAGTTCCAGGGATTCACCGTGGAATCCGCGGGCAACGGGGCGCAGGCGCTGGCCGCCGTCGCCGCCTTCCACCCGCACCTCATCGTCCTCGACGTGATGCTGCCCGACATGGAGGGCTTCGACGTCGCGCAGCGCCTGGGCGCCCAGCACGCGCGCGTGCCGATCATCTACCTCACGGCCCGCGACGCGACCGAGGACAAGATCCGCGGACTGAGCCTCGGCGGCGACGACTACGTCACCAAGCCCTTCAGCCTGGAGGAGCTCGTCGCCCGGATCCGCTCGATCCTGCGCCGCACCGGCGAGGCCGAGCCGGAGTCGAGCCGCCTGGTGTTCGAGGACGTCGAGCTCGACGAGGACGCCCACGAGGTGCGCCGGGCCGGCGCGATCGTCGATCTCACCGCCACCGAGTACCGCCTGCTGCGCTACCTGATGCTCAACCCGCGCCGCGTGCTGACCCGGACGCAGCTGCTCGAGCACGTGTGGGACTACGACTTCAACGGGGACGCGCGCGTCCTCGAGACCTACATCAGCTACCTGCGCAAGAAGCTCGATGCGCATGGTCCGGGGCTCATCCACACCGTCCGCGGCGTGGGCTACGCGCTGCGCCAGCCACGGACATGATGGCCTCGCTGCGGGCGCGGCTGCTCGTGGCCGTCCTCGCCCTCACGGCCTGTGGCCTGCTGCTCGTCGGCGGGGTCACCTACGCCGAGCAGCGCTCGTTCCAGTACGACCGCGTCGATCAGCAACTGCGCGCCTCGATCTTGGGCGTGGCCCACCAGCTCGACCAGGAGACGGGCGGGCCGCCCGGCGACTACGGGGACCCCGGGGAGCATCGGGGTGGCGGCGCCGGCCCTGACTTCGGCATACCGGCCGGGACCTACGGCGAGAAGCGCGACGCCGGCGGCAGCGTGCTCGCCGCCAAGCCCTTCGCGGTCGACGGCACGGTGACGGCCAAGCCCGACCTCCCGGCACAGGTTCCGGTCGGCGCGCCCTTCACCGTCGACGGCCAGAAGGGCGCTGGGACGCGCTATCGCGCCCTGGCCGTGCGCAACCCGATGGACCGCGGCATCACCATCGCGGCCATACCGCTGAGCGCCACCGACGAGACCCTGCGGCGCCTGCTCGTCGTCGAGGCGCTGGTCATCGCCGCGGTCCTCATCGTTCTCGGCCTCGTCTCGTGGGTCGTCGTGCGAGTTGGCCTTCTGCCCCTTGACCGCATGGGCCATACCGCGGGCGCCATCGCCGGCGGCGACCTCTCCCACCGCGTCGAGTCGACCGACCCGCGCACCGAGGTCGGCCGCCTGGGCGTCGCGCTCAACGCGATGCTCGATCGCCTCGAGCGCGCCTTCGGCGAGCGCGAGGCCAGCGAGGATCGCCTGCGGCGCTTCATCGCCGACGCCTCGCACGAGCTGCGCACGCCGCTGGCCTCGATCCGCGGCTACGCCGAGCTCTTCCGCATGGGCGCCGCGCGCGAGCCCGCCGAGGTCGAGAAGGCGATGCGCCGCATCGAGGACGAGGCGGCGCGGATGGGCGTGCTCGTCGAGGACCTGCTGACCCTGGCGCGCCTGGACGAGGTGCCCGACACGCCGCACGTCAAGCTCGATCTCGCCGCGCTCGTGCGCGACGCGGTCGAGGACGGGCGCGCCGCCGCGCCGGGCCGCGAGATCCACCTGCAGAGCGCGGGTCGCGCCGAGATCGTCGGCGACCGCGACCAGCTGCGCCAGGTCCTCGGCAACCTGCTGCGCAACGCGTTCGTCCATACGCCCGATGCAACGGCGATCGAGGTGACGCTCGAGCGCGCCGGCGACGACGTGCGCCTCGAGGTCCGCGACCACGGCCCCGGCCTGCCGACCAGCGACGCCGAGGCCCTGTTCGAGCGCTTCTGGCGCTCGGAGGCCGGGCGCGAGCGCGGTCGCGGAGGCGCCGGCCTCGGGCTGGCGATCGTGGCCGCCATCGTCGACGCGCACGGCGGCGAGGTGCGCGCCGGCAACGCCCCGGACGGCGGCGCCAGCTTCGTCGTCACGCTGCCCGCCGCGGGCACCTGAGGACCGACTCCCAGGCGGCTCTCAGCCGGCTCCCATCGTGGTCCCACGTCGCGCGCCGACGCTATGGCCATGACCGAGCAGACGCTCTCCCGGCCCCCGGTGCGCAGGCGCCCGGCGGGTCCCACCCGCACGGCGCCGAGCGTCGAGATCGTCGTACCGGTCTTCAACGAGGAGGCCGCCCTGGAACGCAGCATTCGCCGGCTGCACCGCTACCTGCGCGCCGAGCTTCCGTTCTCGTGGCGGATCGTCATCGCCGACAACGCGAGCACCGATGCCACGCCGGCCATCGCGCAGGCACTGGCGCATGAGCTGCCGGGCGTCGAGCTGCTGCGCATCGACCGCAAGGGCCGCGGGCGCGCGCTGCGCGAGGCCTGGTCGCGCAGCGACGCGAGGGTCCTCTGCTACATGGACGTCGACCTGTCGACCGACCTGCGCGCGCTGCTTCCGCTGGTGGCGCCGCTGCTGTCGGGGCACAGCGACCTCGCCATCGGCACCCGCCTGGCGCGCTCGGCGCGGGTGGTGCGCGGACCCAAGCGCGAGCTGATCTCGCGCAGCTACAACCGCCTGCTGCACACCGTGCTGCGCGCGCGCTTCTCCGACGCGCAGTGCGGCTTCAAGGCGGTCACTGCGACGGCGGCGACGCGCCTGCTCGACGACGTCCGCGACGACAACTGGTTCTTCGACACCGAGCTGCTCGTGCTCGCCCAGCGCCGGGGCCTGCGCATCCACGAGGTCCCGGTCGATTGGGTGGACGACCCCGACTCGCGCGTCGACATCGTGCGCACCGCGATCGAGGACCTGCGCGGCGTCGCCCGCCTCGCGGCCGCCGGTCCCGTGGTCCGCTTCATGGGCGTGGGCGTGCTGAGCACGATCGCCTACGCCGTGCTCTACCTGCTCCTGCACGGCGCGCTCGGCGCGGCCGGGGCGAACGCCGTCGCCCTGGCCATCACCGCGGTGGCCAACACCGCCGCCAACCGCCGGCTGACCTTCGGCGTGCGCGGGCGTGAAGGGCTCGGCCGCCACCACGCGCGCGGGGCCGTCGTCTACGTCCTCACCCTGGGGCTGACGAGCCTCGCGCTCGCGAGCCTGCACCGGCTGGACCCCGCGCCGTCGCGCGCCGTGGAGCTGGCGGTGCTGGTGGTCGCGGGCGCGGCGGCCACGATCACGCGCTATGTCGCGCTGCGCACGTGGGTCTTCGCCCGGGCGCGGGCGGCGGGCAGGTCGGCCGTGGAGGCGTCGTGCTAAGACCTACAGATGGTGGGAGCACTCGACGGCAAGGTGGCGCTCGTGGCGGGCGCGACGCGCGGCGCCGGCCGTGGCATCGCGGTCGGCCTGGGCGCGGAGGGCGCGACGGTCTACGCGACGGGGCGCAGCACACGCGAACGGCGGTCAGAGGTCGACCGGCCCGAGACGATCGAGGAGACCGCGGAGCTCGTGACGGCCGCCGGTGGCACCGGGATCGCGGTCGTGGTCGACCATCTCGTCAGTGACGAGGTGCGCGCGCTGGTGGCGCGGATCGAGGCCGAGCAGGGCCGCCTCGACGTGCTGGTCAACGACGTCTGGGGGGCGGAGCACCTCTTCGAGTGGGAGGCGCCGGTGTGGGAGCACGACCTCGACAACGGGCTGCGGCTGGTGCGCCTGGCGCTCGAGACCCATCTCATCACCAGCCACCACGCGCTGGCGCTGCTGATCGCGCGCCCCGGTGGCCTGCTGATCGAGGTCACGGACGGGACGGCCGAGTACAACGCCGACCGCTACCGCAACTCGCTGTTCTACGACCTGGCCAAGAACGCGGTGATCAGGCTGGCCTGGGCGCAGGCCCAGGAGCTCGCGCCGCACGGCGCCACCGCCGTCGCGCTGACGCCCGGATGGCTGCGCTCGGAGGCGATGCTCGAGGCCTTCGGCGTCACCGAGGAGACGTGGCGCGAGGCGGTCACCCGGGTTCCGCACTTCTGCAGCTCGGAGTCGCCCGCCTTCGTCGGTCGCGCCGCCGCGGCCCTGGCCGCCGATCCGGAGGTGGCGCGCTGGAACGGGCAGTCGCTGTCGAGCGGCGCCCTCGCGCAGGTCTACGGCTTCACCGACCTCGACGGCACCCGGCCCGATGCGTGGCGCTACATCGTCGAGGTCACCGAGGCCGGCCTGCCGGCGGACGATACGGGCTACCGCTGAGCGCACGGGGAACGATGTTCCTCTCGACCTTACGTCCCACTGATCGGTAGGAAACGATCGGGGGGTGGTTGCTGGTGGAGTCTCTGGCGGCGCGGACGGCCATGGTCGAGGCCGACGTCAAGGTCCGGTGCGCCGACGGGCGCACGCGGCCCTACGTCAACCTGGACTACGGGGCGAGCACGCCGGCGATGGCCGGCGTCCTGGCCATCGTCCAGGACTTCACGACGTGGTACGGCAGCGAGGACGAGTCGGAGCTCGGGACCGCCGCCTACGAGGCCGCGCATGGGGCGGTCGCCGAGTTCGTCGGGGCGCGCGACGGCACCGTGGTGCTCGTGTGCGATACCGCCGAGGCGATCGACATCCTCGCTGCGGCGCTGCCGGTGGGTGCCCGCGTCCTCAGCATCACGGGCGAGGACGCGCCGTGGGGCGAGCACGAGCTGGCCGTGCTGCCGGCTCCCGCCAGCGGGTCCGAGCTGGTGGAGCGCTGCGAGCACGCGCTGCGGGTCGCGCGATCGGGGATCGACCTCGTCGCGGTCACTGGGGCGTCGAGCGTCACCGGCGAGGTCTGGCCGCTGGCCGAGCTCGCCGCGGTCGCGCATCACTACGGCGCAAAGCTCTTCGTCGACGCCGCCCAGCTCGCTTCCCATCGCGCCATCGACATGGCCGAGACGGGCATCGACTACCTGGCGCTCTCGGGCGACATGCTCTACGCGCCGTTCGGGAGCACCGCCCTCGTCGCCTGCGGTCGCGTCGTGGCGCACGACCAGCCGGGTTCGCGCAACGTGGTGGGGGCGGTCGCCCTCGGCGCGGCCTGCCGGGCGCTGGGCGAGGTCGGGATGGACTACGTGGCGGCGCACGAGCGCGGCCTGCTGGCGCACCTCGCGGCGGGCCTGGCCAACGTGCCCGGCCTGCAGTCGACGGCGCTGTGCAGCGACCCCGCCGTCGAGCGCATCGGCCTGGCGACGTTCGACGTCGAGGGTTACCGCCACCCGCTGCTGGCCGCGGTTCTCGGCGCCGAGCACGCGATCGGCGTCGGGCATTCGGCGTCGGGCGCGGTGCGGGCGAGCTTCGGCGTGGCCACCACGGCGCAGGACGTCGACCGGCTGGTCGACGCCCTGGCCGCCATCGCCCGCACCGGCCCGCGCTGGGGCTACGTCCACGATCGCGCGCACGACGAGTACCACCCGGCACCCGACGTGCGCGCGCTACCGCGGAGCCCTCGCTACGAGCCGGCGGCCGCCAGCGCGTCGGCGCGGCCGCTCAGGTCGTAGAGGGTCGTCGTCGACGAGCCGCTGGTGATCGTCACCTTGCGGCCGACCTGCGCCACCGCGGCCATCACCTTCGAGCTGCCGACGCGGCCGTCGTTGCCGCCGAAGCCGCCGCTGTCGCTGGTCAGCACCCAGCGCACGCGTCCGCTGCGCACGGCGTCGGCCAGCCAGGTCGCAGTGACCTCGCTCTCGCGGCCGGAGAAGCCTCCGATGCCGGCGACGTTGGCGCCCGACTGGATGATCGCGGCGGACGCGCCGGACTGGCTGGACACCGCGATGGTGCCGCCGCCGTGCTGTCGTGCGTAGGTGACCGCCTGCGTCAGCCCGGCGTTGTCGCCGCCAAAGCCGCCGCCGCCGGGGCCGCCACCCGGGCCACCGGCTCCGGGTGCGCCGGCGCCGAAGCGCCCGCCGGTGGCGGTGGGCGGTGCGGCGAGGCCCGTGCCGGCGCCGGGGGGAGCGCCGAAGCCCCTGGGGCCGCCACCGCCACCGGGGCCGCCGCGGCCGCCGCCGAGGCCGGCCTGCGCGGGTCCGCCGGCCGGGAAGGTGCCCTCGGTGGCATGGCCGAGCGTCTGCACCGCCCAGCTCGCGGGGGCGAGCAGCAGCAGCCCGAGCGCCGCGGCGAGGACCGCGCCGCGCAACCGTCCGCGGACGGCGACCAGGGCCACCGCGATCACCGCGCCCGCGACGAGCAGGACGACGGGCAGCCACGTGAGCTGACCGGGGAGGTTGTGCACGACGAGCAGCTCGGTCACCACGCCGGCCGCCAGCGCCGCCGCCGCAAGCAGGCCCGCGGCGCGGTGGCGCGACAGGAACCAGCCCGACCCCGCGCCGACCAGCGCCGCCGTGAAGGGCGCCAGCTGCGCGACGTAGTAGGGATGGAAGATCCCCTGGGCGACGCTGAAGGCGACGGCCGTGGTCAGGAACATGCCGCCCGTGGCGATCAACCAGCCGGTGCGGGCGTCGGCGCGCCGCAGGCGCGTGGCGACCACGATGGCGATCATCGCGACGAGCGCGAAGCCCAGCAGCCAGCCGGCCTGGCCCCCGAGGCCGTCGTTGAGCAGGCGCAACGGGCCGCTGGCGCCGCCGAACGTCGTGCTGCCGCCCGGCCCGCCGCCGCCCAGGTTCTGCGGGCCGCCGGCCTGTCCGTCGAGGCGCCCGAGGCCGTTGTAGTTGAAGATCAGGCTGAGGATGCTGTTGTCGCTGGTGCCCGAGATCCACGGCCGGCTCGCGGCCGGGGTGAGCGCCATGAGCAGCGGCCACGCGCCGCCGACGACCACCATCGCGGCGCCGCCGGCGAGCAGCTGGCGCATCGCCGCGAGGCGGCCGCGGGGCCCGACCCACAGCCAGGCCGCGACGATCGCCGGCACGACGAGCAGGGCGGCGCCCATCTTCGTCTCGAAGCCCAGGCCGACGGCCACGCCGCAGAGCACGAGCCAGCGCGTGCGGCCGTCCTGCAGTGCGCGCACCAGGAACCACAGAGCGGCGACGCAGCACAGCGCCAGCAGGGCATCGGGGTTGTTGTGGCGCGAGATGGCGACGGTGATGGGCGTCACCGCGAGCACGAGCCCGGCGACGAAGCCGGCCGGGCGCCCCCACATGCGCCGCGTCAGGTCGTAGACGAGAGCGACGGTCGCCACGCCCATGAGCGCCTGCGGCGCGAGGATGCTGAGCGGATGAAAGCCGAACACCCGGGCTGAAAGCGCCTGGACCCAGAGGGCGAGCGGCGGCTTGTCCACCGTCATGAGCCCGCTGGGGTCGAACGAGCCGTAGAGGAAGTTGTGCCAGCTCGAGCTCATCGAGCGCACGGCGGCGCTGTAGTACTGATTGGCCCAGCCGTTGCGACTCAGCGCCCAGAGGTTCAGCACCCCGGTGATGAGCAGCAGGAGGCCCAGCTCGGGCATGGGCAGCCCGCGGCGGCGCGGGGTGTGACGGGCGTCGTCGGGGCGGGGGTGGTCGAATGCCTCCGTGCGGCGGCGCGTGCGAGCAGGCGCGGCGGGCGCGGTGGCGGGGGCGAGCCGCGACAGGCGCGGGCGCAGGAGACTGGAGATGGTCGGCATATGGACAGCAGCGTCGGCGCGCGGGTTTGGAGCAGTGCGAGGCGCCCCTGGGAATCGGCTGAGTCGCCGCCGCAACGAGTGTCCGCTGCGCGGGTGGTTCCTCGGGTCGCGGGGCACTACGTGCCGACAAGCCGAGTACGGCTCACCATCCTTCACGGAGGACCCCATCTCGATCACCACCGCAGGAAGCAACCCGATCGCCTGGCAGGCAGGGCAGGCTCAGCTCCCGCCGCGTCGCCACGCAGAGAAGCCGCCCGAGCCGGCGGCCACCGCTCTCGGCGCGGCGAGCGAGGATCTCGCCGCCGAGCGCACGCAGACGCGTGTGTGGGCCGACAGGAGCGCCGTCGGCCAGAGCACGCCGTGGGACGCCGGGCGCGAAGCGCCCACCAACGGACAGCTCGTCGACGCGTACGGCTGACGCCTGAAAGGCGCGTGAGCGCCGCGAGCAGGTAGAACTGCGGTTGTCAGGACTCCGACGATCGCGAGGGCTTGCTGAAATGATCGAGGACTCGAGCCGGTACGAGCACGGCGCGCACCCGCGTGTCGGCTGATCGCCTCGGCTTCGTCGGCCTGGGTGCCATGGGCGCCCACATGGCCGCGCGGCTGATCGACGCCGGACACGCGCTGGCCGTGTTCGACACGCGCCCGCAGGCCATGGTGCCGCACGTCGCCCGCGGGGCGCTGGCGTGCGAGTCGCCCGCCGCCGTGGCCGATGCGGCCGCCACCGTGCTCGTGAGCCTGCCGACGCCCGACGTCGTGCGCGCGGTCGCCGACGGGCTGCGCGGCGGGGACGCCATGCGGTCCTACGTCGATCTGTCCACGACGGGGCCGGCGATGGCAGCGCAGGTGGCGGGCACGCTGCGCGACGCGGGCGTCGCGTGCCTCGACGCTCCGGTCAGCGGCGGGGTGGCCGGCGCGCAGGCGGGGACCCTGACCATCATGGCCGCCGGGGAGCAGGCGCTGTTCGAGCGCCTGCGCCCGGTCCTCGAGGTGCTCGGCGCCAACGTCGTGCTCGTCGGCGCCGCGCCCGGCCAGGGGCAGCTGGCGAAGGTCCTCAACAACCTGCTGTCGGCCAGCGCGATCGCGATCACCGGCGAGGCGCTCGCGCTCGGCGTCCACGGAGGGCTGTCCGCGCGCACGCTGCTCGACGTCTTCAACGCCAGCAGCGGACGCAATACGGCGAGTGCCGACAAGTTCCCCAAGCAGGTGCTGCCGCGGACCTTCGCCGCCGGCTTCCGCCTCGAGCTCATGCACAAGGACGTCCAGCTGTGCCTGGCCGAGGCCGAACGCCAGGGGGTCCCGATGGACCTCGGCGTCGCGGTCGGCGAGCTGTGGACGCGGGCGGCGGCCGGCGCCGCCGACGGCGCGGACTGCACGGAGATCGTGCGCATGCTCGAGGACGCGGCCGGGGTGGTGATCGGCGATGAGTAGCGGCTGGAACGTCACCGCCGTGCGCTACGGGACGCTCGAGACGACCCGCAGCGACGCCTATTACCGCTACCAGGCCTATGGCGAGCCCGACGGCCCGGCGCGCCTGGACTACTTCTTCTGGATCGTCCGCCGCCCCAACGAGACGATCCTCGTCGACACGGGCTTCGATCCCGACGTCGGGCGCCGGCGCGGGCGCACGTGCCTGATCGAGCCGGCGGCGGCGATGGCGCAGCTCGGGGTGACCGCGGACACCGTCTCGCGCGTCGTCCTCACCCACCTGCACTACGACCACACCGGCAACCTCGACCTCTTCCCCGACGCCCAGCTGCTCGTCCCCGCGCGTGAGCTGGACTTCTGGCGCGGGCCGCTCGCGCGCCGCGCGCAGTTCGCCCACGCGGTCGAGGCGAGCGAGCTCGGCCAGGTCCTCGCCGCCGTCGACGCCGGCCGCGTGCGCCGGCTGGAGGGGGGCGAGGAGATCGCCGAAGGCGTGCGGGCGATCTTCCTCGGCGGCCACTCGCCGGGGCAGATCGCGCTCGACGTCGACGCGCGGGGCGGCCGCGTCTTGCTGGCCTCCGACGCCGTGCACTTCTACGAGGAGCTCCAGCGCGACCGGCCGTTCGGCGTCATCGCCAACCTGGCCGAGATGTACGAGGGCTACGACACGCTGCGCGAGATGGCTGGGCCCGGCTCGCATCTGGTGCCCGGCCACGACGCCGAGGTGATGACCCGCTACCCACGCGTCGAAGGCCCCGGCACCGACTTCGCGGTGGAGATCCGATGACCGACGACCGCCGCCGTCAGCTCCGCGAAGCGTTCATCGAGGCCCGCGGCTTCTGGACGCCGCTGTGGGAGGGGCTGCTCGAGCTCGATCCCGACTTCTTCGCGGCCTACCTGGACTTCTCGTCGGTGCCGTGGCGCAACGGGCCGCTGGAGCCCAAGGTCAAGGAGCTCGTGCTGCTGGCGATGGACGCCGCCGCCACCCACCTGTTCGAGCCCGGCATCCGGCAGCACGTGCACAACGCGATCGAGCATGGGGCCACCCGCGAGGAGCTCATGGAGGTGCTCGAGCTGACGAGCACCCTGGGCATCCACGCGTGCAACATCGGGGTGCCGATCCTCGTGGAGGAGCTCGAGGCCGCCGGACAGCCGATCGAGCGCGCGCTCGACGACCGCCGCCGCGAGGTCAAGGCGGACTTCGAGGCCAAGCGCGGTTACTGGCACGCGTTCTGGGACGACATCCTGGCGCTCGACCCCGAGTTCCTGGCGGCCTACACGCTGTTCTCCGGGGTCCCGTGGACGAACGGCGTGCTCGAGCCCAAGGTCAAGGAGATGATCTACATCGCCTTCGACGTCGCCGCGACGCACCTCTATGAGCCCGGCCTGCGCGCGCACATCCGCAACGCGCTGGGACTGGGGGCGACGCGGGAGGAGATCATGGAGGTGATCGAGCTCGTGAGCGTCATCGGGATCCATTCCTGCGCCGTCGGGGTGCCGATCCTCATCGAGGAGCTGGGCGCATGACGGTCGGCGTCGTCGGCCTGGGGAACATGGGCGGGCGTATCGCGCGCCGCCTGGTGGACGGCGGCGAGGAGGTGGTCGGCTTCGACCTCGACGCCGCGCGCGCGCCGGCTGCGGGCGCGCGGCCGGCCGCGTCACTCGCCGCGCTGGGGCAGGACGCCGACGTGGTGCTGCTCTCGCTGCCCGACAGCCGGGCGATCGAGGCGGTCGTCGACGAGCTCGAGGCCCACCTGCGCGGCGGGCAGATCGTCGTCGATCTCAGCACGGCGGCGCCGGCCTCCACCACGGCGCTGCACGAGCGCCTGGCCGCGCACGGCGTCGCCTACGTCGACGCGGGGATCTCCGGCGGCGCCGCGGGCGCCGAGGCGGGCACGCTGACGATCATGGCCGGCGGCGAGGCGGCGGCGCTCGATGCCGTGCGGCCGGTGCTCGCGCATTTCGCGGCGACCGTCCATCACATGGGCGCCAGCGGCAGCGGCCATGTGGCCAAGCTGCTCAACAACTTCCTCAACGCCATCAGCCTGGCCGCCACCGCCGAGGTCATGGTCGCCGGGCGCAAGGCCGGGCTCGACCTGCGCCAGCTGCTGGAGGTCGTCAACACGAGCAGCGGCGTGAACTTCGCCACGCTGAACCGCTTCCCGCGGATCGTCGAGGGCGACTACCTCGAGGGCGGCCTGACCAGCGACCTGATGGCCAAGGACCTCATGCTCTACCTCGACCTCGTGCGCGAGCTGGGGGTGACGAGCCTGAACGGGCCGCCGTGCCTGGCTGCGTTCCATCTCGCCGCGGCGCTGGGCTACGGCGACCAGATCTCCAACCGCGTGGTCGACGCGCTCGGCGACATCGCCGGCGGCGTCCGCGTCCACGACCAGACCAGGGAGGCGACATGAAGATCGTCCGCGGCCGCGAGGGCAAGCCCTCCGAGCACCGCACCGAGACGTTCACCGGCGAGGTCTGGGGCGACGTCGTCCTCGCCGACCAGGGCCTCAGCGTCAACAGCGTGTTCTTCGCGCCGGGGGCGCGCACGCACTGGCACCGCCACGGCGTCGCGCAGGTCCTGCACGTCACGCACGGGCGCGGGCTGCTGTGGTCCTCCGACGAGGGCCGCGGCGTCGTGCTCGAGCCCGGCGACATCGCCCACATCCCCGCCGGTGAGCGCCACTGGCACGGGGGCGCGCCCGATTCGTTCCTGTTGCACCTCGCGATCTCCGTCGGGCCGACCGACTGGCTCGAGCCCGTCACCGACGACGACTACCAGGAGGCACTCGATGCCCTCGTCTGATCCCGTCACCTCGCGCCGCGGCTTCTTCTGGACCGGCATCGAGCGCGTCGAGAGTCCCTACGGGACGGTCGTGCGCGGACCCATGTACGTCGAATGGGAGGAGCCGGTCGAGGTCACGCAGCCCTATCCGATCGTGCTCATCCACGGCGGCGGCGGCCAGGGCCTCGATTGGATGCAGACCTTCGACGGCCGTCCCGGCTGGGCGCCGCTGCTGGTGGCGCGCGGCTACAAGGTCTACGTCGTCGACCGCCCCGGACACGGGCGCTCGTCCCTGCATCCCGACGTGATCGCCCCGATGGGGGCGCCGTTCCCGTTCGAGGCCGGCGTCGGGATCTTCCGCTCGCCGACCGAGGGGCCGATGTCGCACCCCACCGCGCACCTGCACACGCAGTGGCCGGGAACGCGCGAGGACGACGACCCGGCGCTGGAGGCGATCGTGGTCTCCAGCGGCCCGCTCCCCGAGCTGAAGGTCTCCCAGGCGCTCGACCAGTCGCGTGGCGCCGAGCTGCTGGACCGCATCGGCCCCGCGGTGCTCATGGCGCATTCGCTCGGCGGCCCCGCGGGCTGGCTCATCGCCGACGCGCGCCCCGACCTCGTCAAGGCGCTCGTCGAGATCGAGGCCATCGGCCCGCCGTTCGCCGAGCACCCCCAGCTCGGGCTGACGCTCGACTACGGGCTGACCACCGCGCCGCTGACCTACGACCCGCCGGTGGACGATCCGGCCGAGCTGGGCGGCCGGCCGCGGCGGCTGCCCAACCTCGCCGGCATCCCGATCGCCTACGTCTCGGCTCCGGCGTCGCCCTTCGTGCATTTCCACGACGCGATGGTGGACTTCCTCAAGGAGGCCGGCTGCGACGTCACGAGCCTCAAGCTCGCCGAGCAGGGCGTGGAGGGCAACGGCCACGCGATGATGCTCGAGGCCAACAACGCCGAGGCGCTGGAGCCCATCGCCCGCTGGATCGAGGCCACGGTCAGCGCATGAGCGAGGGGCGCCTGGCCGAGCGGGTCGCGGTCGTCACCGGCGGCGCGGGCGGCATCGGCGGGGCGACGGCGCGGCGCTTGGCGCGCGAGGGCGCCCGCGTCGTCGTCGTCGACCTCGACGGCAAGCGTGCCGAGCAGGTGGCGACCGAGGTCGCGGGACTCGCGGTGGCCGCCGACGTCGCGCGCGAGGAGGACGTCGAGCGCTACCTGTCGGCCGCCGTCGAGCGCTTCGGGCGCGTCGACCTGCACCACCTCAACGCCGGGATCCCTGGCTCGCTCGCGCCGCCGCCCGACGTGCCGACCGACGACTTCGACCGGGTGATGGCGGTCAACGTGCGGGGCATGTTCCTGGGGCTGCGCGCGGCCTTCCGGCAGTTCGCGCTGCAGGGCGGCGGGGGAGCGATCGTCACCACCGGATCGATCGCCAGCCTGCGCGGCAGCGCCGACCTGCTCGCCTACCACGCCTCCAAGCACGCGGTCCTCGGCCTCATGCGCTGCGCGGCGGTCTACGGCGGGCCGCTGGGCGTGCGCGTCAACGCGGTCGCTCCGGGCATCGTCCCCACCGAGCTCTTCGCCGCGGCGGGGAGCGCGACCGGCGGGGGCAGCGACATGGTGGCACGCGCCGCCACGACCCCGCTGCGGCGCGCCGGCACGGCCGACGAGGTGGCCGCGCTGGTCGCCTTCCTGCTCAGCGACGACGCGGCCTACATGACCGGCGAGGTGGTCTCGGTCGACGGCGGCGCCACCGCCACCAACACGCTGCGGCCGTCGGGCGGCGCCGGCGCGTGGGATCCCGGCGCGGTGGACCCGCGGTAGCGAGTGCTCGTCAGGGTCGTTCGCTTCGCCCGGGGCCAGGCGCTTGCCGTGGACGGCGGGCGAGGCGGTGCGCAGCGCTTGAAAGCTGCTTGGTGGCGCGCCGGCCTGTCGTTCCGAGTGCGAGCGCCACGCCGAGCATCACGAGCACTGCCGCATCTGCGCCCGGGTGTGCGGCCTCTGCGAGGAGGCGTGCCAGGACCTGCTGACGGCGATCGGCTGAGACGCTTCGTCCTACCAGTTGGTTCGACCGCCTCGCAGGTGTCACAGCTCGGTCGGCTGTCGTGTCCTGGGGTGTACACCTCGACAGGAAGGCTCGTCAGATGACCGTGCACATGGCGCAGGCGAAGGTCAAAGCCGAGAGCGTCACCGACGTTCAGACGGCGGCGAACAAGATGTTCGCCGCCCTCATGGCAGCGCAGCCGGAAGGGGTTCGCTACGCGTGGGTCGTACTCCCCGACGGCGAGACGTTCGTCGCGCTCGCGCAGCTCGACGACGGTGTCGAAAATCCGATCCCGGCTCTCCCCGAATTCCAGGAGCTCCAGGAAGGCCTCCAGGACTGGCTCGCGGAGGCGCCCGACACTCAAGCGCTGACCGTCGTCGGCTCGTACCGCCTGTTCTGAGGGTAGGAGCTTGATCGCTCGGTCCCAGCCCGACCGCGAGCAAGTGCTCGACGAGCTGCGCCCGGTCGCGTTCGCGATCGCCTACCGGATGCTCGGCAGCGTCTCCGAGGCCCAGGACGTGGTCCAGGAAGCGCTGTTGCGGCTGCATCAGACGCTTGACGGCGGTGAGCAGATCGTCTCGCCGCGCGCGTTCGTCGCCACGGTGACCACGCGGCTGGCGATCAACGAGCTGCGCTCCGCGCGCGCCCGTCGCGAGCGCTATGTCGGCGAGTGGCTGCCAGAGCCGCTCGTCACGGACGGCCTCGATGATCCGGCCCGGCACGCGGAGACCGCCGATTCGCTGTCGCTGGCGATGCTGATCCTGCTGGAGAGTCTCTCGCCCGAGCAGCGTGCGGTGCTGCTGCTTCGCGACGTCTTCGACTACGGGTACGCGGAGATCGCGGCGATCGTCGGCAAGAGCGAGGACAACGCGCGCCAGATCGCCACGCGCGCCAGACGCCACGTCGAGCAGCGCCGGCCTCGCTTCCAGACGACCCGCGAGCAGCGCGACGAGCTGGCGGCCCGGTTCTTCGCGGCCGTCGAGCACGGCGATCTCGCTGGGCTCGAGGCGTTGCTCGCTCACGACGTCACGCTGACCGGCGACGGAGGCGGCAAGGTGCCGGCGCTCGCGCGGCCGCTGCGCGGGCGCAGCCGGGTCGCGCACGCGCTGACCAACTCCGTCGTCGCCCGCCTTCCCGAGCTGTCGTTGCGCCTCGCCGAGGTCAACGGCGGCCCGGGAGCGCTCTATCTCGATGCACAGCAGCGGCTGATCGCCGTCATGGCGCTCGAGATCGCCGCCGGCCGGATCGCCGGCATCAGCTCCATCGTCAACCCCGACAAGCTGACGCACCTCGGGCCCGTCGGCGATTTCCATGCGCTGCTGAGGTCGGCCGGATATGATTTCGGTTCATGACTCAGCCCGCGCACACCAGCCGACTCGCCCTCCCGGCGTGTTCCCGGCGCGCGGCGCAGTCGTGGTGGGCCTGCCGCTAGCCGGCAGGCCGCTTCAGACCCTCATCTGAGACCGGCCGCAGCTCCGGCCAGACCCCAAGCGGGGCCGGCCACCGCGCGCCCACGGTGATCTCGAAGGCCCCGTCGCTGACACGGGCGCCAACCCAGGAGATGACCGTCATGACCCTCACCACCACACAGCCCGGACGATCGAGCCACGCGACCACGGCTCGCCCGACCATCACCCTGACCGGGGTCCAGCCGACCGGGGATCTGCATCTCGGCAACTACATCGGCGCGATCCGGCCGCTGGCCGATCTCGCGGCCGACCCGGCCCGGGACGTGTACGTCTTCGTTGCCGATCTGCACGCGCTCAACAGCCGCCCCGATCCGGCGCTGCTGCGCGAGCGCTCCCGGCGGCTCGTCGCCGCGCTGCTCGCCTGCGGCCTCGACCGCCCCAACGTCCACGTGTACCGCCAGAGCCGGGTGCCGGCGGTCGCCGGGATGGCCGCCCTGCTCAACAACGTGACGGCCAAGGGGCTGCTGAACCGCGCCCACGCCTACAAGGCGGCGGTCGCGGCCAACGTCGCGGCCGGACGCGACCCCGAGCACGGCGTGAACGTGGGCCTGTACAGCTACCCGGTGCTCATGGCCGCCGACATCCTCGCGCTCGACGCCGACGAGGTGCCGGTCGGCGCCGACCAGGCGCAGCACCTGGAGATCGCCGTGGACCTGGCCCAGCAGTTCTCGCGCAGCTACCGGCCCGGCGTGCTGCGCGAGCCGCGCGCGCTCATCCCGCAGACGACGGCGACGCTCCCCGGCCTCGACGGCCGCAAGATGAGCAAGTCCTACGGCAACGCCATCTCGCTCATGGCGGAGCCCGAGGACATGCGCAAGCAGATCCGGCGGATCGTCACCGACTCCACGCCACCGGCGCAGCCGAAGGATCCCGAAGCGTGCACGCTCGTCGCGCTGCTGCGTGTCTTCGCCGATCGTGGGACGGTCGCTGCCGTGGAGGGGCGCTATCGCACCGGCGGGATCGGCTACGGCGAGGTCAAGGCGCGGCTCGCGGACGCCATCGATGCTCACGTCGCCCCGATGCGCAGCCGCTACCACCGACTGCTCGGCGACCCGGCCGAGCTCGACGCCAGGCTGGCCCGCGGGGAGCATCACGCCTCCCGGCGCGCCGACCGGACGCTCGCCCGGGCGGTGGTCGCCATGGGCCTGTAGCCGGTCAGGATCGGTTGGGCCGGCTGGAGCTCTGGTAGGCCCAGATGGCGTTGTCGAGCGCGCGCGGCGAGACGCCGAGGTGCGCCGCGGTGGCCATGACCAGGTCGCGTGCCTCCTCGACGCCGACCGCGGTCTCGCCCGCTCGTCCGATCGCGCCGGCCACGTACCGGCGGATCATGCGGTCCGGCTTGACCTCGGCCAGGCCGACGAGCATGCAGAACGCACGCCACGAGATGCCGGACGCCTGACCGGGAACGGTCGACCATCGGGCTCGCAGGTGATCCAGGCGCTCCTCGCCGGCACCGGTGAGATCGGCGGGCACGGCGACGCCCTCGTGCTCGAGGATGCGCGCCTCGCGCAGCACGGCCTCGGCCTTGAGGATGCCGTTGCGCGATGACGTCCGATGGCGGTTGCGCATGCGCAGCGCGAAGCCCTCCGGGCCTCCGGATGCCTCGACGAAGCGCCGCACGTCCTGCGGGCGGTCGGCTTCGGCGTCGTGGCCGTCCGCGAGGCGCTCGGCGCGGTAGCGCGCGAGCACGTTGTCGACGCTCTGGTAGCGGACGCCGATCGACCAGATGGCGGCGATCATCGCCAGACCGACCGAGTCGTAGCCGTCCGGCGCGTCCCAGGACTCGGGGTCGCCGAGCAGCGCTTCGACCGAGGCGACCATTGCCAACACGGGGTCGCCCGATCGCATGACCCGGGATTACAGCGCGTCGAACGTCGCGGCGTACCTACGCCGCTGCGGGCGCGCCCAGTTGCTCAGTTCCCAAACGCCTGAGCATGACCCCCGACGGGCCTGGGTAGCCGAGCGGTATGACCGATCCTCGTCGCCCCGCCACCACCACCGACTCCGGAATCCCCGCCGCCAGCGACGAGCACTCACTGACGGTGGGCCCGGCCGGCCCGATCGCCCTGCACGACCACTACGTCGTGCAGAAGATGCAGCACTTCAACCGCGAGCGCGTGCCCGAGCGCGTCGTCCACGCCAAGGGCGGTGGTGCGCACGGCTTCTTCGAGGTGACCGGCGACGTCACGCCGTTCACCAGGGCCGCGTTCCTGTCGCAGGTCGGCAAGCGCACCGACGTCTTCGCTCGCTTCTCGACCGTGGCCGGCGAGCAGGGCTTCGCCGACACCGTGCGTGACCCGCGCGGCTTCGCGCTGAAGTTCTATACCGAGGAAGGCAACTTCGACATGGTCGGCAACAACACGCCGGTCTTCTTCGTGCGCGACCCATCGAAGTTCCAGGACTTCATCCACTCGCAGAAGCGACTGCCCGACACCGGGCTGCGCTCCAACGACATGCAGTGGGACTTCTGGACGCTGTCGCCCGAGAGCGCCCACCAGGTCACGATCCTGATGTCCGACCGCGGGATCCCCGCCAGCTGGCGCCACATGGACGGCTTCTCGAGCCACACGTACTCGTGGATCAACGCCGCCGGCGAGCGCTTCTGGGTCAAGTACCACTTCAAGACGGTCCAGGGCATCCGCAACCTCACCGAGGACGAGGCCGCGCGGATGGCCGGAGAGGACGGCGACCACCACCGCCGCGACCTCCACCGCGCGATCGCCGATGGCGACGCCCCCGAGTGGACCTTCTCCGTGCAGATCATGCCGTTCGCCGACGCGGCGGACTACCGCTTCAACCCCTTCGACCTCACCAAGGTCTGGCCGAAGGGCGACTACCCGCTGATCGAGGTGGGGCGGATGGTGCTCGATCGCAATCCGGCCAACTTCTTCGCCGAGGTCGAGCAGGCCAGCTTCAACCCGTCCAACCTCGTCCCGGGGACCGGGCTGTCGCCCGACCGGATGCTGATGGCGCGCATCTTCAGCTACCACGACACCCATCTGCACCGCATCGGCCCGAACTACGAGCAGCTGCCGATCAACCGCCCGCAGTGCCCCGTCCACTCCTACAACAAGGAGGGGCACATGACCTACCACCACGCCGGCGACCAGCCCGTCTATGCGCCCAACTCCTACGGCGGCCCCGCGGCCGATCCGGCGAAGGGCACCGAGATCGGCTGGGACGTCGACGCCGCCGAGCTCGCGCGCACCGCCTATGAGAAGCACGCCGAGGACGACGACTTCTCCCAGCCGGGGACGCTCGTGCGCGAGGTGATGGACGACGCGGCCCGCGAGGCGCTCGTGGGCAACATCGTCGGCCACGCCTCCGACGAGGTGTCGCCGGAGATGCAGCTGCGGGTGATCGCCTACTGGTCGCGCGTCGACGCGCAGATCGGCGCGCGCGTCGCCGCCGGGCTGGGGCACTCCAACGGGTCCTCGCCGAGCCAGGAGCTGCGCGCCGCCCAGGAGCTGGTCGACTCCCGCGCCGGCACGGCCTGACCGTCAGCGTCCTAGGCGGTCGGCGAGGACGCGTCGACCGCCGCCGCGTCGTGCGCGTAGATCCACTCGACGGCCTTGAGGGCGAAGTCGGTCCCGCCGCCCGCCCATGGCTGCGTCACGCGCGCGCTGCGGCACAGCCGGTGAAGACCGGATCCTGCGGACCGAACAGCATCTCGCGGACGGCCGGGTGGATGCCGGCGCCGACGAGGAGGTCGACCTCGATCGTCGTGCCGTTCGCGAACGTCGCCTCGACGCGATCGCCGTGGTCGACCAGGCTGCGGAAGAGATGCCCGACGTGCAGGCGCTCGGGCGGCAGCGCGCCGACGAGAGCGCCCAGCAGATCGGCGCGGTGTGTCTGGTAGTGCGGAAAGCCGAAGGCATCGACGACCGCGTCGCCGAGGTCCGCCCGCAGCAGCGTGCGCCCGTCGTTCTAGCGGCGCTGGTGCCAGGCGAGCGGCCGCACGCCCATCCGCGCCAGCTCGTCGGCCAGCCCCAGACGATGCAGGACCCGCGACGCGTCGGGGCTGACCTGGATCTCCGCACCGGCCTCGCTGACCGCCGCTGCGCGCTCGTAGACGTGCACGTCGAACCCGGCCTGCAGCAGCGACAGCGCCGCCGCGATGCCGCCGATACCACCGCCGACGATCGCGACCGAGGTGCACGCTCGTTGATCGATGCCGAAGTCCTAGCCGCCCTGGTCTGAACAGGCAAGGTGGTCGTTCGGCCAACTTCGGGCATACCTGGCCGATGGGCGCCGCGCGCAACGGTCTCAAAGACCCCGTGATGTGGGGCAACGCCTTCCAGGTCGTCAAGACCGTGGGCGCCGCGGTGCTCGCGTGGGCAGTGGCGAAGGCGGTCTTCGGCCTGCCGCAACCGTTCCTCGCACCCTGGGCCGCACTGCTGACGGTGCACGCCACCGTGTACCGCACGTTCGCGCGCGGCCTGCAGCAGGTCGGTGCCGCCCTCCTGGGCGTGCTGCTCGCCTTCGCCGCCGGAGCCGTGTTCGGCGTCAACGCGGCGTCGCTGGGGGTCATGCTGCTGCTGGCGATGGCCGCCGGCACCACGCGCGCGCTGCGCGACGAGTCGACCACCGCAGCGGCCACCGCGCTCGTCGTGCTGCTGGCCGGCTACAGCGGCGACCTCGGCATGCTCGGGGCGCGGCTGTCGGACACCGTGATCGGGATCGCCGTCGGCCTGCTCGTGAACCTCCTCGTCTGGCCGCCGCTGCGCGACCGCACCGCGGCGCGGCAGGTCGACGTCATCGACGACCGCCTCGGCGAGCTGCTCTCGGACATCGCGCGCGGCATGCGCGAGGGGCGCGACGCGCAGGAGGCCGAGCGGTGGGTCGAGCGGACCCGCGAGCTCGACCACGACATCGCCGACGCGTGGGCGGTCTTCCGGCAGGCGCGCGAGAGCGGCCGCCTGAACCTGCGCCGCGCGGCGGCCGCGCGCGTCGACGCCTCCCACGCGCTGGTGCCGCTGCTCGCGCGGCTGGAGCAGGCGATCGCCGACACCCGCAGCATGGCCGGCACGATCGGCCGCGCCGCCGCCTCCGGAGGCGACTGGGATCCCGGCTTCCGCGAGGAATGGCTCGATCTGGTCGCGCGCGCCGGGGCGGCGGTGAGCGAAGCGGACGCGCACGCCATCACGCGGGCGCGCGAGGACCTCGAGTCCATGGCGCGTGGGCTGTTCGCCGCGGGCGGGGAGACGACGCCGCGGCCGGTCCACGGTGCGCTGATCGTCAACCTGCGCAACATCCTGGAGGCGATGGACGCGGTCGCCGACGCCCAGCCCGTTCGCGTGCCGGCCCGTCCCGCGGTCGCGGCGAGCGGGCGGCGCAAGAGCATCGCCTGGCGCAGTCAGGAGTAGGCTGCGCGGCGGGTGAGGACCGTCGCATCGCTGATACTCGCGGTGACCGCCGCCTTCGCGCTCGCCGCCTCGCCCGCGCAGGCCGCCAGGCCCGTGATCCTCCCCGGCGGCAACGTGGTGGGCGGTGCGCTGCTGGAGCAGTACTGGACGCGGATCCTCTCCCTGCCGGTGGCGAGCAACCCGGTGGCCGGAGCCGGGGACCCGTGCGCGCACATCGCCGGCGGGGCTGTCCTCGCGCCGATCGTCGCTCCCGGGTCAGCGGCCGGCTTCACGTGCACCGCGCGGCTGGGCATGCCCGTGTTCCTGGTCGGGTTCTCGGCGGCATGCGACGAGCTCGAGCCGCCGTTCCCCGTCGGCGCGCAGGCACAGCGTGCCTGCGCGCGGGAGTTCGACGCGAGCGCGAACGTGCACTCGACGCGCTTCTCCATCGATGGCGCGCCGCCGGTCGAGTTGCACGCGCGCGCCTTCGAGACGGTCTCTCCGCAGCGCACCGTGCAGTTGCCGCCCGACAACCTGATCGGCGTCCCACCCGGCCCGGACCCGTTCGTCGCCCACGGCTGGGTGGGGCTCGCGGTGTTGCTGGCGGCCGGCCGGCACGTGATCCGCCAGGACGTCGTGAGCGACCTGCTCACCGCCACGTCCTCCTACACCGTCGCGGTCGGGCACTAGTCCAGGCGCACCACGGTGCGCCCCACGGCCTCGCCCGCGAGCAGGGCGTCCAGCACGGGCTCGATGCCCTCCAGCGTGACCTCGCGCGCGATCGCGTCGTCGAGCCCGCGCGGGCGCAGGTCGGAGGCCAGGCGCGACCACACCTCCCGGCGCAGCTCGGGGCTCGCCGCCACCGAGTCGATGCCCAGCAGGCTGACGCCGCGCAGGATGAAGGGGAGCACCGTCGTGGCCAGCGTCGTGCCGGCGGTCAGGCCGCTGAGGGCGACGGCCCCGCCGTAGCGCGTCGTGCGCAGGGCGTAGGCGGTGGCGCTGCCGCCGACGGGGTCGACCGTCGCGGCCCAGCGCGTCTTCTCCAGCGGCCGGTCGGAATCGGCCGTCGTCTCCTCGCGCGTGACGATCTCGTGGGCCCCGATGCTGCGCAGGTAGTCGGCCTGCCCGGCCTTGCCCGTCGCGGCCCAGACCTCGTAGCCGGCGGCGGCCAGCGCTCCGACCGCGGTGCTGCCGACCCCGCCGCTGGCGCCGAGCACGAGCACCGGCCCGTCGTCGGTGCGCAGGCCGTGGGCTTCGAGCGCGTGGATCGAGAGGCCGGCCGTGAGCCCGGCCGTGCCGAGCGCCATCGCCTGGCGCGCTGACAGCCCGTCGGGCAGCGCGACGACCCACGCCGCGGGCACCCGGGCGTGCCGTGCCCAGCCGCCGTGGTGCGCGACGCCGAGGTCGTAGCCCGTGACCAGCACCTCGCCTCCGACCGCCACGGCCGGGTCGTCGGACGCGACCACCTCGCCGGCGAGGTCGACGCCCGGCACCAGCGGCGAGATGCGCGCGACCTGGCCCCTGGGGATCGTCGCCAGCGCGTCCTTGTAGTTGATGCTCGACCAGCGCACGCGGATGGTGACCTCGCCCTCGCCGAGATCGGCGGCGGCGAGCGAGGCGGGGCCGCGATCGACGCCGTCGTCGCGCCGGGTGGCCAGGAAGGCGGGGAAGGTCTCGGGAATCGTCGTCACAGCTGCGGGAGGGTAAGCGTCTCGGCCGCGGAATGGAGCGCCATGACCCGTCTGCTCGCCGTGTTCGCAACCATCGGCGTCGGTGCGCTGATCGCGCTGCAGCCGCCCATCAACTCCGAGCTGGGCAAGCGCACGAGCGTGGTGGCCGCCGCGTTCATCTCGACCGGGATCTCGGCGATCGTGCTGGGGGCGATCGCCGTCGCGCTCGGCGAGGCGGGCCAGGTGCGGCGGGTGCCGCACATCCCGCCGCTCTATCTCACCGGTGGGCTCATGGGCGCCGTGCTCGTGTCGGTCTCGCTGGTGACCGTGCGCACGCTGGGCGCCGGCGGCGTCGTCGCGGCCACGGTCTCGGGACAGGTCGTCGTGTCCGCGATCCTCGACCGCTTCGGGTTCCTCGGGCTCGACCGCGTCGGCCTCACGCCGGCGCGCTTGCTCGGCTTCGCGCTGCTGCTGGGAGGCACGGCGCTGGTCACCGCGCGCTAGCCACGCGGCGTGCAACAGTGAGGTCGTGAGCTCGGAGCTGCGCCTGAAGTTCCGCGCGCCGCTCGCCGCCGACTCGCTGCTGGGCTGGCTGGCCGTGCGCGCGGTTCCCGGCGTCGAAGAGGTCGCCGGCGACGTCTACCGGCGCAGCCTGCGCCTGCCGGGCGGTCCGGGCGTGGTCGAGCTCGAGCTCGGCGCCGACAGCGTGGGCTGTCGGCTGTGGCTGGCGGACCGCAGCGACGCCGCCGCGGCGGGTGAGCGCTGCCGGCGGCTGCTCGACCTCGACGCCGATCCGCATGTGGTTGCCGAGCATCTCGGCGCCGATCCGCTCCTCGGTCCGCTGGTCAGGGCCGCACCGGGGCTGCGCGTGCCCGGCGCCGTCGACGGGGCCGAACTCGCGGTGCGCGCCGTCCTGGGCCAGCAGATATCGCTCGCCGCCGCGCGCACTGCCGCCGGGCGGTTGGTGGCCGCGCACGGCGAGGCGCTGCCCCGCCCGCGCGGGACGGTGACCGCGCTGTTCCCGGCCCCGGCCGTGCTCGGCGCTCTCGATCCCGCGCGCCTGGCCATGCCCCGCGCCCGCGCCCGGGCGCTCGTGGGGCTGTGCCGCGCGCTGGCCGATGGCGAGTTGCGCCTGGACGCCGGCGTCGACCGCGCGCAGGCGCGCCGGCGCCTGCTCGCCCTCCCCGGGGTGGGGCCGTGGACCGCGGGCTACGTGGCGATGCGCGCGCTCGGCGACCCTGACGTCTTCCTCGCCGAGGACCTCGGCGTGCGCCACGCGCTGCGGCGTCTCGGTGGTCCCGACGATCCGCGCGCCGCCCGCGCCCTCGCCGCGGCCTGGGCGCCGTGGCGCTCGTACGCCTCGCAGCACCTGTGGCAGGCGCCGGCCTCGGGCGCGGCGCTCGCCGCGTAGCGGGTGGATGGCATCATCACCGCCGTGACCGGGTTTGGCCCCGAGCACCTGCCCTACGGGGTCTTCCGGCGCGCGGGCGAGGACCCGCGGGTGGGCGCGCGTCTGGGCGACGGCGTGCTCGACCTCGCCGCGCTGGCCACCGACGGGCCGCTCGACGAGGATCCCGCGCTCTTTGCGCAGCCGTCGCTCAACGCGTTCATGGCGGCGGGACGCGAGACCTGGGCGCGCGTGCGCGAGGCCCTGCGCGCACTCGCCACCGGGCCCGATGCCGAGCCGGCCACCGTGGCCCTCGCCGACGTCGAGCTGCTGCTGCCGGTCGTCGTGCGCGACTACGTCGACTTCTACTCGTCGCTGGACCACGCGACGAACGTCGGGCGGCTGTTCCGTCCCGATGCCGATCCGCTGCCGCCCAACTGGCGCTACCTACCCGTCGGCTATCACGGTCGCTCGGGCACGGTGGTGGTCAGCGGAACCCCGATCCGCCGCCCGCGCGGGCAGCGCCTGGAGGCGGGCGCCGACGCCCCGGTCTTCGGCCCCAGCAGGCGCCTGGACGTCGAGCTCGAGCTGGGCTTCGTGGTCGGCGTGCCGAGCGCGCTCGGCGAGCCGGTGGCCGTGGAGCGGGCGCTCGACCACGTCTTCGGCGCGTTGCTGGTCAACGATTGGAGCGCGCGCGACGTGCAGGCCTGGGAGTACCGCCCGCTCGGCCCGTTCCTGGCCAAGTCGTTTGCCACCTCGGTGGCCGCGTGGGTCACGCCGCTGGAGGCGATCCTCGATCGCCGCGTCGCCGAGCTGGCCCAGGAGCCCGCCCCGCTGCCCTATCTGCGCGAGGAGCCCTGGGCGCTCGACCTCGAGCTGGAGATCGAGCTCAACGGCACCGTCGTCGCGCGCCCGAACGCCCGCCATCTCTACTGGTCGGCGGCCCAGCAGCTCGCCCACATGACGGTCAACGGCGCATCGCTGAGCGTGGGCGACCTGTTCGCCTCGGGCACGATCTCGGGGCCCGAGCGCGGGCAGCGGGGCTCGCTGCTGGAGCTGTCGTGGAACGGGGCCCAGCCGATCGCGCTCGCCGACGGGTCGACGCGCACCTTCCTGGAGGACGGCGACGAGGTCGTCCTGCGTGGCGCCGGCGGCGACGCGCTGGCCCTGGGCGAGGTCCGCGGGACGATCGAGCCGGCGCGCTGATGGCGCTGCCCAAGGCCATCCGCCGCCTGGCGCCCGACCGCCTGCGCGACGACGTGCGGCTGCGCTCGGTCTTCGTCGGCGCCGGGCTGATCCCGCCGCGCACTATGCACTCCGACGACGACGCGGCGGTCCTGCGCGCGACGGCGGGCGGGCGCCGGCGCGTCGTCGAGCTCGGGGTCTACGAGGGATCCTCGGCCGTCGTGCTGTGCGAGGTCCTCGAGCCGGGCGCCGAGCTGCACCTCGTCGACCCCTTCGGCCACCACGGCTGGGCGCTCCCGGCGGGCTGGGGGGCGACCGAGGGGGCCAGTCGGCGCGTCGTGGCCCGCGCGGCGCGCCGCCACGCCGGCCCGCGGGTGATCTGGCACGTCGACTACAGCGCCGCGGTCGCCGAGCGCTGGGAGGGCGCGGTCGACCTCGTCTTCATCGACGGCGACCACAGCGAGGAGGGCGTGCGCGCCGACTGGGAGGGCTGGCACGGATTCGTGGAGCCCGGCGGCGCGGTGCTGTTCCACGACGCGCGGTTGTCGCAGGAGGGCGGGCGCGGGCTGGCGGGGCCGACGGCGGTCGTCGACTCGCTGTTCCGCGGGCCGGATGCGGTGGCGGGGTGGAGCGTGTTGCGCGAAGCGGATCGGACGGTCGCGGTCGTCCGCGAGGCGTAGGCGGCGCTGCGCGGCGTCCAACTGCATCAACGAGGAAAGTCCGCGGCGGCCGGGCGCGGGCGGCGCCCCTGGCGCGTCGGCACTTGTCGAGCGAACGACCGGGGAGTTTGTCGGCATATACCCGACGAACTCCTCGATCGTCTCGTCGCGCGCATCGCCGGCAACGTGCCAGGGACCCGAGCGAGCGCCGGGACTCCCTTCCCTCGATGAGGCAGTTGAACGCCGCGCCGCGACGCCAGCGCGACGCGGACGACGACCTCACATCCCGTACTCCTCCAGCAGCTTCAACCACAGCTCGCTGCGCGTCGGGAAGCACGGCACGGCGTGCCAGAGGTCGTCGAGGGAGACCTCGCCGATGACGGCGATCGTCGCCGCGTGGAGGGCCTCGGCGACCTCGGGGCCGGTGAACGTGGCGCCGACGATGATGCGGCGGTCCTCGTCGACGACGATGCGGGCGGTGCCCGGGGCCCCGGGGCCGACGAAGGTGCCGCCGGCGTTGCCCCCCGTGGGGACGTCGACCGCGCGGGCGTCGATGCCGGCCTCCTGGGCGCTGGCCAGCGTGTGGCCGACCGCGGCCACCTGGGGGTCGGTGAAGGTCACGCGCGGGCTGAGCGCGCCGTCGCTGCGCAGCGGGACGTCACGGCCGAGGATGCGGTCGGCCGCGACGCGGCCCTGGTACTTGCCCATGTGGGTGAGCAGTGCGCGGCCGTTGGCGTCGCCGATCACGTAGAGCCAGTCGTGGCCGGGGACGCGCAGCGTGTCGTCGACCTCGATCGGGCGCCCGGGCTCCACGCCGAGGTCCTCGACGCCCAGATCGGCCGACAGGATGCGCCGGCCGACGGCCACGAGGACCTCGTCGCCCGAGACGCTCGAGCCGTCCTCGAGCTCGACGCTGACGCGGCGGTTGCTCCGCGCGACGGCCGTCACGTGGGTGTCGGCGCGGATCTCGACGCCGGCGTCGGCCAGCGCGGCGCACACCTCCTCCCCGGCGAAGGGCTCCTCGCGGGCCAGCACGCGCGGGCTCGCCTCGATCACCGTCACGCTGGTGCCGAACGACGCGTACGCTGTGGCCATCTCGACCCCGACGGTGCCGCCGCCGATGACGACGAGGCTGGCGGGCGCCTCGCCGGCGGTCACCGCCTGGCGGTTGGTCCACGGGCGCGCCTCGCGCAGGCCCGGGATCGGCGGTATCGCGGCCTCGGTGCCGGTGGCGATGACCACGGCGCGCCGCGCGGTCAGGGTCTCGTCGCCCACCTGCACGGTGCGCTCGCCGGTGATCCGCCCATGGCCGCGCACCAGCGCGATCCCGTGCGCGTCGAGCCACGGGGTCTGGTTGTCGTCGTCGAGGTGGTTGATCACCTCGTCGCGGCGCTCGAAGACGGCCGGCACGTCGAGGCCGTCGATCGTCTCGGCGGTGCCCGGGATGCGCTTGGCCTCGGCCAGCACCTGGCCGGGGCGCAGGAGCGCCTTGGAGGGCATGCAGCCGTAGAACGAGCACTCGCCGCCGACGAAGTGCTCCTCGACGATCACGACCTCGAGCCCCGCATCGGACAGGCGCCCGGCACACACCTCCCCGGCGGGACCGGCACCGATCACGACGACATCGCAGCTGCGCTCGCTCATGGCGCACCAGTCAACCCCGGTGCGACCGGCGTTACAAGGCCATGGCATCCTGCCCGGATGCTCCGCTCAGCCGTCGCGCTCGCCGTCGTTGCCGCCGCGCTCGTCGCGGCCTGTGGCTCGGACTCGAACGCCGAGCAGACCTCGACGAGCACCAACGCGACGGCGAGCACCAACGACGACACGGCCAGCGTCAGTCCCGCCCAGGGCACCGCGGCCGCGAGCCGCGGCGTGCGCCTGGTCAAGGTCGGCGACTTCCAGAGCCCGCTGTACGTCACCGCGCCGCCCGGCGACCGGCGGCGGATCTTCGTGGTCGAGCAGGCGGGGCAGATCGTGGTCGTGCGCGGCGGCAGGACCCTGGCCAAGCCCTTCCTGGACATCCGCTCGAAGGTCACCGCCGGCGGCGAGCAGGGCCTGCTCTCGATGGCCTTCGCCCCGGACTACGCGCAGTCGGGGCTCTTCTACGTCTACTACACCGAGAAGAGCGGCAGCGAGGCGATCTGGGAGTACCACCGCGCCGGCGCAGACAGCGCCGACCCCGGCAGCGCGCGGCTCGTGCTGCGCATGGACGACCCCGAGCCCAACCACAACGGCGGCCTGATGGTCTTCGGCCCCGACAAGCTCATGTACGTCGGCACGGGCGACGGCGGCGGGGGCAACGATCAGCACGGAGCGCGGGGCAACGCGCAGTCGCTGAGCTCGCCGCTGGGCAAGATCCTGCGCATCGACCCGCGGGCATCGGGCGGGCGGCCGTACACGATCCCGTCGTCGAACCCGTTCGTCGGGCGCGCGGGGGCGCGCGGCGAGATCTACTCCTACGGCCTGCGCAACCCGTGGCGCTTCTCCTTCGACCGCGCCAACGGCAACCTCGTCATCGGCGATGTCGGGCAGGACGAGGTCGAGGAGATCGACTTCGTCAAGAAGGGGGGCGCGCGCGGGACGAACTTCGGCTGGCGCCCCTGGGAGGGCCGGCGGCGCAACTTCGACGAGCCCGCCCCGGGCGCGGTGTTCCCCGTCATCACGCACAGCCACCAGGCCGGCTTCTGCTCGATCACGGGCGGCTACGTCGTGCGCGACCGCGGCGTGCCCGGGCTGTACGGCCGCTACGTGTACGGCGACTTCTGCAACTCGCACCTGCGCGTCTCCACCCTGCACACCGGGCGCGCGTCGACCCGCACGTTGTCGGTGCCCGCGATCTCCGGCGTCTCCTCGTTCGGCGAGGACGCCGCCGGGCGCGTCTACGTGACGTCGCTCAACGGCCCGGTCTACCGCTTCGCCGCGCGCTGACGGCGCGACACGGCGCGGGCGCGCCACGGCGTGTCCGGCGCGCGCGGGATGACGCGCAGCGCGTCGAAGGCGGCCTCGAGGTCGCGGGCGATGTCGACCGCATCGGGGACCACGGTGGCGTCGGCGTAGACGCCGCAGTGCAGCCGCCCGCGATAGGACAGCGCACCGATCGACACCGCGTGGCCCTGCAGGAAGGGTACGGCGGGGAAGATCGCGTTCACGCGGCGCCCCAGGAGGTCGAGCTCGACCGGCGGGCCCGGCACGTTGGAGACGACGGCGTTGAAGGACGCCGCGTGCGAGGCGGCGCGCGCCACGACGCGCCGCACGCGGCCGGGCATCAGCTCCGCGAGCTCCGCCAGCGCTTCCAGTGGCCCGGCGCCACCACCGGCCTTGCGCGCCTGGGTCTCGGTGTGCACGCGCCGCAGGACGTCGATGGGATCGGTGATCGCCACCGGCAGCGAGACGGTGACGAACGAGATGCGGTTGCCCATGGCGGCGGCCTCGCCCCCGCCGCGCACGTTGACCGGGACGAGCACCTTGACCGCGGCCGGCCGCTCGCCGCGCCGGCGCAGGGCGCGACCGATGGCCAGCGTGGAGGCGGCGAGCAGGACGTCGTTGATCGTCGCGCCGTGGCGGTGGCCCGCCTCGCGGGCGCCCTGCAGCGACGTGACCCCGAAGCCCACCGTGCGGCGGTTGGTCGCCGAGCGATTCAGCCCGGTCGCGGGAGCCGGCGTCGCGAGCTGGCGCACCGCGTCGGGGAGGTCGCCGGCGTGGGCCATCGTGACGGCGGTCGCGCGCGCGGCCCGCGCGGCGCCCACCAGCCGGCTGCGCGTGAAGGCCGCCATGGTGGCCGGCGTCGAGGGCGGCGCAGCGGGCGCCCAGCGCGCGGGCGTGGACGGCGCCGGGGGATAGCCGGTCGCGTCGAAGAGCAGCATGGCCACCTCGACCGCCGCGATGCCGTCGACGAGCGCGTGGTGGGCCTGCCCCACGACCGCCCACCCGCCGCCGCGCAGCCCGCTGACGAGGTACATCCGCCAGAGCGGATGGCCGGGGTCCAGCGGCGCCGAGAGCAGCGTCCCCGTCAGCTCGCGCAGCTCGCCCGGGCCCGCGGGCGGCGCCAGCTTCATCGCCTGCACGTGGCGTGCGATGTCGAAGCCGGCGTCGTCGACCCAATGCAGATCGCCCAGCCCGAGCCGCGGGTGCGCGACGCGCCGGCGAAAGCGCGGCACGTGCTCCAGGCGCCTTTCGACGTGGCGGCGCAGCGCCGACAGCGAGGGCGCGCGGCCGTCGACGAGGATCGTCCAGCCCACGTGCAACGGGGCCCGGGCGCTGTCGAGGTCCAGGAAGGCGGAGTCGAGCGCGCTGAGACGGTCGATCGGCGGCACGCTGGCATGATCCCACGGGTGAGCGGCCGGCCGAGTGTCGATTCCGTGGCCCGGCGGGCCGACCCCGAGCGCGTCCGGCGCCTCTTCGACCTCGTTGAGGAGGCCATCCGGTCCAGGGCGCCGGCCCAGGCCGACGCATTGGTGGCCACCCTGCACGAGCACCTGGGCGCGTGGCGGCCGCATCTGCTCGACGGCGTCAACCCGTTGCTGCCCGGCGCCGGCGCGCAATGGGACGCCGCGCGCGCCGCGGCCTACGCACCGACCGAGCGTGCGGGTGCCGTGCACCTCGAGCTCGGCACGTGGACCGCGTTCCCCGACGACCGCACGCGCGAGCTCGCCGAGGCCGACGGCCTGGCCGAGCTCATCCGCCTCGACGTCGATCCCGCGCACCCGGTCGACATCGTGGCCGACGCCACGGCGCTGCCCCTGCGCTCGAGCGCGGTCGACCGCGTCGCCTCGAACTCCGTGCTCGAGCACATCGCCTACCCGCACGAGGTGCTGGCCGAGTGCCACCGGGTCCTGCGCCCGGGTGGCGTCATGGTCCACGTGATGCCCTTCGTGTGGTGGCTGCACGGCTACCCCGACGACTACGTGCGCCTCACGCCGCCGTTCTTCGAGCGCGTGTGCCGCGAGATCGGCTTCGTCGACGTGCTGACCGACGTCGACGCCACCGGCGGCCTCTACAACACGCTGCACAACGCGAGCAAGATGGGCGCCGTGGATGCCACGCGACCCGAGGCCGACGCGATGCGCGAGCTGCACGAGCTCGTGGCGCTCCTGCTCGGCGCGCTGGTGCCCTTCGATGCCGCCTTCGAGGGCCGCGGCCGCGCGTGGTTTCACTCAGTGCGGGTGCTCGCGCGCAAGGCGGGCGACTACGAGCCCAGCCGCCGCGCGCGCGGCGAGGGGCCGTTCGCGGCCCGCGCGCTGGACCTGCTGGCCGACCCGGCGACCAAGGCGCCGCTCAGCGCCCACCGCGGCCAGCTGCTGTGCGACGCGACCGGCGTCGCCTACCCGGTGCGCCGCGGCGTCCCCGACTTCCTGCAACCCGGCCCGCGCCGGCGCTTCCTGCGGCGCTGATGGACGACATCGGCCTCATCACCGCCGACAACCCGGGCCCCTTCACGCTGCGGGGCACGAACACGTGGCTCGTGGGTCGCAACCCCTGCTTCGTCGTGGATCCCGGCCCGCACGCCGAGGCGCACCTGCAGCGCATCCTCAGCGACGCGCACGATCGCGGCGGGATCGGTGGGATCGCCGTGACCCACGACCACCTCGACCACGTCGAGGCGGTGGCGGAGCTGCGCCGCCGCGCCGGCGACGTGCCGGTGGCCGCCGCGCGCTACGAGGGCGCCGACGTGCGTCTGGAGGACGGCCAGAAGTTCGGCCCGCTGCGCGCGATCGCGACGCCCGGCCACGCCGCGGACCATCTCGCCTACATCGCGGGCAGCGCCTGCTTCTCGGGCGACGCCGTGCTGGGCCAGGGCTCGGTCTTCCTCTACCCCGACCCCGGCGCTCTGCGCGGCTACCTGAGCGCGCTGCGGCGGCTGCGGGTGATGGGCCTGCGGGTCATCTGTCCCGGGCATGGTCCCGTCGTGCTCGACGCGCCCGCCAAGCTCGACGAGTACCTCGCGCATCGCATGGACCGCGAGCAACGGCTGGTGGCGGCGCTCGACGCCGGGCTGCGGACGGCCGACGATCTGCTCGACCGCGTGTGGAGCGACGCGCCCTCCGCGCTGCGCCCGGCGGCCACCGTCACGCTGGCCGCCCATCTGGACAAGCTCGACGAGGAGGGCCGCTTGCCGGCCGGCGTCGAGCGCCCGCAGCTCTCGCTGCTCGGCGAGCCGTGAGCCGCGGCTACGCGGCGCGGTAGAGCCAGCTCAGCAGCTCGGGATTCATGTCGGCGCGGGCGGCGTCGAGCTCCGCCAGTCGCGCGCGGTCGCGCAGGGCGATCTCGAAGACGAGACCGACGGTCACGTCGTGGTCGGGCTGGTCGACCACCGCGATCGCGTCGCCCGCCTGCAGGGTGCCGGGCACGGCGACCGAGAGGTAGGCGCCCGGGCGCCCGGCGAGGACGAAGCGCTTGGGGAAGCGCGGGTCGCCCATCCGCCCCCCGAGCTTCGAGCACGGGACGCGCGGGCCGCTGACCTCGAACTCGGCGGAGCCGATGCGCCAGCGCTCGCCGATCCGCGCGCCGGTGATGTCGACGCCGGCCAGCGTGAGGTTCTCGCCGAAGGCACCGGGCTCGAGCGGGCGCCCGATCTCCGCCTCCCAGAAGGCCGCGTCTTCCCGGGCGTACGCGTAGGCCGCCTTGTACGGGCCCCCGTGGTTGAGGCGGTCGGCCTGCTCGTCGCCGGCCAGTCCCGTCGAGCCCACGGCGACGGGGCCGGGGGCCGGGCGCTTGACGATCCCCGACCGCACCACGTCGTCGCCGACGGCCAGCGGCGCCGGGCGCCCGACGTTGACGGCGATGAGATGAGGCAGGTTCTCCATCGGTCCAGTGTGCCATGCGCTCTCAGCAGGCTCCCAAGCATTCCTTCGACAACTCTCACATAGGGGGTGGAGCATGCTCGTCATGACCCGACCCGCCCTCCGACCCCTCACCGCGGCCACTGCGGCCCTGGTGGCGGGCGCGGTCGGGGTCGTCCCTGCCACCGCCGCCGGCGCGCCTTCCGCGCCTGCGGCCGCGGCGCACTGGCGTGCGCCACACCCGCAGCTCGCGCTCATACCTCCCAGGGCGACGCCGGCGGCGGTGAGCGCGACCACGGCGCGCGCGCCCGGTGCTCCACAGACCGGGCTCGCGATAGGCAGCGTCGTGGTCGCCGGGGACGGCATCGAGGGGGCGCCGACCGGTGGACATGGCACCGCCGGGTCCGCGTCCGGCGCGCCACCGCGCGCACGCGGGCCACCACGGTGACGCGCCGCGGCGGCGCGGCGGGTGCCGAGGGCGGCCAGGTGCCACAATGTTGCTTGTGCAACCGATCACCGTCCGGCACTTCTCCGACCCTGGCTGCCCGTGGGCCTACTCCGCGTCGCCGGCCCTGGCCACGCTGCGCTGGCGCTACGGCGCCCAGCTCGACTGGCAGCTCACCCTCATCGGCCTGACCGAGCGCGCCCAGCAGTACGTCGATCGCGGCTACACGCCGCAGCGCCAGGCCCGCGGCTATCGCAACTTCCGCCAGTACGGGATGCCGTTCCAGACGCAGCCCAAGCACCACGTGGCCGCCACGTCGCGTGCCTGCCGCGCGGTCGTCGCCGCCCGTATGCAGGACCCCGCGCTGGGCGACGCCGCCTTCCGCGCGCTGCAGCTCATGCAGTTCACCACGCCGCTCGTCCTCGACGAGGACGGCGATCTTGCCGCCGGCCTGCGCCGGGTCAACGGGCTCGACGCACAGGCCATCGTCGCGCGCATCGACGACCCCGCGGTCGTCGCCGCCTACGAGGCCGATCGCGCCTTGGCGCGCACCGCCGCGGGCTCGCCCACCGAGTTCCAGGGCAAGAGCGCCGCCACCGACGGCCCGGTGCGCTACACCGCGCCCTCGCTCGTCTTCGTGCGCGGCGACCAGCGCCTGGAGGCCGGGGGCTTTCAGCCGATCGAGGCCTACGACGTGATCCTCGCCAACTTCGACACGACGCTCGAGCGCCGCGCGCCGGCCGAGGAGCCGCTCGAGGCGCTGGACGAGGCCCCGTACGGCCTGGTCACCGCGGAGGTGGCCGAGATCATGCGCCCCGGCCTGTTCCCGGCCGATCGCGGTGCGGCGGAGGACGCGCTCATCGATGCCGCAGCCCGCGGCGACGTGGTGCGCGTGCCGGTCGGCGACGACGCCGTATGGCTCGCCGCGCGCTACGCGCGCGAGTCGGACAGGTTCGTGCGCGCCAGCGCCATCGCCGCTGCCAGCGGCGTCATGCCGCCGGCCGCCGCGTCGTAGATCGAGCGCAGCGTCTCGCCGATCCCGCCGACGCGCTCGCGCGCCAGTCGCGGGTCGTAGCCGCCGGGCTCGAGCTCGACCGAGATGTTGATGATGCCGCCGGCGTTGGCGACGAAGTCCGGCGCCCACAGGACGCCCCGGCGGGCGAGCAGATCGGCCACCGATTCGTCGGCCAGCTGGTTGTTGGCCGCTCCGGCCACCACCGGCGCCTGCAGGGCGGGCACCGTCTCGTCGTCCAGGACGGCGCCCAGCGCGCACGGCGATAGCACGTCGACCGCGGCGAGCATCGCCTTCTCGGGCTTGACCCAGCGCGCGCCGAGGCGGGCGGCGTCCTCGCGCTTGCGCGCGTCGATGTCGGCCACCACCAGTTGGGCCCCGCGGCGCGCCAGCAGCCGCGCGAGGCGCAGCCCGACCGAGCCGAGGCCCACCACCGCCACGCTGCGGCCCTTCAGCGACGTGGAACCGAAGGCCCGCTCGACCGAGGCCAGCACGGCCGCCTCGACGCCGAGCGCGGTGTAGGAGCTGGGGTCGCCGGACCCGCCGCGGGCGCGCGAGAGGCCCGATACGTGTGTGGTGCCGCGCGCGATGACCGTCATGTCACGGGCCGACGTGCCCACGTCCTCGGCCGTGATGTAGCGGCCTCCGACCGCGTCGACCGTGTCGGCGAAGTCGAGCAGCGCCGCCGTGCGGGCGCGACCCTGCGGCGGCCCGTCGGGCAGCATGATCACGCCCTTGCCGCCGCCCAGCGGGAGCCCGGCGACGGCGGACTTGTAGGTCATCGCCCGCGACAGGCGCAGCGCGTCGCGCAGGGCTGCGCGGCTGTCGCCATAGCGCAGCATCCGGCAGCCGCCCAGGGCCGGGCCGCGGACGGTCGAGTGCACCGCGACGACGCAGTAGAGGCCCGATCGGGTCCCGCGCCGGACGAGCAGCTCCTCGTGCTCGAGGGTGGCCTGGTAGCGATCCATCGCGGAGCGCGACGATAGCGCCCGGGTGCCGGCCGCGGTCAGCCGGTGGGCAGCGCGGGGTCGACCGGTGCCGGGCCCCCGGCGGCCGGCGCGACCGCGGGCGGCGTGGCCGGCGTGGGCGTCGCCGCCGGCTCGTCAGGAGCGCCGGCGGCGCCGGTGGCCCCGGCCTCGTCGGGCATCGAGCCCTCGTCGGGAGCCATGGTGCCGCCGGTCTGCGCCTCCTCGGGCGCCGCGGTGCCACCGCTGGCAGGGGCGGTGCCGGTGGCGGCGGGCTCATGCGCGGCGACGTGGGCGGCCGGCGCCACGCGGGCCGGTGCCGGATGCTGAGCGCCGAGCGCCTTCGGGGCCGTCGTCGCGGCGTCGCGGACCGGGTCGATCGTCCGTGCGAGGGGCGCCTTCACCGGCGCGACCGCGCCGACGGGCGCCGCGACCCTGCGGACGTGGGCGGCCGCATGGTGGGTGGGCGCCGCGGCCTGCACGTGCTGGCTGACCTCGGCGGCGCCACCGCCGACGACGGCGGCGCAGCAGACGATCGCCACGACCTTGGTCGCGGTGGCCGTTGCCGCTGTCGCCCCCCCGACGGCCGCGGCCGAGCCGCCGACCCCGGCGGCGCCCGACGAGGCGCCCCCGATGCCCAGCAGGTTGGCCGCGGTCACCAGCGGCGCGGGAATGAGCGCCGCGAGGCCCGTGCGCGGGCCCCGCAGGGCATGGCGGTACTCGCGACAGCCGTCGCAGTCGCGCACGTGCCGGCGCGAGCGCCCGCTGGCGCGCACGCCGCGTCCGTGGGCGCGGGCGAGGTCGGTGCGGATGTCCGCGCAGGCCGCGTCGCGCGCCTCGCCGGCCTCGACCAGCCCGACGCGCGCGCGCACGAGCAGCGACTTGATCGCCGGCACCGAGGTGTCCAGCGCGTCGGCCAGCTCGGCGTAGGAGAGGCCGTCGAGCTCGCGCATGAGCAGGGCCGAGCGCTGCTGCTCGGGGAGGCGCTGGACATCCTGCACGAGCAGGCGCAGGTCCTCGCGCCGCGCGGTCTCGGCGGGCGGATCGAGCATCGGCGTGCGCGAGAGCTCGAAGATCTCGGCCGGCGGCGGCACCGGCCGGCGCAGGTGGTCGATACAGCGGTTGTGCGCCACGCGGTACAGCCACGCCCGCAGCGTCACCGGGCGGTCGTCGTTGCGCAGGGCGCCATAGGCGCGCAGGAACACGTCCTGGAGGACGTCCTCCGCATCCGAGCGCGCGCCGCCCAGCATCTGGCGCGTATAGGCGAACAGGCGCTGGCGGTAGCGGTCGTGGATGGCCCCGAAGGCGTCGTCGTAGCCCATCCGGAAGAGCGCCACCAGCTGGTCGTCGCTGCGCAGGCGCAGCAGCCGACCGTGTGCCGTGATTCGACCCAGACCAGACGGCGCGTGCAGTGCTGAGGCTTCCAGAGCAATCCCTCTCCGGCGACTCTAACTCCCCCGGGGGTTGGAAGTTCCACGCAGCAGCGCATCGCGGACGTGCCCAAAGACGTCGCGCTCGGCGTCGCGGCCGAAGAACAGGTCCAGGTGCGTGTAGCCGGGCACCTCCACCAGGGCGTGGCGTCCGGGCTCCAGGCTGTCGAGCCACGCGAACGAGCGCTCCTGGCTGCGGGGCAGGAAGCAGCGGTTGGCCGACCCCGCGAGGAAGGTCCAGCGCGGCCGGTTGCGCGGCGGCGAGGACACCACGTCGTCGGGCAACTCGTCGAACCCGGAGGCCGCCACGAGGTGCCCGGCCCCGGCGCAGCGCGACATCTGGCGGAAGAAGGTGGTCGGCACCCAGCCGAACTCGCGGGCGATCCAGCGGTGGGTGGGCGGGTCGATGTTCGCGTGGGCCCAGAGGATGTTGCCGCCGACGCCGTAGGTGTAGTTGGCCATCTGGCACACGGGCTCGCGGCACTCGCGGCGCACGGTGCGCGCCCACGTGGCCAGCAGCCGGGCGCGCAACGCGGTCGGGCGCAGCGTCCATTGCGGGTCGAAGCCCGGGTAGCCGACCGACAGCAGCGGCACGAGCATCTGCATCTGCAGCTTGGACAGCCGCGGGACGTCGACGTGGAAGGACACGGCGTTGGAGACCACGTCGGTCACCTCGGGCACCAGGCCGCCGGCGCAGGCCAGGGCGAAGGACGTCGACCCCTGGCAATGGACGACCGCCTTGAGCGTCTGCGCCCCGGTCTCGCGCAGCACGGCGCCGATCAGCGCGGGGTGGTCGAAGCGCGCCACCTCGTCGAGCGTGTAGTCGCACTCCGGCAGGTCGATCGAGCCGCGCCAGTTGCCCAGCCAGACGTCGAAGCCGTCGTCGACGAGGACGTCGACGATCGATCGCGGCATCGGCGAGCCGTAGAAGAGGTTCGCCCGCACGCCGGTGCCGTGCTGGAGCAGCACGGGGCCCTCGGTGGGCTCCGCGTCGCCGCGGATGTGGTGCACGGTCAGGTCGCGCCCGTCCTCGGTGCGCACGCCCAGGATGCGCCGGCGCAGGCCGGGGCGCCCCGGGCACTCGTGCCATTGCTCGGGCGCAAAGCCCTGCCAGCGCTCGGAGCCCGGGTGCAGGCCGGGGAAGTCGGTCGAGCCGGTGGCCGTGCGCCGCCCGACGTAGACCTGCAGCAGCGAGCGGGTGAAGAAGGAGCCGTAGCGCAGCTTGTCGCGCACCGAGCCGCGCATGCTCAGGATCAGGGCCAGGAACCCGCCCGCGGAGACGTGCAGGATCCCCGTGGCCAGCGGGGTCGCGCCGTCCTCCTCGTCGCGCGCGACCCAGCCCGTGTAGAGGCGCGTGAACAGCGTCGTCGTGTCGACCCACGTGTCGTTGAACCAGCCGTCCTCGACGTTCTTGACCCCCGCGAGCGTCACCGGGCGCCCGGCGCGATCGTGGGCGAACAGGCGGTAGCGCATCTCGCGCCGGCGCGGGCCGTCGGCCGCCACGAGCAGGTTGAAGGTCCCCTCGGCGATCGCCATGCGCTCGCCGAGGCCGTCGCAGTCGATCCACCCGCGGCACGTCGCCTCGTGCTCGTCGTCGGTGAAGAAGCGCTCGACGTCGTCGACCTCGAGGTCGAGCTGGAACGCGCAGGGCGTGCCCTGCCACCAGCCCTGGTTGTAGTCGGTGGTGTCGAACGACACGCGGCCGCTCATCGACTCCGACCAGCGCAGTGCACTCATGCCAGCAGTTCCTCCGCGATCCGCTCGCCCAGGGCGGCGATGGTCATGCTCGGGTTGACGCCCACCGGGCCGGGCAGGATCGAACCGTCGCAGACGTAGAGCCGCTCATGGCCGAACACCCGGCCGTAGGAGTCCACGACGCCCTCCTGCGCGCTGCGCCCCATCGAGCAGCCGCCGAGCGGGTGCACGCTGAGCAGCCGGGCGAACGGGCCGCCGAGGCGCACGACGCGCCCTCCGAGCGCCCGGCCCAGCCGCCGGGCGGTCGCCTCCAGGCCCTGGAAGTACGCCCGCGACGCCTGCCCGCGCCAGGTCAGCACGAGGCGGTCGCCGCGCAACTCCATGCGCCCGCCCGGCACGTCGCGGCCCATGCCCAGCAGCGGCGCCATGGCGGCCGACGCGCGCGCCGTCCCGAACGCCTCGGCGGCCGAGCGCCGGCGCAGCGCGCGGACCAGGTCGCCGGGAGCCTCGAGGCCCTGCCACAGCCATTCCGAGAAGGCCGGTGCGCCCGCGTCCTGGACGAGGAAGCCGCGTCCGCTGGGCGACTCGGCATCGGGCACGCGGACCGAGGCGGTGATCACCGGGCCGGTGGCGGGATCGAGGTAGCGATCGGCGTCGAGGAGGAAGAGCAGCAGGTCGCCGTTGCCCGAGAAGCCGCGCCCCAGGCGCGGGCTCAACCCGGGCAGTGCGGCGCGGTTGCGCAGCAGCAGCCCCGTGGAGCCGAAGGTGCCGGCGGCGAGGATCACGCGGTCGGCGCGCACCTCGCGCTCGGCCTGCGCGACGGGATCGAGCAGGTGCTCGGGATGGCCGTCGCGCGCCGCCAGGTGCTGGCGGTAGCGCACGCGCCAGCCATCGCCCTCGCGATCCAGCGCGCCCGCCTCGCAGCAGGTGCGCACGTGGGCCCCAGCGTCGACCGCGGCGGTCAGATAGGTGAAGTCGACCGTGTGCTTGGCCCCGTACTGACAGCCGACGTCGCACGCGCCGCACAGGCGGCAGGTCTCGCGCGGGGCCCCGTGGAGGTTGGCGCCGTCATCGAAGGGCTGGCCCGGGCGCTCGCCGAAGGCGACCGCCAGCGGCGGGCGCTCGGCGCTCAGCCCCGCGATGCGCGCGGCGTCCAGCAGCGCGCGCGTCTTCGGAGTGCGGTCGGCCCACGGGTAGCGCTCGGCGTGCTGCATCGCGTGCACCGTGTCGTAGTGCGCGTCGAGGTCGGCGGGCTCCAGCGGCAGGCCGTCGGCGGCGAAGGTGTCGGGGTCCTTGCGCAGCATGACGTTGGCGTAGATGAGCGAGCCGCCGCCGAGCCCGCTGGCGGTGATCGAGTCGAGGCCCTTGAAGTGGTGGTACTCGTAGAGGCCGTGGCGGCCGTTGCGCGGCGCCCACAGCGCGCTGCGCCACTGGCGCGGCGTGCGCGGGAAGGCGCCGGGCGGCCACGGCTGGCCGCGCTCGAGCACGAGCACCGAGGCGCCCGCCTGCGCCATCCGGCAGGCGACGACCGAGCCGCCGAAGCCCGAACCGATGACGACGGCGTCATAGCGCTCAGGCGGCATCCACGTCCCACGCCACCGGCCGCCGGGGATCCGGTTCGTAGGCGCAGAAGGTGCCGGTCCGAACGGTGGTCTCCAGCTCGCGCCCGAGGCTCGAGTCCTCGTCGGCGATCCGCCGGATCTCGCGCCGCAGCGCGCGCGTCACGTTCACACGGGCGCGCTCGGCCGCGGAGGCCACCTTGCGGTCGCGCCCACCCAGGCCGACGGCGGCCGACAGCTCGTGCGCGATGAAGTCCATCTCCTCGCGCGCGCGGGCGCTGCGCTCGGGGTCGTTGAAGGCCTCGGCCTCCTCGATCTCGGCCCGCAGGTCCTCCAGGCGTGTGCGGTATTCGGCCTTGGCCTGGGAATCCAGGGCGGGGCCCGCATCGCCGGTGCCCGCCTGCACAGCGAGCCCGTCGGCGCTCTGCGAGGCGGGCGCGGCGCCACCCTCCGCGGCGGTGGCGACGTCGACGGCGTGGAACTCGATACCGGGGTTGGCCAGCAGCAGCGCGAGATGGCGCATGCCCTTGGCGTCGCGCACGCGCAGCGTGCGACCCTCGTACTCCAGGCGCCAGACGTCGCCCTCGCGGGCCAGCACCGCCTGTGCGGGGCCGGCGGCCGGCTCGGCGGGCGCGGGCGTGGGTTCGGGCCCGCCATCCTGCGCGGGCAACAGCGCCGCCGCCCGCGCCAGGCGCTCGTCGAGGCGCGGGACGCCGACCTCCTCCGCCGTATCGAGCCCGCGTTGCAGCAGCTCGCGAGCGCGTTCGACGTCGCCGGGCTGGTCGCGCCGGGCGAGCATGCGGGCCTCGTCGACGTCGATGACGGCGAGCATCGGCTTGTAGCCCATGCGCTCGCACGCCTTGCGCGCCTCGGCCAAGCGGGCGAGGGCGGTGTCCTGGTCGCCGCGCGCTGCCGCGGTGAGCGCGAGGTAGCGCCGCACGGGCCCGGCGAAGATGCCCGTCGGCGTGACGACGTTGCGCCCGTCGAGGGGCATCAGCAGCTCTTCGAGCAGCGCCGAGCGCTCGGCGTCGCGGAAGGTCTCCGACAGCTCGGCGAGCATGCCGATGGCCATCGACCACACGTTGTCGCGCGGGATCGTCGCGAAGTTGCGGTCGGCCAGGCGGTCGTACTCGCGCCGCGCCTCTGCAGGGCGCCCCGTGTGCAGGTAGAGCGTGGCCAGCGCGACGCGCCACGCCGGCATGGCCGGCAGCTGATCGGCGAACTGGCGCACCGCATCCTCGAGCTCGCGGACGCGCCCCTGCCCCAGGCGCAACCAGAAGAGCTGGGCGCCGGCGAGGATGGGGATGGTGGAGTCCTGCAGGCTCCAGCCCAGCTGGATGCCCTCGTGGATGAGCTGCTCGGTGTCCTCCAGGCGCCCGGAGATCATCGCCCGCCGCGCGCGGTGCAACGGGATGTAGGCGCGGGCCCGCGGATCGCGGGAGTCCGAGGCGATGCGCGCCAGCTCCTCGATCGCCATGTCGGCGCCGGCGATGTCGTCGAGCTCGAGCAGCAGGTCGATCTGCCACGAGCGCGCCCGGACCGAGAGGTCGGGGTCGCCGGCCGTGTCGGCCAGCGCGAACAGCTCCTGCGCCCAGACCAGGCCGCGTTCGGCGGTGTCGGGCCCGTTGGTGGCGATGTGGCCCTGGTCGAGGACGTAGGACAAGGTCGGCGCGTCGTCGAGCTTGCGCGCGATGCCGAGCGCCGCCTGCACCAGCTCCTCGCGGCGCTGCGCGGCATCGGAGTAATAGAGGGCGACGGCCAGGCGCACGAGCAGGCGCGCGCGCAACGCGCCGCCGTCGGTGCTCAACCCCTCGAGCCCTTCCTCCAGCACGGCCACGAGGTCGTCGTCGACCATGCCCGGCGAGAGCCCGAAGCCGCCCAGGCTGAGCGCGGCGCGGGCCAGCAGGTCCGTGTCGCCGACGCGCCGGGCGAGCTCGATGGCGGCCAGCAGCGTCGACCGGGCGGCGTCGCCGCCGGATTGCATCTGTGCCTGGCCGCGCAGGAGCATCAGCTCGCCGCGCAGCGGCTCGTCGGGCTCTGGCAGCAGGTCGAGGGCGGAGAGGGCGGCGTCGAAGAGGTCGGCGGCGCGCTCGTAGGCCAGCGCGGCCAGCGCCTCGTGCCCTGCGCGATGCGCATGCTCGAGCGCCTTGGCCGGATCGCCGACCGCGGCCGCCTCGATGAAGTGGTGCGCCAGCTCGGCCTCGCTGGCGGAGGTCCGTTCGAGCGCCTCGCCCACGTCGGCGTGCAAGCGGGCGCGCCGGGTGGCGGTCAGGTCGCCGTAGAGCGTCTCGCGGATGAGGCCGTGGACGAAGCGGAACGAGCCGGCCGGCCCCGGGGCCTCCTCCAGCAGCTGCACCGCGAGCGCCTCGTCGAGGCGCTCCAAGAGGTCGGCACGGCCGATCCCGGCCGCGCGCTCGAGCGTGGCGAGCTGGAACTCGCGGCCCTCGACCGCGGCCACCTTGAGCGCATCGAGGACCTCCGGGCGCAGCGGCAGCAGGCGCCGGCGGATGGCGTCGCGCACGCCGTCGGGCAGCGGTAGGCGCTCGCCCAGCGGCTGGTCGATGCGGCCCTGGGCCACCAGCAGGCGCACGACCTCGTCGGAGTAGAACGGGTTGCCCTCGGTGAGCGTGTGCAGGGAGTGCACGAGCTCCTCGGAGGGCTGAGCGCCGCTGCGGTGGATGACCAAGGTGCGCAGGTCGTCGTCCTCGAGCCCGCTGAGGTCGACGCGGATCCCGAAGCGCGTCAGCTCGCCGAACACCGCCTCGAACTCGGGCCCGCGCGGCGGACCGGCTTCGTGGTGGGTGGTGATCACGAGCACGTGGGTCTCGCCCACCGCCCGGGCCAGGAAGGCGAGCAGCAGCAGCGACGGCAGGTCGGCGGTGTGGAGGTCGTCGAGGAGCACGACCAGCGGCTGGCGGGCGGCGGCGTTGCGCAGGAAGACGGTGACGGCGTCGAAGAGCGCGAAGCGCGCCTGCTCGGACTCGAGGTCGCCGGCCTCGGGGAGGTCCAGGCGCTCGCGCAGCTCGGGTGCGAGCTGCGCCACCCATCGCGCGCCGGCGCCGAGCTCGACGCGCAGCGCGTCGTCGTCGCGGTCGGCCGCCACCGAGCGCACGACCTGCACCCAGGGCCAGAAGGCGGGCGCGCCGCCGCCGTCCCATCCACGCGCCCACGCGACGCGGTGGCCCTCGGCCGCCGCGCGCTCGCCCAGCGCGGTGGCCAGGCGCGTCTTGCCGATGCCCGGCTCGCCCGTGAGCAGCACGAGGGCGCCGTGCCCGGTAGAGGCCTCGTCGAGCGTCGCCTCCAGGTCGGCGAGCTCGCGTGTGCGCCCGAGGAGCGGGAGCTCGCCGGTCGCGCCGACTGCGTCCGAGCGCTGGCTGACTGCATCCCCCACTCGGCCCACTCTACGGATGCCTCGGGGCCCCGCCTAGGCATCTGCGGTACGTTCGACGCCCTTGCGCGCGACGCCGTTGACGGTGCTCAGCCCGATTCCCTGGTGGTGGGCGATATGGGTGCGTTTCACCTGGGTGGTCAGCGCCCTGACCAGCCGCGTGACTGCGCCGCTGCGCGCCCTCTCGTTCATCCACTTCGCACGCTGGGCGCTGATCGGGCGCTGGCCCACCGACCGCCAGACCCCGCGCGACCGCGCGGCCCCGCGCTCGATGCTCTTCCTGACCAGCTTCGACGGCTCAGACGTCCAGTACATCGAGGCCTTCGTGCGGGTCGTGCCCACGCGCATCAACGGCCTCTACTGGGGGGCGAAGGGCTTTCCCGGGCCGAAGCGCTTCGGCCCGGTGGCGCAGTACATCTCCGACCACAGCCACCCCGTCGACCACTTCTGGATGGCCTACCCGGATGCCTCGACGACGATGGTCGCCCAGGCGCTGAAGCTGCAGGCCGCCCACGACGCCGCTCGCCCGCGCCTGGAGGTCGACGATCCGCAGCGCTTCGGCCAGGAGTGGCGGCGCTTCCTCACCGACGTGCAGGGCCTGCTGTGACAGCGCGTCATTACTCGACCGTCGCCTGCGTCGACGTCGATCGCGAGCCCTCGCGATGAGCGAACCGATCCTCATCCTGGCCCCGCTGCGCGAAGGGGAGGCCGACACGGCGCGAGCCGCCATCGCCGCCCTCGACGAGCCGTTCGCGCGCGTGCCAGGCACCCATCTCGCGCGCCTGCAGGTCCTGCGGCCGCCGCCGCGGCGCTTCCGCGGACGCACGCGCCACTACATCCTGCTGGCCGCCGATCATGACGGCCCGATCGAGCCGTGGCTGGCCGCCGCGGGCCGCGAGCTCGCCCCGGCGCTGGCCCACTGCGCGTTCTGGCCGGGGGCCGAGGACCCGGCCGCGGTCGTGCGCTGGGCGCGCCAACGCGAGCTGCGGGCCGGCTTCTCCGTCGTGGGCTCGCCCCACGCGAGCGTCGAGGAGGTGGGCGCGGCGCTGGCCCTGCGCGAGCGCGTCGCGGCGCTCGCCGCCCAGACGACGGTCCGCGACGACGCGGAGCTGCAGGCCTCGTGGAGGGCGTGGTGATCGAGGTCGCCGAGCTGCAGGGCGGGATCGTCCGTGGCTACGGGGGGCGCTTCAGCTTCGCCCGCCACCTCTTCGCCCGCGTCCGCGAGCCGCGGGCCGCGCGGGCCTTCCTCGCCGCGCTGGCCGATCCCGTGACGACCGAGGAGGAGTGGGCCCAGCACCCCGCCACCACGCTCAACGTCGCGCTGTCGTTTCGCGCCCTGACCGCGCTCGAGCTGCCGGCATGGATCCTCGACGGCTTCCCCGAGGAGGTCCGCGACGGCATGGCGTCGCGTGCCGAGCGGCTGGGCGACGACCCGGCGACGTGGGAGGACGACCTGCACGAGCTCGAGGTCCTGCTCGTCGTGCACGCCCAGAGCGCCGAGGCGCTGGAGGCCGAGGCGGGGCGCTGGGAGCTCGAGGTGGCCGCGGGGGACAGCGGCCTCGAGCTCGTCCACGTGCAGCCGGCCGGGCTGCTGGGCGAGCAGCGCGAGCACTTCGGCTTCACCGACGGCTTCTCGCAACCGGCCATCGAGGGCGTCGCCCGCGAGGACATCCGCGGCCAGGGGATCCCGTACAAGCGCGCGCCGTGGTGGCCGCTGAACCGCACCGAGTGGCGCGCGGTCAAGCCCGGCGAGTTCGTCCTGGGCTACGAGGACGAGGACCGCGGCCCGCCGCCCGCGCCGCCGGCGCCGTTCGATCGCAACGCGAGCTTCATGGTGTGGCGCAAGCTCCACCAGGACGTCGCCGGCTTCCGGGCGCAGCTCGCCGAGCAGGCGCAGCGCCTGCGCCTCGACGAGGAGCTCGTCGCGGCCAAGATGGTCGGGCGCTGGCGCGACGGCAGCCCGCTGGCGCTGCGCCCGGACGGCCCGGACCCGGCGCTGGGCAACGACAAGGAGCGCGCCAACGACTTCCGCTATGGCGACGACGAGCTCGGGCTGCGCTGCCCGCGCGGCGCGCACGTGCGGCGCACGAACCCGCGCGACGCGCTCGGCTGGGAGGGCCGGCTGACCGCGCGCCACCGGATCCTGCGCCGGGGCATGCCCTATGGCCCGGCTCTGCCCGAGGGCGCGCCCGACGACGGAGCGGCGCGCGGGCTGCTCTTCGTCTGCCTGCAGGCCTCGATCTCGCGCCAGTTCGAGATCGTCCAGACGCAGTGGTGCAACGACGGCAACGCCTTCGGTCTGGGCCGCGAGGCCGATCCGATCAGCGGCCCGTCAGGGCGCGAGGTGCGCCACATCATCGAGGGCGAGCCGCCGCGCGTGGCGGCGGCCCTGCGCAGCTACGTCGACTGCCGCGGCGGCGAGTACTTCGTCGTGCCGTCGATCAGCGCGCTGCGTTCGCTGCCCGGCCTGTAGGCGCGCCGTCACAAGACGGCGCGGCGAGCGAGGAACCCACGGCGGAACGGGGCTGGAACACCGTTCCACGCCAAGTCACGCCCCCGGGTCAGACCAACCTTGGAGCCAGAGCCATGACGAGTCGCGAACATGCACGCCGTTTGATGCTGATCCTCCTCACCAGCGAGGGGACGGCCCTCCGCAAGGCCGCGGATGATCGGATGCTGCGACGTGAGCAGACCCGGCCGACGCGCCGGGGTGGCCAAGAGCACCGGGGGACCGGAAGCATCGAGGTCCCCGGGGAGACGCGCGAGCGCGGGATCGAGGAGTGGCGGTTGTGGGCCGCCCTCCCGCCGATGGGGGCCGCGCCCCGCGCGCCGTAGGTCTGATCTCACTTCATCGCTCCGGGGGTGACTGCCCCAGGGTCCAGAGGAGCGGTGAACGACGGCGAGGCAGGGCCGCCCGGGGGGCACCAGGCGGAACAGATGGTCGGGCTATCCGGGGGGACGGCCCGGCCACCCCTCGCCAGGACGCCAGCCACGTGCTCCGGCCCTCAACCACGCATCCCTCCGAGGGCCGGAGCCGTGGCCGGCAACTGCAGGACCCCTTCAGATGCAACGCGTGCGATCGAACACCAGGCTGGGAACGCTCATCGTCACCACGGTGCCGGTGACGGCGCTTGGCGTGGTCGTGGGCATGGGGGTGGGGGCGTCGCTCGTGGTCTGCGGGCCCGTGGCGCTCGTGCTCGGCCTGACGCTGGGCGCCGCGCTGGCCGCCGGGATCGCTGCCGCGCCGGAGCCTGACCGCGAGCCGCGCAGCTTCGGCGTGCGCGCGCTGCTCACGCGGGCCGCGCACGATACGCGCCCCGCGCTCGCGGGCATCGACGTGCGCGTCGACGTCGCGCCCGCCCGGCTGCGAACCGTCGGCGACCCGGAGTGCCTTCACCGCGCCCTGGCCGACCTCATCCTCCACGCCGCGCGCCGCTCGCCGGCGGGCGGCATGGTGACGCTCGCCGCGCGCTCCGTGCCCGACGGCGTCCGCCTCGAGGTCCTCGACGAGGGCGGCGGCGACTGCGCGGAGAACCTCACGCAGGCGCGCCGCATCGTCGGTCGCCACGGCGGGCGGCTGCGCGCCGAGCGCGCGCGCCCGCACGGCTGCCGCGTGGTCGTCGAGCTGCCCGGCGCCTGAGCCTCAGCTCAGCTCAGCGACGCCATGACGTGCTTGATCTGCGTGTAGTCCTCGAGCGCGTACATCGACAGGTCCTTGCCGTAGCCCGAGTGGCCGTAGCCGCCGTGGGGCATCTCGCTGGCCAGCGGGATGTGGTCGTTGATCCACACGCAGCCGAAGCGCAGCGCGTTGGCGACGCGCAGGGCGCGGCCGACGTCGCGCGTCCACACCGAGGCGGCCAGCCCGTAGGGCGTCCCGTTGGCCCACTTGATGGCCTGCTCCTCGTCGGAGAACGGCTGGACGGTGATGACCGGCCCGAAGATCTCCTTCTGGATCATCTCGTCGTCCTGCTGCAGGCCGGAGACGACCGTCGGCTGCAGGAAGTAGCCGGGCAGGTCGGGCTCACTGCCGCCGGTGACGATCTCCGCATGCGAGGGCCGGCGCTCGAGGAAGCCCTCCACGCGCTCGCGCTGGCGCGCCGAGTTCAGCGGCCCGAGCGTGGTGTCGGCCGAGCGGGTGTCGCCCATGACGTAGCCGTCGGCCTCCTTGGCCAGCCCATTGACGACGTCGTCGAGGATCGCGCTGGAGGCCAGCACGCGCGTGGCCGCCGTGCAGTCCTGGCCGGCGTTGTAGTAGCCGGTGCCGGCGATCGTCTCGAGCACCGCGTCGAGGTCGACGTCGTCGAAGACGACCACCGGTGCCTTGCCGCCCAGCTCGAGGTGGACCTTCTTGAGCGTCCTGGCCGCGTGCTCGGCGATCCACTTGCCGGTCTCGACCGAGCCGGTGAGCGAGACCATGTCAACGTCCTCGTGCTCGACCAGCGCCGCGCCGGGGTCGTTGCCGCCGGCGATGACGTTGAGCACGCCCTTGGGCAGGAACTCCGACGCGATCTCGGCGAGCCTGATCGTGCTCAGCGGCGTGGTCGGCGCCGGCTTGAGGACGATCGTGTTGCCGGTGGCCAGCGCCGGGCCGATCTTCCAGACGGCCATCATGATCGGGTAGTTCCACGGCGCGATCTGCCCGATGACGCCGACCGGCTCGCGGCGGATCATCGAGGTGTAGCCCTCCAGGTACTCGCCGGCCGCCTTGCCCTCCATGCAGCGCGCGGCGCCGGCGAAGAAGCGCAGGTTGTCGACCATGGCCGGGACCTCGTCGCCCTTGAAGGCCTCGATCGGCTTGCCCGCGTTGGCCGACTCGAGCTCGGCGATCTCGTCGGCGCGCTCCTCCAGGGCGTCGGCCAGCTTGAGGATGGCCAGCGCGCGCTCGGCCGGGGTGCTGGTCCCCCATCCGCCCTCGAAGGCCGCGCGCGCGGCCTTCACGGCGCGATCGATGTCCTCCCTCGTGGAGCTCGGCGCCTGGGCGATCTCCTCGCCGGTGGCGGGGTTGAGGACGGCGTCGGTGCGGCCCTCGGCGGCGTCGACCGACTCGCCGTCGATGAAGTTCTTGAAGGTCTGGGTGGCGGTGGCCATCGGGGCGTTCTCCTGGGCTGGGGGCTGGGCGGAACGTAGCACCGGCGGTCGCGCCGGTCGGGCGTATCTCGGCCCGTACCGTGCGCCGCCCTGGCGGACCTACTGCAGGTAGCGCTCGACGGTGTTCCCGTCGCGCAGCGAGGCGTCGTCGGGGTCGAGGCCCGCGCGCTCGCGCGCGCGCCGCTGGCGCAGCAGGTCCCAGTACTTGTCGAGCTCGACCTTGACCCGCTCCAGGCGCGCGTGCTCTTCGGGACCGAGGCCGTCGCCCTCGGAGTGCGCCTCCAGCAGCCGGTGCTCCTCGGCCACGAGCTGCTCGATGTGGTTGGTGACGCGCGTGTCGTCCATGGCCTGAGCGTACCGCTAGACGAAGTTCGGATAGAGCGTCATCCCGCCGTCGACGATGATCGTGGCCCCGACGACGTATCGGGCCCGTTCGGAGGCCACCCAGGCGACGGCGTCGGCGACATCGGAGACCTCGCCCCAGCGGCCCAGCGGGATCTCCGCCTCGACCTTGCCACGCTCTTCGGGGTCCTCGAGGACGGGCTCGTTGATCGGCGTCGCGATCGCGCCCGGCGCGATCGACACCACACGGATGCCGTGCGGCGCCAGCTCCTTGGCCACCGACTGCGCGAAGAGCTTCATGCCGCCCTTCGACGCGCAGTAGTGGCTGAAGCGCTCCCACGGGATGACCTCGTGAACGCTCGAGATCATCACGATCGCGCCCGGCGCCTCGTCGGCGCGCATGATGCGCGCGGCTTCGCGCGTGCACAGGAAGGTCCCGGTGAGGTTGACGTGGACGACCTTCTCCCACTCCTCGAGCGGCATGTCGACGAGCTCGAAGGGCTTCTCGATGCCGGCGTTGTTGACCAGCAGGTCGAGGCCGCCGAACGCCTCGCGGGCCTCGGCGAAGCCGCGCTGCACGTCGGACTCGTCGCTGATGTCCATCGCGACGGGCACGGCCTGCCCGCCGGCCGCCTCGATGGCGGCGGCCATCGCGCGCGCCTCGTCGACCTTGCCGCGGTGGTTGATCGCCACCGCGGCACCGTGGGCGGCGAGCGCGAAGGCGGTGCCCTGGCCGATGCCGCTGGTGGCACCGGTGACCAGCGCGCGGCGGCCTTCGAGCAGTCGGGCGGCGGGCGGATGGAGGGAGAAGTCGTGATCGGGCACGGTCACGGCCTACCCCACTAAGCTGCCCGGCGATGCCCTACTTCAAGGATGCCGAGGACGTCTACGCGAACCTCGGCAAGCTCTTCGAGGACATCATCGCCGACGAGGACCTGCGCGCACGCTTCCAGCGCACCGACACGGTCTTCCAGTACCGCATGCGCCGGCCCGACTCGCAGGTCACGGTCAAGGCGCTCGAGGCCGATGAGCCGCAGGTCGAGTTCGGCGTCACCAAGCTCCAGCCCGAGGTGGTGCTGGCCATGGATGCCGACACCGCCCACCGCTTCTGGCTGGGCAAGGTCAACGTCACCGTCGCACTGGCCCGCGGGCAGATCAGCGCGCGCGGGCCGGTGGCCAAGATCCTCAAGCTCGTACCGCTGGTCAAGCCCGTGCAGACGCGCTACGAGTCCCAGCTCGAGGCCGCCGGGCGCGCGGACCTCGCGCAGGCCTGACCGGCCCGCCGTTTCCCGTGCGACGGCACGGGGGAGCACCACGGCCATGAAGCTGCTCGTCCTTGCCACCGATCCCGTGGGGGCCGACGACGTCCGCTCGGCCCTTCCCGACGCCGACCTCGAGGATTCCGAGGTCCTCGTCGTCTCGCCCGCCGTCAACGAATCGCCCGTGGCCTTCTGGGTCTCCGATGCCGACGAGGCCATCGCCGACGCACAGTCGGCCGCCGAGCAGACGGCCGCCGCGCTGCGCGAGCGCGGCGCCCGCGCGCGCGCCACGACCGGCGAGAGCGAGCCGCTCGTCGCCCTGCAGGACGCGCTGGCGACCTACCCGGCCGACCGCGTGCTCGTCTTCGTGCGCGACGAGGACGAGGCGCGCTACCGCGAGGACGACGTGCTCGGCGAGGCGCAGCGGCGCTTCGGCCTGCCCGTCACCGAGATCGCTCGCTGATCGTCAGGCGCAGGGTCTCCTGCGCGTCGTGGCGCGCGCGCCAGCGCAGCAGGCGCCGCGCCTTGCTCGCATCCATGAGCACCGGCCGGCGCAGGGCCTCGATCCACGACGCCTCCTCGGGCAGGAAGGGCAGGTGGCGGATGAGCTCCGCCGCCGCCTCGACCGCGAGCTTGGGCATCGGCACGGTGCGATAGCCGAGCGCGTCGGCGAGGTCGCTCATCGTGATCTCGCCGGCGGCCGCGAGGTTGTAGGCACCCGGCTCGCCGCGGCCGAGCACCCCGGCGCGCAGCGCGGTGGCGACGTCGTCGTGGTGCACGAGCTGGAACGGCACGCCGGGATCGGGCAGGACGCCGACCGCGCCGGCCAGTCCGGCGAGCGGGCCGGGGAGCCGCTCGGGCCAGCGCGCCTGGTCGATCAGCGCCGGCGCGTCGGGCCCGGCGACGATGCACGGCCGGAAGACCCACGCCTCGGTCTCGCCGCCGCTCAGCGCGTCCGCGAGGACGCCCTCGACCTCGGCCTTGTGCGCCGAGTAGGGATGGCGCTCGTGGCCCAGGGCTGGCAGGTCCTCGGTGATGAGGCCGTCCAGGTCCTCCGGGAACCCGTACGCCGCGACCGAGCTCGAGTAGACGAGCCGCTGGGCGCCTGACGCCACGGCCGCCTCGAAGACGTTGCGCGAGCCCTCGACGTTGACGTGGCGGGTCTCGCTGCTGGCCTTGAGGACCACGAAGGCGAGGTGCACGACCACGTCCGCGCCATCGACGAGCCCCTCGACCGAAGCGCGATCGAGCACGTCGCCGCGGCGGTACTCGGTGCGCTTCCAGCCGTGGGCCGCGGGGTCGAACGGCCGGCGGGCCATGCCGACGATCCGGCCGACCTCCTTCGAGCGCTCCAGCGAGCGGATGAAGGACCGGCCGATCTCGCCCGTCGGACCGGTGACCGCGACGGTGAGGCCCGCCATCAGTCCCTCAGTGGGTGTGGGAGGCGCCGACGACGCGGTGGGGCCGCAGGACCCAGCCGCCGGCGTGCTCCTCCAGGTCGCCGAGCACGTCGAAGCAGTGCTCGGGCGCATGGGCGCAGAGGCAGGCCAGCCCGGGCTCGATGGGCGCCCCGACCGGGTCGGCCTCGATGCGCACGAGGCCCGTCTCGCGGTCTGCCCGGACCGGCACGCGGACCGCGAAGGGGAAGCCCTCCGGGCCCACGACCGCCAGCACCGCCGTCGGATGGCCGGCGCCGAGCTCGTCCAGGCGCCCGTCCCATGCCGGCGGCCCGCCCTCGGGCGCGGGGTGCGCGACCTCCGGCTCCTGGTTGTGGGCGGAACGGACCTCGTCGACGTGCGCGTCGTAGAGCTCGGGCTCGTCCTCCAGATCGGCGGCCGACCACACGTAGATGCGCTCCGGACGCACGCGGACGTCGACGTCGGCGCCGCCGCGGTCCTCGACCCGCGCCGTGCCCTGCACGAGGACCATCGGCGCCGCCTCGGAGAAGAGCAGCGCCACATGCGCGTCGGCGACGCTGTCGCCCGCCTGATCGATGTCGCCGCGCACGACGGTGACGTCGATGCAGCCCACCGCGGCGTGGTAGCGCGGCGCCAGCGGCCAGACTACGGGGTGGGCCCCGCGATCGACCGTGACGAACTCGGTCGTGACCGACCGTTCGAAGACCTCGAGGACCCGATCCGGAAGCGACCCCTTCATCCGCTGCGATCCTAGCCGCTCGCAGCTATGGTCACGTGGTGAGGCTCATCAGCGCGTTCGAAGTCCCGGCGGACGAGGACGCGGCGTTCATCGCTTCGTGGGAGCAGGCCCGCGATCTCCTGGGCGAGAGGGGAGCCACGCTGCCGCTGCTGCATCGCGCGCTGCGGCCCGATGTCGCGTTCCGCTTCGTCAGCGTCGCGCGCGTCGAGTCGCCGAAGGCCTGGCGCCAGGCCATCGGCGACGCCGAGCTGCCGGGCGGCACGATGCGCTTCAAGGCGCATTCGGGGCTCTACGAGGTCATCCACGAGGACGGGCTGCTCGAGGATTCGGGAGGGGTCATCCTCATCAACCCGTTCGAGGTGCCTGCCGGCGACGAGGAGCGCTTCCTGGCCGGCTGGGAGGGCACCCGCGACCTGCTCGCGACCCAGCGCGGATACCTCGGAACGCGGCTGCACCGCAGTCTCGCCGCCGCCAGCTTCCGCTTCGTCAACATCGCGCGCTGGTCGAGCCCGCTGATGTTCAGCCGAGCGGTGCAGCGGCCCGAGTTCCAGCAGGCGGCCGCGGCGCTGACCTTCGCGTCGCACCCCGCGCTCTACCAGGTCGTCGGCGAGTGACCGGGCGTCAGTCGTCGTAGCCCGGCTCGCCGGGCAGCAGCAGGCGCGCCGTCTCGCCCTGGGTGACGATGCGCGGCTGCACGGGGCCGACCTCGCGACCGCGGGCGAAGCTCAGCAGCGCGTCGGCGCTCGTGAAGCCTGAGAGCTGCTCGAGGTGCTTGATGGTGGGAAAGACGAGCGCGATGTCGCCGCGCTCGTGGGCGGCGAGCGCGGCGGGAGGCGTGAACCAGCCGTAGTCGACGATCTCGTCGCCGTCGATCGTCGCCTCCTGGGCGTCGGGCAGCGCTGCCAGGAAGAAGTGCGTGTCGAAGCGCACCACGACCTCGGCGGGCGTGATCCAGCGCGAGAACTTCACGAGCCCGGCAGGGTCGGCGACCACGATGCCGGCCTCCTCATGCAGCTCGCGCACGGCCGCGACGCGATGAGCCGCGTCGCCCTCGCCCTCGTGGGCGTCGACGGCGCCCCCGGGGAAGACCCACACGCCGCCCATGAAGCGCGCGTGCGGGGTGCGCTTGACCAGCAGCAGCTCGAGCGCACCGGCCCCGCCGCGCAGCACGATGACGGTCGCCGCCTGGCGCGGTACGGTCTCCTCCCCGGAGTCGTTGAGCTCCTCGCCGGGCGGGGGACGGTCGAACTTCACGGCATGAAAGGTACCTTTCGGCCCATGAGCGAGACGACCACTGCGCAGAAGTGGATCTGCGAGTCCTGCGGGTTCATCTACGACCCGGCCGACGGGGACCCCGACGGCGGCATCCCGCCGGGCACCGCCTTCGAGGACATCCCCGACACGTGGTTCTGTCCCGTGTGCGGCGCCCGCAAGCGCGACTTCACGCCCCACGAGGACTAGGGAGGGCCGGTGGCGAAGCAGGCCCCCGTCGATCGCACGCTGGCCACGCGCAAGCTGCTCGCCGCCGCCCGCGGCGCGCGGCTGTGTTACGGCGAGCCCGTGCGCGTCGAGGGGCGCACGGTCATTCCCGTGGCTCGCGTACGCGCTGCGGGGGGCATGGGGCAGCGGGGCGGGGGAGGGCGGCTGGACGCAGTGCCCGTGGGCTTCATCGAGGTCTCGCAGGAGGGGGCGCGCTTCGAGGCGATCGGGCCGGCGTCACCGGGCCTGCGCGCGCTGGCCGCGGGCGGGGCGGCCCTGACCGCCCTCGCGGCGGCCGCGGCGCTCAGGCGGCCGCGGCGAGCCCTTGGGCGCCCGCCGCGGCGGCGATCGCTGCCGCGGTGATCTCCACCAGCCGGCGCAGCTCGGCCGGCTGGATCGAGAGCGGGGGCATCAGCACGACGGTGTCGCCCAGCGGGCGGATGATGGCGCCGCGGGCGCGTGCCTCGAGGGTCACCCGGTGGCCGATGCGGGCCTCGAGCGGGAAGCCCTGCAGCTCGATGCCGACCATGAAGCCGCGCTGGCGGACCTCCCTGACCGCCGGCTGACGCGCGACGTGCTCGGCGAGGAGGTCGCCCAGCAGCTCGATCTTCGGCTGCAGGCGCTCGAGCGTGTGCTCCTGCTCGAAGATGCCCAGCGTGGCCAGCGCCGCCGCGCAGGCCAGCGGATTGCCCGTGTACGTATGGCCGTGGAAGAAGGTGCGGAACTGCTCGTGGCGGCCGAGGAAGCCCTCGTAGATGCGCTCGGTGGTGAGCGTCGCCGCCAGCGGCAGGTAGCCGCCCGTGAGCCCCTTCGCCACGCACATGAGGTCGGGCGTCACACCCTCGTGCTCGCAGGCGAACATCTTGCCCGTGCGCCCGAACCCGGTGGCGACCTCGTCGCAGATGAGGAAGAGACCGAACTCGTCGCACAGCTCGCGCACGGCGCGCAGGTAGCCGTCGGGGTGCACGTGGATGCCGGCCGCGCCCTGGACGAGCGGCTCGACGATGACCGCCGCGCAGCGCTCGGCGTGCTCGGCCAGCAGCGCCCGCAGCGCGTCGGCGTCGCCGGGCTCCGCCTGCCAGACGTCGAAGAGCAGCGGGCGGTAAAGCGAGTGGAAGAGCTCGATCCCGCCCACCGAGACCGAGCCGAGCGTGTCGCCGTGGTAGCTGTCGCGCAGGCAGATGAAGCCCGAGCGCCACCATTCGCCGCGCTGGTGGTGGAACTGATAGGCCATCTTGAGCGCGATCTCGCACGCGGTCGAGCCGTTGTCGGAGAAGAAGACGCGGCTCAGGCCCTCGGGCGCGAGGTCGACCAGGCGCTTGGCCAGCTTGGCCGCGGGCGCGTGGGAGAGGCCGAGCATGGTCGAGTGTGCGACGCGGTCGAGCTGGTCCTTGATCGCGATGTCGATGGCCGGGTGGCGGTGGCCGTGCACGTTGCACCACAGCGAGGAGACGCCGTCGATGTACGCGTTGCCCTGGACGTCGTAGAGCGTCGTGTCGTCGGCGCGCTCGATGATCGGGAAGTCCTCCTCGCTCCAGCTCTGCTGCTGGGTGAAGGGGTGCCAGAGGTGCTGGCGATCGAGGTCGGCGAGCTCGGCGGCGGACATCGGCATCGTGGACTCCAAGCTAGCTCCGGAAGCGGACGAACCGCCTAGGGTGTCTCGGGTGCCCGCGCGTCGCATCGAGGTTCTCGCGGCCGTGGTCGGCGCCGCATCGCTCGGCGCCGAGATCGCTGCCGCGCGGCTGCTGGCGCCGTGGTTCGGCGCCTCCACCATCGTGTGGGCCAACACCATCGCCACCGTCCTGGTGGCGTTGAGCGCCGGCTACTGGGTCGGCGGGCGCCTGGCCGACCGCGATCCGACGCTCGCCGGCCTCAGCCGGGTCGTCCTGTGGGCGGCCGTGCTCCTGGCGCTGGTGCCGTTCGTCGCGGGGCCGTTCCTGCGCATCTCGGTCCAGGCGCTGGACCGCGTCCAGGCCGGGGCCTTCGTCGGCTCGCTGTTCGGCGTGCTCGTGCTCGTCGCCGTGCCGGTGATGCTGCTGGGCGCCGTCGCGCCCTACGCGGTGCGCCTGAGCGTGCGCACGGTGGAGGAGGCCGGGCGCGTCGCCGGGCGCCTGTACGCGATCTCGACCCTCGGCTCGCTGGTGGGCACCTTCGTCAGCGCGCTCGTCCTCATCCCGCTGGTCGGCACGCGGCGCACCTTCCTGGCCTTCGCGCTGGCGCTGGCGCTGGCGGCGGTCCCCGCGCTGCAGCGGCGCTTCGTCCTGGCTCCGGTCGGCGTGGCGCTGCTGCTGGCGATCCCCGTCGGGACCGTCAAGGCGACGGGCGATGCGCGCGTGATCTGGGATCGCGAGACCGAGTACCAGTACGCGCGGGTGACCGAGCGCCCCAACGGCGAGCGGCGCCTGGAGCTCAACGAGGGCCAGGCGGTGCACTCGGTCTACCGCCCGGGCGAGTGGCTGACCCACGACTACTGGGACGAGATGCTGGTGCTCCCGTTCGCGACCACCGGCCGCCCGCCGCGCTCGGTGGCCATCCTCGGCAACGCCGCGGGCACCACCGCGCGCGCCTACGGGCACTTCTTCCCGGCCACGCGCGTCGATGGCGTGGAGATCGACCCGGCGCTGACCGACGTCGGCCGGCGCCTCTTCGATCTGCACGGTCCCAATCTGCACCTGCACACCGCCGACGCGCGGCCCTTCCTGCGGCGCGCGTCGCGGCGCTGGGACGTGATCATCGTCGACGCCTACCGCCAGCCCTACATCCCGTTCTACCTGGCCACGCGCGAGTTCTTCGGCGAGGTCCGCGACCACCTCACGCCGGGCGGGATGGTGCTCATCAACGTCGGGCACCCGCGTGACTCGGACCGCCTGGAGAAGGTCCTCGGCGCCACGATGGGCCGGGTGTTCAACCGCGTCCTGCGCGATCCGGTCAAGGGGACCAACAGCGTGCTCGTGGGGACCGACGCGCCCGCCTCGGCCGGGGCGCTCGACGCGGCGACGCGCGAACTGCCCCCCGACCTCGCCGCGGTGACGGCTGCGGCGGCGGCGCGGCTGGCGCCTGCGTTGCCCGGCGGCGCCGTCTACACCGACGACCGCGCGCCGGTGGAGTGGTTGATCGACGCGTCGATCGTGCACGTGGCGGCCGAGGGGAACCGGTAAGCGCGGGCCGGGTCGTCCGCGGGCGTCTGGCCGGGCTGCGCCTAGCTCGCCACCGCCGCCACGAGCGCGTCGACCTCGTCCTCGCTGTTGTAGTAGTGGACCGAGGCCCGGACGAGGTCCTCCATCCCGCGCTCGACCATGTCGTAGCGCGTGTAGTGCCCGGGCGAGACCTCGACGTTGATCGCCCGGCGCGCCAGGTCGGCCTTGACCGCGCTCGACGAGCGGCCGTCGACGGTGAACGACACGATCCCGCAGCGCCGCACGCCCAGGTCGCGGACGCGCACGCCCTCGACCGCGCTGAGCCCGTCGCGCAGGCGCTCGGCGAGCGCGACGACGCGGGCCTCGATCGCCTCGAGGCCCCAGGCGCGGGCGTAGCGCGTGGCCTCCCCGAGGCCCAGCTTGCCGGCGACGTTGCCCTCCCAGTTCTCAAAGCGCCGTGCGCCCGCGCGGATCTCGTAGCGGTCCTCGGCCACCCATTCGGCCGCGTGGAGGTCGAGCAGCGGCGGCTCGAGGCGATCGGCCAGCTCGCGGCGCACGTAGAGCAGGCCGGTCGCGCGCGGCCCGCGCAGGTACTTGCGCCCGGTGGCCGAGAGCATGTCGCAGCCGATGCCCCCCACGTCGAGGGGCACCTGCCCGATCGACTGGCAGGCGTCGACGAGGAACGGAACTGCGGCCGCCCGGGTCAGCGCGCCGATCTCCTCGATCGGGTTGACCAGCCCGCCGTTGGTCGGCACGTGGGTGATCGCGACGAGCTTGACGCGCTCGTCGAGCATCTCGCCCAGCGCCGCGACCGACAGCTGGCCGTGCTCGTCGTTGGGGACGGGCTCGACGACCGCCCCGGTGCGCTTGGCGACCTGCAGCAGCGCGATGACGTTGCTCTCGTACTCCGCCCGCGCGCACAGGATCCGATCGCCGGGCCCGAAGGGCAGGGCGTAGAAGGCCATGTCCCACGCCCGCGTCGCGTTCTCCACGACGGCGATCTCGTCGCGGTCGCAGGCCAGCAGCGCGGCCAGCTCGTCATACACCGCCTCGAGGCGATCCCCGGCCTCGGCGGCGGCCTCGTAGCCGCCGATCGTCGCCTCGCGCTCGAGGTGGGCGACCATGGTGTCGAGCACCGACCGGGGCATCAGCCCGGCGCCGGCGTTGTTGAAGTGCGCCACGCGGGCGCAGCCGGGCGTGTCGGCGCGCGCCCGGGCGAGGTCGATGGCGGCCACCTGCGTCATGCGTAGGAGATGAACTCCAGGAGCGAACCGTCGGGATCGCGGAAGTAGAGACTCGTGCCCCCGCCGCGCGCGCCCGCACGCGCCACCGGCCCCAGCTCGATCTCGACGCCGTGGGCGCGCAGTTGCTCGGCCGCCTCCTCGATCGGCCCGGGCCAGAGCAGGCACAGGTCGGCGCTGCCCGGCGCGGTGGTCACGCGGGCGACCGGCGCGGGCTCGACGCCGGGCCCGTGGACATTGAGCTGCTGCTCGCCGAAGCGGTAGCGCCAGTAGGTCGAAGGCCCGTCGTCCATGCGAATGAGCTCGGCGCCGCACACCTCGCGGTAGAACGCGTTCGCGCGCTCCCAGTCGGTCACCGCGATGACGACGTGGTCCAGGCGGACGTCGCTCATGAGCGCTCGGGCGGAAGCACGCCCTCGTGGTAGTCGACGGCGTCGCCGGCGCGGAAGAAGGCGCGCAGGCCGCCGCCGCGCGGGTGCCGCTCGCCGAAGCCGAGCTTGTCCTCGTCGGGATACACGGTGACCTCGGGCTGGCCGTGGGTGCTGATGGCGAGGAAGCGGATCGTCGCATCGGTGCGGTTGTCGATCTGGTGCGCGCCCTCCTCGCCGACCGGGAAGGCGATCACCTCGCCCTCGGGCAGCTCGCGCCAGCCCTCGGGCGTGCGCAGGTGAGGCGTGCCCTCGAGCACGATCAGCACCTCCTCCTCGCCGAGATGGAAGTGGTACGGGTAGGCGGCCTCGCCCGGCGGCAGCTCCCACAGGCTCACGCCGAGGCGCGTGGTGGCGAGCTGGTGGCCGAGCCGCGCGCGGCGGCACGTGAAGCCGGGATGGCTGCGCGGCTCGTCGAAGACCGGCCGGCGAAGGTTGGGCATGCCCGCGTTTCTACCTTCGCGCCGCCGCGATGGCGAGCGGGGCCGGCCTCGGCGCCGCCACGGCGGCCGCGGCGCCCAGCGCGTCGAGCACGGCGGCCACGCTGGGCCGCGCCTCGCTGCCGCGGCGGGCGGCCGCGAAGACGCGCCGCGCCGGCGGCGTGCCCCGCAGCGCCTTGATCGCGACGCCGTCGGGGATCCGCCCCTGGGCCAGGCGGGGGATGAGCGCGACCCCCAGGCCCGCGCCGACGAAGGCCATCAGGGTCGTGAAGTCGTTCGTGCGGTGCACCAGGCGCGGGGTGAAGCCCGCGGCCGCGCAGCCCGCCAGGGTGACCTCCAGGCACGACGTCCCCGGGCTGGGGCCGACCCACGTGTCGTCGGCGAGCGCGTCGAGCGCCACCGCGGCGCGGGACGCCAGCGGGTGGCCGACGGGCAGCGCGGCGTCCAGGGGATCGTCGAGGAGCGCCCGGCGGGCGAAGCGCGGGTCGCCGGGCGGCGGGGCGCTCGCGGACTCCATCGAGATGGCGACGTCGATCGCCTCCTCGCCCAGGGCCGCGAAGCAGTGCGGGCTCTCGACGTCGAGCAGCTCGAGGCGCAGGCGCGGGTGGGTCGCGGCCAGCGCCTCGGCGGCCGGCGCGGCGACCCCGGCCAGCGCGGTGGGGAAGGCGCCGACGACGACGGTGCCGAGCTCGCCGCCGGCATGCGCGGCGATGTCGGCCTCGGCGCGCTCGAGCTGGGCGAAGAGCGCGTTGGCGTGCTCGAGCAGCACGTCGGCGGTCCCGGTCAGCACCAGCCCGCGGCCGCGGCGCTCGGCCACCGGCTGGCCGACCTCGCGCTCGAGCGCGGCCAGCTGCTGCGAGACGGCCGAGGGCGTCAGGTGCAACGCGTGCGCGGCCGCCGAGACCGTGCCGTGGTCGGCGAGGGCCCGCAGGACGCGCAGGCGGCGGACGTCGATCATGCAGGCGATCTTACGAATCATGTCAAGAAGGTTGCGCTGGACTGCACGACGGCCCACCGCCACACTCGCCGCTCATGCCCGCCCGCCACAACGCTCTCGCCCTCCTCATCGCCGCCGTGTGGGGCGTCAACTTCGTGGTCATCCACGCGGGCCTGCAGCACTTCCCGCCGCTGCTGTTCTCGGCGCTGCGCTTCACGTTCGTCGCTCTGCCCGCCGTGTTCTTCGTCGGGCGCCCGCGCGTGCGCTGGTACTGGGTGGTGGCGATCGGCGGCTCGCTGGGGGTGTTCAGCTTCGGGCTGCTGTTCCTGGGCATCGACCAGGGGATGCCCGCGGGCCTGTCGTCGCTCGTGCTGCAGACCCAGGTGATCTTCACCGTCGCCTTCGCCGCCCTCGTGCTCGGCGAGCGGCCGCGGCGCGCCCAGGTGATCGGCGGCGCGATCGCGCTCGCGGGCCTCGCGCTCATCGCCACCGAACGCGCGAGCACGGCGCCGCTCGCGCCGTTCGTGCTCGTGATCGGCGCCGCCGCGGCGTGGGGCGTGGCCAACGTGTGCACGCGCGTCGCGCAGCCGCCCGACGGGCTGGCGCTGATGGTGTGGGCCAGCCTCGTGGCGCCGCCGCCGCTCTTCGTCCTGTCGCTGGCCTTCGAGGGACCGGGCGAGATCGGCGATGCGCTCGGTGCCGTCGACCTCGGCGGCCTCGCGGCGCTGGCCTACATCGTGGGCCCGTCGACGCTCTTCGGCTTCGCGGCCTGGACGGGGCTGCTGCGTCGCTACCCGGCGGCCGTCGTGGCGCCCTTCACCCTGCTCGTGCCGATCTTCGGGATCGCCGCCGCGGCGCTCACGCTGGGCGAACGGCCCTCCGCCGCCGAGGCGATCGGCGGCGCCATCGTGATCGCCGGCCTGCTCTACGGCCTCGTGCGCCCTGAGAGCCAGCCCGCGTACGGCAGCGTCGCGCCGGCGCGCGCGAGCTGATCGACGCCGAGGCCGACCTCGCCGAGCGTCGCCACCTGCACACCGCCGAGGCGCGCGATCGCGTCCAGGTTCGAACGCTCCATGACGCTCGGCTCCCCGGGCCATGGCGTCAGCACCACCGCGCGGACGTCGAGGCCCGCCGCGCGCGCCGCCTCGACGGTCAGCAGCGAGTGGTTGATGGTCCCCAGCCCGGGCCGCGCGGCGATCACCAGCGGCCATCCGAGGTCGACGACGAGGTCGCGGATCGTGTAGCCGAGGGTGAGCGGCACCAGCAGCCCGCCCACGCCCTCGGCGATGACGACGTCCGCGCGCAGGCCGCGTGCGCCGGCCACCAGGGCGGAGGGGTCGAGCGCCGTCCCGGCGAGCTCGGCCGCCAGGTGCGGCGACACCGCCGGCCCGAAGCGATGCGCGGTGACCTCGCCGGCGGGACGACCCGCCGCCGCGGCGAGCAGCTCGTGATCGGCGGGCCGGTCGGCCTCCGGCTCGTCGAGGCCCGTGACGACGGGCTTGAACGCGGCCACGTCGACCCCGTCGGCGCGCAGCGCGGCGGCCAGCGCCGCGGCCAGCACGGTCTTGCCGACCCCCGTGTCGGTGCCGGTGACGAAGAGACCGCGCAAGCGCGAGGGCGCCTACGCGGCCTGGCGCTCGATGTCGAAGGGGCCGTCGGGCTTCTTGGCGGCGTCGCGCGCGGCCGCCACCGGCACGCCCTCGCCCGGGCGCCAGCCGGCCTGCAACGCCGCGCGCCCGAGCACCTGCGCGGCCTCGCGCAGCTCGGCCTTGGTGTGCGAGGCCATCAGCGCCAGGCGCAGGCGCGACGTGCCCTCGGGGACCGTCGGCGGGCGGATCGCCTGGGCGAACACGCCGCGCTCGATCGCGAGCTCGCAGATCCGCATCGCCTGCTTGGCGTCGCCGACGACGAGCGGCACGATCTGGGTCGTCGAGCCCGCGACCTCGAAGCCCTCGCGAGCGAGCTCGTCGCGCAGCGTGTCGCCGTTGGCCTGCAGCTTGTCGACGCGCTGAGGCTGCTCGGCCAGCAGCTCGAGCGCCGCCAGCGCGCCGGCCACCGCCGGCGGCGGAGGCGCGGTGGAGAAGATGAACGACCGCGCGCTGTTGAGCAGCAGCTGAGCCATGTCCTGGTCGCAGGCGACGAACGCGCCGTAGGCGCCCAGCGCCTTGCTCAGCGTGCCGATGACGACGTCGACGTCGTCCTCCACGCCGGCCTCGGCCACCGCGCCGCGTCCGCCAGGGCCCAGGCAGCCGGTGCCGTGGGCCTCGTCGACCGCGACGCGCACGCCGTGGCGGTGCGCGAGCTCGACGATCTCGGCCAGCGGCGCGACGTCGCCGTCCATCGAGAACACGGAATCGGTGACGACCAGCGACCCGCGTCCCTCGGCCTGGCGCATGCCCCAGGCCAGGTGCTCGATGTCGGCGTGGCGGTAGACGAAGGTCTCCGCGCGCGCCAGCCGGCAGCCGTCGATGATCGAGGCATGGTTGAGCTCGTCGGAGAAGACGACCTCGCCGCTGCCCGCCAGCGTCGTGATCACGCCGATGTTGGCCAGGTAGCCCGAGCCGAAGAGCAGCGCGGCGCGCGTGTGCTTGAACTCCGCGAGGCGCTCCTCCAACCGCCGGTGCACGGTCATCGTGCCCGACACCAGGCGCGACCCTCCGGCCCCGACGCCCCAGCGCATCGCGGCGTCGGCCGCCGCCTCGCGCACGCGGGGATGATCCGCGAGCCCCAGGTAGTTGTTCGAGCAGAGCAGCAGCACGGGCTTGCCGTCGAGCACGACGCGCGGCCCCTGGGGCCCGCTGATCATGCGCATGCGGCGATAGAGCCCGAGCTCCTTGAGCTCTTGCAGGCGCTCCTGGATCTCGGTCACGTGGAGGCTCCCTCCTCAGAGAGCGGGATGTGCGGTGGCGCTCAGGCCGCTTCCCTCGGCCAGGCGTTCGGTGATCCGTCCGGGCGGGCGGGCACCGAGGTCTTGCGCTTGAAGCGCAGCTGCGACGCCGGATCCCACATGCTGATGTGGAGCTCCATGGGCGTCGGAAGGTCCGGCTCGGGCAGGTCTCCGTCGAGCCAGCCCGAGCGGTTGTCGGGCCGCGGGTTGGCGCCGTTGTCGGGCTGACGGGCGACGTTGAGGCCGAGGTCGGTGAACATCTCGCGGTCCTCGTCGGGCGTTGAGCCCAACGTGGTCAGGAAGTTGCCCATCATCACGCCGTTGAGACCGGCCTTGACGGCCAGCGGCTGCAGCGCGCCGAGGTTCTCCACGCGCCCGCCGCAGAGGCGGAACAGGGCCGCGGGGAGGATGAGGCGGAAGATGGCGATCCACTTGACCGCCTCCCACGGGTCCATGTACTCGCGGTCGCCGAACTTCGTGCCCGGGCGCGGGTTGAGGAGGTTGATGGGCACGCTGGTCGGATCGATCTTGGCCAGCTCGAAGGCCATCTCGACGCGCTGCTCGCGCGACTCGCCGAGGTTGAGGATCCCGCCCACGCAGGTCTCGAGGCCCGCCTCGCGGACCGCGTCGATGGTGCGCAGGCGCGCGGAGTAGCGCACGGTGCTCGAGACCTCGTCGTAGTAGGACTCCGCGGTCTCGACGTTGTGGTGCACGCGCTGGATGCCGGCCTCGCGCAGCGCCTTGGCGCGCGGAGCGCTCATGTGCCCGACCGAGGCGCAGCGCTTGAGATTCGTGTGCTCGGCCACCAGCCGCGCGCCCTCGAGCACCTTCTCGAAGTCGCGCTTGGAGAGGCCCTGGCCCTGCGTGACCATGCAGAAGCGGTGCGCGCCCGCCGCCTCGGCGGCCCGCGCGTGCTCGAGCATCTGGTCGGGCTCCATCATCGCGTGCATCGGCGTCTCGGCCTCCGCGAAGCGCGACTGCGCGCAGAACCCGCAGTCCTCGGCGCAGCCGCCCGACTTGGCGTTGACGAGCGAGCACATGTCGGTGCTGTCGCCGAAGCGCTCCTGGCGCGCTTGCCAGGCGCGCTCGACGAGCGCCTCGATCGCGTCGTGACCCTCGAGCTCGCCGAGCTGCAGGGCCTCGTCACGGGTGATGAGCGGCGCCATGGCCCGGAAACGTAGGCCGAGCGCCGGACGGCGCCGCTACTCTCGAGCGCGGTGGCGCCGATCCGGGTACTCGTGTGCGACGACGTGGCGGCCTTCCGGGCGCTCATGCGCTACACGCTGCAGGAGGACCCCGAGATCGAGGTCGTGGGGGAGGCCGCGGACGGCATGGCCGCCATCGCCGCCGCCGAGCGCCTGCAGCCCGACGTCGTCCTGCTGGACCTCACGATGCCGATCCTCGACGGCATCGATGCCATCCCGTCGCTGCTCCAATGCGCCCCGGCCACGCGGGTCGTCGCCCTGAGCGGGTGGGGGGCCGACCGCATGGCCGAGGCGGCGCGCGAGCAGGGCGCCGTCGCCTACGTGGAGAAGACCGACGACGTGCAGGCCATCCGTGCCGCGGTGCGCGCCGCGGCGGCCTAGCGCAGCGCCACGTCGCGGACGGACGTGTTGCCCGCCCAGTCCCAGGCGTAGATGCTCAGGCGTCGCGCCGTGGGCGGCAGCGGCGGCGCCAGCCCGCCGGCCAGGCGGTAGTCCCAGCGCGGGACGCACGCCAGCCGCGTGTCGAAGCAGGTCCAGCCCGGCTCGTGGGCGTCCTCGGCGTAGACGACCCAGCGCGCGGCGTCGGGCAGGTGCTGGGAGCCGCGCAGCGCGAACCGCAGCCCGGTGACGTCGTGCCCGCCGGCGTCCCATGCGCGGTAGGCGAGCGCCGCCGGAGCCAGGACCGGCGTGCGGTACTTGATCTGGGCGCGGAAGGACTGCGGGTCGAACACCTCGACGTTCACGCGTCCGCCGCGCCCCTGCGCGGGCGCGCCGATGACGGGTGCCTGCGTGTCGCTCCACGGCGCCAGCACGCGCCCGCCCGGGCGCAGCGGATTGAGGAAGCGCTCGCCCGACAGCTCGGACAGGTGCAGATGACCGGCTCCGTTGATGATCGTCCCGACCACGGTGGCGTAGGCCGTGACGGACTGCCCGCTGCGCACGCGGTGATGGACATGCCAGTAGAGGTAGTTGCCGACCTCGACGCGCTCGTCGACCGTGCCCGCCTTGAGGACGCGCGCGGTGCCCGATTGGATGGCGTAGACGCGCGTGCCGTCCTGCGCCTGGATGTCGACGCCCTCGTGCATGTTGGCCGGGCGGCGCTCGTTGAGGCCCGCGCGCAGCGGGTGCTGGCGATCGAAGGGCCGCAGCGGCCAGCCCGCGCGTGCCCCGGCGGGGCGGCAGCCGACCGAGCACGGCGCGCCGTCGGCCCAGAACGCCGCGAGCCGGTCGGCCGCCGTGGCGGCGCGCTGCTCGGGGGAGGGAGCGAACGGCCAGGTGTCAAGGCGCGCCGGCTCCCCGGGGCTGACGACCACCGCGTCGCCGCGCAAAGCCTGTAGCGGCGCCGCAGCCGCGGAGGACAGCACGCGCGCGACCCCCGCATGCACCCAGATGCGCGTCCGGCGACCGACCGCCACCTCGACCTGGCTGCCGGCCCGGGTCGCCGTGAGCGCGGCCTGCGGCGTGGCCAGCACCGCGCGCGCGGGCCGGATGCGTGCCGCGACCAGGATCAGCCGGCCGGTCTCCAGGCGCGTGTCCGCGCACTCCAGCAGCACGCGGCCGCGCCCGAGGCGCAGATGGGCGCCGCGGCGGGCGAGGCGCAGCCAGCCGCCGGGCGGAACGCGGATCTCCGCGCCGACCGCGATCGCCGCGCCGCCGCGCAGGGGCTGCCCGGCGATCCGGGCGCGATGGGCTCGCGACACCGCGACGACGCGCGCCGGCGGGCCGCATCCGCGCGCCTGCGCCCGCGCGGCCGACGGCAGCGCGAGCACCACCACCGCGGCCGACACAGCCGCGCCGCGTCGGCCGACCGTCGAAGTCACGAGCGTCACGATGGGTCCACGGCTTGCGCCGCAACCCTAATCGCGTCGCGATGTCGCTCGCTACGGCACGCGCACCACGGTGTACTTCGCCGGCTGCGGATCGGTCGTGCCGAAGCGCGCGTTGACCGCGTAGAGATGCGCGCGGTGGGCGGCAATGGTCGTCGGGACGTCGAAGGCCGGGTCGGTGATCGTCCGCACGATCGTGCCCCGGGCCAGGTCGCGCGACAGGTGGACGACCGCGATCTGGTTCAGGCGGTTCTGGACCACGAACAGCGTGCGGCCGCGCAGCAGGATGCCGTCGCCGTTGAGCACGTCGGCCCCGCCGAGGTCGATCGCGCGCGCCACGCCCGTGCGCGTGTCGGCGGCGAAGAGCTTGCCGGTGTTCGACTGCACGAGCACGATCGTGTGGCGGCCCGCGACCGCGATCCCGTTGAGGTTGGTCGCGGTCGGGCCGCCGGTCTGCACGAAGTCGCCGCCGATGGGAATCCGGCGCACGGGCCCGCCGCGCAGCGGCACGGCGAGGACCTCGGCGGCGCGCGAGTTCGTGAAATAGGCCTCGCGACGGCCGAGCGCGACGTCGTTGATGAACGGCGTCCCGGTCGCGAGGGTGAACTCGGCGATGTCGGCACCGGTGCGGGCGTTGTAGACGAAGGCCTTGCCGGTCGGCCCGCCGGCCACCCACAGCTGCTTGTGGCGGACCTTGAGCCCGATGGCGGCGCGCCCCTCGTGGGCAGGCACGAGCGGGGCGCCCTGGCCGGTGCGCAGGTCGCCGCGGTAGACCGCGCCGGTGGGGATCGAGCCGACGTAGAAGCTCTTGCCCTTGATGTCGATGCCCTCCGGCTGCCAGCCGTCGGGCAGGGCGATCAGCTTGGGGAAGGCGGAATGCGATGGGGAGTGCGCCGCGCCGGCGGCGGGGACGAGCAGCAGGGCCGCCGCGGCGGCGAGGAGGGCCAGGCGTCTCATGACGGTTGCTCCTACCCACTGTGGGAGGATTCGTCACGCGTCGCGTCCGGCGACGCGCGCCAGCTGAGCGAGCATCGAAAGCGCCGGTGGGTCGGGCTCCCAGAACGCCTTCTGCGCGGCCTTGCCCGCCAGCGCGTAGGGCGCGGCGAGGTGAGGCGGGAGCGGATCCCACGTGCCGATGTCGCGGATGAAAGCGCCGCCACCGGCCTCGAAGACGAGCAGGTTGCTGATCGCCCGGCCCATGAAATGACCCGCGTGCGTGGTCAGTGCAACGAGGGCGAGCGCGCGACCACCGTCGGGCAATGCGTCCTCGACGTGTGCGCGGATGCCGTCGACCGAGCGCGCGAGCGCCCGCCCGCCGGTGTTCAGGGTGGTGCACGTCACGTATCCGCGCGTCGCCACGGTGACCCGCGGCAACGCCTGCGCGTGGACCTCGATCTCGAACGTGTTGCGGTGCAGGCCGGCGGTTCGCAACGCGGTGAAGCGTCCGGCGGCCGAGCCCATGTCGGGCCAGCGGCCGGGATCGCGCAGGAAGCGCAGGGCGGCGTCGGCGTCCGGCAGCGCCACGGGCCGGTACGTGGTCCAGCGGCGCTCGTCCGGCGGTGCGACGGGCGGGGTGAGCGCACCGACGGCGGCGTGGCGCGCGCGTGCCGCCGGATCGAACGCGCGGCGCTCCGCCACGGTGCGAAAGGCGATCCCGTGCGCGCGACGGCGCTCGTCGGCCCACGCGGCCGCGAACCAATCGCCCAGCAGCGCGCCCGCGCCCTCCAGCAGCGCGTCGCGGTCGAGGCGTCCCTCGGCGCGCAGCCGGCGCGCCCCGAACGCCCGGTGGAAGGCCCCGAGATCGTGCGCGCCCAGCCGCCGGTGCGGATGCGAGGCCCAGCGGGTGGTGAGGACGCCGTGGGCGAGGCGCAGGTCGTCGACGTCGCGCGAGCGTGCGGGGCGGGCGAAGTAGGCAGCGTTGAGGAAGTCGGTGACCCAGCCGACGGCGCCGGGCGTCGCGATCGACGATCCGGCCATCCGCGCCAACCGAAGGGGGCCGCTCACCGGCCCTTCCAGCGCGCCGGGCGCTTCTCGCCGAACGCGCGCACGCCCTCGCGCATGTCCTCGGAGTGGAAGCTCGCCTCGCGCAGTTCGATGAGCTCGCGTTCGACGTCGGGGTCCAGCTGCCCGTCGGCGGCCAGGAGCTCGCGGATCACGCGCTTGTTGCCGCGCACGCTCAGCGGGGCGTTGGCGGCGACGTCCTGGGAGAGGTCGAGCGCCACGTTCTCGAGGTCGGAGACGCCGACGACCTGGTTGACGAGTCCCCAGCCGAGTGCGGTGCGGGCGTCGATGTTGCGTGCGGTGAGGAAGAGCTCGCGCGTGCGCGGGGCCCCGATCGCGTCCAGGAAGCGCCGCAGCCCCGTGTGCGAGTAGACGAGGCCGAGCCTGGCGGGCGGCATGCCGAGCAGGATCCCGTCGACGGCGATGCGCAGGTCGCACGCCAGCGCGAGCTCCAGGCCTCCGCCGATGGTGTGGCCGGGCAGCGCGGCCACCGTCGGGATCTCGCAGGCGTCGAGTGCGTCGATCGCGGCAGTGAAGGGATGGGCGACGAGGGCCTCGGCCTCCTGCGCGAACACGTCCTCGGGGATGTCGCCGATGTCATACCCGGAGGAGAACATGCCGCCGGCGCCGGTGAGCAGCACGACGCGCGCGCTGCCGACGTCGCTCAGCACCGCCGCGATCGCGTCGAGGATCGCCTGGTCGAGCGCGTTGCGCTTGGCCGGGTTGGAGATCGTGAGCCGGAGGACGCCGTCCGCCGGCCGGTCGAGGAGCAGCTCGCCCGCCATGAACGGGCGGGAGGCTAGTGCAGCCGGGCTACTCGAGGATCACGAGGGTGTCGCCCTCGTTCACCGCCTGGCCCTCTTCGCAGAGGATCTCCTTGACCACGCCCGCGTCCTCGGCCTCGACGGGCATCTCCATCTTCATCGACTCGAGGATGACGACGGTGTCGCCCTCCTCGACGTCGTCGCCGACCTCGCACTCGATCTTCCACACCGTTCCCGTGATGTGGGCCTCGACCTCCGCCACGCGTCCTCCTGTGCTGCTCGAGGGGCAACCGGAACGCGCGCACCTTAGCCGGAGCCGTGGACGTAGTCGCCGTGTGAAAGCGGTTCGACCGGCGGTCGGAACAGCTTCCGACCGCGGGTCGGTGGGAGCTGCGCCGCCCGGCGCGTACCTTGCAGACGTGGCATTGAGCACTTCGGGAAAGGGGCCTAACCAGCCCAACGTCTCCTCCTGCGACGAACGCCCGAAGACTCCGCCATTGCCCCCGGGGAGGCCCTGACCCAGTCTCCGCGGGACATGCGATCGGGCCGGGGTCCAGGGGACATCCGCGCCGGCGAGGGGACAGCGCCGACGCGGGTATGGACTCCGGCCCGATCGTTATTCGTCATTGGGGGCGACCACCTCGGCCATGATCGAGGCGATCGTGCGCTCCACGTAGTCGGCCGCCGGCCATCCGCGATCGGCGACCAGGTGCTGCCAGGTCGAGACGTGGCTGCGCGCATGGATCCAGTCCGCCGCGGTGTCGACGGTCCAGCCGCCGGCCAGCCGGCCGTCGGCCGCGATCCGCCCGGCCGCGAGCCGGTAGGCCTCGTGGATGTCGTCCATCCGGTCGCGCCACGCGGCTCCGCCTTCGTCACCCGTGATGACCGCGGCTTCGAGCGCGCGGGCCACCGGCAGGATCAGGGGCACGTACTCCAGCCACACGCGCAGCAGCGCCTCGAGTCCCTCGACGGGGGCCAGCTCGCGCGAAGCCACGAAGCGAGCGCGGAAGCCGCTCGCGTCGTCGTGGTGGCGCGCCATCGCCACCAGCAGCCCGGCGCGGCTCTCGAAGTGGTGGTAGACGAGCTGGCGTGAGACACCGCTGGCGGCCGCGATCTCGGCGACGGTCACCCCATGGACGCCACGCTCGCTGACGAGGCCCCACGCCGTCTCGAGGATGTGGGCGCGCGCGTTGCGCTGATTTGGCGTCACCGCATTTGACACGTGTAAAACCTCGGCCTATTGTACACGTGTCAAATGCTACGCCCGGGGGTGGATCGCATGGTGTGGAGGAGCCCGTACGAGCCGATCGAGACAGGTGAGGCCACGCTCCCGGCGGCGATTGCCGCAGTCGCGGCGCGCGTCGGCGACGGCGTCGCGTTGATCGATGGCCCCGCGGGCACCGCGATCACCTACTCCGAGCTCGCGGCCCGCATCGACCGCGCGGCGGCCGGGCTCTCCGCGCACGGTCTGCGGCCGGGTGAGGTGCTGGCGCTCTGGGCCCCGAACTCGCCCGAGTGGCCGATCGCCGCCCTCGGAGCGATGGCGGCCGGCGCCACGGTCAGCGGCGTCAGTCCGGTGTGCGTCGAGCGCGAGCTGGCCGGGCAGCTGGCGGATTCGGGCGCGTCGGTCCTCGTCGCGGGGGCGGAGCTCCTGGCCGCCGCGCGGCCGGCCGGCGTGCGCGCGGTCGTCGCGCTCGATGACGTCGAGGGCGACGGCGCGGCCCCCGCGGTCGCGGTCGACCCATCGCGGGCGATCGCTCTGCTGCCCTACTCGAGCGGCACCACCGGGCTGCCCAAGGGCGTGATGCTCACCCAGGCGAATGTCGCGGTGGCCGTCGCCCACGCGCGCGCCGCGTTCAGGCTCGGGCCGCGCGACACCATCGTCGCCGTCGCTCCCTTCGCCCACGTCATGGGGTTCGTCATCACGCTGAGCTCGGGCGCCACGCTGGTGACCCTGCCACGCTTCGCCTTCGAGCCCTTCCTCGAGCTGGTCGAGCGCCACCGGGCCACCGTCCTCGTCGTCCCACCGCCGGTGATGGCCGCCCTCGCCGGACATCCGGCGGTCGACGCGCACGACCTCTCGTCGCTGGAGTTCGTCGTCGCGGGCGGCGCGCCGGTGGCGCCCGAGATCGAGCGGGCGGTGCGCGAGCGCCTGCCGGGCGTCGTCGTGCGCCTCGGCTACGGGCTCACGGAGACGACCGCGACCGCGACCGCGCCCGACCGCGAGCTGGACGTGGCGCCCGGCTCGGTGGGGCGCGCCATGCCCGGCACCGAGCTGCGCGTGGTCGATCCGCTCAGCGGCGCCGATCTCGGGCCCGGTGAGCGCGGCGAGCTCTGGGTCCGCGGGCCGCAGACGATGGCCGGCTACCTGGGTCGCCCCGACGCCGGCGCCGCGATGATCGACGCCGACGGATGGCTGCGGACCGGCGACCTCGTCGTCCTCGACGACGAAGGCCAGGTGTTCATCGTCGACCGGCTCAAGGAGCTCATCAAGGTCAACGCCATGCAGGTGGCGCCCGCGGAGCTCGAGGCGCTGCTGGTGAGCCATCCGGCGGTCGCCGACGCGGCGGTCGTGGCGCGGGCCGACGTTGCCTGCGGCGAGGTGCCGGTGGCGGTCGTGGTGGCCCCGGAGGCGCTCGACGCCGATGAGCTCATGGCCTGGGTCGCGGGCCGGGTCGCGCCGTACAAGCGCATCCGCGCGGTCCACTTCACCGATGCGATCCCGAGGACGCCGGCGGGGAAGATCCTGCGCCGCGCGCTCGTCGAGCAGGAGCGCCAGACGGTGTGAGGATCGCCGCTACTCCTCGCGGCACACGGGGCGATGGCAGTAGGAGAACCCGCCGCCGATCACGACCGCCTTGTAGTAGAGGTGCGCGGCGGCGCGGCACGAGGCACGCGTGAGCCCGGAGCTCACCCCGCCCGAGGAGGACGGGCCGACGGTGGCGCAGATCGCGAGCATGTCGTGCAGGAACGCGGTGTCGCAGGCGGCCTTGCCGCGGTGCTCCCCGTAGCAGCGGTCGTGGCCCGCGCACGCGCTCGTGAACCACAGCTCCGGGGCGTCGAACCAGCTCGATCCGCAGAGGTCGCGCGGCGGGGCCGCGGGATCCTGAGGGGCCGGCGTCGTCGCCGGCTGCGGCTGCGCCGGCGCGCCGGCGCACGAGCCGCCGGTGGCCTGGCAGATCTCGCTCTGCATCCCGCCCGTGACCGCCGGCGCGACGCTCGGGACCGCGACCGCCGCGCCGGCGGCGAGCGCGACGACGCCGGCGAGCACGACCACCCATTCGACGATGGTCTGCCCGCTCTCCCGCATCCCGGGGACGATGCCACCGGCCCCCGCGAGACACCATGGGCCAGGGGACTCATCTTCGCGGGTGGGACGGCCCAGGTGCCGTCTGGGACCGACGGGCCGTTGTAGCTTTCCGCTGGTGAGCGAAGCGCCATCAGACGACGTCAAGATCCGGGCCCAGGTCTACAAGGATCCGCGCCGCGCGGAGCACTTCGACCGCTTCCACGAGCGGACGCGCACGCGTTCGCCCGACATCGTCTACGAGATCGTCCGGCTGGCCACGACGATCTACTCGTGGATCCTGTTCCGCGTGCGCGGCATCGACGCCGAGCTGGTGCCGCCCAGCGGCGCGGTGATCCTCGCTCCCAACCACTCCTCGTTCATGGACCACTTCCTCATCGGCGCCTCGATCCGGCGCAAGGTGCAGTTCATGGCGAAGTCGCAGCTCTTCAAGCCGCCGATGCAGTTCATCTACACCCACGGCGGCGTCTTCCCGGTCCGCCGCGGGCATCGCGACGAGGAGACCTTCATCACCGCGCTCACGGTCCTCGACGGCGGCGGCTGCGTCGCCATGTACTGCGAGGGCGGGCGCTCGCGCACCGGGCGCATCGGCGACACCGCGCGCCCCGGGATCGGGCGCCTCGCGCTCGAGTCGGGCGCGCCGATCGTGCCGGTCGCCGTCAACGGATCCTCGCGCGTGCGCAACTGGCGGCGCCTGCAGTTCCCGACCGTCACGGTCCAGTACGGCGAGCCCTTCCGGTACGAGCGCATCGCCGAGCCGACGCGCGACCAGCAGCAGGCGGTGGCCGACGCCATCCTCCACGAGATCCGCACGCTCTACGACGCGCTCGAGGCGGAGGGTCGCGCCGGCGCGCTCGCACGGGCACGCGCCGAGCGGCGCGCGCGGCGCGCCAAGCGGACCGCGGCGGCGTAGCGGCGTATCCACCCGGGCGCGCGGGCATCATGCCGCCGTGCGCCGCGCCCTCGTCCTGGCCATCGCCGCCGTCGCGGTCGCTCCGGGAGCGGCGCGCGCCGCGACGGTGACGCTGGCCAAGCTCGGCGACTTCACCGCGCCGATCTACGTGACCGCTCCGCTGGGGGACACGAGCCGGGTCTTCGTGGTCGAGCAGGCCGGGACGATCAAACTCGTCAAGGGCGGCGTCACCTCGACCTTCCTGGACATCACGGGCGACGTGGCGTCCGGAGGTGAGCGCGGGCTGCTCTCGATGTCCTTCTCGCCCGACTACGCCACGAACGGCCTGTTCTACGTCTACTACACGGCCCGCAGCCCGACCGGCCAGATCACCATCGAGGAGCATCGCGGCGATCCCGCGAATCCGGACAAGGCGGATCCGGCCTACGCGCGCCCGCTGGTGACCATCCCGCACGACCAGCAGGCCAACCACAACGGCGGCCAGCTGCAGTTCGGCCCCGACGGCACGCTCTATGCCGGCACCGGCGACGGCGGCAGCGGCGGCGATCCGAGCGGCAACGCGCAGAACACGGTGGTGGCGCCCCCGTCGGTCGTCGGCAGCGTCAACCACGACTACCGCTTGGGCAAGCTGCTGCGGGTCGACCGGGTCAACGGCGGCGCATCGGTCTTCGCGTACGGCCTGCGCAACCCGTGGCGCTACTCCTTCGACCGTGACACCGGCGACCTCATCATCGGCGACGTCGGCCAGGACCGCTACGAGGAGGTCGACTTCGCCGCGGCGCCGGGCGCCGGTGCCGGGGCCAACTTCGGCTGGAACACCTACGAGGGCCTCCACACGTACCCGGGCAACCTGGCGGCAGGCAGCGCGCCGGGCACGGTGCTGCCGGTCATCGAGTACCCGCACAGCCCCGCGTGCTCGATCACGGGCGGCTACGTGGTGCGCGACCCCGCGCTGCCCGAGCTCGCCGGCACCTACCTGTACGGCGACAACTGCACCGGTGACATCAGCGGCGCCACCCTGCCCGCCGGCACTCCGCGCGCACTGGGCCTGAACGTCCCGGGCGTGTCGAGCTTCGGCGAGGACGGCTGCGGGCGCGTCTACGCGGCGTCGCTCAGCGGGCCCGTCTACCGCTTCGCCGGCAGCGGCGCGTGCGCCGGGCCGGCGCCGTTCGTCGGCCGGCTGCCCGCCGGGGTCACCGCCGGCCCAGCTGCCGCCGGGCCCGACGGCCGCGCGCCTGCCTTCACGCTCCTGCGTGCCGCCGCGCGCCAGCACGCGCTGCGCACCGGCTTCGTCGCCGTCCGCGTCCGCTGCGACGAGCTGTGCACCGTAAGCGCGAGCGGCCGCGTGCTGACGGCGCGCAGCGCGCACGCCGCGGCCGCCACGGTCCTGCGCACGCGCACCGCGCGGGCGACGCTGGTGGCGGGCGCGCGCACGATGCTGCGGCTGAAGCTGTCCAAGGGCACGCGCCGCGCGATCAAGCGCTCGCTGGCGCGGCCGGGCAGACGGGCGACGGTGCGCATCACGGTGCGCGCGGTTGACCGGGCGGACAACGCGCGTACCGCGACGCGGCGCGTGCGCATCGTGCGATAACCACCGCAACTTCCGCCCCGCCGGCTTCGTCCCAGCAGTGATGCGAGAGCGCACCGACCATGCCCTGCTGCTCGCCGCCGCCCGCGGCGACGAGGCCGCGTTCGCGACCCTCGTCGCCCGGCACCGGCCGCGGCTGGTCCGCTACGCGACCTCGCGGTGCGGGCGCGACGCGGCGCTGGCCGAGGACGTCGTGCAGGACGGGCTCGTGCGCGCTCACCGCGCGATCGTCGCCGGCAAGGTGCCGATCGACGTCGAGGCGTGGCTCTACGCCATCGTCCGCAACCGCTGCCACGACTACTTCCGTGCCGCGCGCCCGACCTCACCGCTGCCGCCCGAGCTGCCGGGCGGCGCGCCGTCCGCCCTGGAGGTCGTCGAGCAGGGCGAGCGCCTGGCCGGCGCGCTGGACGCCGTCGAGCGGCTGCCCAGCGCACAGCGCAACGCGCTGGTGGGGCGCGAGCTCGAGGGCCGCAGCTACGAGGAGCTCGCGCGCCGCCAGGCGACGACGGTTCCGGCGGTCAAGTCGCTGCTGCACCGGGCGCGCACCGCGCTGGCCCACCAGGCCTCGATGCCCGCCTTCGTCGCGCCGTTCATCGCCCGCCTGGCGCGCGTGCGCACGGGCCAGCTCGTGCCGGGCATGGTCGCCGAGCACGCCACCGGCGCGGCAGCGATCGCGACCATCGCGCTGGCGGGCACGAGCGCGCTCGGCTCGCTGCACCTCCCCGGGCCGCCATCGGCCCCGACGGCCGCCCAGTCGCAGGCCGCGATCACGACCGCCGCGCACCAGCCGCGGCCGACGACCCCGCCCGTGCGCGTCAAGCACCACCACGGGGGCTGCAGCACCCAAGACGCCGAGTACTCGCACTGCTCGCCCACGCTGCCCGACCTGGATGCGCCGGCGCCGCGCGACGCGGGCCAGTACGGGCCGTAGCGCTCGCGCCGAACGTCGGTCTTCCCCCCTCAGGAGGGGGTAGGACCGACGTTCGGCGTTGCCCCCGGCGCAAGCGCAGCGCGGACGCCCGCCCTACCGCCGCACGTCCTCGCAGTTGGCGTTGACCTCGTCGGTGACGTCGGCGAACACGACGTCCTGGCCGTCGCCGCAGCTCACCCGATCGAACCCGCCGCCGATGGCGTTGATGCGGTCGTTGCCGGCGCCGCCCTCGATGGTGTCGTCGTCGAGGTTGCCGTCGATGACGTCGTCGCCGTCCTCGCCGTTGATGACGTCGTTGCCGCGGTCGCCGGTGATCGCGTCGTTGCCCGGGCCGCCGAGGATGAGGTCGTTGCCGTTGCGCCCGTGGATCTCGTCGTCGCCGTTGCCGCCGCGCAGCGTGTCGTCGCCGTTGACGCCGTCGACGTAGTCGTTGCCGTCCTCGCCGAACAGGGAGTCGTTGCCGTCCTGGCCGAAGAGGGAGTCGTTGCCCGGCGTGCCCAGCAGGACGTCGTCGCCCGGCGTGCCCATGATGTTGCTCGCCGTGCTCGGCGCATCGCTGGCGGGCTCGGCCGGGACCGCCACCACCTTCTCGCAGTTCTTGATGTCGTCGCGGGTGGGGGCGCTGTCCTCGACATAGACGGTGTCCTTGCCCGGCCCGCAGTCGACATGGTCGAGGCTGTCGTCGGCGGCGCGGATCTCGTCGTTGCCGGTGCCGCCCAGGATCTCGTCCGAGCCGGGCCCGCCGATGATCTCGTCGGCACCGAAGGAGCCCGAGAGGTAGTCGTCGCCGGAGCCGCCGTCGAGGGTGTCGTTGCCGTAGGAGCCGTAGATCGTGTCGCGCCCCGCGTCGCCCTTGACGGTGTCGTTGCCATTGCGCCCGTAGAGGCGGTCGCCACCGGTGCCGCCGTCGAGCGAGTCGTCGCCCTCGCCGCCGTCGATCATCTCCGAGCCCGAGCTGCCGAACAGCGTGTCGTTGCCATCGTCGCCCTTGATGATGTCCGAGCCGCGGTTGCCGTCGACGTAGTCGTTGCCCGGGCCGCCGTCGAGCAGGAGGTCGTTGCCCAGGCCGAGCTCCTTGATGCGGTCGTCGCCGAGGCCGCCCAGCACCGTGTCGTCGCCGTCGCCGCCGTCGAGCGAGTCGTTGCCGTCGCCGCCGTCGACCTTGTCGTTGCCGGTGCCGCCGTTGCCGTAGTCGTTGCCCAGGCCCCCGAGCAGCTGGTCGTTGCCGGCGGAGCCGAACATGCGGTCGTCGCCGTCGCCGCCGTCGAGGACGTCGTCGCGGGCGCCGCCGCTGAGCAGGTCGTTGCCGGCGCCGCCGAGCAGCGTGTCGTCGTCGCGCCCGCCGGTGAGCTGGTCGTCGCCGCCTAGCGCGTCGATGCGATCCATCCCGCGCGTGCCCCTGAGCACGTCGTTGCCCTCGGTGCCGGTGATGAGCGCCACGCCGGGCTGCACCGCCACGCCGGTGGGCCGCGCGCCCGCGTTGAGCCGCTGCGTCGTCAGCCGCTTGAACGAGAGCGCGCTCAGCACCGAGACGGTGTCGGCGCCCCCGTCGGCGACGTAGATGCGCGTCCCGTCAGGGGACACGGCCGGGTGGCCGGGGCCGCGCCCGGTATGGACGCGCAGGAGCTTGCCCGGCCGCAACGGGACGACCGCGGTCACGGTCGCTCCGTGCGCGGCGCCGACGATCGCCCGCCGGCCGTCGTTGGTCAGTGCGACGCCGCCGCCCAGGCCCTTGCCCAGGCCGATCTTGCGCGTGACGCGGCCGGTCTGGGTGTTGAGGCGGACCAGGCGCGAGCCGGTCCGCGCCTGTGTGGCGACGTACGCGTTGGAGCCGGTGGCGGCGAACGCCGCGCCGGTCACGCCGGCGAGCTTCACGCGGCGCGACAGGCGGAAGCGCACGAGGTCGACGATCCCCACGCGATTGCCCTCGAGCCCGACGACGGCGCGCGTGGCGTCGGACGAGATCGCCAGCGTTGCGGCCGTCGCCTTCGCGCCGAGCGCGATCGACGCCCTGACGGTCATCGTCGGTGCGTCGATGACGTCGATCGCCCGGCGCTCGGACACGTACAGGCGCTGCCCGTCGCCCGACGCCACGAGCCCCTTGATCCCGCCAGGCACGTTGCACTGGGCCACGATCCGGCGGGTGGCGAGGTCGATCGCGGCCACGTGGCGGCCGGTCGCGACGTACCCGCGCGTCCCATCGGGCGCAATGGCGACGCCGCTCGCGCGCCCGCCGACGGGAACGCGGGCGACGACCTTGTTGGTCGTCACGTCGGTCAGCGCGGCGTTGCCGTCGGCGGTCGCGACCAGCACGACGCGCGCGTGCGCGGCCGGCGCCACGGCGAGCGCGGCGAGCAGGACGGAGACGGAGGCGAATCGGCGCGGAAAGGGCATCGAAGGCTCCCAACCCCAGTCACCGTCCAGAGGTTGCGCTGCGCACCGTTATTCGTAGCGTTTGCGCACCTGCGGCCAGCACTCGGGGTCGTGCCCGCAGACCACGAGGGCGCTGGGCGTGAGCTCGAGGTAGCGCCGGATCTCGCGCAGCGAGCGCAGGTAGCGGTGCACGTCATCGCAGAAGAGGGGCACGAGCCCCTCGTCGATGGTGGCCCGCGAGTAGGCGGCGTCGCCGGTGAGCAGGAGCTCGCGCCCCGACTGCAGGCGCAGCAGCACGCTCATGTGCCCCTTCGTGTGACCCGGCGTCGAGAGCAGCCGCACCGAGCCGTCGGCGAACAGGTCGATCGCGTGGCCGAAGGAGGCGAACGAGCTGACCTGCTCGGCGCCGAAGTCCAGGGCGCGCCAGTCGTAGTCGTAGTCGTAGAGCTGGCGGCGGTAGCCATGCAGGAAGCCGCTGTCGTTCGCCCCCTGCCACTCGCGCCCGTCGACGAGGAAGGTCGCCCGCGGGAGCTGCGCGACGGCGCCGACGTGGTCCTGGTGCATGTGGGTCAGGACGACGAGGTCGATGCCCAGCGGGTCGAGGCCCTGGCCGACGAGCTGATCGGTGACCGCCCACCCGTCCTCCATGCGGATGTCGTAGACGATCGCCGCGCGCCGTCCGAGGGCGGCGCGGACGTCGTGGGAGGCCGCCGGGGGCAGTCCGGTGTCGATGAGGAAGGCGCCCGCGGTCGGGTGCTCGACCAGGAAGCAGGGCACCGGCACCCACGTCCACCTGCTCTTGGGCGTCAGCAGGCCGAGGCCCCGCGCGGTGGCCAGCGGGCCCGATGGGCGCTGGAAGAAGCGCGGCTGGGTCAGCATCTCGGCCGTGCGCATCGGGGTCACCGTGACGCCCGCGCCGTCGCTGCCGCCGGGCAGGGGCAGGCTCGCGCGCTTGGGATGGACGGCCGGGGCCACGCATTGCAGGGTAGCCCTGCGTATGGTCCCGCGACCATGCTGCGCGCCGGGTTGCTGGAGGGCATCGTCGTCGCCACCGCGGGTGGCGCCGGTCACGTGGCGGCCGCCTGCGCCGCGCTCGGCGCGAGCACCGTGGTCATCGAGGGCGACCTCGGCGACGAGGAGGCCGTGACGGCTGCGGCCGCGGCGCTCGGATCGGTGGGCACCCTGGTGTGCGACGCCGCCGCGCCGTTCGCCGCCCTCGGCGGCGGGGTGGAGGGCCTCGGCGCGGGACTCGACTGCGCGTGGATCGCGACGCGCGCGGTGGCCAACGCCGCCTGGATCCCCGGCGACGGCGGCAAGCTCGTGCTCCTGGGCCCGCGCCCGCGCGACGGCGCGCATGCCGGCGCGCTCGGCGCGGCGCTGGAGAACACGGCGCGGACGCTGTCGGTCGAGTGGGCGCGCTACGCGATCCGCGCCACGGCCATCCTGCCCGGCGACGCGACCAGCGAGGACGACGTCGCCACGCTCGTGGCCTACCTGGCCTCGCCGGCGGGCGACTACTTCAGCGGCTGCGCCTTCGCCATGGGATCGAGGCTCTAGGGTGCGGTGTCCATCCATTCGTGAAGGAGGCCGCATTGGCCGGAGGACGATTCGGAGCCACGGTCGTGATCGACCGCCCCATCGACGAGGTGTTCGCCTTCCTCGCCGACGGTGAGAACGACCTGAAGTTCAGCTCGAGGGTCCTCGAGATCGCCAAGACGACCGACGGCCCGCCCGGCGTCGGGACGGTCTACGCGAGCACGGTCAAGGACGGCGGCATCAAGTTCAAGCGCGAGTTCCGGCTCACCGCCTTCGATACGCCGACGCGCATCCGCTGGGCCGAGACGTCCACCGGTCCCGTCATCACCCCCGAGGGTGGCTACGACCTCGCGCCGGCGGGCGCGGGGACGCAGCTGACCTTCTACAACGTGCTCGAGCCCGCCAACTTCATGGGCAAGCTCGTCGTCGGCTTCGCGCTGCGCTCGGCGCGCAAGGGAGCCGACGACTTCGCGAACTCGATCAAGAAGACGATCGAGGCCTCCTAACGCGGGCAGGGCAGCTCGCGCACGATGGCGTCGAGCTGCGTGCGGCTCAGCGGCTTGCTGGGCAGCGGGTGCGCGCCCTCGGCGCGCAGGCCGTCGATGACGACGGCCAGGTGGCGCTCCCATTCCGCGCCCGGCCCGGCCACGCGTGAGAGGCCGACGCCGGCCATGAGCATGGGGATGTCCTCGGCGACGACGTCGGCGCGCATCGCTCCCGCGGCCTGGGCGCGCTCGATCAGGCGCTGAAAGCCGTCGAGCGTGCGCCCGCGCGCCTCGCGCACCTCGGGCAGCTCGAGGGCCGCGCGCATGCACTGGTGAAAGGCGCGGTCCTTGACGTGCAGGGTGGCGCCCTTCCAGATCACGTCGGTGAACGCCGCCCACGGGTCCACCGCCGCGATGGCGACCTCGATCTCCGCGGCGAGCCAGCGCAGGCGCTCGGCCATGACCGCCCCGAGGAGGTGGTCCTTGTCGGGGAAGGCGCGGTAGAGCGAGCCGACGCCGACGCCGGCGCGCTCGGCCAGCTCGGGCATCGAAGCGTCCAGCCCGCGCTCGGCGAACAGCTCGCTCGCCGCGGCCAGGATGCGCGAGCGGTTGCGCTCGGCGTCGGCGCGGCGGGGACGGGATGGAGCGGTGGTCTGCATGTGCAGGGCGAGCGTACCCCGGCACCGGACGGCGATGCGCCAATCAGCGAACCGGAACGCTCTTTCCGTATAATACCCGGAATGGCCTTTCCGGTTACGAGTTGGAGGCTCCCCATGGCCACGACGACCACCTATCTCTCGCTCGGCGCGTTCTACGCCGAGGACAAGCGTCGCGACATCTCGCGCGAGCACGACCTCGGCCTGTGGTGGCTGGGCGACGACTGGCACGCGCCGCGCTTCCGTGCCGCGTGGGTGGCCCAGACCGGTGAGCTGTACCTCATGCAGCACGAGGGCACCCCAGGCGGCGGGCGCCTGGACGTGGTCGCCACCGCCTCCTCCCTGGACGAGATCGAGGAGCGCCTGGAGGGCTGGCGCGACGTCGTCGGCGAATGGGGCTCGGTGCGCTGGCTGCGCGACCGCCTGGGTCTCCCCTCGGCGGAGGAGCCGCCGCGCTTCGTGCGCCCGGCCGCCGCGGACGTGGCCTAGAGCTGGCCCTCCTCGGCCCACGGCACCTCGACCGAGTCCTCGGTCGGCGAGTCGCGCGCGACGACGTAGTCGGCCGGCTCGTCGTCTGAGAGATTGACCACGATGTGCGTCTCGCGGGGCGGGACGTAGAGCAGGTCGCCGGGCTCGACCTCGAGCTTCTGCTCGAGGTGCTCGCCCCAATGGATGGCGATGCGCCCGGAGAGCATGTAGAGCCCGCTCTCGCAGTTGGCGTGGTAGTGCGGGCGCGAGCGCGCGCCGGGGGGCACACGGAACTTCGCCATGTAGATGTTGGTGGCGCCGGTGGTGGCCTGCGAGAGCTCGGCTCCGCCGAGGATGCCGCGCGGCGTGTCGTGCTCGGCGCCGGGCTTGACGATCTTCACTGGACTCCTCCTCCCTGGACGGGGAGATCGTAGTCAAGCCATTGCGAGCGCCGGCCGCCGACGCGGTCGTACACGGCCTGCGCGCGAGCGTTGTCGGGCGCCGTCCTCCACGCGAGCACGGCGGCGCCGTGAGACCGGCAGCGCTCCAGGCAGGCCTCGATGAGGGCGTCCGCCGCGCCCGCGCCGCGGGCGCCCTGCGCCACGAAGAGGTCGTTCATCACGCCGATGCGCGCCGCGCGCGTCGTCGACCACGTCCAGAAGATCGTCGCGAAGGCGATCGCGCGCCCGCTCTCGTCGCGCGCGATCAGCTGCATGCCCTCGCGGGCGGGGTCGGCGATGAGCGCGCGGCTCATCCTGAGCAGGTCCTCGTCACTCGGCCCGACCTCGTAGAAGTCGCAATAGCCGCGCATCAGCGGAAGCAGTTCCGGGAGGTCGTGCTCGCCGGCGATCTCGATCCTGGCCATTGGTCGAGACGCTATCGCTTGCCCGCGGTGTATCCGGCCTGGGACCTTGGCTCTCCACCTCTCTCGCTCGGAAGGGATCAGCATGCATCGACGGGTTGCGGCGGCGACGATCGCCGCGTTGGCGCTGTGCGCGGCCGCGGCCGCGACGGCGAACGCGGACCCGGTTGCATTGGGCGGCAATCCGTTGAACGTCTACGTCGGCGAGCGCGGGCAGCTCCAGGCGTTCCGCACCGGCAACTCCGACGGCATCTACTACAGATCGACGAGCACGACCGGCGATGCGGGGTTCTTCCTGGCGGTGCCGGGCGGATCCCCCACGGTCTACGGCTTCTTTGGCAACGCCGGGCCACGCACCACGACCGACTACACGACCGTGAGCGCGGGCCCGGTGACGGGCAGCGGTACCGCGGCGGACCCTCTCAAGCAGGACACCATCTACCGGACCGGCACGGCCGGGCTCCTGGTCACGCAGACGACCAGCTACGTCAACGGGAGCCAGTTCTTCACCGTGCAGTGGGTGGTCAAGAACACGGACATGGGCACCGCGCATTTCAAGGCGTTCGCCGCGGCCGACTTCTTCTTCGACGGCAGTGATCGCGGCACCGGCATCTACACGCAGGGGCCGCCCCAGTTCATCGGCGGCACCAACGCCGACACAGGCAACTCCGGCGGCTTTGCGGAGGTGCCCGGCGCCACTGCGTGGTCGCGCTATCAGGCGCTCGAGTACGGCAGCGGGCCCAATCAGGTGTGGGGCAAGATCGAGGGCGCCGCGGCGAGCACGGATCCGACCTTCGACAACACGGTCGTCGGCGAGCAGGTCGACAATGCCGGGGGCGTGGAGTGGGACCAGTACGCCACGGGCGCCGGGCTCGCGAACAACGCGACCGCGACCTTCTCGCTCGTCGCCCGCAGCGCCGTTCCGTCGGCGCTCCAGATCAATCCACCGAACGCGGGCGCTCCCAAGGGCGTGCCGATCAACTTCACCGTCGGCGCCTTCGACACCAACGGCGTGCCATATGCGGGCAGGACGATCCGCTATTCGATCACAGGAGTCAACGCGGGCTCCGGCGCCGCGACCGTCGGCTCCGATGGCAACGCGGTCATCACCGATCCGGGCACCAACGCCGGTGCCGATACCGTCGTCGCGTTCCTGGACTTCAACAACGATGGCGCCCGCCAGGCCGCCGAGCCGCAGGCCTCCGCGCTGGCGACCTTCGTCGACAGCGTCCCGCCGGCGTGCACCGTGAAGGTCTCAGGCGACCGGCCAGGTGGCAGCGGCGGCGCGGGCAAGCCGCTGGTCATCAGCGTCAACTGCAACGAGGCGTCGACCGTCACCGTTCAGACGACGCTCCAGCCCCGCAGCAGCCGCACCCGCGCGGCCACGGTGGACAAGAAGAAGGCCAAGAAGAAGAAGAAGGTGACGATCAGGCTCAAGACCGCCACCATCACCGTCCAGCCGGGTCAGAAGGTGCCGGTCGCGCTGAAGCTGTCGAGCGCCGTGCGCAAGAAGTACGCCGGCAAGACGCTGACGGCGACCATCACCGTCACGGCGCGCGACGCCTCGGGCAACGTCAAGAAGACCAAGGCGACGCGCACCGTCAAGCTGGCCAAGCTCAAGCAGGGCAAGGCCCACAAGAAGAACTAGGTCGTCATCCCGAGGACGTTGCTGGGGTCGGGCCCGACGCCGTCGCGCCGATTCGCAGCCAGTCATCGAGGCAAGGGAGTGCGTGGCGCGTGGGGCCGCGCACGGGCGTCTCGCGAGCGAGTGGCAGGCCAAAGCGTCCCGACTAAGGGTCGTCTGGTGACCCAAGGCCGGGACGCTTACCCAACAACGTTCGCCTCACCGCACGCAACCGTCCTGCCCCGACACCCAGGCAGGACACTTCACGCGACCCGACCGCAGAGCCCGGCGGCGCGCGGCGGACACACCCGCCCTCGGTGATGCTGTTCGCCCCTACACCGTCCGTCGCGCGTCCCAGCAGCAACAACGCGCTCAGGAACTCCGCTAGGTCGTCATCCCCGTGAACTGACCGCCGGTGATGTTGAGCACCTGGCCGTGGACGAAGTTGGCCCACGGCGAGCACAGGAAGAAGACACCGCCGGCGGCCTCCTCGGGGGTGCCGGGGCGCCCGATGGGGATCAGCGCCGCGGCCATCCCGCGCATCTGCTCGGGGATGCCGAGCTGCACCTTCTCGCCGCGGATCTCGGCGACGTTGGTGTCGTCCTTGGACGCGGTCAGGCGGGTCTCGATCCAGCCGAAGGCGACGGCGTTGACGTTGACCTTGAACTGACCCCACTCCTTGGCCAGCGTCTTGGTCAGGCCGACGACGCCCGCCTTGCCGGCCGAGTAGTTGGCCTGGCCGGCGTTGCCCATCGTGCCGCTGATCGAGGAGACGTTGACGATCTTGCGAAAGACCTCCTCGCCGCGCTCACGCTCGAGCTTGGCCGGCTCGCGCAGGTGCGGGGCGGCGGCGCGGATGACGCGGAAGGGCGCGACCAGGTGGATGTCGAGCATCTTCTGAAACCAGTCGTCGCTCATCTTGTGGATGGGCGCGTCGAGCGTGTAGCCCGCGTTGTTGACGATGATGTCGATCTTGCCCCAGGCGTCGATCGCCGTCTGCACGAGTGCCTCGGGCGAGCCCTCCGCGGTCAGGTCGCCGGCGTAGACCGCGGTCTCGCCGGCGATGGCGTCGGCCGTCTCCTGCGCCGCGTCGCCGTCGAGATCGTTGATGACGACCCTGGCGCCGTGCTCTGACAGCAGGTCCGCCGTCGCCTTGCCGATGCCGCGGGCGCTGCCGGTGACGATCGCCACCTTGTCGTCGAGGACTCCCATGAACGTCTCCTTGTCAGGCTTCCGAAAGCGGGCATCCTATTGGCTGACCGGCCAATCAGTCGTCGCGCAGCGGGGCCATGGCCGGGATCGAGACCGGCACCGCGGCCGCGCACACCGGCCACACCCAGCGGTAGTCGCCACCGGCCGCCTGGATGGCCACGCCGCCGAGCAACGGCCCGAGCGCCGTGCCGAGTCCGGGGCTCAGGGAGTACAGACCAGTGACCGCTCCGTGCGCCCCGCGCGGCATCATCGGGATGAGCAGCGCGTAGGGCAGCGACATCGTCACGCCCCCGCCGAAGGCCACCAGCGGCGCGGCGATGGCGACGATCCACGGCGTCGTGCTGACGAACGGGACGATCAGGCCGAGCCCGTAGACGACGAGGGCGACGCGCAGCACGCGCGCGCGCCCGACGCGGTCGCCGAGGTTGCCGCTGACGAGCGCGCCGCCCAGGACGACGACGGCGGCGGCGCCGATGACCAGCGACGAGCCGGCCAGCGAGAGCCCGGTCTTGGTGACATAGAGCACCACGAAGGTCTTGCGCCGACAGCGCCAGCTCCCAGAGCGTGTTGGCCGCGAGGAAGGCCTGCAGCCGGCGCCGGCCGCGGACGAGGTCGAACGTCCGCCGATACGCCTCGACGACCGCGTCCTCGTAGCGTGGCCGCTCGCGCCGGCGGTGGCGGACGCCCGCGACGCAGAACGCGCCCATGCTCGCGGCCACCACCACGCCGGTGGCCAGAAAGGGGAGCGGCTCGGAGATCGAGATCAGCAGCCCGCCGCCGACCAGCGCGAGGAAGGTGCCGAGCCCGCGGAAGATCGCCTGGCTGCTCTGCGCGCGCCCGACGATCTCGTCGTCGACCAGGTCGGGGTACAGCGCCCGGTAGGGCTCGTAGGCGACTAAGTAGGCCGCGAAGAACAGCGCCAGGACCACCGCCGCCGCGGCGATCGAGGTCACGAAGCCCAGCATCGCCAGGGCGAGGATGAGCGCGGGCGTCGCCGCGATGATGAACGGCAGGCGGCTGCCGAGGGCGTGCGCAGCCGGTCCGACCACGCGCCCACCACGAGCGGCAGCCATAGGGCCATGAGGCCCTCGCCGCCGATGAGCAGGCCGACCACGATCGAGGAGTCCGAGAAGTCCTCGGCGAGTACCGGCAGGTACGTCGAGACCGTGGTGATGGCGAGGGCCAGCGCGAACGTCGGTACCCCGAGGATGGCGAGGACCCGCAGTTCGCCACGTTGCAGCGAGCGCTGGGCCGTCGCCATCCGGCCACGGTAGCGAAGGCGACTTCTGGCCCAGGATCACTCCGGGCGCGTGCGGCGCCGGCGCGCCACGAGGATGCCGGCGAGGACGACGAATGCCGCGCCGGCGCCGCCGCCGGCCAGGGCGAGCGGGGAGGAGCCGCCGCCCGACGCCGGGCGCGAGACCCGGGCCGGCGGGTCCTCGACCGCCACGGGCGGCGGCTCGCGCACCGGACCGAGCTTGTCGGCCGGGTACGGCTGGAGCCCCCGCGCGGCGCGGCGCAGCGCCTGCGCGGTCACGCCGGCCGGGCGCGTCCACACGTGCTTGGAGTCATCGCCGGTGGCGCGGATGAGGTTGGCCGCCCGCAGGTACTCGACGGTCCAGCCACCGGCGTCGTCACCCGCGTGGCGCATCGCCACCTTGACGGTGAAGAACGGCGCGGCGCGCTCGGGCCCGAGCGTCTCGTAGCCGCCGTCCATGAAGCCCTGCAGCGCGGCGTGGGCGGTGATCTTCTGGCAGCCGTCGCTGCCGCAGACCGTCAGCGCCGCGACCTCCTTGGCCGACGCGGCGGCCGGCAGCACGACGGCGGCGAGGGTGGCGAGGACGATGGCGCGGCGCATGCCATTGCTACACCCGGCGCGGTTGGGCGGTTCCCGGCTCAGAGGTCGCGCAGGCGCACGATCGCCCGGCGTAGGTCGCCGATGAAGACCGGGCAGGCCTGGACCACGGCCTTGACGCCGATCTCGAGCGCCCGTCGCCGCTGCAGCCCGTGCTGGGCCGCCACGCCGGCGAGGCCGTCGACGATCGTGCTGACCGATTGCTCGGAGGCGAGCATGATCGCGCAGGCCTGCCGGTTGAGCTCCCCCTCGCGGATCGTCCCGCGGGCGGAGGCCCGCAGGCCGTTGAGCGCCAGCTCGGCGAGCGCGGCGCTCTGCAGCGAGAGGACCTGGCCGGGCGCGAGCGGGCATTGGGCGTCGATGAGCGCGACGACGCGGCCGAACAGCGCCGCCGCGCCGACGTCGACGTCGGGCAGCCGCTCGCGGATGAACGCCTTCAGCGACGCGGAGGTTCCCTTGGCGCACGTCGCCTGGACCGCGCCCGCCACCTCGCCGGCGCTGACGGCGCGGCCCTCGGCCCGGCGCGAGAGATCGATCATGAGCGCCGGGAGCTGGTCGGCCGGGGGCTCGGTCAGCCGGTGGACGGGCACGGGGGAGAGGTCCGGCGGCGCGGGCTCGGTGTGCTTCGTGGTCGCACCGCATGCGGCCACCACGCACGAGGCGGCGATCAGCGCCACAAGCGGACGAGAGCGCATGCTGCAGGCGAACCTACAGCCCCATGACCTTCCCGAGGATCTCCTTCATCACCTCGTCGGTGCCGCCCCCAATGGGCCCGAGCCGCGCGTCGCGCGCCATGCGCTCGATCTCGTACTCGCGCATGTAGCCCGCCCCGCCGTGCAGCTGCAGGCAGGCGTCGATGACGTCGAAGGCCGCGCGCTGGGTGGCGAGCTTGGCCATCGTCACCTCCCGCACGGCGTCCTCGCCGGCGGCGAAGCGGCGCAGGGCGTCGTACGTCACGCAGCGGCAGGTGTGCGCGGTGGTGGCCAGCTCGACCAGCCGGTGGCGCACCGCCTGATGGCCGGTGAGCGGGCGGCCGAACGCCTGGCGCTCGCGCGTGTAGGCGATCGTGCGCTCGAGTGCCAGGTGCATCGCGCCGACAGCGCCCAGGGCCATGAGCAGCCGCTCCCATTGGAAGTTGGCCATGATCAGGCCAAAGCCCTCGTGCTCCTGGCCCAGCAGGTTCTCCTCGGGGACGAAGGCGTCCTGGAAGGCGACGGTCGCGGTGTCCGACGCGTGCCAGCCGAGCTTGTCGAGCTTGGCCGCGGTCACCCCCTCGCCGGCATCGACGATGAGGAAGCTCAGGCCGTGGTGCCCGCCCGCGGCGGTCGTCTTGACCGCGGTGACATAGAAGCCCGCGCGCACGCCGTTGGTGATGTAGGTCTTCTCGCCGTTGACCACGAAGCCGCCGTCCACGCGCTCGGCCCTGGTCGTGATGGCCGCGACATCCGAGCCGGTTCCGGGCTCGGTGATCGCCAGCGCGGCGATCTTCGCGCCGGCGATGGCGGGCACGAGATAGCGGCGCTTCTGGTCCTCGGTGCCGAACTTCCACAGCGGCGGGGTCGCGATCCCGACGTGCGCGCCGACTCCCGCCGCCAGCCCGCCCGAGCCGCAGCGCGCCAGCTCCTCGGCGAAGACGGCATCGTGCAGGTAGTCGCCGCCCTGCCCGCCGTACTGCTCGGGGTACTTCAGGCCGAGGAAGCCGACGGCCGCGAGCTTGGCGAAGACCTCGTCGGGGAACCAGCGCGCCTGCTCCCACTCGGCCGCGTGGGGGCGAAGCTCGTTGGCGACGAAGCGCCGGATCGAGTCGCGCAGCGTCTCGTGCTCGTCGGTGAAGGGCGGGTCGGCCGACATCCGGGGCGACCGTATTGCAACTCCGAATCCGCCGCGTCATCGTGAGCGGATGGCCAGCACCGTCGCCCCGGGCTGCCCGGTCCACTCCGACTTCGATCCGCTCTCGCCGCGGTACCTGCAGGACCCGGTCGCGATCATGCGCGAGCTGCCCGCCGGCGAGCGGCCGGTGTTCTACGCGCCGGCGATCGACTACTACGTCGTCACCCGCTACGAGGACATCGAGGCGATCTTCCTCGACCACGAGACGTTCTCGGCCGGCGCCGCGCAGCTGCCGCTGGCCGCGCTGAGCGAGGATGCCGGCAAGGTCCTGCTCGGCGGGGGCCACCGCCCGGCGCCCTCGATGGTCAGCCTCGACCCGCCCGACCACACGCGCGTGCGCCGCCACACGGCGCGCGCGTTCACGCCGCGGCGCGTGGCCGGCATGACCGAGACCATCCGCGCCACCGTCGCCCAGTTGCTCGACGAGGTCGATGCCGGCGCCCCGTTCGACCTCGTCGCGACGCTCACCTTCCCGCTGCCGGCGACAATCGTCTTCTCGCTGATCGGTGTGCCGCCCGAGGACTACGCCCGCCTCAAGCGCTGGTGCGGCTACCGCGCCGGGCTGACCTTCGGGCGCCCACGGCCGGAGGAGCAGGTCGAGCACGCCGAGAACATCGTCGCCTACCGCGGCTACCTGCGCGGGCTCGTGGCCGAGCGCGTCGAGCGCCGCGCCGACGACCTCACGAGCGCGCTGATCGACATCCACGACGAGGACCCCGAGGCGTTCACGCTCGAGGAGATCGCCTCGATCCTCTTCTCGCTGAGCTTCGCCGGCCATGAGACGACGAACTACCTCATCGGCAACCTCGTGCGGCGCCTGCTCGAGGACCCGGCGCGCTGGGCGCGCGTGGTCGCCGATCCGGCGGCGATCCCGGGCGCCGTCGAGGAGACGCTGCGCTTCGATCCCTCCGTCTGCGTGTGGCGGCGGGTCACGACGAAGCCCGCCACCGTGGGCGGCGTCGAGCTGCCCGCGGGCGCCAAGCTCTTCCTCTGGCTGGCCGCCGCCGGCCGCGACGCCTCGGTCTTCCCCGAGCCCGACGCCTTCGACCTCGATCGCGACAACGCGCGCCGCCACCTCGCCTTCGGCCGCGGCATCCACTTCTGCCTGGGGTCGAGCCTCGGCAAGCTCGAGGCGGAGCTGGCGCTGGCCGAGCTCGCGCGCCGGTTCCCCCGGCTGGCGCTGGTGGAGGGCCAGGAGCTGAGCTTTCACCCGAACATCTCGTTCCGCGGCCCGCAGGCGTTGTGGGTGGTGGCTGGCTCGTAGCCGTCCGTTCTGCGTTGTGGTGCTGCTTGCGCTTACTGCATCGGCGAGGGGGAGCGGACCCGGGGCGGCGCGATCGTTGGCGGTCGTCCTCGGCGCGAACTGCCTGGGATCAGGCCCGGTTTCCGAACCCAATCCCAGGCAGTTCGGGAACCTCGCCCGCCGTGTTACGAGCGCCAGCGGACGGCCTCACCGCGCCGGCAGCACCGCCGCCAACGCCGCGGGCGGCGCCGGCGTCGGCGTCCGCGCGAGCACTGCGCCGCTCGCCGCGTCGAGCGTGACGACCGCGCCGTCCTGGAGGTACACGCGCCGCCCGCGGGTGACCACCGCGCTGACCGGATGGCCGCGCAGCAGCGTGCGCCGCACCGCCAGCGTCCCGGTGTCGAGCGCCACGGCGCCGCGCGCGGTGGGGACGTAGAGCGTGGCGCCGTCGGGGGAGACGGCCAGGCGCGGCGCGACGCCGATCGCGCCGCGCGGGATGCGGGCGGTGCGCCGGACCTGGGCGGCGTCGCGTGCGGCGATCTCGACGACGAGGCCGAGCGCGGGGTTGGCGGCGTAGAGCGCGGACGCGTCGGGCGACAGGACGAGGCCCCACTCGCGCGCCGCCGCGGCGCCGGAGCGCGCGGCCGCCGGCAGGTCGATGCACAGCGCGAAGCCGTCGGTGTTGAGCGCATGCACGAACGGGCCCGAGGCCTTGCGGTAGAGCGTGTAGACCCACGGCGCAGCGGCCGGCACGGCGCGCGCGACGGGCTCGCCCTCCATCGCCTCGTCGGGCTCGCGCTTGTCGACGACGGCACCGGCGACGAGCTCGCCGCGGACGAGGTCGTAGGTGCGCACGAGGTAGTGGCCCCCGGCGCGCTGCTCGATGAGGAACATCCGCCGCGCATCGGGGGCGATGGCGTCGAAGACGAAGCGCCCGGGGAGGGTGACGGTGCGCGGCGTGCCGCGCAGCGACGCGTCGAGCAGGGCGAACTTCGACGCGCGCGCGTCCGCGCGCGCGAGGACCAGCGTCCGCCCGTCGGCGGTCGCCGCGTCGGGCGCGCCACCGATGACCGTCGCGGGGAGGGCCCAGCGGCCGGGCAGCCGCAGCGAGCGCAGCACGCGCCCGCTGGACACGTCGACGCGCGCGACGGTGGTGGCCGCGCCCGCCGGCGTGGCGGTGAACAGCGCGCGCCAGCCCGCGGCGGGCTGTCCGGCGGGCAGCGCGCGCGGGGCGCCGGGGCCGAGCGTGAGGGTGCGCTCGGCGCCGGCGCGGAGCACCACGAGGTCGCCGGACGGCACCGGCGCCGCGGCCTGCTCGCCGCAGGCGCCCGCCAGCAGCGCGGCGGCGAGGATGAGAGACGCGGCGAGCGGGCGCATGCATCCTGGCTACACCCCCGGCGCGCGCCGGGTTCCCGTGGCTACAGCCCGTAGGAGCGCCCGATGACGTCGAGCATGATCTCGTCGGTGCCGGCGCCGATGCGGTTCAGGCGCATGTCGCGCCACACGCGCTCGACGCCGTACTCCTTCATGTAGCCGGCGCCGCCGTGGATCTGGATGCACTCGTCGGCCACCTCGACGGCGATCCGCGCGGCGTAGAGCTTGGCCATCGAGATCTCGCGCACGGGGTACTCGCCGTTCTGAAAGCGCCACGCTGTGCTGTAGACGAGCTGGCGCGCCGCTTCGATCTTGGTCGCCATCTCGGCGAACTTGTGGCGGTTGACCTGGAACTTGCCGATCTGCCGGCCGAAGGCGACGCGCTCGGTGGCGTACTTCAGCGTCTGCTCGAACACGCGCTGGGCGCCGGCCACGCAGCCGGCGGCGCCGATCAGCCGCTCGCCCTGGAGCTCCCACATGATGTGGTAGAAGCCCTTGCCGACCTGGCCGAGGACGGCCGTGTCGGGCACGCGCACGTCCTGGAAGGCGAGCAGCGCGGTGTCGGAGGCGTGCATGCCGAGCTTCTCGAGCTTCTTCTCGCGGATCACGCCGGGGGCGTCCATCGGCACGAGGAAGAGCGTGAAGCCGTCGTAGCCGGCATCGGGATCGGTCTTGGTCACGAGGACGATGACGTGCGCGCGGTGGCCGTTGGTGATGTAGGTCTTCGAGCCGTTGATGACGTACTCGTCGCCGTCGCGCACCGCGCGGGTCTTGATGCCGGCCACGTCGGACCCGGCGTCGGGCTCGGTGATCCCCAGGGCGAGGATCGCCTCGCCGCGGATCGCGGGCACGAGCCATTGCTGCTTCTGCTCCTCGCTGCCGAAGGCGAGGATCGGCGGCATCGCCATGTCGGTCTGCACCGCCACCCCCATGGCCAGGCCGCCGGACTGCGCGTGCACGATCTCCTCGGCCAGGACGAGGCTGGAGTAGTAGTCGCCGCCCTGCCCGCCGTACTCCTCGGGCTTGTCGAGCCCCAGGAACCCGAGCTCGCCCATGCGCGTGAACACCCAGTCGGGGAAGGTCGTCTCCTCCCACTCCTCGGCGTGGGGCGCGAGCTCCTTGATCGCGAAGCCGCGGATCGACTCGCGCAGAGCCTCGTGCTCGTCGGTGAAGATGAAGTGCTTGCGCCTGGGGGCGAAGTCGGGCTTGAGAACGGCGTCGGCGGCGCTCATGAGTAGACAGTAGGACTTCCCACTTCCTACTGCAAGCGTTGCGCCGGCGGCGTGACGGAGTGCGGCTTTCCCCACCCGATGTTGGCGGGTCCGCCCCCTACATCCAGACGGCCCTGCAGCCGATCATCCTGCCATGAGCTCCCTCCGGCCCACCTTCGCAGCGAAGCCCACCGTGCTCGGCGTCGCGCTGTCGATGCCGTCGGCCCATGAGCGCCAGCGCGAGCTTGTCCGCGCCAGCCTCCTGGCTCGCCCCGCGGTCAAGGGCTCCACGCACCGCCGCGCCGCTTAGCACGGCATCGCCCGCCGGTTGCGGGTGCGCGACCCGTGCGGCAGAGTGCCGCGCCTGACCTACGCGACCCTGCGCTACGAGGTGGCCGACACCGGCGTCGCCACCATCGCCATGGACCAGCCGGACACGCGCAACGCGCTGTCCGACGAGCTGCTGGGCGAGCTCATCGCGGCCTTCGAGGCCGCGCGCGACGACGACGCCGTGCGCTGCGTCGTGCTCGCCTCCACGCACGCGACGACGTTCAGCTCGGGCGGCAATCTCGCGGGCTTCGCCGCCGACGTGCCGCTGGTGCACAAGCACGTCGCCACCGAACGCTTCCCGCGCCTCTTCACCCTCATCGGCGAGCTCGGCAAGCCCGTGATCTGCGCCGTCAACGGCCACTGCCTGGCCGGCGCCCTGGGGCTCGCGCTCGCGTGCGACCTCGTCGTCGCCGGCGAGCAGGCGACGTTCGGCACGCCCGAGATCAACGTCGGCGTCTTCCCGTTCATGATCCTCGCGCTGATCGTGCGCAACGTCCCGCGCAAGAAGGCCACCGAGATGCTGCTGCTCGGCGAGCGCTTGGACGCGCGCGAGGCCGAGCGCGTGGGGATCGTCAATCGGGTGGTGACGGGCGAGGAGCTGCAGGCCACGGTGGACGATTGGGCCCTGCGCCTCGCCGCGAAGTCGCCGCTGCTGATGAAGCTCGGCAAGGATGCGCTCTGGCGCCAGAAGGACATGGCGCTCGAGGACGCATGGGACTTCCTGCGCGCCCAGCTGACGATCGCCTTCGCCACCGAGGACATCCAAGAGGGCGTCCAGGCGTTCTTCGAGAAGCGGGAGCCGCAGTGGAAGGGGCGGTGACCGCCCTGCTGTGTCGCACGTCGGACCGCATCTCCACGACCGCCGAGGGCGCGCTGGCGCTGGCGCAGGCCGTGGCCGAGCGCATGGGAGTGCAGCCCCGCGTGGTGGGCACGCCGGGCGAGCCGGCGGAGACCGGCTATGACGACGACCTGCGCGACGCCCACGGCTGCCTGCTGGAGGCGGGCGGCCAGCTCGAGGACGCGCTCGCCGGAGGGCGCTTCCCGGTCCTCACTTCCTCGGACTGCTCGATCTGCATCACCACGCTGCCCGCCGTCGCGCGGCTGCGCCCCGACGCGTGGGTGCTGTGGCTCGATGCGCACCCCGACTTCAACGACCCCGAGACCACGCCGTCGGGCTTCCTGGGCGGCATGTGCCTGGCGGCGGCGTGCGGGGCGTGGGACGCCGGCTTCGACGGCGGCCGCATCGAGCCCGCGCGCGTGGTGATGTGCGGCATCCGCGACGTCGACGCCGGCGAACGGGTCCTCGTCGAGACCCACGGCGTCGGCCTCGTCGAGCGCCCGTCGCGCCTGGCCGAGCTGCTCGCCGAGCGCGAGGTCTTCGTGCATCTCGACCTCGACGTGCTCGACCCCGGGGTCATGCCCGGGCTGCACTGGCCGGTCGAGGGCGGCTTCAGCGACGGCGGGCTGCGCACGCTGCTGGCCGAGGTCGCGGACGCGGCGCAGATCATCGGCGTCGAGATCACCGACCTGCCGGCGCCCGCCCTCGCGCGCCGCGTGGCCACGATCGTCGAGCCGCTGCTGCCGTGACCGACGTCGTCGCCCTGGTGGGCCGGACCTCCGACCGCGCGCACGGCCGCGCGGCCGGAGCGCGGGCGCTGGCCCGCGCCCTGAGCGCGGATGCGCGCGTCGTCGGTGAGCCCGCGCAGCCCCACGAGGGGCGCTACGACGAGGACCTGCGCGACGCGCGCGCCACGCTCGAGACGGCCGCCGTCACCGTCGCGGTCACGCAGCGGCCCGTGCTCACCGCGACGGACTGCTCGATCTGCGTCGCCACCGTGCCGGCCGTCGCGCGCCGCTGGCCCGACGCCTGGTTGCTGTGGCTCGACGCGCACGGCGACTTCAACACGCCCGACACGACGCCGAGCGGCTTCCTCGGGGGCATGTGCCTGGCGGGCGCCGTCGGTTTGTGGGACACGGGCTACGGCGCCGGCCCGGGGCCCGAGAAGGTGGTGCTCGTGGGCGGCCGCGACCTCGACGCGGCCGAAGAGGAGCTCATGGCGCGCCATGGCGTCGTGCGCACCGACGACCCCGCAGCCGTGCTCGCGGGCCGTGAGGTCTTCGTCCACCTCGACGTCGACATCCTCGATCCCACCGTGCTGCCCGGCCAGCTCTACCCGGCGCCCGGCGGCCTCGACACGACGCAGCTGCACGACCTGCTGGCCGACGTGGCCGCGCGGGCGCGTATCGTCGGCGCGGAGATCACCTGCTTCTCGACCCCCGAGCTCAGCGACGTACTGGCGCAGGCTGCCGCGCCGCTGCTGGAGAGCCCCGCACCATGAGCACCGACGCCCCGCCCTCGATCCTCCGGCCGCTGGTCGAGGATCTCCACGAGCGCCGCGCCAGGGCGAAGCTCGGCGGCGGCGAGGAGAAGATCGCCAAGCAGCACGCGGCCGACAAGCTCACCGCGCGCGAGCGTCTGGAGCTGCTCGTCGACCCCGGCACCTTCACCGAGCTGGGCCTGCACGCCGGCATCCACTACTCGGTGCGCGCGCTGGAGGGCAAGGAGGCGCCGGCCGACGGCGTCATCACCGGCTACGGCAAGGTCGACGGGCGGCTGGTCGCGGTCGTCGCCTACGACTTCACCGTCATGGCCGGCTCCATGGGGATGACGGGCGAGGTCAAGGTGGCCCGGCTGCGCGACCTGGCGCTGACCAAGCGCCTGCCCTTCGTCTGGCTGCTCGACAGCGCCGGGGCGCGCATCCAGGAGGCCGTGGGATCGCTCTTCGCCGGCAGTGGCCACCTCTTCCGCGAGGAGGTCGTGATGAGCGGCGTCATCCCGCAGGTGGCGGCGCTCATGGGCCCCTGCGCCGCGGGCACGGCCTACATCCCAGGGCTGGCCGACTTCGTGCCGATGGTCAAGGGCCGCGGCTCGATGGCGCTGGCCGGCCCGCACCTCGTGCGCGCCGCGGTGGGCGAGGACGTCACCCAGGAGGAGCTGGGCGGCTCGCGCGTGCACTGCCGCAAGTCGGGTGTCGGCGACCTCGAGGTGGCCGACGACCAGGAGTGCATCGCGCGCATCAAGCAGTACCTCTCCTACATGCCCTCGCACAACCGCCAGGCGCCGCCCCGGCGCGCGACGGCCGACCCGGTCGAGCGCATGGACGACGACCTGCTCGACGTCCTCCCGGAGTCCAATCGCAAGCCCTACGACATGTACGAGGTCATCCGCCGGATCGTCGACGACGGCGAGTGGCTCGACCTCAAGCCGCAGTGGGCCAAGACGATCATCACCTGCTTCGCGCGCTTCGGCGGGCGCCCGGCCGGCATCGTGGCCAACCAGCCACGCCAGCTCGGCGGCATCCTCGACAACGACTCGGCCGACAAGGCGGCGCGCTTCGTCAACCTCTGCAACGCCTTCGGCCTGCCGCTCGTCTTCCTGCAGGACGTGCCGGGCTTCATGGTCGGCACCAAGGTCGAGGCGGCGGGGATCATCCGCCATGGGGCCAAGATGCTGCACGCGGTGGCCAACGCGACGGTCCCCAAGATCACCGTCGTGCTGCGCAAGGCCTATGGCGCGGGCTACTACGTCATGAACGGCCGCGCCTACGAGCCCGACCTCATCGTGGCGTGGCCGAGCGCGGAGATCAGCGTCATGGGCGCCGAGGGCGCGGTGGAGATCGTGATGCGCCGGCAGGTCGACGAGGCCGACGACCCGGCGGCCAAGAAGGCCGAGCTGGTCGACGCCTACCGCCAGATCATCGACGTCTACATCGCCGCGCGCAACGGGATGATCGACGACGTCATCGATCCCCGTGAGACGCGGCCGGTGATCTGCCGTGCGCTGGAGATGGCCGAGGGCAAGGTCGTCGAGCGCCCGTGGAAGCGCAACGGCGTCGTGCCCGTCTGACCTGGGTCAGAGGCGCTGCTTGGGCTTGCGCGGCTTGAGCCACCGCGGAAGCGGAACCGGCTCGAAGATGCTGTTGAGCGGCGAGTGGTAGCTGCTGCGATCTGCGGCGCTCTGCCGTTCGTCCTCGTCGTGGAAGATCGGCCGTACCTGGCGGAGCTTGTCCGCGTGGTCGCCCACGAGGCCCGCGGGCGGGGGATCCGTCGGATGCTTGCGGCCCAGCCGCATGAGACGACCGTACGCCTGTCGGGGCCGGCTGTCTAGGCTGCCGCGATGCCCGACGCCCGTCCGCTCCTGCTCGACTGCGACCCCGGCCACGACGACGCGGTCGCCATCCTCCTGGCCGCCGGCCGTCCCGACGCCGTCGAGCTGCGCGCCGTGACCACCGTCGGCGGCAACGCCGAGCTCGAGAAGGTGACGCTCAACGCACAGCGCGTGCTGACCCTGGCCGGAGTGACGGACGTGCCGGTGGCGGCGGGCGCCGCCGGGCCACGGCGCGGCGACCTCATCACCGCGCTCGACGTCCACGGCCAGAGCGGGCTGGACGGGGCCGAGCTGCCCGAGCCCGCGATGGCGCTCGATCCGCGCGGGGCGGTGGAGCTGATGGCCGACCGCGGCCCGGCGACCGTGGTGGCCACGGGTCCGCTGACCAACGTCGCGGCGCTGCTCGAGCACTCGCCGCAGACGGTGCGGGACATCGTCTGGATGGGGGGCTCGACCGCGCGCGGCAACACGCGCCCCTACGCCGAGTTCAACGCGTTGGTCGATCCCGAGGCGGCGGAGATCGTGTTCGCCAGCGGCAAGCCGCTGACCATGGTGGGCCTCAACCTGACCCATCAGGCGCAGGCCACCCCCGAGGTCGTCGAGCGCCTGCGCGCGGTGGGCAACCCCGCCGCGGAGGCGGCCATCGGCTGGCTGACGTTCTTCGCGGACACCTACCGCACCGTCTATGGCATGGCCGGGCCCCCTGTGCACGACGCCTGCGCGCTGGCGCTGATGATCGATCCGGCGGTCCTGCGCAGCGTCGAGACCTTCGTGGCCATCGAGACCGAAGGGCGCTGGACGCGCGGGGCGACGGTGGTCGATCTCCACGGGCGCCTCGAACAGCCGCCCAACGCGAAGGTGGCCATGGAGCTCGATGTGAAGCGCTTCTGGGACCTCGTCATCGGCGCGATCGGATCGCTGTGATCGTCGTCGTCGGCTCCATCAACCTCGACCTCGTGGTGGCCGTCGAGCACCACCCGATGCCGGGCGAGACGGTGCTCGGTGGAGACCGCCGCGAGCTGCCGGGTGGCAAGGGCGCCAATCAGGCCGTCGCGGTGGCGCGCCTGGGCGCCGAGGTCGCGATGGTCGGCCGCGTCGGTGCCGATGCGCAGGGCGCGCGCCTGCGCAAGGGCCTTGCGGACGAGGGCATCGACGTCGAGCACGTGATCGTGGACGAGGACGCGCCCTCGGGCATGGCGCTGATCGCGGTCGACGGGGCGGGGGAGAACACGATCGTCGTGAGCTCGGGTGCCAACGCGCACGTGGGCGCCAGCGACGTCGCGGAGGCGCGCGACATCCTCGCCGCCGCGTCGGTGACGCTGCTGCAGCACGAGGTGCCCGTCAGCGGGGTCGAGGCGGCGATCGCGGCGGCCGGCGGCACCGTGGTGCTCAACCCCGCTCCCGCGCGCCCGCTCGGGCGGCCGGTCGACGTCCTCGTGCCCAACCGCGGCGAGCTTGCGGCGCTCAGCGGCCGCACGGGCGATCCGGAAACGCTCGCCCGCGGGCTGGGCCTGGCCGGGGCGGTCGTCGTGACGCTGGGCAAGGACGGCGTGCTCGTCGTGGAAGGCGAGCGCGCCGAGCGCATCCAGGCACCGCGGGTGCATGCCGTCGACGGCACGGGCGCCGGGGACGCCTTCTGCGGCGCGCTCGCCCAGGCGCTGGCCGAGGGGGCCGACCTCGTCGAGGCGGCGCGCTGGGCGGTCCGGGTCGCGGCGGTGAGCGTCACGCGCATGGGTGCCCAGAGCGGGCTGCCGCGGCGCGAGGATGTGCCCGAAGCCTGACCGGCCGCGCGGTACCCTCGGGAGCATGTCCGTCGATTCACCGGAGGAGCTCGAGGGCCTGCGCCGCGCCGGCGCGCTGGCCGCGCGCGTGCTGCGCGAGGTACGCGACGCGGTCGCGCCGGGCGTCAGCACCGGCGAGCTCGACGCGCTCGCCGCCGAGATCATCGCCACGCACGGCGGACGCTCGGGCCCGATCATCACCTACGGGTTCCCGGGCGCGATCTGCATCAGCGTGGGCGACGAGGCGGTACACGGCATTCCGGGCCCGCGCAGGGTCAAGGCCGGCGATCTGGTCAAGCTCGACGTCGCCGTCGAGCTCGACGGCTACTTCGGCGACACCGCCACGACGGTCGCGGTCGAGCCCGTCCGCGGGGCCGACGAGCGGCTGATCGCCGCCACGCGGGCGGCCTTGAAGCGCGGCATGGCGACCGCGACGGCCGGCGCGCGCGTGCGCGACGTCGGTGAGGCCGTCGAGCGCATCGCCGAGGCGCGCGGCTTCAGCGTCCTGCGCGAGCTCACCGGGCACGGCATCGGGCGCGGCCTGCACGAGCCGCCCACGATCTACAACTACCGCCACGACGACGCCCGCGCGCGCCTGCACGAGGGGCTCGTCGTGACCATCGAGCCGATGATCGCCACCGGCACGCGCAACGTGCTCGGCACCAGCGACGGCTGGACCGTCGTCACCGCCAACGGCGCCAACTCCGCGCACGAGGAGCACACGATCGTCGTCACCAGCGGCGAGCCGATCGTCCTCACCGCAGCGTGATCGAAGGCCTCGCGAACCTCGATGCGGTCTGCTCGGCGACCGCGTCGCGGACGGAGGGCGGATGGCGGGCGCTCGACCTGCGCGCGTGGGACGGGATCGACGCGCGGCTGCTGCCCGACCGCGGCCTGGACTGCTTCGGCGCCTGGTACCGCGGGGTGCCGCTGGCCTGGGTCTCGGCGGTGGGCGAGCGCGGCCCGCTCGGCGGGCGCCTGCGCGACGACGACTGGCTGCGCGGCTTCGGCGGCGGGCTCGTGGCCACCTGCGGGCTGCGCAACGTCGGGGCTGCCAGCGAGGGCCACGGCCTGCACGGCGAGATCTCCCACCAGCCCGCGCGCGACGTGCGCCTGGCGCGCTGGGTCGACGGCGAGCAGGCGATCGTCAGCGCCTCGGCGACGGTGACGGAGGTCAGAGCGCTCGGCCACCGCCTCGAGCTCGAGCGGACCTGGACGACGCGGACGGGCACGGGCCGCTTGGAGCTGGTCGACGTGACGCGCAACCTCGGACCCGAGCCCGAGGCCGCCCCGCTGCTCTACCACGTCAACCTCGGGGCGCCGCTGTGGTCGCCCGGCGCCACGCTGTCGCTGCAGGCGCGCGCGACGACGCCACGCGACAGCGACGCGGTCGAACCCTGGGACCGGGCGCTGGAGCCCCTCGCGGGCGCGCGCGAGCGCGTCTTCGAGCACCACGTCATCGCCGGCGAGGACGGCTGGTGCGCCGCGGCGGTCGATTCGCCGGCCACCGGGCTGCGGCTCCTGCTGCGCTGGGAGGCCGGCTCGCTGCCGCGGTTTCACCAGTGGGTGCACCCCGCACCCGGGATCTCCGTGCTCGGCCTGGAGCCGGCGAACTGCTCGGTCCTCGGCCGCGCCGCCGACCGCGCGGCGGGGCGCCTGCCCGTGCTCGAGCCGGGCGAGGAGCGCGTCACGCGCCTGGAGGTCCGCGTCGCCCAACGGGGTTGACGGTTGCCGCGGCGTTCGCCAGAGTGGAAAGTGGCACGTCTCACTTTCCACCTTGGAGCGACTCCGCGTGAGCCTCGACGATCCGGTCATCATCACCTGCTCGATCTCGGGCTCGCTGGCCAACCGCGACCAGTGCCCCGCCATCCCCTACACGCCGGGGGAGTACGCCGCCGAGGCGCGGCGGATCGTCGACGAGGGCGGCGCGATGATCCACATCCACGCCCGCCGGCCCGACGGCACGCCGAGCTACGAGATCGAGGACTTCCAGGCCATCGCCGACGCGATCCTGGCCGAGGCGGGCGACGTGATCATCAACTTCTCGACCGGCGCCGTCGGCGTGCCGATCGACAAGCGGACCGCCTATCTGCGCGCCTGCCGGCCCGACGTGGCGGCGCTGAACATGGGCTCTATGAACTACGCCAAGTACTCGGCCAAGCGCAAGGAGTTCGTCTTCAAGGCCGTCTTCGCCAACCCGTTCGACGAGATCATCGAGCTGCTGGAGGCCATGAACGAGCTGGGCATCAAGCCCGAGCACGAGTGCTTCGACGTCGGCCACGTCGGGTCCCTGGCACCGCTGGTGGACATGGGCATCCTGCACCCGCCGCTGCACGTCTCCTGCGTCATGGGCGTCACCGGCGGGATCCCGCCCAGCGCGCGCAACCTCGCGCTGATGGCCGACAACATCCCCGCCGGCTCGCACTGGGGCGTGATCGGGATCAGCCGCGCGCAGTGGATGCTCGTCGCCGCGTCGCTGACGCTGGGCGGGTCGGTGCGCGTCGGGCTGGAGGACAACTTCTACGTGCCCGACGGGACCATGGCCCGCTCCAACGGGGACCTCGTCGCCAAGGCCCGCGGGCTCACCGAGGACGTCGGGCGGCGCGTGGCCACGGTGGCCGAGGCCCGCGCGATCCTCGGCGTTCCCCGGAGGGTCGCCGCGTGAGCGGCCTGCCGCTCGACGGCGTCCGCGTCCTCGACCTCAGCCGCCTGCTGCCGGGCGGCTTCTGCTCGCTGCTGCTGGCCGACTTCGGTGCCGATGTGCTCAAGGTGGAGGACACCGGCCTGGGCGACTACATCCGCTGGGCCACCCCCTACTACGAGGGTGCGGAGGAGTCGGCGAAGTCGGCCCTGTTCCTGGCGCTCAACCGCGGCAAGCGCTCGATGCGCCTGAACCTCAAGAGCCCCGAGGGCCGCGAGGTCCTGCTGCGCGCGGTGCGCGAGTCCGACGTCGTGCTCGAGTCCTTTCGCCCCGGGGTGCTCGACCGCCTCGGCGTCGGCTACGAGGCGATGCGCGAGGTCAACCCGGCCATCGTCTACTGCGCGATCACGGGCTACGGCCAGGACGGTCCCAACCGCGACCGCTCCGGGCACGACATGAACTACCTGGGGCTGGTCGGGCTGCTGGGCCTGACCGGCGATGCCGGCGGTCCGCCCGTGCAGTCCGCGGGCCAGATCGCCGACCTCGGCGGCGGTGCGCTGATGGCGGCCTTCGGGATCCTTGCCGCCCTGCGCGAGCGCGACCGCTCGGGCGAGGGTCAGCTCGTCGACGTCTCGATGGCCGACGGCGCGCTGTCGTGGCTGGCGATGGTGGCCGCGCGCCGGCTGGCTGAGGACGTCGTCCCGCGCCGCGGCGACCTCGAGCTCGCGGGATCGCTCGTCTGCTACCGGCCCTACGCGTGCTCCGACGGGTGGGTGACGCTCGGTGCGCTGGAGCCGAAGTTCTGGCAGGCGTGGTGTCGCGGCGTCGGCCGTGAGGACCTGATCGAGCAGCAGTTCGCCCGGCCGGGTTCGGCGACGCATCGCGAGGTCGAGGCCGTCTTCGCGGCGCGCACGCGCGAGCAGTGGCGCGCCTTCGCCTCCGAGCACGACTGCTGCCTGGAGCCGGTGCTCGAGCTCGACGAGGCGCTCGACTCAGAGCTCGTGCGCGCGCGCGAGATGATCGTCGAGCTCGACCAGCCGGGGGCGCAGCGGCCGGTGCGCCTGCTCGGCGTGCCGGTCAAGCTGAGCCGCACGCCGGGCGACGCCAACCGAGCCCCTGGGCCGGGGCTGGGGGAGCACACGCGCGAGGTGCTGGGCGCGCTCGGTTATGACGAGCAGCAGATCGGCGCGCTGCTCGAGTCGGGCGCGGCCGCGGGACCGGTGGCCGGGGCCCAGGGGTCGTTCCTGTCGTGAACGCCGCGGGCCTGCTGAAGATGAGCGAGCTCGCCGAGCGCTCGGGCGTGAGCGCCGGGACGATCAAGCACTACCTGCGCGAGGGGCTGCTGGGCGAGGGCGATCAGATCGTGCGCACGTCGCGCAACATGGCCTACTACCCGCCCGACTATGTCGACCGTATCCAGCTCATCAAGCGTCTCCAGGAAGACCGCTTCATGCCGCTGCGGGTCATCCGGGGGATGATGGAATCCGAGCCCGAGCGTGCGCGGGCGCTGATCGAGCTCGAGGACCGCATCATCGAGCGCGCGGTCGAGCAGCGCGAGGGTGAGCGCATGTCCGCCGCGGAGGCGCGCCGCCGCTACGAGATCCCGCGCAACGTGCTCGACCGGCTGGCCGAGCTCGGCGTCCTGACGCCCACCTCGCGCGGCTACGACGCCGACGACGTGAAGATCATCGAGGCCGTCTCGCGCTTCCGCGCCGGGGGCTACGACGAGCAGCTCGGCTTCACCGTTTTCGACACGCTGCGCTACCGCGATGCGCTCGAGCCGCTGGTCGCCGAGGAGGTCCGCATCCTGCTCGATCGCCTCGCCGGCGAGGTCGACGTGGAGCGCGCGCTGGAGATCATCGCGGCCGGTGCCGAGCCTCTCCGCGACCTCATCGGAGCGATGCACTCCAAGCTCCTGCTGGCCGAGCTCAGCCGCCAGCGCAACCGTGACTGAGCGCTAACGCGCCACCAACGGCGATGAAACACCGATAAGCGGCGTGTTTCGTCCCGTACTTGGGGGTTTGCGTCTCGCCTCATTTGTCAACTGTCCGATCAGCAAGATCGTCAGAGGACATGGGGGATTGCCGTTGGTCGGGCGAGGCCGCAAGGCCCGCACTCTTCAGCCGGATCGTCAGACGGGCCCTCACGGGTCCCGTCGCATCCGCTGCGGCGCGCTCCTCGCCGCTCTTGCCACCCTCGCCTCGGCCTGGAACTTCGCCACCTCGACGGCGCTCGCCGACCTCCCCGTCGTCGGTGCGACCGCGCCCGCGGTGACCGCTCCCGCACCGGCGCCGGCGCCCGCCCCGGTCGCTCCGGCGGCCCCGGTCGAGGCGGTCGTGAAGGCCGTCGTCCCGCCCCCCGCTCCAGCGCCGTCGACCGCCCCCGCCGCGCCGGCCGCTCCTGCTCCGGCGCCGTCGACCGCCCCCGCCGCGCCGGCCGCTCCTGCTCCGGCGCCTTCGACCGCCCCCGCACCGGCGCCGGCCACGCCCGCGGCCCCGGTCGCGGCGGTCGTCAAGGCCGTCGTCCCGCCCGCAGCACCGGCGCCCTCGACGGCCCCCGCCGCCAAGCCCGCCGCGCCGGCCACCCCCGCTCCGTCCACCGCGCCGGTCGCGACGGCGACGACGCAGGTTGCCGCCCCGGTCGCCAAGGTCGCGACGCAGGCTGCCGCCCCGGTCGCCAAGGCCGCGGCTCCGGCAACGGCACCGGTGGCGCAGGCGACTGCTCCGGTGGCGAAGGTCGCGGCGCCGGTCACGCAGGCTGTCGCTGCTCCGGTGGCGAAGGTCGCGGCGCCGGTCACGCAGGCTGTCGCTGCTCCGGTGACGAAGGTCGCCGCTCCGGTTGTGCAGGCTGCGGCGCCGGTCACGCAGGCTGTCGCTGCTCCGGTGACGAAGGTCGCCGCTCCGGTTGTGCAGACTGCGGCGCCGGTCGTGCAGTCGGTGGCCGCTCCGGTGACGAAGGTCGCGGCGCCGGTCGTGCAGTCGGTGGCCGCTCCGGTCGCTGAGGTCGCGGCGCCGGTCGTGCAGGCTGCCGCGCCGGTCGTCCAGTCCGTCGCCGCTCCGGTCGCTCAGGTCGCGGCGCCGGTCGTGCAGGCTGCCGCGCCGGTCGTCCAGGCTGTCGCGGCGCCGGTTGTGCAGGCTGCCGCGCCGGTCGTCCAGGCTGTCGCGGCGCCGGTTGTGCAGGCTGCCGCGCCGGTCGTCCAGGCTGTCGCGGCGCCGGTTGTGCAGACTGCCGCTCCGGTCGTCCAGACGGTCGTCGCCCCGGTCACGCAAGCCGCCGCTCCGGTCGTCCAGACGGTCGTCGCCCCGGTCACGCAAGCCGCCGCCCCGGTCGTCCAGACGGTCGTCGCCCCGGTCACGCAAGCCGCCGCTCCGGTCGTCGAGACCGTCGTCGCCCCGGTCACGCAGGCCGCGCCGTCGGCCGCCACGCCGGCCACAACCCCGACCGCCGAGCCCAGCAGCGCGCCGATGACGTCCGGCTCCGCGAGCATCGCCCCGGCACAGAGCGCGGCCATCAAGCAGCAGGCGACGGCCGGCGCGCCCGCCCCGAGCCAGCAGGCCATCGCGGCCGCGCCGGTGTCCGCGCCCGCGGCCACTGCGTCGTCCGCGGCGACCGCGCCCGCCTCCGCCCCCGCCTCGACCCGGACCTCCGGGAACACCCCCGCAGCGGCCACCCGCCTGGCGACGTCGACGTCGGCCACTCCGGCCGGCCTGAGCGCCTCGCCGGTCCGCACCGCGCTGACCACAACGTCCGCCGCCCCGTCGTCGCTGCCGGCCATCGCCGGTGGTCGCTCGGCCGGTTACGGCGGCGGCGCCCCGCATCTCCCGGGCGGCCCGCCTTGCGTCGCGGGCGGCGGCGGCGCAGGTGCGGCTGGGGGCACCGGGTCGGGCGGCGCGGCCGCCGTGCCCGTGAGTTCGCTGGGCTGCAGCGTGCCGCAAGGACTTCACTCCCTCCGCCTGTCGCCCGCCCGCTGGCGGTCGGCGGCGTTCGTCTCCCTCCAGGAACGGCCTGGCTAACCCCTTCGGGGTCTCCTCGCGCACCCGTCGCGTCGCCCTTCGGCGCCGCCCGGTGCGTGCACCACGCCGTGCCGTGCGTCGGCCCGGCGTCCCGATGAGACGTTTCGAAGGGAGTAGCAATGACTACGAAGCTGGTCGCCCTGGGCGACCGGAGACGAACCACGACGGTGATGGTGGCGTTGGTCGCGGTCGCGGTCCTGATGACCGCGACGGCACCCGCGCCCGCCCGCGCCGCCTCGAAGCAGGCGCCGGTGCTCGCCGAGGGCGCCGGAATGAGCGGCAAGCCGAGCGCCGCGGTCCGCCACGTGCAGCGCGTGCTGCGCAGCCGCGGCTACAGCCTCGGCCGGCCGGGAGCCGACGGGCGCTTCGGCCCGCTGACCACCGCAGCCGTGCGGTTGCTGCAGTCCGATCGCGGGCTGCCCGACGACGGCATCGTCGGACCCCAGACCCGGCGCGTGATCGAGCGCCGCGCGCAGCGGCCCTCCTCGACGCACAAGAGCAGCAGCGGCTCGCGCACCAGGCAGCCGGCCCCCAAGGCCGCCGCCACGCCGCAACCCGCCCCGACGACGGTGGTCGAGGACCACGGCGGCGGTGCGGGATGGCTGGCGGTCATCGCCGCCGCGCTGGCCGCGCTGGCCGCGTTCGGCGTGGGCCTGGCGGTCGCCCGGCGACGGACCGACCCGGAGCCCAGCCAACCGCCGGCCATCGTGCCGGTCGCGCACGAGCTCTACCTCGAGGGCGCCAGCGCCGAGGAGAGCATCGGGCGCTTCCGCGGGCGCGCGGTGGCCACGACGGTCGCCGCAGGGCCCGGCAACGACCCCACCCAGGGCCGGACCTGGTACCTCGTCGACGACGTGCGCAAGCCGGCGCCGGTCTGGGTCCGCCAGGACGACGTGCGGCGCATGCCGTCGGGCCTTCAGCCGGGTGAGCCGGTCATCGGCTACGCGACGGTGTCGACCAAGGCCGACCGCACGGACGCCGACGGATCCGTGCGCGAGATCGAGGCGGCGTGTGAGCGCGCCTCGTGGGAGCTGGCCGAGGTCGTGACCGACCGCGAGTCCGGGCGCGGCCTCGAGCGACCGGGGCTGGCCTACGCGATGGAGCAGATCGCCGAAGGCAAGGCCCGCGGCCTGGTGGTCAGCGACCTGCGCCGGCTGAGCCGCTCGATCGTGGACCTGGGCCGGCTCATGGAGTGGTTCCGCGACGCCGGGGCCGGGCTGATCGCCCTGGACCTCGGGGTCGACACCTCCACCCCGGCCGGCCAGGAGGTCGCCGCGACGCTGATCACCCTGGGCGACTGGGAGAGCGAGCGCATCGCGCGGCGCACCCGCAGCGGGATGGCCGAGGTCCGCGCTGCCGGCCGGCCGGCCGGGCGCCCGGCGGTCGGCGATCGGCCCGATCTGGTCGATCGCATCACCGCGATGCGCGCGGCGGGCATGACCCTGCAGGCGATCGCCAACCAGCTCAACAACGAGGGCGTGCCCACGCTGCGCGGGGGCGTCATGTGGCGGCCCTCGAGCGTGCAGGCGGCGCTCGGCTACCGGCGGCCGAGCACCCGCGGGCCGCGCGACCAGTTCCCCACTCTGGAAGACAGGGTGTAGACGAACGCGCCAAGGGCTTACGCAACGGGGCGCCCATGTAAATCGCAAAAGCACATATTTCCAGGCACTTCGCCACTTGACTTTGCTGGCTCGCGCCGCGCACTATGGCCTGCGCGAATCATCAGGGGCCGCGAGCCTAGGGGGGTGCGACGCAAGTCGCAGGAAGACCGGGGGGCGCGATGCCGGGATGGCATCGCGCCCTTCAGGGGCCGCCGGGCTTCGACGACCGGCGAAGCGCCGTTGCGGCAGTCTGTGTCAGGTGCCCGAACGCGCCGGCCGGCCCTTTCTGATCCTCACGGTCGCCTTCTTCGCGCTGCTGCTCGGCAGCAACCTCCCGACGCCGCTGTACGCCGTCTATCGCGAGCGGTTCGGGTTCTCGAGCGCCGTGCTCACGCTCGTGTTCGCGACCTACATGGTCGTCCTCGTCCCGACGCTGCTGCTGTGCGGGCAGCTGTCGGACCGCCTCGGGCGCAAGCGCGTCGTCGCCGCCGGCCTGCTCGCGGCTGCCGTCGGCCTCGGGCTCTTCGCCGCCGCGAAGGACACCGCGTGGCTGTTCGCCGCCCGCGCCGTGCAGGGGCTGTCGGTCGGGATGGTCACCGGCGCCGCCACGGCCGGGCTGGTCGAACTGGAGCCCCACGGCGATCGCGGGCGCGCCGCGCTCTACGCGGTGCTCGTCCAGGGCGCCGGCAGCAGCGCCGGGCCGCTGCTCGCCGGGGCGCTCGCGCAGTGGGCCCCAGCGCCGCGCGTGCTCTGCTACCTCGTCGCGCTGGTCCTCGCGCTGGTGATGGCCGCTGCCGTCCTGACCATCCCCGAGCCCGCGCCGGCCGGCGGGCGCTGGCGGATCCAGCGGCCCTCGGTGCCGCATGACATCCGGACCGGCTTCTGGCGCGCGAGCGTGACCGCGACCACGGTGTGGATGGTCGCCGCGCTGTACCTGTCGGTCGTGCCCAGCTACGCGTCGACGCTCCTCGACACCGGCAACCTCGCCCTGCTCGGAGCCATCGCCGCCTCGCTGCTGGCCGCCTCCTGCGCCGCGCAGCTGCTCGCCGGGCGCCGCCAGCACCTGGCCGGCGTACAGCCGCTGGGGCTGGCGCTCGTCGCCGCCGGGCTCTGCGCGCTCGTCCTGGCCTTCCCGCTGCACTCGCTGGGCGCCCTCTTCACCAGCGCGGTCCTGGGCGGCGCCGGCCATGGTCTCGCCTTCCTGGGGGCCCAGGCGGACATCAACGAGCTCGCCCCGATCGACCGCCGCGGGGAGGTCACGGCCGCGTTCATCTCCTGCATCTACTTCGGCGTCGCGACGTCGGCCATCGGCGTCGGCCTGCTCTCCACGACGCTCTCGCTGCGCACCGCGGTGACGATCTTCGCGGTCGTCGTGGGCGTGACCGCGCTGCTCGCGATCGCGTGGCAGCTGACCACGCGGCGCGCGCTCACCCGGTTGCGCTGAGCCCGCGGGTCATGGCTCGGCGAGCTCGCGCGCCAGCTCGGCCGGCCGCTCGCGCACCTCGCCGGCGAGGACGCTCGCGCTGTCGGCGGGCCCCGCGACCTCCGCGGCCAGCTCGGGGCGCTCCTGGGCGAGGCGAGTGGCCGCCTCGAGCACGGCCGCCTCGACCGCGATCGGGGCGCCGGTGACCAGCGCGAGGGTGAGCGCGTCGCTCGGTCGCGCGCCGACCTCGCTGCCGTCGGCCAGGACGGCGGTCGCGTAGAAGACGCTGTCGGCCAGCCGGCTGACGCGGACCTCGCGCAGCGCACCACCGGCCGCCTGCAACAGCGCCTGGGCGAAGTGGTAGGGGCCGGGACGGGGCAGCTCGACCTCCTCGAGCGCGGCCACCAGCCACAGCGCCTCCGGGGTGCCGATCCAGATCGGCAGGCGCCGCTCGCCACCGACCTCCTCGAGGACGACGATGTGGCGCTCGGGGCGCTCGGTCGGGCGCCGCACGTCGGCGACGGACATGGGCACGGAGGCGGGCATGGCGAATTCCTCTCGGTGGACGTCGATGAGCTCGCGGCGCAGCGCGCCGCGGGCCTTGTGCAGGCAGCCGCTCGAGCCCGACCAGCGCCGTGACGACGGCCTCCTGCGCGGCATCGGCGGCGAGCTCGGCGTCGGCAGGTGGCCCGCCGGCAGGTGGCCACGAGCAGCCCGTAGTGGCGCTCGACGAGGGTCGCGAAGGCGCGGCGCTCCCCGCTGCGGGCAGCGGCGACGAGGTCGGCATCGGGTGGGTCGCGACGGGTCATGACGGTGTCTGCAGCTAGTGCGGGCAACGGCCGTCCAGGTCACCCGCGCGCTGACGCTCACGTTATGCGCCCGTCCCTACCGTCGGCCGCAGGATGGACCAGCTGCACTTCCGTCGCGTGCACGTCGCCGGTTCCCGCGGGATGCTGGGCGCCGCGGTCTTCGGTGAGCTCGCGATGGCCGGCCACGAGTTGCTGCACGCCACGGCGCCCGTCGACGCGATCGTCCACTGCCCGGCGCCCGTGCCGCCCGGGCGCCTGACCCACCGACGGCTGGCGCCCCACCGCCGGGCGGAGGCCGAGCGCGCGCAGGCTCTGGCCGGCGACGCCCTGGCCATCGGCGCGCGCCTGGTCCACGTGGGCAGCGCCTTCGCGTGGGGCGATCACGGCACGAGCTGGATCGACGAGGGGACGCCCCAGCGCCCGGCCCCGCTGGGCGCGGGCGATGCCGACGTGGCTCGGCGCCTGCTGGCCCTGCGCGACGAGCGCGGGCTCGACGTCGTACTCGTGGCCCTCGGCCTCGTCTACGGGCCCGGCGGCGTCTTCGAGCGCGTCCTGCTCGACCGCCGCGCGCGCGTCGTGGGGTGGGGCGGCAACTACCTCAGTTGTGTCCACGTCGACGACGGCGCCCGGGCGGTGGCCGCCGCGCTCGAGCGCGGCGCGGCGGGGACGACCTATCTGGCGGTCGACGACGAGCCGATGACTCAGCGCGCGCTGGCCGACGCGGTGGCCGACGCCGCCGGGCGCCCGCGACCGGGCACCGCGTCGCTGGGCATGGCCGGTGCGCGGGTCGGCTTCCCGCTGGCCCGCTCGCTGGCGGCCTCCCAGCGGGTGCGCAACGCCCGCGCCAAGGCCGAGCTGGGCTGGGCGCCGCGCTTCCCGACCGTGCGCGAAGGGGTCTGGACCGCGCGCCCGCGCTGATCGTTCCCCGCCGTTGAACGACGTGCTGTCGCACGTCACGCCCCCTGAGCATGGTCGCTCTCGGGCTCGCGCTCGGGGCGAGCATCGCGTGGGGAGGTTCCGACTTCCTGGCCGGTCTGGTCACGCGGCGCCTGCCCGTGCTCACCGTGCTGGTTCTCTCCCAGGCCGCTGGCCTGGTCCTCCTGCTCATCCTGCTCGCACTGGCGGGCCAGCCCCCGCCGCCGGCCGATGCGGTGCTGATCGCGGGCGGCGCCGGCCTCGCCGAGATGATCGGCTTCGCTGCGCTGTACCGCGCGCTGGCCATCGGACCGATGACCGTCGTGGCGCCGCTGGCCTCTCTGGCCGCGATCGTCCCGGTGGCCTGGGGCGTCGCCGGCGGCGAGCGCCCGGCGCCCGTGGTGGCCGTCGGGCTCGCGATGGCCGTGGGCTGCGGTGCCCTGGTGGCCTTCGAGCACGATCCCGCGGCACGCCGGCGCAGTCGGATCGCCCCGGGCGCTGCTCTCGCGGCCCTCTCGGCGCTGGCCTTCGGCGCCTTCTTCGTGGGCACCAGCGCCGCCAGCGACGCCGGCGGGGTGGCGTGGACGGTGGCCGTCAACCGCAGCACATCCTTCGCCGCCCTGGCCCTGGTCGTGGGCATCGGACGCAAGGGGCTGACCTACGGCTCGGCGGATCTGCGGCCGGCGGCCGTCATCGGCCTGCTCGACGCCGGCGCCAACGCTCTGTTCGCGCTCGCCCTGACGCACGGGATGACGAGCACGGTCGGGGTCATCGGCTCGCTGTACCCGGTCACGACGGTGGTTCTGGCCACTGTGGTCCTGCGCGAGCGCCCGCGGGCGCTGCAGGCCCTCGGCGTCGTGGGGGTGCTCGTTGGCGTCGGCCTCGTGATCGCTTGGACCGGAAACTAGAGCCCTTGGGGGCCGCCGTCCACCGCCCGGCGACGCGCCCTCAAGTGTCACGGCGCACAAGTCGAAGAACGGTCAGAGATGCTTACTAGCCGGTGCCGCGCAAATGGATGAGTTGATGATGCCGCTGGCGCTGCTCGACGCACCGTCACCGGCCAGCGTGCTCGTCGTCGACGACAACGCGGGCAAGCGGCTGGCGGTTCGCGCGATGCTGGCGCCCCTGGGCCACGCCGTCGTCGACGTCGACTCCGGGCGCGCCGCTCTTCTCGCCGTCGCGCAGCAGAGCTTCGCCGTCATCCTCATGGACGTCAGCATGCCGATCCTCGACGGCTACCAGACCGCCAAGCTCATCCGCGAGCGCATCGAGTCGGCGAGCACCCCGATCATCTTCCTCACCGCCTACGGCCGCGACGAGACCGAGACGGCGTCCGCGTATGCCAGCGGCGCGGTGGACTTCATCTTCACGCCGGTCCTCGCCGACGTGCTGCGGGCGAAGGTCTCGGCCTTCATCCATCTTTTCGTGCAGTCGCGCGAGCTCCAGCGCTCCCTGGAGTCCATCACGGCCCTCAACGGTGCGTTGCGCGACAGCGAGGTCCACACCCGCACGGTGCTCCAGAACGTGGCGGACGGCATCGTCACGGCCGGCGAGACCGGCCTGATCGAGTCGTTCAACCGATCGGCGCAGCGGCTCTTCGGCTACAAGGAGTACGAGGTGATCGGGCAGCCGCTCAGGCTCGTCATCGCGCCCAACAAGGACGACGCCGCGTCGGAGCTCGCCACCACCGAAGCCGTGGGGCGCCGCAAGGACGGCTCGTGCTTCCCGATGGAGATCAACACCGGCCTGGTCAACATCGGCGAGCGCATGCTGACCATCGGCTGCATCCGTGACATCTCGGCCCGCAACGAGCAGGTCGAGCGCGAGCGCGAACGCCAGAGCGCGCTGCGCCGCGAGGCCCTGCGCGACCGGCTGGCCTTCGAGGCGGCGCCCATCGGCGGCATCATCACCGCCCGCGACGGGACGATCGAGCGCGTCAACCAGGCCATGTGCGAGATGACCGGCTACACGGCCGACGAGCTGATCGGCACACCCTCCTCAGAGCTCGCCCATCCGGACGAGCTCCAGCACAGCAGCAGCGTCATCGAGGCGCTCCTGAGCGGACGCTCGGACACCGAGCGCTTCGACAAGCGCTATGTGCATCGCAGCGGGCGGCTCATCGAGGCACGCGTCGCGCTGACGACGATTCGCGACGAGCACGACGAGGTCGCGCAGCTGTTCGGCCAGATCGAGGACATGACCGAGGCCCGGCGGACCAGCCGAGAGCTCGAGGAGGCGCAGTTCGAGATGCTCGCCCGGCTCGCCGCGGCCGCCGAGTTCCGCGACGACGACACGGGGCAGCACACGCGCCGCGTCGGCGACCTGTCGGTCACCATCGCCCAGCACCTGGGCCTGCCCGAGACCGAGATCGAGCTGATCCGTCTGGCGGCCCCGCTGCACGACCTCGGCAAGATCGCCATTCCCGACGCGATCCTCGGCAAGCCCGGCAAGCTGACCGCCGAGGAGTTCGACCAGATGAAGACCCACACGACGGTCGGCGCGGAGATGCTGGCGGGCAGCCCCTTCGCCCTCGTCGTGATGGCCGAGCAGATCGCCCTGACGCATCATGAGAAGTGGGACGGCAGCGGCTACCCCAGTGGACTGGCCGGCGACGCGATCCCGATCGCCGGTCGCATCGTGGCGGTCGCCGATGTCTTCGACGCGCTGACCCATTCGCGGCCGTACAAGCCGGCCTGGAGCACCGCGGACGCGGTCGCCGAGATCCGCAGCCAGTCGGGGCGCCACTTCGATCCGACGGTCCTCGAGGCCTTCCTCGGCGTCTCGCCCTCCGCGCAGCCCGAGCGCGAGCCGAGCGCCGCCGTGGCTCCTGCTCGCGCCGCCTGAATCGATCGTCCGCTCACCAACGTGCGCGGTGTCGCTCCATGACGCCGTGGCCGCTGGCCAGCTCGGTGCCATCGGGCAGCGTGCCGGCGAACGTCCCGAACGGCTGGCGGTAGTCGCTGGCGATGAGCAGCACGTCATCGCGGCGCACGCGCTCGGCCTCGGGGCTGAAGCTCAGGTCGCCGACCGCGTCGAGCCCCTCGGCGAAGGCGACGGGGCCGACCTCGGTCGGCGCGCCGTCGACCCACACCGTGCGCTCGCTCTCGCGCGGCGCGTCGTGCACGCCGGCGACGAGGTTCCACACCACCGTCTCGCCGCTCGTCGCGATACCGGTCCCCGCGCTCCACTCCCACGCGGTATGCCGCGCGTGGTAGCCCGCCGTCTCGTCGATCAGGCCGCCCGCGTCGACCGCGAGCGTGCGGCCCTCCAGGGTGACGAGGCCGGTCGCGCGGATGGGCGACTTGCGCGTCCAGATGTAGGAGGCGCCGTGGCGGCTGACCACCTCGACCGCGTCGCCGGCCGGCTCGAGGACGAGATCGACGGAGACCTCCCGATCGGCGACGCGAACGGCGCCGTCGGGCAGCGCGACCCGGCCACGGCGCAGCACCGTGCGCTCCCAGAGGCGCCGGCCCTCACGATCCCAGACCGCCCAGAAGGTCTGCGGGATCCCGGCGACGTGGACCGTGCCCGCGCACAGCATCAGCTCGGGGCCGTACACGCCGACGTAGCGCCAGCGCTTCAGCGGCCGGGTCCCGACGCGCCGGGGCATCGGCCCGGGAGGCAGGGCGAGCCCCGCGGGGCGATCGCTCCCATCGCCCCGGTAGGGCAGCGCGTCGAGCATGCTGGCTATGCTCTCCGCGATTGACTCATCAGTCAATCTCGCAGGAGGGAGAGCCCTGACCTCAGTACTTCGTGCCGTCGCCGTGCCGTCGACGGCGACCCCCGATATCGCCCGCAACCCCGAGACGTGGGGCCGGGTCCTCTGATGGCCGCGCGCAACGAGCGCCAGGATGCGCCGCGCAGCCGCCTGGCGGTCGAGAAGCGGCGCCTGATCCTCGATGCCGCGGTGCGCGTGTTCGCCCGGCAGGGCTTCAACCAGTGCCGCGTCAGCGACATCGCCGACGAGGCGGGGGTCGCGTACGGGCTCGTCTACCACTACTTCCGCTCCAAGGACGAGGTGCTCGACACGCTCTTCCTCGAGCGCTGGAACATCATGCTCGACGTGATCCGCGATCTCGATGGCCAGGACCTGGCCGCGCGCGACAAGCTCTACGCGATCGCCTCGTTCATCGTGGACTCCTACCGCCACGACCCCGAGCTCATGAAGGTCATCATCGTCGAGGTCACGCGGGCGGCGAACTCGTTCGGCCAGACGCACCTGCACAAGATCACCGAGGCCTACGAGCTGATCGCCGGGATCGTCGCGCGGGCCCAGGCCGACGGCGTGTTCAAGGACACGGTCACGCCGCGCTTCGCGGCGATGGCCTTCTACGGCGTGATCGAGCAGGTGCTGTCGGGCTGGATATTCGAGACGCTGCCCGGCGGCGACGCGGAATTCGAGCAGGCCAAGACGCTCATGGTCGAGACGATCTGCGGCGGACTCGACGCCGTACCCGCAACCGCGTGAGATAGGGTCCGGCCGATGGACAACGACATGGTCAAGCGCCTCATGTGGTCGGGGCTCCTCGCGGCTCTCGGTGCGCTGGCGTCCGTGGCCACCACCCGCGCGGCAGCGATGATTTGGCGCCGCGCCTTTGGGGAAGATCCGCCGGAGTGACCGAGGATCTCCACAGCCCGACGACGGCCGGGCCGCAGCCCACGCCCGTCGTGGGACAGGGTGACGCGAACTTCGAGCAGCCGGCGGGAACCGCCGCCGGCGGCGTGTCCCTGCCGGGTCCCTTGGCCAACCTGCCGGTGGAGGAGCATCCCGAGATCCTCGTCGGTGCTGCCTTCGCCGGCGGTATCGTCGCCGCGTTCCTCCTCAAGCGCCTGGGCCGATGAGCGACCAGCAGACCGACAACAGCACCCAGAACATCGCGCAGGCGATCCAGGAGGTGTCCGAGCGCGCGTCGTTGCTCGTGCGCGAGGAGATCGAGCTGGCCAAGGTCGAGGTGACCGAGAAGATCACCAAGCTCATCAAGGGCGCGGTCGTCGGGATCGCGGCCGGGATCTTCGCCGTGTTCGGCCTCGTCTACCTGCTGCACGGTTTCGCGTGGCTGGCGTGGTACGAGCTCTTCCCCGACAACCAGTTCTTCTGGGGCTTCTTCGTGGTCGCCGCGGTGCTCTTCCTGGTCGGCGCGCTCGCCGGCTACATAGCGGCCCGAGCCTTGAAGTCGGGTGCGCCGCCCGTGCCGGAGATGGCCATCGATGAGGCCAAGCGCATTCGCGAGACCGTCCAGTCCCCGCACCCGGAGCAGACCGTCTAGCCATGCCGACCCGCACGCCGGAGCAGATCCGCGCCTCGATCGAGGCCAACCGCATGGAGCTGGCGCATTCGCTGACGCGGCTGCGCGGCGAGGTCGCGGAGATCACCGACTGGCGCAAGCAGATTGCCCAGCACCAGAAGCAGGTGCTGATCGGCGCCGCGGTCGCCGGGTTCGTCATCGGCGGCGGGATCGCCGCCGTCGGTGGGCTGTTCCGCCGACGCAGGTAGTGCCCACCCTCAGCGAGCCGGTTCGCCGGGCTCTCGACGCCGGCGGGGCCGTGGTCGCGCTGGAGTCGACGATCATCGCTCACGGCCTCCCGCGCCCGCGCAACCATGCGGTCGCGCTCGAGCTCGAGGCCGCGGTGCGGGACGCCGGGGCGGTGCCCGCGACGATCGCGGTGCTCGACGGCGAGCCCTGCATCGGCTTGGACGAGGACGAGCTGGCGCGCATCGCCACCACGGACATCGCCAAGCTCAGCGTGCGCGACCTGGCGCTGGCGGCGGCCGGCCGGGCCGACGGCGCCACCACCGTGGCCGCCACCGCGCACCTGGCCGCGCACGTGGGGATCCGCGTCTTCGCCACCGGCGGCCTGGGTGGCGTGCATCGCGGCGCGCGCGAGTCCTGGGACGAGTCGGCCGACCTGCTGGCGCTGGCGCGTACCCCGATCACGGTCGTCGCCGCCGGCGTGAAGTCGATCCTCGACGTCGGCGCCACGCTCGAGCGCCTGGAGACGCTCGGGGTCAGCGTGGCGGGCTGGCGCACCGATCGCTTCCCCGGCTTCTACCTGACCGACGGCGGCTTCGACGTCGACTGGCGGGTGGACCGCCCCGAGGAGGTCGCCGCCGCGATGGCCGCGGCCGACACGCTGGGCGTCGAGAGCGCGCTGGTGGTGGCCAACCCGGTCGACCCCGCGCGGCAACTCGACCCCGACGAACACGAGCGCGTGCTGGCCGAGGGGCTCGAGCGCGCCCGGGCGGCCGGCATCACCGGCAAGGCGGTGACGCCCTTCCTCCTCGACCACCTGCACCGTGCCACCGACGGGCGCTCGCTCGAGGTCAACATCGCCGTCGCCCGCGGCAACGCGGCGGTGGCCGGTGCCATCGCGGCGGCCTGGGCGGCCCGCTCGTGATCCTCGTCGTCGGCGACGTCATGGACGACCTGGTCGTCCGCCCCCTCGGCCCGCTGGTGCCGCGCAGCGACACGGCCGCCCACATGGAGCGCCATCCCGGCGGCTCGGGCGCCAACACAGCGGCGTGGCTGGGCGCGCTGGGTGCCGAGGTGCGCTTCGCCGGCCGCGTCGGCGCCGCCGACGTGCGCCGCCACGCCCGGGCGCTCGAGACGTGCGGCGTGGATGCGCGCCTGGTCGGCGACGCGAACACGCCGACGGGCAGCATCGTCGTCCTCGCCCACGACCGCTCGATGTTCACCGACCGGGGGGCCAACGTCGCCCTGGGGCGCGACGACCTGCCCGACGACCTGCTCGAGGGCGTCGACCACGTGCACGTCTCGGGCTACTCGCTGCTGGAGCCGGGCCCGCGCGACGCGGTCCTGGACCTCGTCGCGCGCGCGGGCGTGCCGTGGTCGGTCGATCCCGCCTCGTCCGCGTTCGTGGCCGACACGCCCTTCCTGGAGTGGACCGCCGGCGCCGCCGTCTGCTTCCCCAACGAGGACGAGGCCGACGTGCTGGGCGAGGGCATGACCGATGCCTATGACGTCGTCGTGCTCAAGCGCGGGCGCGAGGGCGCGCGCGTCCTGCGCCGCGGGGCGCCCGCCGTCGACGTCCCGGCCACGACCGTCGCCGCCGTCGACCAGACCGGCGCGGGCGACGCGTTCGCCGCCGGCTACCTCGCGGCGCTCGTGCAGGGCCAGGACGACGACGCCTGCGCGCGGGCGGCGGTGCGCGCCGCGACCGAGGCGGTCGGCCGGCCGGGCGCGCGTCCGCGGTAGGGGGCTTCTCCGCGGGGCCCCGCGCGGGCCGGCGGATTCCGCGATCGGTGGCGGCGCTGTGGGGCGAACTGCTCATCGAGGGAAGGGAGTGGGTGGCAGTCGGAGCGCGCGCAGCTCCACCAGCGTGCGCGCCCACCGAACGACGACTTCTGCCCGCATAGCGGGCAGTTCTCGTCAACGACGATTTTGTCCCACCACAGGTGACAAACTCGTCGTTCACGTGCGGGGGAGCAGCCGCTCGCGCCCCTACGACCGCTCGGCTCCTTTCCCTCGATGCCCGCGCCGCAGCCGCTGCGGGACGTCCACGAGCGCGCTCGCTAAGCCTCGAGCAGCGCCGGCGGGATGCCGCCGACGCCGACGAGGCCCGGGCCGGCGTGGGCGCCGATGACCGGCCCGATCTCCGACACGAACAGCGGCTCGCTGCCGAAGATCTCCCGCCCGGCGGCCACCAGGCGCTCGCACACGTCGGGCGCCTGGATGTGCTGGATGACCCAGCCGTCGGCGCCGTCCTCGTGGCGCGCTCGGAGGTAGTGGACCATCCGGTCGAAGGCCTTGCCCGACGTGCGCACGCGCTCGATCGGCACGATCTCGCCGTCGAAGGTGAGGATCGGCTTGATCTTCAGCGCCCCGCCCAGCCACGCCTGCGCGGCACCGATGCGCCCCCCGCGCTGCAGGTACTCCAGGGTGTCCACCGCGAACCACAGGCGCGTGGCGCCGGCCGCCTCGCGGGCGCGCGTCGCGACGGCCTCGACGTCGGCCCCTGCGCGCGCCACCGCCGCAGTGGCGAGGATGACCATGCCGAGCGCCCCGCACGCGAGCCTGGAGTCGATGACCTCGATGCGCGCGCCGGACCCGGCGAGCTCGGCCGCCGCCTGCCGGGCGGCCTCGACCGTGCCCGAGATGCCGCCCGAGATGTGGATCGAGACGATGTCGCGGCCTTCGCGCGCGAGCGGCTCGTAGACCGCCAGGAAGTCGCCGATCGAGGGCTGCGACGTGGTCGGCAGCGAGGCGGACGAGCGCAGGGCGTCGTAGAACGCGGTGAGGTCGACGATGTCGGCCTCGCGCTCCTGGCGCTCGCCGTCGTTGACGTACAGGCTGACCTCGCCCACGCCGAGCTCGGTGACGATCTCGCGGGGCAGGTAGTGCGTGGTGTCGGTGACCACGGCGACGTCCGGCATCCCGGCACCCTAGTGGAGCACCCGCGAGATAATCCCCCGCGATGACGACCCTCGTCACGGGGGCAACGGGCCTCATCGGGTCGCACGTGACGCGCCGGCTGGTGCAGCGCGGCGACAGCGTGCGGGCGCTCGTGCGCGACCAGTCCCCGCTCGCGGAGCTGGACGGTCTCGAGATCGAGCTCGCCCACGGCGACGTGCTCGACCGGCGCTCGGTGCGCCGCGCCATGCGCGGGGTGCAGCGCGTCTTCCACGTCGCCGGGCTGACGTCGCTGCGCGCGAGCGCCGACACGACGTTCGCGGTCAACGTGGGAGGCACGCGGATCGTGCTCGAGGAGGCGCTGCGGGCCGGCGTCGCGCGCGTGGTGCACACATCCTCGGTGGCCGCCGTCGGCCCCGCCCCGCGCGGCTCGACGGCCGACGAGGAGCAGGTGTTCCGCGCCGGGGGCTACGGACTGCCCTACGTCAACGCCAAGCACGAGGCCGAGGTCGAGGCCATGCGCATGGCCGCGCGCGGGCTGCCGGTGGTGGTGGTCAACCCCGCGCACGTGTTCGGCGCCGGCGATCGCCACCGTTCCTCGACCGAGCTCGTACGGCGCTTCCTGTGCGGCCAGATCCCCGCCTACGTCGACGGCGCGCTGAACATCGTCGACGCCGACGACGTCGCCGGCGGCCACCTGCTGGCCGACGAGCAGGGGGAGGTCGGCGAGCGCTACATCCTCGGCAATCGCAACTTCACCCTCGACCGCCTGTTCGCCGACCTGGCACGGCTGTCGGGAGTCGAGCCGCCGGCGCTCAAGCTCCCGCTCCCCGCCGCGCTGGCGCTCGCGCGCGCGGCCGAGCTGGCTCCCGGCCGCCCCGCGGTCACCACGATCGAGGTCCGCGCGTCGTCGCTGTGGTGGGCCTTTCGCTCGACCAAGGCCAGACGCGAGCTCGGCTGGCGCCCCGCCCACCACGAGGACACCCTGCAGACGACGATCGACTGGTACCGCGAGTACGCCCCGGCGAGCCTCAAGGCGCCGGGCGCGCGCCAGCCGCTCGCGCTGCGCGCCGCGGGGCTGGGGCTGCGCACCGCGGCGGGCGTCCTGAGAAGCTTCGCGCCCTAGATGAGCGCGACCCTGCACCGCTGCCGCACTCCGACCGACTGGCTGTGCCCGTGCGGGCGAGTCGCGCGCGAGCTGCGCCGGCGCGGCGTCGACTACGAGGAGGTCCGGGTGGCCTGGCGCAAGCGCGACCGCCCGCAGATCGAGAAGCTCAGCGGCCAGCGCCGCGTGCCGCTGCTCGTCATCGAGGCTGACGCGATCTGCGATTCGCCCCGGATCGTCGAGCACCTGGAGTGGCGCTTGTCAGCGCGCCCGTGAGCAGCGCCTCCGCGCTCTCGCTGGAGCCGCGGAACACGGGATCGAAGGCGAAGAGAACCGCGTGCCCGGCACCGACGCGCTCGTCGAGGATCGCCGGGCGCCCCGCGGGCGAGCCCGAGCTCCAGCCGCTGAGGACGGCGCCGTAGCCGGCCACGACGTGGCCGCCGACGATCAGCGGGTCGTCGTTGTCGACCACGACGCTGCTCCCCACCGCGACCGCCGCGCCCGGCATCGAGATCGACGGCGGGCCGCCGGCGATCGTCGCCTGCGTCAGGCCGGCGGCGCCCGCCACGGCGACGCCCCGCGTGCGCCAGCCGACGTAGGTCCCCCCGGCGGCGACGAAGGCGGAGATCGCCGCCAGCGCCGGGCCCGACAAGGACGCCGGGGCGCCGTCGGCCACCAGCACCGCGTCGTCGCCCGTCAGCGCCCCGGCGGCGAGCGCGGCGTCGTCGACGACGTCGACCTGCGCGCCGAGGCGCGCGAGGACCCAGCGCGCCCAGCTCGTGCCCGCATTGGGCTGCTCGACGCCCGGTGGGACCGAGGCCAGCGCGGCCCCGTCGCCCAGCAGCGCGAGGCGACGGCCCGCGAGCGGCTGCGCAGTCGACGGGGCGGGCACGGCGGCCGCCGGCGCGTCGGGCAGCGGCGAGCCGATCGCGCCGCCCGCGATGCCCATGAGCACCGGGCGCGACCACGCGTTGACGTCGGACGCCGACGGTGCCCCGGCCGACGGGTTCTGGCCCAGCAGCGCCTCGATCCAGTGCTTGAGCGGCTGGGCCGCGCTCACGAGGTAGGTGCCGGCGGCCAGCGTCGCCGGCCCGCCCGGCGCGGGGGAGCCATAGGGCCGCACGCTCGCCACCGGTGCGGGCGCCGACAGCTGCCCGACCGCCACGCCCTCGCCCATCATCCGGGCCACGAGCGGCTCGGCCCCCGCGCCGAGCGCATAGCCGAAGACGCGCGGGTGGTCGCGGTGCTGGAGCACGCCCTGCGCGCCCTGGCGCGTCGCCTGGGCGAAGGACGCCGCCCACGCCTTCAGCAGCGCGGCGCGGTGACGCGCGACGGCCTGCACCACCGCGCGGGCGGCGGCCAGGTGCTCGGCGACGCGCTGCGCGTACGGCCGCGCGGCGCCGGCCTCGAGCGTCATGCCGGCCGCCCCGAAGAGCAGCGTCGTGGCGCTGTCGCCGTAGCCGGGGTAGAGCAGATCGAAGTTCCCGCTGCTGGTCGACGGGTAGCCGCCGCGCGCGAAGGCGGAGTGGATGGCCGGCCCCAGGATGTCGCGCTCGGCGGCCAGGGCGCCATCGGGCAGCTCGTGGAACAACGGCGCCGTGTAGGGCCCGAAGAAGAAGCCGTCACCGCCCTGCTCGTGCTGATCGGCGTAGGCCAGCGGCGGCAGGGCCAGCAGCGCGCGCAGCCGGGCCTCGGTCTCCGGCTGGGTGACCGCCAGCCAGTCGCGGTTGAGGTCGAAGCCGTTGGCGTTGACGCGGGTATGCGCCTCGCGGCCATCGGGGTTCTGATCGGCCAGCACGACGACGATCACGCGGCGCAGCAGCGGGTCGGCGCAGCGCTGCGCGAGCTCACGCAACAGGCGCAGGTCGGCGTCGGCGCCGGTCGGCTCGTTGCCGTGCACCGAGCCGGCCAACCACACCACCGCCGGGGCGTCGCCGGCGCTCCGCGCGCGCCCGGCGCGCACCGCGCGCAGCCGAGTCAGGGCGCGGCGCAGGCGATCGCGGGGTAGCGCGGAGGCGACCGCGTAGCGCAGCGGGCGGCCCTGCACGCTGAAGCCGGCGACGCCGGTGCTGATCACGGGGGAGGCGCGACCGACCGCGCGCACGTAGGCGTCGATCTGCGCGGCGCTCGCGGGCGCCCGGTCGGAGGGCGGTGCCGGCACCGGTGGGCAGGCCGCGCGCGCCGCGGGCGCCCAGGCCAGCGCGCACAGCGCGAGGGCCAGCGCCCGCCTCATCGCACCGGGTCCACCACGAGCTTGCGCGCCTCGCCGTCGGTCGGCGCCTGCAGGGCGCCGGCCAGCTCCTCCAGGCCGACGACGGGCCCCGCCAGCGCGCGCCAGTCGACGTCGCCGGCGCCCAGCAGCGCCAGCGCGCGATCGACCTCGGCGCGCGTGTGGTGAAAGGCGCCGCGGACGTCGACCTCGTCGTAGTGCAGTGGCCCGGTCTCGAGCGCCACCGTGGTGCCCCCGGGGCAGCCCCCGACCAGCACGACGGTGCCGCCCGGGCGCGCCGCGGCCACGGCCTGCTCCCACGCCGTCGTGCGCCCGACGGCCTCGAAGACGAGATCGTGCTCGCCGAGCACTTCCGACGAGCGCGCTCCCATCGCCTCGGCCTGCGCGCGGCGCTCGTCATGGCGGTCGCAGACCACGACGTCGCGCCCGTCGAGCACGAGCAGGCGCGCGAGCATCAGCCCGATTGTCCCGCCGCCCACGACGGCGACGTCGGCCGCGTCCGTGCCGCGCGCCATCGCGTGCACGCAGGCGGCCAGCGGCTCGGCCATCGCCGCCCCGGCGAAGTCCAGACCGTCGGGGATCGCGTGCAGGGCCGCCGACGGCGCCGCGATCCGCTCGGCGAAGCCGCCCAGCACCCAGGTCGGGGCGCGGCAGATCGCCGCGCGCCCCGCGCGGCACGGCCCGCAGGTCCCGCAGGCCACCGAGTCGCCGACGAAGACGCGCTCGCCGGTGTCGGTGCGCACGCCGGCCGTCTCGTGGCCGAAGCGCGCCGGGTAGGCGCCCAGGATCCGGTGGCCATGGCGCAGCATCTTGCGGTCGGTCCCGCACGTGGTGGCCGCCCGGACCTCCACGAGCACCTCGCCAAGCGGCTCGGCCACGTCCTCGACGCGCAGGTCGTCGGGGCCGTGGAGGAGCGCCGCGCGCATCACGCCGTCATGCCCGTGCGCTCCAAGGCGGCGCGGACGCGCGGGACCCACCACCCGAGCTCGTCGCGCGCCCAGCTGCGCTCGGCGGGATCGGGGTGGATGACCGCGCTGTGGCCGAAGATCCAGCCGTAGAGCTGCAGGCCGGCGATGAGTCCGAGGTCGAGGTCGCGCTCGCTCACGGCGCCGTCCTCGGCCGCCAGGAAGTCCTCGAGCAGCTCGTCGTGCGTGGCCTGCGTGCGCCAGGCGTCGTGGCACAGGTACCACGCGACCTCCAGGGCGGGCGTGCCCTCGCCCGCGATGTCCCAGTCGAGCAGGACGACGCGTCCGTCGGCGAAGCCGAGGTTCTCGTCGCGCAGGTCGCCGTGGATGAGCGTCGTGCCGCCGGCGGCCAGAGCCTGGGCCAGGGGCGCCGGTTCGCGCAGGTTGGCGAGCACCGCTTGGGCGACGTCGTCGTCGGCCGCCTGGGCGAAGGCCTCCCAGGCGATCTCGATCTGCTTGGGGATCACGTCGCTGCCGTCGCGCTCGGCGGCGGCCAGGGCGGGCGAGCTGATCGCCAGGTGGGTCTCGAGCGTGATCCCGGCGTCGGTGGGCGCGCCGCGGAAGGCCGCATGCAACGCCGCGGCCGCCGCCATCACCTCGCGGTGGCGCGCGCGGCTGATCGGCCCGTCGGCGTCCACGAGCGAGCCGGCCAGGTCGCGCATGAGGATGCGCCAGCCGTCGCCGTCGGGCTCGACCGCGACGATGCCGGTCTCGATGACGGCGGGGAGGCGCTGCAGGACGCCCGCGTTCCAGAGATCCGCGGTGATCGCGCGCCCGCCGACGGCGCGCCCCAGCCAGTCGCCGCCGGGCACCACGTGCTTGGCGATCCCCGGCGTGCCGTCCGGCAGCGTCACCCGTTCGAGCGTCGCACCGCTGTTGCCGCCCCCGACGCTCGGCGGTGCCATCGCGTAGACCCAATGGCGCGCGACCATGTCGCCGGAGAGATGCAGGTAATGACGGCGGCGCACGCCGTCGCGCGCGACGGTCAGCGCGGCGCCGGCGGGCCACTCGCCCGCGCGCCACTCGCTGACCTCGCCGGGGCCGTCCCACCACCCGGCGAGCTCGGCGGCGATCGCGTCGCGCCCGTCGCGGCGCACGCGGCCGCCGGGCAGCGAGGCCTCGAGCACCGCGTTGCGGGCATAGGTCGGCGCGAGCGCATCGACGTCGCCGGTCGCCATCGCGGCCCGCAGCGCGTCGAGGGCGCCGCTCACGGCAGCACCAGCGCCTTGATCGCCTCGCCGCTGCGCGCCATCTGCAGCGCGCGCCCGGTGTCCTGCAGCCCGACGCGGTGCGTGACGAAGGGCAGCGGCTCGACCTGGCCGGCGGCGATGAGCGCCAGCGCCGCGCGCATGTCGGCGGGGCCGGCCGAATAGGAGGCGCAGACGTCGACCTCGCCGACGTAGAGGTCATGGCCGTCGAGGCCCAGCGCGTGGCCCGGATCCGGCGGCGCGTAGAGGCACAGGGCGCCGCCGGGAGCGACGGCGGCGAAGCCGGCCGCGATGGCGGCGGGCTTCGGCGTGCACACCATGACCACGTCGACCAGCTCGTTGCCGTGGCGCTCGGCGCCGAGGGCGAGCGCGCGCTCCAGGCGCTCGGGCCGTGGCTCGCGCGCCCACACCGCCTCGACGGCGCGCGCATGGGCAGCCGCGATGGCCAGCAGGCCGCTGGTCCCGCAGCCGACGACGAGCAGGCTGTCGCCCGCGCGCAGGCCGCAGCGATCGAACGCGCGCAGCACGCAGGCCAGCGGCTCGACGAAGGTCGCGCGCTCGGCGTCGAGCCCATCGAGCACGAGCAGCTCGCCGACGAGATCGGCCGGAATGCGCACCTGCTCGGCGAAGCCGCCGGGGTCCAGGGCCGTGGCCTTGAAGCGCTCGCACAGCGTCTCGTGCCCGCGCCGGCAGCGCCGGCACTCACCGCACGGGGCGTGGTGGTGCACCACCACGCGATCGCCCACCGCGACGTCGTCGACCTCGGCGCCGACCGCGGTGACCTCGCCCGCCAGCTCGTGGCCGAGCACCGTCGGCACCTTGCGTGCGACCCAGGTGTCGAGCACGTCGGAGCCGCACACGCCGCAGGCCAGGACGCGGCAGACGACGTCGCCGGGCCCGGGCTGCGGGTCGGGCGCTTCCTCGACGCGGACGTCGTGCGTGGTCAGCGAGCGCGCGACCCTCATGCCAGCAGCGCGGCGATGGACGCGGCGTCGGGCGGCCGCGCGACCCCCCGCTCGGTGACGAGGGCGCTCACCAATGCGGCCGGAGTCACGTCGAACGCCGGGTTGCGCACGGCGGTGCCCGGCAGTGTCGTCGGCGTCGCGCCGAACGTGCGGACCTCGTCGCCGTCGCGCTCCTCGAGCGCGATGCCGTCCCCGTCGGGCAGCCCGGCATCGATGGTCGAGGTCGGGCCGGCTACGACGAAGGGAATCCCGGTTGCGCTCGCGGCCAGCGCCAGCGGATAGGTGCCGACCTTGTTGGCGGTGTCGCCGTTGGCGGCGACGCGGTCGCAGCCGACGATGACCGCGTCGACCTCGCCACGGCGGATGAGGCCGGCCATCGCGCCGTCGACCACGAGCTCGTGGGCGACGCCGGCGCGGGCCAGCTCCCAGACGGTCAGGCGCGCGCCCTGCAGGAGCGGGCGCGTCTCGCCGGCCAGGACGTGCACGGCGCCGCGCTCGTGCAGCGCGAGGATCACGGCCAGCGCGGTGCCCTGGCCTCCGGCGGCCAGCGCGCCGGTGTTGCAGTGCGTGGCGATCCGGGTCGCGCCGCCCAGCAGCTCGGCGCCATGGGTGGCGATCGCCGCCGAGGCGGCGTCCTCCTCGGCGTGGATGCGCTCGGCCTCCGCCCGGGCGGCCGCGGCCATCGTCGGCGGCGCGGCCGCCACCGCGGCCGCGCGGACGCGATCGACGGCGTGGGCGAGGTTGACCGCCGTCGGCCGCGCCGCGCGCAGCAGCTCCCAGCCGGCCTCGAGCGTCCCCAGCCCGGGCAGCCGCGCGACCTCCATGGCCAGCCCGTAGGCGGCGGCCACCCCGATGAGCGGCGCGCCGCGGACGGCCAGGCGCCGGATGGCCTGCGCCGTGTCCGGCGCGCCCTCGAGCTCCAGCCACTGCTCGGCGCCAGGCAGGCGCGTCTGGTCGAGCACCGCCAGGCGGCGCCCGTCCCAACGCAGGGCCGGGTGGGGCTGCGTCGCGACAGGCATGGGGGGCAGCGTACTCGCGCGCCGCCGATCGTCAGCGCCAGTCGAAGTACTCGCGATGGATGCGCCGGGCCGGCACGCCGGCCGTTCGCAGGTCGGTCTGGAAGCTGCGCAGCATCCCCTGTGGACCGCACATGAAGACCGAGAGCTCGCCGCGGTCGCCGTCGGCGACGGCGAGGACGCGCTCGGACGTGAGGCGCCCGTCGACGCCCGTGTCGATCAGATGCGCGTGCAGCGACCCGTGGCGGTCGGCGATCGCCCGGATCTCGTCGGCGAACGGGGCGTCGCCGTCGGAGCTGTAGAAGAAGTCGACCCGATGGGGCAGCTGGTGACCGTTGAGCGCGCGCAGCCAGCTCAGGAACGGCGCCACGCCGACCCCGCCGGCGATCCACAGCTGCCGATCGGTTCCCTTCCAATGGCTGAAGCGCCCGTGCGGGCCGCCGATCACGGCCGGCATGCCGGGCTCGATGAGCTCTCGCAGCCGCGACGTGTAATCGCCGAGCGCCTTGACCGTGACGCGGACGACGTCCTCGTGCGGGGCGCTGGTGATCGTGAACGGGTGGCGATGCCAGCCGTCCTTGGCCTCGATGTAGATCATGGCGAACTGGCCGGGCACGAACTCCATGTGGCGGCCGATCGGTGCCATCGCGATCTCGACCACGCCCTCGTCGACCTCGCGCACGGTTTGCACCTGGTAGTCGTGCAGCGACAGGAAGAAGCGCGCGAGCAGCTCGCGGTAGAGGTAGAAGCCCAGGCCGATGGCGCCCACCGCCACGTAGGTCCAGCGCAGGAGCGGGGCGTCGTGGAACGGCGTGCCGTCGAGCACGCCGTGCACGAAGCCCGCGGCGACGAACAATCCCGTCGTGCGGTGGAGCGCCCGCCAGCGCTCATAGCCGCCGAAGATGCGGCGCGCCTCGCGCACCCCCGGCGCGTCGCGCGCGGCGACCACGAGGCCGCGCAGCGGCCGCGGCACCACCGACTGCCACCGAGGGAGGATCGCCCACGACGCGAGCGCGACCATGCCGATCGCCCCGATGGCGCCGAGCGGCCCCCCGAGCGCGGTGCCGTTCGGGTTGGCGGCCAGCAGGATGTGCGGCGCCAGCAGGACCAGGCCGGTGATCGCGACGCGGCGATGCCACACCGCGGCACGGTCGATCCCGTCGAACCACTCCTCGACCCACGGCAGCGTGCTGATGAGCACCAGCCCGATCGACAGCAGCAGGATCGACTCGGCGCCCAGCAACTGCCCGATGTAGCTTCCGGTCGGCTCTCCCGACGGCCGGGCGACGGTCCACACGACGGCCTGAGCGACGACGAGCGCGCCGATCGCCGTCGGCCCGACCTCCCGGGCGACGAACCTCACACGCGGCGCCTGCACCGCGCCACGGTAGCGCGGTGCAACCGACCCCGCGAGGACTTACGACAAGCGGTTCTCGATGCCCATCGGCTGCGCGCCGACGGCGGGCTCCTCCGCGGGCTGGGCCGCGGTGGCCTCGAGGCCGAGCGTCTCGGCCAGCTCGCCGGTCTCGTACATCTCGGTGACGATGTCGCAGCCGCCGACGAACTCGCCGTTGACGAAGAGCTGCGGGATGGTCGGCCACTGCGAGAGGCCCGAGAGCTCCTGGCGGATTCGCGGGTCGGGGAGGATGTCGACGGCCGCGAACGGCGCGCCGACCGCCTGCAGGGCGGCAACGGTGCGCGCCGAGAAGCCGCACATGGGCTGCTCGGGCGTGCCCTTCATGAAGAGGATGACGGGGTTCTCGCCGATCGCCTGGGCGATGGCGTCGCGGATCGGGTTCGGGGCCTGCTCGGTCATGGGGTCTCCGTCTTCAGTTGGAGGGCGTGGATCTCCCCGCCTAGCTCGCCCTCGAAGGCGGCGTAGACGAGACGGTGCTGCTGGATGCGGCTCAGGCCAGAGAAGGCTTCAGCCACCACGCGCGCGCTGAAATGCACGTTGTCGGGCGACTGCACATCGGCGGTCGCACCCGGAATCTTGGCCTCGATGCGGGCTTTGACGTCGTCGGCTGTGGGCATCCTCAAGTTCCAAGGGTAGCGACCGCTATTCTTTGTGAAGTATGAGCACCTCGATCACCTACCACGCCAAGGGCGTGACCCTCACGGAGACCGGCGCCGAGAAGGTCCGCGAGTTCCTGAGCTCTCAGGGGCTGGACGCCACCGCCGGGCTGCGCGTCGGCGTGCGTGGCGGTGGATGCTCGGGCTTCCAGTACCAGCTCGCCTTCGACGAGCAGAAGGACGGCGACGCGATCTTCGAGCACAGCGGGCTGCGCCTGCTGGTCGACAACCAGAGCCTGCCCTACGTGGACGGCTCCACCATCGACTACGTCGAGTCGCTGCAGGGCGCCGGCTTCCAGGTCAACAATCCGAACGTCGTCGCCGCGTGCGGCTGCGGCTCCTCCTTCCGCGTAGCGGAGGACGAAGAGGTGTCCGCGGTCTAGTGCGGCTCGCGATCGCGGCGGCCCTCCTGGCCGCCGCCGTCGCCCTGGGGGCCTGCGGCGGTAACGAACACAAGACGTCGACGTCCGCGTCGACGCCGAAGTCTCCGCCTGCCAAGCAGCCGCCGGCCGACATCGCGCCGGGCGGGGGCCTGGCCATCGGGATGACCGAGATCAATCCCGATCTCTTCTGGCACGGCAAGGACGTCGGCGCCTTCGGTCCGTGGCGCGACCGCTTCGAGGCGCTCAAGCCGCCGCTCTACCGCCTGGCCGTCGACTGGGCCTCGCTGCAGGCGAGCCCCGACGGCCCGATCGACTGGACCAAGGCCTCCGACGGCTGCATGCGCGGCATGCAGCCCTGCCGCCCGTACAACGGCATCCGCGACACGCTGCGCGCGATCCGCTCACAGCAGCAGGCGGGCAACGGCTTCGCGACGATGGTCGTCATCTACGGCGTGCCCGAGTGGGCCGCCGTGTCCGCGCACGGATGCGAGCGCGACGGCATCGCCGCCCGCTCGCGCCCGATCAACGCGCAGGGCCTCGAGGGCTACAAGAAGCTCGTCGCCTCGCTGCAGGACCTGGCCCAGCGGGAGGGCGTCGACATCAACTGGTGGAGCCCGTGGAACGAGCCCAACGGGCCGTTCTTCATCAGCCCGCAGCGCGAGCAATGCAAGGGCTCGTCGAAGTCGCTGGCGCCTGCCGCGTACACGAGGCTCGCCCGCGCGATGCGCGCGGAGCTGAAGCCCGGGCAGCAGATGGTCGTCGGCGAGCTCGCCGGCCTGAAGAACGCGCGCAAGTACGGCACCTCGATCTCCGAGTTCTTCGACGGGCTGCCCGACGACGTCGTCTGCAACGCCGGTGTCTTCGCCCAGCACCAGTACTCCAAGCGCGGTGCCGCCGCCAACGACCCCGGCGCCGTCGGCGAGCTCGAGAAGGTCCTCGACCGCCGCCCGTGCGCGAAGGCCAAGCCCATATGGGTCACCGAGAGCGGCGTCGGCGGCCCCCACGTCGGCGACCAGCGCTCGCCCAAGGACGAGAGCATCCGCGCCGACTGCCAGGCCCTGAACGTGTCGCTGCGGCGCTGGAACAATGATCCGCGCGTGGATGCCGTCTTCCAGTACACCTTCCGCGACGACCCGGTCTTCCCGGTCGGATTGGCGGACGCCACCCTGAGCAAGGCATGGCCGGCCTACGAGCTGTTCAAGGCGTGGGGCGGGCAGCGCAAGCCCGACGACCCGGCGCCGGCTCTCCCACAGGCCTGCAAGGCCTGACCGCGGCATGGGCGCCACCGTCTACGACGAGCGCCCGTGGCTGGACAGCTACGCCGAGGGCCAGCCGGCCGACATCGAGCCCGCCCACGCGAGCGCCCTGGCCATGTTCGAGGCCACCGTGCGCCGCGCTCCCGATGCCGTCGCGGTCCATTACCTCGACGCGGCCCTGACCCATGGCGAGCTCGACGCGCTCTCCGGCGCCTTCGGCGCGGCCCTCGCGCAGCGCGGCGTCGCCCGCGGCGATCGCATCGCGGTGTACCTGCAGAACGTCCCGGAGTTCGTGGTGGCGGTACTGGCGGCGTGGAAGCTCGGCGCCATCGCGGTGCCGGTCAACCCGATGCACAAGGAGCGCGAGGTCCGCACGCTGCTCGAGGACTGCGAGCCCGTGGCCCTGGTGACGCTCGAGTCGCTGTGGGACGACGTGGCGTCCGCGGCGGTGGCCGGGACCTCCGTACGCACCGTCGTGACCACGCCGCAGCTGCAGGAGCTCGCGCGCGCCCACGCCGGAGAGTCCCCGCCGGACCCCGGGCTCGGACCCGACGACATCGCCTTCCTGACCTACACCTCGGGTACCACCGGGCCGCCCAAGGGCGCCATGAACACCCACGGCAACGTCGTCTTCAGCTCGCACACCTACCGCGACTGGGTCGGGGTGGGCGGCGACGACGTGATCCTCGGCGTCGCGCCCCTGTTCCACATCACAGGCCTCATCGCCAACATCGGCCTCGCCCTGCTGACCGGCGCGCCGCTCGTGCTCTTCAACCGCTTCGACGCGGCCGTCGCGCTCGAGCTGATCGAGCGCCATCGCGTCACCTTCACGACCGGCGCGATCACCGTCTTCATCGCCCTCATGGACGCTCCCGAGGCCGCCACGCGTGACACCTCGAGCCTGCGCACGGTCGTCAGCGGCGGCGCGCCGATCGCCCCGGCGACCGTCGAGGCCTTCGAGGAGCGCTTCGGCGCCTACATCCACAACATCTACGGACTCACCGAGACGACCTCGCCCTCGCACTGCGTGCCCATCGGGAGCCGCGCCCCGGTCGACGCCACGTCCGGCGCGCTGTCGGTCGGCGTCCCCGTCTACGGGACCGTGGTGCGGGTGGTGGGCGAGGACGGCCGCGACGTGGCGCCGGGCGAGGTCGGCGAGCTCGTCACCTCCGGGCCGCAGGTCGTGCCCGGGTACTGGGGCCGGCCCGAGGAGAGCGAGCGCGCGATGCCGGGCGGCGCGCTGCACACCGGCGACGTCGGCTTCATGGACCCCGACGGCTGGTTCTACGTGGTCGACCGCAAGAAGGACCAGATCAACGCAGCGGGCTTCAAGGTCTGGCCCCGCGAGGTCGAGGACGTCCTCTACGGTCATCCGGCGGTGCGCGAGGCGGCGGTCGTCGGCGTCCCCGACGCGTATCGCGGCGAGACCGTCAAGGCCTACGTGAGCCTGCGCCCGGGCCAGGACGCGCAGGCCGACGAGCTGATCGCCTTCTGCCGAGAGCGCATGGCCGCGTACAAGTACCCGCGCCAGATCGAGTTCGTCGACGAGCTGCCGCGCACCGCCAGCGGCAAGGTCCTGCGCCGCGTGCTGCGCGACCGCTAGGCTCGCCGCGGGCCATGCCCGACGTCTACGTGAGCATCGCGACCGCCGACGAGGCCGTCCAGGAGCGCCTCGCCGAAGTGCTCGAGTTGCGCGCCGCCGAGCCCGCCCAACAGGCGATGCTCGAGGACTACCTGACCGACCTGCCGCTGCCGGACGGCGCGCGCGTGCTCGAGGTCGGCTGCGGGACCGGGGTGGTGGCGCGGACCGTCGCTGCCCGTCCCGGCGTGGGCTCGGTCGTAGGGCTGGACCCGTCGCCGGTGTTCGTCGCCCACGCCCAGCGGCTCGCCGACGGCGTCGCTCACCTGTCCTACTTGGTCGGCAGCGGGACGGCGCTCCCGTTCGAGGACGGAGCGTTCGACGCCGTCATCTTCCACACCGTGCTCTCGCACATCCGCGCGGCCGAGGCCGCGCTGGCCGAGGCGGCGCGGGTGACCGCCGCCGGCGGCGCGCTGGCGGTGTTCGACGGCGACTACGCGACGACCACGGTCGCCATCGGCGACCACGACCCGCTGCAGGCGTGCGCCGACGCGGCGATGGCGGCGCTGGTGCACGATCGCTACCTCGTGCGCCGCCTCGGCACGCTCGTGCGCGCGGCGGGCTGGGACACCGTGCGCCTGCGCAGCCACGGTTACGTGGAGAACGAGCGGCCGGGCTACATCCTCACGCTCATCGACCGCGGCGCGGACACGCTGGTCGCGGCCGGCCGCCTGGGCGAGCCCGCGGCGGCCGCGCTGAAGGCCGAGGCGCGCCGGCGGGTGGCGGCGGGGGAGTTCTTCGGCCACATCGCCTACGCGAGCCTGATCGCCCGGCGTCCGTAGGCTGGGGCCGATGCGAACAGAGTCTCAGGAGGTCTCGTGACCAACGACGTCCAGGCGCGCCTGCGCGCTTACGCCCGGCTGCTCGTGCGCGCCGGGGTCAATCTCACCGAGGGCCAGGAGCTGCTCGTCCATGGCCAGGTCGAGCACGCGCCGTTCGTGCGGGCGATCGCCGAGGAGGCCTACGCCGCCGGCGCGCGCTACGTCGACGTCTCCTACGCGGACCGCTGGGTCCAGCGCGCCTTCATCGCGTCGGCGGACGACGACATGCTCGGCTGGACGCCGCCGTGGATGGTGCAGCGGCTGGAGCGGGCGATCGAGGTCGGCGGCGCCGTCATCGGCATCTCGGCCGACTCGGGCGCGGAGGTGTTCGAGGGCGTCGACGGCGACCGCCTCGCGCGCGCCCGCTTCCGCGACTTCGACCTGGTGTGGATGGATGGCGTCATGGGCCGCAGGCTGGCGTGGTCCCTGGTCGCCTATCCGACGGAGGGCTGGGCGCGCGAAGCGCTGGGCGAGCCGGACCTCGACCGCCTGTGGGACGCGTTCGCGCATGCCCTGCGGCTCGACGAGCCCGATCCCGCCGGCTCGTGGCAGCAGCGCCTGGACGAGCTGCAGGCCCGCGCGCAGCAGCTGACCGAGCGCGGGTTCACGGCGCTGCGCTACCGCGGCCCCGGGACCGACCTCGAGGTCGGGCTGATCGACGGCGCGCGCTGGATGGCCGGCCGCGAGCGCACCGTGCACGGCCAGGTCCACGCGCCGAACCTGCCCACCGAGGAGGTCTTCACCAGCCCGCACCGCCTGCGCGCCGACGGCACCGTCCGCAGCACGATGCCGCTGGCCCTGCGCGGCACCATCGTCGAGGGCCTCGAGCTGCGCGTGGCGGGCGGGGAGATCGTGGAGGCGCGCTCCACCCGCGGCGAGGACGCCCTGCGCGCCGAGCTGGCCATCGACGAGGGCGCGCGCCGCTTCGGTGAGGTTGCACTCGTCGACGCCTCGTCGCGCGTCGGCGAGACCGGCGTCACGTTCAACAACACGCTGTTCGACGAGAACGCCGCCGCCCACATCGCCTGGGGCCGCGCGATCCCCTGGGCGCTCGATCACCTCCCGGCGGAGGAGCACGCGGCCGCGGGCCTCAACGACTCCGCCACCCACACCGACTTCATGGTCGGCGCACCGGAGGTCGAGATCGACGGGGTCGAGCCCGGGGGGACCGAGGTGGCACTGCTGCGCGACGGGGTGTGGCAGCTCTGAGCGGTCGTCCGCTCCGCGCTTGCGGCGCTGCGCGGCGCGAACTGCCCTCATCGAGGAAAGGGAGTCCCGGCGCCAGTCCGGGCGCGCCAACGGTGCCTACGATCGGGGAATTTGTCGGGTATATGCCGACAAACTCCCCGATCGTCAGCTAGACCGCCCGCCGCATCGCCACGCGCGGCGCGTCGCCCGGGATCCGCCGGGCCTCCTCGGCGACCAGCGCGCGTAGCTCGGGCCCCTGGTCGGCCGGCTCCACCACCGTGAAGCCCAAGCGCTCGTAGTAGGGCGCGTTCCACGGCACGTCGCGGAAGGTCGTGAGCGTCACGGCTGGGCGCCCCTGGCTCGCTGCCGTGGCCGCGAGGTGGTCGACGAGCGCGGCGCCCAGGCCGCGGCGGGCGTGGGTGGGCGCGACGCTGACCTGCTCGACGTGGGCGCAGCCGTCGACGACGGCGCTCAGCAGGTAGGCGACGGGCCGGTCGGCGTCGTCGACGGCCACCCAGGCGCGGCCGCCGGCGCGGAACGGCTCGAGCTCGGCGACCGAGCCGGGATCGTCGGCGGCGATCGCGGGCATCCCGACGGTGGCGAAGACGCGGCCGGCGTCGCGCTCGATCGCCACCAGCGCCTCGAGCTCGTGGCGGCGGGCGGGGCGGATCGGCGCGCTCACGTCGGGGCGTTGCTCAGCGAATCCCACAGCAGCAGGCACGCCGCCGTGCGGTGCGGGCGCCACGGCTCGGCGAGGGCGGTCACCTCGGCGGGCGACGGCAGCCCGGGCAGTGCGTAGGCGCGCTCGATGGCGCGGCGTATGCCGAGGTCGCCGACGGCGACGATGTCGGGGCGCCCGAGCGTGAACATCAGGAAGATGTGCGCGCTCCACTCGCCGATGCCCTTGACCGCGACGAGCTCGGCAGCGACCTCGTCGTCGGAGAGCTGCTCGAGGCGATCGAGCTCGAGCTCGCCGGCGAGCACGTACTCGGCCAGCGAGCGCAGGTAGGCCGTCTTGGCATGCGAGAGGCCGACGGCCACGCGCAGCTCGTCGGGTTCGTCGTCGAGGATCTGTTGCGGGGTGGGCGCCGTGCCGCCGAAGCGCTCGAGCAGGCGCCCGTAGATCGCGCGCGCCGAGCGCACCGAGAGCTGCTGGCCGACGATCGCGCGCACCAGCGCGGCGTAGGGCTCGCCACGGGGCGGGCGCAGTTCGGGCACGCCGTGCTCGTCGAGGAGCCGCGCGAGCACCGGATCGGCGGCGCGCAGGTGCTCCCAGGGGTCTATGCCTGGCCCTCGACGGCGCCCGGCACGCCGGTGTTCGTCGAGTACTTCGGCTGGATCTTCATCTCCGGGCGGATGTGGTGCACGGCCTGCGAGACGGCGATCGCGGCCTCCGCGTAGCCAGTGGCGATGAGCTTGAGCTTGCCGTCGAAGGTCGTGATGTCACCACACGCCCACACGCGGTCCAGGGACGTCTTGAACAGCCCGTCGACGCGGATGGCGCCCTTCTCGATCTCGAAGCCCCAGTCCTTCAGCGGCCCGAGCGCCGTCTTGAACCCGAGCTGCAACAGGATCGCGTCGCACGGGACGTCGACGACCTGGTCGGAGTCCTCGGAGTGGAAGAGCTGGACGCTCTCGACGGTGCCGTTGCCCAGCACGTCGCGCACCTGGTAGGGCACGTGCAGGTCGATGCGGCCCTCGGCGTGGGCGTCCATGACCTCCTTGACCGTCGCCTCGTGGGCGCGGAAGCCCTCGCGGCGGTGCACGAGCGAGACGCGCTCGGCCGTGTCGAGCAGGTTGACCACCCAGTCGCAGGCGCTGTCGCCACCGCCGATGATGACCACGCGCTTGCCCTCGAACTCGCTCTTGGAGCCGACGAGGTAGTGCGCCCCGCGGCCCTCCCAGGCGGTCATGTCGTAGTCGGGCAGCTTCTTGGGCTCGAAGGCGCCGTGCCCGCCGGCCACGATCACCGTGCGCGAGCGCAGGTCGCCGTTGTCGGTGTGCAGGACGACGATGTCGTCCTCCCAGGTGATCGAGTCGGCCGTCGTCTCCAGGTGCACGGGGACGTCGAACTGCTCGACGGTCTGCTGGCGGTGCAGCTCGACGAGGTCCTTGGCCAGGATCTTGGGGTGGCCGGGGACGTCGAAGATCCACTTCTCGGGATAGAGCGTCGTCAGCTGGCCGCCGAGCTCGGGCAGCGAGTCGATGATGCGCGAGCTGGCCTCACGCATGCCGGCCCAGAAGGCCGCGGACAGCCCCACCGGACCGGCGCCGATGACCGTGATGTCGCGGACCTCGTCGAAGTCGGGATGCGTCATGGCGAGAGCGGCTCGAGGGTGGTCGCGGGCACCGGCTCGCCGTCCACGGCGCTCAGGGCGCGCTCGACGGAGGTGGCGATGCAGGTGAAGCTCGGCGTGTCGCGCAGGGTGAAGGCCGACGCCTCGGTGGTGCGCAGGCGCTGGACGAGGTCCAGGAAGGCGCTCGCGTCGTCGGTATCGAACGCAACCACAAACTCCTGGTCATCCAGGCCGAAGGAGTAGGTGGTGTGGTTGTCGACCTGCGGATACTCGCGCCCGATACGGATGTGGTCCTGCATGATGCGCCAGCGCTCGTCGGCGGGCAGCGCGTACCAGGCGCGCGTCTTGACGAATGGATAGACGAACAGGTAGCGGCCGCGGAACGCGCGCGCGACCAGGCGCTGGTCGTCGGAGTACTCCGAGCTCTTGCGCATGCCCAGGAACGAATAGGGCTGCGAACACCATTTCGTCAGCCCCGCCTGCGCCAGGACGACGTGGAACTCGTGGATGCGATCGAGGTTCTCGGCCTCGGCGACGAGCATGATCTCGGCGTCGCCGCGGGTGCCCACGAGACTGAAGGCCTGGAGCAGGTGGTCGGTCGCGAAGTCCTCGCAGGCGGCGAGGAACTCCTGCTTGTCGCGCCCGCGCGCATCGGCGTCCAGGCGGCGCCATGCAGGATCGACCTTCAGGAAGGTGTACTTCACAAAGTGGCGTTCGGACACTTCACAAAGGATAGTGGGGGTCGATGAGAGGGGTTTGCCGCACCATGACCGCCGGGCACGGTCGATAGGATGAGTGTGATGCGGATCGCCCTCGTGTCTCCATACTCGTGGAGCTACCCGGGTGGCGTCACCCGCCACATCGAGGCCCTAGCCGAGCAGTTCATGGCCGGCGGTCATCACGTGCGCGTGCTCGCCCCCTACGACCCGCCCGACCGACTGTCGGCGCGGATGCATCGCGGTGCCCGGCCCGAGGCGCGCGAGCTGCCCGACTGGGTCATCCCGCTGGGGCGCACGATCGGCGTGAAGTCCAACGGCGCCGTCTCGAACCTCCCGCACACGCCCTACGCGATCACCACGCTGCGCCGCGAGCTGCGGGCGGGCCGCTTCGACGTCATCCACGCGCACGAGCCGGTCGCCCCGGTGGTGGGCTACGACGTGCTCGATTCGGCCACCGCCCCGCTGGTGGGCACCTTCCACTGCTACTCCGAGAACGTGATCTCGAACACGATCGGCAACGGTTTCGGGGCCAAGCGCAAGCTCCAGCGCCTGCACGTGCGCATCGCCGTCTCCGAGGCCGCCGCGTGGACGGGTCGGCGCTTCTACGGCGGCAGCTACCGGATCATCCCCAACGGGGTCGACGTCCCCGCCGAGCTTCCGATCTCCGCGCCGCGGCCGGAGGGCGCGCCGCTGCGCCTGGCCTTCGTCGGCCAGGTGGTCGAGCGCAAGGGGCTGCCGGTGCTGCTGCGCGCCTTCGAGGCGCTGCGCGACCACGTCCCCGTCGAGCTCATCGTCGTGGGCGCCGATCGCGACGAGGTCGAGCCGCTCATGCTCGACGGCACGCAGGGCGTCAACGTGCTGGGCAAGGTCTCCGACACCGAGAAGGCCGCCGCGCTGGCCTCCGCCGACCTGCTGGTCGCGCCCTCACTCGGTGGCGAGAGCTTCGGCATGGTCCTCACCGAGGCCTTCGCCGCCGGCACTCCCGTCGTCGCCTCCGACATCCCCGGCTACCGCGACGTCGTGCGCGACGGGGTCGACGGCGTCCTCTTCCCGCGCGGCGACGCCACCGCCCTCGCCGAGACCCTGCGCGACCTCGCCGTAGCGCCCGAGCGCCGCGGCGCGATGGCCGTCGAGGCGCGGGCTCACGCGCCGCGATACGCCTGGCCGACCGTCGCCGGCGAGGTGCTGGAGGCCTACACCGACGCCATCGCCATGCCGCGAGCGTCGACCGTCCGCGAGCGCGCCGGCGTGTTCCTCGGAGCGAGGCCGGCCGATCTCGGGCCGAAGGTGCCCGCCGAGCGGCGCCTGCCCAGCCTCGAGGCGTCCAAGCGCGAGGGCCGCGATCGCCGCCGCGCGGCCGCCCGCAAGGCGGGGATCGGCCTCGCGGGGCTCGCCGCCGCGTTCCTGGCCCTGCTCGCGCTCGAGCGCATCGGGCTGGACAAGATCGGCGCGAGTCTGCTGAGAGCCACGCCGACCTTTGTGCTGCTCGGCCTCGGCCTCATGTGCGCCTCGATGGTCGTTCGCGGCGTGGCCTGGCACGCGATCCTCACCGCCGCCATGCCCGAGGCGCGGCTGCGCCGCTCCGACGCCCTGCAGGGCACGTTCATCGGCGTGCTCATGTCCGCCACGTTGCCCGCACGCCTCGGCGAGCCCTCGCGCGCGCTCATCGTGGCGCGGCGCACCGGGCGCCCGCGCGACCACCTGCCCACCGTCGTGGGCTCGATCGTCTCCCAGACGCTGCTCAACGTCGTGGCGCTCATCGGGCTGGGGATCGTCATGTTCTCCACGGTCGACCTCTTCAGCCAGCGCCAGCGCGGGCTCGTGGCCTTCGCACTCGCGCCGATGGCCGTGCTCGTCGCCGTCCTCATCCTGCCCGCGCTCCTGCGCGGCGGCGTGCCCTCGCGCTCGCGCCGCGTGCAGGCGGCGGTGGCCAAGGTCCGCGCCGCGCTCGACCAGGTGCGCGCCGGCCTGCGCGTCTTCCGCTCGCCCAAGCTGGGCGCCCAGGCGACCGCGCTGCAGCTCAGCGCCTGGGTCATCCAGTGGCTGTCGTGCTACGTGCTGCTCGTCGCCCTCGGGCTCGACGACCGCGCCGGGCTCGGCGCCGCCGCGGCCGTGCTCTTCGCGGTCAACGTGACCGCGGTGCTGCCGATCACGCCGTCGAACCTCGGCGTCTTCCAGTTCGCGTGCGTCGCCGTCCTGGCCGGCGCCTACGGGGTGGGCAAGGCCGACGCGCTGGCCTACGGGATCATCCTGCAGGCCGTCGAGATCGCGACGGCCGTGGTGATGGGCGCGCCCGCCCTGGTCAAGGAGGGCATGAGCTGGCGCGACGTGCGCCTGCGCGCCCTGCACGCCAGTCCGGTGCAGCTCGATCCGCTGCCGGCGCACGAACCGACCGCGGCCGAGGCCTGACAGGGATCGCGGCCGGCGCGGCGAAGCCGTTGGGCGTGTCCGACGCCTGGGTCTACCTGCTGCGCTGCGCCGACGGCTCGCTCTACACGGGCTGGACGATCGACCTCGACGCGCGCCTGCGCCGCCATGGGGCCGGCACCGCGAGCGCGTACACGCGCAGCCGCCGGCCCGTGGAGCTCGCCCTGGCCCTGCCGATGCCCGATCGCTCGGCGGCGCGGCGCGAGGAGGCGCGGATCAAGGCGCTCGACCGCCGTCAGAAGCTCGCGCTCATCGCCGAGCGCCAGCCCTGAGTGGGGCTCCCCACAGGCCCGAGTGTGCGGCTCCCGAAGACGATCCGCCGATGTTGGTAGCGTAGGTCGTTGCCGCAGCAACGGCGTACCCTTCAGCTTCACGGCCCCGGACGAGCCACCCCACGACATGCCCACAACGGAGTTCCCCGCGGTCACCGATGATCCGCAGGCCACGAACGGCCAGGTGAGGGTCGAACGCCGCGAACGCGTCATCGTGCGCTTCGCCGGCGACTCGGGCGATGGCATGCAGCTCGCCGGTGGCCGCTTCACCGACGCCACCGCGGTCTTCGGCAACGACCTCGCCACGCTGCCGAGCTTCCCGGCCGAGATCCGCGCCCCCGCCGGCAGTCTCGCGGGCGTCTCGAGCTTCCAGATCCATTTCGCCGAGCGCGACATCGCCACGCCGGGTGACACGCCCAACGTGCTCGTGGCCATGAACCCCGCGGCCCTGCGCTCCAACGTCGCGCAGATCGAACGCGGGGCGACGATCCTCGTCAACGAGGACGCGTTCACCACGCGCAACCTGCAGAAGGCGGCCTACGACTCCAACCCGCTGGAGGACGACTCGCTCGACGCCTTCATCGTCAAGCGGGTCCCGATGACGACGCTGGTCAGCCGCGCGATCGAAGGGCTCGAGGGCGCCACCACGCGCGACGGCCAGCGCGCCCGCAACCTCTTCGCGCTGGGCCTCGTCTCATGGCTCTACGACCGCCCGACCGAGGTCACCGAGCGCTGGATCGAGGGCAAGTTCGCCGGCACGCCAACCGTACGCGACGTCAACCTCGCGGCGTTCAAGGCCGGCTGGAACTTCGGCGAGACCTCCGAGCTGATCGACGTGCGCTACGAGGTCCAGCCGGCGCGCGACGTGCCGCCAGGCGTCTATCGCAACGTCAACGGCACGACCACGACGGCCCTGGGCCTGCTGGCCGCCAGCGTGCGCAGCGGCCTGCCGCTGGTGCTCAGCGCCTATCCGATCACACCGGCCTCCGATCTGCTGCACGACCTCTCCACGCGCCAGTCCTCCGGCGTGCGCACGATCCAGGCCGAGGACGAGATCGCCGCCGCCGGCATGGCGCTCGGCGCCGCCTTCGGGGGCGCGCTGGGCGTCACCGCCACCAGCGGCCCCGGGCTCGACCTCAAGACCGAGACCATCGGGCTGGCCGTGGCGCTCGAGCTGCCGATGGTCATCGTCGACGTCCAGCGCGCCGGCCCGTCGACCGGCATGCCGACCAAGACCGAGCAGTCCGACCTGCTGGCCGCGCTCTACGGCCGCCACGGCGAGTCGCCGGTGCCGATCGTGGCCGCCTCGACGCCCGGGCAGTGCTTCGACGCCGCCTACGAGGCGGTGCGCATCGCCGTGCGCTACCGCACGCCGGTCATCCTGCTCACCGACCTGTTCCTGGCCAACGGCTCGGAGCCCTGGCGGATCCCGCAGGCGGCGTCGCTTCCGGCCATCGATCCCGCCTTCGCGCAGACGCCGGGCAACGGCGCGGGCTTCACGCCCTACGCGCGCAACGAGGACGGCGCGCGCCCGTGGGCGATCCCCGGCACCCCCGGGCTGGCGCACCGCATCGGCGGCCTGGAGAAGCAGGACGTCACCGGCGAGATCAGCTACGACGCGGCCAACCACGCGCGCATGACCGCCCTGCGGGCGGCCAAGGTGGCGGGCATCGAGGTCCCTGACGTCGAGGTCGACCACGAGGACGGCGCCGAACTGCTCGTCATCGGCTGGGGCTCGAGCGAGGGCGCGCTGCGTGCCGGCGTGCGCCGCGTGCGCCAGGGCGGGCGGAAGGTCGCCCGCGCGCACCTGCATCACCTCAACCCGCTGCCCGCCAACCTCGGCGAGGTGCTGCGCGCCTACCCGCGCGTCCTGCTGCCCGAGATGAACAGCGGCCAGCTGCTGAAGGTGCTGCGCGCCGAGTACCTCGTCGACGTCCACGGCTTCTCGCGCGTCGAGGGGCGGCCGCTGTTCGCCGCCGAGATGGAGCAGGCGATCCTGGAGATGCTGCCGTGAGCACCGCGCCCCCGCTGCCCCTGACCAAGGCGGACTTCCAGTCCGACCAGGAGACGCGCTGGTGCCCCGGGTGCGGCGACTACTCGGTCCTCGCGGCGATCCAGGGCTTCATGCCCGAGCTCGGCATCCCGCCCGAGCGGATCGTGTTCGTGACCGGCATCGGCTGCGCCGGGCGCTTCGCGTACTACATGGACACCTACGGGATGCACGCCATCCACGGGCGGGCCCCGACGATCGCGACCGGCCTGGCCGCGGCGCGCGACGACCTCTCGGTGTGGATCGTCAGCGGCGACGGCGACGCGCTGTCGATCGGCGCCAACCACCTCGTCCACGCGCTGCGCCGCAACGTCCCGGTCAGGATCCTGCTCTTCAACAACCGCATCTACGGGCTGACCAAGGGCCAGGCGTCGCCGACGAGCGAGTTCGGCAAGGTCACCAAGTCGACGCCGCGCGGCTCGATCGATCCGCCGCTGGACGCGCTGTCGCTCGCCCTCGGCGCGGGCGCCACCTTCGTCGCACGGACCGTCGACCGCGACAAGCAGGGCTTGCTCGAGGTGCTGCGCGCGGCGGCCCAGCATCGCGGCACGGCCTTCGTCGAGGTCCTGCAGGACTGCCCGGTGTTCAACGACGGCGCGTTCGACCACCTCACCAACAAGGACGCGGCGGCTGTCAACCGGATCCCGCTGATCGACGGCCAGCCGATCCGCTTCGGCCTCGACCACGAGCTCGGCGTCGTGCGCGACGACGACGGGACGCTGGGCGTGGCGCGCGTGGACGAGGTCGGCGCCGAGCGCCTCATCGTCCACGACGCCGGCTGCGAGGACCCGTCGCTCGCCTTCGCCCTGGCCCGCATGGGCGTCCTGGGCGCCGGGCCGCTGCCGCTCGGGGTCTTCCGCGCGGTCGACGCGCCGCCGTGGGGCGGCGACCTCGTGGCCGAGCTGCGCGAGGCGCGCGAGGGGCTGGGCGACGACGACATCGACGCCCTGCTGCACGCGGGCGACACCTGGACCATCGCGGGCTGAGCTACTCGGGGGCGGGCTGGCGCGGCGTCGCCAGCATCTCCTCGGTCGGCAGCTCGTCCGCGGGGTGGGGCACGCCGGCGATGACCTCGGCGGCGCGCATGACGTCGACGGCCGCCGAGCGCACCTGGCTGATGATCTCGGTCAGCGCGAGGTCGGGCTCCTGCTCGAAGGCCTCGCGCGCCTGGCCGGCGGCGCTGCGCGCGCGGTCGCGCGCCTCCGCGGCCCGCGCCGGGTCGTCGTGGGCGGCGGCCAGCGTCCACACCGCCTGGGCGAGCTCGCGCACCGCGTCGATCAGGCGATCGGGCGCGACCAGGCGAGCGCGCGTGTAGCGCAGGGCGTGGCGGGCGAGCACGCGCGTGTTGCGCACCGCGAAGTCGAGATGGGGCAGCGTGCGCGCGTAGCGATCGAGCAGGCCGCGGGCGCCGCGGCGCGGAGGCGCGAAGCGGATCATCTCGCGCGCGGTGGAGAGGGCCTCCTCCAGCCCGCTGAGGTCGCCGTCGATGGCGCGCGCGGTCTGCAGCGCGCTCTCGGCGCGCTCGGAGTCGGCCTCGGCGAGCGCGACCGCCACCTTCTCGAGCGTCTCGCCGAGGTCGCGGAAGACCGACTGGGCCGCGCGTCCCACGATGAGCGTGGGATCCGGCGGGAAGAAGAGCACGCCGACGGCCAGTGCGACAGCGCCGCCGGTGAGCGCCTCCAGGAAGCGATCGGGCGAGTAGCCCGAGTTCGTCGGCTCGATCGAGGCCAGCAGCAGCGCAGAGACCGCCGCCTCGGAGACCAGCAGCTCGCCGCCGCCGAGGATGACCGCCGCGCTCATGGCGAGGACGATCATCAGCCCGATCTGCAGCGGGCCGTTGCCGATCGCGTTGAGGATGAGGTCGGCGACCGTGAGCCCGAGCACGACCCCCGCGATGAGCTCCGCGGCGCGCCGACCGCGCTGCTGGTAGCTGGCGCCCAGCGAGATGACCGCGGCGATCGAGGCGAACACCGGCCGGTTGTCCTTGAGCGGCAGCGCCTGGGCCAGGTAGTAGGCCGCCACCGCCGCCGCGGCCGTCTGGAGGATCGGCAGCAGACGCGGGCGCAGGCGCCCGGCGGCCCAGCCCAGAGCTGATTGCAGGCGGCGCAGGGTCACCCACCCAATGCGTCAGAGCCTGGTTACGCGCACCGCGGTGCCGTACGCGCAGATCTCCGTCCAGGTCGAGCCCAGCTCCGAGGTGTCGAAGCGGAAGGCGAGGACGGCGTTGGCGCCCTTGCCCTCGGCCTCCTCCACCAGGCGCTGCTGGGCATGCTGGCGGCCTTCGGAGAGCATCTTCGTCATGCCCTTCAGCTCGCCGCCCACGAGGGACTTGAACGAGGCGCCGATCTGCGAGCCCACGTTGCGCGAGCGCACGGTGAGGCCGAACACCTCCCCGAGGACCTCGTCGACCGCATAGCCGGGGAGGTCGTTCATGGTCGAGATGATCATGCGATCGAGAGTACGGCAGCCGCGCTGAAGTAGGCGATCCTGCCGATGTCCCGTGCACCGCGCCCTGCGTAGACTCGCGCCATGAGGGGCAGCGCGCTCATCGGGCGTGAGACCGAACGGGCGTGGCTCGAGACCGCCGTCGCCGATGCGCTGGGCGGGCGCGGCGCGCTCGTGCTCCTGGCGGGGGAGGCCGGGATCGGCAAGACGCGCCTGGCCGAGGAGGTTGCGGCGACGAGCGATGCACTGGCGTTGCGGGGAGCGGCGAGCCCGGCGGCGACGCTGCCCTACGGGCCGATGCTGGGCGCCCTGCGCGGCTACCTGCGCGCGGCGCCCGGTGCGCTGGCCTCGTGCGGCCCGCTGCAGGGGCACCTCGCGCTGCTGCTGCCCGAGCTCGGGCCGGCGGTCGCCGAGAGCGACCGCGCCACGCTGTTCGAGTCGCTGCGCTGTGCGCTGGCGACGATCGCCGCAGGCTCCCCCGCGGTGATCCTCCTCGACGACCTGCAGTGGTCCGACGACGCCACCCTGGAGCTGCTCGGGGCGCTCGCCGATCCGCTGCGCGAGCTCCCGATCCTCGTGGTGGGGGCCTATCGCTCCGACGAGGTCCCGCGCGCGCATCCGCTGCGCGGCCTGCGCAACGAGCTGCGCCGCGGCCGGGCGCTGCGCGAGCTGGCGCTCGAGCCGCTCGATCCCGACGCCGCAGCCGCGCTGGCCGCCGAGCTCCTGGGCGAGGCTCTGTCGCCCGCGCTCGCGCGCACGGTCTACGACCGGACCCAGGGCGTGCCGTTCTTCGTCGAGGAGTTGGCGGGCGCGCTGGAGTCGGGCGGGAGGCTGACCCGGGGCGGGCGCGGCCTCGAGCTCGCGGGCAACGGCGAGATCCCGGTGCCCGAGACGATCCGCGACGCGGTGCTCCTGCGCGCCGCCGGGCTGTCGGACGCGGCGCGCGCCGCCGCCGAGGCCGCGTCGGTGGGCGGCCCGCGCTTCGACCTCGAGCTCGTCGCCGCGCTCGGCGGCGACGCCGGGCTCACGGAGCTGCTCACCAGCGGGCTCGTGGCCGAGACGGAGCCCGGCGTGGGTTCGTTCCGTCATGCGCTGGCCCGCGACGCCATCTACGAGGACGTGCCTTGGCCGCGGCGCCGGGCGCTGCACCGGCGCCTGGCCGAGGCCCTCGAGACGCGTGGCGGTCCCGGGGTCGAGGTCGCCTCGCACTGGCTCGCGGCGCGCGAAGGGGCCCTGGCGCTCGATGCGCTGCTGCGCGCCCTGGACGAGCTGCCGGCGCTGCACGCCTATCGCGACGAGGCGCGCGCGGCGCGGCGCGCGCTCGAGCTGTGGCCCGAGGGCGAGCGCGAGGGCGAGCGCATCGTGCTGCTCGAGCGCTACGCGCGCAGCGCGGAGCTCGCCGGCGACCTCGCCGAGGCCACGCGCGCGTGGCGCGAGGCGGTGGCGGCGCGCCGCGCGGAGGGCGTCGGGCGCGCGCTGGCCGACGCGCAGCGCCACCTGGCCTCCATCTACGAGCTGCGCGGCGACCGCGAGCGCGCGCTCGCCGCGCGGCGGGTGGCGGCCGATTCGTTTGCCACCAACGGCCTGCCCGGGGAGGCGGCCGCCGAGCGGCTTGTCGTCGCCGGTTACCTGCAGAGCGCGGGCAAGCACGGCGAGGCGGTGGCCCTCGCGCGCGTGGCGGGCGAGGAGGCCCGGCGCGCCGAGCGCATCGACCTGCGCGCCCGCGCGCTGGGACTGGAGGGTGTGGCCACGGCCAAGGGCGGCGAGCTCGCCGCCGGCGTCGAGACGGTCCGCGCCGGGCTCTCGCTCGCGCTCGCCCACGGGCTCACGCCGCAGGCCGCCGAGCTCTACCAGCGCCTCGGCACGGCGCTGGAGACGGCGGGCGACTACGGCGGCGCCCACGAGGCGCTCACCACCGCGCTCGGCCTGTGCCGCACCGGCGGCGCCGACGCGCTCGAGCACGTCTGCCTGTCGTGCGTCGCCTACGTCCTGCGCGAGCTCGGCGACTGGGACGCCTCCGTCGAGCTGTGCCGCGAGCTCCAGGCCGGCGACGTCCGTCCCGACGACACCCTCGTGGCCGACGGCGCCCTCGGCGCCATCCACGCCTTCCGCGGCGAGCCCGCGCGCGCCCGGCCGCTGCTGCTGCGCTCGCTCGATACCGCCGCGCGCCTGGACGTCGTCTCCATGCAGCTCGACACGGCCGCCTCGCTGGCCTACCTGGAGGACCAGACCGGCGACCGCGACGCGGCGGCCGAGCACTGCCGGTTCGTCCTCGAGCGCTGGGAGCGCAGCGAGGATGTCCACTACGCCGTGTGGGGCCTGCGCTGGGCGGCGTGCTTCTTCGCCGGCGACGGCGACGGGGCCCAGGCCCGCGCGTGCGCCGATGCGCTGGCGCGGATCGCCGCCCACACCGGCCATCCCGACGCGCGCGCCGGGCTCGCGCACGCCTTGGCGGAGACGGCGCTGCTCGACGACGACCCGGAGACCGCCGCCGAGCAGATCGGGCGCGCCCTGGAGCTGCAGGCCACCCTCGACATCCCGTTCGAGCGCGCCCAGATCCAGGTGCGCGCGGGCGTCATCCTCGCCGCCGCGGGCGAGCGCGAGCCGGCGCTCGAGCGCCTGGCCGGCGCCTATCGGATCGCACGCCGCCTCGGCGCCCGTCCGCTGGCCATGCAGGCCGCTGAGGAGACCGCGCGACTCGGCGAGTCGGTCGAGCGCCGGCTCGGGCGCCGCGCGGCCGCCGCGCACGACGGCGCCGGGCTCACGCGCCGCGAGGTCGAGGTCGTGCGGCTGCTCGCCGTCGGGCGCACCAACCGCGAGATCGCGCGCGAGCTGTTCCTCAGCCCGCGCACGGTCGACGCGCACCTGCGCAGCATCTTCGGCAAGCTCGGCTGCCGCTCGCGCGTGGAGGCGACGACGCGCGCGAGCGAGCTGGGGCTGCTGGTGTAGCTAGCCCCGGGCGCTCATCGCCGGCTCGCCGGCCTCGAGCGGGTCCTCTTCGGGCAGCGGAGCGTCGAGGCGGGCGGGGTCGCGCTCGCTGCCGGCGATGAGGTCGTCGCGCGCCTGGCGGTCGTTCTTGGGCAGGAAGCCGGACTTCATGCCGAAGTAGACCGCCTGGGGATGGTGGGCGACGATCGCGACGGTCGACTGCTCCGGCTCGACGGCGTAGCCGCCGGTCAGGCGCAGCCCGATCGATTGCGCGTCGAGCAGGCGGAAGACCTTCTCGTGCTCTGATTGCTCGGGGCACGCGGGGTAGCCCCACGAGTAGCGCCGGCCCTGGTCGAGCGGCACCCCGAGGTCGCGGCGAGCGCAGGCGTGCAGCCACTCCGCGATGCCCTCGGCCGTCTGGACGCCGAGGCCGTGGACGAAGAGCTGCTCGGCGAACTCGCCGTCGGCCTCCAGCTGCGCCATGAGCTCGGTGACCTCGTCGCCGGCGGTGACCGCCTGCAGCGCCACGACGTCGAGCTCGTCGCTGTCCCTCGGGCGGTAGAAGTCGGCCAGGCAGATGCGATCGTGCTTGGGCTGGCGCGGGAAGACGAGGCGCTCGAGCACGGTCTCGCGGTCCTCGGGGTCGAGCACGACGACCTCGTTGCCCTCGCTGTAGCAGGGGAAGTAGCCGAGCTTGGCCCGCGGGTGCAGGTAGCTCGCCTCGCGCCACATGCGCTCCAGGCGCGGGCGGAAGTCCTCGTCGACGAGCGTGCGCCAGGCGTCGCCCTTCACGCCGCGCCCGCCCCAGTGCAGCTTGAACAGCACGTGGGTGTCGAGGTGGTGGTAGACGTCGTCCAGCGCCACGTCGATCTCGCGGGTGCCCCAGAACGGCGGCTCGGGCACGGGCGCGTCGGTGCTGGCGGCGGAGCGCACCGAGGCGTCGGTGGTGTCGCCCAGCTCGGGCTCGGGGCCCTTCTCACGCAGGCGGGTCGCGGCCTCGCGCGTCTTGGCCACGAGCGCGGCGCGCGCCTCGTCGTCGACGATCTGGTCCATCTTGGCCAGGCCCTCGAAGGCGTCCTTGCAGTAGAAGACGCCCGGCGCGTAGACCTCGTCCGAGTCGCGCCCGCCGGGGTAGAGGACGCGCAGGCCGAAGTCGCGGTTGATCGCCGCGCCGCCGAGCAGAACGGGGAACTCGAGGCCCTCGTTGTGAAGCTCCTGGATGCATGCCGGCATCTGCTTGGAGGTCGAGACGAGCAGCGCGCTGAGCCCGATGGCGGTCGCGTCGTGCTCCTTGGCCGCCTCGATGATCGTGCCGATCGGGACCTGCTTGCCGAGGTCGATGACCGTGTAGCCGTTGTTGGTGAGGATCGTGTTGACCAGCGACTTGCCGATGTCGTGGACGTCGCCGAAGACGGTGGCCACCACGACCGTCCCCTTGGTGTAGCCCTCGAGCTTGTCCAGGTAGCCCTCCAGCCGGGCCACGGCGCGCTTCATGACCTCGGCGCTCTGCAGCACGAAGGGGAGGATGAGCTCGCCGGCGCCGAACTTGTCGCCGACCTCCTTCATGGCCGGCAGGAGGACGGTGTTGAGGGTCGGGACGGCGCCGATCTTCTCCACCGAGCGGTCGATCCAGTCCTCCACGCCGTCGCGCTTGCGCCGCAGGATGTGCCAGTGCAGCGCCTCCTCGGGCTCCATCCCGGCGGTCGGGTCGGCGACCTCGGCGGCCTCCTCCTCGCCCTTGGTCTCGAAGTGGGCGATGAACAGCTCGAGCGCGTCCTCGCGGCGGTTGAAGACGAGGTCGTCGGCCAGCGCGCGCTCCGCCTCGGTGATCTCGCCGTAGGGCGTGATGTGGTTGGGGTTGACCATCGCGAGGTCGAGCCCCGCCTCCACGCAGTGGTGCAGGAAGACCGAGTTCAGCACCGCGCGCGCGGTGGGGGAGACGCCGAAGGAGACGTTGGAGACGCCCAGCGAGGTCTTGACCTGGGGCAGCGCCTGCTTGAGCTGGCGGATGCCCTCGATCGTCTCGACCGCCGACGGGCGCCACTCCTCGTCGCCGGTGGTCAGCGTGAAGGTCAGCAGGTCGAAGATCAGCAGCTCGGGATCGAGCCCGTGCTCGTCGCAGGCCAGCTCCTTGATGCGCTGGGCGATCTCGACCTTGCGCGCCGCCGTCTTGGCCATCCCCACCTCGTCGATGGTCAGCGCGATGACCGCGGCGCCGTGCTGGATGGCGAGCGGCACGACGGTGTCGAGCTTGGCGCGCCCGGCCTCGAGGTTGACCGAGTTGACGATCGCGCGCCCCGGGATCTGCTCCAGGGCCATGCGCAGCACGTCGGGCTCGGTCGAGTCGATCTGGATCGGCGAGGGCTGGGCGAGCGAGACGCGCTTGACGACCTGGCGCATCTGCTCGTCCTCGTCCTGGCGCTCGGTGAGCGCGACGCAGATGTCGAGCACGTGCGCGCCGCCCTCGACCTGGTCCTCGGCCACCTGCACGAGGCCGTCGTAGTCGTCGGCCAGCAGCAGCTCCTTGGCCTTGCGCGAGCCCTGCGAGTTGACGCGCTCGCCGACCAGCGTGGGGCGCGGATCCTGCACCAGCGGGGCGGCGGCGATCATCGAGCTGACGTGCGGCGGGCGTGGCGCGGGGCGCGCGCCGATCTCGTGGCCGGCGCAGCGCTCGGCGATGGCGGCGATGTGCTCGGTCGTCGTGCCGCAGCAGCCGCCGACGATGGTCACGCCGAAGCGCTCGACGAACTCGCCGAGCACCCGGGCCAGGGGCTCGGGCTCCTCGGGGAAGATGGTCTCGCCGTTGGGGCCCTGCAGCGGGAGCCCGGCGTTGGGGATGCAGTGCACGGGCACCGGGCTGTACTCGCCGAGGAAGCGGATCGCGTCGCGCATGTCCTCGGGGCCGGTGGAGCAGTTCAGGCCGATGGCGTCGACGCGCAGGGCCTCGAGGGTCGCCAGCACGGCGTCGATGTCGGTCCCCAGCAGCATCTTGCCGCCGTTGGGCAGCAGCGAGACGCTGGTCTGGATCGGGACCGCGCGCCCCAGCGCCTTGAACGCCTCGCGGGCGCCGAAGATGGCGGCCTTGACCTCCAGGATGTCCTGGGCGGTCTCGATGATGATGAGGTCCGCGCCGCCCTGGACGAGCCCGCGCGCCTGCTCCTCGAACACGGTGACCAGCTCGCGGAAGGTGATCTTGCCCAGGGTCGGGTCGTCGGAGGCGGGCAGGTGGCCGGTGGGGCCGATCGAGCCGGCGACGAACTTGTCCTCGCCGACCGCCTTGCGCGCGATCTCCGCGGAGCGCTGGTTGATCTCCATCGTGTGCTCGCCCAGGCCCCACTCCTCGAGCTTCAGGCGCGAGGCCTGGAAGCTGTCGGTCTGCACGACCTCGGCGCCGGCCTCGATCATCGACTCGTGCAGAGCCTGGATGACGTCGGGGCGGTGCAGGATCAGTGCCTCGTGGCACTTCCCCTGCAATCCTCCGTAATCGGCGGGCGTCAGGTCGTACTGCTCGAGCGTCGCGCCCATCGAGCCGTCGAAGATGACGACGCGCTCGCGAATCGCGGCCAGGTAGTCGCGCATGGGGCGATGCTACCAGAACCTTGACACAACCTTGTCAATGTTCGGAGGCCTGAGAGCGGCAGGCCGCTGGTCGTGCACGGACAGCGCCGCCGCTGGCGGCGCCCAGAACAGCATCACCGAGGGAAGGAGTCGTTTGCGAGCCGGGCGCTCGCGGCTCCGCCCGCGCCGCGGACCATCTGGGGCGAACTGCGTGGGATTACCGTCGGAAACCGACGCCTATCCCACGCAGTTCGCGCCCAGACAGCTACCGCGGGATCTTCACCATCGAGTTCGCTGTTGCAGCCCGAGCTCAAGGCTCGAGGCCGTCGACGTCGATCGCGCAGAGCATCCGCGCGGCGTCGAAGCGCTCGCCGGCGTTGCCCTTGCGGTGCTTCCACGCGGCGGCGCACTGCTGGTCGCTGATCGGCCGCAGCTGCGCCTGGCGCAGGCCGCTGGCGGTGAGGATCTCCTTCTCGCTGTGGCCCGTGCCCGGCGCGAATTGCCGGCCGCGGCCGAGGATCCACGTCTCGGCGCCTGGGGTGCCGCCCAGGGCGACGGGCGCCACGGTCGTCACCGGTGCGTCGAGTTGCACGATGGCCACGTCGTCGAGGACGTTGTGCGCGCCGTTGGCGCGGCGCCAGCCCGGGTGCATCGCGAAGCGCGTGCCGTGGCGCTGCTCGGTGCCGACGACGACGCCGGCGATGTTCGAGAGCGGGACGTTCATCACGCAGTGGCCGGCGGTCAGGACCCGGTCGGGCGCCACCGGCATGCCGCCGCAGCCGCCGACGTCGGCGAACCACGGCACGGACTCGGGTGCGACAGGCTCACCGCCGACCACCGCGCCCGAAGGCGCGGCGGCGGCGAGAGCGACCAGCACGGTGAGCAGACAGGCTCGTGTGATGGACATGGCGGTTGAGACCTATTCGTAGTGCAGGGCGTCCAGCACGTTCAGGCGCGAGGCCCGTCGTGCCGGCATGATCGCCGCGCCGATCCCCGCGATGACGGAGAGCAGCGTGAACGCGATCAGCGGGATCACGGGAATCGTGAACGGCAGGCTCTCGCTGCCCACCGCTCCGCTGGCCAGCCCGGACAGGAACAGCCCGAGCCCGAGGCCGAGCGCCGCTCCGATGAGCGCCGTGATGACGCTCTCGTGGCGGATCATGCGACGCGCCTGGCGGCGCGTCATGCCGATGGTCCGCAGCATCCCGATCTCGCGGGTGCGCTCGAACACGGACAGCACCATGGTGTTGACCATGCCGAACAGGCTCACGACGACCGAGAAGCCGAGCAGCACGTAGAGCATCGCCAGGACGACCTTCATGTCCTTGGTGGCGTCGGCGGGGTAGGCGGCGCCGGTGTGGAGCTTGGCGTCGCTGATGCCGTTCGCCGCGGCCGTCAGCGCCTGGTCGGCGCCCGCGTCGGCCGCGAGGAACGTGAACTTGTTCTTCGGGTTCTCGAACGCCTTGTCGAACGCCTGCCGGGACATGCTCACGTCGCCCAGCAGCTGGTTGGCCGACGGCGGGTCGTAGATGCCGCGCACGACGAGCGTGCGCTTGGCGCCCGACGGCGTCGTCACCGACACCGTGCTGCCGACCTTCAGGTGCTCGCCCTTGGCGTAGCTCTTGGTGACGAGCGCGCCGTCGGTCCCGAGCTGCCCGAGCGTGCGCTCCGAGCCGCTCGTCCACTTAAACGTGTAGAAGCGCGCGATCGTGGCCGGGTCGACCCCGGTGATCGTGTTCTCCTTGCCCTGCACGAGCGCCTCGTCGGCGCGGACGTGCGAGGCGGCCTTCACGCCCTGGGTCGAGGCGAGCTTGTCGCCCTCGTCGGCCCGGAAGGGCAGGTCCTCGTTGCCGTCCACGACGTAGTCGGCGTGGATCTGGTCGCTGATCGCGGCCTTGGTCCCGGCGGTGATGCTCGCGCCGAGCGCCGCCACGACCGTCACGAGCGTGAGCCCGATCATGAGCGCGGCCGCCGTCGAGGCCGTGCGGCCGGGGTTGCGGACGGCGTTGGCGCCGGCCAGGTCGCCGGCGACCCCGCCGGCACGACGCGCCGGCCAGCCCACCACGCGGGCGAGGGGCTTGACCAGGCTCGGCGCCAGCAGCGCGATGCCCATGAACAGCCCGAGCACGCCGAGGACGAGCAGGAGGGCCATGAGGGCACCGGCCACGCCGGCGAGCATGCCGGTCGCGAGCGCCGCGAGGGAGGCGAGGAGCACGGCGAGCCCGCTCTTCGCCGAGTGCGCCGCGAAGCGGCCGGGCGGGAGCGTCGAGCCCTCGCGGACCGCGGCGATGGGCGGCACGCGCGTCGCCCGGCGCGCGGGCAGGACGCTGGCGAGCACCGTGACCGAGGTGCCGACGAGCATCGACACCGTGACCGTCCGCGTGGCGATCACCGTGCCGGCCTCGGGCAGGTCGATGCCCAGGGCACTCATCAGGGCGATCATGCCCTTGGCGATGCCGATGCCCGCGACCAGCCCGGCCGCCGACGCGGCGAGGCCGATGACGAGGCCCTCGAGGACCACCGAGCGCTTGACCTGCTTGCGCGAGGCGCCGAGCGTCCGCAGCGTGGCGAACTCGCGCGTGCGCTGCGCGACGGTGATCGACAACGTGTTGAAGATGACGAACGCGCCCACGAGCAGCGCGATGCCGCCGAAGCCCAGCAGCACCAGGCGGATGGTCTTCAAGCCGTCGTTGATGTTCGCGGCGTTGTCCTTGGCCGCGACCTTGGAGTCCTTGACCTCGAGGTCACTGCCGACGAGCGGCTTGATCGCGTTCACCAGCTGCGCGGACGAGGTGCCGTCCTTCGCGGCGACCGAGATCGCGTCGTAGCGGCCCTCGCGGTCGAGCAGGGCCTGAGCGGTCTTCACGTCCCAGGCGGCGATGCTGGCGAAGCCGAGCGAGTCGACGTCGCCGTAGGAGAGCGTGCCGCTGATGCGGAACGTGTGCCTCTTGCCCAGGGTCGAGACGACGACCGAGTCGCCGACCGCGTAGTGCTTCTTCTCGGCGGTGCCGGCGTCGATCGCGACCTCGCCGGGCCCATGGGGGGCCCTGCCGGTCTTGAGCTTGAACGGGCTGAGGCCCGCGGTGGCGGCCTCGTAGCTGCCGCCGACGCTCTCCATGGCGGCCTTCTTGCCGTCGGAGCCGATGATGTCGGCGACGTTGGCCTCCTGCGGGCTGACCTCGCCGGCTGCCGCCTCGACCTCGGGCAGCGCGCGGACCTTGTCGAGCATGGATGCGGGGATCGTGACCCCGCTGCCGTTGGTGGAGTTCTTGACGATCTCCTTGCCGGAGATGACGGCGTCGGTGTTGGCGGTGGATGCGGTGAACAGGCCGGTGAAGGACTTCAGCGTGGTGTCGGTGAGGATGAAGGTGCCGCTGACCATCGCGACGCCGATGACGACGGCGAGCGCGGTGAGCAGCGCGCGGACCTTGCGGGCGGCGAGGCCCTTGAGCGCGACCGACCTCATCGCTGGGTCACCTGCTCGAGCGCCTCGAGGATCTCGTGCGCGCTGGAGGGGCCGAGGTCACGAACGATGTGGCCGTCGGCGAGGAACACGATGCGGTCCGCGATGGCGGCGGCGTGCGCGTCGTGGGTGACCATGACGGTGGTCTGGCCGAGGCTGTCGACCGAGTCGCGCAGCAGCGTCAGGATCTCGCCGCTGGTCGTCGAGTCGAGGTTGCCGGTGGGCTCGTCGGCGAACATGACGCTCGGGCGCGAGACCAGGGCACGGGCGACGGCGACGCGCTGCTGCTGGCCGCCGGAGAGCTCCGACGGGCGATGCGACAGGCGCTGGGTCAGGCCGACCTTCTCGACGAGCTCCGCGAGCCACGCCGGGTCCGGCTTGCCGCCGGCGAGCTTCAGCGGCAGCGCGATGTTCTCGGCCGCCGTCAGCATCGGCAGGAGGTTGAAGAACTGGAAGATGAAGCCGATGTGATCGCGGCGCAGCTTCGTCAGCTCGTCGTCGCCCATGCGCGTGACGTCCTCGCCGGCGACGGTCACGTCACCGGAGGTGGGCTGGTCGAGCCCGGCGAGGATGTGCATGAGCGTGGACTTGCCCGAGCCCGACGGGCCCATGACCGCGGTCAGCCGGCCACGAGCGATGTCGAGCGAGACACCCCGTAGCGCGTCGACCGCGGTGTCCCCGTCGCCGTAGCGCCGGACGACGTCGCGAGCGCTGACCACGGCCTCGGGGACGAGTAGATCCTGGAGTTCGGACTGCGCGACGACGGACTGCATGGCGATCCCTTCGTGGGGTGGGAGTGACATGCAGCGAGCCTGCCGCCCGGCAGGGGGCACCGCGGGCGGGTCAGCCCGTGTCGTGGGGGGCGGTCCACTGGGAGTGGCCGCGGGCGGCCTGCCCCTGCGCGGTCAGGCGCGCAGGAACTGCAGGACCGCGAGAACGCGGCGGTGCTCGAGGCCGGTGGCCGGCAGTCCGAGCTTCGTGAAGACGCTCGACACGTACTTCTCCACGCTGCGCAGCGTGATGTCCATCTCCGCGGCGATGGCCTGGTTGGACAGGCCCTCGGCGACTCGCTCGAGCACCTCGCGCTCGCGGTCGGTCAGGGTCTGCAGCGGCCCGTCCTCGCGCGGGCGCGCCAGCAGCCCGGTCACCACCTCGGGGTCGAGCGCCGAGCCGCCGTCGGCGACGCGGTGCAGCGCGCCGACGAAGGCCTCGGCGTTGCCGACGCGGTCCTTGAGCAGATACCCGAGATGCTCGGGGGTCTCGGCCAGCAGGCGCGTGGCGATCCCGACCTCGACGTGCTGGGAGAGGATCACGATGCCGATCCGCGGGTGCCGCGCACGGATCTCGTGGGCCGCGCGCAGCCCTTCGTCGGTCTGCGTGGGCGGCATGCGCACGTCGACGATGGCCACGTCCGGAAGATGGGCGTCGATCGCGCGCAGCAGCTCCTCCGGGGATTCCGTCTGCGCCACCACCTCGACTCCCGCGCGGGTCAGCAGCGCGGCGATGCCCTCGCGGACGAGGATGCTGTCGTCCGCGATCACTACTCGCACGGCAGTTCCGCGGTGACGGTGGTCCCCGCGCCCGCGGGACTGACGACGCGCAGCCGCCCGTCCAGCGCCGCGACGCGATCGGCCAGTCCGCGCAGTCCCGAGCCGCCGGCCTCATCGGCACCGCCGACGCCGTCATCGGCGATCTCGATCACCGCGCCGCTGTGCGTGCGCGAGACCCGCACGGTCGCCGCTGTCGCGTGCGCGTACTTGGCGACGTTGGCCAGTGCCTCGGAGGCGACGAAGTACGCGGCGAGCTCGACCGGCTCGGGCAGGCGACCGTCAGCGTCGTAGGAGACGGTGGTCGGCACCGTCGAACGCGCGGCGAGCGAGTCGAGCGCCGCGGCGAGGCCGTGATTGAGCACCGCGGGATGGATCCCGCGCGCCAGCTCGCGCAGCTCCTCGAGCGACTGGGCCAGCTGCTCGCTCGCGGTCGAGGCGAGCTGCTGCGCGGAGGGATCGTCGTCGCCGATGCGGCCCTGCAGCAGGCGCAGCTGCAGCGACAGGGCGACCAGGCGCTGCTGCGCGCCATCGTGCAGGTTGCGCTCCAGGCGCCGGCGCTCCGCGTCGCCCGCCGCGACGATGCGCTCGCGGGAGGCCTGCACCTCGGCGAGCCGGGTCTGCGCCTCGGCGTGCAGGTGCTCGTTCTCCAGGGCGATGCCCGCGGCCGCGCACACGGCGTCGACCAACTCGGGGTCGTCGTCGAGCGAGGCGTCGTAGACGAGCGTCGCAATCTCCTTGCCCTCGCTCTGCACCCGCGCGGTGCTGCGGTGGGCGGCCACCGGCGGCACCAGCACCGGGTGGCCGTCGGCATCGGCATAGCCCAGCGACTCGGGCAGGCGATAGGCCACCACGAGGCCGGGGTCGCCGAGCGTCCTGGCCAGCGCCGCCTGCAGGGTGTCGCCGCGCGTCGTGTTGAGGTCGCGGAAGAGGTCGGCCAGGCCGCCACGCGCCAGTCGCGAGCGCAGCAGTCCCACGAGGAAGGCCGCCGGGACGCTCACCAGCGAGATGACGGCGGCCCACAGCACGACCTGCGAGCGCGAGCCGGTCACGAGGTCGTTGGTCAGCAGCGCGGCGAAGAGCAGCAGTGCCGCGCTGCCCGCGACGCTCGGCAGTAGGGCGCGGCGCCGTGGCCGCGACGCCGCTCGCCACCGGAGCGCGACGACGACCGCGAGGGCGACGCACGCGACGCCGGCCAGCGAGCGCTGGGCCTTGTCGACGGCATCGGCGACGCCGGCGTTGGGGAAGGTCGCCAGGAGGTTGCCGTCCTGCTCGTAGAACAGCAGCCAGACGAACTGCAGGATCCACAGGGCGAGAACGAATCCGCCCACGAGCAGCCAGTCGACCGCCGAGGTGAGCCGGCCGCCCGTCAGCAGCGTCAGCAGCAGCGCAGCGAAGAAGGGCGCCCACAACTCGGTCAGCAGCAGCGCCGCGGTCTGGGCGATCGGCGGGTCGAACTGGCTGATGATCGCCGACGCGAAGAAGCCGAGGCCGGCCACGGCCATGAGCAGGCCGCTGCGGCTGTCGGGCCGCCGGCGCCACGCGATGAGCCCGCACGCCGCGAACGAGCCGCCGACCAGGCGGTAGACCACCTGTACGGCCGGGACCCGCTCTTCAGCCGGGAAGATGACCGGCACGAGCGCCCCGAACTCGGCGGCGATGGCCGCCGCCCACAGCGCGAGCCAGAATCCCAGGCGGCGCGCGGGAGCCGCGAAGCGAACCATCGCCTCGGCGCCGTCGGGCGCGCTCGCCACCACGTCCCACCGCGCCAAACGGATCATTCCGAGCTCCTGGTCGGTCAGCCGCCCGCCTCCGCAGCGGTCTGATGGCTGCCTGCCGGGCGAGTCTACCCCGAGCTCCGCGCCCCCGCGGGCGCCAGGATCGCCAGCACCACCGCCACAGCGGCGACCGCCGCGAGGCTCGTCCGCAGCGCGGTGGCGTCGGCCAGCAGGCCGACCGCGGCCGGTCCGACGAGGAAGCCGAGGTAGGCGATCGTCGTCACGATCGATACCGCCGCCCCGCGCACGGCCTCGTCGACGCTGCGGCCGGCGATCGAGAACAGGACGGGGGCGCAGATCGAGATCCCGGCGCCGGCGAGGAAGATGCCGGCCAGCGCGGGCCCGGCGCTCGTCGCCAGGGCGCCGACCAGCGTCCCCGCCGCGCCGAGCGTTGCGCCGCCGCGCAGCAGCGCGAGCTCGGACACGCGCCCGGCGACGCCGTGGCCACCGAGGCGCGAGAGCGCGGCCGCGCCGGCGAAGAGGGCGGGAGCCAGCGCGCCCAGGCCGGGCGAGGCGCCGAGGTCGGTCTCGAGGTGCACGGCGCCCCAGCTCTGCCAGGCGTTCTCGACGAAGAAGGCCAGAGCGCACAGGGCGCCGAGGATCACGAGCAGGCGCGGGATCGGGCGCAGCGATCCTTGCGTCGGCGCGGGCGCGGCGGCGGCGGCCGGGGCGCGCAGGAGCACCACGGCCACGGCGGCCACGACGACGGCCACGAGGACGAGCACGAGCAGCGCGCCGGCGCCCGCGGCGCGCAGCGCGCCCGCCGCGAGGCTGCCCGCCACCACGCAGGCCGAGAACGTCCCGTGGGCGAGGCTCAGCACCGGCCGGCCGCTGCCCGCCTCGGTGCGGGCGCCCTCGGCGTTGATCGCGACGTCGACCGCGCCGGACGTCGCGCCCAGGACGAGCAGGGCGGCGCACAGGGTCGCCGTCGAGGTGGCCAGCCCGGGAAGCACCGCCGCGCCGGCGAACGCGGCCAGCACCGCCGGCAGCGCCGGGGCGCCCCACCGGTCGACGAGCGTCCCCGCCCCGCGCATCGCGACCAGCGCGCCGGCGCCGATGCACAGCAGCGCCACACCCAGCTGCCCGTCATCCACGCCGGCGTGCGCTTGGATCGCGGGCAGCGTCGCGCCCCAGGCGCCCCAGAAGGCGCCGAAGGCGGCAAAGCCGCCCAGCACGCGTACCCGTCCGGCCACCACGCCCGCCTACCCGAGCCGGCCCCGGGCGACGCCTGCGCCCCACGTTGACCGCCGTCGCCGCTTCGTGTAGACCCCGCCTGACCGCCATGCCCTCCGACTACTTCCTGAAGATCGATGGCATCCCGGGCGAGAGCCTCGACTCCAAACACAAGGACGAGATCGAGGTCCTGAGCTGGTCGTGGGGCGAGACGCTGCCGGCCCCGGTGAGCGCCGGTGGCGGCGCCGGCAGCGGCAAGGTCGCGATGGGCGACCTGCAGGTCAGCACGCAGACGTCGCGGGCGAGTCCGCAGCTCCTGTTGGCCTGCGCGTCGGGCAAGCACATCAAGAGCGCCGTCCTCACCGGTCGCAAGGCGGGGAAGGGCCAGGCCGAGTACCTGACCTTCTCGCTCTCGGACGTGCTCGTCAGCGGCTACCAGACGGGCGCTTCGGAGGCCGAGGCGCCGCTGGACTCGCTCGCGCTGAGCTTCTCGAAGATCGAGGTCTCCTACAAGCAGCAGAAGGCCGACGGCAGCCTCGCGCCCGCGATCAGGGTGGGCTGGGACCGCAAGACCAACAAGGCGTTCTGAGTCGCCCGGCGTCGGCCTACGACGCGGTCCCCTATCCGGGGCACCCGTTCGCGCAGACGCATCCCGACCGCCTGGCGACGCTGGCCACCCTCTTCGGGCTGGGGCCCGCGGCGCCCGAGCGCTGCCGCGTGCTCGAGCTGGGCTGCGGTGACGCGGGCAACCTCGTGCCGATGGCGATGGCGGCGCTGACGCTCGGGACTTCGCGGCGCCGGCGAGCTTCGACTACGTCATCGCGCACGGGGTGTACTCGTGGGTGGCGCCTGCGGTGCGCGATCGCCTGCTCGCTCTCTGTCGCAGCGCGCTGGCCGACCACGGCGTGGCCTACATCAGCTACAACGCCCTGCCCGGCGGGCGCCTGCGCGAGGCGTTGCGCGACATGCTCGTCTTCCACACCGCCGGGCTCGGCGAGCCGCGCGAGCGCATCGCCGAGGGCCGGGCGCTGCTGCGCTTCCTGGTCGAGGGCTCGCCGTCCGGCCACGAGCTCGGGGCGCTGATGCGCGCCCAGGCCGAGCGCCTGCTCGAGCGCCCCGACGCGAGCCTGCTGCACGACGAGCTGGCCGAGATCAACGAGGCCGTGTACTTCCACGAGTTCGCCGCGCACGCCGCGCGCCACGAGCTGCAGTACCTCGCCGAGGCCGATTTCTTCGAGATGCAGATCGGGGCTGCCCCGGGCCCGGCCGCCGACGCCCTCCTCGCGCTCGAGGATCCGGTGCGCCGCGAGCAGTACCTGGACTTCCTGAAGGGGCGGATGTTCCGCCAGACACTGCTGTGCCGCGCCGAGCAGGCGATCGACCGCACGCCGCGGCCCGCGGTCGTCGAAGGCCTCGCGTTCTCCACCCAGGCGCAGGTCCGCGGCGAGCGCGGCCCGGAGGGGCTGACCTTCGAGAGCCCGACCGGCTCGACCCTGACGACCGACCACCCGCTCGTCATCGAGGCGCTGCAGCGGGCCGCGCGCAGCTGGCCCGCCGCGGTCTGGGTTCGCGAGCTCATCGCGGAGGACGCCGAGCGCACGGCGCTGTGCGATGCGCTGCTGCGCAGCTACGCCGCCAACCTCATCGCCCTGCACGTCCACCCGCCCGCGCTGACCACGACCCCGGGCGCCGCCCCGCGCACCAGCGCGCTGGCGCGCCATCAGGCCGCTGCCGGGGAGACGGTGACCAACCTGCGCCACGCCACGGTGCGCATCGAGGACGACCTCGGCCGCCGGCTCGTCACCCTCCTCGACGGCACCCGCGATCGCGCCGCGCTGGCCGCCGCGCTGCGCGCGTCGCTCGTCGAGCGCGGCGCGGCGGTGCCCGACGACCTCGAGGCGGGCCTCGAGCGCAGCCTGCAGGGCCTGGCCCGGCTGGCGCTGATCAGCGGATGACGATGGTCTTCTCCGCCGTGGACGAGCGCACGCGGGCCGTGCCGCAGCCCGGCCCGAAGCCGCCCTCCGCGCCGATCCGCGCCCGGAAGCGGCCAGGCCTCGAGACGTGGGCGAGCAGGCCGTCGACGTGCACCGCCGCGATCCTCACCCGCGGCTTGGGGCATGGCGCGTGGCCGCGCAGGGCGTTGGCCATCCGCCAGCCCGGCACGACGTCGCAGCGTCCGGCGGTCCAGCGGTCGCCGCGGCGGTTCCCGGGAACGACGAGGGCCCCGGCGCACCGGGGCCCTCAGCAGCTCACTTGATGAAGAGCATCTCCGAGTACTTCGGCAGCGGCCACAGGTCGTCGGCCACGATGCGCTCCAGCCGGTCGGCGACGTCGCGGGCCGCGTCCATAGCCGACACCACGTTGTCGCGCATCCACCGGGCGAGCTCGAGGCCCTCCTCGGCGGGGTGGTCCTCGTTGGCCTTCTCCAGCGCGAGGATCGCGTCGTAGAACTCGCCCACGAGCTCCTGCGTCTCGGCCACGAGCGCGTCGTGGCCCCCGGCCTTCAGGTCGCCCAGGTGGCGGACGGCAGCGGGCAGCAGCATCGTGCGAGCGATCGACGCGGCGGTCTCGGCCTCGATGTTCAGCCGCGTCGTGTACTGCTCGACCATGACCTCGAAGCGCGACTCGAGCTCGCGCTCGGAGAGCACCTTGTAGCGCTCGAAGGTCGAGATCGTCTGCTTCTCGACCAGCCACGGCAGCGCGTCGGGCGTGGTGCGCAGGTTGGCGAGGCCGCGCTTCTCGGCCTCGGCGTGCCAGGCCTCGTCGTAGTTGTCGCCGTCGAAGCAGACCTGCTTGTTGGCGCTGTAGGTCTCGCGGACGATGTCGACCACGGCCGTGTTGATGTCCGTGCCCGACTCCAGGGCGGCCTCGAGCTTGGCGCTGAGCTCCTCGATGGCCTCGGCGACGATCGTGTTGAGGACCGTGTTGGGCAGCGCGAGCGACTGGCTGGAGCCGAGGGCGCGGAACTCGAACTTGTTGCCGGTGAAGGCGAACGGCGAGGTGCGGTTGCGGTCGCCGCCGTGCATGGGCAGCGGCGGCAGCACCGGCGTGCCGAGGCCCAGGAAGGAGCCCGGCGTCGCCGGATCGCCCTCACGGCGCTCGATGGTGTCGAAGACCTTGCTCAGCTCGGCGCCGAGGAAGATCGAGATGATCGCCGGCGGCGCCTCGTTGGCGCCGAGGCGGTGGTCCTGGCCGATGCCCGCCACGCTCGCGCGCAGCAGCGCCTGGTGGCGGTTGACCGCCGCGATCACCGCCGCGCAGAAGAACAGGAACGAGATGTTCTCGTGCGGCGTGGCGCCCGGCTCGAGCAGGTTGAGCCCGGTGTCGGTCCCCATCGACCAGTTGTTGTGCTTGCCCGAGCCGTTGACCCCGGCGTAGGGCTTCTCATGCAGCAGACAGACCAGGCCGTAGCGCCGGGCCACGTTCTGCATGATCTGCATGGTCAGCTGCTGGTGGTCGGAGCCGACGTTGGAGTTCTCGAAGATCGGCGCCAGCTCGTACTGGTTGGGCGCGACCTCGTTGTGGCGCGTCTTGGCCGGGACCCCGAGGCGCGCGAGCTCGGCCTCGGTCTCGAGCATGCAGGCCAGGATCCGCTCGGGGATCGACCCGAAGTAGTGGTCGTCGAGCTCGTGCCCCTTGGGCGGCTTGGCGCCGAACAGCGTGCGCCCTGTCGTGTAGAGGTCCGGGCGCTCGAAGTAGTACTGCTCGTCGATGAAGAAGTACTCCTGCTCGGGCCCGACCGTGGTGAAGACGCGGTTGGCGCCCTCACTGCCCAGCAGGGTCAGTGCGCGGACGGCCGACGTCGACAGCGCGTCCATGGAGCGCAGCAGCGGGATCTTGTGATCCAGCGCCTCGCCCGTCCACGAGGCGAAGGCCGTCGGGATGCACAGCAGCGCGCCGTTGGGGTTCTCGATGATGAAGGCCGGCGAGGTCGGGTCCCACGCGGTGTAGCCGCGCGCCTCGAACGTGGCGCGCACGCCGCCGGTCGGGAACGAGGACGCATCGGGCTCGCCCTGGATGAGCTCCTTGCCCGAGAAGCCGGCGATCGCGGTGCCGTCGCCGACCGGCTCGTAGAAGGAGTCGTGCTTCTCGGCGGTCGAGTTGGTCAGCGGCTGGAACCAGTGCGTGTAGTGCGTGGCGCCGTGCTCCATCGCCCACTCGCGCATCTCCTTGGCGACGGCGTCGGCCAGCGACGGGTCGAGCGCCTCGCCGCGGTCGAGGGTGGCCTGCAGTTGCCGGAAGACGTCCTTGGGCAGGCGTTCCTTCTGGACGGCGATGTTGAAGACGTTCTCGCCGAAGGGGTAGCTCCCAGGCTCGGTGAGATCGGGCGCGCCGAGGGCGGCGCCGTTGGCGGTCCACTGCGCTGCGGTGACGTTCTGCTGGCGGGTGCGTGGCATGGGCGGCTCGGGTCCTCCTGTCATGGGCTCTTCATTCGCGTGCGTAGAAACGCAGGACGAGCCTAGTGGCGGCAAAGGCGCGTTCACCTTATCCAGCCGTCGAAGAATCGGCACGGTCTGTTCGCCCTGTTGGACGGGGCACCTCTACCGGATGGCGAATGATCCGGACCGATCTTTCGACACCGGGCGAAAGACGCCCCGGCGGGCGCTCAACAGACTGCGAGGCGCACTCGACCCAGGAGGATCCATGCGCCGTACCGCAATAACCCGTGCCGTGATCTTGGGCTTGATGGCCCTGCTGGTGCTACCGGCCGCGGCGATGGCCGATACGTTCGACGCTGCCGGCAAGGGGCTGCCGGACTCCGTGGGCATCAACTCGATGTGGGTGATCGTCGCCGGCTGTTTCGTGATGTTCATGCAGGCGGGCTTCGCCTTCCTGGAGATCGGCTTCTCGCGCGGCAAGAACTCGGGCACCGTCGTCGCCAAGATCCTCACGAACTTCTCGATCGCGGCGATCCTGTACTGGGCCGTGGGGTTCGCCTTCGCCTTCGGCGGCGCCACTGGCCACATCATCGGCGACACCGGGTTCTTCCTACGTGACTTCGGCGATCCGCAGAAGGCCTTCCCGATCATGGGCCTCTCGGACGCCACCATCGAGTCGAAGTGGTTCTTCCAGTTCGTCTTCTGCGCCGTCTCGCTGGCGATCGTGTGGGGCACGACGCTCGAGCGCATCAAGTTCGGCGTCTACATCATCTACGCCGTCGTCTTCAGCGCGCTCATCTACCCGATCGCCTCGGGCTGGGTGTTCGGCGGTGGCTGGCTGCAGGTCAACGTCGGCATGCAGGACTTCGCCGGCTCGACGGCGGTCCACCTGATCGGCGCCACCGGCGCGCTCGCCGCGCTGCTGCTCCTCGGCCCGCGTCGAGGCAAGTACGGCGCTGACGGCAAGGCGCGGGCCATCCCCGGCCACAACATGCCGCTCTTCGGGCTCGGCGTGCTGATCCTGTGGCTGGGCTGGTTCGGCTTCAACCCGGGCTCGACGCTCGGCGCCCTCGACGGCCGCTTCACCGAGGTGCTGCTCGTCACCCAGATGGCGGCCTCGGCCGGCGTGCTGGGCGCGCTCCTCACCGCCCGCCTGAAGACCGGGCAGATCGACATCGGCATGGCCGGCAACGGCGCCATCGGTGCGCTGGTCGCCATCACCGCCCCGTCGGGCTACGTCGCGCCGTGGGCCGGGGTGGTCATCGGCTTCATCGCGGGCGTCATCGTCCCGCTCGGCGTCTACGCCATCGATCGCAAGCTCGACGACCCGGTCGGCGCCCTCACCGCCCACGGTCTGTGTGGCATCTGGGGCACGCTGTCGTGCGGCCTCTTCACGCTGCCGTCCCTGGCGGCCTACAACGCCGTCGGCGATCCCGGCCTGTTCTACTCGGGCTCGTTCCACCAGCTCGGCGCCCAGGCGCTCGGCGTGGTGACGGTGTTCGCGTTCGTCTTCGCGGCCAGCTTCGGCACGTTCTGGGCCATCAAGAAGACCTACGGCCTGCGCGTCACCGCCGAGGAGGAAGAGGCCGGTCTGGACATCTCCGAGCACGGCATGTACGGCTACCCGGAGCAGTTCATCCCGATCCCGGAGCTCGTGGGCTACGGTGCGGCTCCGCACGTGGCCACACCCGCAACGGCCGCTGCGCCCCCCGCGACCACTCAGGAGGTGACGGCGTGAAGAAGATCGAGGCCTACATCCGCCACGAGGCGTTCGAGCCCATCCGTATGGAGCTGCTGACCCTGGGCTTTCCCTCGCTGAGCATCAGCGAGGTGAAGGGCTCGGGCCGGCAGAAGGGGATCACCGAGCGCTACCGCGGAGCGGAGCTGACGAACTACCTGCGCCCGAAGGTGAAGCTCGAGTGCGTGGTGGCCGACCGCGACGTGCAGACGATCGTCGACACGATCCTCAAGCACGCGCGGACCGGCGCCGTGGGCGACGGGAAGGTGTTCGTGCTCCCGGTGGAGGAGAGCTACCGCGTCCGGACCGGCGAGTCCGGCGAGGAGGTCCTCCAGGCCCACCCGGACCCGGCGGCCGCCACCACCTAGGAGGAGGATGAATTCCGTGCCCGAGGCGGCGGGATCTGCAAAGGAGCCCGCCGCCACGCGCGGCGGCACCGGAGGGCTCATCGAGCGGCTGCGCGCCGTTCACCTGGAGATGGTCGACGCCGTCCTGGGCGGCGACGGCCTCGACAAGGTGGCGGCGCTCGCCGCCGACGCCGCGGGCGCGCCCGTGGCGATCGTGATCCCGCGCCTCGGCGCCGCGGTGGCGGCGCCGGCGGCGAGCGACGATGACCTCGCGGTGCTGCGCCGCTACGTCGCCGATCGCGTCAAGGACCGGCCGGCGCAGGTGCCGCCAACGGTGGGCGCCGAGGTGCCGATCATGTCGGGCGACGACGTGGTCGGCGCCGTGCTCATGCTCGTCGGGCCGGCGAAGGCCAGCTCGGAGGCGGCCGACTTCCTGCACCTCGCGGCCGTCGCCTCGCTCACCGAGGTGGCGGTCGAGGAGGCCAAGGAGGAGGTCGAGCAGAACCTGCGCGGCTCCTTCCTGGAGGATCTGCGCTCGCGACCGGACCTCGAGCCGCGCGAGGTCGTCCGCCGCGCGGGCCGGCTCGGCTGCGACCTCGCGCGCGGGGCCGTGGTGCTGTGCGCAGAGCTCACCACCGACCGCCCGCGCCACGTGGTGGCCACCATCGCCGAGGACCACCCCGGTGCGCTGGCCCAGCACATGGACGGGCGCGTCTACGCGCTGCTGCCCGCGGTGGGCGGCGACGACGCCCCCGAGCGCACCCTCGAGCGCGCGCGCAAGCTGGCCGAGCGCCTGCGCCAGCACGGCACCGTGGGGCTCTCGAGCTTCTATGCCGATCCGGCGGAGTTCGGCCGCGCGATCCAGGAGGCCGAGCTCGTGCTCGACGTCCTGCGCCAGTCCGACGCGCCGATCGCCCAGGACATCGGCACCGGCACCTATCGCCTGCTCTTCCGCGTGCTCGCGTCGCACCCCGAGGAGGTGCGCTCGTTCTACGAGGACACGGTGGCGCCGATCGTCCGCTACGACGACCAGTACCGCACGGACCTCGTGGGGACCCTCGAGGCCTACCTCGACCAGAACTGCAACATGAACGCGACGGCGGCGGCGATCTACGCCCACCGCCACACCGTGGCCTACCGCCTGGAGCGCGTGAAGGAGCTCACGAGCCTCGATCCGATGCTCTCCGAGGACCGCGAGCGCCTGGGCCTGGGGCTCAAGGCCTACCGGATCATCGCGCCGCGGCTGCCGAAGTAGCGAGCGGGCACCCGCGCCTCACTCGTCGATGTCGAAAGGCCCCACGCCCGGGGGCAGCGGCAGGCCGGCTGCGCTGAACGCCTGCACCATCGGTCCGAACGGTGCCCCGGCCGGCGTGTCGGGCGACGCGCCGTCGGCGGGCTGGCCGAGCAGCCGGCGGGTCAGGGCGGCGCGGTCGTCGAGGAGCTCGTCGAGGGCGGCGACCACGTCGGCGCCGCCGGCCGGCGAGGCGCCCGCGAGCGCTGCCCGCAGCGCCGCCTGGCGCATGAGCTCCTTGATGAAGGCGCCGCTCACGCTCTGCGTGCGCGCGACGAGATCGTCCTCGGTGGCCCCGTCGAGCTCGACGTCGCGGGCGTAGAGGCGGATGAGCCGGCGCCGTGCGGCCTCGTCGGGCAGCGGCACCTCGAGGGCGAGGTCGATGCGCCCCGGCCGGGCGGCGAGCGCGGGCTCGATGAGGTCCGGGCGGTTGGTGGTGAGCACGAAGAGCAGGTCGGCGTCCTCCTCGAGGCCCTCCATCTGGTTGAGCAGCTCGAAGAGGATGCCCTGGGCGCCGATGTGCATCGTGCGCTCGGCGGCGACGAGGTCGACGTCCTCGAAGACGACGGTCGCGGGGGCCAGCTCGCGCGCGATCACGAGCGCCTGCTCGATCAGCCCCAGCCCGCGGCCGGTGAGCAGCACCGTCGTCCGGCCGGGCATGGCGCCCAGGAGGTAGCTCACCGAGAGGGTCTTCCCCGTGCCGGGCGGTCCGTGGAGCAGGACGCCGCGCTTGAGATGGCGTCCGTGGGCGCGCAGGCGGTCGGCCTGGCCCGCGACGCCCAGGGCCTGTCGCTCGAGGCGCTCGAGGGTGCCGTCGGGGAGGATCACCGCTTCGCGTGGCACGGCCGGCGGGTGGTGGAACTGGACCGACACGCCCTGGTCCTCGCGCTGGTGCAGCGAGATGACCTGCCCGCGATAGACGTTGTGCTCGCGCATCGCCGCGCGAAGGTCCGCGAACAGGGCGGGGATCGCCTCGCGCTCGGGCGACGCGCCCTCGACCTTGAGCTGGACGCCCCCGAAGTGGCGCTCGCTGCGCGAGAGCACCAGCGCCACCGGCACGCCGTCGCGCCGCGCCAGGTAGAGGCCCGTGGCCACGCACGCCACGACGCGCCCGTCGCCAACCTCGATCGCCATCTCCTGGACCGGCCCGGGGCGGATCGGCCCGGTCATCCCGCGACCGGCGATGACGTCGGCCAGGCTCAACGGGGCGAAGCCCGGATGGTGGAGCCTGAAGCCGAGGATCTCGGCCTCGGGGAGCACGGCGTCGAGCGCGAGCTGGAGGTTCGGATGATCGGTGGTGTCGAACTCGGCCACGGTCGAGGGCAGGCCGCCCGGCTCGGCGCCCAGATGCTCGCGCAGCCGTTCGGACAGTGGCGACTGCGGCAGTGCCGCCGCCTCGGTCATCGCGCGGACGAAGTCCTCGAACGCTGCGCCGAAGGTCCCCGGGTCAGGGAGGCCATCCGTCATCGCCGATGCACGCTACGGCCGTGGCGCCGCGCAGGCAACGATCCTGCACGGATGTTCAGTCGCGGCGCGACGGCCGCGACCGATCTCAGAAGGGCTTGACCACCAGCATCAGCGCGAGGACCACGATCGCCAGCGCGGCGAAGGCGAGGGCGCGCGCCAGCCAGGCGGCGAGGGCGCTGCGCTGGGGGGTCTGGCCGGGCTCGATGTGGCGCGCGCCGATGGCGGCGGTCCCGGGGGCCGCGGCGGCGGGCGTCCCCTCGCCGGTGCGCCGCTGGCGACGGGCGCCGAGCACGCGGACGGTCTCACCCGGATCGCCCGCCAGTGGCTCGCGCTGCTCGAGCGTGGCGACCTCGGTCGCGTCCTCGCTGCCCGCGGGCTCGTCGGCCTCGGCGCGCGCGGCGGCGAGGGCCTCCTCGCCGTCGGGTACGTTGACCGTCGTGGGGCGCTCGTGGCCCTCGTCGTCGTCGGGGCCGACGACCGTCGTCGGGCCCTCCGCATCGGGTTCGCCCGCGATGGGTTCGCCGTCGAACTTGGTGATCCGGCCGCGGCGCACGGCGGCGTCGGCCGCGGCGGCGCGCTCGCGCTCGCGTTCCAGGTCGCGGCGCATCGCCTCGGCCTCGGCCCGGGCGGCCCGCAGCCCGCGGCGCGCCTCGGCTGCCTCGGCCTCGAGCTCGGCCACGCGCTCGTCGGCCGCCCGCGCGGTCTCCTCGTCACGATCGGCGAGGGCGGCGGCGCGCTCCTCGTCGCGGCGCACGAGCTCGGCGGCGTGCTCGCGGCGCAGCTGGGCCAGATCCTCGTCGAGGCTGGCGGCGCGGCGGGCGTGGTCGTCGCGCGCCATGCGCGCCTCGGTCATCTCGGCCTCGATCGCCTCGCGCGCCTCGCGCTCGGTGCCCGCCGAGGCGAGCGCGGCCGCCGCGGCGGCGCGGGCCTCGTCGGCCGTGCGCCGCAGGGCGTTGGCCTCGCGCGCCAGGCGCACCTCGCGCTCGCCGGTGCCCTCGGCCGGGTCGGGCGCCGGCAGGCCGACGAGCAGCTCGCGCCCGACGGCCAGCGCGAAGCTCCCGTCGTCGAGCAGCTCGAGCGCCACGGCGTAGCTCGCGCGCCACAGGCCGCCCTCGGGCTCGGCCTGCGCCTCGTCGGCCGCGGCCGGCGCGACCTCGCTCGAGCCGTCGTCGCTCTCGGCCATCAGCCGCGGGACGCCCAGGCGCCGGCGGGTCTCGGCACGGAAGCGCCCCTCGAGCTCGAGCAGCGCCACCTCGGCGCTCACCGGCTCGACGGTGAAGCGCAGTACCTCGAAGCTCAGTCCACTGGCGACGGCGCTCATCACTCCTGGGTCGGCTCGACCGGATCGAGGGCCTGTGTGCGCTGCGGATCCTCGGCCGGCTCGGCGACCACCGGCTCACGCGGCTCCAGCAGCGGCTCGTCGCGCCGCCCGAAGCGGCGGCCGGGCCGCGCGGGAGCGGGCGCCTCGGCCGCGGCGGCGGCCTCGGCCGCCTGGGCGGCGCCCTCGCGCGCGTCGATGGCGGCGGTCCGCCGGCGGCGCTCGCGGCCGCGGACGTCGACGGTCACCGAGATGCTCGCGGCGCCGAGCAGCGCGCCGCCGGCCATGAGCGCGGTCGCCGCGAGGGCGAGCCACGCACCGGTGGCGAGGTCCGAGTTGCTCACCACGGGCGGCGGATCGAGGAGCTGGATGACGACGGTGGCGAACGCGATCGCGGTGATGAGCGGCAGGGCGCGGCCGAGGCCGCCGGTGCCGAAGCGCGGGGCCACCGCCAGGAGCCCGCAGACGGCGACGCCGGCGAGGACGAGGTCCAGGGTCTCGAAGACCGCCCAGGCGTCGCCGCCCGGGTCATACCAATCGATGAACAGACTCACCAGCAGCAGGACGGCACCGACGGCGACGAGCCCGGTGCCCGCATCGAAGCGCTCGCGCAAGGGGATCCCTCCGGCTTGTTCGGGGTCGATCCGCAGTCAAGCAGACTGTCGGGTCGGCCGCCGCGCTCGACGGCAGGATTGCAGCGTCAGGAGGGCAGCGGGAACAGCCCGAGGAGGCGCGTGACCGCGTCCTCGTCGCCGGTGACGGTGAGGTCGCCGGAGCGGCGCGCCGCGTCGGGGTCGCCGCCGTGCCAGAGCACCATGGCCAAGGTTGCCGGGTTGGTCTCGACGATCGCGTCGGGCGCCGGGACGCTTCCGCGCGCGACGTCGAGCCGGCCGTCGGCCAGGCGCAGCTGGAAGTGCTGCTCGCCAAGACGCAGCTCGTAGCGCGCGCTCAGGCCGTCGGCGGCGTCCGGGGCGAAGAGCGTCTTCAGCGCGATGACCAGGGCGTCGACGCCGATCTGGGCCTCTCCCGGGGGGAAGGGAGCGACGCTGCCGAAGCGCCCGAGCGCGAGGACGACCGGCTCGAGCTGCTGTCCACGCTCGGTGAGCTCGTAGATGCGCGAGCCGGCCGGCGGCGGGAGCGTGCCGCGCCGCAGCACTCCCGACGCCTCGAGCTCGCGCAGGCGCTGGGCGAGGATGTCGGGGCCGACGTGCGGCAGGCCCGCGCGCAGGTCGGTGAAGCGCTTGGGGCCCAGCAGCAGCTCGCGGACGACGAGCAGCGCCCAGCGCTCGCCGACGATGTCGAGAGCCCGCGCGACCCCGCAGCGGTCGCCATAGGTGCGCTTCGTGGTCGCCATGGGACAAGTCTACCTTGTAATCGGTTTGTCGTTCTATTAGATTGGTTTTTCCAATTAGCTACTCGGATATACCGATGAGGAGCAGCGGATGAGCCAGCGCGACGACTACGAGCCCGGAGTGCCCTCCTGGGTCGACACCCTGCAACCCGATCCCGAGGCGGCGATGGCGTTCTACGCCGCGCTGTTCGGGTGGGAGTTCGCGGGCCCAGGGCCGATGGGCTATTCCGTGGCGCGGCTGCGCGGCCGCGACGTGGCCGGGGTCGGCGCACAGCCGGGCGACGCCCCGGCGTCGCCGGCGGCGTGGAACACCTACGTGTACGTCGAGAGCGCCGACGAGACCGCCGAGAAGGCGCGCAGCGCCGGCGGCGCCGTGCTCGTCGAGGCGTTCGACGTCCTTCCGGCCGGCCGCCTGGCGATCCTGGCCGATCCGGCGGGCGCCGCGTTCGGCGCGTGGGAGCCCCGGGAGCGCAAGGGCGCGCAGCTCGTCAACGAGCCGGGAGCGTGGGCGATGAGCCACCTCGACGCCCCCGATCCCGACGGCGCGGCGGCGTTCTACGGCGCGGTGTTCGGCTGGACGACCGAGACGTTCGGCGAGGGCCAGGGCGCGTTCACGATGTTCCGCCTGCCCGGTTACGTGGGCGGCGAGCCCGAGCAGCCCGTCTCGCGCGAGGTGATCGCGACGATGGCGGCCTTGCGCGACGACGGCGGGCCGCGCTGGAGCGTGAACTTCTGGGACCACGACGTGGACGCGACCGCCGCGAAGGCCGTCGAGCTCGGCGGTCGCGCCGTCGTGGCGCCCTTCGACACACCGATGACCAGGACCGCCGTGCTCGCCGACCCGCACGGCGCCACGTTCACCATCAACAACGTCCCCGGCTGACAAGGAGCTCCCGATGGCCAACCTCACCGTGATCAACCACGTGACCCTCGACGGCGTCATGCAGGCGCCGGGCCGCCACGACGAGGACTCCCGCGACGGCTTCGAGCACGGCGGCTGGGCCGTGCCCTACGGCGACTCGGTCATGGCCGAGTTCATGGGCAAGGGCATGACCGGGGGCGGCGCCTTGCTGTTCGGACGGCGCACGTACGAGGACTTCGCCGCCGTCTGGCCCAAGCAGGAGGGCAACCCGATCAGCACGCTGCTCAACGAGCGCCAGAAGTACGTCGCCTCGACGACGCTGCAGGCGCCGCTGCCATGGGTCAACTCGACGCTGCTGCAGGGCGACGTCGCAGCGGCCGTCGCGCGGCTGAAGGAAGCGGACGAGAACCTCGCGGTGCTCGGAAGCGGCGAGCTGCTCCAGACGCTCATGCGCCACGACCTCGTCGACGAGTACGTCCTCACGATCCACCCGCTGGTGCTCGGAACGGGGCGCCGGTTGTTCGCGGACGACGGGCGTCGCGCTGCGCTGCAGCTCGTCGAATCGCTGACGACGACCACTGGGGTGATCATCGCGGTCTACCGCCGCGCGTGAGCGGCGTTGCGCAGTTCGTCGAACCGCCCGCCTAATCGCCCGCGCGCACGACGTTCCCGGTCTTGGGATCCACCCGTGCCTGCGCTGGCGTGTCGGAGACGTCGACCGTGACCGAGCCGGCGGGAGCCCGGTTGCCGGACAACGTCGCCTTGGCCTTGCCGTTGAGCCCGGCCGCGACCGCCCACTTGACCGTGTGGGTGCCGGCTTGAACGGCGGTCACGTGCCACACGAAGCGGCGCGTCTGGCCGGGCGCCAGGCGCCCGAGCGCCCAGGTGTTGGTGTAGGCGGTGTCGCCGCCCGGCGGGGCGGTGTCGACGATCCACACCGCGCGCGACGGGTCGGCGAGGCCGGCCTGCTGGGAGCGCGTGGCGAACGAGTTGACGGTCACCGCGACGTTGGGCACGGCCTCGTGGCCCGTGTTGCGCACGGCGATGACGAAGCGCTCGGACTTGGCGAGGTGCTGCTTGGTCGGGAAGCTCGCTCTGACGACGTCGACCTGGAAGGTTCCCGAGGGCTCGGAGGCGTCCTGGCGCGTACCGCCGCCGCAGCCCGCGACCGCGAGCGCCGCTGCGCCGGCGACGATCCCGGCGAAACGGCATGCGAACACGGTCGACCCCTCCACGGCGGCCGGAACGTACCACAGGGGTCTGCGCGCTCATGCCGCTTCTGAACGCGACGGTTCGGGTTTGTCAGCGGTCCCGCGCTTTGCTTAGAGTGCCCGATGCGGTGTACCCGGAGGGGGGTGCGTCGCTCGTGGGTTCCTACAACGAGGTGGAGATGGTTCGCAGCGTCGCCGACCGGGCGTTTCTTCCTACGAAGAATCTGCTCGAAGAGGTCGGGGACATGATGATTCTGACTGGGAAGACGATCCTGTCTGCCCTGCGTCCGCCGTACCCCTACGGAGGGGAGTTCGTCAGCCAGTTCCTCTTCGCGCTGCGCCTGTGCTGGTTCCCGCTGCTGATCTCGACCGTCGCCTTCGGCTACGGCGCGCCGGGGCTGCAGGCCGCCAACTTCCTCGTGCTCTTCGGTGCCCTGGACCGCCTCGGCGGCTTCTTCGTGCTGGCCTCGATCCGCGAGTTCGCCCCCTTCGTCACCGCGATCGTGCTCGCCGGCGTGGCGGGCACCGCGATCACCGCCGACCTCGGCGCGCGCAAGATCCGCGAGGAGCTCGACGCGCTGCAGGTCCTCGGCGTCGACCCGGTCAAGAACCTCGTGGTCCCGCGCTTCCTGGCCCTGATGCTCGTGACCGGCCTGTTCGACGTCTACGCGCTGCTGTTCGGCATCTTCGGCGGCGTCATCGCGACGCTCGTCAACGGCGCCCCGCTCGGCCCGTTCTGGGCCACGTTCTTCACGAACGCGTCGACCACCGACCTGTGGGGCAGCGTCCTGAAGTGCACGATGTTCGGCGCGATCATCGCGATCGTCTGCTGCTACAAGGGCATGACGGCCTCGGGCGGCGCCGAAGGGGTGGGCCGCGCCGTCAACCAAGCGGTTGTCATAGCGTTCCTGGGCGTCTTCGCGTTCAACTACGTCTTCACCCAGACGCTGCTGGCCACGCATCCCGAGATCACGGTGATCAGATAGTGGGCGGCTGGCTCGAGGTCCCGCGCGACCTGCTGGCCTCGTTCGGGGAGATCTCGAAGTTCTGCGGGCGCGTCCTGGCCCAGGTCTACGGCCTGCGCGTCTTTCGCTTCTTCGGCGAGGCGCTGCGCCAGGCGGGGATCCTCATCCTGGGCTCGACGCTCGTCATCTGGGGCCTCGTCTTCATCATCGGCCTGCAGTGCGGGATCGAGGGCGCCTACTTCACGCGCGCGCAGGGCACGCCCGCCTACGCCGGGGTGTTCAGCGCCTGGTGCGACCTGCGCGAGCTCGTGCCCTACGCGTTCGGCTACATGATGGCCGCCAAGGTCGGCACGGGACTGGTGGCCGAGCTCGGCTCGATGCGGATCTCCGACGAGATCGACGCCCTGGAGGTCATGGGCATCGACTCGATGCTCTTCCTCTGCGCCACGCGCCTGCTGGCCGCCTGGATGGTGCTGCCCTTCATGTACATCGCCGCCGTGGGCGCCGGCTTCTTCGCCAGCTACCTGGCGGTGGTCCAGCAGATCGGCGAGGTCTCCAGCGGCGGCTTCTTCCTCATCTTCTGGATGTTCCAGAACCCGCCCGACCTCTTATACAGCGTGATCAAGGGCATGGTCATGGCCACCGCGATCGTGCTCGTCGGCTGTTACTACGGCTACAACGCCAGCGGCGGGCCGGTGGGCGTGGGCACCGCCACCGCGAAGTCGATGGTGCTCAACATCGTGCTCGTGCACCTCATCGGGATGCTCGGCACGCAGCTGTTCTGGGGTGCGAACCCAAGGGCCCCGATCGGAGGCTGAATTCATGGATGACGAACGCCGGACCGCTGACGAGCACGCCGATGAGCCACTGCGCGAGGAGGACCTGCGCCGCGACGAGGTCGAGCGCCGCGGGACCGCGGAGACCGAGCGCGTGTCGGTGGTCAACGAGCCCCAGCGCTCCGACGACGACGAGTTCCGCTGGCACACGGGCCTGAACCGCCCGACCGGGGTCGCCGATGCCGTCGAGTTCGTGGACGTGCACAAGGCGTTCGGTCGCAACAAGATCCTGCGCGGCCTGAACATGGGCATCCCCGAGGGGAAGATCTCGATGATCCTCGGCCCCTCGGGCACCGGCAAGTCGGTGTGCATCAAGCACATGGTCGGGCTGCTGTACCCCGACCAGGGCGACATCCTGGTGCACGGCGAGTCGGTGCCCAACATGCACGACGACGAGCTGTTCGACATGCGCAAGAAGTTCGGCGTCCTCTTTCAGGACGGCGCGCTCTTCGGCTCGATGAACCTGCTGGACAACGTGGCCTTCCCGCTGCGCCAGCACACCGACAAGGGCGAGGAGGAGATCCTCGAGATCGTCGATCGCCGCCTGACCGAGGTCGGTCTGCAGGACTCCGGCGACAGGATGCCGAACGAGCTGTCGGGCGGGATGCGCAAGCGCGCGGGCTTCGCGCGCGCGCTGGTCCTCGATCCCGACATCGTGCTCTTCGACGAGCCCGACTCGGGCCTGGACCCCGTCCGCACCGCGCTGCTGTGCGAGCTCATCCAGGAGATCCACGAGGAGAACGGCGGCGCCTACGTCGTCATCACCCACGACATCATGAGCGCGCGGCGGGTGGCCGAGCACATCTCCGTGCTCTGGAAGGGGCGGATCGTGGAGTCCGGCCCCGCGGAGGAGCTCTTCAACTCCGACAACGCCTTCGTGCGCCAGTTCCTGTCGGGCGAGTCACAGGGGCCGCTGGGCATGGAATAGCTCTAACACGCGCCTAACACGGCCCCGGCAGGATGCCCACGGGCCGACGCACCGGAAACCCACCCACCTCTCTCTCATCACCCGCCCCGAGCTCACAGCCCGACAGACGTCCGTGATCCGGAAGGGCCGCGCGTGACCGCGGCGCGCGGCGTGGCGTTGGGCGCGCTCGTCCTCGCCGTCGCCGTCGTCGCCGTACTGCTGCTGCGAGGCCCCGGCGGCACCACCTACAAGCTGCGCTTCGAGAACGCCGGGCAGCTCGTCAAGGACGACGACGTGCAGGTCGGCGGCCGGCGCATCGGCTCGATCCGCAAGATCGCGCTGACCGACAACAACCAGGCCGAGATCACGATCAAGGTCCAGGGTCCCTACGCGCCGCTGCACGAGGGGACGTCGGCGCTGATCCGGGCGACCTCGCTCTCGGGCATCGCCAACCGCTACATCGCGCTGACGCCGGGCCCGAACTCCAATCCCAAGCTGCCCGAAGGGGCCACGCTGGGAACCGACAAGACGACGTCGATCGTCGACCTCGACCAGCTCTTCAACACGCTGGACCCCAAGACGCGCAAGTCGCTGCAAGACGTCATCCAGGGCAGCGCGGCGTGGTACGACAATCGCGGCGTCGAGGCCAACGCGGCCACCAAGTACTTCAACCCCGCGCTGAGCGCGTCGCGGCGGCTGGTCAACGAGCTCGTCGCCAACCAGCAGACGCTCAACGGCTTCCTGAACAACGCGGCCAAGACCACCGCCGCGCTGGCCTCGCGCCGGGGTGACCTCGCCAACCTCGTCTCCAACACCAACACGACGGCGGCGGCCATCGCCGGTGAGAACACGTCGTTCAACCAGGCGCTGACGCTGCTGCCGGGCACCCTGCGCAAGGCCAACACCACCTTCGTGAACCTGCGTGCGACGCTCGACGACCTCGACGTCCTGGTGGCGGCCTCCAAGCCGGCGACCAAGGACCTCGCTCGCTTCCTGAGCCAGCTGCGCCCGCTCGTGGAGGAGGCGCGCCCGACGGTCGCCGACCTGAACACGCTGGTGCACCGCAAGGGGCCCGGCAACGACCTCACCGACCTGCTCGTCCAGGCGCCGGCGCTCGAGCGCGCCGCCAAGCCGTCCTTCGCGCACTCGATCACGGCGCTGCAGAAGCTCACGCCGGTGATCAAGTTCGTGCGGCCCTACACGCCCGACCTCGTCGGCTGGCTGCGCGACTTCGGCCAGGGGTCGGCGAACTATGACGCCAACGGTCACTTCGCCCGCATCCAGCCGATCTTCAACGCCTATTCGTTCGACGACAACCCTGCCGGCGGCACGCTCACGCCGATCCCGCCCAGCCAGCGCCTGGCCGGGTTGCAGACCGGCCAGGTGCGGCGCTGCCCGGGCGCGGCCTCCCAGGCGCCGGTGGACGGCTCGGCACCCTTCCGCGACACCGACGGCACCCTGGACTGCGACCCGAGCCTCGTGCTCCCCGGCCCATGAAGCGCGTCCTCGCCATCGCCGGCGTCCTCGTCGCCGCCACTGCGCTGCTGGTCTTCGCCACCGGCGCGAGCGACGACGGCGGCACCTACCGCGTCCGGGCGATCTTCATGAGCGCGTTCTCGGTGATCCCGGGCGAGGACGTCAAGATCGCCGGGGTCAAGGTCGGCAAGATCGAGTCGCTCGACGTCACGCCCGACCACAAGGCCGCGGTCGTGCTGCGCATCGATCGCCCCGGCTTCGACGACTTCCGCGCCGACGCCGAATGCACGATCCGCCCGCAGTCGCTCATCGGCGAGCGCTTCGTGGAGTGCACGCCGACGCAGCCGCGGCCGGCGAACGCCCAGCAGGCGCCCAAGCTGCGCAAGATCGAGAAGGGGCCCGGCACGGGCCAGTACCTGCTGCCGGTCTCGCAAACCTCCAAGCCCGTCGACCTCGACCTGGTCAACAACACGCTGCGCCTGCCCTACCGCGAGCGGCTGACCGTCATCCTCAACGAGCTGGGCACCGGCCTGGCCGGGCGCGGCCGCGACCTGCGCCAGGCCATCATCAACGCCAACCCGGCCCTCAAGCAGACCAACGAGGTCCTGGCCATCCTCGCCGACCAGAACCGCGTCCTCGCCAACCTGGCCCGCGACGGCGACACGATCCTCGCGCCGCTCGCGCGCAGCCGCGCCCAGGTGGCCGGCTTCGTCACGAAGGCCAACATCACCAGTCAGGCCACGGCCGAGCGCTCGAGCGCGCTGGAGCAGAACATCGCCAAGCTCCCGGCCTTCCTGCGCGAGCTGACCCCGACGATGCAGCAGCTCGGCGGACTGTCCGATCAGATGACGCCGGTGCTGACCGACCTCGGCGCGGAGGCGCCGTCGATCAACCGCTTCATCGAGGAGCTCGGGCCGTTCTCGCAGGCGGGCATCCCGGCGCTGCAGTCGCTGGGCGCCGCCGCCGACGTCGGGGGTCCGGCGCTGACCAAGAGCAAGCCGATCATCACCGACGTCGGCCAGCTCGCCTCGGCCGCCAAGCCGCTGACCAACAACCTCGCGAGCCTGCTGACCTCGCTGAAGAACACCGGCGGGATCGAGCGCCTGATGGACTACCTCTTCTACCAGGTGGCCGCCATCAACGGCTTCGATGCCGACGGGCATTACCTGCGCGCGGGGCTGATCCTCAACGCCTGCTCGCAGTACGCGATCGCGGCCTCGCCCGACTGCCTGGCGACGTTCGACAACTCCAGCGGGTCCAGCGCCCGCGCCGCCAGCGCGACCACGACCCCCGGCTACGCCGACACGCGCCGCTCGCCCTCGCTGCGCAAGCTCGACGCCTACTTCGCGGGCAAGACCCTGGACCTCGGTGGCGACACGCCGGCGTCGGGCAGCGCGGGCGCGAAGGCCGACACGAGCGCCGCTGCCCCCGCCGCGGCGTCGCCGGCGCCCGCCGCGTCGCCGGCGCCCACCGCCGCACCGAGCCAGCCGCAGGCCGCGGGCAACGACCCGGCGTCGGCGCTGCTCGACTACCTGCTCGGAGGCGACGGCTGATGCGCCGCGGCTCGGCCTCCATCGCCGCCAACCCCGTGCTCATCGGGGCCGCGACGACGCTGGTGATCATCGTCGCGGTCTTCCTGGCCTACAACGCCAACTCGGGGCTGCCGTTCGTCCCGACCTACGAGGTCAAGACCCAGGTCCCCAACGCGGCCCAGCTGGTCGTGGGCAACGACGTGCGCATCGGCGGCACGCGCGTGGGAGCGGTGACCGACATCACCCCGGTCACCGCCCAGGACGGCTCGGTCAGCGCGCTGCTCACGCTCAAGCTCGAGACGTCCGTCAAGCCGCTGCCGGTCGACTCGACCGTCCTCATCCGCCCGCGCTCGGCGCTGGGGCTGAAGTACGTGGAGATCACCAAGGGCACCTCGAGCGAGGGCTACGAAGACGGCGCGACGATCCCGCTGCGCAACGCGACGCCGGCCCCGGTCGAGCTCGATGAGGTCATCAACACCTTCGACGACAAGACGCGCGCGGCATCCCAGAGCAACCTCACCGAGTTCGGCAACGGCCTGGCCGGCCGTGGACCCGACCTCAACCTCGCGATCGAGGAGCTCAACCCGCTGCTGGTCAACCTGGTGCCGGTCATGCGGACGCTGTCGGACCCGCAGACGCAGCTCGGGCGCTTCGTGACCGCACTCGGGCGCACCGCGCGGATCGTCGCCCCGGTGGCCGTCACCCAATCCGAGCTGTTCGGCAATCTCGACACCACCTTCGGCGCCCTCGCCCGCGTCGCGCGCCCGTTCCTGCAGGACTCGATCACCGGCGGCCCGCCCGCGCTCGACGAGGGGATCAAGGACTTCCCGCAGATCCGGCCGTTCCTGGCCAACAGCGAGGCGCTCTTCGCCGAGCTGCGCCCGGGCGTGGCCGCCCTCGCGACCGCCGCGCCGGACCTGGCCGATGCGCTGGAGGTCGGCACGCCCACGCTCCGGCGGTCAGTGGCGTTCAACAACAGCCTCAAGCCGGCGTTCGAGGCGCTCGAGCGCTTCGCGGAGGACCCGTTGGTCACCCTCGGCGTGCGCGACCTGCAGAGCACGGTGACCATCCTGTCGCCGACGGTCGCCCACCTGACGCCGGTCCAGACGGTGTGCAACTACGCGACGCTGTGGTTCCGCAACGTCGCCAGCCTGCTCAGCGTCGGCGACGTCAACGGCACCACCCAGCGCTTCATCATCATCGCCACTCCGCAGGGGCCCAACAACGAGGGCGGCCCGTCGTCGGCGCCCGCCAACGGCGGGGTCCCCGGCCAGAAGGACAACTACCTGCACTCCAATCCGTACCCGAACACCGCGTCGCCCGGGCAGCCGAAGGAGTGCGAGGCGGGCAACGAGCCCTTCATCGTCGGCAAGCAGGAGATCGGCAACCCGCCCGGGACCCAGTCCGCCAAGACCGAGACGACGAAGCCCCAGCAGTGATGCTCGGTCGCCGCCACCGATCAGACGACGAGCGCGTGCCGCGCAAGGACCGCATGGGCGCCAACCCGGTGGTGGTCGGCGTCGTGGTGCTCGTCGTCGTGTGCGTCGGCGTCTTCTTCGGCTTCGCCAAGCACGTGCCGTTCACCCACGGCTTCCGGGTCAAGGCGGTCTTCGAGTCCTCGAACTCGATCCGCAAGAACTCCCCGGTGCGCATCGCGGGCGTGAACGTCGGCAAGGTCGTCAAGGTCGAGGGCAAGCCCGGCAGCGACGCCGCCGTGGTGACGATGGACGTCACCAAGAAGGGCCTGCCGATCCACAAGGACGCCACCTTCAAGATCCGCCCGAGGATCTTCCTGGAGGGCAACTTCTTCGTCGACGTCACGCCGGGCACGCCGTCGGCGCCGACGATCGACGACGGCGACACCATCCCCATCACCCAGACGGCGACGCCGGTGCAGCTCGACCAGGTGCTGAGCGCGTTCCAGAGCGACACGCGCACCAGCCTGCAAAAGACGCTCGACGGGCTGGGAACGGGCCTGAACTACAAGCCCACCAAGGCGCAGGACACCGATGCCGATCCCAGCGCGCGCGGCGAGAGCGCCGGCCAGTCGCTGAACGATGCGATCCGCTACGGCGAGCGCTCGCTGAAGGGCACCGCGATCGTGGCCGACGCGTTCCTCGGGGTCCAGCGCCACGACCTCTCACGGCTCGTCGACGGCCTGAGCCGCACCACCGAGGGCCTGGGGCGCAACGACGTGGAGCTGGGCGACCTCGTCACCAACTTCAACACGACGGTGGCCGCGACGGCATCGCAGGCCACGAACCTGAGCGCCTCGATCCGCCTGCTCGGGCCGACGCTGCAGAACGCCGACCGCGCGCTGGACGCGCTGAACGCCTCGTTCCCCAACACGCGGGCCTTCGCGCGCGAGATCCTGCCCGGCGTCAACGAGACGGCGGCCACCATCGACGCCGCCTTCCCGTGGATCACCCAGGCGCGCGGGCTGCTCGGGCCCTCCGAGCTGCAGGGCGTCGCGGAGCAGCTCAGCCCGGCCACCAGCGACCTGGCCAAGGTCATCAACTCGAGCCTGGTGCTGTTGCCGCAGGCCGACCTGGTGGCCAAGTGCACCACGAACGTCGTGCTGCCGACCGGCGACGTCAAGATCGAGGACGGGGCGCTGTCCAGTGGGGCCGAGAACTACAAGGAGTTCTGGTACACGATGGTCGGCCTGGCCGGCGAGGGCCAGAACTTCGACGGCAACGGCATGTACGTGCGCTTCCAGCCCGGCGGCGGCGACCAGACCGTCTCCCTGGGCCCGTCGGGCGGACTGACCGACAAGCTGTTCGCCAACGCGGTCCTCAAGCCGCTGGGCACGCGGCCCGCCTTCCCCGGCAAGCGCCCGCCCTACAAGCCCGACGTGCCCTGCTACAAGAACGCGCTGCCGAACCTCAACGCGGCGCCCACCGGCCCGCCCGACGGCGGCGGGGCGGCGGCGCGGGCGAGCCAGCCGCGGGTGGAGCGCGGGCGATGAAGACCGCGATCCGCAAGCACGCGCGCGACTTCGCCTTCGTCCTGGGCCTGGTCCTGGTGTCGGCCCTGGTCGGCGGCTACATCCTCTCCAACCAGCGCTTCTACCTGCCCCACTGGGTCCCGGTCCTCGGCTCGGACTTCGTCGACTACAAGGCCCAGTTCTCCACCGCGCAGTCGGTCACGCCGGGGCAGGGGCAGACCGTCCAGATCGCCGGCGTCGACGTGGGCGACATCACCAAGGTCGACCTCGTCGACGGGCGCGCCGTGGTGACGATGAAGATCCGGCGCAAGTACATGCCGATCTACAAGAACGCCACCGCGCTGCTGCGCCCGAAGACCGGTCTCAACGACATGGTCATCGAGCTGAACCCCGGCACGCAGACGGCGGGCACCGCGCCCGCCGGGTTCACCGTCCCGATCGACCAGACCCTGCCCAACGTCAACTTCGACGAGATCCTCTCCTCGCTGGACACCGACACGCGCACCTACCTGCAGCTGCTGGTCGGCGCCGCGGGCGAGGGGCTCGACGGCCAGGGCAAGCCCCTGTCGGCCGCGCTCAAGCGCTTCGAGCCGACCGGCCGCTCCCTGGCCAGGCTCAACGGCGCGCTGGCCGTGCGCAACCGCAACATCCGCCGCGCGATCCACAACTTCAGCCTGCTCTCGCAGGCGGTGGGGGCCAAGGACGACGACCTGGCCGCGCTCGTCGACTCCTCCAACCGGGTCTTCAAGGCCTTCGCCGACCAGGACGCCAACCTGCGCGCAGGGCTGCAGGAGCTGCCCGGCGCTCTCAACGCGACGAACACCACGCTGGCCAAGGTCACCAAGCTGGGCAACGTCCTCGGGCCGACCCTCGGCGCCCTGCGGCCCGGCGCCCGTGCGCTCGGGCCATCGCTGGTCCAGACGCGCCCCTTCCTCACCGAGACGACGCCGATCATCAAGAACCAGCTGCGGCCCTTCGCGCGCGCCGCGCTGCCGGTGGTCACGGTCCTGCGGCCCGCGGCACGCGACCTCGCGCTCGTGACGCCCAAGCTGACCACCTCGGTGCAGGTGATCAACTACCTGCTCAACACGCTGGCCTACAACCCGCCGGGCAAGGAGGAGGGCTACCTGTACTGGGCCGCGTGGGCCAACCACGACGGCGCCACCGTCTTCTCCACCCAGGACGCCCATGGCCCGATCCGCCACGGCCTCGTCCTGGCCTCGTGCTCGACGCTGCAGGTGCTCCACCAGCTCAGCGGCCCGGTACCGCAGCTCGGCACGCTCGGCGCGCTGCTCAACCCGCCCGACCAGAACGTCGTGTGCCCGACGACCAGCCAGGCCGGGTCGACGCCGGCGCAGCCGGGCCCGACCACCCCGACGGTGCCCACGCTGCCCGTGCGCGGCCAGGGGAGAACCCGCTGATGCAGAAGCAGGCTCCCAGCCTCGGCCGGATCCTCGTCATGGCGGGCTTCGCGCTCTCGTGCTTCGGCCTGCTGCTCTTCCTGTGGCTGGCCTTCGGCGGCCCGATCCCGCTGCAGCCCAAGGGCTATCGCTTCAACATCGCCTTCCGCGAGGCCGCCACGCTCTCCCCGGAGGCCGACGTGCGGATCTCCGGCGTGTCGGTGGGCAAGGTCAAGGTGATCAACGCCGACAAGGCGACCGGCGCCTCGGACGCGACGATCGAGCTCGATCCCGCGTACGCACCGATCCCCAAGGACACGAAGGCGATCCTGCGCCAGAAGACGCTGCTGGGCGAGACCTACGTCGAGCTGACGCCCGGCTCTCCGAGCGCCGGGACGGTGCCCGAGAACGGCAGTCTGCCCGCCGGCGCGGTGTCGCCGACCGTCGAGCTCGACGAGATCTTCCGCGCCTTCGACCCCAAGACGCGCGAGGCCTTCCGCGTCTGGATGCAGCAGCTCGCGCTCTCCTCGCAGGGCCGCGGGCGCGACATCTCCGACTCGCTGGGCAACCTCGCGCCCTTCGAGCAGGACACCACGGCGCTGCTGAAGATCCTCAACGGGCAGCGCACCGACGTGCAGGGCGTGGTGCGCGACACCGGCGAGGTCTTCGACGCTCTGAGCGAGCGCGACGGCCAGCTGCGCTCATTGATCGCGAACTCCAACACCGTCTTCGCCACCACCGCGGCGCGCAACCGCCAGCTCGAGGAGACCTTCCGCGCCCTGCCGACCTTCGAGCGCGAGTCGACCATCACCCTCGCGCGCCTGACCAAGTTCTCCAAGGACACCAACCCGCTCGTGACCCAGCTGCGCCCGGCCGCGCGCCAGTTGTCGCCCACGCTGCAGGACCTGTCCAAGCTCGCCCCCGAGCTCAAGGCCCTCTTCACCAACCTCAACCCGATGTTCGACGCCGCCGTGAAGGGGCTGCCGGCGACCGAGGACTTCCTCGACGAGCTGCATCCGCTGCTGGCCAACTTCGACGCGCCTCTGCGCCAGCTCAACCCGCCGCTCCTGGGCCTCGCGCAGTACAAGAACGAGCTCAGCGCGTTCTTCGCCAACACGGTGGCGACCACGCAGGCCACGACGCAGGAGGGCAACGCGCGCGTGCACTACCTGCGCACGAGCAACCCGGCGAATCCCGAGAACCTCGCCGTCTATCCGCGCCGGCTGCCCACCAACCGCCCCAACCCGTATGACTTCCCCGACGCGTTCAAGAACCTGGCCGCCGGGCTGCTGTCCTACGAGACGCGCCAGTGCACCGGCGGTCCGGACCCGACCCTCGTGACCGCGCCGGCGCCCGGCCTGCCGATCGATCCGACCTCGCTGATCCCGGCCGACCTCGCGGCGAACGTGCAGAAGTTCTTCTTCGGCACCGAGACCAACGGCGAGGTCGCCGCTCCCGCGTGCAAGCAGCAGGGCAAGTTCCCGTTCGGCGGCGAGGTCACGCAATACCCGCACGTCAACGCCGCGACCGGGCCGACGGCGCGAGCCCTGGCGCGCTCCGCGCAGACCGGCACGGCGCCCGCACCGCCGCGCACGCGGTAGGCCGGCCGTGGCCTACGACAGCGGCCAAGCGCGCCAGGAGCTGCTCGACGAGGTCGCCTCGGCGACCGACGACCTCGGGGTGGCGCTGGCCGCCCTGGGCGCGGCCTTCGAGGTGCTCGACGACTACAACGCCGAGCGGTTGGAGGAGGAGCTCTTCCGGCCCATCCAATCGGCCTACGGGCGCTCGCAGCGCACCCACAGCGAGTTCGCCGAGCGCCGGGGCCTCCCGACGCGGAAGTTCGAGTCGGCGTCCGCCGGCCTGCCGTCGCAGGGCGTCAAGGGCTTCCTCGACGCCGCGGTCAACGCCACCGTGCGCGCCGACCGCACCCTCGCTCAGCTGCAGGACTCGATGCGGCCGGTCGAGGTCGGCGACGCCGAGCTGCGCGCCGGCCTCTCGGAGGTGCGCCGCCTGATCGCCGACGCGCCGCGGCGGGCGAACGAGCTCGTGCGCGGGCTCGGGCGGTAGTCGTCCGCGCCGCGCTTGCGGCGGTGCGCGGCGTTTACGGCATCACCGAGGGGAAGGGAGTGTGCCCGGGCCCGGGCGCCTGGGGGTGAACTGCATGGGATTACTCCCGGTTTCCGGTAGCGATCCCATCCAGTTCGGGCACCTCGCCCTCTTGTGACGCCCCGGACGCTCCGACCGCCGCTCACTCCCTTCACCTCGATGATGCTGTTTGCGCCGCGTAGCGCCGTCAGCGCCGGCGGCAGACCACCACGCCGACGACGTAACCTGTGAGGCATGTGCCGCAACATTCGCCCGCTCTACAACTTCGAGCCGCCCGCCACGCAGGAAGAGGCGCATGACGCCGCCCTGCAGTACGTCCGCAAGGTCAGCGGCTTCACCAAGCCCGCGAAGGCCAACGAGGAGGCGTTCGAGCGCGCCGTCGACGCGATCACCGCGGCGACGATGGAGCTGCTCGGCGACCTCGTGACGAACGCGCCGCCCAAGGACCGCGAGGTCGAGCGGGCCAAGGCGCGCGCCCGCTCGGCGCAGCGCTACGCCGTGGGCGCTCGCGCGTAGAGCTTCGCGTATCAGGCAGGGGGCCGCGCGGCTCCTCTGCCTGTCATGGGCGTCCACACACGAGCCTGGCTCGCGTGCATCGCGGCCGTCGGCGCGATGCTCCCGGCGCTTCCTGCGTCCGCGGCCGGCAGCCACGGGCCGCTGACGTGCCTCGACGGCTTCGTCTGGCGCCAGGCGACGCCCCGCGACCACGTGTGCGTCACGCCCGCGGTCCACGCGCAGACCGCGCGCGACAACGCCCTGGCGCCGGCGCGCCGCAGCGCGACGAGCGGCACCTTCGGGCCCGACCTCTGCATCGCCGGGTTCGTGTGGCGCGAAGCGCTGCCGGGCGACCGCGTCTGCGTCACGGCCGCCACCTGGCAGCAGGTGCACGACGACAACCTGACGGCCGGGGCCCGGCGCAACGCGCTGCGCGTCAAGGTCGGGACGACCGACGACCGGGCGCCGCGGTATTGGGTGCGCGCCGACGGCATCAACGTCGGGATGGCCCGCGTCGGGCTGTTCGCGCCGGCCGGTGGGACGCCACGAAGGACCTGGACCGTCCGCGCGCGCCGCAACCCGACGGGGCTCGGCGGGCTGCTGTTCTACAGGACCGCGCTGCCGCGCTGCGGGCGCACGCCGGACTCCGTCATCCGCGTCCAGGACCCGTCGTCGCGGCGCTGGTCCTCGCCGCGACCGGTCGCCACGGGTTGCGCCGGCCTCTAGGGCTCATCCCAACGTCCTAGGTCCAATTCCCCGTGGTGGGCGGGCGGGCGCACGCGTAGCGTGGGCTCATGCACGCCATCCGCCTGCACGCCTTCGGCCCGGCAGAGAACCTGCGCTACGAGCGGGTCGACGATCCGCGGCCGGGCCCCGGGCAGGCGCGGATCGCGGTGGCGGCCGCCGGCGTGCACCTGATCGACACCGTCCTGCGCAAGGGCCGGGCGATGGGCCCGCTCCCGCTGCCCGAGCTGCCGACGATCCCGGGCCGCGAGGTCGCGGGCGTCGTCGATGCCCTCGGCCCCGGGGTCGACGAGCAGTGGCTCGGGCGGCGCGTGGTCGCGCACCTCGGGCCGGCGAGCGGCGGCTACGCCGAGCTCGCCGTGCGCGACGCCGGCGCGCTGCACGCCGTGCCCGACGGCGTCGCCGACGACGCCGCGGTCGCGATGATCGGCACCGGGCGCACCGCGCTGGCCGTCCTGGAGGTCGCCCAGCTCAGCGCCGCCGACGTGGTCCTCGTCACCGCAGCGGCGGGCGGGCTGGGCAGCCTGCTCGTGCAGGCCGCGCGCAACGCGGGCGCCACCGTGGCCGGCGTCGCCGGCGGCCCGGACAAGGTGCGGCGCGTCAGCGAGCTCGGCGCCGCCGTGGCCGTCGACTACTCCGCGCCCGGCTGGAGCGAAGCCGTGCGCGAGGGTCTCGACGGGCGCGACGTCACGGTGGCCCTCGACGGCGTGGGCGGCGCGCTGGGCCGGGGCGCGCTGGAGCTCCTGGCGGTCGGCGGGCGCCTGATCCTCTTCGGCTTCGCCTCCGGCGCGCCGACCGAGCTCTCGGCCGGCGATCTCTACTCGCGCGGGCTGACCGTCTCGGCGGCGATCGGCCCACGGATCGCGCAGCGCCCGGGGGGCGTGCGCGACCTCGAGGAGCGCGCCCTTGCGGCAGCCGCCGACGGGCGGCTCGTCCCGCTCGTGCAGCGCTTCGCCCTCGCGCAGGCCGCGGCCGCGCACACGGCGATCGAGGCCCGCGCCACGGTCGGCAAGACCGTGCTCGTGCCGTGAGCGCCTTCGCCGGGCAGCAGCAGCGCGAGAGTACGGGCAGCACGAGTACGGATCAGCAGCCGCGCCGCCAGCATGAGACGACGATGCCGCTGACCTACCTGTCCCTTGGAGCCTTCTACGCCGGCGATCGTCGTCGGGCCACCTCGCGCGAGCGCGACGTCGGGCTGTGGTGGCGCGCTGCCGGGCCGCTCGCGCGCAGCTATCGCGCCGCCTTCGTCGAGGCCACCGGCGAGCTCTACGTGATGCAGCACGAGGGCATGCGCGGCGGCGGGCAGGTCCAGGTCCTCGGGCGCTTCGACTCCTTCGCCGAGCTGCACCGCGTGGTCGCCGGCTGGGAGGACGTCTGCGGCGAGCCGGGATCGATCGACTGGCTGCTGGCGCGCGTCGGGCGCGTGCTGGCCGCCGACGCCGCCTGACGCGCGGATCCGGCGCCGGAGGGGCCCTGCGCGGGTACCCTGCCGGTCCAGATGAGCCTGTCGGGTCTGCTGCGGGCGGTCATGGGGACCGCCGCTCGGCGGCCGCTCGTGGTTGGGCTGGCCGTGGGGCTGCTGGCGGTCGCCGGCGGCGCGCTCGCGCTGCGCCTGAAGCCGACGGCGGCCACCGACACGCTCGTCGGCCGCGGGAGCGCGAGCTTCGCGGCCACGGAGCGTCTGCACCAGCGCTTCGGCGACGAGGCGGTCTACGTGCTCGTGCGCGAGCCGGTGACCCAGCTCACGCTGACCTCGGACATCCTGCGCGTGCAGGGCCTCGAAGGCTGCATCTCGGGCAACGCGCCCGCGGGCCAGGTGCCGCCGGGCGGCAAGGACGGGCCGTGCGCGCAGCTGGCGCGCAGCAAGCCGGCCAAGGTCGTCTTCGGGCCGGGCACCTTCCTCAACGAGGCCATCGGGCAGATCCAGGACGAGTTCAGCGCGGAGTCCAAGGCCCGCGACGCGCAGGCCAAGCGCGCGGCCACGGCGGCCTGGGCGCTGGCCCGCGCGCAGCACAAGACCCCGGCCCAGGTGCGCCGATACGGCGAGCAGGCCAAGCAGCTCGTGCTCGCCGAGTTCGCCAAGAACGTCATCGCCCTGGCCCTCAAGTACGGGATCCGCTCGGCGCCCCAGCTCAACGACCCGACGTTCGTCTCGCAGATCGTCTTCGACGACACGAAGGGCCCCGGGGTCCCCAAGGGGCGCTTCGCCTACATCTTCCCCAACAAGAGCAGCGCGCTGATCCAGGTCCGCTTCCGCCCCGACCTCAGCGAAGACCAGCGCGACCGGGCGATCGACCTCGTGCGCCGGGCGGTCGCCATGCCCGACTGGAAGCTGCCCAACGGCAAGGGGACCTACGTCGTCACCGGCGCGCCGGTGGTGGTGAGCGACCTGACCAAGTCGATCAGCCACTCGCTGATCGTCCTGCTCGTGGCGGCGCTCGTCGTCATGGCCATCACGCTGTCGCTGGTCTTCCGCGCGCGGCTGCGGCTGCTGCCGCTCGTCGTCGCGGTGGCGGCGGCCGGGCTGACCTTCGGCGCGCTGTCGCTCACGGGCGCGTCGCTGACCATGGCCTCGATCGCGGTCCTGCCCGTGCTCATCGGGCTCGCCGTCGACTACGCCATCCAGCTGCAGGCGCGCGTGCAGGAGGCGCAGGCGGCCGGGGACGGCATCGAGGCGGCCGTCGCGCGCACGGCGCAGCGCGGCGCGCCGACGGTGGCCACGGCCGCGGCGGCCACCGCGGCGGGCTTCGTCGTCCTTGCGCTGTCGCCGGTGCCGATGGTGCGCGGCTTCGGCCTGCTGCTGGTCGCGGGCATCGCGCTCGCGCTGGGCTGCGCGCTGACGCTGGGGGTGGCCGCGCTCTCCGCCGCGGCGCGCCGGCGCCCCCGCCCGCCCGCGACGCGGGGCCTGGCGCCCGCGTGGCGCGGCGCCGGCGAGCTGCTCGTCGCCAACCGCGCCGCCCTCGCGGTGCGCCGACGCGGCGCCGCGGTGGGGCGTGGCGCGCTGCGCCTGGCGACGGTGCACCCTGGCCGCGTGGTGCTCGTCGCGCTCGTGGTCGCCATCGCCGGCTGGGGTCTCGAGACGCAGACGCGCGTGGAGTCCGATCTCACCAAGCTCGTGCCCCAGAACGGGGCGATCCACGACCTGCAGGCCCTGCAGCGCTCGACCGACGTCGGCGGTGAGATCGACGTCGTCGTCTCGGGGCCGCGGGTCACCGATCCCGCCGTCGTGAAGTGGATGACGGGCTATCAGAGCGCGGTGCTCAAGCGCTTCGGCTACTCCGACAAGCGCGGCTGCGGCAAGGCCGAGCTGTGCCCGGCCTTCTCGCTGCCCGACCTCTTCCGCAGCAGCCCGAACGCCACCCGCCAGCAGATCGAGGGCCTGCTCGACGCCGTGCCGCCCTACTTCTCGCAGGGCGTGATCACCGCCGACCGGCGCACGGCCACCCTCGCCTTCGGCATCCGGCTCATGCCGCTGGACCGCCAGCAGGACGTGATCGACGGCATGCGCGACCGCCTGCACCCGCCCGCCGGGATCGACGCCGAGCTGGCCGGCCTTCCGGTGCTGGCCGCCGAGGCCAACGCGGCCGTCTCCTCGCCGTGGCGGCGGTTGGGGACGCTGCTGGCCGGCCTGGCGGCCGTCGCGCTCGTGCTCTTCGCCGCCTTCCGCGCGTGGCAGCGCGCGTTCGTGCCGCTGCTGCCGATCGCCCTCGCCACCGGCTGGTCGGCGCTCGTGCTGTTCGCCCTGCGGATCCCGCTGAACCCGATGTCGGTGGTGCTCGGCGCGCTCGTCATCGCCATCTCGACCGAGTTCAGCGTGCTGCTGGCCGAGCGCTACCGGGCCGAGCGCGCCGCCGGCCACGAGGCCGCAGAGGCGCTGCAGCGCACCTACCGCTCGACCGGCGCCGCGGTGCTGGCCTCGGGTACCACGGCGATCGCCGGCTTCGCCGTGCTCATCGTCTCGGACATCAAGATGCTGCGCGACTTCGGCTTCGTGACGGTCGTCGACCTCACCGTCGCGCTGCTCGGGGTCATGGTCGTGTTGCCGGCGGTGCTGCTGCTGGCCGAGCAGGGACGACTGCGCCTGCCGGTGCCGCGGGTGGGTGGGCGCCGCGTCAACCCGCAGCGCGCGCCGACGGGGTGAGCAGCGGTCGCTACGGCTGGTTCGTCGCGCTCGTGGGCGTGGTGGTCGTCGGCTACGTGTCGCTGCACGCGCTGCGCACCGAGCGCCCGGGATCCTCGGGCGGGTTGACGGTGGGATCCAAGGTGCCGCCCTTCGCCGCGCCGCTGGCGCTCGGACCGCTCGACGCGCCGGTCAACATCGCGCGCAAGCCCAACCAGGGTCCTGCCGGCAAGCGCCCGGCGTGCACGGTGCGCGGGCCGGGGATCCTCAACTCGTGCGAGCTCGGCGAGCGCGGGCCGTTCGTGCTCGCCTTCCTGGCCACGCGCGGCGAGCAGTGCACGCACGAGCTCGACGTGCTCCAGCGCGTGCTGCCGCGCCACCCGGGCCTGCAGGTGGCCGCGGTCTCGATCCGCGGCGGCCGCGATGACCTGCGCGCGCTCGTGCGCCGCCACGGCTGGCGCTTCCCGGTGGCCTGGGATCTCGACGGGCGCCTGGCGAGCCTCTTCGGCGTCGCCGTGTGCCCGCAGCTCACCTACGCGCTGGCGGGCGGCGTGGTGCAGGCGACGAGCGTCGGCGAGCTCGACGGCGCCGAGCTCGATCGCCGCCTCACGGCGCTCGAACGCGAGTCGCGCGGCATGCGGAGCGGGCCATGAGCGGCGCGGACCCGGCGCTGGAGGAGGGCTGGATCGATCGCGCGCTGGCGCTCGAGTTCCCCGCGCTGCGGATCGTCTCGGTGGTCGCGCGGAATCCCAGCCCGCCCGCCCGGCGCACGCCGACCGTGCTGCGCGAGCGCCTCGCGCTGCTGGCCGACCGCTTCCACGGCGCCCGCGCGCTGACCCTGCGCCGCGAGCCGGTCCCGGCGGCCTATCGCGTCTTCTTCCGCCACGTCGGCCTCGATCCCGATGCGCAGCGCACGCCGGTGGAGGCGGCGGCGCTCGACCGCCTGGTCCAGGGAGGCTTCGTCTCGCACGGGCCGCTGGAGGACGCGCTGCTGGTGGCCGTGGTCGAGACCGGCGTCCCCGTCTGGGCGCTGGACGACGCGCGCCTGGACGGCCCGCTGGGGCTGCGCGGCGCGCGCGGAGGCGAGCGGCTGGGGCAGGACGAGTACGCGGCCGACCTCGCACCCGGGCGCGTGCTGGTGGCCGACGCCGCCGGCCCGGTGGCGGTCCTCTTCGGCGACGTCGCACCCGATCGGCGCCCCGATCGTCATACCCGGCGGCTGCGGCTGTTCGCCGTCGCGGTGCCGGGCGTGCCGGCGCTGCACGTCGAGGAGGCGCTGTTCGGCTGCGCCGAGGCGCTTTCGGACGCCGGTGGCCCCCAGTAGACTCGCGCCCATGCTCGACGTCCGCGACGTTCGCGTCACCGCCGACGAGCGCGCGGCCCGCACGCAGCTGCGCAGTCAGATCGCGGCGCTCGAAGCCCAGCTCTCCGACGCCGTCGTCAGCGCGTTCCCCCAGGGCGGGGTGCACAGCACGGTCCCCGCGCCGGGCGGGCCGCGCCTGCTGACGCTGGGCGAGCTCGAACGCATCCGCGATGCTCTCGCCGACCGTCTGGCCGAGGCCCGCGGCGTGCTCGAGGAACGGGGCGAGCGCCAGGAGGCCAGCCGCGTGCTGCTCGAACGCATGCTGCTCGAGCCCGGCCGCTACAAGTACGTCCGCGTCGCCAACCGCGATCTGGGCGCCGGCGGGTGTGGCGTGTGGCAGGTGCGCCCGCGATTGGGGCTCATCGGCATGCTCATGGGCTGGTGGCAGGTCAAGCTGTCGTCCGGCTGTCCCTTAGCCTGCTGACATGGGTCGTCGCTCTCGTAAGCGCGGACTGACCGCGCCCGCGCCGCCGCCCGTGGCCGAGCGCTCACGGCCACGGCCCGTGTCGCCCAGCCCGCGCGCCCGGATGGCGCAGGCGCCCGCGGCGCCGTGGTCGCCCTTCCCGCTCACCGAGCTGGTCGTCCTCTTCTCGCTGGCGCTGATCGTCGCCGGAGTGCTGACCGACGGCGGGCGCCGCGGCGTGCTGCTGGGCTGCGGCTTCGCCCTGGTCAGCCTCGCCGGCCTCGAGCTGGCCGCACGCGAGCACTTCGCGGGCTACCGCTCGCACTCGACGCTGCTGGCTGCGGCATGCGCGATCGTCATCGACGTGCCCCTGTTCCTGTGGACCGCGCTGCCCCAGGTCGTCCTGCTGGCGATCGGCGTGGTCGTCATGCTCGTCGTCCTGATCTGGCTGCGCCGCGCCTTCCGCGCGCGATCGGGCGGCCTGGGGTTCCGGGCATGAGCGAGCTGCCGACCCCAGAGCCGCGGCGCATGCGCCTGCTGGGTCTGCACCACGTCACCGTGATCTGCTCAGACCTGCAGCGCACGACGGCCTTCTACCGCGACCTGCTGGGCCTCGCCCTGGTGCGCGAGACGGTCAACGACGACGATCCCGACGCGCGCCACTTCTGGTTCGGCGACGGCAACGGGACCGCTGGCACGCTGCTGTCGTTCATGGAGTACCCCGAGATGGAGCCGGGGAAGGTCGGCGTCGGCTCGGTGCACCACGTCGCGTTGGCCGTGGCCAGCGGCGACGAGCTCGAAGCCTGGCGCGACTACCTGCGCTCGCGTGACGTGGAGTGCACCGACGTCTTCGACCGCGGCGGCCTGCGGTCGATCTACCTGCGCGATCCCGACGGCAACATCGTCGAGATCGCCACGGCTACGGGCTGACCGGGGGAACCCCGGCCAGCCCGCCGTGGTTGCTTTCTCAGGCGATCGCGGCGAGAACCGGCGTCAGACCCTCCGCGCGCTCCGGCACGGATTGCGATGCACCGCTGGTCGCCAGCATCTGCGCGAGTGCACGACGCTGACGATCGGTCATCGAGCCGACGGTCTTGTTCTCCGACATCGGGACGCACTGAAGGAACTTGCGGCTGCGCGTGTGACCCCATCGGCGCTGGCTCGTGAGCAGGTCGGACACGGTCATGCTGTCCGCCTCCCACGGGGCGCCGAGGATCACATCAGCCGCGCTGATCTCCCCGATGGCGACGCGACGCTTGAGCTCCGCGCGCGCCAGGCGGACGGCGTTCGCCCGCTCGAGTGCCTGCATGTGCTGCGGCCCCCGCCCAGGGGACATCCTCACTTCTGCGTTCATAGATCCTCCCTGCTCCCCTCCCTCAAGGGGAACCTCTGCTTGGTTTTGAACATGCGTGTGCAGCGCGACGGCAACGGAGCCCTCGCGTGAGGTTCACACCCGCTCGGCCCGAACTCCCGACGACTTCTCGGACCGGAGTGAAGCTCTCTCCCCGCAGCGTCTCGCCGACCGGTTGAAGCTATGTCCGATGTGCGGATCGGTCAACGCGCGCGTCCGCCCAACCCTCGCAAAGAGCATCCTTTTTCTTGACCGCTGGGACTTGTGAAGAAATGGACAAGCCAGCGGCCCGCAGGAGGGCGCTGGCTCAGTCCTCGGCGGGGGCCGGCAGCAAACCGTGCTCGGCCTCGAAGGAAGCCTTGACGGTGGCGAAGGCATCGAGCGCGCGATCGAGCGTCGCCGTGTCGTGGGTCGCCATCACGCTCGTGCGCAGGAGCGCCCCACCCGGGGGGACGGCCGGATGCAGGGCCGTGTTGACGAACACGCCCGCGTCGTACAGGGCCTTCCACAGCAGCCCGGCCTTCCAATCGTCCTCGACGAGGACGGGGATGATCGGGGTCACGAGATCGCCGTGGCGCACGACCTTGAAGCCGCGCTCCACGAGCCCGTCGCTCCAATAGCGCGCGTTGTCCAGCACCTTGGCCATGAGCGCGCGGCCCTCGTCGCTGCGCACGATCTGCAGCGCCGCCCGGGCGGCGCCGACCGCGGCGGGCACCGCCGACGCGGTGAAGAGGAAGGCGCGGCTCTGCACGCGCAGGAACTCGATGACGTCGGCCGGCCCCGCGAGGAAGCCGCCGCAACTGGCCAGCGACTTGGAGAACGTGCCCATGCGCAGGTCGACGCGGTCCTCGACGCCGAAGTGCTCGCTCGCCCCGGCGCCGCGCGCGCCCAGCACGCCCGCACCGTGCGCCTCGTCGACCATCAGCCGCGCGCCGAAGCGCTCGCACAGGTCGCAGATCACGGGCAGCGGCGGGACGTCGCCCTCCATCGAGAACACGCCGTCGACCACCACCAGCACGCCGCCGCCGTCGCCCACCGCACGCTCGAGCATCCGCTCGAGCTTGTCCATGCGGTTGTGGCGGAAGACGCGCAGCTTGGCCCGGCTGAGCAGGCAGCCGTCGAGGATCGAGGCGTGGTCGCCGGAGTCCGCGACGACCGTGTCGCCGGGGCCGAGGATCGTGCCGAGCGTCCCCACGTTGGCCTGGTGGCCGGTGGTGAAGACGATTGCGCTGTCGGTCCCCATCCAGTCGGCGATCTCCTCCTCGAGCTCGAGGTGCAGCGCCGTGGTGCCGTTGAGCAGGCGCGAGCCGGTGAGGCCGGTGCCGTAGCGCTCCAGAGCGTCGCGGGCGCCCTGCATGACGCGCTCGTCGCCCGTGAGGCCGAGGTAGTTGTTGGAGCCCAGCATGATCCGCGGGGCGCCCTCCATCTCGACCACCGGGCGCGCGGGCCCCTCGACCGTGCGGAAGTAGGGAACGATGTCGGCTTCGCGCGCCGCGTGCAGCAGAGCCACGCGCTCGTTGTCGCGGGCCTTGGCGAAGACGTCGATCGAGGTCTCGGGCATGTAGGGTGCGCCGCCGTGTCCGTGGACGTGAGGCCCGTCAGGGGCCGCAAGGAGCGAAGCGAGTTCATCGAGCTCCCGTACCGGCTGCACTCTACCTCGCCGTACTGGTGCCCCCCGCTGCGCCTGGAGCGCCGGCTGTTCCTCAGCCGCCGCCAGAACGCCTTCTTCAAGCACGGCGACGCGGAGCTGTTCTGCGCCTGGCGCGACGGGCGCGTCGTCGGGCGCATCAGCGCGCAGATCGACCACGCCTTCAACGCCTACCAGGACAACCGCTGGGGGATGTTCGGCTTCCTGGAGTTCGAGGACGACGCGGAGATCCTGACCGCGCTGCTCGCGGCCGCGGACGCCTGGCTGCGCGAGCGCGGCCGCGACCTGATGATCGGGCCGATGGACTTCGGCGTCAACGACGAGAACGGCGTGCTCGTCGAGGGCTACGACCGCGAGCCGATGATCAAGCAGCCCTGGCACCCGCCCTACTACGCGGCGCGCTGCGAGGAGGCGGGTCTCGAGAAGGCGATGGACCTGTGGATGTGGGAGCTCGACATCTCCGACCGCGAGAAGATCCTCCCCGTCGTCATCGAGCTCGCCGAGCAGGTCGAGCCCAAGCACGGCGTGCACATCCGCAAGATGACCCGGCGCTCGCTGCGGCGCGACATGGACCGCTTCGCGGACGTCTACAACTCGGCGTGGTCGCAGAACTGGGGCTTCTCGCCCTACTCCAAGCAGGACCTCGACTACTACTCGCAGGAGATGCAGCTCGTCTTCGACGCCCCCTGGTTCATGGTGGCCGAGAAGGACGGCGAGACGGTCGCGGTGGCCATCACCGTGCCCGACATCAACCAGGTGCTGTTCAAGATGAAGGGCCGCCTGCTGCCCTTCGGCTGGTGGTACTTCCTGCGCCGGCGCAAGATCATCAGCCGCTGCCGCGTGGGCTTCCTGGGCGTCAAGCCGGAGTACCAGCACACCGGCGTCGCGGCGGCGCTGTACGTCGAGCACTTCGAGATGGCCTCGCGGACCCCGGTCACGTGGGGCGAGATGGGCTGGATCCTCGAGACCAACCGCGCGATGAACCGCGGGATGGAGGCCATGAACGGCCGCAAGGTCAAGACCTATCGGGTCTTCCAGCGGACGCTGGACTGAAGGATGGCCGGCGGCGTCGGGCGCCGCGGCTATGATCGCCCCGGATGGAGGATGTGAACGAGCCTGACGGCATCGAGGAGGTCGACGCCGTCCCGGTCCTGGCCGACCACGCGCGCGCGCTGCAGCGCACCGACCCCGCGGCCGGGATCGTCGTCGTCAAGCAGGCCGCGGCCGTGGCCGCGACGTCCTTCGCCGCCGGCGTGGTGACCGTCGCCGCCGTCCGCGGCGCGCGCGCCGTCCGCGCCCGGCGCCGCTCCCGGCGCAAGGGCGGTCAGATCGCGCCCGTCCTCGCCACGCGCTCGTTCCTCATCGACGTGCACCTGCTCGGCTCGCGGGACTAGCGCTCCGCGATCGGGCTCCCGCTTGCGCTTGTGGCGCGTCGCGGCGCCCCGGCCACCGCTCACTTCTTCCCTCGGTGACGCTGTTCAGGCCGCGACCAGCACCGCGAAGCGCCCGGCCCGCGCCCGCGTGCGTCCCGCGACGAGACGATCGGGGAGTTTGTCGGGTATATGCCGACAAACTCCCCGATCGTCATCCCGAGAAGCGCCGACGCGCCAGGGGCGCCGCCCGCGCCCCGGCCGCCGCTGACTCCGTTCCCTCGGTGATGCTGTTCAGGCGGCCACCAGCACCGCGAAGCGCCCGTCGCGCCACAGGCACCCGGCGTCCCTGAACCCGGCGTCGCGCAGCCACGCCAGCTGATCGGAGACCGTCGCGCAGCGGTCGTGGCTCATGCGCGCCACAGCCGCGGCCCATTCCGCGTCGCCGGCGCCCAGGGCGCGGGCGGCGCGCTCGTGGCGCTCCACGTAGGCCGCGTCCAGCCACGGCGTCTCGCCGGCGATCTGCTCGGCGTTGACGAATACCCCGCCCGGCGCCAGTGCGCAGCGCGCGCGAGCGAACAGGTCGCGCTTGGCCGGGTCGTCGAGGTGGTGGATGGCCAGCGCCGAGACGATCGCGTCCCACGGCCCGGCGGGCAGCGGGTCGGCGAGATCGGCCACGACGTAGCGCGCGCGGTCGCCGATGCGCGCTCGCGCCTGCTCGAGCATCGCCCCGGCGCCGTCGAGGAGGGTCAGCTCCGCGGCCGGGTGCTCGCGCGCCACGGCGCCCGCCAGGATCCCGGTGCCGGCGCCGAGGTCGAGCACGCGGCGCAGCGGGCGCTCGCACAGGCCCAGCGCGTCGATCGCGGCCGCGTAGAACGCGTCGAAGCAGGGCAGCAGGCGCCGGCGCTCGGCGTCGTAGCCCTCGGCGTGGGCCTGGAGGACGGCGCGCGCCGACTCGCTCACCGCGGCGGCCCGGTCGAGCCGCGGACGACGAGCTCGGCGGGGAGCACGATCCGCCGCCGCGCGCGCCCACCGGCCATGCGCTGCATGATCAGCTCGAACGCGGTGGCGCCCAGCAGCTCGGCGTCGAGCGCGACGGTGGTCAGCGGCGGATCGAGCACGCGCGCGAAGTCCATGTCGTCGAAGCCGATGACCGAGAGATCGCGCGGGATCTTCAGCCCGCGCTCGCGCGCGGCCAGGTAGAGCCCGCCGGCGATGATGTCGTCGTCGCAGAACACCGCCGTCGGCTGCTCGTCGAGCAGAGGGGCGGCCGCGTCGCGCGCGTGGTCGATGGTGATCTCGGTCACCGCGCGCGGCAGCGCGTCGGGGTCCAGACCGGCCGCGGCCAGCACCCGTCGGCGGGCCGCCTCGCGCAGGTCGAAGGTGGGGGCCTCGAAGGCCGAGGCCAGATGGCCGATGCGGCGGTGCCCGAGCTCGAGCAGGTGGCGGAAGGCCGCCTCGGCGCCGCCCTCGGAGTCGAAGCGCACCGACGAGCGTCGCGGCGCCCGCGACTCGATGAGGACCACGTGCTCGTCGGGTCCCATGCCCTCGGGCGGCCTGACCTCGAACAGCAGGTAGCCGTCGACGGGGCCGGCGCGTAGCGCCTGGAAGGACTGCTCCTCCCAGCGCCGGTCGTTGGCGGTGTCGACCAGCGCCACGGTGTAGCCGGCCTCCTGCGCCGCGCGCTGGGCCCCGCGCAGGACGCGGGCGAAGAACGGGTTGGTCACATCGGGGACCAGCAGCGCGACGGCGCGCGAGGTCCCCAGCCGCAGCGCCTGCGCGGCGACGTTGGGGCGGTAGCCGAGCTCGCGGGCGCAGCGGCGCACGGTCTCCTGCGTGGCCGCCGAGACGCGACCGCGGCCCTTGCCCGAGAACACGAGCGAGACCGTCGACTGCGAGACGCCGGCGCGGCGCGCCACGTCGACGCTCGTCACGCGGGTGTTGGCGGTGGAGGCGATGGGGGACATGCAACCACGCCGGAGGCACGGGCGCGGTGGGAAGGAACGCCGGCGCCGCGCGTCAGATGCGTCGGAAAGGTTTGGTCGACAATGACGTCATACGTAGTATGCTCATACGTATGACGAGTCTTGTCTCCGCCTTTGTCGCCCTTGCCGTCGCCGGCGCGCTGGCCGTTGCGAGCGCGGTCGCACCGGGCGCGGAGCACCCTGCGCCGCGCACCGCGCTCGTGATCGACGCCCCCGCCGCGCGCGACGGCCGCGCGCTCGTCGATCCGCGGCTGCGCACGGTCGCGGCCGACGTCCGCCTCCCGCGCAGCGCCGCGGAGGCGCGCACCGACGTGCGCTACTTCGCGGCCCAGGACTATGACCGCGTGGTCGTCGCCGGCCCGCGCTCGACCATGGCGGCCGACGAGGCCGGCGTCGCGGCCGTGCGGACCTCGGGGCTGGCGGGCGCGCTGGCGGCCGTCAGGCGATGAGCGCCAGAGCGGTGTGCTCGCGCGCGGCCAGCCAGGCCGTGAACTCGGGCGCCGGCAGGGCGCGCGAGTACGAGTAGCCCTGCGCCTGATCGCAGCCCAGCGTGGTCAGCCGGGCGCGCACGTCGGGCGTCTCGACGCCCTCGGCCACGACGCGCAGCCCGAGGCTGCGGGCGAGGTCGATCGTGCAGCGGACGATGGCGGCGTCGCGGGCGTCGGTCGCCATCGTCGTGACGAACGAGCGGTCGATCTTCACTTCCTTGACCGGCAGGCGCTTGAGGTAGTCCATGGAGGAGAAGCCGGTGCCGAAGTCGTCGACGGCGATCTCAACGCCCAACTCGTGCAGCCGCGCGAGGATCGGCAGGGCGCGGGCCGGATCGGCCACGACCATGCTCTCGGTGATCTCGAGGACGAGGCGCGACGTGGGGACGGCCCAGCGCTGGCACATGGCCTCGATGCGATCGGGCAGGTCGCGCTCGATCAGCGTGCGGGCCGAGAGGTTCACGGCGACGCCGATGTCGAGCCCCTGCCCGCGCCAGGCGCCCATCTGGCGCAGCGCATGGTCGAAGACGTAGTTGGTCAGCGGGACGATCAGGCCGGTGTGCTCGGCCAGCGGGATGAACTCGTCGGGCGGCAGCCAGCCGTGCACGGGGTGCGCCCAGCGCAGGAGCACCTCGGCGCCGGTCACCACGTTGGTGCGCAGATCGACCTTGGGCTGGTAGTGCAGGATGAACTCCTCGCGCTCGAGCGCCGTGCGCAGGTCGCCGGCCAGCGCCAGGCGCTGGACGCTGTTGCCGTCGAGCTCGGGCACGTAGCGCTCGACGCCCGTCCGGCCCTCCTTGGCCTGGTACATGGCGACGTCGGCGCGCTGCATGAGCACGTCGACGTCCTGGCCGTGCTCGGGGTAGGAGGCGATGCCGACGCTGGCCCCGAGCTCCAGCCGCACGCCGGCGACGTCGAAGTGCTCGGCGATGGCGCGGCGCACGGCCGCGGCGACCGCGACGCCGGCGGCCGGAGTCTCGACCGAGCGCAGGAGGATCGCGAACTCGTCGCCGCCGAGGCGCGCGACGGTGTCCTCCTCGCGCAGCAGACTCGACAGGCGCTCGCCGACCTGGCGCAGCACCTCGTCGCCGTAGTGGTGGCCGAGGGTGTCGTTGATCTCCTTGAAGCGGTCGAGGTCGAGCAGCATCACGGCGACGCCGGTGTCGGCGCGCCCGGCGATCTGGATGGCGTGCTGGGTGCGCGTGCGGAATAGGACGCGGTTGGGCAGACCGGTCAGCGCATCGTGCAGGGCCAGGCGCTCGGCGATCAGCGCCTGACGGCCCGCGCGCTGGACGGCGATCATCGGCAGCGCCAGGAGCGGCAGCAGCACGGGCGCCGAGTCGAGCGCGAGCACGGCCAGCGGGGCGAGGCCCAGGAGGATTCCCTCGGTGGCCGACTGGCGGATGAGCTCGGAGGAGATCTGGTCGCGCAGGCGCGAGCCGGTGGTGAGCGCGATGGCGCCCGCGACGAGGCCCGTGTTGACGACGAAGAAGACGCCCGCCGCCCCGAGGATCGCGGGGACGTCGCCGGCGGTGAAGCCCTGGTGGTGAGGCAGCACGCCGGCGGCCAGCAGGACGCCGCCGGCGGCGCCGATGGCGAGCACGTACTGGGCGACGTTGAAGGCGCTGCGCGAGGGCCGTTTGCGATCGATCAGATCGCTGAGCCCCGAGGCGGCGGCCACGGCGATGGCGGCGGCGGCCAGGCCCGTGGACAGCAGCAGCGCGAAGGTGAACGTGGTCGACGGGGCGACTTCGCCCTCGCCGGTGCCGAGCTTGATCGGCACCAGCTCGCCGACGACGACGGCGCCGACCAACAGCCACATGCCGATCGAGCCGTGGCGGACGAGGTCTGCCCCGTGCAGGACGGCCAGGGAGACGAGGAGCCCGAGCCCCGACGTGATGACGGCAGCGACGTAGAGGCGGGCGCGCAAGTTCAGCGGGGGGGCGGGGGGAGGACGGATGGGCGATCGCCTAGGCGCCCCGCGAGCGGGGCGCCTCGATGCGATCGGACTAGCTCCACTTGCGCCCGTTGCGGGTGGTTCCCGCGGCGCGCTGGCCGGTGCGGAACAACATGGCGCCTAGCCCCACTTGGCGCCGGCGCCGAGGGCCTCGATCAGGACCGCGAGCATCGCGACCGTGGTGAAAAGGCGGAACATTCGGAACTTCATGGTCGTCATCCCCTTCGCTCCGGGGTCGCGCATCCGTGCGGGACCCATGCCTGGACTAGATCGGCAGCGCGGCCCAAACCTTTAACCCTTGCTTATCCGCCATCCACGGACATCCGATGACCGCCTGGCAGTGCTCTCAAGCCGCCCGCCCCGGAGGTCGATCCCTCGGGCCAGATGCTCATCGGCCTCGTCCTCCTGTTGTGCCTCGCCACGGTGCCGCTCGCGCGCGGGCGCCTCGGCGCGCTGGCCGATGTGCGCTTCGGCGGCTCGTGGCTGGCGCTCGTCGCCATCGCGGGCCAGATCGTCATCGTCTCGCTGCTTCCGCAGGGCAACGGCGGGCTGCACCAGGCCGTCCATCTGGCCACGTACGGCCTGATCGCCGCCTTCCTCTGGGCCAACCGCCACATCGCCTACCTGTGGCTGGCCGCGCTCGGCGGCGCGCTGAATCTCGTGGCCATCAGCGCCAACGGCGGCGTCATGCCGGCCGATCCGCAGGCCCTCGCGGCGGCCGGCGTCCACCAGCAGGCCGGCGACTTCGTCAACTCGACGGCGGTCGAGAACCCGCATCTGGCGTTCCTCGGCGACGTCTTCGCCGTGCCGGCCTCGTGGCCGGTGAGCAACGTCTTCAGCGTCGGCGACGTCGTCCTCGTGGTCGCCGCACTGCTGGCGCTGCACTGCCTGTGTGGCTCGCGGCTGGCGCTGGTGCGCTTCGCCGCTCCGCTGGCCCGCTGAGGCCGCGGCTCGCTCAGACGCCCCGCGCGCGGCGGGGCGTCATCCAGCGATTGGGTCTAGCTCCACTTGCGCCCGGTGCGCGTGCTGCCCGCCGGGCGTCGGCCGTTGCCGGACCGCATGACCGCTAGCTCCACTTGGCGCCGTTGGTGCCCACGACACCGATGGCGGTCACGACGACGGCGAAGGTCACTGCGAGGTTGTAGACGCGGTACTTCATCGGCACTCCCCAGTGTCAGGGGCCCGCGTCCGTGCGTGGCCCTGCCCGCCTCATCGGCAGCGCGGCCTCAAACCTTTAAGCCTTCGTTATCGACCTTCCATCGCTGCGGGCGACCGTTCGGCCGCCCGTCGGGCGTGCGGCGTAGAGTCCGCGCCCCGATGGTGGAGATCAGGCGAGAGGTGCGCCCGGCATGGCCCTATCGCCTGCCGCGGGCGGGGCGCGACGGCGTCATGCGCCGCCGGCGCGACGGCGGCCTGGAGCGGCTCGTGCACGTCGAGGGGGTGCCCGCGATCGTCCGCGTCGGCCAGCCCGCGCGCGATCGGGTCGTGCTCGTGGCCGGGGCGGACAGTCCCGACGTGGCCGAGGAGGCGCTGCAGCGCGTGCGCTTCGCGCTCGGCGTGGACGACGACCTGCGCCCGTTCTACGACCGCTTTCGCTCCGATCCGCTCATCGGGCCATCGGTGCGCGCCCGTCCGCACCTGCGCGTCATCCGCCGCCCCGATCCCTTCGAGGCGCTGGCGTGGGCGATCTGCGAGCAGCTCATCGAGGCCGAGCGCGCCGAGGCGATCGAACGGCGGATCGTCGCCCGGCTCGGCCGGCGCTGCGCGACCACCGGCCTGCGCGACCTGCCGGCGGCGGCGACGCTGGCCGCCACCGCGCCCGCGCTGCTGCAGTCGCTGGACCTGAGCGCCGGGCGCGCGATCGCCCTGCGCCGGGCCGCGCGCGAGGTGGCCGCCGGCCGCGCCGATCTCTGTGCCCCCGACCACGAGCGCGCCTGGCGCCGTCTACGCGCCATCCCCGGCATCGGGAGCTGGACGATCGAGATGCTGGCCCTCTACGGCCAGGGCCGCTACGACCAGCTGCCCGCCGGCGACCTGGGCTACCTGCGCGTGGTCGGGCGGATCGCGACCGGCAACCCGCGGGCCAGGGTCACCGAGGAGGAGGTGCGCACCTTCTTCGCGCCGTACGAGGGCTGGGCGGGCCTGGCCGGAGCGCACCTGCTGGGCAAGGGCGTGTCGTAGCGCTCTGCCGCCAGGGCGCGGAGGATCTCGTGATGGAGGTTCATGCTCCCAGCCTGGCGACGGCGGGCGGCGGCGGCGAATGATTCGCCCAACCTGGAATCGTCAGGCGCTCAGGACCTCGGGGATGTCGGCCAGGAGCGCCACGAGCGACGTGCCCGTCTCGTTGAGACCGTAGAAGACGCTGCGCCGCACGCGGTGGCGATCGACCAGGCCCGCGCGCGAGAGCACGTCGAGATGGGCCGAGACCGTGCTCGGCGCGTAGCTCAGGCGCCGGGCGAGCTCGGTCGTCGTGGCCGGCCGGTCGAGCGCGCGGAGCACGGTCGCGCGGCCATGACCGAGCAGGAGGTCGAGGCGGTCATCGAGCTCGACCACGCTGGGGGCCCACAGCTCCGCGGTGCCGCGCGCCTGGAAGCCGATCGCGACCGACCGCTGTCCCTCGGAGACGCCCATGAGCACGCTGCGGGTGAAGACGAGAGGGATGAGCACGAGCGGGCGCCCCTGCAGGTGCATGTCGTACTCCTTCTCCTTGACGAACTCGATGATCGGATCGCGCCAGCGGACCATCGGATGCAGATCGTCGAGCACGGCGCCGGGCCCGGAGAGCGCCAGCGCGCGAGCGCGGCCCAGCATCTCGCCCTCGAGCACGGCGCGCAGACGCGGCCACTCGTCGGCCAGTGCCGCGTCCCAATAGGCGTGCATCCCATCGGCGAGGCGATCGGTCATCTCGCGCGGCCGGCGGACGAACGCGTCCCACGGCGGCGGCGGGTCGTCGCCCCAGTACTCCGTGATGTCCGCGCGGACCGTCGCCGGGTCGCTGGCGCGGACCACCTCGATCTCGTCGGCGAGGGTCGGCAGCGGATCGATCGGGATCGGCACCGCGAAATCCGGGACGTACTTGGGCAGCGCGATGTCGAGGTCGAGCGGCCCCAGTTCGACGCCGCGCAGGGCGCTGCGCGTCCGGGCGACCCATGGGCCGTACTCGTCGACGGGCTGGTTGTCGTGCAGCCAGAACAGGCTCGCGACGAGCTCCCACAGCGGGCTCAGTGCCAGCCGCGTGCGCCCGAGGTCGGTCTGCGAGAGCTCGATGCGGATCACGCGCGCGGACGCTAGCGCGGCGCCGCGCGAGCCCACATCGATTCGCCCGCGAGCGAATCGCTAGCCGGAGTCGGAACCGGCGTCGGCCAGCCCCTGCCCGGGCAGGAACTCGTCGGTCAGCGCGCGGGCGGCCGCCGGTGGGCGACTGAGCAGCTTGTTGGTGTACATCCAGTCGCCGTAGCGCGCCCACTCGGCACTCTCCATCCAGCCGAACGGCTTGCCGGCGGCCGGGAAGAAGACGGGCAGCGTCGCCTTGACGCTCTCGAGTTGCAGATCGCGGTCGAGGTCGGGGTTGGCCTCCAGCAGCGGCTTGACTCCGGCCTCGGCGTCGGAGCGCAGGGCCGCGTGGCCCTGGCCCAGCGCGCGCATGAAGCGACGCACCCGCTCGCCGCCCTTCGCGAGGTCCTGCTGGCGGGCGACGATCACGAGCTCGTCGTAGGTCGGGATGCCGACGTTCTCCATGCGGATGATCTTCGGGTGGGCCTTCTGCAGTCGCAGCTGCACGCCCTCGTAGTTCCAGAAGGCGCCCAGGGTGGCGTCGACGCGCTTCGTCTTCATCGCCGGGACGAGGTTGAAGCCGACGCTGACCTCCTTGACCGACGACGGATCGACGCCGGCCCGCGCGAGGATCGCCTTGAGGTACGCCGACTGGTAGGGGATGCCCGCGGTCCCGACGGTCTTGCCCTTCAGCTGCGCGGGGTCGTCGATCGCATGCTTGCCGATCGACATGATCGACGTCAGCGGCTTCTGCACGAGCGCGCCGACCGCCACGAGCTTGAGGCCCTTGTCGCGCGCCAGCAGCAGCTCGGGCTCATAGGAGACGGCGAGGTCGACCTTGCCCGCCGCCAGCAGCTTGAGCGGCGCGGCCGGATCGCTCGGCGTCTGGACCTGGACGTCGAGGCCGGCGCGGCTGAAGTCGCCGTTGGCCTTGGCCGCGTAGATGCCCGCGTGGTCGGCGTTGGGGAAGTAGTCGAGCATGAGCCGCAGCGGCTGCTGGGCCGGCGCGGCGGTGGGCTCCTTGCGCTCGCCACAGGCGGCGAGCAGCAGCGCGACGAGGGCGAGCAGCACGAGCGGCAGACGGCGGGTCAACGGTCGGGTCCTTCCGGTGGACGACGGGACCAGGGCACGAGCCGCCGCTCGGCGAGGGCGAGGGCGCCGAAGAGGAGGATGGCGAAGGCCGCGAGCAGGACGACGGCGGCGTAGGCGCGCGCGGTCTCCAGCTGCGGGATGGCCTGGAGCATCAGGTGCCCCAGGCCCTCGCTGGAGCCGGCGTACTCGGCGAACACGGCGCCGATGACGGCCACCGCGACGGCGATCTTGGCGCCGCTCAGCGCGGCGGGCAGGGCGGCGGGCGCCTCGGCCCAGCGGAACGCCTGCCAGCGCGTGGCATCGAGCGTGCGCATGAGCTTGAGCTGGTCGGGGTCGACCGAGCGCAGGGCGTCCAGGGTGGTGACCACGACGGGGAAGAAGCAGACCAGCGCGATGATCGCGAGCTTGGGGACCATCCCGAAGCCGAACCACACCACCAGCAGCGGCGCGATGATCACGATCGGCACGGCCTGCGAGGCGACCAGCAGCGGGTAGACGCTGCGGCGCAGGGTGCCCGAGAAGTGCAGCGCGACGGCGAGCAGGAAGCCGAGCACGAGCGCGACGAGGATCCCGAGCCCCACCTCCTGCGCGGTGACGAGCAGGTTCGACCACAGCAGCGCGCGGTCGTCCCACAGCGCGGTGGCGATCTGGCTGGGCGCGGGTAGGATGAAATCGTCGACGCCGCCGAGGTCGGCGTAGAGCTCCCAGCCGCCCACGAGGACCGCGATGAGCGCCAGGGCCATCATGCCCGCAGCGCCTCCAGCGCGCGCTCGCGCACGGCCAGCACGTCGGCCTCCGAGCGCGGGCGCGGCACCGGCACCTGAGCCACCACGCGCCCCGGGCGCGGCGAGAGGACGACCACGCGGTCGCCCAGACGGGCCGCCTCCTCGACGTCATGGGTGACGAGCAGGACCGTGCGGCGCTCCTGGCGCAGCGCCTGGGCGAGCCACTCCTGCATCTCGCGGCGCGTCAGGGCGTCGAGCGAGGCGAAGGGCTCATCGAGGCACAGGACCGGCTTGCCCGAGAGCAGCGTGCGCAGGAAGGCCACCCGCTGGCGCATGCCGCCCGAGAGCTGATGGGGACGGGCGCGCTCGAAGCCCTCCAGGCCGAACGCGGCGAAGAGCGGGTGCGCGCGCGCACGCGCCTCTTCACGCGACGCCCCGGCCAGGCGCACCGCGAGCGCGGCGTTGTCGATCGCGCGCAGCCAGGGCAGCAGACCGTCGCGCTGGGGCATGAGCACGGCGGGGTCGGCGCGGACGCTGCCGGCGTCGGGCGTCTGCAGCCCGCACACCAGCTCGAGCAGGGTCGTCTTGCCGCAGCCGCTGGGACCGACGACGACGACGATCTCGCCGGCGCGCACCTCGAGATCGAGGCCCTCGAGCGCGCGCACCGCGCCGAAGGCGCGGCTTACGCCCGCCAGGCTCGCTGTGCCGCCCCCTTCAACGTTTCGAGGCTCCTGTGCAGGAGCCTCGAGCTTCGTCGTCATCGCTCCCTCCGCGGGCATTACCCCACAGGTTCGAAGGGTCAGCGCCGGTTTGTCTGGGCGCTATCTCAGCCGGCCTCCGCCAGCCCCCCTGTTTGTCTGACCTGGATGCTAGCGCGGGGGCTCGTCGTCAGGCGCCGCCGGTGGCTTCACCGGCGTGCCGTCGTCGGTCGCAGCCGGGGCCGGTGGCAGGAGCTCCCCGGTATCGGGGTCGATCTCCTGTGGAGCCTCGGTGACTTCGACGACGCGCGCCGGGAGGGTGAAGTGGTGCTCCATGCCCCTGGCGCTACCCGTTCGGTCAGGAGCCATGCGCTCGAGTGGCGAGGAAGTGCGCAGGTTGGCTCGGGCGAGCACCGCAAATCTCCACGCCGCCGTGGCCGTTCACCGGGGCGCTGGGAGGATCGCGCGCGACGACGTTCATCCAAGAAGTTGAGGGGGCACGATGGCTCGACCGCTGGGTCGCAGGGCGCCGACCGACTGGCGCCACTACGAGAAGTTCCCGCTGACCGCCGCGACGACGCCGGCCGCGCCGACGCCGGTGGCCATCGGCGTGAACTGGTACACGGACTTCGACAATCCCGTGAAGAAGGGCAGCCGCCACTGGATCGGGCTGGATTCCAAGCAGCTGGGCAGCATCCGCGGCGGGCATTGCGTCTGCCTGGAGCCTGGCGACCAGCTCGACGGCAACGGCACGGTCACCCGGCAGCTGCAGGACAGCCAGAGCTGGTGGGACTTCTACGACCAGGGCAAGGAGGGCGCCTGCGTGGGCTTCGGATGCTCGCGCATGATGAGCCTGCTCAACCGCAAGCGCTACGACGCCCGCTGGCTGTGGGACTGGGCCAAGGCCACCGACGAATGGGATGACACCAAGCCCGGCGACGATCAGGGGACCAGCGTGCGCGCCGCGTGCGACATCCTGCGCTCGCGCGGCCACGTCCCGTGGAAGGAGTCCTACAAGGGCCGCACCTACAAGCAGCGCGACAAGGAGGAGCCCGCCGCGGGCGAGGGCATCACCGCCAACCGCTGGGCCAAGACGGTCGCGCAGGTCCACGCCGTGCTGAAGAGCCCGGCCGGCGACCGTGCCGGCGCCGTGCGCATCCTCAACTCCTGGGGCCGCGGCTACCCGCATCGCGTGTGGATGCCCGACGAGACGCTGCAGCGGCTGATCGACGAGGACGGCGAGGTGGCGCTGATCACCGACCGCTGAGGGTCGGGTCAGGCGCCCGCGAGGTCGCGGCGCTCGAAGCACCGCGCCCCCACCAGGCCCGCGAGCGCGCCGATGGCGAGCAACGCCACGGCGCCTCCGGCCTGGAACGACTGGGCGGGCACGAGGCCGACGTGGTGGAACGGGGAGAGGTCCATCGCCCAGCTCGGCGCGGCGATCAGGCCGCCGATCGTCTCCCAGAGGAAGGTCGCCCCCACGAGCGCGTAGGCGATCGTCACTCCCGCCCTCGGGGCGAGCGCAAGGGCGAGGGCGCCGAGGCCCAGGAAGAGCACGGTGACCGGCAGGCAGTTGGCGCCCGCCTCGATCATCCGCGCCAGCGAGACGTCGGCCCCCTGCGACGCCGCCCCCGCCCAGGCCAGCACGCCGGCCGCCAGCGCCAGGGCGGAGGCGGCCGCGGCCACCAGCAGCAGGCGCTCGGCGAACCAGCGCGCCCGGCGGACCGGGAGGGCGAGCAGGCTCTCCAGGCGCTGCTCGGTCTCGTCCTCGCGCATGGCGGCGAGCTGGAAGCACGCGAAGAGGCTGAGGGCCAGCAGGAGGTACTGGAAGGCGAAGCCGAGGTAGCCGGCCGGCGTCGTCGCCGCCGTCCCGAGCTTCTGCAGGAGGTCCTGAACGCTCTGCGACAGTCCCGACACGACGCTGTCGGAGATGACGCCCATGATCAGCGCGAACACCCCGACGCCGATCAGCCAGGCGAGCAGGCCGCCCCGCTGCGTGCGCAGCGCGAGCGTGGTGGGCGACGCGAGCAGGTGCAGGCGGGGCGGGGCGCTGTCGTGTGCGGCGAGCAGGCCGCGGCCGATGTCGCGCCGGCGCTCGATCCGCGCCGCGACGAGCAGGAGGGCGAGCGTGGCCAGCGCTGGCAGGACCAGCACCGCGGGCCGCGCGCCGGTGAACGGCCGCAGCTCCTCGGCCCAGCCCAGCGGCGTGAGCCACCGCAGCCAGCCGGCCGACGACGTGTCCGCGACCATCCGCAGGAGCAGCGCGAGGGCGAGCGCCGCGCCGCCGATCCCCGTCGCCATGCGCCGCGTCGGCGCGATCTGGCTGGCGACCGCGCCGACGCCGGCGAACACGGGCAGCGGCGATACGAGCGCGATCGACAGGAAGACCGAAGGCCCGGCCCCGGCACGGCCGACGAGGATCCCGGCCAGCAGCGCCAGCCACACGATCGCCGCGCCCACGGCGATTCCCGCCAGCGCGGCCCGGAACACCCGGCCGCGGCTCACCGCGGCGGAGAGCAGCAGCTCGCGGCGGCCGGCGTCCTCCTCGGCGCGCAGCGCGCGCACGGCGGCCAGGACGCCCCACAGCCCGGCGAAGATCGCGAAGGCGCCCAGCCGCCACGACATGTAGCCGCCGACCGTGAGCAGGTCGTGGGGCACGCCGTAGAGCAGGCGCACCGCGCGGTTCTCGCCGAAGCTGCGCTCGAGCTGGACGCGGTCCTGCAGGGTCGGGTACGCGCTGCGGTAGGCCGCGCCCTGCACGCTGGAGCCGAGGAGCAAGAGCAGCGCGAACGAGATCGTCCGCGTGCGCGCGTCGCGCAGGGTCTGGCGCGCGAGCGCGCTAGCCGCCGACACGGCCGTCCGCGCCGTCGTAGTGGTGCAGGAAGATCTCCTCCAGGGAGGGCTCGCGGCTGTTGAGCGCGAGCACGGGGTGCCCGGCGAGGGCGGCGATGAGCGGCCCGACGCTGCCGGTCACCTCCGCCCGCACCGCGTTGGCGCCCGAGCTCGTCAGGCGCACGCCCGGCAGCTCGGGGAGCGCCGGCGCGCCCCCGTCGAAGGTGATCTCGACCGTCCGCGCGCTGAGGTGCCGCAGCTCGGACAGCGTGCCCTGCTCGACGAGGCGGCCGTCGCGCAGGATGCCGACGCGATCGCAGAGCGCCTCGACCTCGCTGAGGATGTGCGAGGACAGGAAGACGGTCTGTCCGCGCTGCGTGGCCTCATGGACCGTGTCGCGGAAGGCGACCTCCATCAGCGGATCGAGGCCGCTCGTGGGCTCGTCGAGGATGAGGAGGTCCGGCCGGCTGGCGAACGCCGCGACGAGCTGCACCTTCTGGCGGTTGCCCTTCGACAGCGCGCGCACCTTCTTGGCGGTGTCGAGCTGGAAGCGCTCGACCAGCGCGTCGCGGTAGGCGACGTCGGTGCCGCCGCGCACGCGGGCGAGGAACTCGAAGGTCTCCGCGCCGGTCAGCGAGGGCCACAGATAGGGCTCTCCGGCCACGTAGGCGATGCGGCGATGGGCGGGCACGGGATCGCGCCAGGCGTCGATGCCGAAGAGCTCCGCGCGACCCTCGGTCGGTCGGTGCAGCCCGAGGAGCAGGCGGATGGTCGTCGTCTTGCCGGCGCCGTTGGGGCCGAGATAGCCGTACACCTCGCCGGCGCTGACGTCGAGATCGAGGGAGTCGAGGGCCAGCGTCTCGCCGTAGCGCTTGGTCAGTCGCTCGGTGTGGATCGCGCTTGCCATGGTTCGCAGATTACGAACGCGGCGCTCCAGGAGGGCTGGCGCCAGGGGCGCCTCAGCGGGCGCTGACCGGGCGCGTGAGCGCCTTGACGAAGTCCTCGAGCTGGCCCGTCGTCCAGCACTCGAAGGCCTCGCAGTGCTGTTCGTAGGCCGCGATGACCGAGTCGCCGTAGTTCCAGTACAGGCGCGGCTCCGGGTTCAGCCAGAACGTGCGCCCGGCCTTCTCGGCGATCTGGGCGAAGATGTCGGCGCGCGGGTCGCGGCCGTTGGTACGGGCGTCGCCGAGGACGATGACCGTGGCGCGCGGGTGCAGGTCGTCCTCGACGAGGGTGGCGAACTCGCTCCACACGCGGCCGTAGTCGGTGTAGCCGGAGATGTCGGCCACGCCGGCGTCGCGGCCGATCGCCTCGCTGACCGCCTTGAAGTTGCGCTCGCGCTCGAAGACGTCGGTCACCTCGCTGATGCGCTCGATGAACACGAACGAGCGCATCTTGCGAAACGAGTCGTGCAGCGCGTGCAGCACGCTGAGGAAGAACACGCTCGCACTGGTGACGCTGGTGGAGACGTCGCACAGCACGTAGATCTCCGGCCGGCGCGGGCGCACCGGCTTGTAGCGCAGGACCACCGGCACGCCGCCGGTCTCGAGCGACGCGCGCATCGTCTTGCGCACGTCGACCTGGGCGTGGCGCTTGCGCCCGCGCAGCTCGTGGCCCTGGGTCTTCAGCCGGCGCTTGAGCTGCGCGACGACGCGGTGCACGGCGGCGAGGTCCTGCAGCGGCCCGCTGGGCAGCGCGCGGTCGAGCTCGTTGAGCGGGCGCGCGGGCGGGAGCGTCGCGGTGCGCTCGATCTGGCGGCGCTCGAGCTCCTGGCGCAGCAGCGCCTCGAAGCGGCGGATGGCGTCACGCGGCAGCCCCTCGGCGCGGGGGTCGTCGGGCGGCAGGTCGGGCTGGGGCTCGGCGCGCAGGCCGAGCGCGCGGCGGATGCGCTGCACGTCGACGCCGATGACGCCCGAGCCCTCGCCCTGGCGCCCGAACGCCGCGATGGCCAGCCGCGCGAGGTCGCGCATCAGCGCCTCCTCGCCGTCGCGCAGGGCCTGGGCGATCTGCTGGCGCAGCGTCTCGAGGTTGAGCTCGGCGCCCTCGGCGTCCATCCCGCCGCCCTCGGTGATCCCCTCGCGCACGGCCGCCATCTCGGCGGCGCGGAAGAAGAAGCGGTCGAAGACGAGGTCGAAGATCCGCCGGTCCTCCTGGGACTTGGCCAGCGTCGCGGCCAGGCTCTCCTTGAAGTCGACGGGCTCGCTCCACGGCACCTCGCGCAGGACCGCGAAGGCGTCGAGCAGCTCGCTGGTCCCCAGCGCGACGCCCTCGCCGCGCAGCTCCTCGCCGAGCTCGAGGATGCGCGCGCTGAGCCCCGGCGGCGCCTGGTCGGGGTCGCCGCCGCCGTACAGCGCTGCGCGCCGGCTAGCCGGCGGGCGTGGCATGGGACGGGCGCGCCAGCTTCATCCCGACGCGCTCGGCCACCACGTCGAGATCGGTGCGGTGCTTGACGATGATCGACATCGTCTCGGTGAAGACCTGCGCGTCGATGTCGTCGGCGCCGAGCAGCAGCAGCGCGCGCGCCCAGTCGATCGACTCCGCGATCGAGGGCGGCTTCTTGAGGTCGAGCTCGCGGATCATGGCGATGACCTCGACCAGCTTGCGCGCCACCGCGTCGCCCAGCTCCGGCGCGTGGAGCTTGACGATCTCGAGCTCGTGCTCGAGCGAGGGGTAGTCGAGCCACAGGTACAGGCAGCGGCGCTTGAGCGCCTCGGTCAGCTCGCGCGAGTTGTTGGAGGTCAGCAGCACCACCGGGCGCGTCTTGGCCTCGTAGAGGCCGAGCTCGGGGATCGAGAGCTGGAAGTCGCTCAGCAGCTCGAGCAGCATCGCCTCGAACTCCTGGTCGGTCTTGTCGATCTCGTCGATGAGCAGGACGACGGGCTCCTCGGCCGCGATCGCCGCCATCAGCGGGCGCTGGAGCAGGAACTCGGCGCCGAAGATGTCGTCCTGGACCTCCTGCCAGCCGGCGCCCTCGGCCTCGGCCTGGATGCGCAGCAGCTGCTTGCGGTAGTTCCACTCGTAGAGCGCCTTGGCCTCGTCGAGGCCCTCGTAGCACTGCAGGCGAATGAGGGTCCGGTCGAGGTACTGCGCGAGCGCCTTGGCCAGCTCGGTCTTGCCCACTCCGGCCGGTCCCTCGACCAGGATCGGCTTGCCCAGCTTGGTGGCCAGGTAGGAGACGAGCGCGGTGGACTGGCCCGGCAGATAGCCGGCCGCCCGCAGGCCAGTGGCGACGTCCTCGACGCTGGATGGTGCGGTCATGGACGGCGAATGATAGGAACCGCACCGTGTGGGGCCTCCTGCAGGTCGGGTTCTTCTATGACCCGCACCCGTCCTTCGGGACCGATCCGCGCCCCTTCGTCGCGATGATGATCGCCGGGTTCGTCATCGGCGTCTTCGGCCACATCATCCGCGTCAAGGGCGTCGTGGCCCTCGGAATCGGGCTCATCTTCCTGGCGACGTTCGTGTTCCCGCTGGTGGCGAACATCCTCAAGTCGAACTCCTGAGCGGGGTCGTCCGCGGCGGCTTGCCGCGCTGCGCAGGCGGACGACCGAGCGATACCCTCGCGCGGTCCATATACGGGGGCCTTACATCATCGGAGGGATGACGATGACACGAGCGCTGCGCAGCAACTTCGAGGCCGGAAGCGTGCGCGAGGCGGCGCGGCGGGCGCAGTGGAAGGCGCTCGGCCTCACCGACGCGGACATCGAGAAGCCGAAGATCGCCGTCGTCAACAGCTCCTCCGAGCTGGCGATCTGCTTCCGCCACCTCGACGGCGTCGCGGCCATCGTCAAGGAGGCGGTGTGGGCCGCCGGCGGCCTGCCCTTCGAGATCCGGACCGCGGCGCCCAGCGACTTCATCATCAGCGCCGGCGGGTCGGGCGGCTACATCCTGCCCTCGCGCGACCTGGTGGTGAACGACATGGAGATCGCCGTCGAGGGCGCGCAGCTCGACGGGATGATCTGCCTGTCCTCGTGCGACAAGACGCCGCCCGCCCACCTCATGGCGGCGGGCCGCTTCAACATCCCGACGATCCTCGTGATCTGCGGATACCAGCCGTGCGGCCGGCTCGACGGCGAGAGCGTCGACATCGAGGACGTCTTCGTCGGCGGCGTCCAGGTCGCCTTCGGCAAGCTCGACGGCGACCGGCTGCGCGCGATGGCCGACAACGCGATCCGCGGGCCGGGCGTGTGCCAGGGGATGGCCACCGCGAACTCGATGCACGTCGCCGTCGAGGCGCTCGGGATGGCGCTGCCCGGCAGCGCGCCGGTGCGGGCCAACAGCCCCAAGATGATCGACACCGCGCGGCGCTCGGGGACGCGGATCGTCGAGATGGTGCTCGAGGACCTCAAGCCGCGCGACGTCATGACCGCCGGCGCCTTTCGCAACGCCGCCGCCGCCGTGCTCAGCGTGGCCGGCTCGATCAACTGCATCAAGCACCTGCAGGCGACCGCGATCGAGTCGGGCCTCGACCTCGACGTCTATGGGCTCTTCAACGAGCTCGGTGACGAGGTCGGAGTCCTCAGCGCCGTGCGCCCCAACGGCGCGGACTCGATCGAGCAGTTCGAGGACGCCGGTGGCGCCCAGGCGCTGCTCAAGCAGCTCGAGCCGGTGCTCGATACCGCCGCGCTCACCGTCACCGGCGCCAGCGTCGCCGACAACCTCGCCGGCGCCGTGGTCCACGACCCGGAGGTGATCCGACCGCTCGATCGCCCGTTCTCCGACAAGGCGGCGATCGTCGTCCTGCACGGCTCGCTCGCGCCCGAGAGCGCGATCCTCAAGCTCGGTGTCCGCGAGCCCGGCCGGCAGTCGAGCTTCACCGGCCCGGCCATCGTGTTCGACGACGGCCCCGCGGCGATCGCCGCCATCCACGATGGCACCGTCGCGCCCGGCCACGTGCTCGTCGCCCGCGGGATGGGCCTCAAGGGCGGCCCGGGCATGGCCGGCCCCGCCTCGATGATCCTCTTCGCGGTCGACTCGGCCGATCTCGCGACCGACGTCGCCTTCGTGACCGACGGCCAGCTCTCGGGCCTGTGCCTGAAGGGGATCACGGTGGCCGAGGTCTCGCCCGAGGCCGCGGTCGGCGGCCCGCTCGCGCTGGTCGAGAACGGCGACGAGATCACGATCGACGCCGACGCGCGCTCGCTGGAGCTCAACGTCCCCGAGGCCGAGCTGGCCGAGCGCCGCGCGCGGCTCGGCGTGCGCGAGCTGCCGCGCTCGCGCGGCTACCTGTCGATCTACCAGCGCAGCGTGCAGCCGATGTCGACGGGCGCGGTGCTCGTCGAGAACGACTGAGCGTACGAACGGCATCACCGAGGGAGGGTGGCCCGCACCGCCGCCGGCGGGCCGTGCTGGCGCGTTCTCGCGGGCGGTTAGGCGGATTTCTCCGTAACCGTCCCGGCCTGTGGTCGTCATACGACCAGTAGTCGGGACGGTTGGCCGTCACTCGCGCCCGCGAGGACAGCGCGCGATCCCGCGGCCCCGGACCGCCTTCCCTCGGTGCCTGGCCGCGGAGCGGCGGAGCGCCGACGAGTCGCGACGCACGCCCCCTCGAGAGCGACCGCTAACGCGCCCGGTCGGCGCCGAGGAAGACCGCGACCTGCGCGCGGTCCGACAGCGCGCGTTCGCGGGCCCCCATCGCCGCCACGCGATCGGAGCCGATGTGCAGGCAGCTCGCGACGCCGAGCGCGTCCGTCCGGTGGCCGCGCTCGAAGTAGACCGTCGTGCGTGCCCGCGTCTGGTTGGTGGCGTCGTCGGTCACCAGGTTCGGCGCCGGGTAGCCCAGGCGCGTGAGCTCGTCGGCGGCGCCGCGGGCGAGTCCGGTGACCGTCGTGCCGTTGAGCACCGCGATGCGAAGCGGGGGCGGCGGGTGCACCGGGTTCGTCTGCGGCGGCTGCGTCGGCGGGCTGGCGGCGGGCTGCGGGGCCGGCGACGACAGCGCCAGGACCGCGACCACGATGGCGACCGCGGCGGCCACCGCGCCGGCGAAGACGATCGTGGCGCGCCACGGCAGCGCGAACGGGCGCCGGCCCCGCTCGCAGTGGGCGGCGACGAGCTGCTGCTCGAGGACGTCGATGAAGTCGGTCATTGCTCCTGGCTCCTCATGCGGGCGCGCAAGGCGGCGAGCCCGCGCGACACGCGCTGGCGCGCCGCGGGTTCGGAGATCGCCTGCGCGGCGGCGATCTCCTGGTAGTCGTGGTCCGCGACGATCCGGGCGTGAACGGCCGCCCGCTGGTCGTCGGGGAGCGCGGCGAGGGCGACGTCGACGTGGGCGAGCTCGGCGTCGGCGACCGCCTCCACGCGCTCGAGCATCTCGTCGGTGAGCTCGATGCGCGCCATCCCCAGCCGGTGGCGCGCGCGACGCTCGACGTGCCCGCGGCGCTGGTAGGTGACGAGCTGGCGCCGAGCGATGCCGTACAGCCACGCAACCGCCGGGCCGCGGTCGGGGGCGAAACGCCGGCGCCCCTCGAGCGCGGCGGCGAAGGTCTCGGCCGTGAGGTCGGCGGCCAGCTCGGCGCTCCCGACGTGCCGGCGGAAGTAGGCGATGACGCCGCGCACGTGCAGGCGATAGAAGTGCGCGAACGCCTCGGGGTCGTCGGCCGCGGCGGCCAGCAGGGCGTCGTCGTCGCGGTCGGGCTCCATGATCGGTTCTTACGCGCCGGCCCCCAGCGTGTGACCGGCGGCCTCGCGCAGCGCGTCGAGCAGCCCCGCCACCGCCGGGTGCTCGCCGCCGCCCGCGCGCACCGCGGCGACCACGCGCCGCGCGAGCCGGCGCTCGGCGGGCCGCGCGAGGCACACGCCGTCGGGCGGCTGGTCGACCGCGAGCCCGGGGACGAGCGCGACGCCCTGGCCGGCGGCCACGAGCGCCAGCACGACGCGGAAGTCGTTGGAGCGCGCGACGATGCGCGGCTCGAAGCCGGCGGCGCGGCAGGCGGTGACCACGACCCGGTGGCAGGCGGTGTCGAGGTAGCCCGCAACCCAGCGCTCGCCGGCCAGCGCGCTGAGCGCGATCTCCTCACCGGCGGCGGGATGCCCGGCGGGCACCGCCACATGGATGTCATCCGACGCGAGCGGGGTGAGCTCGACGCTGGGGTCCTCGCCCCGCGGGCTGAAGTCGTACTCGTGGATGACGGCGAGATCCGCCTCGCCGAGCTTCAGGGCGGGCAGCGCGTCCTCGGGCTCGAGCTCTGCGAGCAGGACCTCGGCGTGCGGATGGTGGGCGGAGAAGGTCGCCATCGCCCGCGGCACCAGCGTCGCCGCGGCGGTGGGGAAAGCGGCCAGGCGGACGCTGCCGCGGACCTCGCCGCTGCCCGTGGCCAGCTCGGCCTCGGCCGCCTCGAGCTCGGCCAGCACGCGCTCGGTGCGCCCGACGAGCAGCCGCGCCGCGGGGGTGAGGACCACGCGCCGCCCCTGGCGCTCGAGCAGCGCGACCCCGACCTGGCGCTCGAGCGCGGCGAGGTGCTGGGAGACCGCGGGCGCCGAGTAGCCGAGCGCCCCGGCGGTGGCGGCGATGGTGCCGCGCTCGGAGAGCTCGCGCAGCATGTGCAGGCGGCGGACGTCGAGCATTGCGAAGCTGAGCTTATGCTCGCCGTGCGAATTCGTAAATGGACCTGATGACGCCGGCGCGCCATCGTGCCCGCCGTGACCCGCATGCAACGGATGGCGGCCCCGGCGGCGCTGGCGACCACGGTCGTGCTGTGGGCCTCGGCCTTCGCCGCCATCCGCGAGGCGGTGCGCGCGTTGGGCTGGGCCCACCTGTCCGTCCTGCGGCTGGGCGTCGCGGCGCTCGCGCTCGGCGCGCTGGCCGCCGTGCGGCGCGTCGGCCTGCCGGCCCGCCGCGACCTCCCGCTGCTGGCGCTGTGCGCGCTGAGCGGCATGACCGCCTACCAGGTGCTCCTCAACGCCGGCGAGGTCACCGTCCCCGCGGCGACCGCGAGCCTGCTCGTCAACGTGGCGCCGATCTTCACCGCGCTGCTGGCCGCCTCGCTGCTGGGTGAGCGCCTCACCGCGATGGGCTGGTGCGGCGTGGTGCTCGGCTTCGCGGGCGCCGGGCTGATCGCGGTGGCCGCCGGCGGCGGGGTGCGGCTGTCGGGCGGGGCGCTGCTCGTGCTGAGCGCGGCGGCCGCGCAGGCGACGTTCTTCGTCTCCCAGAAGGCGCTGCTGGGCCGCTACGCGAGCCTCGCGGTCACCGCGTGGGCGATGGGTCTCGGGGCGGCGATGGCCCTGCCGCTGGCGCCGGGCCTGGCCGGCGACGTGAGCGCGGCGCCCAGCGCTGCGCTGCTGGCCGTCGGCTTTCTCGCGCTGGGCGCCTCGGCCCTCGGCTTCCTGACCTGGGCCTACGCGGTGGCGCGCGTCGACGTCACCGCCGCGGCGAGCACGCTCTACGCGGTGCCGCCGGTGGCCGCGCTCGTCGCGTGGGTCGCGCTGGGCGAGGTGCCGTCGCCGCTGACCGGCGTGGGCGGCGCCATCGCGCTGGCCGGCGTGGCGCTCACGGCGCGCTCGCGGTCGCGCGGATCACGCGCACGACGAGCGCGGGGTCGTCCCACATCGGCAGGTGCCCGCAGTCCGGCAGCAGCACCGTGCGCCAGCCCCCTGGAGCCACCGCCGGGGGACGCACGAGCCGGTCGTGCTCGCCCCAGGCCAGCGTGACGGGCACCTCGATGCCCTCAGGACCCGCGAAGCGCGTGCGGCGCATCGCGAGATTGGTGGCCGGATAGCCGGGGGCCAGCGCATAGGCGCGCACGATGTCGAGGGCCTCGGCGTGGGTGACGCGATCCGGATGGGCCATGTTCATCCCCAGGACGACGCGGCGCCCGCGGCGGGTGCGCAGCAGCGCCCCCATCACGGGCAGCAGCGCGCGGGCGAGCACGGGCCCGGGCTTGCGCGGCGCCTCGCCGTCGCCCAGCAGCGGGCGCGGCCAGAAGCCCGCCGCGCACAGCGAGGTCACCGAGCGCGCGCGGCCCTGGCGCGCGAGCTCCAGCGCGATCCAGGCGCCCAGCGAGCTGCCGGCGAGGTGCGCGCTCGCGATCCCGCGCGCGTCGAGCAGCTCGCCCAGCGAGCGGGCCAGCGTGACCGGGTCGGGGATCGCACCGTCCGTCAACGCCGGCGACTCGCCGAATCCCGGCAGGTCGACGGCGATGACCTCGTGATCGGCGGCCAGCGCAGCGACCACCGGATCCCAGATCCGGCGCGTCCCGCCGATGCCGTGCACGAGCAGCAGCGGCGCGCCCGAGCCGCTGACGTCGGCGCCCAGCTCAGGCAGCCTCGAGCTCCTGGGCCTCGGCCACGGCGGCCGGCGCGGGGATGTCGCCGCGCCAGCGCGGCTTGGCCAGCAGCAGCTGCACGTCGCGGATGCGGCGCTCGCGGAAGCCTGCCTCGCAGTAGGCGAGGTACAGGTTCCACAGGCGCCGGAAGCGCTCGTCGTAGCCCAGTGCCGCCACGTCGTCCAGGCGCGCGAGGAAGCGCCGGCGCCAGTGGCGCAGCGTCTCGGCGTAGTCGGCGGTGATGTCCTGCAGCCCGACGGCGTGGAGGTCCGTGCGCCGCGCGACGCAGCGCGCGATGATCTCGCTGGAGGGCAGGCAGCCGCCGGGGAATATGTGGGTGGCGATGAAGCTGCGGTTGCCCTTCTCGACGTGGTAGGCGCGGTCGTCGATGGTGATCGCCTGCAGGAGCATGAGCCCGTGGGGGGCCAGCAGGTCGCTGCAGCGCGCGAAGAAGGTCCCGAAGTCCTTCCAGCCCACGGCCTCGATCATCTCGATGGAGACGAGCTTGTCGTAGCTGCCCTCGAGCTCGCGGTAGTCGCGCAGCAGCACGGTGACGCGGTCCTCGAGGCCCGCGGCGCGCACGAGCGCGACGGCGTGATCGTGCTGCTCGCGCGAGATCGTCGTGGTCGTCACGCGGCAGCCGTAATGCGTGGCGGCGTGGACGGCCAGCCCGCCCCAGCCCGTGCCGATCTCCAGCAGGTGGTCGCCGGGGCCGAGGTCGAGCTTGTCGCACACGAGGTCGAGCTTGTGCAGGGCCGCATCCTCGAGCGTCGCGCTCGCCGTGGGGAAGATCGCCGACGAGTACATCATCCGCTCGTCGAGGAAGAGCGCGAAGAGGTCGTTGCCGAGGTCGTAGTGGGCCGCGATCTGCCGGCGGCTGCGGTGGATCGTGTTGCGCGCGCGTCCCAGCGCCCGCGCGGGACCGATCAGCGGGCGCACCCAGCGGCGCGGACGATCGAGCGCCTCGCCGTTGCGCGCCCCCAGCCGCACGAGCGCGACGAGGTCGGGGCTCGACCACAGGCCGTCCATGTGCGCCTCGGCGAAGCCGACGCTCCCGCGCAGCAGCGCGCGGTAGAAGGCGGGTGAATGGACCTCGAGCACCGCGTGCAACGGCTCGGCCGGATCGAGCGCGCCGAAGCGCACGGCGGGGCGGTCGCGCTCGCGCAGCTCGAGCACGCCCCCGCGCGCGAGGCGCAGGAGGCGGTGCACGAGCGCGCGGGCCAGGCGGTCGGTCACCGCGGTGCCTCGCGCGGGTGGCCGAAGTAGGGCGCGCCCTTGAGCTTCAGCCGCACCGCGTTGGCGTAGATGCGCGTCACCACCGCCAGCGTCGGCGCCGGCTGGCGGCGCAGCACGCGCCGTAGGCCCGGCGCGTCGAGGCGCGCCCGCTCCAGCTGCAGCGAGGCGTCGAAGTGGACCTCGCCGTCCTTGCGACTGACGATCTCCACGCCCAGATGATGTCCCGGCGGGGTCAGGCACAACTCGTACTCGTGATCCATGGCCATGAACGGCGACACGTGAAAGACCTTGTCGACGCGCTCGCGCACCCCGCCGTCCTCGCTGCGCACGCCCAGGACGTAGGCGTGGCGCTCGCCCCACGGCGTATTGGTGACCTCGGCGACAACCGCCTGCAGGCCCTCGCCCGCGCGGTCGAAGCAGTAGTAGAAGCTGACGGGGTTGAACAGGTGGCCCAGGCAGCGCAGATTGGTCAGCAGGCGCACCGGGCCGCCCGGGCGCGTCCCGGTGCGCTGGGCCACCAGCGCGCGGACGGCGTCGGCGAGCGGGATCTCGGGGTCGCCGAGGTAGTCGGCGCGGCGGAAGCGCACGAGCGCCGGATGCGACGTCGACCACAGCCAGGCCGGGCCGATGCGCTCGGGGACCGCGTCGAGGTCGAGGTAGGCCATGAACACGCGGTAGCGGAAGCGATGGTCGACCGGCTGCAGGCGCCGGTGCCCGACCCAGCCTTCGTAGAGCGCGTTCACGCCGGAACCCGCTCGCGCATCCGCGCGAGCGCCCGGTGCGCGCTGGCCACGCCGTCCTCGTGAAAGCCCCAGCGCCAGTAGGCGCCGCAGTAGTGCGTGCGCTGCACGCCGCTGATCTCGTCGTGGCGGTCCTGGGCGACCATTGCCTCGCGGGTGAAGACGGGATGGGCGTAGGGGATGACGCGCAGGACATGCTCAGGCGCGATCGCGGCCGTGCGGTTGAGCGTCACGCAGAACGGCCGGTCGGCGTCGAGCGCCTGCAGGTGGTTCATGTAGTAGGTCACGGCGCAGCGGCCACGCGGCTCGGAGGGCAGGTGATAGTTCCATGCCGCCCACGCGGCGCGCCGGCGCGGGAGCAGCGCGCGATCGGTGTGCAGCACCGCCTCGTTGGGCTGGTAGCTGAAGGCGCCGAGGACGTCGGCCTCGGCCGCGCTCGGATCGGTCAGCAGCGCGAGCGCCTGATCGGCGTGGGCGGCGATTACCACCTCGTCGAACTCCTCGGCGGCCTCGCCGTCGGCCACGACGTCGACGTGCGTGGGGTGGCGGGTCACGGCCACGACCGGCGTGCCGACGCGGATGCGGTCGGCGAAGGGGGCCGTGAGCGCCTCGACGTAGCGCGCGGAACCGCCCGCGATCGTCGACCACTGCGGGCGCCCGGTAAGCGACAGCATCCCGTGGTGGGCGAAGAACTGGACCAGGAAGCGCGCCGGGAACGACCACATCTGCTCCGGGTCGGCCGACCACACCGCCGCGGCCTGGGGCACGAGCAGGCGGTCGACGAACCAGTGCGAGAAGCCCTCGTCGTCCAGGAACGCGCGCAGCGAGCGATCGTCGTCGGGGTCGACCAGCAGCCGGCGTGCGGCGCGGTTGAAGCGCACGTAGTCGGCGACCATCTGCAGGAAGCGGGGCCGGGCGAGATTCGAGGGCTGGGCGAGGAGGCCGGCGAGGCCGCCCGAGGAGTACTCGAAGTCCTCGGCCTCGGCGCTGACCGAGAAGCTCATGTCGGTCGGCTGGCGCCGCACCGCGAGGTCGTCCATGAGCGCCTGGAAGCGGGGGTAGTTGCGGTCGTTGAGGACGATGAAGCCGGTGTCGATGTGCCAGGTCGCATCGTCGGTGTCGACCCGGATCGTGTTCGTGTGCCCGCCGACGTGGTCGCCCGCTTCGTAGACGACGATCTCGTGCTCGGGGTGCAGCAGATGGGCGGCGGTCAGCCCCGAGATGCCCGATCCGATGATGGCGACCCTCACGAAACTTATGTTCGAACGCCGAGGGTCGTCCGGATCAATCGATGGCGCTCGCGAGCCACGCGCCGAGGAGGGCGGAGCCGGCGGCGAGCGCCGTCGTGGCGACCCGTCCGTTGCCGGGGATCTGGTCGCCGGCGGCGAACGTGAACACCCCGTCGACGGAGTCGGCGACGACGCCGCCGAGCAGCCACATCGTGGGACTGCGGTCGTGCGCCGCGGCCACGACGAGGCCGGCGCCGATCACGAGGTCCCGGGCGCCGAGCGAGCGGGTGAGCACGGTCGCCGGTGTGCCCTCGGCCCCCACCCAGCCGCGCGCGATGGGAGCCGGGGCGGCGAGCAGCGCGACGCCGACGAGCGCACGGCCCGCGCCGAAGGCGATCGCCATGGTGGAGGGGCGCATCGCGCAACCCTAACGCCGGCGTCTACCGTGCAGGTGCCATGAGAACGCTCGGCGCCACCGGCCTGCCCGTCAGCCCGCTGGGTCTCGGCCTCGCCGCCCTCGGTCGTCCCGGCTACATCAACCTCGGCCACCATGACGACGTCGGCGACACCGATGTCGACGCCATGGAGCGCCATGCCCACGAGGTGCTCGACGCGGCCCACGAGGGCGGCGTGCGCTACTTCGATGCCGCGCGCTCCTACGGCCGCGGCGAGGCGTTCCTGGCCTCGTGGCTGCAGCGCCGCGGCCTCTCGCGCGCCGACGTGACCGTCGGCTCGAAGTGGGGCTACACCTACACGGCCGACTGGCGCGTCGACGTCGACGAGCACGAGGTCAAGGACCTCTCGATCGCCACGCTGCGCCGCCAGCTCGGCGAGACCCGCGCCCTGCTCGGCGATCACCTCGCGCTCTACCAGATCCACTCGGCCACGCTCGAGAGCGGCGTGCTCGACGACGCCGCCGTGCGCGACGAGCTCGCGCGCCTGCGCGACGCGCGCGTCTTCGTCGGCTTCACCGCCACCGGGCCACGCCAGGCCGACACCATCGAGCGCGCCGTGGACGACGGCGGCTTCGACGCCGTGCAGGCGACCTGGAACCTGCACGAGCGCTCCGCCACCGCCGCGCTGGCCGCCGCTCACGACGCCGGGCTGGGCGTGATCGTGAAGGAGGCGCTGGCCAACGGCCGGCTCACCGCGCGCGCCGACACGGGCCCGCTGGCCGAGGCGGCGCGCGAGCGCGCTACGACGCCCGACGCGCTGGCCCTCGCGGCGGTCCTTGCCCAGCCGTGGGTCGACGTCGCCCTCAGCGGAGTCGCGACGGTGGACACCCTGCGCAGCAACCTGGCGGCGCTCGACGTGGCCTGGGACGCGGAGCTCGACGAGCGCGTGGCTGGGCTGGCCGAGCCGGCCGAGGCGTATTGGGAGCGCCGGGCCGAGCTGGCCTGGAACTGAGTGCTCAGCCGCGCGGCGGCGGGCGGTACTCGGCGGGCTCGTCGAAGGAGAGCTGGCCGTCGAACGGGTCGTCGTCCGGCGGGCGCCGGCGGCGCGCGACCACCGTGTCCTCGGTGTCCGCAGCGTCGGGCGGAGGGTCGGCGGCCGCGGGCGCGGGCACCGTGTCGGCCGGCGGGGGCGGCTCGTCGTCGACCAGGGGCTCGGGCACGTGCGACGCGCGGATGCGGTAGCCCGCATAGGCGAGCAGCGCCCCCAGCAGGAAGGCGATGAAGATGCCCCATTGGACGCCGATCGAGGTCTGGATCAGCCCTTCCTTGCGGCCGTTGGGCTTGTCGACCTGGCGGTAGAAGATCAGGAACATGACCCACAGCCCGGCGCCCATGATCACCGTGCCGTCGCCGCCGGGAAGGTGGAACGCCTTGCGCTCCGCGCGGGCCCACAGCAGCACGAGCACGCCCACGACGACGACGAAGATCGCCGCCTCGACGAACGAGTAGACCCCGAACGCGGTCTTGGTGTCGTCGATGCGCGCCAGCGTCCTGCCGTTGTTGACGAGCGCGTTCCCCGTCTCCTGGTACCAGGGCAGCAGCATCGAGAGCAGCAGCGCGAGCGCGGCGACGGCGGCGAGGCGCTGCTCGCTGCTCAGCGCGCGCCAGTTGCGCCCGATCCGCGCGAGCGCGCCGGTCATGCGGTGACCCGGCCGGCCGTGCCGGAGGTGATCCAGGTCTGCGGCGCCATTCCTGCGGGCCATTGTAGGCATCCCCGGTACGGATACCTCCCGTAATCAGGGCGATCGCTGGACACGGCGACGATGACGCGCTTCCCTGCCATCGTGCCCCGGTCTCACACGTCCCGCGCGCGCCTGATGGCGCTCGGCGCGCTGGCCCTGGTCGCCGTCGCGGCGGCCGTCATCCTCTTCGTTCGCGGCGCCAAGCCGCCCGGGCCGGGCGAGGCCCTCGATCCCTTCGTGGCGGCCTGGACGCGCGGCGACGATCGCGGTGCGGCGGCGCTCACGACCGATCCGGGGGCCGCCGGCGCCGCGCTGGCGGCCAGCCGGCGCGGGCTCGACGGCGCTCGCGTGGACGCGAGCGTCACCTCGGTCGCCGAGCAGGGCGACAGCGCGCGGGCGACCGTGCTCATGCGCTGGGACGTGCCCGCCATCGGGGCGTGGACCTACCACACGCGCGTCGCGCTGCAGCGCCGCGACGGGCATTGGAAGGTGCTCTGGCGCCCGACGGTGGTCCACCCGCGCCTGACCGCCACCCAGCGCCTGGGCACCGTTCGCGACCCCGCGGCGCGCGCCCCGATCCTCGACCGCCAGCGCCGCCCGCTCGTCTCTTCGCGTGCCGTGATGCGGGTCGGCATCGATCGCGCCACGGTGAGCGACATCGACGCGACGGCGACCGCGCTGGCGGGCGTCCTCGACGTCGACGGCGCCGCGCTGGCGCGCGCCGCCCACCGGGCCGGGCCCAAGCAGTTCGTGGAGGCGGTGACGCTGCGCGCCTCGGACTACGCGCCGCTCGCCCAGCGCCTGCAGGCGATCCAGGGCGTGCAGGTGGTGCAGGGCACCGCGCAGCTGGCGCCGAGCCGGAGCTTCGCGCGGGCGCTCCTCGGGGGTGTCGGGCTGGCCACCGCCGAGCAGATCAAGCGCTCCAACGGCAAGGTCGGGACCGGCGACGACGTCGGGCAGTGGGGCCTCGAGGCGCGCTATCAGGACCAGCTGGCGGGGGCGCCGGCGCGGCGGATCGTCATCCGCGATCACAGCGGCGCGCCGATCGTCACGCTGCTGCGCCGCCCCTCCAGCAAGGGGGTCGAGCTGGAGACGACGCTCGACCGCGACGTCCAGCAGGCGGCCGAGGACGCGCTCGGCGACAGCAAGGCGAAGTCGGCGCTGGTCGCCGTGCAGCCCTCGACGGGCGACATCCTCGCGGTGGCCAACCGCCCGACCGATGCCACCTACGACCGCGCGATCGACGGCCGCTACCCGCCCGGCTCGACGTTCAAGGTGATCACGACCGCGGCGCTGCTGCGCGCGGGGCTGAAGACGACCGACACCGTGAACTGCCCGAAGACGATCACCGTCGACGGCAAGCTGTTCAAGAACTTCGAGGGCGGGGCGGCGGGCGCCGTGCCCTTTGCGACGGACTTCGCGCAGTCGTGCAACACGGCCTTCGTCTCGCTCGCCCCGCGGCTGGCCCCCGACGCCCTGCCGCGCGCGGCGCGCGACTTCGGCCTCGGGCGCACCAGCGCCAGCCAGGTCCCGGCCGGCCGCGACGCCGTGGCGCGCGCGGCGACGATGATCGGCCAGGATCGCATCGTGGCCAGCCCGCTGGCCATGGCGGGCGTCGCCGCCACCGTGGCCGACGGCCGCTGGCACGCCCCGCGCCTGGTCGACAGCGACCGCCACCGCACGGGCACCGCGCTGAGCGACAGCGAGCGCGCGACGCTGCACACGCTCATGCGCAGCGTGGTGACCTCTGGGACCGGCACGGCGCTCGCCTCGGTGCCCGGCGACGTCGCGGGCAAGAGCGGCACCGCCGAGTACGGCGGCGGCGACCCGCCGCCCACGCACGCGTGGTTCATCGCCTTCCGCGGCGACCTCGCCATCGCCGTCCTCGTCGAGAACGGCCGCTCGGGCGGGTCGGTCGCCGCGCCGATCGCCAAGCGCTTCTTCGACGCGCTGGGGCCGGAAGGGTGAGTTGTCGTCCGCGGCGCCTCGCGGTGCTGCGCTGCGCGAAAAGCATCACCGAGGGAAGGTGTCCTGGCGCCGGCCGGGTCCCTGGCGCGTACCCGCTCGCGCCGGGGCGGGCGACGGTCGAACGTCGGTCCTGCCCCCTCCTGAGGGGGGACGACCGACGTTCGGCGCTAATCCACCGGGATGTCCTGCACCTCGACGTCCGCGGGACGCGGGGCATCGAGGCGATCGACCCAGTAGTCGATGACCGCGCGCAGCAGCATCAGGACCTGGCGGATGACGTCTGACACCTGCTGCTGGAGCTCGGCGGGGACGAGCTCGCGCAGCGCGCGCAGGAGCGCGACGAGGGCGTCGAGCTCATCGCGGGTGTCCTGACGGGGGATCTCGCCCGTCTCGCCGGCCAGGCGCTCGGCGGCCGCCTGCGCGGCCTGAACGCGCTCGCGCAGCTCGGAGAGGGGGTCAGGCGGGGCCATCGAAGGTGACGCGCAGGGCGCCGTCGTCGAAGGAGGCGCCGGTCGGGCGGTAGTCGCCCAGCGCGGCGGGGAGCATCAGCGTGCGCTTGTGGCCGTCGACGCGCACCACGAGCTCGAGGCCGATCTTCTTCAGCGAGATCTCGCCCTTCTCGGCGAACGGCAGGTCCAGGCGCAGCTCCGCGGCGTCGGCCCCCACCACGAGCTCCTGCGTGAGGCGCTGGTGCAGGACCGCGCCGGGGTCGCGGTCCTCGAAGACGTGGGCGCCGAGGCGGTCGAGCATCGCGCCGCCCACGACCTCCTCGCCGAAGTACGGCGCGCGCAGCACCGGCACCGGCGCGAAGGCGGACTGGACCTCCTCGAGCGCCTCGAGCTGGCGCTCGCGCCACGCGCCGAAGTACGGGCCGACCTCCTCGGGGAACACGCGGTTGACGATCACCGCGTCGGTCAGATAGCCGTAGAGGTTCAGGTAGGTGAAGGTCCGCCGCGCCTCGTCGACCACCATCCGGTCGGGCGTCATCACCAGGCGCACGGAGACGCTGTCGGTGTCGCGCAGGATCTCGTTCATCGCGATCAGGTTGCGCACCAGGCGCTGCACGTCGTCGAGGACGGCGTCGCCCGGCAGCGAGACGTCGAGCATGGCGCGCGCCAGCGGCCGGACGGCGGCCATGAGCTGGGGCGACTGCGGGAAGACCTTCTGCAGCCACCAGCGCGCGACGTCGGGGAAGGACAGCAGGCGCAGCGTCTCGCCCGTCGGGGCGCAGTCGACGATCACGCAGCCGAAGCGCTCGTCCTCGTGGTGGCGCTTGATCTGCAGCAGGCTGAAGAGCTCGTCGAGGCCGGGCGGAACCGTGAGCTCCTCGGCGCTGATGCGGTCGACGCCGCGCTCGAGCAGCAGCTCGCCCAGCCAGTCCTGCACCGCGGCCCAGTTGCGCTCCATCTCGTCCTGCGCCGCCACCTGCTGGGCCCACAGGCGCTCGCCCACCTGCGTCGGCTCGCCGCCCACCGGGGTCTCCAGGGAGTCGGCGAGCGAGTGCGCCGGATCGGTCGACATGATCACCGTGTCGACCCCGCTCGCCGCGACGCTCCGCGCCGTGGCAGCAGCAACCGAGGTCTTGCCGACCCCGCCCTTGCCCGTGTAGAGGATCGTCCGGGGCGCCATGGCGACGCGTCAGCCTACTCAGGGCGCCCGCACCGCGATGCGCCCGGCCACGGCGCCGACGTTGCCCGCCAGGTCGACCGCGCGCAGGCGCACCACCAGCCCACCACGGGTTCGCGGGCGGAAGGCGAAGGCGTGGCGGCCGTAGCCGAAGCGCGCCGAGCGCGCGAACACGGGCCGGCCCTTGCGCAGCATGGTGAGCGCGACCGTCGAGACCTTGTTGACGGTGAAGACGAGCCTGGAGGGCTTCCTGGCCAGCGCGAAGGTCGACTTCAACGCCAGCACCGGCGGCTGGCGCAGGTAGGCCGTGAAGCGATCGGCCTCGGTGCAGTAGAGCGTCGGTTCGGGCACGCGCTTGCACAGCTCGCGCAGGAAGTCGCGCACGAGGACGTGGTAGCCCAGGTCGCTCTCCTGACCGGGCTGGTACAGCGACCACGCGCCCGTGTCGAAGGTGGGCAGCTCGACGCGCGCCTGCGCCTCGCCGGCCGCGAAGAGCGCGCGCCCCTCGGCGTCGTTGGCGAAGGCGGCGAAGTCGTAGAGCCCGTTGAGCGCCTGGATGAAGCCGTTGATGATGTGCAGGCTCGGAGCGAAGGAGTACTGCAGGTAGTGCGCGCCGGCCGGGGTGGCGACGCGCACGCCCTCCGGCGGCGCGACGCGGAAGATCCCCAGCCCGGCGCGCGCGGCCTCGAAGTAGCGCGGCTCGTGCAGCCGCGCGGCGGCCTTCGAGAAGAGCTGGATCGCCGTGCCCTGCGAGAGGCCGCTGACCCACGGCGGCGCGCCCCCGTCGAAGTGGAAGAGCGACTCCCACGCGATGCCGCCGGCACGCGGCGTGGCGAGGCCGACCGCCTCGTCGAGCAGCGCGCGCAGGTCCGCGTCGCGGCCCGCGGTGTCGAAGAGCCCGTCCCCGCGCCCGAAGGTGCCCAGCCACTGGACCTGGATCCCCTGCCCGGGGTAGTACTGCCACAGCAGCTGGCTGCCCGCGAACCTCACGCGCTGGCCGTAGCGCAGCAGCGATCCCTCCGACCACCACGCGCGATTGCGCTGCAGGGTCAGGAAGACCAGTGGAGCGCGGGCGGCGATGAGCAGGCCGGCCGCGGCCAGCCCGCGCGTGTTGGCGATCACGGCGGCCAGCTGCCGGCGGCGCACGCCATGGAGCTTCTTCAGCGTCGCCTTGGCGTTGTCGTAGGACTCGGCCCACGCGTCGTGATGGGCCTGGTCGATCGCTCCGGAGGCCAGCAGCGCGTCGAGCTCGGAGGGGACGGTGCGCGGCGCCTGGGCGTGCGCCGCGGCCGGGATGAGCAGGACCGCGAGCACCGTCGCGAGCAGGGCAACGGACGGGCGCCGCACGGCCGCGATCCTATCGCCGGGCCCGGCGCGGACCTGGTCGGCCAGTAGTCTCAGCCGCCGCGTGAAGCTGCGATTCCTCATGACCAGCCAGGGCTGGCCGTACCTGCTGGTTCCCTTCATCCCCATCGCCATCGTGTTCGAGCTCGCGCATGCGGGCGCCGTGGCCACGTTCTTCGCCTCGGCGCTCGGAGTGATCCCGACCGCGGCGCTCATGGGCCGCGCGACCGAGGAGCTGGCGGTGCGCTCGGGGCCCGGCATCGGCGGCCTGCTGAACGTCACCTTCGGGAACGCGCCCGAGCTGATCATCGCCCTCTTCGCCCTCGGCGCCGGCCTGCATGAGGTCGTCAAAGCCTCGATCGTCGGCTCGATCATGGGCAACGTCCTGCTCGTGCTCGGGGCTGCGATGTTCTTCGGCGGCCTCAAGCGCGACCGCCAATACTTCAATCGCACCGCCGCGACGGCGCAGTCCTCGATGCTGCTGTTGGCGGCCGCAGCGCTCGTCATGCCGGCGATCTACGAGCTTGTCGACGGCCGCGGCCTGCCGCAGCCCGGCGCCGAGGCCGTGCACTACGACAGCACGGTCCAGTGGCTCTCCGCCTTGGTGGCGTGTGTGCTGATCGCCTCCTACGTGGCGGGGCTGTGGTTCTCCCTGAAGACCCATCGCGACCTCTTCAACCCCGAGAGCGACGATTCGGACCACGGCGAGCCATGGACCGTGCGCAAGTCGGTCATCGCGCTGTGCATCGCGGGTATTGCGGTGGGCGGCATGTCGGAGATCCTCGTGGACTCGATCTCCGATGCCGCCAAGCAGCTCGGGCTCAGCGAGTTCTTCATCGGCGTCATCGTGGTGGCCATCGTCGGCAACGCAGCCGAGCACTGGGTCGCGGTGCTCGTGGCGGTCAAGAACAAGATGGACCTGGCGGTGAACATCGCCATCGGCTCTAGCGCCCAGATCGCCCTGTTCGTGGCGCCGGTGCTCGTCCTCACGAGCTTCGTCCTCGGCCCGTTCCCGATGGCGCTCGTGTTCAACGGCTTCGAGCTCGGCGGCATCCTGCTCGCCATCATCATCGCCAACCACGTCACCGGAGAAGGCGAGTCGACGTGGTACGAGGGCGTGCAGCTGCTGGCGGTGTACCTGGTGCTCGCGATTGCCTTCTTCGTAGCCTGAGGGCATGACCATCGTCGCCCTGATCGGGGTCGTGGTGGTGCTCCTGCTCGTCGACCTGGCCTTCTTCGCCCGTGGGCGCGAGCCGAGCTTCCGCGAGAGCGCCGTATGGAGCATCGGCTGGTTCGTACTCGGGGTGGTCGTCGCGCTGCCGTTGTGGGCGCTCGACGGCGGCGACGGTGCCGTCAACTACCTCACGGTGTACCTGATCGAGCGCACGCTGTCGCTCGACAACCTCTTCGTCTTCCTGCTCATCTTCGGCGCGTTCGCCGTCCCGCACGAGCACCGCGGCAAGCTGCTGTTCTGGGGGATCGTGCTCGCGCTGGTCATGCGCGGGCTGGCGATCCTCGTGGGCGTCGAGCTCATCGAGCGCTTCCATTGGATCGTCTACATCCTCGGCGCGACGCTGCTGGTGCTCGCGTGGCGGATCCTGCGCGGGGCGCACGAGGATGCCGACCCGCTGCAGGGTCGCACGGCGCGCATCGTGCGCCGGACGCTGCCGGTGGGCGAGCACTACCACGGCGCGCGCTTCTTCGCGCGCGAGAACGGCCGCCGCGTGGCCACGCCGATGGTCCTGGCGCTGGCCGGGGTCGTGACGGCGGACATCGCGTTCGCGGTCGACTCGATCCCCGCCGCCTTCGCCATCACCACCGACGCCCTGGCGATCTGGACCGCGAACGCCTTCGCGCTCATGGGCCTGCGCGCGCTGTTCTCGCTGGTCGAGGAACTCATCCGGCGCTTCCGGTACCTCGACGAGACGATCGCCGTCGTCCTGGGCATCGTCGGGGTCAAGCTGCTGATCGAAGATCTCTACAAGGTCGGGCCGATCGCCAGCCTGGCGATGGTGCTCGGCGCCTTCGTGATCGGGATCACCGCGTCGATCCTGCGCGATCGCCGTGATCCGGCGGGCGCCGCCGAGCGCCGAGCGGTCGTCTAGGACGCCCGGCGGCGTCCAGGTCGACGGATGCGCGCTAACCCCGCGGCCCCGCGGCGCCGATGACCGAAGCAAGTGCGCCCCGCCAGAACGCAATCCGATCATCTCGTCGCCCTGCAGCGCGTCCAAGGCCTGCTGGACGTCGCGCGCCTCGTGGGCTCCGACCGGAGCCTCGATTCCGTGCTGTCCGAGATCGCGCGCACGATCTCCGAGGCGCTGGGCTTCCAGGGCGTCGCCTTCAACCTCTACCGCCCGGCATGGGACGATTTCATCGTCAGCACCGTCCACGGCAGCGAGGCGATGTGCGAGACGCTGCTCGGCGAGGCCTACGACTGGTCGGTGTGGGAGCTTCCCCTCCAGGGTCGCTTCGAGCGTCGCGGCGCGTACTTCATTCCGCACGGCATGGTGGACTGGTCGGATCCCGAGCTCGGCGCGCGCTATGTGCCCGAGCGAACGACGGCCGCGGGCGACGACGCCTGGATCCCCGGCGACGAGCTGTTCGTGCCCTGCCGGCACTCCGACGGCCACCTGCTCGGCATCGTCTCCGTCGGCGAGCCGATCTCCGGCCGGCGGCCGTCCGACGACCAGCTCGACCTGCTGGTCGCCATGGTGTCGCTGACCGCGCGCGCCCTGCAGGGCGCGCAGGAGGCGGTCGAGGCCGCGCGCCACCGCATCGCGCTCGAGCAGCTGCTGCAGGTCTCCTCGCGCCTGTCCGAGCGCCGCTCGATCGACCAGGTCCTTCAGGAGGTGTGCGACGGCGTGTCCGGCGCGCTGGACTTCCAGAAGGTGATGATCGAGCTCGTCGACCCCGAGACCGGCCTGCTGACGCCGCGCGCCGTCGTCGGCTGGGACGGCGTCGCCGCGGCCCCGGAGTGGCGCGTCTCGGTCGACGAGATCCGTCCGCTCCTGGATCCCGAGTTCGAGGTCGAGGGCTGCTTCCTGGTCCCGCAGGCGACCGCGATCGCGCGCACGCCGCAGCGCAGCCCCTTCACCTCGACCATGAACGGGCGCGGGCCGCACGCCTGGGACCACCACTGGCTCGTCGTGCCGCTGCACGACGAGGCGGGCGAGATCGTCGGGCGCATCTGGGCCGACGACCCGGCCGACCGGCTGCTGCCCTCGCCGTCGCGCCTGCAGGCGCTGCGCGTGTTCGCCAACCAGGCGATGATGGCGGTGATCGCCGCCGGGCACGTCGAGCAGCTGCGCGCGCAGGCCGATCGCGACTCGCTCACCGGGCTGCTCAACCGGCGCGCCTTCATGCGCGAGCTGGGCACCGAGATCGAGCGCTCCCTGCGCTACGGCCGGCACTTCGTCCTGGCCCTCTGCGACCTCGACGACTTCAAGAGCATCAACGACACCGACGGCCATCCGGCGGGCGACCGCGCGCTGGCAGCGGTCGCCGCGCTGCTGGAGAGCACGATCCGCGCCAGCGACTTCGCCTTCCGCGTCGGCGGCGACGAGTTCGCGCTGCTGCTGCCCGAGACCGACGCCGACGAGGCACAGGATGCCGTCAGGCGGATCGTCACCGCGCTGGCGGGCGACAGCGTGCTCGCCGCCGGGCTGGGCATCAGCTTCGGGCTCGCGCTGTTCCCCATCCACGGCAAGACCCCCGAAGAGCTCATCCGCCGCGCCGACCAGGCCCTGTACGCGGCCAAGCGCTCGGACGACGACGTCAGCTTCGCCCCCCGCGCCGCCTGAGCGGTCATAGACTCGGGGGCGTGGCAGAACCCGGACACGTGGCCGTCGGCACCTGGAGCGGCGGGCGCTTCATGCACTTCGGCGAGGCGATCGACGACGCCCGCCTGACCGCCCTGCTGCGCCCCGGCGACGGCATCGACACCGTCCTCACCGCCGACGCCTACGGGGCGGGCGAGGCCGACGAGCTGCTCGGCCGCGCGCTGGCGGGAGTCGATCGCGACGCCTACTGCCTGGTCGGCGCCGTGGGCCACGACTTCTACGAGGGCGAGCGCGAGGGATCCAAGGGCTTCCCGCGCTTCACCGACCCGCGCCTGCGCGGGCCCGACGGCTACGCGGCCTACCTGCGGATGGCGACCGAGCGCTCGCTGCAGCGCCTCGGGGTCGACCGCTTCGATCTCCTGCTGCTGCACAACCCCGACCGCACCGGCTACACGAGCCCGGCGGTGTGGGAGGGGATGGCTGCCGTGCGCGACGCGGGGCTGACCCGGCGCCTCGGCGTGGCCCCGGGGCCGGCCAACGGCTTCACGCTCGACGTGATCGACTGCCTGGAGCGCTTCGGTGCGCTGATCGACTGGGCGATGGTCATCCTCAACCCGCTCGAGCCGTGGCCCGGCGAGCTCGTGCTGCCGGCCGCGCAGCGCTACGACATCGACGTCATCACGCGCGTCGTCGACTACGGCGGGCTGTTCTGGGACGACGTGCGCCCGGGCCACGTCTTCGCGCAGCGCGACCATCGCGCCTTTCGCCCGGAGGGCTGGGTGGAGTCCGGAAGCGAGCGCCTGGAGCGGATGCGCCCGATCGCCGAGCGCCACGGGCTGACGGCGCTCCAGCTCGCGTGCCAGTGGAACCTGGCGCACGTCCCGGTGCGCTGCACGGTGCCCACGCTGATCGAGGAGCCCGCCGCCGAGAAGCCGATCGAGGCCAAGCGCGCCGAGCTGGCCGCCGTTCCGCGCGAGCTGCTGCTCTCCGACGACGAGCTGGCGGAGGTCCGGGCGATCGGTGACAACACGGGCTGCATGGCGCTGAAGGGCGCCTCGCCGCAGTTCGAGGGCGAGCCGCAGCCCGACCGCTGGCCGCTGACCAGCGAGCTGCGTGAGCTGGCCGCGCGCTGGGCGATCGAGCCCGAGCGCGAGCTGTCACAGACCAGCGCGTGATTCGGCACAAACGCTCGTAGATCCGCAACGCGAGGCGCCCCACACTCGTGGGGTGGGCGATCTCGCTTCCGCTATGCGAAAGGCAGGTAGCCCACCCCGTGAGGCGGCGGTGGCCGAGCTCGCCATCCGACAATGGGGCGTGGTGTCAGTGGAGCAACTCCACGCGCTCGGACTGACGTCGGCGGCCCTCACTCGTCGCGTGCAGGCGGGGCGCCTGCATCGGCTCTATCGCGGCGTCTACGCCGTGGGCCACGACCGCCTGCGGCGCGAGGGCCGCTTCCTCGCCGCCGTGTTCGCCTGCGGCGACGGCGCCGTGCTCAGCCACCTCAGCGCCGCCGTCCACTGGGGTCTCCTCGGCACCGAGCAAGCCAAGGTCGATGTGACCGCTCGTCGCGGAAGACGCGGCGTTCCCGGGGTCCGCCTGCACCGTTCTCGTTCGCTCGATGCCCGTGACAGCACCACGCACCAAGGCATGCCGATCACCGGCCTCGCCCGCACCCTCCTGGACCTCGCGGCCACGCTCCCCGCACCTCGCCTGGAGCGCGCCCTCGCCCAGGCGGAGCGCCTGCGCATCTACGACCACCGCGCGATCACCGACGTTATCGCCCGAACCAACGGGCACCGAGGCGGAGCCATCCTCGCGCGTGCGACCGCCCTGGAGCCGAGGCTGACGCGCAGCGAGCTCGAGGCGCTGTTGCAGAAGCTCGTCCGACGGGCCGGCCTACCCGAGCCGTGGTCGAATCACGACATCGAGGTGCCCGACCACGGGCGCGAGGAGGTCGACTTCTACTGGCCGGCGCATCGTCTCGTCGTCGAGACCGACGGATGGGAGACCCACGGCACCAGAGCCGCGTTCCAAGCCGATCGTCGCAAGGACGCGGCGCTGACCGCCGCGGGCTACAAGGTCATGCGCTTCACCTACGACGACGTCACGCTCTCGGAAGCGACCGTCGTGCGGCGGCTGCGCCCCTAGTAATCCTCGTCCTCTTCCTCGTCGGGCTCGATCTCGTCGAGCTCGTCGGGGTCGTCCTCGGTCGCGGCGACGGCGCCGGTGGGGCCGGGGTGGTGGCGCACTTCGAAGCGCTCGATGAGCTCGTCGCGCACGCGCTCGTCGATGGGCAGCTCGTCGCCGATGAGCACCCAGCCCTCGCCGTCGTCGTCCTCGAACAGCTCGGGATCGACCTCGGGGGCGTCGTCGATGACGATGAGGACCTCGGTGTCCGGGTTGAAGTAGGTCCCCGGGCGGTTGAGGATGTCGTCGAGCTCGAAGCGTCGTGGCGCGGCCATGGCGCGGAAAGACTAGTAGGGCTCCGCTAGTCCGTGAGCTCTCGTAGCCGCCTTGCCACCTCGGCCTCCACGTCGAGCGGCTCCTTGCCCTGCCGCGCGCGGCGCGCGTTGCGCGCCACCACGAGGTCGCGGATCTCGCCGGCCAGGCCGGGGTCGATCGCCGGGCGCGACAGCGCGGCCATCTCGGCCTCGACGTCGAGCGGCTCCCGGCCCTGGCGGATGCGTCGCGCATTGCGCGCCTCGAGCATCTGGCGGAGCTCCTCGTCGCGCTCTCCCGCGGCCATCGCCGGCGTGGCCTCGCGCGCCGGCCGATCGGAGCCGTCGCGCAGCGACAGCCCGCCGCGCCCGATCTGGTCGTAGGCGCGCCCGAAGCCGCCGATCGTGGCGATCGCCACGATCACCGCGAGGGCCACGACGATGACGAGGACGATGCCGAAGGCGTCCTGCATCCCTGCATTGTCGCGCCGATCGCGGCCGCCCCGCACAAGCTTCGTCCAGCCTGAACCGATAGCGGTTGACGCGCCCGCCGAAGGGGGTACGCTTCGCATTGACACCAGATTGACTGACCAGTCAATCGCCTCCAAGGAGCAACGCAATGGTCGACTTCACCCTCACCGATGAGCAGAAGGCCCTGCGCGAGCTGGCGCACGACTTCGCTGTCAAGGAAATCCGTCCGGTTGCCTGGGAGTACGACAAGGACTCGATCTGGCCGCAGGCGATCATCGAGAAGGCCCACGAGGTCGGTCTCATGAACGTCCACGTGCCCGAGGAGTACGGCGGTCCGGGCCTCTCCTATCTCGATGGTTGTCTCATCGAGGAGGAGATTTCGTGGGGCTGCTCGGGTATCGGGACGTCGCTGGGGGCCAACGGCCTCGCGGCCGCACCCGTCTCGCTCGGCGGTTCCGACGAGGTCAAGGCCGAGTACTTCGGCGAGCTCATCGACGGGCCCGCGCTGGCGTCGTTCTGCCTCACCGAGCCCGATGCCGGCTCCGACGTCTCGGGCATGCGCACGCGGGCCAAGCGGCAAGGCGACAAGTACGTCCTCAACGGCTCGAAGTGCTTCATCACCAACGGCGGCTACGCCGACTGGTTCACGGTCTACGCCAAGACCGACCCCGATGCCGGCCATCGCGGCATCTCCGCCTTCCTCGTGCGCAAGGACGACACGGTGATCGTGGACAAGAAGGAGGACAAGATGGGTCAGCGGGCGTCCAACACCGCGACCATCACCTTCAACGACACCGAGGTCGACGCCAGGTACCTCCTCGGCGAGGAGAACAAGGGCTTCAAGCTCGCGATGATGACCCTCGACCGCACGCGCCCGGGCGTGGCCGCCATGGCCACCGGCATCGCGCGCGCCGCGTTCGAGTTCGCCACCGAGTACTCCAAGGAGCGCGTCCAGTTCGGCGTGCCGATCGCCATGCACCAGGCGATCCAGTTCATGATCGCCGACATGTCGACCAAGGTGCACCTGTCGCGCCTGGCCACGTGGAACTCGGCCGTCCTGCTCGACCAGGGCAAGCGCAACACCCTGGAGAGCTCGCACGCCAAGCGCTTCGCCGCGGACTCCGCGATGGAGGTCACCACCGACGCCGTGCAGGTCTACGGCGGCTACGGCTTCATCAAGGACTACCCCGTCGAGAAGCTCATGCGCGACGCGAAGATCATGCAGCTCTACGAGGGCACGTCGCAGATCCAGCGCCTGGTCATCGCGCGCGAGACGCTGCTGCCCCGCCACATCGAGGACACCGTGGCGGTCGTCGCCTAGGGACCCTTCACGCCGTAGCCTGCGAGGCCCTGTTCGAGGGCCTCGTAGGCGCGGTGCGCCTGGTCGCGCAGGTCGGCGGCCACCGCGCGCTGGTCCTCGCCGGCGAGCAGCCGGGTGAAGGCGGAGCGGAAGACCAGGCGGTGCGTCCACGCCAGCGTGCGGGCGACCACCGCCGGCACGAGGTCGTCCTCGTCGGCGCCGGCCTCGGCGGCGATCACGGGGTTGAGCGTGGCCGCCTCCTGCTCCCAGCCCAGGAGCAGCCGGTCGCGCAGCGAGCGGCTCTGGGCGACGAGCCGCGGCACGCCGACGATCGACTCCACCGGGTCGTGCTCGACGCGCTCGACGAACGCGAGCGTCGCCGCGCGGAAGGGCTCGACGATCGACGTCCCCGCGGGACGCGTGCGGATCGCCTCGATGAGCGCGGCGAGGCGCTCCTCGCCGCCGTGCAGGACGAGGTCCTCCTTGGCGGGGAAGTAGTTGAAGACGGTCTTCTCGGAGACGTCGGCGGCGCGAGCCACGTCGGCGACGGTCACCGCGTCGAAGCCGTGGGCGAAGAACAGGCGCATCGCCGCCTGCGCGATCGTCTCGCGCGTCTGGCGCTTCTTGCGCTCGCGCAGTCCTTCGGTCGTGGCCGCCATCGGGCGGACATCCTAACCTACATTTGCTATAAGTTTTCTGTGACTGAACCTAGATCCGCGATCGAGGTCGACGACCTGCACAAGTCCTTCGACGAGGTCGAGGCGGTGCGCGGCGTGAGCTTCGAGGTCGCCGCCGGCGAGGTCTTCGGGTTCCTCGGCCCCAACGGCGCCGGCAAGACGACGACGATCAACATGCTGTGCACGCTCGCGCGCCCGACCTCGGGCAGCGCGCGCGTCGCCGGCCACGACGTCGTGCGCGAGCGCGACGACGTCCGCCGCCACATCGGCCTCGTCTTCCAGGACCCGACGCTCGACGGCTACCTCACCGCCGCGCAGAACCTGCGCCTGCACGCCGAGCTCTACGGGGTGGACTCCGCGCTCGTCCCCGACCGCATGCGCCAGGTCCTCGAGATGGTCGGGCTGTGGGAGCGCCGCGACGCGACGGTGATGACGTTCTCGGGCGGCATGCGCCGGCGCCTGGAGATTGCACGCGGCTTCCTGCACTCCCCGCGCGTGCTCTTCCTCGACGAGCCGACGATCGGCCTCGATCCGCAGACGCGCAGCTCGATCTGGCGCTACATCGCCCAGCTGCAGGAGCGCGAGGAGATCACCATCTTCATGACCACGCACTACATGGACGAGGCCGAGTTCTGCGATCGCATCGCGATCATGGACCAGGGCCAGATCGTCGCGCTCGACACGCCCGAGGCGCTCAAGGCGCAGGTCGGCGCCGATCGCGTGCGCATCCAGACCGAGGACGACGACGCGGCCATCGCCGTCCTGGCCGAGCGCTTCGGCCTCGAGGCGACGATGTCCGAGGGGGCCGTGACCTTCTTCGTGCCCTCCGGCGAGGAGTTCGTGCCGCGGCTGTTCGCCGAGCTCGGCATCGCCATCGGCTCGGTCAGCGTGTCGCGCCCGACGCTCGACGACGTCTTCATGTCGCACACCGGCACCTCGATCCGCGACGCCGAGGAGTCCGGCAACAAGCACGCCAACCGGGTGATGATGCAGATGATGTCCGGGGGCCGCCGATGAGCGCCACCGAGCAGGCCCTCGCTCCCGCCGGCGCCGCTGCGCCCGAGGTCATCCGCGTGCGCGTCCCGCCGCGCAGCTGGCGCAGCGAGCTGCGGGCGATGAAGATCGTCTGGCGTCGCGAGCTGATCCGCTTCCGCAGCGACCGCATCCGGATCGTCACCGCCCTGGTGCAGCCGCTGCTCTTCCTCTTCGTGCTCGGCACGGGCCTGGAGCAGCTCTCCGCGGCGAGCACGCACGGGGTCGAGCTGAAGACCTTCATCTACCCGGGCATCCTCTGCATCGCCGTGATGTTCACGGCGATGTTCTCGGCGGCCTCGATCGTGTGGGACCGCGAGTTCGGCTTCCTGCGCGAGATGATGGTCGCGCCCGTCCGGCGCAGCTCGATCATCATCGGCAAGTGCATGGGCGGCGCGACGGTCGCGAGCCTGCAGGGCGTGATCCTGCTGTGCCTCGCGTGGGCGGTGCACGTCCCCTACAGCGTCACGCTGATCGTCGGCGTCCTCGCCCTGCAGTTGCTGCTCGCCTTCAGCATCACCGCGTTCGGGCTGATGGTGGCCGTGCGCATCAAGCAGATGACCGCCTTCATGGGCGTCATGCAGATGGTCGTGATGCCGATGTTCTTCATCTCGGGCGCCCTCTTCCCGGTCGTCGGCCTGCCCGTGTGGCTGGCGGTCCTCAACCGCCTCGACCCGCTGACCTACGCGGTCGACCCGATGCGCAAGCTCGTCTTCAATCACCTCGACGTCAGCGACTCCGCGCGCGCCGCGCTCGCCCCCGGTGTCACGTGGTGGGGCTGGCACGTGCCGGCGCTGCTCGAGGTCGCGGTCGTGCTCGTCCTCGGCCTCGCCATGCTGGGCGTCGCGATCTGGGAGTTCAACGCGACCGAGTAGCGCCCGTCTCGTCGAGGTAGTCGCGCCAGGAGCGCGTCGGCTTCCAGCCCAGCAGCCGCTGGGCCTTGGCGGTGGCGATGCCCGCCGCGTCGGGGCGGTCGACGTCGCGCAACGGGATCGCGTCGCCGTGGTGGCGGCGGACGAGGTCGGCCAGGGGCAGTCCGGCCGAGTTGTCGGGCTGCGCGGCGTAGAAGACCTCGTGCCCGGGCAGGTCGGACTCGGCCGCGAGGCGCAGCATCTCGGCGAGGTCGTAGACGTCGACGTAGCTCCAGAAGCCGGCGCTCGGCTCGTCACCGCCGCCGCTGACGATCGGGCCGAGGTTGTGCTCGATGTTGCCCTCCCACTGCACCCACGACGGGCGCACGGAGATGCAGCGGATGTCGGCGCGGCGGACGGCTGCGTCCATCAGTTGCTCGCCGATGACCTTCGACATGGCGTAGGGGTCCTGGGGGCGCAGCGGGTGCTCCTCGTCGACGGGCAGGTAGTCGGGCAGGAACGGGCGCTCGGCGAAGAACCAGCCGGGCGCCGTCTCGGAGGAGACGTTGACGAAGCGGCCCACGCCCCAGCGCACGGCCGCTTCCACGGCGTTGAACGTCGACATCACGTTGTTGTGCAAGACGACGTGCGGCGGGTTGCGGGTCGGCTCCGGGATCGCGGCCGCGTGGATCACGGCGTCGTGGCCGCGCACGACGGCGAAGGCCGCGCCGGCGTCGGTGAGGTCGGCCTGCGTGTAGGCGGCCTCCCCGGGGTCGGGGCGCTCGAACACGGGCGCCCCGAGGTCGCAGGCGGTCACGTCGTGGCCGGCGGCCAGCAGGGCGTCGACGGTCGCGCGGCCGACCTTGCCGCGCCCGCCGGTGACGAGGATGCGCATGGCCGGGACGCTAGCGCGGCGCGTTCGCCGCGCGATGCGCGATGCTAGGCGCGATGTCCCCGCGTCGCACGGATCGCGCCGTTGCCGAGGCCGCGCCGCTGGAGACGGCGCAGGCCGCCACCGGCGCGCGTGGCTCGGGCTCGCATGACCCGCTCGTCGGCGAGCTGCGCCGCGCCGGGCTGCTGCCGCTGCTCGTGCTGCACTTCCTGCGCGAGCAGCCGTCCTACGGCGGGCGGCTGATGGAACGCGTCGGCGAGGTCAGCGGCGGCCTGATCGCCGTCAACCCGAACACCATGTACCCGCTGCTGCGCGAGCTCGAGGCGCAGGGGTTCGTGGCCGGCGAATGGGAGCACCCCGAGCGCCGTTCGCGGCGCTTCTATGCCGTCACCGAGGCCGGCGAGGTCGAGCGCCGGCGTCTGGCGACCGAGCTGGGACCGCGCCTGGACGCGGTCGCGGCCGGCCTCGACCTCATCCGCGGCGAGCTGCATTTGTAGCGGTGGGCCGCGTCAAGGCCAGCATCGCGATCGCCGCCCTCGCCAGCGAGGCCGAGGCCCTGTGGTACGACACCACCCGCTGGGCGACCTTCATCGACGGCCTGCACCACATCGCGCGGATGGAGGGCGACTGGCCGCACGCCGGGGCGCGGGTGCTGTGGGACTCGGCGCCGGGCGGGCGGGGTCGCGTGCAGGAGCGCGTGCTCGCCTACGTCGCGCGCGAGGGCCAGACGATCGGCGTCGAGGACGAGAAGATCCACGGCACCCAGCGCGTGCGCTTCACGCCCACCGAGGCAGGGGTGTTCGTCACGCTCGAGCTCGACTACACGCCCAAGGAGCAGCGCCCCGGCATGGCGCTCGTCGACCTGCTGTTCATCCGCCGCCCGCAACGCGAGTCGCTGCAGCGCACGCTGCGGCGCTTCCGCACCGAGGTGGCAGCTGAACGGCAAGGTTCTATATAGCCTGCCCGGCCATGTTCGTGTTCAAGGCCGCCGTCGTCGGCGCCGGCACCATGGGCGGCCAGATCGCCCAGACCATCGCCGCCGCCGGGATTCCCGTCGTGCTCAAGGACGTCAAGGACGAGCTCGTCCAGGCCGGCCTCGACGAAGCGCGCAACGTCACCCAGGGCCAGGTCGCCGGGCTGGTGGAGAAGGGCAGGCTGAGCGACGAGCACGCCGCGGCGCAGGTCGAAGAGGTCGTCGGGCGCATCCGGGGCGCCACGACCTACGAGGGCTTCGGCGACGTCGACTTCGTGATCGAGGCCGTCCCCGAGCGCATGGAGATCAAGCAGGCCGTGTTCGCCGAGCTCGACGCGGTCACGCCGGGGCATGCGATCCTGGCCTCGAACACCTCGTCGCTGTCGATCACGGAGATCGGCGAGGCGACGAACCGCCCCGACAAGGTCGTCGGCTTTCACTACTTCTACCCCGCCTCGATCATGCCGCTGATCGAGATCGTCGAGGGCGATGACACCGCCGCCGAGACGGTGAGCGCCGCGGTCAACTTCGCCCAGGCGATCCGCAAGCAGCCGATCACCTGCGCCGAGGTGCCCGGCTTCGTGGTCAACCGCATCCTCAACGCGGGGATCTCGGAGATCTGGCGCGAGCAGGAGGAGAAGGGCCTCTCGATCAAGGCCATCGACGAGGGCGTGGGCGCCGCCAACGTCGTGCCGATGGGCCCGTATTTCCTCGTCAACCTGCTCGGGCTCGACACGGTCCTGCACGTCGCCGAGCACCTGCACGAGTCCTACGGCGATCGCTTCTACGTGCCCAAGGCGATGCAGCGGCTGGTGGCCGAGGGCAGGCTCGGCGCCAAGACCGGGGGCGACGGCCTCTACTCGCCGCAGGGCGAGCCCAACGTCGAGGGCGACGGCGATCCCGACGTCGACGAGCTCGTCGAGCTGCTGACGCTGAAGACGTTCGTCGAGGCGTGCCTCGTGCTCGAGGAGGGCGTGGCCACCCATCGCGACATCGACGTCGGCATGATGGCCGGCGCCGGCCTGGACCCGCGCCGCGGCCTGCTCCCGCCCTTCATGAAGGCCGACCTCGAGGGCCTCGACGTCATTCTCGAGCGCCTGGAGAGCGCCACCGAGCGCCACGGCGAGCGCTTCGCGCCGCCACTCGTGCTGCGCCGGCTCGTGGCCCAGGGCCGCCTGGGCCAGAAGAGCGGCCAGGGCTTCTACCCCTATGCGCGCTCCGACGAGGAGCAGCCCGGTGGCGAGACGGTCAAGCTCGAGACGCGCGGCGACGTCGCGATCGCGTGGCTGGCCAACGGCCTCATGAACTCGATCGCCCCACAGGTGATCACCGACCTGCGCGCCGTGTGGGAGAAGGTCGAGGGCTCCGGGGTGCGCGCGCTGGTCATCGCGTCGTCGAACCCGCTGCTGTTCTCGGCGGGCGCCGACATCAAGGCCTTCACCGCGATGGACGAGGCCGCCGGGCGCGAGCTGCTGGACGGCGCGCACGACCTGCTGCGCGCGTTCGGGCGTTCGAGCATCGCCACCATCGCCGCGGTCAACGGCCTGGCCTTCGGGGGCGGGTGCGAGCTGGCGATGGCCTGCGACGTGCGCGTGGCCGCGCAGTCCGCGCTCTTCGGCCAGCCCGAGGTCAAGCTCGGGATCATCCCCGGCTTCGGCGGCACGCAGCGCCTGCCGCGGCTCGTGGGGGAGAACAAGGCCCTGGAGATGAACCTCGTGGGCGACGCCATCGGCGCCGAGGAGGCCTACGTCTTCGGCCTCGTCAACCGCGTGGTCGTCGACCACGAGCTGCTCGACACCGCGCTGCAGTGGGCGCGCAGGCTCGCCGGCCAGGCGCCGCTGGCGGTGGGCGCCATCAAGGAGGTCTCGGGCCGGCCCGACCTCGACGACGGCATCGAGGCCGAGAAGGCCGCATTCGGCGCTATCTTCGCCAGCGAGGACGCGCAGGAGGGCATCGGCGCCTTCCTGAGCAAGCGACAGCCGACGTGGCGCGGACGATAGACAGCCCCATCGAAACCCTGGCCGGCCTCCTCCGCGAGGCACGGTCGGTCGTGGCGCTGACCGGCGCGGGCGTCTCCGTGCCCTCCGGGATCCCCGACTTCCGCTCGCCCGGGACCGGTCTGTGGGAGAACGTCGACCCGATGGCGGTCGCCCACATCGACGCGTGGCGTGCCGACCCCGAGCGCTTCTGGCACTTCTACGGCAACCGCTTCCAGACGCTGGAGGGCAAGCAGCCCAACGGCGCCCACCTCGCGCTGGCCGAGCTCGAGCGCCGCGGTCGCCTCGATGCGGTCATCACCCAGAACATCGACATGCTGCACCGGCGGGCGGGCACGCGCGAGCTCGTCGAGGTCCACGGGAGCATCGAGTCCTCGTCGTGCCTGACGTGCGGCACGGGCTACCCGCTGGCCGAGGTGCGCGAGCGCCTGGCCGATGATCCGCTCAGCGTGCCCCACTGCGACTGCGGCGAGCCGCTGAAGCCCGACGTCGTGCTCTTCGGCGAGTGGCTGTCCGAGGAGGCGCTGGAGCGCGCCTACGCCCTGGCCGCGGGCGCCGACGTGCTGCTCTGCGTCGGCACGTCGCTCGAGGTCCACCCTATCGCCCAGCTACCGGGCGTCACGCGCGCCAACGGCGGCGCCGTGGTCGTGATCACACAGGGCCGGACGCCGTGGGACGAGCGGGCGGCCGTCAAGCTCGGCGGCGATGTCGTCGCCGAGCTCGAGGCCGTCCTCGCTGCCCTCTAGGTGATCGCTGCCGGACTCGGCGCGGGGACGTCGGCCTCGAGCGGCAGCACCGCCACGCGCTCGCGCACGGACCGGCCCATCGCGTAGCCGATGAGCGCGATGACGAGGATGACCGCCAGCGTGCCCAGCGTCAGCGCCTCGTAGGTCGCGTGGCTCACGCCCCACGTCTCCTTGAAGTTGTAGTCGAGCCCGAAGATGCCCTCGAGCGTCCCCGGGAAGACCGCCACGAAGCTGCCCAGCGCGGTCCAGAACGTGGTCAGCACCGCGGCGATCCACATCCCGGTCAACCCACCAGGGATGCTGTACGGCCGGCGCACGTGCGGGTGGGAGTAGCGCAGCTTCAGCGCCGCCGGGAAGATCCACAGGTAGGAGATCAGGGTCGTCGAGATGGCGATCGTCAGCACCACGACGAACTTGGCGTCGGCCCCGCCGTGGAAGCTGGCCACGGCGACGACCATGAAGATGGTGGCGAAGATCCCCGACATCGTGTTGACGCGGACCGGGGTGCCGAAGGTGCGGTTGAACACGCCGAAGAAGCCCGGGAAGGCGCCGTCGTAGGCCGCCACGGCCAGGATCCGGTCCGAGCCGATCATCCACACGGCGCCGGAGGTCAGCAGAGTGACGACGAAGCACACGGTCATCACGCCCAGCAGGAAGCTCTGCGCGCCGCCGTAGACGGTGAAGGTCTCGGTGACGGCGTCGAGGAAGCCGCCGATCCCCGTGACCTTCTCCGCCGGCAGGACGAGCAGGATCGCGAACACCGGGATCGAGTAGAGCAGCACGCCCGCGACGCCGCTGCGCAGGATCGACAGCGGCACGTCCTTCTGCGGGTCGTTCATCTCCTCGGCGGCACCGTTCTGCAGCTCGAAGCCGACGTAGTTGAAGAGCAGCAGCGGGACGAGCGCGAGGAAGATGGCGCCGGTCGGCTTGAGGTCGCTGGCCGGGAAGCCCGCCACGCCGTGCTCGAACGCGTAGATGATCGTGGTGATGGTGAACAGGCCCAGGACGACGATGCGCATGATCGCGCCGACGTTGGGGATCCACTTGCCGCGCTTGAGCGAGACGATGGCGACGCCGATCGACAGCCAGATGAAGAGGAACTTGAAGACGTAGTCGCCGGCCGAGCCGGAGTGGATCTTGAAGATGTTGTCGTTCCACGCCTCGGTGGCGATGAAGGCCAGCGAGCCGCCGACCCAGAGCGGGTTGGTGACCCAGTAGAGGACCGCCGCGATGGCGCCCTGCAGGCGCCCGAAGGCCATCTTCGACCACTCGTAGGGGCCGCCCTCCTGCGTGAAGGCGCTGCCGACCTCCGCCATCAGCAGGGCGTAGGGCAGCACGAACACGAGCGCCAGGACGATCAGCCACGTGAAGCCCTGGCCGCCATTGGAGGCCACCGTGCCCAGCGTGTCCAGCCCGACGAACGCGCACACGGTGAAGCCCACCATGTCGAGGCGGCTCAGCGACTTGACGAGCTTGCTCTTCTCCTGCACCGCGAGTTCGGTCGTCTCCTCGACCTCACGCGGGGGTGCCTGGTCCATCCGATCCCTCCTCATCCCTCGATGTCCGGCGGCCGGAGAGCCTACGCCGGTGACCGGCGGCGCACACCCGCCCGAACGGCCTTAACGACCGCCTGCGGATGGACGGTCAGTCGAACCCGAGCGCCGTGCGGGCCCGCAGCGCGGCTTCGAGACGCTGCAGGCCGTGCCTGACCGCAGCGTCGTCCTCGTCCTCGACGCCGCCCTGCAGCGCGGCCAGCGCGGCGGCCTGGACGGACCCCTGGAGGTCGCGCAGCTCGGCCAGGCGCTCGGCCAGGTCGCCGCGCGAGGACCACGGCTCGAGCTCGGCCAGCCCGGCCGTGAGGGCCGCGTCGAGCTGCAGGGCGGCCTCGCGGCGGCGTCCGGCGTCGACGTCCTGGCGCGCGCGCAGCGCGAGCTCCTCGCAGGCCAGGACGGCGTCGCGGCCCCCGAGCAGCGCGCCGAGGCGCTCCTGGGGACGCAGCGCGGCCTCGCGGCGCGTGCGGGGCGCGACGAACGGGAGCTCGAGCGCCCTGACCCAGCGCCCGTCGGCCACCTGGTCGCCCTCGCCGAAGCCCGCGCGCACGACGAGCGCCTGCTCGCGGCGCACCTCGCGCACGTGCGGATCGGCGGTGGCGGCGCGCTGCATGTGCAGCACGCGGTTCAGGGTGGCCACCGCCGCCTCGGCCTCGGCCTCGCCGGCCGCGCGCAGCCAGCGCTCGGCCGCGGCCTGGTCGGCGAAGGGCTGCGCGGTGACCAGGGTGACCCGCCCGATGGTGACCGGCGCCGGGGCGGGGGAGGCGGGTCGCGGACGGCGGCCGCGCAGCCACCGGCGTTCGGGCGCGCCCAGCGTGGAGACCACCACCACGTGCTCGATCTCACCGGCGTGCCCGCGCAGCACGTAACGGCCGTCGGGCGGGCCCAGGGCCCAGGGGAACTCGAGCTGGACGAAGCCGAACAGGCTACTCGCCGACGTGGGCCTTGCTGGCCCGCTTCGGAACCTTGATCGAGTACTTCGACGGCTTGATCGGCACGGTCGGGTTGTCGATCTTGCCCAGCCGGTCGATGAGCTTGACCCACTGGCTCGGCTTGAGCGCCGAGTTCAGCTGATGGCCGACCTTGGAGCCGTAGAGCGGCTGGAAGCCGACGTGGATGTGGTCGTTGTGGTCGGGCAGCGAGAGCGTGTTGTCGGCGCCGTCGAAGGTCATCAGCGAGATGATCTGGTGGGGCTTCATCGTGCCCTGCAGCGTGAGCAGCCGGCGGATCGTGATGTCGGTGATCGAGCCCGGGCCCTGATGGCCGAGGATCGGGATCCCGTTGATCTTGGCGATGTCGACGGCGCTGCCCGACGAGTGCTCGGAGACGTTGCCCGAGGTGGTCAGGTAGCTGTGGCCGCAATGCAGCGCGGTGACCGTCGGCTTCAGGCCGCTGGCCGAGAGGAACTCGAGCGTCGCGAGCACGCGCCGGTCGATGTCGCCGGCCTTGATGTCGCGGCGGCCGCAGTCGTAGATGTCGATGGCCGGATCGGTCAGGACGCGGTGCTGCAGCGCCTCCTTGCTCATCAGCAGGATCTGGCCGATCGAGGGGTTCTTGGAGTCCGGGCCCCAGAAGGGGTTCTTGCCGGCGGCGCGGTAGATCGCCGTCGACTCGAGCAGCTTCCAGCCGTCGAGGATCGGCTTGGGATCGATGCGCGGTGCGCCGCGGCCGGCCGGGCGAACCTCGAAGAGCATGTGCGGCGCCATCTTCTGCTCGGTGCGCCCGATGCGCCCGAGGATGGTGCCGGCGATGACCTTGCTGCCGGGCTTGAGCTTCTTGAGCACCACGTCGGAGCGCTTGAGGCCGTAGACGCCGGTGAAGTAGGACTTGAAGGTCGTGTAGCCCGGGATGACGCTGCCCGCGTTGAGCAGCTGCTCCTCGCCGCCGGCGCCGTAGGCGGCCGGGCGGTTGGGGTTGGCGAACAGGCGCTCCTTGCGGACCTCGGCGGACCCGGTGCCGAGCCCGCCGGCGGACGCGGCCCCGGCGGCCGGGGAGGCGGCGGCCGGCGCGGCGGCGGGCGCCTTCGGCTTGACCTGCGTGCCGGCGCTGGCCGGAGCGGTCGGCTTGGGGTCCTTCTTGGGCGCCGTGAGGTGCAGTTCCTTCTTGACCTGCGCGTCGGAGACCGTCTTCTCCTTGGGCACGGGGTAGGCGAGCGAGAGCTTCTTCAGGTGCCCGTAGGTGTACGTGTTGCCGTACACGTCGCGCAGCTGGATGAACTTGCCCAGGCGATCGGTGCGGCCCATCTTCACGATCTTGCCGTCCTGCACCGCGATCACCGGCGAGCCGGCGTCGGCGAAGACGTTGATCCCCTTGCGGGTGCTCGACGAGGTGACGGGGAGGGCGGCGTTGCCGGGTGGGTGGGTCTTATCCCGCTTCTTGGCCAGGGCCGAGTCGCTGATGTCGTCGGCGTAGCGGGCCTTGGCGTGCACGGGGAAGTGCCCCTGCGTGAGGCCCGTGAGCGAGCCGACGAGGTCGGCGGGCAGGCCGCCGATCAGACGCGCGCGCATGAGCACGGAGTCGACGTACCAGTTGGCGTGGTTGTAGGCGAAGACGGCGCCGCGGACGTCCTGGTCGGCGCGGGCGGCCTTCAGGTAGCGCGCGGCGGCGAAGATCGCGTCGACCGGGTTGAAGGGATCCTTGCGGCCGTCGTGGTTGGCGTCGACGCCGTAGCGCTTCCACGTGGAGGGCATGAACTGCATCCAGCCCACGGCGCCTGCGGTGGAGACGTTGAGGTTGCGCCCGTAGTCGGTCTCGATCTCGTTGATCGCGGCCAGGATCTCCCAGCGCACGCCATACTCGATGCCGGCGGCCTGGTAGATCGGCAGCAGGAAGGGCGGGATCCGGAACTTGTCGATGAAGAAGTTGGGCACGCCGATCGGCGCGGGCCCGGGGAGCGCCTCGGAGAGCGTCGGGTTGCCGAGCGTCGGCTGCCCGTCGGGCTGACGCAGGCCGGCATCCTGGAGCGCCTTGTCGGCGGCGTCCTTGGCCTTCTTCGCCGCGTCGTCCTTGGCCTTCTTGGCAGCATCAACCGGAGCTTGAGCCTTGGCGACCTTGCCCGTGGTCTGCTGTGCGGACTGCAGGCCGGCCTGCGGCTCCTGGGTCGGAGTGTTGGGCGAGCCGGCCGGCTGCTGGCCGCTGCCGGAAGCGGAGGAGGAGCCCGTCGGCGCCGGCTTGCTCTGGCCGCCGTTGGGATCGACCTGCACCGAAGCCGGGGGCTGCACGGGCGTGGGCGCGGGTTCCGGCGCGGGCGCGGGCGCCGCGGGCGCGGGCGCCGCGGGCGTCACGTCCTGGACGCTGACGATCGGCGCGCTGACGCCGGGGATCTGGATCTGGTCGGTGGGCGTACCGGGCGGCACGTCCACCGTCACCGTGACCTGCGCACCGCCGAGGAGGGTGACCAGCAGCGTCCGCTGCTCAGCCGACGCCGGCATCGTCGCGGCGCCGAACCCGGCAAGAAGTAGGCCTGCCGTCGCCAGACCGATGAGAAGCTTGCGCTTGTGCATGCGTAGGCGAGACGCCCTGGGGACGCCAGGCGGCGTGACCCTACCACGGGGCTTTCTGGCCATGCGTCGGACGTTTTCTGGGTTCTTTGAAGGCAAAGGGGAACGTGAGTAGCGGTAGGTCTGCCCCCGTGATCGGCCACACTGCCCGGCCGCTTGACCTCTTAGACGCATGAATCGACTGAAACATGCGCGCAATTGCGCCGGATCGCAACGGACTTTGGCCTAGCTAACCCTCTAGTCGAGGATTAGTTCAGGGCAGAACGGGCCTTCGATCCAGTCTCAACACGGTAGCGTTCGGCGCATGGACGACGAGACCGGCGGCGACGGCCTGCGCGAGCGCCTCACCCGACAAGGCGAGGATGCCATCGGAAGGCTTGCCCAGGATCTGCTCGAGAACCCGATCATCAACGGCGCCATCGCGCGCGCCTTCGAGGCGCGTGAGAAGGCCGCGCAGGCCCAGGAGGTCGCCTTCGGCGCGTTCAACATCCCGTCGGCGTCAGACATCGAGCGTCTCACGCGGCGCGTGCGGTCGGTCTCCCAGCGTCTGGAGGGCATCGAAGACGGGGTCGACCGCCTCGATGAGCGCCTCGCGGCCCTCCAGGGCTCGCTCGACGCGATCACCAAGGAGCTCGTCGAGCTGCGCAAGGCGACGCCCAAGCCGAGGCCGGCCAAGCCCCGGGCGCCGCGGGCAAGCCCGCCGCCGGCCGCGCCTGAGCCGTCAACCAGCGCGCCGTCGACCGGCGCGTAACGGCGCCAGCGCGGGCAGCGCGCCGCGGCCCAGGCGCTCGGCCACGTCCTCCGGCTCGACCGCGCCCTCGATGGCCACGAGGCAGGCCGCAGGGATGCCGGCCCGCGCGGCCGCGGCGAGCACCGCGGCGCTCTCGAGGTCGAAGGCCAGGGCCTCCCACGCGGGATCGGCGTGATCGACGTCGGCCGACGCGATCGGACCGGACCGGTCGCCGCGCAGCGCCGCGGTGAGCGTCGCGTCGGGCTCCACGCGCGCGCCCGCGCCGAGCGCGCGGCTGGCGCCGTCGCCCGCGACGACCGCCGTGGCCACCACGAGCTCGCCCGCGCGCAGCGTCCCGTCGAGCGCCCAGGCGCGGCCGATGCGCACCGCCCGCCGCAGCCCGAGAGCGTGCAGCTCGGCCACGACGACCGCCGCGCTCGGCCCGCCGATGCCGGTGCTCTGGACCGTCAGCGCAGCGCCGTCGAGCGCGATGCCCGTGTAACCCCAGAGCCCGCGGTGATGGTTGAACATCCGCGGGGTCTCGCCGAAGAGCACGCGCGTCAGGGCGAGCGCCTGGCCCGGGTCGTCCGGGAGCAGCGCGCGCTCGGCCAGCTCGGCGGTCGGGTGCAGGTGCGCCACGGCGGGCGAGGATAGACTCGTCGCACCTTGGCCAAGAAGGACACCGGCAAGAAGAAGCCTCCGGCAGCGGAGAAGCAGGCCCCGAAGGCGGAGAAGAAGCCGCCGAGTCGCGGCGACGCGGTGCGGGCGGCCGCGGCGCAGGCCATCGAGGCGACCGCTGGGCAGGCGGGCTTCACGCGCGAGCGCGCGCAACAGCTCGCCGACGAGCTGGTGCACGCCGCAGGGCGCTTCCGCGAGACGCTCGAGGAGCTGCGACCCGTCGCCGCGGACGAGGTCGTGGCCTTGCGCGAGCGCGTGCAGGCCCTCGAGGCGCGCGTCGAGCAGCTCGAGGCGGCCCGCACCGCACCGCGCCGGCGGACCACGCCGGCCAAGCGCCCGCCGGCCAAGCGCCCGCCGGCCGCCTCGACCTGAGCGCAGGGCTCGCGTGGCCGGGCGGCGCGTCCTGATCACCGGCGTGGCGAACGCCTTCGGCACCCGCCTCGCCCATCTGCTGGCCGGCGATGCGGACGTCGAGCGGGTCGTCGGGGTCGACACGCGCCCGGTCGATCCCGGGCTGGCCGCGCGCATCGACGTCGTCGCGGCCGACCTGCGCAGCGCCGAGCTGCCGCCGCTGGTGCGCGCCGCCGCGGTCGACACGGTGGTCCACAACGACATCGTCCAGTTCCCCGAGCCGGGCCGCCCGCGCGCGTCGCTGCACGACGTCAACGTCATCGGGACGCTGCAGCTGCTGACCGTCTGCGACGGGCTGCCGACCCTGCGCGCCATCGTCGTGCGCGGGTCGGCCGCCATCTACGGCTCCGAGGCGGGCGCGCCGGCCTTCTTCACCGAGGAGGACGCCGACCGCTTTCCCCTGCGCACCCGCTTCCAGCGCGACATCGGCGAGCTCGAACGGCTCGTCGGTGCCTTCGCCCGCCGCCACCCGGCGGTCACGTGCACCGTGCTGCGCCTGCAGCCGGTCGTCGGGCGCGGCCTCGACACGCCGGTCAACCGCCTGCTGCGCGCCCCGGTCGTCCCCACCATGCTCGGCTTCGACCCGCGCGTGCAGCTGCTGGACGCCGACGACGCGGTCGCCGCCCTGCGCCGAGCCGTGCTGCACCCGGTGCGCGGCCCGGTCAACGTCGCCGCCGACGGCGTGGTCTCGCTCTCGCGCGCACTGCGCCACACCCGCCGCCCGGCGGTGCCGATCGCCGCGCCGCTGTGGGGGACGCTGGTCGGCACGGCGCGCCGCGCGGCCCGGCAGCCCGCGCTGCCCGACGAGATCGGGCGCTACCTGCGTTACGGGCGCGGCGTCGACACCGCGCGCATGCGCCGCGAGCTGGGCTTCCGGCCCGCGCACTCGACGCTCGAGGCGCTCGAGCGCGCGGCGGTGGGCGCATGAGCGAGGACGACTGGGGCTTCGATCCCGACTTCGCGCGCACGCTGGCACCACTGCTCGACGCGCTCTACACGCGCTGGTGGCGCGTCGAGGCCGAGGGCGCCGACCAGGTCCCGGCCGAGGGCCCTGCCCTCGTCGTGGCCAACCAGACCGGCGGCCAGCCGTGGGATGCCGCGATGGTGGCCACCGCGCTGCGCCGCGAGGACGTGCGCCGCGACGACCCGCCGCGCTTCCTGGTCCCCGGCACCGTGTTCGAGCTGCCGTGGGCGTCGACGGCGCTGCGCCGGCTCGGCGGGGTGCCCGCGGGGGCCGGCAACGCCGCGCGCCTGCTCGCCGAGGGGCGCGTGGTGATGGCCTTCCCGGAGGGCGGCCGCGGGACGGGGGCAAGCTACGCGCAGCGCTATCGCCTCGAGCGCCTGGACCTCGGCGACCTCGCCGAGCTGGCGTTGCGCAGCGGCGCGCCGATCGTGCCCTGTGCGCTCGTGGGCGGTGGGTCCGGGATCGTCGACCGCGTGCTGGCGCGCGCGGCGCGCCTTCCGCGCCCGCCGCTGGCGCTGCCGGTGCTGCCCGCGCCCGAGCGCTGGCACATCGGCTTCGGCGAGCCGCTGCACGTCGCCCACCAGGGCGCCGACGCCGCCGAGGACCCCGCGCTGGTGCTCGAACTGGTCGACGACATCCGTGCGCGCCTGCAGGAGAAGGTGTACGACAGCCTCGTCAATCGAAAGGGGGCCCTGTGATGGCCGTGGAGTTCAACTCGCCCCAGGAGTTCCGGGAGGTCATGGACCGGATCTTCGAGATGATGAGCAGCGATCCCGACATGGGACCGAGGCTGCGCACGGCCGATGTTCCGCAGCGCTTCGAGTTCTCCGACGTCGACATGGTCGTCAACATCCGCCCCGCCACCGAGGGGGAGGGCGGCAACCTGCACTGGGAGTGGAGCGACGACGTCGACTGGGAGCCCAAGGTCAAGATGACCATGAGCTCGGAGACCGCCAACAAGTACTTCCAGGGCAAGGAGAACGTCGCCATCGCGATCGCCCGGCGGCGGATCAAGACCGGCGGCGACGTCAACGCGGCGCTGTCGCTGATCCCGATCACCAAGCCGGTCTATGCGCGCTACGCGAAGGTCGTGGAGGCCGAGTATCCGCACCTGAAGGTTTGAGCCGCGACGTTTGACGTTGACAGCCATCGCCGCGCGCATTTATGACTCCCGCACCGAGCAAGGTAAAAGGCCGAAGAGTGGGTGGCTCGCCACCCGCAAGGTGCCGCCCCTCACCGGACGAGCGCCATCGGCCGACGTGGCGGGACGTTAAGCCCGCGTGCGGCGGGACCCTCGTCATCGAGGTCCCGCCGCTGATTTTCCGGGCCGGCCCGTGACCGACGCGGCCATGTCGCTCAGCGAGGCGGCGCGCCGCGCGGGGGTGACGCCGCAGACGCTGCGCCGCTGGGCGCGCGACGGCCTCGTGCCCCGGGCGCGCGACGGGCGCTGGACGCGGGCGGCTGTGGCCCAGGCACGGATCGTCGCCCGCCTACGCGAGCGTGGGCACTCGCTCGCCGAGATCCGCGCGGCGACCGAGAGCGGGCGGCTTGCCTTCGGCTTCGTCGACGAGCTGCTGCCGGCGCACGAGCGCACCCACACGCTCGAGGCCGCCGCCGCCGACACCGGCCTCGAGCCCGCCCTGATCGAGCGCGTGTTCTTCTCGATGGGCTTCAACGCGGCGTCGGTCGAGCGCCTGTCCGACGACGACCTCGAGCTCCTGCGCCATGTGGCCGTCGTCCTCGCGGCCGGCTTCCCGCTGGTGGCGCTGCTGCAGCTGGTCCGCGTCTACGGGCAGGCGCTTGCGCAGGTGGCCGACGCCGAGGTGCGCCTCTTCCACCTCTACGTGCACGAGCCGCTCATGCGCCAGGGCGTCCCGGGGACGCGCATGGGCGAGGAGATGGAGGAGCTCGCGCGCGAGGTGCTGCCGCTGGCCTCGCCGATCATGGACCGCGTGCACCAGCGCTTCCTGGCGCACTTCGTCGAGCAGGACGTCATCGGGCACATGGAGGCCGACCTCGAGGACGCGCCGCTGGACCTCGGGCGCCTGCGCGTGGCCGTCGCCTTCGCCGATCTCGCCGGCTACACGCGACTGACCGAGGAGGAGGGCGAGGAGGAGGCCGTCGACGCGGTCGAGCGCTTCATCGAGGACGTCGAGGTGACCCTTCCGGATGAGGCGCGCGTGATCAAGACGATCGGCGACGAGGTGATGATCGTCGGCTCCGACGCCGCCGGGCTCGTCGACTGGGCCGTCGGCTTCCAGCGCCTGGTGGCCGACCGCCGCCCGCTGCCCCGGATCGGGATGCACCACGGGCTGACGCTCTACCGCGACGGCGACTACTACGGCCGCGAAGTCAACCTCGCCGCGCGCGTGGCCGCGCGCGCGGCCGGCGGCGAGGTCCTCGTCACGCGCCCGGTCGTCGAGCTCGCCGGCTCGCACCTGGAGTTCGAGCGCATCGGCGAGGTGCGCCTGAAGGGCTTCGATCACCCCACCGAGCTGTTCGTGGCCTCCGCGCCCGACGATGGCTGAGGACCTCCTCGATCGCGTGCGGGCCACCGGCCTGCTCGGCACCGGCGCCGATGTGGTGGTGCTCCTGTCGGGCGGGCGCGACTCGGTCTGCCTGCTCGACGTGGCCGTCGCGCTGGAGTGCTCGGTGCGCGCCCTGCACGTCAACTACGGCCTGCGCGAGGAGGCCGGCGAGGACGAGGCGCACTGCGGCGCGCTGTGCGAGCGCCTCGGCGTGGCGCTCACCGTGCACCGGGCTGCGCGGCGCGGCGACGCCGCCGGCAACCTGCAGGCGTGGGCGCGCGACGTGCGCTACGCGGCGGCGACCGAGGCGGCGGGGGACGGCCTCGTGGCCGTCGGCCACACCGCCTCCGACCAGGCCGAGACCGTGCTCTACCGGCTGGCCGCCTCGCCCGGGCGCCGTGCGCTGCTCGGCATGCGCCCGCGCTCGGGCCGCCTGGTGCGCCCGCTGCTGACGGTGACCCGCGAGGAGACGGGGGCGTGGTGTCGCGCGCGCGGGCTGGCCTGGCGCGACGACGCCACCAATGCCTCGGGCGACTTCGCGCGCGGGCGCGTCCGCCACGGACTGCTGGCCGCGCTGGAGGCGGTCGACCCACGGGCGGCGGCCAACGTCGTGCGCACCGCCCAGCTAATGCGTGAGGAGGCCGAGGTCCTCGACGTCGTCGTCGACACGACGCTGGCGGGACGCGACCGGATCTCGCTGCTGTACCTGGCCGACCTCCCCCCGGCGCTCGCGCGGCTCATCGTCCGCAGGCTCGCCGAGGCCGCCACCGGGGGCCTGTGCGCCCGCGCCCCCACGCGCCTGGACGCCATCCTCGCGCTCCGCGAGGACGGCGCCCTGGACGTCGGCGACGGCGCGCGGGCGGTGGTGGAGGGCGGGGTGCTGCGGTTCGAGCTGACGCCGCCGCTGCCCGGATCCTCCTAGGGCCGGTCCCCCAGCGCGGCGACGCTGCCCGTGCTCAGGAACACCTGGGTGCGCTCGGACAGCCACACCGCGGGCGGCCAGGGTGGCGCGTGGTGCACGCCGGGCGGCAGCTCGGGCGCCTGGGCCGGGGGCGGGGGCATGACCTCCGAGCTCTGCAGGATGTCGCTCGTCTCGGGGTCGATGATCACCCGCAGCTCGGCGCCGAGGTCCGGCAGGCGCAGCGCGACGCCGACCCCTTTGCGCCCGGTCGCGTCGGTCACCTCGCCCAACGAGCGGGCGCCGGGGCGGCTGCCGAGCAGGCCGAACAGCGCCGCACGCTGGGCGCTCGTGAGGTTGCCCATCGAGAGCAGCAGGACCGCGCTGCGCGCGACCTCGGAGTCGACCACGCCCGGCGCCCAGTGCGGGTGCGAACGGGGATTGGGCCCCCAGCGCATGTCGCCGATCGCGGCCTCGAGCAGCGCCCCGGCGCCGGCGGCGTCGTCGGGGATCGCGTCGAAGGGCACGCGCGCCAGCGGCCCGTCGCCGTAGCGGTAGTCGCCGTCGTAGGGCTTGACCACGGCGCCGACGTCCCCGGCCGCCGTCAGCAGGGCTGCGCTCGGCGGCGCGGCCCACGTCGCGCTGCCGCGGGCGGCGGCGGTCCGTCCGCGCCAGCCGTCCGAGGTCCAGTTCTCGGAGCTCTGCTGCTCGGCCACGCGGCCGCGCTGCCCGTCGGGCGCGTTCACCGCGTAGACGAAGCGGTCGAGCGCCCGCGTGTAGCGGTACGCGGCGGGCCCGGGCTGCTGGGCGGCCACCGCGGCCGCGGCCTGCAGGATGCCGTGCGCGTCCTGCGGCCGGTCCGAGCCGCCCCCGGGCAGCGCCGCGAGTCCCCCGATGAGGGCAGCGGTCGCCGCGACCAGCGCGACGACCCGCGCCGGACGGCGGCGCGCGGGACCGAGCGAGCGCGGCGCCCGCAGCTCGTCGGCGGCGGCGAGGACGCGCGCGATCTCCGCGGGCGTGGGCTCGACCTCGCGCAGCGGCGCGAAGGTCTCGATCAGGTCGGTGTCAGTCAGCATGGGGGCTCCGGTCTTCGGCTTCGGTGATGGCGCTGCGCACGGCCTCGCGCCCGCGGGAGAGCAGCGAGCGGACCGTTCCCGCCCGGCAGCGCAGGGCGCGCGCGATCTCCGCATCGGAGAGGTCGTGGACGTAGCGCAGGGTCAGGGCGGCGCGCTGGCGGGGCGGGAGGTCCTCCAGGAGCGCCAGCGTCCCGGCCGGCCCGGGATCGTGCAGCGGTGGCGGCGGGTCGTGCCCGGCGCGCTCGGCCGCGCGGCGCCGGCCCGCCCTCCGCGCCTCGCGCAGCGCGGCGCGCACGGCGATGCGGTGCAGCCAGGCGTCGAGGGCGACGGGATCGCGCAGCGACCCGGCGCGGCGCACCGCGGTGATGGCGACCTCTTGGGCGACGTCGGCCGCGGCCTCGCGGTCGCCGAGGACCCCGAGGGCGGTGCGCCGCGCGACCTGCAGTGCGCGGCTCGCCACGTGCTCGTCGGAGTGGATGGCCGGGCGGCTCACGGCGCGCGGCTCGGCGTGGTCGATGGTGGTCATCGTCATGGAGGAGGCCGCCCGGGTCCCAGGATGTTGCATGGCGGGGCCGCTGCTTATAGTCCGCGCCTGATGCGCGACCCCAAGATCGGCGAGATCCTCGTCCAGCCCGACGACCTCAAGCAGCGCGTGCGCACCCTGGGCCAGGAGGTCAGCGCGGAGTACGCCGATCGCGACCTGCTGCTCGTCGGGGTGCTCAAGGGCGCGGTGTTCTTCCTCGCCGACCTCATGCGCCAGATCGAGATCCCGTGCGAGGTCGACTTCATGGCCGTGTCGTCGTACGGGTCGGCCACCGACTCCAGCGGCGTGGTGCGGATCCTCAAGGACCTCGACACCGCGATCGAGGGCCGCCACGTGTTGATCGTCGAGGACATCGTCGATTCCGGGCTCACGCTGCAATATCTCTTTCGCAATCTCGGCGCGCGCAATCCGGCCTCGCTGGAGGTGTGCGCGCTGCTGACCAAGCCCGACCGGCGCAAGGTCGAGCTTCCGATCAAGTTCGTCGGCTTCGAGATCCCCGACCGTTTCGCCATCGGCTACGGCCTGGACTTCGCCGAGCGCTACCGCAACCTGCCCTATGTGGCGGCGTTGACCGACGTAGACCTATAGCCCGCGCGTGGCGATGCGGACATCCAGAGAGCCTGGACGCACGTACAGCCTGCATGGGAACCCCAAACCCCCTGGTAGGCTTGCCTGCCCGGGTGCCCCCTCAGGTCGAGGGAGCCCGACGCCGATCTAAGCCTTCATGAGCCGGTTCTTCAAGAGCGCAGCCTTCCCGATCCTCATCGTTGTCGTCCTGGCGTTCTTCGTTCAGAAGCTCGTCTCGCCGCACAGCTCTGAGCCCGTCCCGTCCTACGGCGACTTCATCACGCAGCTCGATGCGGGGCAGGTGAAGACGGTCGACATCAAGACGAAGGACAACACGATCGTCGTCAAGCCGCGCACCGGGGCGCAGTACGAGCGCGGGTTCCTGCCCGACAACGCCCCGTCGCTGGAGTCGCGTCTGGAGAAGGCCAAGGCCTCGCACCAACTCGACGACTACAACATCGAGGGCACCAAGAGCAACGGCTGGCTGTCGCTGCTGACCTACGTGCTGCCCTTCCTGATCTTCATCGGGTTCTGGATCTTCCTCATGAACCAGGTGCAGGGCGGCGGCTCGAAGGTCATGTCCTTCGGCAAGTCGCGCGCCAAGCGCATGAGCGTCGACTCGCCCAAGATCACCTTCCGCGACGTGGCGGGCGTCGACGAGGCGGTCGAGGAGCTCCACGAGATCAAGGAGTTCCTGGAGAACCCCAAGAAGTTCCAGGCCCTCGGCGCGCGCATTCCCAAGGGCGTCCTGCTCTACGGCCCGCCTGGCACCGGCAAGACGCTGCTCGCGCGTGCCGTGGCCGGCGAGGCGGGCGTGCCCTTCTTCTCGATCTCGGGCTCGGACTTCGTCGAGATGTTCGTCGGCGTCGGCGCCTCGCGCGTGCGTGATCTCTTCGAGCAGGCCAAGCAGAACTCGCCCTGCATCATCTTCATGGACGAGATCGACGCCGTCGGGCGCCACCGCGGCGCCGGACTGGGCGGCGGGCACGACGAGCGCGAGCAGACGCTCAACCAGCTGCTCGTCGAGATGGACGGCTTCGAGATGAAGGACAACATCATCCTCATCGCCGCCACCAACCGGCCCGACATCCTCGATCCCGCCCTGCTGCGCCCCGGGCGCTTCGATCGCCAGATCGTCGTCGACCGCCCCGACCGCAAGGGCCGCTCCAAGATCCTCGAGGTCCACACCCGCGGCAAGCCGCTGGCCAAGGAGATCAACGTCGACGCGCTCGCCGGGCAGACCCCCGGCTTCACCGGCGCCGACCTCTCCAACCTGGTCAACGAGGCCGCCCTGCTGAGCGCGCGCAACGGCAAGCGCGAGATCACCCAGGTGGAGCTCGAAGAGGGGATCATGCGCGTGATCGCCGGCCCGGAGAAGAAGACCCGGGTCATGAGCGACAAGGAGCGCCTGATCACCGCCTATCACGAGATGGGCCACGCGATCGTCGGGCACTACCTCGAGCACTCCGACCCCGTCCACAAGATCTCGATCATCAGCCGCGGCCAGGCCCTGGGCTACACCATCTCGATGCCCCAGGAGGACCGGTTCCTCACCACCAAGGCCGAGCTGACCGACAACCTCGCCATGACCCTCGGCGGCCGCGCCGCGGAGGAGATCGTCTTCAGCGAGATCACCACCGGCGCGTCGAACGACCTCGAGAAGGTCACCGCGACGGCCAAGCAGATGGTCATGCGCTTCGGGATGAGCGAGAAGCTCGGCCCGCGCGTGTTCGGCCACGACCACGGCCAGCCCTTCCTGGGCCGCGAGTTCTCCGCCGAGCCCGACTACTCCGACGAGATCGCACGCGAGATCGACGACGAGATCCGCCGGATCGTCGAGGCCGCCCACCAGCGCGCCAAGGACCTCCTCACCGAGCACCGCGACTCGCTGGGCGTGATCTCCGAGATCCTCGTCAAGCGCGAGACGATCGAGAAGGAGGAGTTCGAGGGCCTGCTCGCCGGCGCGACCGAGGAAGAGGTCTTCGGCACCGAGGCTCCGCCTCCGGGCCCGCCGCTTCCCGGCGAGCCCGTCCCCGAGCGTCCGGGCCGCGAGGCTCCGCGCCCGCTCCCGCGTCCCGGCCTGGCCGGCGGCGGCGTGGAGGCACGCGGGATGGACCTGCCAGAGAAGCCCGAGCTCGCCTGACCCGATCGGCGCGGACGTGGCCGTCCTCGTCGACCCGTTGCGCGAGTACCCCGACGCGGGCCTGCCGTGGACGCGGTGGTGCCACATGGTCAGCGACGCCGGCTTCGACGAGCTGCACGTCTTCGCGTCCGCGATGGGGATCCCGCGCCGGCGCTTCCAGGGCGATCACTACGACCTGCACCCGGCGCTGCGCGAGCGCGCGGTCGGGCTCGGGGCGGTCGAAGTGGGGACCGGCGAGCTCGTGCAGCGCATGAGCGGGCCGCGCGGCGAGCGCGCGCGAGCGCGGCGCGGACGGGTCGCGTGATGGCCGGCGGCCGGGCGGTGCTGGTGACGGGGGCGTCGCGGGGCATCGGCGCGGCGGTGGCGCGGGAGTTCGCGGCGGCGGGCGACCGCGTGGCGGTGCACTACGGCGCCTCGCGCGACGCGGCCGAGGACGTCGTGGCGTCGTTGGCGGGCGAGGGCCACGTGCTCGTGGGCGCCGATCTCGCCGATGCCGAGGCGGTGCGCGCGATGGTGGCCGAGGCGGCCGCGGGCCTGGGCGGCCTCGACGTGCTGGTCAACAACGCCGGCGTCTTCACGCCGCACCCGATCACCGACACGACCTACGAGGAGTGGCAGCGCGCCTGGCAGGACACCCTGGCGGTCAATCTCCTCGGCCCCGCCAACGCAGCGTGGTGCGCGGTGCCGCACATGATCGAGGCCGGCGGTGGGCGGATCGTCAACGTCTCCTCGCGCGGGGCCTTCCGCGGCGAGCCCCGGTCGCCCGCGTACGGCGCCAGCAAGGCGGCCCTCGTCGCCTTCGGCCAGTCGCTGGCCCGCGCGCTGGGGCCGCACCGCATCGCCGTGAGCACCGTGGCGCCCGGCTGGACGGTGACCGACATGGCGGCCGACACGCTCGATGGGCCGCGGGGCGACGACATCCGCGCCGAGAGCCCGCTGGGCCGGGTCGCGGAGCCGCAGGACGTCGCGCGCGCCGTCCTCTACCTCGCCTCGCCCGGGGCCGAGATGGCCAGCGGCACCGTGATCGACGTCAACGGCGCCTCGTTCCTGCGGATGTAGCCGTGAGGCTCGGCGTGGCCGCGGCACTGGTCGACGGCGCCTTCGTGCCGGGCGACGTGGACGTCGTGGATGGGGTCGTCGGTGCGCTGGGGGTCGGCGGCGCCGGGCGGGGCCTCGCCGCCCCGGGGTTCGTGGACCTGCAGGTCAACGGCTTCGCCGGCGTCGACTTCCAGCATGCCGATGGCGAGGGCTACCGCGGTGCCGGCACGGCGCTGCTGGCCGCGGGCGTCACCGCCTTTCAGCCGACGTTCGTCACCGCGCCCGAGGCCGGCCTCGTGGCCGCCCTGCACGCGGTGCCGGTCGACGGCTGCGGTCCACGCGTCATCGGCGCCCACCTCGAGGGCCCGTTCCTCTCGCCGCTGCGCCTGGGCGCTCACGACGCCGAGAGCCGGCGCGCGCCCGACCCGGCGCTGCTGCGGCGGTTGCTGGATGCGGGACCCGTGACCCGTATGACGCTCGCGCCCGAGCTGCCCGGCGCCCTGGAGCTCGTCGACGAGCTGGTCGCTCGCGGCGTGACGGTCTCCTGCGGGCACACCGACGCCACGGCAGCCCAGGCGCATGCCGCCTTCGACCGCGGCGCGCGCACGGTCACGCACCTGTTCAACGCCATGCGCCCGAGCACGCCGCGCGACCCCGGGATCGCGATGGCCGCGCTCGCGCGCGCCGACGTCACGGTCCAGCTGATCGTGGACGGCCATCACCTGGCCGACGAGACCGTCCTCGTGGCCTGGCGCGCGGCCCGCGGGCGCTTCTGCCTGGTCAGCGACGCGGTGGCCGCCGCCGGACTGGGCGACGGTCGGTTCACGCTGGGCGGGACGCCGGTGACCGCCGCGGGCGGCGCGGTGCGCCGCGCCGACGGGACGCTGGCGGGCAGCGCCGCGAGCATCCTTGACGGCGTGCGCAATCTGCATCGCCTGGGCGCGCCGCTGGAGGAGGTGCTGGAGGCGGCGAGCACCGTGCCCGCGCGGATCGCGCGCCGGCCCGACCTCGGGCGCCTGGCGGTGGGCGCGCCGGCGGACGTGGTGGTGCTCGACGATCGGCTCGAGGTGCAGCGGGTGCTCGTCGCGGGGAGGGCTGTGGCGTAGTCCCGGCGCCGGTTGCGGGGGTGGGCCGGATATTTCATCTGTGAGATGTATTTCCCGGCCCACCCTCAGGACCAGCGCCGGGACACCGTCCCCTCGGTGATGCAGTTCGACGCCGCACAGCGCCGCAGACGCGCGCGGAAGAAGAGCGAGCGCCCTTACGCCGCCCGCCGCCGCGCCGGCGTCCCGGCGACGCGGACCTCGCCCTCGTCGCCCACCACCACAACGCGATTGCGCCCGCTGCGCTTGGCCTCGTACAGCGCCGCGTCGGCGGCACGGAACAGGGGCTTGTAGGCGATGTCCTCGCCGCGCGCGGCGGCGACGCCCATCGACGCGGTGACCGCGAGGCCGCCGGGTTGCTCGGCCTCGAAGGCGGCGCGGGTGCGCTCGGCCACGTCGCGGCCCTCGCCCAGCGTGAGGCCGGGGAGCACGAGCAGGAACTCCTCGCCGCCGAGGCGGTAGATGAGCTCGAACGAGCGCAGCTGCCTGCGCAGCAGCAGGGCTGCCTCCCTCAGCACGGCATCGCCGCGGTCGTGGCCGTGCTCGTCGTTGATCGCCTTGAAGCCGTCGAGATCGCACACGACGACGCACACCGGGTTGTCGGCCAGCGCCGCCTGCTCGGCGATCTCGGCGAAGCGCGCCGTCAGCGAGGTGCGGTTGAGCAGGCCGGTGAGCGGGTCGAGGGCCGACTCCGAGCGCTGCTGCATCTCGGCGTTCATGAGGAACTGGGCGAACGCGGTGAGGCCCACGGCGGCGGCCACCCCGATGAGCGCGAAGCTCGGGTCGGCGGCGAAGCCGGCGGGATCGGCGCCCGCCGTCGCCGCCAGCAGCAGGGCCACGGTGAGGGCGAGCCCGGCGTGGACGCCGCGCGTCGAGAAGCGCGCGGGCAGGGTGACGAGCGGCAGCAGGATGACGGCGATCGCCGGGCTCTGGGCGGCGCCGGTCACGGCGATGCCCGCCGCGATGAGGACCTGCGCGTTGACCACGGTGGCGGCGACCACGTACTCGGGCCGCGCGGCGGACCTGATCCAGGGCCGCAGCGCGCTGTAGCCCAGGACCGCGCCGGCGAGGGGGATGAACGGCAGCCAGCCGACCCACGGGATCGCGACGAGGAAGGCGATCGCCAGCGAGCCGTACATGATCGCCCGCGGCCGCGCGAGCTTGGCCTCCAGGTCGAGGAGGCGCGCGCGATGCAGCGGGGTGGGGCACAGCCAGGTGCCTTGGGCAGCCATCGCCGAGGTCATCGGCCCTGCGCCGGGGCGGTTGAGCGACGGTGGACCTAGGATCCGCGGCGATGGACGCACGGATCATGGGCATCCTCAACGTCACGCCCGACTCGTTCTCCGACGGCGGGGAGTGGTTCGCCTTCGATCGCGCGGTCGAGCACGCGCGCTCGCTCGTCCAGGAGGGGGCCGACATCGTCGACGTCGGCGGCGAGTCGACCCGGCCCCGCGCCGATCCGGTCGGCGTCGACGAGGAGCTGCGCCGCGTGGTCCCCGTCGTGCACTCCCTGCGCGGCGCGGGCGCGCAGATCAGCGTCGACACCGCGAAGCTGACGGTGGCCGAGGCGGCCGTGGACGCGGGCGCCAGCTTCGTCAACGACGTCACCGCCTTCCGCCAGGAGCCCGAGCTGGCCGGCTTCGTGGCCGATCGCGGCTGCGACTGCTGCCTGATGCACATGCTGGGCGATCCGCGCACGATGCAGGACGACCCCCGCTACGACGACGTCGTCGACGACGTCCGCGCCTTCCTGGAGGAGCGCGTGGAGTTCGCGGTGCGCGAGGGCGTGCGCGAGGAGCGCATCCTGGTCGACCCGGGTATCGGCTTCGGCAAGACGCTCGAGCACAACCTCGAGCTCCTGCGGCGGCTGGACCGCATCGCGACCATCGGGTTCCCGGTGGTCATCGGGACCTCGCGCAAGTCGTTCCTGGGCCGTCTGACGGGGCGCGAGAACCCGCACGACCGCGTCGCGGCGACGGTGGCGACGACGGTGCTCGCGCTGGAGCGCGGGGCCAGCGTCTTCCGCGTCCACGACGTGGCGCCGACGAAGGACGCCCTGGCGGTGGCGACTGCTACGTTGCGCGCCGATGGCCCCTGACGACGACGAGGAGCTCGACGACGAGCTCGAGGACGACGAGGACTACGACGACGACGAGCGCGCGGCGCCGCAGACCGAGGTGACCATCGAGGTCACCGGGCTCTCGCTCTACACCCATCACGGCGTCAGCGCCGCGGAGCGCGAGGTCGGCCAGCGGCTGGTCCTCGACCTGCGCCTCGAGGTCGGCGAGTGCGACGCGACGGTCACCGACCTCGTCGAGGACACCGTCGACTACGCCGCCGTCTGCGAGCGCGTGGCGCTCGTCGCCCAGCAGCGCTCCTACAAGACGCTCGAGCGCCTGTGCTCCGCCCTCGCCGACCGCCTGCTGGCCGACTTCGCTGCCGAGGAGGTGTGGGTCAAGGCGACCAAGCCCGAGCCCCCGATCCCGCTGCCGGTCGAGTCGGTCTCCGTCGAGGTGTGGCGGCAGTCCGGCGACTAGCGGTGAGCGCCTTCGCACGCGCGACCGCGGTGGCGCCGCTGGGCGACGGAGGCTGGCGCGCCACCTGCGACGCCGCGTGGGCGACCCAGCTGGGCGCCAACGGCGGCTACCTCGCGGCGCTCGTGCTGCGCGCGATGATCGCCGAGCTCGACGACCCCGCGCGCGAGGCGCGCTCGTTGACCTGCCACTACCTGCGCCCGCCCGCCGAGGGCGAGGTGCGCGTCGACGTCGAGGTCGAGCGCAGCGGGCGCTCGCTGAGCACCGTGACCGCGCGGCTGTCGCAGGCCGGCACGCTGTGCGTGCTGGCGGTCGCGGCCTTCGCCGTCGAGCTCGACGGCGCGCTGGACTACGCGGCGCAGGCGCCCGCCGCGAGCGCGCCCGAGGACGTCGAGCGCCTCCCGCCCGTCGCCCAGGTGCCCATCACCGCGAACTTCGTGATGCGCCCGACCCTGGGCGCGCCGCTCTACGCGGGCGCTGAGGAGTCGGTCACGGGCGGCTGGCTGCGCTTCGCCGACCCGCAGGCGCTCGACGCGCCCGCGCTGGCGATGTACGCCGACGCCTGGTGGCCGTCGCCGCTGCCGCGCCTCACGCGGCCGGTGACGGCGCCCACCATCGACCTCACGGTTCACTTCCGCGCGCCGGCGGCCGCTGCGGCCATCGCCGAGGAGCCGGTCCTCGCCGTCTTCCGATCGTCGACGGCGGCCCACGGCTTCTTCGAGGAGGACGGCGAGCTGTGGAGCCGCGACGGCGTGCTGCTCGCCCACTCGCGCCAGCTCGCCCTGATCGTGGACGGCGCGCGATGACGATCGACGACGTCCTGGCGACGTGGGACTGGCGCAGCGCGCACGCCGTGCGCGTGGCCGCCCCACCGCAGCGCGCGGCCGCCGCGATGCGCGAGTTCACCGGCCGCGACCTGCCGGTGACCGGCGCCCTCATGCGCGTTCGCACGCTCGGGCGCCGCACGTTCGACGACCGGCCGACCATCGAGCGGCTGCGGCGCATCGGCCTCGTCGCGCTTGTGGACGAGCCCTACGCCGTCGTCGCGGGTGGCGTGCTCTCGCCCTGGCGCCTGCGCGGCGGCCATCGCACGATCGCCTCGGCCGAGGAGCTCGCGTCCTTCGCCGAGCCCGGCTGGGTGCGCGTCGCGGCGGCCTTCACCGTCGCGCCCGACGGCGGCGCCTCGCGCGTGGGGACCGAGACGCGGATCGCCGCCACCGACGCCACGGCGCGCCGGCGCTTCGGGCGCTACTGGCGCCTCATCGGGCCGTTCAGCTCGATCACGCGGCGCGAGATGCTCGCCGCCATCCGGCGCAGGGCCGAGGCATGAGGGGCTACCTGGGCCTGGGCTCCAACGTGGGGGACCGGCGCGCGAACCTCCAGGCCGCCATCGACGCGCTGCCCGGCCACGGGGTGATCGTGCTCGCCTGCTCGTCGACCTACGACACCGACCCGGTGGGCGAGATCCTCGACCAGCCCTCCTTCCTCAACGCGTGCGCGCGGGTGGAGACCGCGCTGGCGCCCGAGGAGCTGCTCGACGCCTGCAAGGCCATCGAGCGAGAGCTGGGGCGCGACCTGGAGAGCGGCGTCCGCCACGCGCCCCGCCCGATCGACGTCGACCTGCTGCTGCTCGGCGACGAGCCCTACGCCTCCGAGCGCCTGACGCTGCCCCACGCGCAGGCCACCAACCGCCGCTTCGTGCTCATCCCGCTGCTCGAGCTCGACTTCGACCTGCGGACCCCCGACGGCACGCGGCTGAGCGACTGCCTGGCCGCCATGCCGCTCGACGAGGGTGTGCGCCGCGAGGGGCCGCCGCTGCGCCTGCCGGCCTCAGGCGAGCGAACCGAATAGGCGATCGAGCACGGCACCGACCTCGGCGCGCGCGGCGTCCTGGTCGTCGGCCGTCGCGACGTACAGGGCGGCCTCGTCGAGCGCCCCCATCAGCACGTGGGCGAGGGCGGCGACCGGCTGGGGCTGCAGGCTGCCGGCGTCGACCGCCTCCTGCAGCTCGTTCTCGATGAGGCCGAGGGCGTAGCGCATCCCGATCTCGCGCCACGCCGCCCAGCCGAGGACCGCCGGGCCGTCGAGCAGCACGATGCGCTGGACCTCGGGCTCAGAGCACGCCTCGAGCCAGCCGACGGCGCCGACGCGCAGCACCGCGAGCGGATCGCTGGCGCCCGAGGCGACCGCGGCCCGTGCAGTGCGCTGGGTCACGTCGGCCTCGACCTGCTCGAAGACCGCGGCGAAGAGCTCGCGCTTGTCGGCGAACTGGTGGTACAGCGCGCCGCGCGTGACCCCGGCCGCGCGCACGATCTCCTCGGTGCCGACGCCCGCGTACCCGCGCTCGGCGAAGAGCGGGCGCGCGGCGGCGACGAGCGCGGCGCGGGTCGCCTCGGAGCGTTCGGCGTGCTTGGTTCGCTTGACATTCATACTGTCTGTATGCATTATACGTACAGTCTGTACGCAAAGCTAGACGATCGCGAGGACGACATGCCCGAGATCACGCTCCCACAGGGGACCATCCACTATCGCGACACCGGCGAGGGCCCGCCGGTGGTCTTCCTTCACGGCCTGCTGGTGGACGGCGAGCTGTGGCGCAAGGTGACGCCCCTGCTGCAGGGCGACGCCCGCTGCATCGCACCCGACCTCCCGCTCGGGTCGCATCGCACGGCGATGAACGCCGATGCGGACCTCTCGCCGGCGAGCGTCGCGCGGCTGGTCGGCGACTTCATGGCCGCGCTGGACCTCGAGGACGTCACGCTCGTGGGCAACGACACCGGCGGCGCCATCAGTCAGCTCGTCGCGCTGGACCACGGCGAGCGGGTCGGGCGCCTGCTGCTCACCAACTGCGACTGCTTTGAGGTCTTCCCGCCCAAGGAGTTCGTGCCGATGGTCAAGGCGGCGCGTGTGCCCGGTGCGCTGTTCGCCGCCGTGCAGCCGATGCGCTCGGCCAAGGCGCGGCGAACGCCGCTGGCTTACGGCCGGCTCGCCCACGAACTCCCCGACGAGGTGACCGGCGCCTGGGTGAAGCCGTTCCTCGAGGACGCCGACGTCCGCCGCGACGCCGCGGCCTTCATGCGCGCGATCGACAAGGCGACGATGCTCGACGCCGCAGCGCGCCTGCCATCGCTCAAGATCCCCTCGCTCGTGGTGTGGGGGCAGGACGATCGCTTCTTCCCGCGCGAGCTCGGCGAGCGGCTGGCGGCGGCGCTCGGCGCCCGGCTGGAGCCGATCGCCGGCGCGCGGACCTTCGTGGCCGAGGACGCGCCCGAGGCGCTCGCCGACGCCATCCGCGGCTTCGTGCGCGAGCGCGCGGCGCAGACCGCCTGAGCCCTACGCGGCCGACAGCCACTCCGCCGGGAACACGCCCGGCGGGGTGGACCCGGCCCACTCCGCGAACAGCCCCATCGCGTGCGCCTCGGCCGGGCGCCCGGCGAAGAACGGGCGCACGTCGCCGATCGTCAGCATCAGCCGGGAGGTTGTGGCGATCTGCAGGTCGGCGGCGTTGACCGTCTCGCCGCCCAGCACGCCCTCGGCCAGCCAGCCGTCGATGCGGTCGAGGTGGCCCGGCAGCGAGCGCAGGTCGGCGCGGACGGCGCCCTCCTGCGCGCCGTTGAGGCGGCGCTCCACGCCGACGACGATCGGGGCCAGGGCCAGCACCGCGGGTGTCGGGAGGCGCGGCAGCCGTGAGCCATCCTGGTAGCTGACCATGGCGCGGGGCTCCATGGCGAGGGTCGTCCACACCAGGCGCCGCGCCATCGGCTGCCACACCTCGTCGCCCCACTCCTCGGCGCGCTCGACGTGGACGCGCGCGTCGGGGTCGGCCGGGAAGAGCGCAGGCTCCGGCGCCAGCTCCTCCAGGCGCCGCAGGATGGCCCGCGAGCCCACGAGCTTCTCGCCGGACTCCAGCGTCAACCCGGGCACCGTGCGCGTGCCGAAGCGCAGCCGCTGCAGGGCGGCGTGCAGCGGCGGCAGCAGCTCGACGACCTCGTAGGGCACCGCCTTCATGTCGAGCGCGCGCTGCACCGTGGCGCACGGATGCGACCCGTGGACGACGTAGAGCTTCGCTGACATGGGACGATCCTATGCCGTGCTCCTCGTCGTCGACGTCGGCAACACCCAGACCCACTTCGGGACCTATCGCGATGGCGCGCTGGTCGAGCACTGGCGCTTCACCACCGTGCGCGACTCCACGGCCGACGAGCTCGGCGCCGTGCTGCGCAACCTGCTCGAGCTGCGCGGCATCGGCCTGGCCGACCTGACCGCCTCGATCGTGTCGAGCACGGTGCCCCAGCTGCGTCCCGAGTGGGAGGCCATGGCGGCGCGCTACCTCGACCACACCATGCTCGTGGTCGGCCCGGGCCTCAAGACCGGGATGGCCCTGCGCTACGACAACCCGCGCGAGATCGGCCCCGACCGCCTGGTCAACGCCGTCGCCGCCTACGAACGCGTCAAGGGCGCGTGCGTGGTGGTCGACTTCGGCACCGCCGTGACCTTCGATCCCGTGTCGGCCGGGGGCGAGTACCTGGGCGGGATCATCATGCCCGGCGTCGAGATCTCGATGGAGGCGCTGACCAACCGCGCGGCCGCGCTGCCCAAGATCGAGCTCGGCACGCCGCGCTCGCTGATCGGCAAGACGACGGTCGACGCCATCCGCAGTGGCGTGATCTACGGCTTCGCCGGCTCGGTCGACGGCATCGTGCGGCGCCTGCGCGCCGAGATGGGGCCCGAGACCGAGACGATCGCCACCGGCGGCCTGGCCGAGCACATCGTGCCGTTCACCGAGGAGATCGACGACACGGACGACCTGCTCACGCTCACCGGCCTACGCTTGTTGCATGAGCGCAACGCCTGAGCTCGGCACGCCGTGGCGGATCGGGCCCGTCGAGGTCCCCAACCGGGTGCTGCTCGCGCCCCTGGCCGGGATCGGCAACTGGTTCGTGCGCCTGCAGGCCAAGCGCTACGGGGCGGGGCTCGCGGTGTCGGAGATGGTCTCGACCTTCGCCATCCACCACCGCAACGAGAAGACGATGCGCGAGCTGCTGCGCATCCATCCCGACGAGCGCGCGCACGGGCCGGTCTCCATCCAGCTCTTCGGCCACGACCCCGACGTCATGCGCTCGGCGGCGGCGACGGTGGCCGAGCACGGCGCCGACCTCATCGACCTCAACATGGGCTGCCCGGTGCCCAAGGTGTGCAAGACCGGCGCCGGCGCGGCGCTCATCAAGGACCCCGACACCGCGGTGGCGGTCGCGCGCGCCGCCCGCGAGGGCTCGGGGCTGCCGGTGACCGTCAAGCTGCGCTCCGGCCAGCGCCCGGGGGAGACCGACGGCTATGAGCTCGCCCACCGCCTCGTCCACGACGCGGGCGTGAGCGCGATCGGCTTTCACCCGCGCAGCGCCGCGGTGCACCACAAGGGCACGCCCGACTACGACCTCGCCGCGCGGCTCGTGCAGAGCCTGGACGCGCCGGTGATCCTCACCGGTGGCATGAGCACGGCGCAGGCTGTCCACGCCGGCTATGAGCGCACCGGGGCCACCGCCGTCATGCTCGCCCGCGGCTCGCTGGGCAACCCGTGGCTGTTCGGGCAGGTGCTCGGCACGCGGGCCGCCGGACCCACCGACGACGAGGTCCTCGCCGAGCTCGAATGGGTGATGCAGCGCGCCGTCGAGCACCTCGGCGCCGACCGCGCTGGGCGCTATTTGCGCAAGTTCTATCCGTGGTATTTGGAGCATCTGCACGCCTCCAAGGCGGTGCAGCAAGCCATGCAGGGGACGGCCACCATTGCGGAGGCGCGAGCGGTCCTGGCCGGCCTGCAGGCGCTGGCGGCCGCGGCCTGACGCGGCGCTATACTGCCCCGCTCGTCCAGCCACGCCGTCTGCGCCCTCCCCGCCAGCGAGCGGGGTTTCGTGTCTCAGGCGGTCCATCCCAGAGAACATCAGGCCCCCATGCCCAAGGACGTCATCCTCACTCCGCAAGGCCTCGAGACGCTTCAGCGCGAGCTCGACGACCTGCAGACCACCAAGCGCCGCGAGGTCGCCGAGCGCATCAAGGAAGCGCGCGAGTTCGGCGACATCTCGGAGAACTCCGAGTACGACGACGCCAAGAACGAGCAGATGATGCTCGAGCAGAAGATCGCCCAGCTCGAGGAGCGCCTGCGCTCTGCGCAGGTGGTCGACACCTCCGACCTCTCGACCGACATCGTCAAGGTCGGCGTGACCGTCAACATCAAGGACGAGAAGACGGGCGAGAGCGACAAGTACACGATCGTCGGCTCCGCCGAGGCCAAGCCCTCGGAGAAGCGGCTGTCCAACGAGTCACCGGTGGGCAAGGCGCTGCTCGGGCACAAGCGCGGCGACACCGTCGACGTCTCGCTGCCCAGCGGCAAGAAGCGCAAGCTGAAGATCACCAAGATCGACGTCGCGTAAGGCCGCGATGGCCGAGGAGGAAGGCTCCGAGCTCCTCGCGGCACGGCGGGCGAAGCTCGAGGCTCTCCGCGCGGACGGCGTCGAGCCGTTCCCGCACGCCTTCCCGGGCGTGGTGCCGGTCAGCGCCGTCCACGCCGCCCATGCCGACCTGCCGGCCGGCGAGGACACCGATGCGCACTACCGCGTCGCCGGGCGCCTGCACGCCCGCCGCGGCCAGGGGAAGATGGCCTTCCTCGACCTCGACGACCGCTCGGGGCGCATGCAGCTGCAGGCCCGCGCCGACGTCCTCGGCGAGGAGGCGATGGCCCGCCTGCTCGACCTCGACCTCGGCGACATCGTCGGCGTCGACGGGGTGGCCTTCCGCTCGCGCCGCGGCGAGCTGTCGCTGCGCGTTGAAGGCTTCGAGCTGCTGGCCAAGAGCCTGCGCCCGCCGCCGGACAAGTTCCACGGCCTGCAGGACGTCGAGACGCGCTTTCGCCACCGCGAGCTCGACCTCATGGCCTCCGAGGAGGCCCGGGCGCTGTTCGTCGCGCGCGCGAAGATCATCAGCGCGGTGCGCTCCTATCTCGACGGTGAGGGCTTCGTCGAGGTCGAGACGCCGATCCTGCAGCCGCTCTACGGCGGGGCGATGGCGCGGCCGTTCACCACCCACCACAACGCGCTGAACCGCGACCTCTACCTGCGCATCGCCACCGAGCTCTACCTCAAGCGCCTGATCGTCGGCGGCCTCGAGCGCGTCTACGAGATCGGCAAGAACTTCCGCAACGAGGGCATCTCCTACAAGCACAACCCCGAGTTCACGGTGGTCGAGTGGTACGAAGCCTACGCGGATTACAACGACGTGATGCGCCGCGTCGAGGAGCTGCTGCCGCGTGTGGCCATGGCCGCGGGCTATGTCGGTGAGATCGATTTCACGCCGCCCTACCGCCGGGTCACCCTGCGCGACGCCATCCACGCGGCGACGGGGATCGACGTGCTCGCGCTGCGCGACCGCGACGCCCTCGCGAGCGCGATCGCGGCGTCGGGGTCCGAGATCCCGACCGACGGGCTGACGTGGCCCGAGCTCGTCGACGACCTGTTCTCCAAGGTCGTCGAGCCGACGCTCGTGGCGCCGACGTTCGTCATCGACTACCCCAAGGAGATCTCCCCGCTGGCCAAGGACCACCGCTCCGAGCCGGGGCTGGTGGAGCGCTTCGAGGCCTTCGCGGGCGGGATGGAGATCGCCAACGCCTTCTCCGAGCTCAACGATCCCGACGAGCAGCGCGCCCGCTTCGAGGCGCAGCGCCGCTTCGCCGAGGAGGGTCACGACGAGGCCATGCCCCTGGACGAGGCCTACCTGCAGGCGCTCGAGCACGGGCTGCCGCCCGCCGGCGGGATCGGCATCGGGATCGACCGGCTGGTGATGCTGCTCACCGGCAAGCGCACGATCCGCGAGGTCGTGCTGTTCCCCGCGATGCGCGACTGACGGCTCGTGCGCCGCGCCACCGTCATCGCCCTGGCCGTCGCGATGACGGCGTGCGGGGGCGGGGGCAAGGGCGCCGTCCACAGCACGACGACGCGGGCGACCGTCGCCACGCAGCCGGCGCCGGCGCCGGCGCCGCGCCTGGCCGGCTCGCATCCGTGCCCGGACGCGCCGGGCTTCACGTGCTCGTCGCTCGTCGTCCCCCTGGACCACTCGGGCCGCACGCCGGGCCAGCTGCGCCTGGCCGTCGCGGCGGCCGACAACGCCGGCGCGCCCAGGGGCGTGCTGCTCGCGCTCACCGGCGGCCCGGGGCAGGGCGGCGTGGCCTTCGTCCCGCGGGCGCGCCAGCGCATGCGCCGGCTCCTGCACGACTATCGCCTGGTCATGTTCGACCAGCGCGGCACCGGCGCCGGGGCGCTGCGCTGTCCGGCTCTGCAACGGGCGATGGGGACCTCGGACCTCACCGTGCCGCCGCGCGGCACCGTCGAGGCGTGCGCACAGGCGCTCGGCCCGCGGCGGCGCTTCTACTCGACCGCCGACACGGTCGCGGACCTCGACGCGCTGCGGGCCACGCTGGGGGCCGAGAAGCTCACGCTCGACGGCGTCTCCTACGGCACCTTCGTGGCCGAGCGCTACGCGATCGCCCATCCCGACCGCGTGGCCCGGCTGGTGCTCGACTCCGTCGTGCCGGCGGCTGGCCTCGACGCCCTCGAGGTCGACGGCATGCACGAGACCGCGCGGGTGCTGCGCCTCGTCTGCCGCGCGCAGCACTGCCCGGGCGACCCGGCGGCCGACCTCGCGGCGGTGGTGCGCGCGCGCCACGACGGCGCCGAGCTCGACGACACCCTCGTGGCGATGAGCGTCGGCGCGCCCGGCTTCCCCGGGGTGGTCGCGGCGCTGCGCGAGGCGCGCGCCGGCCATCCGGGCCATCTCGACCGGATCGTGCGCGTCGTGCGCCGAGCCCAGCGTACGCCGGCCGCAGTCCTCAGCCAGGGCCTGCACGCCGCGACCCTGTGCGCGGACGTGCGCGCGCCGTGGGGGCCGCCTACGACGCCGCTCGCCGGCCGCGAGGCGGCGCTGCGGCGCGCCGCCGCCCGCACCGACCCGGCCCCGTACGACCACGCGACGGTGGTCGGCAACGGCTTCGCCCAGACCTGCCTGCGCTGGCCGCCCACGCCCGCCCCGGCGCCGCCGCGCAGCGGCGACCTGCCGCCGGTGCCGACGCTGCTGCTCGCGGGCGACCACGACCTCTCCACGCCGCTGCCCTGGGCGCGCGAGCAGGCGGCGCACACCCCGCAGGGCAAGCTCGTCGTGGTCCCCGGAGCCGGGCACTCCGTCCAGTCGCGGTCCCCGGGCGCCGCCGGCCGGCGCGCCGTCCAGCGCTTCCTGCTCGGCTAGGCTCGGCTGAGTGTTGGAGCGCTACACGGCCGACGGCCGGCAGGCGATCGCGCTGGCCCACCTGGAGGCGCAGGCCCTGCGCAGCGGCGCGATCGGCACCGGCCACCTGCTGCTCGGCGTGCTGGGCACCATCGCGCTGCTCGTGCCGCTGAGCGCGCACGACGTCCGGGTCCGCATCGGCGTGGGCGACGGCCCGGGCGACGGCGAGCTGCCGTTCACCGACGCCGCCAAGCGCGCCCTCGAAGCCGCTCCGCACGAGGCCGAGCGCCTCGGGCACGAGCTCGCGGGGCCCGCCCACCTCCTGCTCGCGCTGGCCGCGGACCCCGAGGCCGTGCAGCTCAGCAGCCTGGACCCGGCGCGCCTGCGCGACGAGGCGCTGCAGCACCTGATCCACCCGCCGCAGCGCTTCGATCTCGACCGCGCCGTGGGCGAGGGCGGCCCGGTCCCGGTGTGGCTCGGCGACCGCGAGCTGCCGGTCGGCGACCTCGGCCATCCGCGCGTCGATGCGCGCATCCTGCTGGCCATGCTGGGCCTCGGCGGTACGAGCTCTGCCCTCCTGCGGGAGCACGGTCTCGACGAGGCCGCCGTTCGTGGCGCGCTCGGCGGGGCATGAGGGGTCCCGACGGCGTAGTTCGCCCACTCTGCGGGAAGCCCTTGGGTCGTGGCGCAGGGGCCCGAAGACACGTTGGTAGACTGGCTCATGGCCTGCCAGCAAAAACCGATCGACTCATCCTCTCGGCGGTTATGACCGAATAGGTGAGTAGTCGGGCGATACCCCGTCCCGCGAACCACACTCCAAGGACCAAGCATCGACCGAGGCTGAGGCTTCAACCCGCACAGCAGGAAGGACCAGCAGCACATGTTCGAGCGATTTACAGAACGGGCCCGTCAGGTCGTCGTTCTCGCGCAAGAGGAAGCGCGAACGCTCAAGCACAACTACATCGGGACCGAGCACATCCTGCTCGGCCTGCTGCGCGAGGAGGAGGGGCTTGCTGCTCGCGTGCTCGAGTCCCTCGACATCACTGTGGAGCGCGTGCGCGCGCAGGTCGTGCGCATCGTCGGTTCCGGCGAGGAAGTGACGTCCGGGCAGATCCCGTTCACCCCTCGCGCCAAGAAGGTCCTCGAGCTCGCCCTCCGCGAGGCGCTGAGCCTGGGACACAACTACATCGGCACCGAGCACATCCTGCTCGGCCTCGTACGCGAGAACGAGGGGGTCGCCGCGCGCATCCTCCTCGACTTCGACGCGGACTCCGAGAAGATCCGCAATGAGGTCATCCGCATGCTCTCCGGGCCCGGAGGCCGCCGTCAGAGCGGCGCGGGCGCGGGCGCCGGCGCTGCCGGCACGTCGGGCGAGGGCAAGAAGTCCTCGAAGCTGCTCGACCAGTTCGGGCGCAACCTGACCAAGCTCGCGGCCGAGGGCAAGCTCGACCCCGTGGTCGGTCGCGAGACCGAGATCGAGCGGATCATGCAGATCCTCTCGCGCCGCACCAAGAACAACCCGGTGCTCATCGGTGAGCCGGGCGTCGGCAAGACCGCCGTGGTCGAGGGCCTCGCCCAGCGCATCACCAACGCCGACGTGCCCGAGCTGCTCAAGGGCAAGCAGATCTACACGCTGGATCTCGCGGCCCTCGTGGCCGGCTCGAAGTACCGCGGCGAGTTCGAGGAGCGCCTGAAGAAGGTGATGAAGGAGATCACCCAGCGCGGCGACATCATCCTGTTCATCGACGAGCTGCACAATCTCGTCGGGGCGGGCGCCGCCGAGGGCGCGATCGACGCCGCGTCGATCCTCAAGCCGGCCCTGGCCCGCGGGGAGCTGCAGACCATCGGCGCCACCACGCTCGACGAGTACCGCAAGTACCTCGAGCGCGACAGCGCCCTGGAGCGCCGCTTCCAGCAGATCCGCGTTGATCAGCCCACCACCGAGGAGACCGTTCAGATCCTCAAGGGGCTGCGCGATCGCTACGAGAGCCACCACAAGGTCGAGATCACCGACGAGGCCCTCGAGGCCGCCGCCGAGCTGGCCGACCGCTACATCTCCGACCGCCAGCTGCCCGACAAGGCCATCGACCTCATCGACGAGGCCGCGTCGCGCATGCGCATCAAGTCGATGACCTCCCCGCCGAAGTACCGCGAGCTCGAAGAGGAGATCGAGGACACCCGGCGCGCCAAGGAGGCCGCGATCGAGGCGCAGGAGTTCGAGAAGGCCGCGAACCTGCGCGACCAGGAGCGCAAGCTCACCAACAAGAAGCGCGAGCTCGAAGAGCAGTGGGAGCGTGGCGAGGGCGAGCACGAGCGGCCCGCCATCGGCGAGGACGAGATCGCCGACATCGTCTCGATGTGGACCGGCATCCCGGTGTTCAAGCTCACCGAGGCCGAGACGCAGAAGCTCATGCGCATGGAGGACGAGCTCCACAAGCGCGTCATCGGGCAGGCGCCGGCGGTCGAGGTCATCTCGAAGGCCATCCGCCGCTCGCGTGCCGGCCTGAAGGACCCCAAGCGCCCGACGGGCTCGTTCGTCTTCCTCGGCCCATCGGGCGTGGGCAAGACCGAGCTGGCCCGCACGCTCGCCGAGTTCCTGTTCGGCGACGAGGACGCGATGGTGCGCATCGACATGTCGGAGTACATGGAGAAGCACGCCGTCAGCCGCCTGGTCGGCTCGCCTCCGGGCTACATCGGCTACGACGAGGGCGGCCAGCTCACCGAGGCCGTGCGGCGCAAGCCGTACTGCGTGCTCCTGCTCGACGAGATCGAGAAGGCGCACCCGGACGTCTTCAACATCCTGTTGCAGATCCTGGAGGACGGCCGGCTGACCGACTCGCAGGGGCGGACGGTCGACTTCCGCCACGCGATCGTGATCATGACCTCGAACATCGGCGCCCAGGAGATCGCGCGCAACACGCCGCTGGGCTTCGCGGTCTCCGACGACGAGACCGGCATCACCTACGAGGACATGAAGAACCGGATCATGGGCGAGCTCAAGAAGGTGTTCCGCCCAGAGTTCCTCAACCGCATCGACGAAGTCGTCGTCTTCCACAAGCTCACGAAGGACGAGATCAAGACCATCGTGGAGCTCCTCCTGCGCCGCATTCGCGAGTCGCTGGCGGAGCGCGAGCTCCAGCTCGAGCTCGCGGAGGATGCCAAGGACCTGCTCGTCGAAAAGGGCTGGGACCCATCCATGGGCGCCCGTCCGCTGCGCCGGGCCATCCAGCGCTACATCGAGGACCCGCTCGCGGACTTCGTCCTGCGCGCGGAGCTCATCCCGGGCGCGACCGTCATGGTCGGCCGCGCGCCGGAGGGCGAGGATCCCGAGGTGACGCTCGAGGTGGTCATGCCCAAGAAGGTCCCCGCCGCCGTCGGTGGCGGCGGCGAGGCCGAGGAGGGCAGCGGCGCCGAGACGCCCGAGGAGCTGGCGCCACCACCGCCCCCGGCGGTGGACGCCGAGGAGTCCTGACCTGCTGAGGGCCGCCGCGAGGCGGCCCTCACTCGTTGTAGGCTCCCGCGCCAAATGGACCCTGCGCGCCTGAAGAAGATCCCCGTCTTCGCGGACCTCAGCGAGGACGAGCTGGGCCATATCGCGGCGCTCGCGGCCGAGGTGTCGGTGCCCGCGAGCAAGGAGCTCGTGCGCGAGGGCGACTACTCCTACGACGTGCTGGCCATCGAGGAGGGAACCGCGAGCGTGGACCGCGACAGCGAGCACATCGCCGATCTGGGGCCCGGCGACGTGTTCGGCGAGATGGGCGTGCTGCAGCGCGAGCAGCGCAACGCCACGGTCGTCGCGACCTCGCCCATGCTCCTGGTGACCCTCACCAGCTGGGACATCCGCCGGCTGCAGAAGACCGCGCCCAAGGCCGTGGCGCATCTGCGCGACGTGGTGGCGCAGCGCAGCGATCAGGCCTGAGGGTCGCGCGGATGGACGATGCCGAGGTCGTCATCAAGGTCCGCGACAACGGGCCGTACAAGGTCACCGGCCCGGTGACGATCGTCGACGCCGACGGCAATCGGTTCGATCTGCCGGAGGGGCCGATCGCCCTGTGCCGCTGCGGGCAGTCGCAGACCAAGCCGTTCTGCGACGCCTCCCACCGCACGTCGGGCTTCGACGCGTGCGAGCGCGCCGGTGCGTAGCCTGTCGCGCCCATGAACGGTCCACGCCTCGTCCTGCTCGTCGCCGCGCTCGTTGCGCTCGCGGCCCCGTCCACCGCCTCGGCGGCCGACCTCGTCATCAAGGTCGCCAACGAGCACGTCACCGAGCTGGGGGGCTTCCGCGCGAGCGGCAGCCACGGCACGCTGCGCAACGCCGTGAGGGCCTGGGGGCGCCCCTCGACGCGCAAGAGCGGTGGCGGGGGCTTCTGCGACGTGAACTGGTCGACGGTGGGGGTCAAGGCCGTCTTCCGCTCGGGCTGCGGCGACAGCGCGCGCATCCAGTGGGCGCGGCTGCGCTCCAAGCGCTGGACCACCGAGCGCGGGCTGCACGTCGGCGATCCGACGGCGAAGCTCAAGCAGCTCTACCCGGGCGCGAAGTTCACCGTCGGCGCCTTCTGGCTCTACACGCACTACGACGCGTTCGTGCAGGGCAACGCCCCGATCGTCACCGCGCAGATGAAGGGCGGCGCGGTCGACTTCATCCGCGCCGACGTGAACCCGCCCAAGTGACGCAGCGAGGCGCCGGCGACTCGACGCGGGCGGCCCACGCCGGGCTGCCGGCGCCCGCCGACGGCGAGCCGTTCCTGCCGGGCCCGACCTTCGCCGCGCCCTACCACCTCGCCGGTCCGGCCGACGCCTCGCGCTTCAACTACGGGCGCTACGACAACCCAACGTGGGCGCGGCTGGAAGAGGCGCTCGGCGAGCTCGAGGGAGCCCACAGCGTGGTCTTCGCCTCAGGAATGGCCGCCACCAGCGCCGTGGTCATCCCGGCGCTGCACCGCGGCGACGTGCTGGTGGCGCCGTCGGACGCGTACCCCGGGATCCGCACCATCGCCCGCGACGTGCTCGAGCCCAACGGCGTCGAGGTGCGCCTCGTGCCGACGGCCGACGACGCCGTGCGCGAGGCGCTGCCCGGCGCGACACTCGTGTGGCTCGAGTCGCCCTCCAACCCGGGCCTCGACGTCCTGGACCTGCCCGCGCTCGCGGCCGAGGCCCACGCCGCGGGCGCCGTCGTCGCGGTCGACAACACGCTGGCGGGTCCGCTGCGCCAGCGCCCGCTCGAGCTCGGCGCCGACTACTCGATGACGAGCGCCACCAAGCACGTGTCGGGCCACAGCGATCTCGTCCTGGGCACGGTCGCAGTGGCCGACCCCGAGCGCGCGGCGGCGCTGCGGGCGTGGCGCACCGCTACGGGCTCGATCCCGGGACCGTTCGAGGCGTGGCTCGCACACCGCTCGCTGGCCACGCTGGCCCTGCGCCTCGAGCGCCAGGAGGCCAACGCGCGCGCGGTGGCCGACTGGCTGCGCGCCCGCGACGACGTCAGCGACGTGCGCTGGCCGGGCCTGGGCTCGGTCGTCTGCTTCGACGTCGGCTCGCACGCCCGCGCCGACGCGCTGCTCGGCGCCTGCGAGCTGGTCGCACAGGCCACGAGCTTCGGCGGCCTGCACTCCAACGCCGAGCGCCGCGCGCGGTGGGGCACCGACGCCGTCGGCGAGGGCTTCATCCGCTTCAACGCCGGGATCGAGGACGCACCGGACCTGCTGGCCGACCTCGAGCGCGCGCTCGAGCTCAGCCGACCCTGAAGGCCGTGCCCCAGATCAGGCAGGCGGCGTTCGGGCCGGGGCCGTTGTCCGTGCGCGAGGCGCCCGTGATGAGCACCGAGCGGCCCTTGGCCTCCATGATGACCTCGAAGAGCCCGTCGGCGCTGGCCAGGATCGACACCGGCTGGCCCTTGGGGGCGCTGAACACGCTGGGGCGCTCGCCGGCGCCGATGTCGCGCCCAAGCAGGCGCGAGACGTTGACGCCCTGGTTGACGGAGGCGGTGAAGGTGATCGACGTGCGCGTCGTCTGCGTGCCCACCGTCGGGTCGACGTCGTCGCATTGCGCATCGAAGCGCCCGATCCCCGGGATGATGAGCAGCGGCGTGGCCCGGCCGGCCTGGTTGTCCACCGTGCGCAGGTACTTCGACAGCGTCATCGTCCCGCCGCGCATGACGCCCTCCAGGAAGCGCGCGGGGATCTGGCCCTTGCCGTTGCCGCCGGTCGCGGTCGCCACGAGCTTGCCGGCGGCCGAGCGCAGCGAGGCCTTGGCGCCGACGGCGCTCTTGCCGTCGACCGCACCGGCGTTCTGGGCGAAGTTGACGGCCGCGATGGCGGTGCCCGACAGGGCGACGACCAGGGCGATGACGGCGACGACCATGGCGGGGGACGGCAGGCGAAGCTTCACGACGACCTCCTTCGGCGGGGAGCGCGGGACCCTACTGTCGCCAACCCGGCCCGGGCCGCAGTGGTGCGGCCTCCCGCACCATCGCCGGCGGGATGGCACACCCGCGGACGCCGGTAGCCCGCATCGGCGCAGCCGCCCCGCGCTGGGACGCTGCATGGCATGCAGACCACGCTCATCCACATCGCTCTCGCCCAGGCCAGCACCGGTCGCCGCTAGATAAGGTGGCCCTCCGTGGAGGGCCATCTGGAACACGACGGGCACCGCACCTGGTACCGCGTCGTCGGCGAACTGCGCTCCGGCGCTCGGGCCCCCGTGATCATCTGTCACGGCGGCCCGGGCGCGACCCACGACTACGTCGCGCCCATCGCCGAGGAGCTGCAGCGCTCGGGCCGAGCCTGCGTCCTCTACGACCAGCTCGGCAACGGCCGCTCCGATCACCTCCCCGACGCCGATCCGTCCTTCTGGACCGTCGAGCGCTTCGAGCGCGAGCTGGCGGCCCTGGCCGCGCAGCTCGGCATCGACGGGCGCTACCACGTCGTCGGGCAGTCCTGGGGCGGGATGCTCGCACTGCTGCACGCGCTCGAGCACCCGCCGGGGCTGCTCAGCGTGGTCGCAGCCGACTCGCCCTCGTCGATCCCGGCGTTCGTGGCGGGCTGCAACGAGCTGCTCGACGCGATGGAGCCGGACGTGCGCGACACCATCCGCGCCGGCGAGCGCAGCGGCGAGACCGCCACGCCGGAGTTCCAGGCGGCGGTGATGCAGTTCTACCGCCGCCACGTGTGCCGGCTCGAGACGTGGCCCGAGGACGTGGTGCGGAGCTTCGACGCGATGGAGGCCGATCCAACGGTCTACGGGACCATGAACGGCCCCACGGAGTTCACCGTGGTGGGCACGATCCGCGACTTCGACATCACCGACCGCCTCGCGGAGATCGACGTGCCCGTCCTGCTCGTCTCCGGGGCGTACGACGAGGTGCGGCCGGCGGTGGTGGCCGCGATGGACGAGCGCCTGCGCCGTTCCGAGTGGGTGCTCTTCGAGGACTCGAGCCACATGCCGCACATCGAGGAGCCCGAGCGCTTCCTGGGCGTCGTGGAGGACTTCCTGACGCGGACGGAGGCCTAGCGGCCGCTGGCGAGCGATCCGCTGGCCCTGCGCCCGCTGGGCCGCACCGGGCTGCAGGCGCACCGGGCTGTGCGTCGGCGGGTCGCCGCTGGGCAGCATGTCGGAGCTCTACGGCTACGAGGTCCCCACCGACCGCGCGCTGCGCACGCTGCGCGAGGTGCTCGCCGGCCCGATCAACTTCCTGGACACCTCCAACAACTACGGCCACGGCGAGAGCGAGCGGCGCATCGGCGCGGCGCTGCGCGAGGCCGGCGGCCTGCCCGAGGGCTTCGTCCTGGCCACCAAGGTCGACCTCGACGAGCACGGCGCCTTCTCCGGCGCGCGCGTGCGCCGCTCGCTGCGGGAGAGCATGGAGCGCCTCGGGCTCGAGCGCCAGCTCATGCGCCGCTACATCCCGCCCGAGCGCGTCGAGGAGACGCTCGAGCTCGCGCGGTGGGCGATTCCCGAGGCGCTGTGGGACGAGCTCGAGCCGCTCGCGGCGCCGCCGGAGCTCTGGCTCGAGGAGGCGGTCGTCCGCGTGGCGCCTGGTGGCGCTGCGCAGCGCTTACTGCCGCATCGAGGGGAGGAAGTGTGCCCGGGCGCGGACGCTCGCGGTCGTCCTCGGCGCGAACTGCCTGGGATTAGGCCCGGTTTCCGAACCCAATCCCAGGCAGTTCGGGAACCTCGCCCGCGCACAGAGCCGCGGGCGCCCCGACAGCCGCTCACCCCCTCCCCTCGATGATGCAGTTGAACGCCGCGCATCGCCACACGGCCACGCGGACGCCCCGGGGGCGGATGCGACCGGTGCCCGCCCTACCCTCCGCAGGTGCCCAAGCCGACCTCCGTGTTCTCCTGCTCCGCGTGCGGAGCGCAGACGCCCAAATGGCACGGGCAGTGCCCGTCGTGCGGCGACTGGAACACGCTGGTCGAGGAGCGCGCGCCGAGCGGCGGCCGGGCGGTGCGCGCGGCCGGGCCGGTGGCGCGGCCGGTGCCGCTGCGCGAGGTCAGCGCCGAGCGCGCTCCGCGCCTGAGCACCGCCATCGGCGAGCTGGACATGGTGCTCGGCGGCGGGTTGGTGCCGGGCTCGCTGGTCCTGCTGGGGGGCTCGCCGGGGATCGGCAAGTCGACGCTGACGAACATGGCGCTGGGCCACCTGGCGGCGGCCGGGCGCACCACGCTGTACGTCTCCGGCGAGGAGTCGGCCGCGCAGATCCGCCTGCGCGCCGAGCGCCTGGGCACCGACGCGCTGGAGGTCCCCGTGCTGGCGGAGACCGACCTCGACGCGGTGCTGGCCGTCCTCGAGGCCGAGCGGCCCGATGCGTGCGTCATCGACTCCGTGCAGACGCTGCACTCCGGCGCCCTGGAGTCCGCGCCCGGCACGGTCGGCCAGGTGCGCGAGGTGGCGACGCGCATCAGCGCGGTGGCCAAGCGCCAGGGCACCGCCGTGCTGCTCGTCGGCCACGTGACCAAGGAGGGCTCCCTGGCCGGCCCGCGGGTGCTCGAGCACCTGGTCGACTGCGTGCTGCAGTTCGAGGGCGAGCGCGAGCGCACCTACCGCACGCTGCGAGCGCTGAAGAACCGCTTCGGCTCCACCAACGAGGTCGGCGTCTTCGAGATGCGCGAGGGCGGCCTCGTCGAGGTGCTCGACGCCAGCGCGCGGTTCGTGGGCGAGGCGACCAAGGCGCCGGGATCGGTCGTGCTGGCGGCCATGGAGGGCTCGCGACCGCTGCTGGTCGAGGTCCAGGCGCTCGTGTCCCAGAGCGAGCTGGTGCCGCCGCGGCGGGTGTGCAACGGGATCGATCGCAACCGGCTCGCGCTCGTCCTCGCCGTCCTGGGCCGCCACGCCGGCATCGGCGTGGGCACGAGCGACGTCTTCGTCAACGTGGTCGGCGGCGTGCGCGTCGACGAGCCGGGGGCCGATCTCGCGGTCGCGCTGGCCGTGGCCAGCGCCGTGCGCGGCATCGCCACCGACCCGTCGCCGCTGGCCTGCTTCGGCGAGGTGGGCCTCACGGGCGAGCTGCGCACCGTCGCCCACCCCGATCGCCGCGCTCAGGAGGCGGCCAAGTTCGGGCTGCGCACCGTCGTCTCCCCGGCCGGCGCCGGTACGCTGCGCGCCGCCATTCAGACCGCGCTGGGCACCGCCCAGGGCCGCCGCCGCGCGGCTTGACACGGCGTTGACGTCCCTAAGGTCGCGGTAAAAACGCTGCTAGAATCGGCCTTGATGGCGCAGCGTTCCGGGGATGAGCTCACCGAGCTCGAAGGTCGCCAAGAGCCCCGGCTCGTAAAGGCCTTGGAGATGGTCGCCCCCGGCACGGCACTGCGTGAGGGGCTCGACAACATCCTCCATGCGCGCACCGGCGGGCTCATCGTGATCGGCGATCCCGAAGAGCTGAGCTTCCTCTTCTCCGGCGGGATCAAGCTCGACATCGACTACACCCCGGCGCTGCTCTACCAAGTGGCGAAGATGGACGGCGCGATCGTCCTCAACGGCAACGCCACGAGGATCACGATGGCCAACGTCCAGCTCATGCCGGACCCGACGATCCTCTCGCTGGAGACCGGCACCCGCCACCGCACGGCCGAGCGCGTCTCCAAGCAGACCGATGCCCTGGTCATCGCCATCTCCCAGCGCCGCGAGGTCGTGTCGCTCTACGTCGACGGCACCAAGTACATCCTCGAGGACATCCCCGTCGTCCTGGCCAAGGCCAACCAGGCGCTCGCGACCCTCGACAAGTACCGCACCCGCCTGGATCAGGTCTCCACGCGCCTGACCGCGCTGGAGTTCGAGGGCGGGGCCACGCTGCACGACGTCCTCACGGTGCTCCAGCGCTCGGAGCTCGTGACGCGCATGGCCGTCGAGATCGAGCGCTACATCGTCGAGCTGGGCACCGAGGGGCGCCTGATCGAGATGCAGCTCGAGGAGACGATGGTCGGCACCGCGGCGGACAAGGCCGCGCTGGTGCACGACTACCTGGCCCAGGACACCGACGAGGATTTCGCGTCCGCACTGGACCAGATGGGCCGCCTGGCCCACCAGGACCTGCTCGACTTCGGTCGGCTGGCCGAGCTGCTCGGCTACGACCGCAAGCTCAACACGCTGGACTATCCGGTGTCGCCGCGCGGCTACCGGATCCTCGGCCGCATCCCGCGGCTCCCCAAGCTTGTCGTCCAGCAGATCGTCAAGGAGTTCGGTGGGCTCGACGAGATGCTCGCCGCCACCGATGCCGAGCTCGAGACCGTAGAGGGCGTGGGCGAGATCCGCGCCAAGGACATCCGCGAGGGCCTGCGCAGGCTGCAGGAGATCAACCTCGTCGACCGTTATCTGCAGACCTAGACGTAGTACGACCCCCCAAGGAGGCTGACCATTCCCGAAGTCACTGACGCCCAGCTCGTGGACGAGGTCCTCGATGTCCCGGAGCTCGAGAACATCGAGTTCGAATGCGGTGACAACGTCGTCTATCCGCATCACGGAGCGGGCAAGGTCCTCAAGAAGGAAGTTCGGAAGATGTTCGGGGAGGAGCGCGAGTACCTCACGATCAAGATCCTTCATAACGACATGACCGTGATGGTCCCGTGCGAGAACGCCGCCTTGGCCGGCCTGCGCCGGGTCATCGACGAGGAGACGGTCAAGAAGGTTCTCGCGGTGCTGGAGGACGACGTCTCGGAGATGCCCAAGAACTGGAATCGCCGGTTCAAGCACAACCGCGACAAGATCAAGACCGGCGACATCTACGAGCTCGCCGAAGTGGTCCGCAACCTCGCCATCCGCGAGCATCAGAAGGGGCTCTCGACGGGTGAGAAGCAGATGTTCACCCGCGCGAAGAAGATCCTGGCCTCCGAGCTGATGTACGCGCTCGACAAGGACGAGACCGAAGCCGAGGAGCACCTGGACAACCTGCTGCGGGAGTCCGCGGGCGCGAAGGTCGCCGCCGCCTAGGAGGCGGAAGTGGCGGTCGCGCTCGTCGTGGCCGCGGGTCGTGGCGAACGCCTTGGGACGCCTGTCCCCAAGGCGTTCGTCAACCTGGCGGGCCGGCCGATGGTCGAATGGTCCGTCGCCGCGCTGCAGGGCGTGAGCGCGGTGACGCAGATCGTCGTCGCGCTTCCGCCGGGGGTCTCGGCGCCGCCGGGCACCATCGGCGTCCCCGGGGGCAGCGAGCGCTCGCACTCGGTGCGCGCCGCGCTGGCCGCCGCGGCACCCGATGACGACGTGATCCTCGTTCACGACGCCGCGCGCCCGCTCGTCACGCCCGAGCTCATCGCGGCGTGCCTGAGCGCGCTCGGCGACGCCGACGCGGCGATCGCGGCCACGCCGGTGACCGACACGATCAAGGAGTGCGAGGGCGGGCGCGTCGTGCGCACGCTCGACCGGTCGCGCCTGTGGGCGATCCAGACGCCCCAGGTCTTCCGGCGCGCCGCGTTGACCCGCGCACTGGATCAGGGGGACGACGTCGTCGGTGCCGCCACCGACGACGCGGCGCTCGTCGAGGCGCTCGGTGGGACGGTCCGGATCGTCCCGGCGCCGCGCGAGAACCTCAAGGTGACCACGCCGCTCGACGCGCAGGTGGCGGAGATGCTCTTGCGCGCCGCGGAGTAACGTTTGCCTCTGCTGCACCACCTCGACACCCGCCTGCTTGCCGCCTCGGTGCTGACGGTCGTTTCCACCGTCTAGCCCACACCGAGTCTGGAGAGCACCTTGAACCTCGAAGAACTGGGCTGGGGCGAACCGTTCGCCTCGGCCTTCGCCGCATCCGGAGTCCACGGCGGCACGCCCGCGCGCGTGGTCGCCGTCCATCGCGGCCGCCTCGTGGTGGCCGGCCCGCAGGGGGAGTCGTTTGCCGTCGTCGCCGGCCGTGTGCCCGAGCACCCGACGGTCGGTGACTGGGTCGTCGTCGACGATCATGGCGTCGTCAACGAGCGGCTGCCGCGCCGCGGCGTGCTGGCCCGCGCCGAGCAGGAGCTGGCGGCCAACGTCGACGTCGCCTTCGTCGTCACCTCGGCCAACCGCGACCTCAACGCCCGCCGCCTCGAGCGCCTGGTGGCCGTGGCCGCCGCGGGCGGCGGCGAGACGGTGCTCGTCCTCAACAAGGCCGATCTCGTCACCGACGTCGAGCCCACGCTGGCCGTCGTGCGCGGAGCGGCGCCTGGCGTGGCCACCGTCGTCGCCAGCGCCCATCGTGGCGACGGCGTCGACGCCATCGCCGCGCACCTGGGCCGCGGGCGCACGGGCGTCCTGCTGGGGTCCTCGGGCGTGGGGAAGTCGACGCTGATCAACGGCCTGCTCGGTGGCGACTACCAGGCCACGGCGGAGATCCGCGCCTTCGACGACCGCGGGCGTCACACGACCTCGCACCGCGCGCTGTTCGAACTTCCCGACGGCGCGGGGCTGCTGATCGACACGCCGGGCCTGCGCCTGCCGCGGATGAGCGCCGATCCGGTCGGGGTGGCGGCCGCCTTCGCCGATGTGGAGGCGCTGGCCGCCGGCTGCCGGTTCTCCGACTGCCGCCACGAGACCGAGCCCGGCTGCGCGGTGCAGGCGGCAATCGGCGCGGGCGAGCTGGACCCCGCGCGGCTGGCGCATCAGCGCAAGCTCGAAGACGAGCAGCGCTGGGCGGCCGGACGCGAGCGGTAGGACCCCGGGTGCCAGGGGCGAACCTGTTCGGTGTGCGCCGCACGCTCGCCCTGGCCATCCTCCTCGCGCTGCTGGGCGCCGCGGGCGCTTCGGCGCGCGTGGCACTGCTGGCCACCGGCACCAACGAGGTCGCGCTGCTCGACGTGACCACCGACCAGGTGGTCGCGCGGCCGGCGCTCCCGGGAGCGTCGCGCGCGGTTGCGATCACCCGCGACGGACGGCGCGCCTTCGTCGCCGCGGGCAATGCGGTCGCGGCCTTCGACTTCGGGATGGTTCCCGCTGCGCCTCTGCCGGGCACGGCGGCCGCGTTCGCGGTGCTCACGCGTGACCTCGGCGCCCCGGCGACCGGGATCGCCGTCTCGCCCGGCGGCGCGAGCGTGTACGCGGCCGCCGGCCGGCGCCTCTACGTGCTCGATGCGAGGACGCTGGCCATCCGCCACCGCGTCGGCCTGCACGGCACGGCGAGCGCGCTCGCCCTGTCGGGCCAGGGGACGCTGGCGGCTGTGGTGTTGGCCAAGGGCCGCGTGGCGATGGTGGACACCGGTGCGCCGAAGCTGCTGCGGCGGGTGAAGGTCAAGGGCGCCACGGGCGTCGCCTTCGACGCCGCGGCCCGCGCGTGGGTCAGCGCGCCGCGGCGCCTGTACGTCGTGCGCCAGGGCGCGCGCAAGCCCGAGAAGCATCCCCTGCGCCTTGGCGCGGGTGTGGGCGGGGCGATGGCCGCCTCGCCCGACGGGCTGACCCTGGCCGTCGGCGCTGCGCACGGCGGCGACGCCGCGGCGCTGGTGGACGTCGCGGGCCATGACGTGCATCGCTTCCGCTCGGGTCGTGGCCCCGGGGCGCCGGGATGGTCCCCCGACGGCGTGCGCGTGTACTACGCCGACGGCGGCGGCGCGACGCTCTCGCTGGTGAGCCCGTTCGCCCACCGGCGCCTGGGCTCGGTGGCGCTGCCGGGCACGACGCCGCTGGGCGTCGTCGTCCAGCCCGGCCTGGCGCGCGTCCAGGGGACCGACGCGCCCGACGCCATCACCGGCACGCGCCTGCGCGACCTCATCGCCGGCCTCGGCGGTGACGACGTCCTCAGCGGGGGGCGCGAGAACGACATCCTGCAGGGCGGTCTGGGCAACGACACCCTGCGCGGCGGCTCCTACGACGACCACCTGTTCGGCGACGCGGGCGACGACACGCTCAACGGTGGTTCGGGCAACGACCACGTCTCCGGCGCCGACGGCAACGACCGCGCCGACGGCGGCACCGGCGACGACTCGATCCACGGCGGCCCCGGCAACGACTACCTCGACGGCGGGCCGGGCGACGACCACGTCTTCGGCGAGGAGGGCGACGACACGATCGTCGACTCCACGTTCGGCAACGACCGCCGCCTCTACGGCGGTCCCGGCAACGACCTCATCAAGGGCGGGCGCGGCTCGGACCTCATCAAGGGCGGCGACGGCAACGACCAGCTCTATGGCGAGTCGGGCACCGAGAACGTCACCGGCGGCGACGGCGACGACCTCATCGACGGCGGTGCCGCCCGCGACATCCTGGCCGGCAACAACGGCTCCGACGTCATCCACGGCGACTCGGGCGACGACACGCTGGAGGGCGGCAACGGCGCCGACCAGGTCGACGGCGGCTCGGGCCCCGACGAGATCTTCGGCGACGATGGCGCCGACCTCCTGGTCGGCGGCCCCGACGCCGACACCATCGACGGCGGCGACGGCGACGACACGATCCGCGCCGCCGACGACAGCCGCGACGAGATCGACTGCGGCGAGGGCAACGACACCGTCTACGTCGAGGCCGACGCGCCCACGCGCGACGTGCTGCTCAACTGCGAGACGGTCACCCCGGTCCCACCCGAGGGCGCCAACGACTCCGACGCCTCGTCGGTGATCTCGGGCACCCAGGTCCGCGACATCCTGCACGGCACGCCGGGCGACGACTCGCTGTTCGGCAAGGGCGGCCCCGACGCGCTCTTCGGCGCCGGCGGCGACGACTACGTCGACGGCGAGTACGGCAACGACGAGCTCCACGGCGGGCCTGGCAACGACACCATGGCCGGGCGCGCCGGGGACGATCGCATCTTCGGCGACGCCGGCGACGACCACATCACCGGCGACCGCGGCTTCGACCACATTGCGGGCGGCTCGGGCAACGACGAGATCTTCGGCAACCTCGACCCCGACACGATCTCCGGCGGCCCCGGCGACGACCGCATCAACGTCGTCCGCGGTGACGTCGACAGCGTCAGATGCGGGCCGGGCCACGACGTCGTCTTCGCCGACCCCGGCGACAAGGTCGCCGGGGACTGCGAGGACGTGCGCCGCTGATCTACAGCGAGCGCTGGTAGGTGGCGAAGGCGCGCGTCGCGAACGCCGCGCACAGCACGACAAGTGCCGCCAGCAGGCCGACGCGGCTCGCCACGAGCCCCCAGTCGAGCTTCTGCATCGCGGCCGAGCGGCCGGCCTCCACGGCCCAGTTGACCGGGTTGAACCTCGAGACCGTGCGGATCCACCCCGGCACGAGGCTCTGCTGCATGAGCGCCGAGGACAGGAAGGTCAGCGGCAGCAGGACGAGGCTGACCGCCCCGATCAGCGTCTCGCGCTGGCGGGCCAGCATCCCGATGCCGTTCGACAGCGAGGCGAACGCCGCTCCGAGCAGCGCGGCCACGAGGAGCAGGATGAGCACGCCGCCGACGCCGTTGGTGTAGTGCGCCCCCAGGACCAGGGCGAGCAGCACGATCAGCGCCGTCTGGATGACGATGGTGATCATCGCGTAGGCGACGCTGCCCAGGTTCAGCGCGCCGCGCCACACCGGGGAGACGAGGACGCGGTCCATGACGCCGGCGTTGATGTCCTCGATGAAGCTCATGCCCGTCCAGCCGGCCGAGGAGACGGCGAGCATGACGACCACGCCGGGCGTGAGGAAGTCGACGTAGGAGCCGCCGTGGAAGCCGGGGATCTCGGTGACCGCCTTGAACAGCGCGCCGAACAGCAGCAGCCAGATGATCGGCTGGGTCAGGGTGATGCCCAGGTAGGCGGGCTGGCGGCCCAGCACGCGCAGGTAGCGCAGGTTCACCTGCCAGGTCTGGCGCACGGCGGTCATGCCGCCACCGCCTCGTGCTCGGCATCGGCGCGGCCGAACGTGCGTCCCGCGTGGCGCAGGTAGACGTCGTCGAGCGACGGCCGCGCGAGGGTCACCGAGGCCGCATGCACGCCGTGGGCGTCGAGGGCGGCGAGCACCGCGGGGATCGCTGCCGCGCCGTCGCGGGCGCGGGCGTGCAGCGTCCGGCCGTCGAGCGCGGCGTCGCCGACCCCGCTGACGCCGGCGAGCGCCAGCCGGGCGGCGGCGTCCTGGGCATCGACGAGCTCGACCTGGATCCTGTCGCCCTCGAGCTCTGCCTTGAGCTGGTCGGGCGTGCCCTGGACGACGATCCGCCCGCGATCGACGATCGCCAGCTGGGAGGCGAGCCGGTCGGCCTCCTCCAGGTAGTGGGTGGTGAGCAGGATCGTCATGAGCTCCTCGCGCGCCAGGCGCTCGATCTCGTGCCAGAGCTCGGCCCGCGCCTCGGGGTCCAGCCCGGTGGTCGGCTCGTCGAGGAACAGGACCTGGGGGCGGTGGATGAGGCCCATGGCCAGGTCGAGCCGGCGCTGCATACCGCCCGAGTAGGTCTTGGCCTGGCGGTCGGCGCCGTCGGCGAGCCCGAAGCGCTCGAGCGCCTCGCCGACGCGACCGCGCAGGTCGCGGCCGGTGATCGCGTGGAACTCGCCCTGCAGGACGAGGTTCTCGCGCCCCGTCGCCTCGGGATCGAGCCCGTGCTTCTGGGCGACGACGCCGATGGCGCGGCGCACGCGCACGGGCTCGGCGAGCACGTCGATCCCGGCGACGCGCGCGGCGCCGCTGTCGGGTCGCGACAGGGTGGTCAGGATCCGCACGGTGGTGGACTTGCCCGCCCCATTGGGACCGAGCAGCCCGAAGATGGTGCCCGGTCGCACGGATAGGCTCAGGCCGTCGAGCGCCTGGACGCCCGGTGGGTAAGCCTTTCGAAGATCGTGCGCCTCGATGGCTGATTCATTAGACATGCGAGTATCTTAATCATCAAGAGATCAGATTGGCAAGCAAGAAACGACACCTCTTCGAGCAGCTCGTCTACGAGGTCCGGCGCTCGCAGGCCGCCACCGATCGCTACGACCAGGCCGTCGCGGAGGCGATCGGGCTCAACCGCACCGACATGCGCTGCCTCGACGTGATCCAGCGCGAAGGGCCCGTGCCCGCCGGGCGCCTGGCCGATGAGACGGGCCTGACCACCGGCGCGATCACGACCGTCCTCGACCGGCTGGAGCGCGCCGGCTTCGCCCGCCGCACGCGGGACCCCTCCGACCGCCGCCGCGTGCTGGTCGAGCTCGACCCGCGGGCACAGGGGGGAGCGGGCGACTACTACGGCGAGCACATGGCCCTCGGCGAGCGCCTGTTCCGGCGCTACAGCGAGGAGCAGCTGGGGCTGCTGCTCGAGTTCACCCGCGAGGGCCGCGAGCTCAACGAGCGCGAGGCGGCGAAGCTGGAGGCGCGGACGCGCGAGGACCGCGGGCCGTAGGCCGACGGTCCCGAGCCGGGCGCCTGCGACCCTTGCGGACCAGTGGCGGAGCAGACTCAGAGCGCGGCGGGCGTCGACGCCGCGGATGCGGCGGGGCGGGCCGACGCCGCGCTCCAGCGCCTGCCCGAGCAGGAGGCGCTGCGGGCGCTCGGCAGCGGCCCCGCCGGCCTGAGCTCGGAGGCGGCCGAGGCGGCGCTGGAGCGTCACGGGCCCAACCGCCTGCCCGAGTTGCATCGCCCCTCGCCGCTGTGGCGGTTCGCGGCCCAGTTCGGAGACTTCTTCGCGATCCTGCTCGAGGTCGCGGGCACGATCACACTCGCGACCTACCTGGTTCACGGCGGGTCGAACAACCTCAAGGTCGCGCTGGCGATCTTCGCCGTCGTCCTGCTCAACGCGATCATCGGCTTCACGCAGGAGTACCGCGCGGAGCGCACCGCCGAGGCCCTGAAGCGCCTCCTGCCCGCCCGCGCCCGCGTCCTGCGCGACGGGACGCCGCTCGAAGTGGCCGCCGAGGCGCTCGTCCCGGGTGACGTCGTCCTGCTCGCAGAGGGCGACGCCATCTCGGCCGACTGCCGCCTCATCCAGACCGCCGAGCTCACGACGAACGACGCGGCGCTGACGGGCGAGTCGCAGCCGGTGCGCCGCCAGTCGGAGCCGGTGCTCGAGCACGGTCCGCGCGTGCAGGCGCGCAACCTGGTCTTCGCGGGGACGAGCGTGGCATCCGGCACCGGCCGTGGTGTCGTGTTCGGTACCGGGGCCGACACCGAGTTCGGGCACATATACCGGCTCGCGGGCTCGGTCCAGAGCGATCGCAGCCCGCTTCAGCGGGAGGTCGCGGTCGCCGCCCGGCGCGTGGCGATCGTGGCCGTGGCGCTCGGCACCGTCCTGCTCGCGCTGCGGTTGCTCGCCCACGCGCCGTTCGTGGACGCCTTCCTCTACGCGCTGGGCGTGATGGTCGCCCTCGTGCCGGAGGGACTGCCGGCCGTGATGTCCGTTTCGCTGGCGATCGGCGTGCAGCGGATGGCGGCCTCGCAGGCGCTCATCAAGCGGCTGAGCTCGGTCGAGACCCTCGGTTCGACGACGGTCATCTGCACCGACAAGACCGGCACGCTCACGGCGGGCGAGATGACCGCCAGCGCGATCTGGTGCGCCGGCCGGTCGCTCACCGCCACCGGCATCGGCTATACCCCCGAGGGCCGCCTGGAGGCCGACGAGGGACCCGTCGCAGCGGCGGCCATGCCCGACGCCCTGCGCCTGCTGTTGCGCGCGGGGGTGCAGTGCAACGACGCGCGGCTCGTCCACGACGAGGACACCGGCTGGGGCATTCTCGGCGACCCGACCGAGGGGGCGCTGCTGGTGCTCGCGGCGAAGGCGGGCTACGACGTCGAGGCGCAGCTGCGCCAGACGCCGCGATTGCGCGAGGTGCCGTTCGACTCCGAGCGCAAGCGGATGTCGGTCGTCGTGCAGGAGGGCGGCCGGCAGCGGCTCTATGCGAAGGGTGCCCCTTCGGAGATCCTCGCGCGGTCCACGCGGCTCGCCGAGGACGGGGTCGTGAGGGAGCTCGGAGCGCAGGGGCGCCACGCGATCCAGGCCGCGGTGGACGACTTCGCCGGCCAGGCCCTGCGCGTGCTCGCCATGGCCACCCGCGAGCTCGAGCCGGGCACGGGCTCCGGCGCGGACGAGCTCGAGCGCGAGCTCGTGTTCCTGGGCTTCGTCGGGCTGCAGGATCCGCCGCGGCCGGACGTCGCCCACGCCGTGGTCGAGGCGCGCGAGGCCGGGATCGCGATCGTCATGATCACCGGCGACTACGGGCTGACGGCCGAGGCGATCGCGCGCAAGATCGGGATCGTCACCGCGCCACACCCGGATGTGGTGACCGGCGCCGAGCTCGAGGGGATCGGTGACGACGAGCTCGCAGCCAGGCTGGCCACGGTGCGCGAGGGCCGCGAGCTGCTCTTCGCGCGCGTCGCGCCGGCGGACAAGCTGCGGGTGGTCGACGCCTTCAAGGCGCGCGGCGAGATCGTGGCGGTGACCGGCGACGGGGTCAACGACGCGCCCGCCCTCAAGCGCGCCGACATCGGGGTCGCGATGGGCGTGGCGGGCACCGACGTCGCCAAGGAGGCAGCCGTCATGGTCCTCCTCGACGACTCCTTCGCGACGATCGTCAAGGCGATCGAGCGCGGCCGCGCCGTCTACAACAACATCCGGCGCTTCCTGGTCTACCTCTTCACGCACAACATCGGCGAGCTCTTCCCGATCGTCTTCGCGACCCTGGCCGGGCTGCCGGTCGTGCCGCTCAACGCCCTGCAGGTGCTCTCCATCGACCTGGGCAGCGACGTGCTCCCCGCGCTGGCGCTCGGCGCCGAGGAGCCCGAGCCCGGGCTGCTGAAACAGCCGCCGCGGCCACGCGGCGAGCGGCTGCTGTCACGCGGCGTGATCGGGCGTTTCGTCTTTCTCGGGCTCATCCAGGCCGTCGGCGCCACCGCGAGCTTCTACTTCGCGCTCTACGAGGGCGGCTGGCGCTGGGGCGACGCGCTGTCGAGCTCGGACCACGTCTACCACCAGGCGATCACGATGACCCAGGCGGCGATCGTCTTCTCGCAGGTCTTCAACGGCTTCGCCGTGCGCACCGATCGGCGCAGCGTGTTCTCGATCGGCATCTTCTCCAACCGGCGCCTGGTCGCCGCGCAGGCCCTGGGCGTGGGCATCATGCTCGCGATCTCATACGCTCCTCCCTTGCAGAGCGTGTTCGGCACCGCGGCGCTGCCCGCCTACTACTGGGCCGTCCCGGCTGCCTTCGGCGTCGTCGCCCTGCTCGCGGAGGAGCTGCGCAAGCTCTACGTGCGCCGGCGGACGCCCGACGCGAGGATCGCGTAGCGATGCGCGTCATCGTCCTCGGATGCGGTCGGCTGGGAAGCCGCGTGGCCAACATGCTCGACGGCGAGGGCCATCAGGTCGCGGTCATCGACCGTGACCCCGCCACCATGGACGCGCTGCGCCCCGGGTTCGCGGGCGAGCAGATCGTCGGCTACGGCTACGACCGCCACGTGCTCGAGCAGGCGCGGCTCGAGCGCGCCGATGCCTTCGTTGCGGCCACCGCGGGCGACAACCGCAACATCGTGGCCGCGCTCGCGGCCAGGCGGCGCTTCCGCGTGCCGATCGTCGTGGCCCGGATCTACGACCCCGACCGCGCCGAGATCTACCGCGCGCACGGGATCAGGACCGTGTCGCCGGTGCGGTGGTCGGCCGGGACGATCCGCGACGTCCTGCTGCACTCGGCGATCGAGACCGAGACCGAGTTCGGCAACGGCGAGGTCGCGCAGATCCGGGTGCAGGTGCCGAGGCACCTCGAGGGTCGCGCGGTCCAGGACGTCACCATTCCCGGCGACATCGCCGTCGCCGTCATCGAGCGCGAGGGCCGGGCGATCCTGCCGACGCTGGGCGTCCGCTTCGAACGCGACGACGTGGTGCGCTTCGTCGTGGCGCGCGAGGCCTACGGCCGCTTCGAGTCCTTCCTGGGGATGCGCGGATGAAGGTGCTGGTCGCCGGTGGGGGCAACGTCGGGCGCTACCTCGCCCGCATCCTCGTGCGCGCCGGCCACGAGGTGGTGGTCATCGACCGCGACGCGACCAGGCTCGACCGCGCTCGCGAGGAGTCCGGAGCCACCGTGGTCCACGGCGACGCGACGGAGCCCTCGCTGCTGGAGCGCAGCGGCGTCCGGGCAATGGACGTCGTGGTCGCGGCCACCGGCCACGACGAGGACAACCTGGTCGTGTCGAGCCTGGCCAAGTTCGAGTTCAGCGTGCCGCAGGTCGTGGGACGGGTCAAGAACGCCTCCAACGCGTGGCTCTACGAGCCCGACATGGGCGTCGACGTGCTCGTCAGCGCGCCCCACACGATCGCCCAGCTCATCGAGGAGCAGGTCGCCGTGGGCGACCTTGTCGAGCTGCTGCAGCTCGCCGACGGGCGCGCGGCGCTCGTCGAGGCAACGCTGCCGGAGCAGTCGCCGGTCCTCGGGAGCCTGGCGAGCGAGGTCGCGTGGCCGCCCGAATGCGTGCCGGTGGTCGTCATCCGCGGCGCACGCGTGCTGCCCGCCTCGGGCGAGACGGTCCTGCAAGCCGGCGATCGGTTGCTGTGCGTGACCGACGTCGCACAGATGGAGCCGCTGCATCGGCTGCTCGGCACGGTCGCACCGCACCGCTAGCCTGCGGGGCCGCCCTGCGAGAATCCGCGGCCGCGTGCTGACCGACTACCACGTCCACCTGCGCCCCGACGATGTCGACGCAACGCCGGCCGAGCGCTATCTGACGGCCGCCAACGCCGAGCGCTACCGGGCGAGCGCGACCGAGCGCGGCATCGAGGAGCTCGGGGTGGCCGAGCACGTCTACCGCTTCACCCAGGCGCTCGAGGTGTGGCAGCACGAGCTGTGGCGCCACTCCGCCCGCGACGATCTCGACGCCTACTGCGCGTTCGTGCGCGAGCAGACCGATCTCAAGCTGGGCATCGAGGCCGACTTCATTCCCGGGGGCGAGGACCGCATGGCCGCGCTGCTGAGCGGCCGCGACTTCGACTACGTGGTCGGCTCGATCCACTTCGTCGGCGACGGCGCGCTCGACTACGACCGCTACGACATCTGGTCGGCGGCGAGCGAGCCCGAGAAGGTGTGGCGCACGTACTTCCAGTGGCTGGGGCAGGCCGCCGCGAGCGGGATGTTCGACATCCTGGCCCACCCGGATCTCGTCAAGTATTGGGGTCCCGCCCAGCGCCCGTGGCCCGACGGCGACCTGCGGCGCTTCTACGACACAGCGATGGAGGGAATCGCCGCGTCGGGCATCGCGGTCGAGGTCTCCACCGCGGGACTGCGCAAGCCCGTGGGCGAGCTGTACCCGGCGCGGGCGTTCCTCGAGATGGTGGTCGATGCCGGCAACCCGATCGCCCTGTCCAGCGACGCCCACACCCCCGAGGACCTCGGCCGCGACTACGACCTTGCGCTCGAGCTTCTCGGCGAGCTCGGGGTGAGCGAGCTGGCGGTCTTCGCGCGGCGCGAGCGGCACCTGGAGCCGATCGGATGACCAGCGTCGCGGGCATCGGCTGGGACTCGCACCGGCTCGTGGCCGGGCGCCCGCTCATCCTCGGCGGGGTCGCGATCGCCCACGAGCTCGGCCTCGACGGCCACTCCGACGCCGACGTGCTCACCCACGCGGTCATCGACGCGCTGCTCGGCGCCGCCGCGATGGGCGACATCGGCCAGCACTTCCCCGACACCGACGAGCAGTACCGCGACGCCGACTCGATGCTGCTGCTGCGCACCGTCGTCGCCACGCTCGCCGATCGGGGGTTCGCGATCGCCCACGTCGACGCCACCGTGGTCATGGAGCGGCCCAAGCTCGCGCCCCACCGCGACGCGATCCGCGCGTCGCTGGCCGACGGGCTCGCGGTGGCGCCCGAGCAGGTCAACGTGAAGGCGTCGACCGGTGAGGGGATGGGCTTCGTGGGGCGCGGCGAGGGCGTCGCAGCGCTGGCGGTGGCCACGGTGCGGAGGGCCTAGGTGCTCGCTGCCCTTCCGTTCGCACAGACGCATCTCGACCTCGTCCTGCTCGCCGTCGTGAGCGCGGTCTCGGTCCTGCTGATCATCGCCTACCACTCGCAGGTCCCCTACCCGATCCTGCTCGTCGTCGGCGGCGCGGCGCTCGGCTTCATCCCCGGGATCCCTGAGGTGCAGCTCAACCCCGACGTCGTCCTCGTCATCGTGCTGCCGCCGCTGCTCTACGCGGCGGCGTTCTTCTCCTCGCTGCACGACGTGCGCGAGAACCTGGGCTCGATCAGCCTGCTGGCCATCGGGCTCGTCATCGCGACGATGGCGGGGGTCGCCGTCGTCGCCCACGAGGTCATCGATGGCATGTCGTGGCAGGCGGCGTTCGTGCTCGGCGCCGTCGTGTCGCCCACCGACCCGGTGGCGGCGTCGGCCATCGCCGCGCGCGTGGGCGCTCCGCGGCGCTATCTGACCATCGTCGAGGGCGAGGCGCTGCTCAACGACGCGACCGCGCTCGTCGCCTACAAGTTCGCCGTCGCCGCCGTGGTCAGCGGCAGCTTCTCGCTGGCCGAGGCCAGCGGGCGCTTCGTGCTCAACGCGGTCGTCGGCGTGGCGATCGGGCTCGCGGTCGGCTTCGCCGTCGCCCGGATGCGCAAGGCCCTCGACGACGCGCCGACCGAGATCACGATCTCGCTGGTGACGCCGTACTTCGCCTATCTGCCGGCCGAGGCGCTGGGCGTCTCGGCCGTCCTCGCCGCCGTGACGGCGGGGATCTACCTGGGGTGGCACTCCCCCGAGCTCATCACGCCGGCGACCCGCATCCAGGCCTTCTCGGTGTGGGAGATCCTCGTCTTCTGTCTCAACGCCGCGCTCTTCATGCTCGTCGGGCTGCAGCTGCCCAGCGTGATGGACGGCATCAGCGGGCTGTCGACCGGCGCGATCGTCGGCTACGCGGTGGCCGTGTCGGCGGCCGTCATCGTCATACGCTTCCTGTGGGTCTTCCCGAGCACCTACCTGCCGCGGCTGGTCTCGCGGCGCATCCGCGAGCGCGAGCCCGCGGTGCACTGGCACTTCCCCGCCATCGTCGCGTGGACGGGCATGCGCGGCGCCGTCTCGCTGGCCGCGGCGCTCGCCATCCCGACGACGATCGACGCGGGCGGCGACTTCCCGCAGCGCGACCTCATCATCTTCCTCACCTACGCGGTGATCGTGGCCACGCTGATCCTGCAGGGGACGACGCTGCCCATGGTCATCCGCGTCCTGGGGGTCGAGGAGGACGGCAACCCCGAGCAGCGCGAGTCCAAGGCGCGCCTGCTCGCCGCGCGCGCCGCGCTCGATCGGCTCGAGGAGCTGCGCGAGCTCGACTGGGTGCGCGACGACACCGTGGACCGCATGCGCGGCATGTACGACTTCCGCATCCGGCGCTTCTCGGCGCGTTTCGACGACGACGACGACGGCGCCATCGATCGGCGATCCCAGGACTACCAGCGCCTGCGGCGCAAGGTGCTCGAGGCCGAGCGCGCCGAGATCATCCGCCTGCGCAACGTGGGCAAGATCGACGACGAGATCATGCGCCGCATCGAGCGCGACCTCGACCTCGAGGACACGCGCCTGGAGGTGTGACTCAGGCCGGCGCGAGGGCGCCCGCGAGCAGGGCGCAGGTCTTCTCGGTATACGCGCCGCCGGGGTCCTTCTCGGGGTTCAGGCACCCGAGGCTCAGCCCGGCGAGGCCCGGCGAGGACCCCAGCGGGCGCATGAGCGCGGCGACCTCGTCCCACTGCAGGCCGCCGGGCATGAGGTAGTCCGTCGCCGGCATGGCGCGCTCGTCGAGCACGTCGAGGTCGAGGTGAATCCAGAAGCGCCGGCCGTCCGCCGCGAGCCGTTGCGCCGCCCTCGCACCGGCCGCGGCGAGGCCCGCCGCGCGCAGCTCGCCAGGTCCGAGCACCTCGACGTCGACGAGCGCAGTCGTCCGCAGCTCGGCGATGTCCTGCGCCTCCTCGGGGTCGCGCGCGCCGAGCACGACGACGTCGGCCGGCGCGGCGCTCGCGCCGCCGGCGGCTTGCACCCACGCCTCGGGGCCGAGCCCGAAGGCGACGCTCATCGGCATGTCGGCGCCCTCGCCGGTGGGCGAGGTCGCGCCGTCGTAGACGTCGACGTGGCCATCGACGTAGGCGACCCCGAGCCCTCCGATGGCGTCGCGCAGCCCGGCGAGCGCGCCGGGGACGAGCGCGCAGCAACCGCCGAGGACCAGCGGCCGGGCGCCGACGGCGACGGCGTCGCGCACGGCCGCGCGCAGCGTGCGCGTCATCGCCAGCGTGTCGGCGATCCCGATCACACCGCTGACCGGATCGCGCTCGTCACCGCGGATCCGCACGTCGAGGTCGCCGCGGTCCTCGGCGCCGAGATGGGCCAGGAGCCCGTGCCCGCGCACCGCCGCGGGCGCCCCCTCGGTCCCGCCCGCGCGCCCGACGGAATCGATCGGCACTCCGATGGCGGCCCAGGGCGCCGGCACGCGCCCAACCTAACCGGTGCGCGTCGCCGCCTGCGCGAAGGTCTGGACGGCGGCGATGCCCCCGGACGGATGCGAGCCCGCCGGCCGGTTGGTCCACACGACGGTCGGGGTGGGGGAGAGGATCGCGCGCCCGGCGCGCGCCTCCTGCGCGGCGGACACCGCCTCGGCGGCGCCGAAGGGTGCGCCCGGCGCGGCGAGCGCCGCGAACACCTGGTTGGCGTCGAAGCCGCCGTTGTCCCAGACGACCAGGCGGGTCCCGCCCGCGGCCGCGAGATCGGAGACCACCCCGTCGCGGCCGGCGGGCGAGACGTCTTGCGGTGCGCCGAAGACCGCCGCCGAGTCGGTCGCCGCGACGCGCACACGGGAGTTGACGCCGTCGAAGCCGGTCCAGGCGACGCTGGCGTCACGGCCCTGCGTGGCGATGGCGATCAGTGACTGGCTGCGGTTCGATCCGTCGCGCTCCAGGCGCTGGGCGGCGCGGAAGCGATGCCCCGACGGTCGCACGGCCACCTCGTTGTAGACCGGACCGCGCGAGCCGCCCTCGGTGAGCAGCTGCGCGCTCCAGGCCAGATAGCAGCGCCCGCCGTCGGCGACGGCGGCGGCCATCTGGGCGAAGTCGGTGGGATCGGAGGAGATCGTCTCGATGGGCTGGAACCCTGTGCTGGAAGGCGCGCGGTAGCGCGCGCGGATGACGCCCGCGGCGTTCCAGGCGACGAGCAGGTCGCCCCGCGGCCCTACCGCGATCGCGACCGAGCGGATGCGTCCGTGGCCGACCTGGAAAGGCGCCCCGAAGCTGCCACCGGCGCGGCGCACGCTGACCAGGACGCGGTCGTTGTCGACGCCGCGATCCTGGAAGTAGGCGATCGCGGCGTCCCCGCGCGCGTTGACGGCGAGCACGGGGCGATCGAGCCGCGGACCGTCGGCGATGGTGCGCGCCGCGCCGAAGTTGCCGGCGGTGCTCCCGAAGGCGACGGACAGCCGCGTGCGCCCGACCGCCGCCGAGCCGATGGCGCGGTCGGTCAGCGCTATCGCCCGGGTCTGCGCGTAGGCCGCGACGTCGACGACGCCGCTGGGCGCGGCGCGCTCGGGCCCGAAGGCGCCCGCGCCCGCCGGGCGCGAGGCCAGGCTCGAGCCGGTGCTCGCCCCGGCGCCGGTGCCGTCCTGCCACGACCACCACTCCAGCGCGGTGCCGTCGCCCGAGGCGGTGATCGCGACGGGGGCGACGAACAGGTGCGGCAGCGACACGTTCTGGGCCGGCGACCACGGCGGATCGGCGGCGGCGACGGCGGGCAGCGCCAGGGCCAGGAGCCAGGCAAGTGCGGCGAGGCGGCGAATCATGCTGCTGCAACGCATGACGCGGGCGTGGAGTTGCGCGCACACGCTTGCATCGTCTTAACGGCGGGCAACATGAGGTCCGCAACAATCGTCGGTCGCCGCTCCATGCCCCCTGCGCACGAGCTAACAGCACCCAGTCCCCGCGTGCCGGCTCTCGCCGTGCCGCGCGTCGCCGTGCGCTACCGCGTGGCGCTCGCGGTGCTCGCGCTCACCGCGCTGACCTTCCTCGTCCCCTCGGCTCCGACCTACGACCCGTGGGCCTGGATCGTCTGGGGCCGGGAGATCCTGCACCTCGATCTCTCGACCGTGGACGGGCCGTCGTGGAAGCCGCTGCCGGTGCTGCTGACCACGCCGTTCGCGCTCTTCGGCAGCCTCGCGCCCGACCTGTGGCTGTTCGTCGCCCGGGCCGGCGCCATCGCCGGCGTGGTGATGGCCTTCCGCGTCGCACGGCGTCTCGGCGGGATCCCCGCCGGCGCCGCGGCCGCCGGCGCCTACGTGGTCGCGCCCTGGATGCTGCGCAACTCGGCGCTGGGGAACTCCGAGGGCCTGCTCGTCGCGCTGGGGCTGGCCGCGTTCGACCGCCACCTGGCCGGGCGCCCGCGCCAGGCCTTCCTGTTCGGCCTCGGCGCCGCGCTGCTGCGCCCCGAGGCCTGGCCGCTGCTCGGCCTCTACGGCCTGTGGCTGCTGTGGCGCGAGCCCGCCGCGCGCCGGCTCGTGGTGGCGGGCTTGGTCGCGCTTCCGGTCCTGTGGCTGCTGCCCGAGCTGTGGGGCTCGGGCGATCTGCTGCGCGCCGCGCACCGGGCGCACAACCCCCGTGCCAACAGCGCGGCCTTCGCCGACGACCCCGTTCGCGAGGTCGTGCGCCAGTTCGCCACGATGCTCACGCCGGCGCTGTGGATCGGGCTCGGGACGCTCGCCGTGATGATGGTCCTGCGCCTGGGGTCGGATCGCCGGGAGCGCCGTGCGGTCGTCGTGCTCGCCCTCGCCGCCGCGGTCTGGGTGGCGGAGGTCGCCGTGATGACCAACGACGGCTTCAGCGGCAACGCGCGCTATCTGATCATGCCCGCTGCCGTGGCCTGCGTGTTGGCCGGCACCGGCATCGGCTGGCTGATCCGCGCCCTGCCCGCGCGCGTCGTGGGCAGCGGCTTCGCCGTGGCGGCGCTGTCCGTCGTGGCCGCGGTGGCCTTCGCGGCCCCCAGCGTCCAGCGCCTCGACGCGGTGCGGGCATCGGTCTACTACCAGGCGCGGCTCACCGACGGCCTCGCCGGCGCCATCGCGAAGGCCGGCGGCGCGGATCGTCTGAAGGCGTGCGGGACCGCGTACACCGGCGCGTTCCAGGTGCCGTCCGTGGCCTGGCTGCTGGGCGAGCACACGACGGCCGTGCGCTCCGCCAGCGCTCCGGGCGATCCGGCGCCCCACGCTCCGGCCGTCGTGCTGCGCTCGCGCACGACCACCTACAGCCACCCGGTTCCGGGCATCGAGAGCCTCGGGGGCGGGGCTGGCGTGCAGACGCTGGCCATCGCCGGCGGGTGGCGCATCGTGGCCCGGTGCCACGCGTGAGCGCGGCCGGAGCGACCGTCTCGCGCCCGCGGGCGCGGCTGGCCCGTCTGGGCACCGCGCGCCTGGCCGTGAGCGTGCCCAAGTCGATGCTGGCCCTCGCCTTCCTGGTCGGCATCTCGCTGGCCCTGCGCAGCCAGGCCATCCATGCGCGCTTCTGGATCGACGAGGGGCTGTCGGTCGGCATCTCCTCGCATCCGCTGTCAGCCATCCCCGGCGTCCTGCGCGAGGACGGATCGCCGCCGCTGTACTACCTGCTGCTCAAGCTGTGGATGAGCGTCTTCGGCAGCGGCGAGGCCGATACCCACGCGCTGTCGGTGACCTTCGCGCTGCTCACCGTGCCCGTCGCATGGCTGGGCGCGCGCGCCCTCTTCGGCGACCGCGCCGCCTGGATCGCCGCGGTGCTGGCGACGCTCAATCCCTTCCTGACCTACTACGCGCAGGAGACGAGGATGTACACCCTCGTCGCACTGCTCTCGACGGTGGTCACGGCGACCTTCGCCGTCGTCTTCGTCCAGCGCCGGCGCGCCTGGCTGCCCGCCTTCTCGGTCGCGCTCGCGCTGCTCGCCTACTCCCACAACTGGGGGCTGTTCCTCGGCATGGGGACGGTCGCGGCGCTCGTCCCGGTGTGGCGAGCCAGCGCCGACCGCCGCGCGGTGGTGCGCGATGCCGCTCTCGCCTACGGGTTGACCGCGCTGCTCTATCTGCCCTGGATCCCGATCCTGCTCTCCCAGGCCGCCCACACCGGCGCGCCGTGGGCCGAGCGCCCCAAGGGCCAGGACATCCTCAACGGGCTGACCACGGTCCTGGGCGGGGCGGCGCCGGCGATGGCCTTCGCCCTCGGCGCGGGCTTCGGCCTCAGCACGCTGCTGGCGGGGTCGCGGCGCTCGCCGCGGGCCCGCGCCGCGCTCGTCGTGGCGGTCATGGGTGCCACGGCGATCGCGCTGGCGTGGCTGGCGTCGCAGGTCTCCCCGGCGTGGTCGAACCGCTATTTCTCGGTCTTCATCGGCCCGCTGCTGCTGCTCGGGGCCGCCGGCCTGGCGCGCGGCGGGCGCCTCGGCCTCGTCGTGATCGCGATCCTCTTCGCCTTCTGGTTCAACCCGCGCACCACGGCGCTGGAGCACAAGAGCAACGCCCATACCACCGCCGTGCTCGTGCGCGACCGCCTCGAGCGCGGCGACATGGTCGTCGCCATCCATCCCGAGCAGGGCCCGGTCATGCATTACTACCTGCCACAGACCATCGGGCTGCGGTGGGCCGATGCGCTGGGCCCGGTCAAGGATCCCCTGGTCTTCGACTGGCGCGACGCGCTGGACCGCCTGAAGGCGGCCAGGCCGACGCCGACCGAGGACGCGCTGGTGAGCACGCTGAAGCCGGGCCAGAAGCTGCTGGCCGTCTTCCCGATCATCCGCACCGCGCGCTGGGGCGCGCCGTGGACGAGCGAGGTCCGCAAGCGCTCCGCCCAGTGGCAGCGCGTGCTGGACCGCGACAAGCGCCTGTCGCGCACCATGGTCTCGCAGGTGTTCGAGGGCAAGCCGCTGCCCAAGGGCGTGCGCGCGGTCCTCTACGAGCGTTTCTGACGCCGTTAAGGATCGTTAGCAACGATTAGGGACGCGACTGGATGCCCCGCGCCAGCGGGGACAGTGTCCGGCATGACTCTCCTCGAGATCGAAGCCCCGCGCGCTGGCGACGGTGGCAGCGACCGCCCCTATGTCGTCATCGGCGGCGGCCCGGCCGGGCTGACCGCGGGCTATCAGCTGGCCAAGGCCGGCCGGCGCGTGATCGTGCTGGAGGCCGACGAGCAGGTCGGCGGCCTGGCCAAGACCGTCGTGGACCCCGAGGGCTACCGCTTCGACCTCGGCGGGCACCGCTTCTTCACCAAGAGCGAAGAGGTCAACGACCTCTGGCTGGAGATCATGGGCGACGAGTTCCTCATGCGCCCGCGCATGTCGCGCATCTACTGGCGCGGGCGCTACCTCGACTACCCGCTCAAGGGCACCGACGTCATCAAGAAGCTCGGTCCGGTCGAGCTCGTGCGCTGCACGCTGAGCTACATGTGGGCCGCGATCAAGCCCAAGGGCCGCGAGGACGATCTCGAGACCTGGGTCTCCAACCGCTTCGGCAAGCGCCTCTACACCCACTTCTTCAAGAGCTACACCGAGAAGGTGTGGGGCGTCCCCGCCACCGAGGTGCGCTCCGAGTGGGCCGCGCAGCGCATCAAGGGCCTGAGCTTCTTCAGCGCCGCCAAGGCCGCCTTCTTCGGCAACAAGGGCAACAAGATCAAGTCGCTGATCGACAAGTTCCAGTACCCCCGCTATGGCCCCGGCCAGATGTGGGAGACGATGACCGCCCGCATCGAGGAGCTCGGCGGCGAGGTGCGGCTCAACACCCCGGCCACGCGCCTGGAGTTCGAGGACGACGAGTGCATCGCCGTCCACACGCACGACGAGATCATCGAGCCCGAGGCCGTCATCTCGTCGCTGCCGCTGCGTGCCACCGCCGGCATCACCGACCCGGCTCCGCCGCCGCGCGTCACCGAGGCCGCCAAGGGGCTGCGCTACCGCGACTTCCTGACCGTCGCGCTCGTGCTCGACGGCGAGGACCTCTTCCCCGACAACTGGATCTACATCCACGAGCCCGACGTGCATGTCGGGCGCATCCAGAACTACCGCTCGTGGAGCCCGTGGATGGTCCCCGACCCCGACACCGCGTGCGTCGGCCTCGAGTACTTCGCCTTCAAGGGCGACGAGCTGTGGACCATGGAGGACGACGACCTCGTCGCGCTGGCCACTCGCGAGCTCGAGCAGCTCGGCCTCGCCCGGCCCGAGCAGGTGCGCCGCGGCTACGTCGTGCGCGTCCCGCTCGCCTACCCGATGTACGACGAGGACTACGCCGAGCGCGTGGCCACCATTCGCGAGTGGCTGGACCCGCTGGGCACGAACTTCCAGCAGGTCGGGCGCAACGGACTGCACCGCTACAACAACTCCGACCACTCGATGCTCAGCGCCCTGCGCGCGGTGGACAACGTCCTCACGCGTGCCGGCCACGACATCTGGGCGGTCAACGTCGAGAGCTCCTACCACGAGGAGGAGACCGACGCCCAGGCCCAGCAGCCCTACAAGAAGGTGCCGGTCACCCCGTCGATGAGCGAGGCGCTGGCTCCCGAGCGCGCCTAGTGCCGGCTCGCGGCCGCACGCTGCTGATCCCCGCGATCGTCTCGGCGATCGCGGTGGTGTCGGTCGTCTGGTGGGCCTCCCGCCAGCAGCTCCCCGCGCTGCCGGCGGCGTCGGTGGCGCTGCCGCGCCTCGCGGTGGCGCTCATGCTCTACGCGCTGGCCACGGCGCTGCGCGGCGAGCGCTGGCTACGGCTCCTGCGCGACGCCGGGGCCTACCTCTCGCGCACCGACGCCTATGCGGTCACGGTCGTCGGCTACATGGGCAACAACGCGCTGCCGGCGCGTGCCGGTGACGTCCTGAAGTCGGTGCTGAGCTCGCGCAAGGCCGGAACGCCGACCGCCGACGGCTTCGGCTCGCTGGTGGCCGAGCGCGTCCTCGACGCTGTGGCCCTCGTGCTCGTCTTCGCCGTGCTGGTCACCACCCTGCACCTGCCGCTCGGCGTCGAGGGCTGGATGCTCGCGGCGGTCGGCGGGGGGCTCGTCCTCGCGGCAGCGGCCGCGGCCTTCCTCGGGCGCGACACCGGCGCCGGGCGCCGGCTGCAGGAGCTGGCGGTGCGCCTGCTGGCCCCGACCCGCCGCCTGTGGTCGCCGATGGGCGCCGGGCTGCTCGCGCTGTCGGTGGTCCTGTGGCTGATCGAGGGCTCGGTCTACGCCGTGCTGGGCGCGGTGGCCGGCCTGCACCTCTCGCTGCTCGACGGCCTCTACATCATGGCCCTGGCGAACCTCGTGGCGCTCGTGCCCGCCGCCCCGGGCTACCTGGGCACCTTCGACGCCGCCATCCTGCTCGGCGTGCGGCTCGTCGCCGGCGGCACCCACGCCGCCGCGCTCGCCTACGCCGTGGTCGTGCGCTTCGTCCTCTTCGTGCCGATCACGCTGGTCGGCCTGGTGGCGCTCGTCGCGCGCTATGGCGGCGTGCGGCGGATCAGCGTCGCGCTGCGCCGGCCCGCGGCGCCCGTCGCTGCCGCTCGCTAGCGGGTCGGTGTTAAGCGCCCGCGCAAGCGGGGGCTAAGCCGATGCTAAGTCCGGGGTCGCGACATTGGCGCGATGAAACGACTCCTCATCACCGTTGTTCTCCTCGCGACGCTCGGGACGACCGCGGCGCTGGCCGCCGGCCGCCCGCCGATCACCGAGAAGGTCCTCGGGGCGGCGAGCGTCGCGCAGCCCTACACCTTCCAGGTCAAGCAGAAGGCCGACGTGGTCGTCGCCAAGGCGACGGTGGCGCCGGGGGCGAGCTTCGGCTGGCACTCGCACCGCGCGTCGGTCGTGGCCATCGTGACGTCTGGGATGCTCTCGCTCTACGACAGCGCCGATCCCAGCTGCACCGCGCAGCGCATCTCGGCTGGGCACGGCTTCACCGAACAGGCCGGGCACGTCCATCTCGCCCGCAACGAGGGGCACAAGCCGGTGGTGGTGCTCGTGACCTACCTCGGCCTCAAGCACGGCGTCAACCCTGACGTCCCCGCCGCCAGGCCCGGCAACTGCTCGTTCTGAGCAGCGTTCGAGCCGTCATCGCCCCGGCGCCGCCGCGCCGGGGCGATGGCTAGTGTCCTGCGCATGGACCTGTGCCTCATGATCGAGGGCCAGGAGGGCGTGACGTGGGCGCAGTGGGTCGCGCTGGCCGGCGCGTGCGAGGAGCACGGCGTTCCGGCGCTGTTTCGCTCCGACCACTACCTGGAGCTCGGCGGCGAGCACCCAGCGCGCGGCGCGCTCGATGCCTGGACGACGCTCGCCGCGCTCGGCGCGGTGACGACGCCGCTGCGCCTGGGCACGCTGGTCTCGCCCGCGACGTTCCGCCACCCATCCGTGCTCGCGAAGGCCGTGGCCACGGCCGACCACGTCACCGACGGCCGGGTCGAGCTCGGCCTCGGCGCCGGCTGGCACGCGCGCGAGCACGAGGCCTACGGGTTCGCGTTCCCGCCGCCGCGCGAGCGGATGGACATCCTGGAGGAGCAGCTGCAGGTGATCCGAGGCGCGTGGTCGGACGGGGCCTTCAATTTCGACGGCCGGCACTACCGCCTGCGTGACCTCGACGCCCAACCCAAGCCGGTGCAGCGCCCGCACCCGCCGATCATCATCGGCGGCAGCGCCGGCCCGCGGAGCAGCGCCCTCGCCGCGCGCCACGCCGACGAGTACAACACCGTGTTCGCGACGCCCGCCGAGGTCCGCGAGCGACGTGCGGTGGTCGAGCGCGCGTGCGAGGTCGCCGGCCGCGAGCCGCTGCCGTTCTCGCTCATGACCGGCGCGCTGCTCGGCCGCGACCGCGGCGAGCTGGAGGACCGCGCGCGCCGTCTGAGCGAGGTGACCGGCGCAGACGCAGGATCGTTCCTGGCCGAGCCGCCGTCGGGGTGGATCATCGGGACGCTCGAGGAGGCCGCCGCGCAGGTCGTCGCGCTGCGCGACGCGGGCGTGCACCGGATCATGTGCCAGCAGCTCCTGCACGACGACCTCGATGCCGTCGCGCTGCTGGGCCGCGAGCTGCCCGCGCTGCTCTGAACACGGACGTCAACTCGACGACGACCGACATCTAGATCACCTCGCGGCCCTGACGAAGGGTCTCAGTCGTCCAGGATCGCCAGCTCGAGCCGCTGCAGGTGCGCCGGGTCGGCGATCAGGTCGATAGCGGTGATCCGGCCCTCGCCGACGGTGAAGCGGTAGACGACGGGCGGCCGGTCGGCGGGCAGCCACACCGCCGCCGGCGCTCCGTCGACGAGCGCCGCCTTGGCTCCGCGCGCGCGGCGGGAGAACGCCGCGACGTAGGTGGCCCCGCGGGTCTCCTGCGGCGCGCCCAGCGCCATCGCGGTCTCGTCGGCGCGCAGCACGACGTCGGGGTCGAGGAGGGCGAGCAGGGCGGCGAAGTCGCCCTTGCGGGCCGCGGCGAGGAACGCGTCGATGAGCTTGGCCTGCCGGAGCCGATCGATGTCCGGGCCGGCGTCCTCGCGCTGCACCCGGCGTCGCGCGCGGCTGGCGAGCTGGCGGGTCGCCGGCGTGCTGCGCCCGACGATGGAGGCGATGTCGTCGAACGGCACGGCGAACATGTCGTGCAGCACGAAGGCGACCCGTTCGGCGGGCGCCAGCGTGTCGAGCACGATCAGCAGCGCGATCCCGACCGCGTCCGCAAGCTGCGCCTCGTGCTCGGGATCGGGGCCGCCGGCCGGTTCGACGACCTCGGGCTCGAGTGGCACCTCGGGCCGCGACCGGCGCGCCTGCAGGATGTTCAGGCACACGCGCGACACCACCGTCGTCAGCCAACCGCGCAGGTTCTCGATCGCGCTCGCGTCCGAGCGGCTGAGCCGCAGCCACGTCTCCTGGACGGCATCGTCGGCCTCGCCGGTCGAGCCGAGCATGCGGTAGGCGACCGCGGTCAGGCGGGGCCTGTCCTCCTCGAAGCGCTGTGCCAGCCAGTCGCTGTCGTGCATCGGTCGGCTTCCTCCGTCGCGATCGGTCCTAGGAGCTAGACCGGCCGGATGGCGCTGGTGTGACCGCCACGGCGGACGCCTCGCCTGCTCAGCGCGCGCGCCGGGCGCAGGCGATGCACAGCACGCTCTCCGGCGCGGCCGCGAGGCGCGCCGGGGCGATCGGCTCCCCGCAGCCGTCGCACACGCCATAGCTGCCGTCGGCCAGCTTGGACAGCGCGCGCGCCACGCGGGCTTCGGAGATCTCGAGGCTCCCGCCCACCCCGACGTCGGTGAGGCGGCTCACCGCCTCGGTCGTCCCGTCCCCGATGCGCTTGCCGAATCCGACCTGCGAGCCGCGCTCGGGCGGTCGTGCGAGGCCGGCGAGGCGCTCCTGGAGCTCGTCATGGCGAGCGCGCAACTCGCGCTCGACGACGGCGAGGTCGATGTCGGCCATGCCCCATCGTCGCACGGCCATCACGGCGGCCCTGCGGGTCTGGCGCTAATCGCCGGGCACGGGGGCCCCGGCCGGCAGGCCGCGGCGCTGGTACTCCTCGTAGACCTCGCGCCATTGCGTGGTGGGCGCGCTGTCGGGCGCGTCGGTCGGCGCGCCGCCGAGGTGCAGCTCCAGCCGATCCAGGCAGACGTGCCAGCCGGCGGCGTCGCGGGCTGCGCGCTCGGGGTCGTCGAAGATGCAGGTGAAGCGCAGGCGGCAGCCGTCGCCGACCGCATCGAGCTCGATGCGCAGGACGTCGTCGCCCCACGTCAAGGCGAAGCGACGCGGCGGCTCGAGGTCGACGACCTCGCCCTCGAGCGCCGGCAGGGCGCCGTCGGGGAACTCGAAGCTCAGCCGGCCGCCCGGGGCGACCTGCCCGCTCACGCGCGTGGGAAACCAATGCGCGAGCTCGGCGGGATCGGTGACCGCCCGCCACACCCGCTCGACGGGGTGGGCGAGGTGCCGCTCGAAGATCAGGGCGGGGCGGTCGTCAACGGTCGCGAAGGTGCCGTGCATGGCAGCGAGCATAACCAAACAGGTATATAGCCGTCAAGATATGTACGGCGTGGGCGTTGCATCCGGCTCGGGATGCGAGCCGGCGGGGAGCTCGATCGGCAGCTCGAGGACGAAGCGGCCCCCGGCCTCGGTCTCGGCGAAGCGCAGCTCGCCGCCCATCTTGCGGGCCAGCTCGCGGCCGATGGCGAGCCCGAGACCGAAGCCGCCCTCGCCCGAGGGAGCGCTGCCGCGCTCGAAGCGCTCGAAGATCCGCTCGCGATCCTCGGGGACGACGCCCGGACCGTCGTCGTCCACCGTGACCGTGGCGTTCGCGCCGTGATAGGCCGGGAGGACGCGGACGGTCGAGGAGCCCGGCGCATGGCGCAGGGCGTTGTCGAGCAGGATCCGCACCACGCGGGCCACCGCACTCGGGTCGCCGCGGCCCCAACACGGCCCGGGCGGTGCGGGGACCTCGAGGTCGACGGTGCGCTCCTCGGCGCGCAGCTCGAACTCGGCCGCCACGGCGCGGCACAGCTCGCCCAGCTCGACGGGCTCCTCGCGCAGCGAGACGTCGGCGTCGAGGCGGCTGAGATCGAGCAGCTCGCTGGCCAGCCGCCCCAGGCGCCGCAGCTCGCGCTGAGCCCCGATGACCTGGCGCCGGGCATCCTCGCGGTCGAGCGGGCCTGCCCGCAGGTCCTCCTCGAGCAGCTCGATGGTGCCCTGCAGCGACGTCAGCGGCGTGCGCAGCTCGTGCGATGCGGTGGCGACGAACGAGCGCCGGGCGGCCTCCTGGCGGCGCAGCTCGCGCTGCATCGAGGCCAGGGCGCGGGCGAGGTCGCCGACCTCGTCGCGGCCGTCGTCGCGCGGGGTCGGCGCGTCGGGCCCCTCCTCGGCGACGCGCACCGCCGCCGCCCGCAGGCGGGCGAGGCGCCGGCCGATGCCCGTCGCCAGCGCGATGCCGAGCAGGACGGCGACGAGCAGCCCGACGGCGGCGGCGGCGAGGAACGCCGTGCGGACCTGGCGCACGGCGGTGCTGACGTCGGTGAGCTGCTTCTGCGTGACCAGCACGAAGTCGCCGGACATGTCGGCGGCGGGAACGGGATGGCCGGACTGGTCGACGCCGCGAACGGGGTTGAGCGAGAGGCTCGCGGGCACGTCGATGGGCTGGACGACGATGACCTGGTTGTTGCGCCGGACGGTGCGCGCCTCCGCGGTGCCGATCGCGGCGAGGATCTCGTTGCGTGGCACTGCGCTGCCCGCGAAGTCGGTGTCGACGATCGGGCTCTCGTCGGGCACCGCCTCGGTGAGGATCACGCGAGCGTCGGTGCGCTGGCGCAGCGTGAAGGCGCGGTTCTGAAGGCCCACGCTGAGCTGGTTGCGGCGGTCTTCGGTCGGCTGTCGCTTGGAGTCTTTGAGGATCGCTTCGATCTGCTTCTGAAAGAGCGGTGTGTCCGCGGTGGTCGCGTTCTTCAGGTCGTCCGCCGCCTGGTCGGTCAGCCGGCTCTGCAGTGGCGGCAGCAGCGCCAGGGCGGCCACCGCGAGCGTGACCACGCTCGTGAACACCAGCGCGGCCAGGAGCCGCGGGCGCAGCCCGAAGCCTCGGCGCCTGGTCACTGCTCCCGGAAGCGGTAGCCGGCGCCGCGGACGGTCAGGATCAGGCTCGGCTCCTCGGGGCGCTCCTCGAGCTTCTCGCGCAGGTGCCGGATGTGGACGTCGATCGCGCGCGGATCGCGATAGGCGCTGTCGCCCCAGATCGCGCGCAGAAGCTCCTGGCGGGTGAACAGCTTGCCGGGGCGCTCCATCAGACAGGCCAGGAGCTCGTACTCGCTGAAGGTCACGCGCACCGCCGCGCCGCCGACCGTGACCTGGCGCTCGCGCTGGTCGATCGTCACCGGGCCGACCGACCGCACGCCGTCGACCACACGGCCGTGTGCACGGCGCAGCACGGCGCGGATGCGGCTGCGCAGCTCGGCCAGGCCGAAGGGCTTGGTCACATAGTCGTCGGCGCCGGCCTCGAGCCCCTGCACGACGTCGGCCTCGCTGTCGAGCGCGGTGAGCATGATGATCGGCACCACGGCGCGGCGCTGGCGCAGGGCGCGGGCCACGTCGTGGCCCGCGGGGCCGGGCCCCAGGGCGACGTCGAGCAGGACGACGTCGAAGTCGCGCTCGGTCGCCTGAGCGATCGCCGCCTCGCCGTCGGCCACGGCTGTGACACGATGGCCCTCGCGCTCGAACGAGCGGGTGAGCATCTCGCGCAGCGGCTCGTCGTCGTCAACGACGAGAATGTCGAGCGCTGAAGGGGGTTGCACGCTCTCAAGGTAGCGCCCGGCACGAATTCAAGATGACGCTCAGATATTCGTCCGCTGCTGCCGATACTTGTTCGTGGGGCGAGTCCATGACGCTTTAGTACGTACTGTTGCCGTGTTCCGATGGAGGAAGGATCCCCCAAAATGAGCTCCCGTTTGGCCAGGACGGCCGCGATCGCGGTGCTCGCGATGACCCTGATGGCTGGAACGGCGCAGGCCGCCACGCCGTCGGCCTACGTGTACGCCACCAGCTCGGAGCAGACCGTCCGCCAGTACGCGGCCGACGACGCCGGGGCGCTGGCGGCGCTCGATCCTGCCGGATTGGACGCGGGCAGCACCTCGAAGGGGGCGGTGGCCACCCCTGACGGGCGCTACCTCTACATCTCCAATGAGGCCTCCAACGACATCTCGCAGTACGCGATCGCCGTCGACGGCACGCTCACGCCGCTGCAGCCGGCCACGGTGGCCGCCGGCACGACGCCGTTCGGCCTCGCCGTGTCCCCGGATGGCAGGCACGTGTACGTCGCCGATCAGGGCGACAACGCGATCGGCGTCTACAACGTCGGCACCGACGGCACGCTCACGCCGGCCTCGAGCCGAGCGGCCGAGACGAAGCCCGTGCAGGTCACGCTGTCGCCCGACGGACACAGCGCATACGCCACGAACTCCAGGAGCGCCTCGGTCTCGCAGTACGACGTCGCCGCGAACGGGTCGCTCTCGCCCAAGACGCCCGCCAGCGTCCCGGCCGGCCCGACCCCGGTGGGGATCGCGGTGAGCCCCGACGGCGCGAACGCCTACGTGGCCGACCAGGTGGCCGACGGCACCGTCGCCCAGTTCTCGATCGCCGCCAACGGCACGCTCTCGCCCCTCAGCCCCGCGCTGGTCCCCACCGGCTCCCTGCCGGAGGGCGTCCTCGCCACCGCAGACGGTGTGTACGTGGCCAACTTCGGCGATGACAAGATCTCGCAATACGACGCACTCCCCGGCGGCGCGCTCACGCCCAAGCCGGCCGGACCGATCGACAGCCCCGCCAGCCCCTTCGGCCTGGCGCTCGCGCCCGGCGGTCACAGCCTGTACGTGGCGGGCTTCGGCGCCGCCGCCGTCGGGCAGTACGACGTCGGCAGCGACGGCGCCCTGAGCGCCAAGACGCCCGCGTCCGTCGGCGCCGACTTCCGGCCCATCGCCGTGGTCGCGGTCAAGCCGCGCGACGTCCAGGCGCCGACCGTCGATCTGCGCACGCCGCCCGACGGGGCTCAGTACACGCTCAACCAGGAGGTCGCCGCCGACTACTCGTGCGCCGACGAGGGCGGCTCGGGGCTGGCGTCGTGCACGGGCGACGTGCCCGACGGCGACCCGCTGGACACCTCCACGCCGGGCGACCATCACCTGACCGTCGTCGCTGCCGACGGCGCGGGCAACGAGACCACCGTGACGCACGACTACACGGTGGCGCCCGACGAGCAGGCGCCGACCGTCGATCTGCGTACGCCGGCCGAGGGCGCTCAGTACACGCTCGGCGATCAGGTTGCCGCCGACTACTCGTGTGCCGACGAGGGCGGCTCGTCCCTGGCCTCGTGCACGGGCGACGTGCCCGACGGCGACCCGCTGAGCACCGCGACGGTGGGTGACCACAGCTTCAGCGTCGTCGCTCGCGACGGCGCGGAGAACGAGACCACCGTGACGCACCACTACACGGTGGTCGCGGCGCCGGACGAGCAGGCGCCGACCGTCGATCTGCGCACGCCGTCGCAGGGCGCGCAGTACGACGTGGGCGCCGACGTCCGGGCGGACTACTCGTGTGCCGACGAGGGCGGCTCGGGGCTGGCGTCGTGCACGGGCGACGTGCCCAGCGGCGACCCGCTGAACACCGCGACCCCGGGTGCCTATGACTTCACGGTGGTCGCACGCGATGGCGCCGGCCACGAGACGACGGTCACCAATAGCTACACGGTCGTCGAGCCGCCCCCGCCGCCGCCCGACCTGGGCTTCGCGGGCTTCTTCGGCCCGATCCGCAACGGCAGCGTCGTCCACGCCGGCGACGCGATCTCGATCGTCTTCGGCCTCGATGGCTACCAAGGGCTGAAGATCCTGGCCAAGGGCTCGCCGAGCAGCGTGCAGGTCGACTGCCAGCATCCCGGCCAGCCGACGGGTGGCGAGCCGGCCCGCAGCCCGTCCGGTCGGGGCCTGCGCTTCAGCCGCCGGAGCGGCCACTACGTCTTCCGCTGGCAGACCAGGGCCGCGTGGGCGGGGACCTGCCGCACCTTCATCCTCAGCCTGAGCGACGGCAGCGTCCAGCGCCTGACGGTCAGCTTCCGCCCGGTGTGGCGCTGGCGCTCGCACCGCTGACGCCGCGCTGAGAACGCCGGTGCGCCGCCTGGCGGCGCAGGGACTCGTGCTCGACCTGGCGCTTGAGTTGCTGCAGCGAGCGCCGCAGGTTCCCGCGCACGGTGGGGGCCGCGACCTGCTCGGCGACCCAGCCCAGGATGCCGGAGCCCGCCACGCCGTAGGCCAGGCGCAGTTCGACGCGGGTGTGATCGTCCGGGAGCGCGCGCAGGCGCCAGCGCCCGCGCTGGTCCACGCCGGTGACCGAGGCCCAGGCGAGGTCGCAGCCCTCCTCCCATTCGACGATCTCCACCAGGCCGCCGACCTCGGCGGAGCCGACGCGCATGAGGGTCCGGTAGCGCGCGCCCATCCCTGTGGCGAGCTCGCCCGCGACCTCCCAGCGCGTCATGCCCGCCATGAAGTGCAGATAGCGGGCGGGGTCGATGACGAACTCCCACACCGCCGGCGGCGGGGCCGCGATGTCGATCTGCGCCTGGACCCTCATCCGATCAGGGGCAGGCGGCGCTCCGCGGCGAGCGCGTCGAGGGTCTCCTGCATGAGGCGCAGCACGTGCTCGTAGGCCTCGTCGACGTCGGGCTCGGGGCCGAACTCGTCGGCCAGGCGAATGGGGGGCAGCGCCTCGACCGTGATCTTGGCCGGCAGCGGCACGTGGCCGAGGAAGTCGCCGACGTTGATGCCCCACGGGACCGCGATCGAGATCGGCAGGACCTTGAGCCGCAGCAGGCGGTCGAGCCCCAGGAGCCTGGACAGCGTCTCGCCGCGGCTGAGGAACAGCGCCGTCTCCTGGCCGCCGATGGAGACGACGGGGACGATCGGCACGTCGTGCTCGAGCGCGAGGCGAATGAACCCCCGGCGCCCGCCGAAGTCGACGCGATTGCCGTGCCACGTCGGGCGGTGGACCTCGTGGTCGCCGCCCGGGTAGACGAGCACGGCGGCGCCCGAGCGCAGCGCCTTCTCGGCGTTGGCCGGTGACGCGGCGACGGTCCCGAACTTGCGCAGGAAGCCGAGCCACGGCATCGACAGCACGAGGTTGTGGGCCAGCTGGTAGAAGCGCCGCTCGACGCCGAAGTAGGCGCTGAAGGCGAGCGTGAAGACGGTGGTGTCGGGTGTGAGGTTGCCGCCCGAGTGGTTGCCCACCAGCAGCACCGGACCCTCCTCGGGGATGTTCCCCAGCCCGCGGACCTCGCCGCGGAAGTAGAGGCTGGAGAGCAGCCACAGGCGCGGGAGCGCCTCGCGGATGTAGTCGGGGTCGCGCTCGTCGAGGTCGGCGGGGGGCACGCGGCTGACGACCTGGCCGGCAAGCGCCTTCAGCAGGCGGCCGGGCAAGGATCCGCCGGAGTCGCCCTCGGGACTGTCCTCGTCCTCGTGGTCCAGGCGCCCGTTGCCGACCGGGGTGGCGCTGTGGCCGTTGCGTGACGTCGCGGTGGCGCTCATGCCCGGCGGATCATAGGTGGCTCAGCACGGCGTCGGCGCGGGCCCGGCGACCACCTCGAAGGCATCGCCGGGGATCGGATGGCGCTGGTTGATGTCCTCGATCGTCTGGGTCCATCGAGCATCGGTCGTGCCGGTGATGAACATCGAGGAACCCTGGTCGGCGAACATCAGCCCGTAGCGCTTGAGCGCGCGGACGATCGCCAGCGCCGGCCCGCTGTAGGGCGCCTCGTCGAAGGAGGCCTTCAGCCGCCAGCGCGAGCCGTAGGGCGGGGCGGAGGGATCGGTCGTCGTCCCGCAGTGGCCTGCGGGCGCCTGCCAGGCGCGGCGGGCGCGCGGCAGCGTGAAGCGCAGCGCGTGGCGGATGGTGCCCGAGGCCGCCTCGTCATAGCGCAGCAGCCCGGGGAGGATGGGCAGGCCGGCGGCGTCGGCCGACGTCCAGCCCGCGGGTCGCCGGGCGTTGCGCGTGAGGTCCCAGCGAGCGGCGGAGGAGACCTGCCAGGACGCCCCGCCGCCGACCCGCAGCGCGTTGTAGAGCTCGTAGTCGACACAACGCTCGCGCTGGACGACGATGACGTGGCGGTCGCCCTCCTGCGGGTCGGGCCGGCCGGCCGGCGCGCCCTCGATCGGGGCGCGCGGCGGGATCGGGAAGGGTCCGTGGTCGCTCTCGTCGCCGTAGTCGGCGCCGTCGGTGCCGAACGCGATCGGGACGCGGCGCTGCGTGGCCGGGACCAGCGCGTAGGGGATCCCGTACTCCGACTGGGTGTCGCCGAAGTCCAGGTGGACGTTGTGCCCGGCCGCCTGTGCGCCGACCAGCGTGGCGGAGTCGCCGGCGAGGGCCGTCGCGCTGACGTCGGTGTTCCACGGGCTGTCGGGCGGGAACACGGGGCAGCCGCCGAGGACCGGCCCGCTGGTCACGACGAACGGCGCGCTCGTAGAGCACGCGCGCCCACGGCAGGCGCGCAGGCGGTGGCGGCCCTGCGCGAGGCGGCCGCGCAGGCTGACGCGGGTGGCGGCGTGGCGCGCCGTGGCCATCCGCCGCCCGTCGACGGACAGCGTCTGCGGCAGGCGGCCCGTGACGTGCACCACGAGCGTCGCGTACGGCCGCACGCCGATCGGCGCGACGCGGACCGCGGCGCCGGCGCCGGGTGTGGCGATCGCCAGGGCGGCGGCGGCGAGCAGGGCGGAGCGCACCCCGCGGCAGGCTAGCGACCGCCTAGGCCGCGCGCGCCCGCGCCCGGCGCGGGCCGAGCGCGTCGATGCGCTCGAAGAAGCGCCGCAGCAGCCCGATCGTCTGCTCGGAGCGCTCGACCTGGGGCACGTGGCCGCAGTCCTCCAGCACGATCTGCTCGGCGTCGGGCAGCCACTGGGCCACGTGGCGCTTGAACCCCGGCGGGATGAGGCGGTCACAGGCGCCCCACACGAACAACGCGGGCGCCTCGAGCTCGGCCAGGCGCGGGTAGAAGCCGCCGCGCCCGAAGGGGCGCTCGAGGTAGATGTTGCGCGCGGCGGTGAGGAAGGCCAGCCGCGCGCCTGCGCTCGCGTAGATGCGCTGGAACTCGTCGACCACGATGTCGGCCACGCTGGGGTCGACCTGGTCGGGGTCGGCGAACAGGCTCCAGAACTGGCGGGCGACCCGGGCGCGCCCGAGGTTGTGGGGCAGCAGCCCCAACTCGGGGCGCAGCAGGCGCACGACCGGGTGCCAGTCGCGCTTGACGAAGGCCACCGCCGGCGACAGCAGCGCGAGGCCGGCCACGCGCTCGGGTGCGCGCAGCCCCACTTCGATGGCGACGCGGCCGCCCATCGAGTTGCCCACCAGGTGGGCGCGGCTGACGTCGAGGGCGTCCATCACCTCGACCACGGTGTCGGCGAACCAGCGCGCGGAGTACGGCCCGGAGACGGGCTTCGACGATCCGCCGAAGCCGGGCAGGTCGAGCGCGTGGACCCGGTAGCCCGCGCGGGTGAGCGCCCCGGCGGTGTCGAAGAACGAGGCCTTGGTCGCGCCCAGCCCGTGGATGCAGACCACGTCGGGGCCGTCGCCCATGGTCAGCGTCGACACCCGCCGGCCGGGGAGCGCGACGTCGTGGATGCGCAGCAGCGGCGGGCGCCCGTTGGGCAGGCGGAACATGCCCTCGAAGCCGATGGCCAGGTCGACGTCGCCGCGCGCGTAGAGCAGGCGCTGCCAGAAGGCCTCGACGCCCGACAGCTCGCCTTCGCGCAGGGCCAGCCAGGTCTCCGCGTGGGTGCCGATGACGACGTCGGGCTCGCGTCGCGTGCAGCCCTGGCGCACGCGCGCCCCGCGCGTCGTGCAGCGCACCTCCCAGGTGCGGCCCAGGTCGCCCAGGCGCACGTGGTAGGTCGCGTCGAAGTCCTCCGGGGCGCCGAGATAGCGCTCGGGCAGGGTGCGGAAGGCCTCGTCGACCAGGGCAAGGCGCCGGGCGTGGGGCAGCTCGCCGGGCATAGCAGGGCACCTTATACACGGCCCCGGCGATCCCGGCACCGGTCGTTCGTCGTGTTCGCACCTTGCGTAGATTGGGGGTCGATGGCCCGCGAGATCCGCCTCCACGACACGCGCACCGGACAAAAGCAGCCGCTGGAGCCGCGCGACCCTGGCCGCGTGGGCATCTATTCGTGCGGCCCAACGGTCTACAACCGCATCCACATCGGCAACGCGCGGCCCTACGTCGTCCCCTCGCTGCTCAAGCGCTTTCTCGAGCACGAGGGCTACGAAGTGACGCTCGTGGCCAATGTCACCGACATCAACGACAAGATCTACGACGCGGCACGGCCCCTGGGGGTCGCGAGCGCCGACCTGGCGCGTGAGATGACCGCGCACTACTTCGCCGACACCGAGGGCCTGGGCCTGGGGCGGCCCGATCGCGAGCCGCTGGCCTCCGAGACGATCGAGCCGATCAAGGATCTGATCCAGGCCCTGCTCGACAACGACTCCGCCTACGCCGTCGAGGGCGACGTCTACTTCCGGGTGCGCGCCGACCCCGAATACGGCTCGCTGAGCCATCGCTCGGTCGACGACATGGACCAGGGCGAGGGGGTCGAAGGCTCCGATCGCAAGGAGGATCCGCTCGACTTCGCCCTGTGGAAGGGCCAGAAGCCCGACGAGGACACGGCCTGGGACGCCCCGTGGGGCCGCGGGCGGCCGGGCTGGCACATCGAGTGCTCGGCGATGGCCGAGGAGGTGCTCGGCGTCGGCTTCGAGATCCACACCGGCGGCAACGACCTGACCTTCCCCCACCACGAGAACGAGGCCGCGCAGACGCGCCGCGGCCGCGGCGCCGAGCTCTCGCGCATCTGGATGCACAACGGGATGCTCCAGATGGGCGACGACAAGATGTCCAAGAGCACGGGCAACATCACGTCGCTGGCCGACGCGCTGGCCGAGCACGGCCGCGACGCGGTGATCATGTTCTTCGTCGCGGGCCACTACCGCCAGCCGATCCAGTACGACGCGAGCACGCTGGCCCAGGCCTCGGCGGCCGTGCGCCGCGTACGCGAGGCGGCGCGGCGCCTGACGCCCGGGCCCTCGCCGGCGGACCTCTCGCCGCACAAGGAGCGCTTCTTCGCCGCCCTGGCCGACGACTTCCACACGCCGACCGCGCTGGCCGAGGTGTTCGAGTGGATCCGGGAGGCCAACCGCCGCGAGCCCGGCACCGGCGACGCCGACCTGCGCGAGATGCTGCAGATCTTCGCGCTGGACGACCTGCTCGACGCCACCGGCGCCGACGGCGAGCCCGACGCCGGCGCCCTGGCGCTGCTCGAGCGCCGCGAGGCGGCCCGCAGCGCGCGTGACTTCGCCGCGGCCGATCGCCTGCGCGACGAGCTCGCCGCGCAGGGCTGGCAGGTGCGCGACTCCGCCGCCGGCCCGCAGCTCGTGCGGGTGGATCGATGAGCGGCGAGCTCGTCCTCTACGGGCGCAATCCCATCCGCGAGGCGCTGCGGGCGGGCCGGCGCCCCGTGCACCGCGTGTGGGCCACGCGCGGGGCCGCGGCCGAGCCGTGGCTGCGCGACGTCGAGGTCCTCGAGGCGCGCCCGGAGGAGATCGCCAAGCGCACGGGGACCGACGCCCACCAGGGGCTGTGCGCCGAGGTCGGCTCCTATCCGTACGTCGACGGGGCCGGGCTGCTCGCGCGGCCCGACCCGCTCATCGTCGTGCTCGACGAGCTCCAGGATCCCCAGAACCTGGGGGCGATCTGCCGCACCGCCGAGTGCGTCGGCGCCGACGGCGTGGTCATTCCCCAACGCCGCTCGGCCGAAGTCACGCCGGCGGTGTGCAAGGCGTCGGCGGGCGCCGTCGAGCACCTGCCGATCGCGCGGGTGCGCAACGTGGCCGACTTCCTCGCCTCCGCCCAGGAGGCCGGCTGCTGGTGCTACGGCGCGACGGCCGAGGACGGCGAGCCCTACCTGCAGCCCGACTACAGCGGGGGCTGCGTGCTCGTCATCGGGGCCGAGGGCCGAGGCCTGCGCCCGCGCGTGGCGGGCGCCTGCGATCAGTTGATCGCGCTCCCGTTGCGCGGCCATGTCCAGTCGCTGAATGCCAGCGCCGCGGCTGCCGCTCTGCTGTACGGGATCTTGCAGAAGCGCACCGGCGCTTGACAGCGCTCCATAAGTCTGGAATAAGTCCGCCTCGACTGAGGCTCAACTTGAGGTTGAGCAAAAGTCAGATTTCTATGCAGATGGCGCTCCGGGGAGGATTGCGCCACTGAGCACCAATCCGATCCTGTCGGCAGGGCTGCCGACGGGGCGAAAGGACCGCTCGTGGCCCGTCTGTCTCCCAACGCTCAATCTCAGGTTCAGGTCGAAGATGGCTACCTCATCGCGCTCGCCAAGCAGGGCGATCCGACGTCGTACGACCGCCTGGTCCGCCGCTACTACGGCTTCGTCCGCCTGAAGGCGTCGTCGTACTTCCTCGCCGGTGGCGATAGCGACGACCTGATCCAGGAAGGGCTGGTCGGCCTCTACAAGGCCATCCGCGACTTCCGCTCCGACCGCGAGTCGAGCTTTCGCAACTTCGCCGAGCTCTGCATCACGCGCCAGATCATCACGGCGGTGAAGACGGCCACGCGCAACAAGCACACGCCGTTGAACCAGTACGTGTCGTTCTCCAGCACGCCGGCGAGCGCGTCCGACGGCGAGCCGACGCTCGACGAGGTCATCCCGGGCCCTTCGGTGCACGACCCCGTCAATCAGGTCATCTCCTCCGAGGAGCTGCGCTCGCTCGTGGCCTGCCTGTCCACGGCGCTCTCCGACCTCGAGTCGCGCGTGCTCGCGCTCTACCTCGACGGCTACTCCTACGAGCAGGTTGGAGACCGCATCGGCTGTGATTGCAAGACGGTCGACAACGCCCTGCAGCGGGTCAAGCGCAAGGTGGGAGCACACCTCGCGTCGCGCAATGTGATGTTGTAACCAGCGTCGTGAGCACGCTTGCCGTCATCATCGTCGTCTTCGTCCTGCTGGTGGTCCTACTGATTGTCGGAGGGTTGGTGGCCAACGGCCGCCGCTCCCGCGGCGAGGAGGACGAACTGCTCGCCTCGCTGCGCGACGCCGATCGCGCCCTGGCCGCGGCACGCGCCGTCGACCGCGGCTGGGACCGCGAGGCGATGGAGACCGCGGCGCGCGCGGCCTTCGCCGCGCGCTCGCCCGCCGCGATCGGCGAGCTGCTGCTGCTCCAGGTCGTGGACCGGCCGGGGATGGAGGAGGACCAGGCTCTGTTCCGCGTGGTCACGGATGCCGGCTCAGAGGAGATCCTGCTCGTGCGCGACGAGGCCGGCAGCTGGCACGCTGCCGAGCCGCTGTAGCCAACTCAGCCGGCGGTCCAGCCCAGGGCTCGCTGCCTGGCCTTGGGCAGCGCCGCCACGATGAGGTCGTAGCTGTCCTCGATCATGTCGCGGAGCATCGCGTCGGGCAGCGAGCCGTCGAGGACGATCGTGTTCCAGTGGCGCTTGTTGAGGTGGTAGCCGGGCGTGATCGCCGGATGGCTCACGCGCAGCTGCTCCGCGAGCCCGGGCTCGCACTTCAGCGAGATGCGCAGCGGGCGCGATCGGCCCAGGGGGCTGATCGCGAAGATCTTGCCGTAGACCTTGAAGACCGAGTTCTGCGGGCCGAACGGGAACTCCTCGGTGGCGCCGGACATGGCGAGACACGTGCGGCGCAGCGCGGCGGGCGTCACGGCGCCGTGAGGATCGACAGCAGGCGCTCGATCACCGGGCGCGCGCGGCGCTCGAACCCGGGGCGCGGCGCGGTCACCTCGTCGAGGCGCAGGCCGTCGATCGTGCTGGCCAGGATGATGGCGTCGGTGCGCGGGCGGGGCGAGCCGGCCGCCCGCAGCACGCGCCCGGCCAGGTCATGGACGGCCTGGCCCCAGGCGACGTGGATGGCGCGCAGCTCCGGTCGCCGGCCCGCCTCGAGTTGCAGGTGGTAGCCGGCGCGCACGCGCAGCAGGTCCTCGCCCTGCACCTGCTCGGTCAGCCACGCCGCCAGCGCGCGGGCGATCGAGGGGACGTCGGGATGCCCGTCGGCCAGTGCTTCGGCGTCGCGCGCGATCCGCTCGATCTCGAGGGCGGCGACGCGCCGCAGCGCCTCGGAGACGATCTCGTCGCGCGAGGCGAAGTGGTAGGTCGTCGAGGAGAGCGACACGCCGGCCTCACCGGCCACCGCACGGTGGGTGACCCCATCGACGCCGTGGCGCCCGATGAGGCGGATCGTCGCCTCGATGATCGCGGCGCGGATGGCCTGCGGAGGCACGCGGCGGACGGCGGTCGCCATGTCGCACGCACAGTACAGTTGTACTGAGGCGCCGTGAAGGCTTAGGATCGCGCCCGCGGCGCGATGGGTGCCGCTCGTCCCCCCGCCCTTGACGTCGCCCTTCGAGTCAGACACCGGCCTGCCCCGCCGCGGCTTCCTGGCCGCGGGCGCCGGTGCGTTCCTATGCACGATCGGCGGCGAGCGCGTCCTGCTCAGCAAGCCGGGCGATGCCGCGAAGGCCGATGCCGCCGCGCGCCGCGTGGCGGCGCCGCGCGCCCGCGCGGCCGCGGCCGGCGCGCCGGGGGCCGGGCCGACCGAGCAGCTCACCTTCACCACGCCGCAGCCGCAGCCGGGCGGGACGGCGCGCGAGTACTGGATCGAGGCGCGCGAGGCGCTGTGGGACATCGTGCCCTCGCGCCCGCGGCGCGACGAATGGCACGGCCGGGCCGTCGCGGGCCCGAGCGTCTACCGCGCCTTCGTCTACCAGCAGATGACAGAGGGCTTCGCGGCGCCGCTGGCGCCGCCCGCGATCCCGGGGCCGACGCTCCACGCCGAGGTCGGCGACACCGTCGTCGTGCACTTCCGCAACGGCCTTCCCCAGAAGACCGGCCAGGCGCTGACCATGCATCCACACGGGGTCAAGTACAACCCGGAGTACGACGGCGTCTTCCTGGGCGACTTCACCCGCGCCGGCGGCTTCGTCCGCCCCGGCCGCGAGTTCACCTACACGTGGCAGGCGACGCCCGACGCGGTGGGCGTGTGGCCCTATCACGACCACGGTCCCAACCACACGCTGAACACCTTCCGCGGGCTCTTCGGCGCGCTCATCGTCCGCGAGCGCGGCGAGAAGCTGCCCGACGTCGAGGCCGTGATCTTCTTCCACTCGCTGGCGCCGCCGGTCACCGGCCTCGAGCGCCAGTTCCAGTGCATCAACGGCCGCGCCTTCGCGGGCAACACGCCGACGCTGCAGGCCAAGGTCGGCCAGGACGTCGCCATCCACGTGATGGGGATGGACTCCAACTTCCACGACTTCCACATCCACGGGCACCGCTGGAGGGACGCCGACGGCAGCTTCGTCGACACCCCCGCCGTGGGGCCCAACGAGACGATCACCGCCCGCTTCATCGAGGACAACCCGGGCCGCTGGCTGTACCACTGCCACGTCTTCACCCACCAGGACGGCGGGATGGCGGGCTGGTACCTGGTCGAGCCCTAAGGCACCGCACGAGGAGACGTTCCCATGTCCCAGCTCCGCAGCATCACCATCGGCCTCGCCCTGGCGGCCGCCCTGGCTCTCCCTGGCGCTGCATTGGCGGGCCAATACCCGCCGCCGTCGAAGCCATCGACCACGCAGAAGGCGCCGAAGGGGCCGTTCCACACCCTCACGGTGTGCAAGCACGGCTGCAAGTACTCCACGATCCAATCGGCCGTCAACAAGGCGAAGGCCGGCGACACGGTCAAGGTCAAGAGCGGCACCTACCGCGAGGGCGTCACCGTGCTCGGCGCGTCCAAGCGCTACCTCAAGCTCATCGGCAACCCCAAGGATCCCTCGAAGGTCGTCCTCGACGGCTCGCAGGGCAAGAAGGTGCCGCGCCAGAACGGCGTCCGGGTCGACGGGGCCAATCAGGTGACGATCAACGGCTTCACCTCCAAGCACTACAACGGCAACGGCTTCTACGTCGTCAACGTCTCCGGCTACGAGCTCAACCACCTCAACGCGACGCTCTCCGGCGTCTACGGCATCTACGCCTTCAACTCGCTCGGCGGCGTGATGGAGAACTCCCAGGCGTCCTACAACAGCGACTCGGGCTTCTACATCGGCCAGACGCCCAAGCAGACGACGCCCGAGCGCTCGATCGTGCGCAACGTCAAGTCGTTCGGCAACGTGCTCGGCTTCTCGGGGACCAACATGCGCTACGTGACGATCACGAAGTCGCAGTGGTTCAACAACGGCGCCGGCATCGTTCCCAACGCGCTGGACAGTGAGAAGTACGCGCCGCCGGAGGACAACGTCATCACCGACAACGACATCTTCTGGAACAACTTCAACTACTACGCCGGCGCGCCGTTCAAGCTGAAGAAGCAGGCGACGTCGGCGCCCTACCCGATCGGCGTCGGCGTCCTGCTGTTCGGCGGCCGCCGCGCCGAGGTCAGCAACAACCGCATCTACGGCAACTACCTGGTCGGCGTGGGCGCGCTCAAGCAGATCCTGCTCAAGCAGACCGACGCCGCCGATCTCATCGGCAACCAGGTCCACGACAACCAGTTCGGGCTCGGCGGGGCCGACCTCAACGGTCGTGAGCTGTTCTACGACGGCACCGGCAGCGACAACTGCTTCGGGCCCAACGTCGGCGTCCAGACGACCACTCCGGCCGACGGCTCCACGTTCAACCCGTGCCCGTTCACCGGGGCGAACACGTTCAACCAGTCCGCCCAGGGCGAGGCGCTCAACTGGAGCGTCGGCGATCCCACGCACGAGGCGTTCTGGATCAAGCACCCCCACGCCCCCAAGAGCGGCCTCAAGCCGCTGGAGCACTACAAGAAGTGAGGATCCCGATCGCGATCGCGCTGACCGGCGCCGTGGCTCTGGCCGCGGCGCCGGCCGTGGCCGGCTCGCCACACGCAGCCCGCGCGCCTCAGAAGAAGAAGATCGAGGTCGCCGACAACTTCTACAGCCCCAAGAAGCTGACGGTGAACCTGAAGTCGCGGATCAACTGGGTCTGGACCGACGAGGCGGCCGACGTCCACGACGTAAAGCTCATCTCGGCCCCGAAGGGCTTCAAGAAGTTCCAGACCGAGCCCGGGTCGGCCGGGTTCACGTACTCGAAGACCCTGACCAAGCCCGGCGTCTACAAGTTCATCTGCACGTTGCACGAGGAGGACAACATGCGGATGACCATCACGGTGCGCCACTAGCGAGCGCGGCTGCGGGCGGCGCCGTGCGCCGCCCGCCTGCCGCGCCCTGCCTGACTCGCGCTAACCGACCGCGGAGGAGCGGAAGGTGGCGCCGCGGAAGAACGTCCGCCGCGTGATCTCGAACTTGCGGACCTCGAAGCCTCCGGCGACCGTCGCGTTGCCCTTGTACTTGAAGCGGATCCGCCACTTCCCGCGGCTGAGGCGGAAGCGCTTGGCAAAGGCGTGCTTGCGGATCTTCGCGCTGCCGTAGGACTTGTACTTGCCCTTCGTGCCCCGGCCGATGGCGATGCTCACGCTTCCTGTTGCGCTCGTCGCGTTGATGGTCGCCTTGAATCGATAGCTCGGGCTCCGTGGCGTGTTCCTCGAGTCGGTCCACGTGAAGGCCTTGAGGTCGAACGGATCAAACGCACGGATGGCGACCGGCGTGGCCCAGGGGCCAAACGCCTGCGGATTGTTGCCGCCGGTGAAGCCCTTGGCATGAGCCGCGACCACATACGTCCCAGGCCCCTTGTCGAGCCGGACGTCGACCGTCCTCGTGGTCGAGTCGGGGAACACCTGCGTCGGCGTGCCCGGCAGGGAGCCGTCGAGATTGGCCGGCACGTTGAACCCGACGAAGGCGTCGGTCGCCAGCGCGCCGGGGTTGAGGTCGATCGGCAGCTTGATCGTGTTGATCAACGACGAGCCCGGCTGCCGCGTCAGCTGCGCGGTGGGGGGCGCGGTGATCGCGGTCGAGGCGGTGATCGTGAAGGGGATGGCCTGCGTCGCGACGGGAGTGGTGCAACTCGCGTTGTACGTCGTCAGGTTGACCGTGTATGCGCCGTTGCCGACGTAATCGACGTACCAGCCGGTCAAGGGCGTCGTACGGCACGAGACGTCGCTCGCGACCTTGGCGCCATTTGGCCCCGTCACTGTCAGGCCGTAGCTGTCCGTGCCCGAAGCCGACAGCTGCGGGTTCATGTTGCGGATGTTGATCGTGCCTCCGAGCGCGACCGGGTTCCCGTCGTCCCCGGTGACCGACAGGCTCACGGCGGCATTGGCCGCGGTCGGCGCCACGACCCCCGCGGCGATGGCCGCCGAAACGACGAGCAGAGCCCTTCGGCTCCTGCGATTGGACGTCAAGCGATGTCTCCCTCTGCCTTGAGTGCTGTGCGTTCGGTTCGAACACCGCATGGTTACCCAAGTTGCCCCTGGCGTACTGCGGGGGCGAAGATCGACACGCCCGGACTAGACGAACGATGAGGATGGCTTGTCGGAGGGGATCGGCGTGAGGAAGTTGCTGGCTGCCGGGGTCGTCTCGGCCGTGACGTTGTTGTCGCTGTGCGCGGGCGCGCCCGGCAAGGAGTTCCGGGTGTACACCTGCACCACTCCGGACCTTCAGCACGGGTTGGGGCCCACCATCATCTACCCGAACCTCCCGAGCGGGTGGAACCTCGGATCGTCCAGCCTCGTCTTCCAGACGCTCAACGACGAGTGTCCCTTTGCAAATCGCTTCGCCTTCCGAGTCCATGGCGGTCCTCCCATGGGTGCCGGCCAGAGCATCTGGGCTCGTTGGACGGCGGCTCCGGGGACGCAGCTGACCGGCCTGGGCGCGACCTGGGGCGCGCTGTCGGATCTCAATGCGAACCGAGGGCAGGGCACGGCTCAGCTGACCGCTGCCACCGACCGGCAGACGCTGTTCGCGCAGAACACCCCGCTCTCGGTCTCGTTCGGAGTCGCCGGCACGCCAGCCTTCCGGCCTTCGATCGTCCCCGCCCAATGGTTCGAGATCCGGTGGACCTGCCTCGACCAGTGTTCTACGGACCTGGACCCTGCGCTGTATGCGCACGTTCTGTCGGCCCAGTTCGAGGTGGACGATGCATCGCCGCCCGTCGGCGGAGTCACGGGCAGCGCGACGGACGCCCAGACGTGGTCGGGGCAGATGCGCTTCGGGCTCAACGCCGCGGACGTGGGCGCAGGCGTGTTGCGCGCGGTCGTCGAGCTCGATGGCGCGGATGCCCTGTCGGTGCCGATCGGCGGTGCGGCGGAGAACTGCCGCGACATCGGTCCGGATCCGAGCGTGAACGAGTTCGCGGCCGCCGAGCCGTGCCCCCTGCGGATCGACGACGGCTCGCTGGCCATCGACACCGCCACGCTGCCCGCGGGCCAGCACGCCGTCCGCATCCTGCTCGAGGACGCAGCCGGCAACCGCACGACGATCTTCGGGCCGGTCGTGCGACAGATCGAGGCCGAGCGTGCGATAGGCCCGGGCTCCGATCCCGCCCTCCGCGGCGCCGCCAACGGCAACGGCGCCAGCGACCTGGCGAGGCTGAGCGCGCATTGGGGCCGGCGCGGCAACCGCACCCTGCTCGTGAGCCCCTTCGGTCGCACGCACGTCGTCCGCGGGCGCCTGCGGACCGCGGACGGCGCGCCGATCGCCAACGCGACCATCGACGTGGTCTCGAAGACCACGGCGGTCAACGCGCGCGAACTGGGGAAGGGCGGCGGGCCGCGGACTCGCAACGACGGCTCGTGGTACCTCGTGCTCCCGCGGCGCGTCTCTTCTCGCGACGTCACCTTCCGCTACCGCAGCCACGTCAACGACACGATCGCGTCGGCGACTGCGAGCGTGCGGTTGCGCGTGCGGGCCGGGTTGCGCCTGGCGATCCACCCGCGCCGGGCGACGCAGGGCCAGTCGATCCGCTTCAGCGGCCGGCTGCTGGGAGGCCCGTTGCCGCGGGGCGGCAAGCAGGTCGTGCTCATGGCGCGCGCCAGCCGCGGGGCGTGGGTGCGCTTCAACGTCGTGCGCACCGACCGCCGCGGGCGCTTCCGGGCGCGCTACCGCTTCCAGCAGCCCGGCGCGGCGGTGTTCCGGTTCCGCGCGCTGAGCCTCAGCGAAGCGGCCTACCCCTACCTCGCGGGAGGGTCGAACGTCGTGAGGGTGCGCAAGAGCTGAGAGAGCCGGAGACGGGACTCGAACCCGTGACAACCGCTTTACAAGAGCGGTGCTCTACCAGCTGAGCTACTCCGGCGTGGGCCGAGCCCGAGCGTACCGCTGCCTACGACTCCGACGCGCCCACGGCGTGCTCGATGTCGCCGTGGCCGTTGGAGGAGGCGACGTGCTCGTAGGGCGGGATGCCGGTGTCGTCGGGCGCGTTGAAGCGGCGCTCCAACTCGCCCAGGACGATGCCGAAGAACAGGTGGCGCCAGGTGGCCTGGGCGAAGGCGCGGTTGTTGCCCCAGAGGACCGGAAAGTCCTTGCGCGCGGGGTGGGCGCGATCGACGGCGACGGTCATCGGCCAGGTCGAGAGGTGCTCGACCATGGCCAGGACGGGGCCACGCGCCCAGGACGGGAGCGGGAGCCGGGGCGCGACGTTGGCGTAGGCGGCGCCGAACGCGGCGCCGTTGAGCAGGTGCAGGGCAAAGCCCACCGCGGGCCACGCCGGGCCGCGGGTCACCGCCTTGCCCAGCAGCATCTCGTCGGAGTAGTCGACGCCGAAGGCGCGCATGTCGAGTTGCGCCTGCGCGGACCACGCCCCGGCGGCGATGGCTCCGGCGAGGGCTCCGCGTGCTGTCCGTGCGCGATCGATCGGCATCGTCGAACTGTAACCGCGGCCACCAATGGCGGGTATCGAAGGCATGGATCGCGAGGCCCTTCTCCAGCGTGCGCGCGGGCGCGGCGTCAACCCGCTCGTCTACTGGCTGGCCCGCGGCGTGCTGCAGCCGTTCTGCCACCTGTACTTCCGCCTCAGCCGCATCGGGCGCGAGCACATCCCGGCCGAGGGCCCGTTCATCATCGCGTCCAACCACCGCTCGTTCCTCGATCCCTTCGTCATCGGCATGATGGCCCGTCGGCCGCTCTACTTCCTGACGAAGAAGGAGGCCTTCATCAACCGGCCGGCCGCGTGGCTGCTCTCCTCGCTGGGCGCCTACCCGATCGATCGCGGCTCCTCCGACCAGGAGGCGATGGCGACCACGCGCGCCATCCTCGCGCGCGGCGACGGCGTGCTCATCTTCCCCGAGGGCACGCGCACGCGGCCGGGGCCCCTGGGCCGGCCGAAGCGCGGGATCGGGCGCCTGGCGCTCGACACCGGCGCCCCCGTGATCCCGGTGGCGATCATCGGCTCGGAGGCCGTGCGCAATGGCTGGCGCATCCGCCCGCACAAGGTGCGCATCCGCGCCGGCGCGCCCCTGACCTTCCCGCAGGTGCAGGAGCCCAGCCGCCAGCTCGCGGCCGCGGTGACCGATCGCATCTGGCCCTGCGTCGAGCTGCAGTGGGAGTGGCTGGGCGGCACGCCCCGCGTGCGCCGCGCCGCGGTCATCGGCGCGGGCGCCTGGGGGACCAGCCTCGCGGTCGCGCTCGCGCGCGCCGGCCTCGAGGTCGACCTCGGGACCCGCGCGGGCGAGGACCCCGCCGCGCTCGGCGCGCTGCCCGGCACCATCGCGGTGCACCGCGCCGACGAGATCGCGCTCGCGCACCACGACCTCATCTGCCTGGCGGTCACCCCGCGCGAGCTGCCCGCGATCGTCGACGAGCTCGGCGCGCGGATCCCCGAGCGCGCCGGGGTGCTGGTGCGCTCCAAGGGCCTCGTCGCCCCGCTCGGGACGCTGCCCTGCGCCTACGTCGGCGAGCGCACGCGCGCGCACGCCGTCGCGTGCCTCGGCGGCCCGGGCGCCGCCGCCGACGCGCTGACCTCCGGCGCCACGCTCGTGGTCGCCTGTGCGACACAGTCCTTCCTGGCCCAGATTGGCGACGTGCTGCGCGTCGCCCGCTTCGACGTGCAGCGCACGACGGACGTGACCGGCGTGGAGCTGGCCGTCGCAGCGCGCAACGCCGCCGTGCTGGCCGCCTCGGCCGCGGCGCCCGCGGGCGCCAGCGTGGCCGACGCCGCCGCCGGCCGGGTCCTCGCCGAGGTCGACGCCTACGCGCGCAGTCGCGGCGGGCACCCCGAGAGCTTCGCCGACCTGGCCGGGACCGGCGACGGCGCCCAGGCCCTCGACGACCTGCCGCTGCTCGCCGTCGCCCTGCGCGAGGACGGCGTCGACGCCCCGGCGGTCGCCGGCCTCGCCGACGTGGTCGCGGGGCGCGTCGAGCCCGAGCGCTGGGCCGCGACCGTGATGGAGCCCACCCGGACGCGATCGAGGCGCGCTGCCTGAGTAGGCTCCGATGCGTGGACAAGGTCCAGCTCGATTCGGAGTTCTCCGACCTCTACCGGGCCCATCTGCGGGACGTCTACTCCTACGCCTACTACCGGGTGGGCAACCACCACGATGCGGAGGACCTGACCGAGCAGACGTTCCTTCAGGCCTACCGCCACTACGAGCGGGCGTTGCGGGAATCCGACGGCCGGCCGCTGCGGCCGTGGCTGATCCGCATCGCGCACAACCTGGCGGCGAACCTGTATCGCGACCGTGCGCGCAAGCCGCAGACGCCGATCGAGGACACGGGGACGCTGAGCGCGCTGCACACGACGGAGGACCTCGTCGAGGGCCGCGACGAGCTGGCGCGCATCCTGGAGGGGGTCAAGGAGCTGCCGGACGACCGCCGCGACGCGCTCATCATGCGCTTCGCGCTGGGGATGGACAATCGCGAGATCGCGCGGGCAATGGGGCGTACGGACGGCGCGACCAAGGTACTCATCCACCGTGCCATCAAGCAGCTGGAGGAGATCGTCGTCGCCCGGGGAGGGGCGCGCTGACATGAGCGAACCGATCGCCGCTGACATCGAGGGCCTCCTGCGCCAGGCCTTCCGGCCCGTCGAACCGCCGGACAGCCTGGCCATGCGGCTCGAGTCGACCCTGCAGGAGCTGACCGAGCTCGCCGCCGAGGAGCTCGAATCGTGGGAGCTCGGCTCGATGCGCGATCCGCGCAACTGGGTGCGTCCCGTCGTCGCCGTGGCCGTCGGGACGGCCGCGGGCGCCGGCCTCGTCGTCCTGCGCGTGCGCAGCCAGCACCGCAAGCAGCGCAAGCAGTTCCAGGGTCTCGAGCTCGCCCAGCGCACGGTCCGCGCCGCGGGCCACGAGGTCCGGCGCGTCATCGACCGGCGGTGATCCGAACGCGGCGTCGCTGCGTAAGGTCATCCTCAGATGGCGTTCGCGCACCTCGCCGACGAGGACCTCATGCAGCTGGTACGTCGCGGCGACGCCGAGGCGTTCGCGGTCGTGTACGACCGTCACGCGACGGCCGCCTTCTCGCTCGCCTATCGCATGACCGGCACGCGCAACACCGCCGAGGACGTCGTCCAGGAGGCCATGCTGAGCCTCTGGCGCTCGGGTGCGCGCTATGACCGCACGCGCGGCTCCGTGCGCACCTGGGTGCTCGGCATCGTCCACAACCGCGCGATCGACGCACTGCGGCGCTCGATGGTCCACGATCGCCGGCGTGCGAGCGACGAGGGCATCGAGGAGCGCTTCGAGGCGCGCGAGCGCACCGAGGTCGAGGCGGCGCGCCGCGACGAGGCGCGCGATGTGCGCCAGGCGCTGGGCACGCTGCCGGCCGAGCAGTGCAAGGTGATCGAGCTCGCCTACTTCGGCGGCTTCACCCACAGCGAGATCGCCTCCATGCTCGACACGCCCATCGGAACCGTGAAGGGCCGCATGCGCCTGGGTCTTGAGAAGCTGCGCGGCCAGCTCGGCGGCCTGGCGGAGGCGATGTCGTGAGCCCGTGCGCGCACCACGACGACGTGGGCTCCTACGTCCTGCGCGCGCTGCCCGACGACGAGCACGAGCGCTTCGAGGCGCACCTGGCGACCTGCGAGGCATGCCGGCGCGAGGTCGCCGATCTGCAGATGGCGGCCGACACGCTGCCGCTCGCCGCGGTGCAGGTCGGCCCCCCGCCCGAGCTCAGGGAGCGCATCATGGCCGTCGTGCGCTCGGAGGCCGAGCTGCTGAACGCTGCCGGCGCGCGCGGCGACGAGCCGCAGCCCGAGCCCGCGCGTGCGCGGCGGCGCCGGTGGCGCTGGCCGACGCTCTCGCTGCGCCCGCTGCCCGCGGCGCTGGCCGCCGGCGTCCTCGTCGCCGCGGGCGTGGTCGGCGGCGTCGTCCTCTCGGGCGGCGGCGACACCAGCACCGTGACCGGGACCGTGCGCATCGCGTCGGCTCCGAGCGCCCGCGCCTCGCTGCAGCTCTCCGATGACGCGACCAAGCTCGAGGTGCGCCGGATGCCCCCGCCGCCGAGCGGCAAGGTCTACCAGGTGTGGCTCAAGCGCCCGAACCAGAACCCGGCGCCGACGACGGCGCTCTTCCGCACCGACGCGAACGGCAGCGCCGACGTCGAGATCCAGCGCGGGCGGCTGAAGGGCGTCGAGCAGGTGCTCGTGACGGCTGAGCCCGACGGCGGATCGGTGGCTCCCACGAGCGCCCCGGTCATCGTCGCCTCGCCGACCTGACGGGCGCGCTACGCGCCGGTTGATAGCTTCCGGCGCCCGCATGGCGACCTGCTACCGCCACCCTTCCCGCGAGACCGGCGTGTCGTGTTCCTCGTGCGGCAGGGCCATCTGCCCGGACTGCATGACGCCGACCCCGGTGGGCATGCGCTGCCCGGAGTGCTCCGCGCAGCGCACCAAGGTCCACACGATGCGCTCTACGACGAGCGAGCCGCGGGTGACCGTGGGGATCATCGTCGCCTGCGCGGTGGTGTTCCTCGCGACCAACGGCTTCAGCGGCGGCTCGGGGAAGCTGTGGAACGACTGGCTGCTGTACGGGCCCGCGGTGCACTTCGGCCACGACTACTGGCGCCTGGTCACGTCGGGCTTCCTGCATTCGGGCCCGATCCACATCCTCTTCAACATGTATCTGCTGTGGCTGCTCGGCAACCTGCTCGAGCCCACGTTGGGGTCGGCGCGCTTCGCGGCGCTGTACGTCACGGCGCTCCTGTGGGGCTCCTTCGGCGCGCTCGTGGCCAGCCCGGGCTCGCTGACCGTCGGCGCCTCGGGCGCGGTGTTCGGGCTGATGGGCGCGGCGGCCGTCGAGCAGCGCGCGCGCGGGATCAACCCGTTCAAGACCGACATCGGCGTGCTGATCCTTCTGAACCTGGTGCTGTCCTTCGCGCTGAGCGGCATCTCGATCGGCGGGCACATCGGCGGGCTGGTCGGCGGGATCCTGGTCGGCGTGGCGTTCGAGGGCGCCGCGCGCATGCGCCGCCCCGAGCTCGGCTACGTCGGCTGCGCCGTGCTGTCGGTCATCGCTGTGGTCGGCGCATTGGCCGCGGCCGGCTGAGCGCGCTCAGACCTCGACCTCGAGCGCCGCGCCGACGGGCTCGGGCACCAGGTCGGGGTGCAGGATGTGAGCCATGAGCTCCAGGCCGTCGATCAGGCGCGGCCCCGGCCGCGAGAAGTAGGCCGCGGCGTCGACGGCCACGACGCGCTCGGCGCCCACGGCGCGCAGCGCGTCGGCATGAGCGCTGGCCTCGGCGTGCGAGCGCTCGGCGTCATAGCCGCAGGGCATGGCGACGATCACGCGCGGCGCTGCGGCGGCGACGGTGTCCCAGGTGCTCTGCTCGGAATGCTCGCCGGCGAAGCCGAGGACGTCGATGCCGCCGGCGATGTCGACGATCTGCGGGGTCCAGTGGCCGGCGATGAAGATCGGATCGAACCACTCGATGGCCGCCATGGGCACGCGTTCGGCCTTGCGCACCGCCAGGCGCACGGCGTCCACACGCGCGCGCTGGCGGGCGATGAGGTCGAGGGCGGCCTTGCGCGAGTCGGTGAGCTGGGCGATCGTGCGGACGTCGCCGAAGGACTCCCCGAGGGTGTGCGGGTCCAGGGCGACGACCCGGGGGCGGCTGGCGATGGTGTCGGCGACGGCACGCACGTCGTCGATGCTCACGGCGCACACCGGGCAGAGCGCCTGGGTGACGATGAGGTCGGGCTCGAGGTCGCGCAGGCGCTGCGCGTCGAGCTCGTAGATCGCTTCGCCGCGCTCGGTGCGCTCGCGCACGGCGGCATCGATCTCGCCGGCGCTCAGTCCGGCGGGCAGCACGTCGCGCGTGATCTGCGGTAGCGAGCGCGCCCGAGCGGGAAAGTCGCACTCGTGGGTGACGGCGACGACGTCGTCGCCCAGGCCGAGGGCGAAGAGCAGCTCGGTCGCGTGGGGCACGAGGCTGATGATCCGCATTGCAGACAAGCATGGCACCCGGTGACCCATGGCAGCAGCGAACGAGACCCTCATTCGGGACCTCCGGGGCAAGCGCTGCTAGCCTGCAGGCAGATTCGGTTCGTGCCAGACGATCCTCCTCGAAGTAGCGGCTCACACGCCGCCCCGCGATGACGGCGCTGCTGCTGTTCTTCACGGCGCTGCTGATCGCGCTGAACGCGTTCTTCGTGATGGGCGAGTACTCGCTCGTGCGCTCGCGTCGCGCCCGCCTGGAGGCGCTCAAGAAGGAGGGCGCCCGCGGCGCCGATCTGGCGCTCGAGCAGGTCGACGAGATCGGCGACTACATCTCGGCCGTCCAGGTCGGGATCACGATGACCTCGATCGGCATCGGCGCGCTCGGCGAGCCCGTGCTGGCCGATCTGCTGGAGCCGCTCTTCGGCGGGCCGCTCAGCCACGGGATCTCGGTGGCGGTCTCGGTGACGGTGGCGTACCTGCTGATCACCAGCGCCCACATCGTCGCCGGCGAGATCGTCCCCAAGCTCTATGTCATCGACAAGGCCGAGGCCGTGGCCCGGCGCTTGGCGCGGCCGCTGCGCTTCTTCCGCCGGCTCTTCACGCCGTTCATCTTCGTCCTCACCGCGGTGAGCGACCGGATCCTGCGCGCGCTGGGCGTCGACCCCGACGTGATTGCGCAGGAGGGCGGCACGCCCGAGGAGCTCAAGGCGCTCATCGCCGAGTCGTACTCCGGCGGCAAGCTCGACCCCGGCGAGGCCGGGATGCTGCGCGGCGTCTTCCACCTGCACGAGCAGGACGCCCGCCAGGTGATGAGGCCGATTCCCGCCGTGGTCACCGTGGACATCTCCGAGGACGTCGAGACCGCGCTGCGGCGCTGCATCTCCTCTGGCCACACGCGCCTGCTCGTCACCGAGGACGACAACCAGGACCGCGTCAAGGGCACCGTGCACTCGAACTCGCTGGCCGGCAAGCTCATGTCCGAAGGCCCGCATGCGTCGATCGAGGACCTCGTCAAGGACGCCCTCATCGTCCCCGAGACCAAGCCGCTCGACGACCTGCTGGCCGATCTGCAGCGCACCCGCTCCTCGATGGCGGTGGTCATCGACGAGTACGGCCGGGTGGCCGGGATCGTCACGGTGGAGGACATCATCGAGGAGGTCGTCGGCGAGATCGACGACGAGACCGATCCGGCCGGCGGCGAGATCCGCCGCCTGGCCAACGGCGACTGGTTCGTGCGCGGCCACGTCGCGATCACCGATCTGCTCGACCACGGCCTGACGCTCCCGGTCGACACTGACGCCTACAACTCGGTCGGCGGCTTCGTCTTCGCCGAGCTCGGGCGCCTGCCCAAGCGCGGCGACACGGTCACCGCCAACGGCTACTCGATCCGCGTGGAATCGGTGCGCGAGAACCGCATCGAGGCGGTGCGGATCCGCGATCGCCGCGTCGCCGCGGCGTCCGCCACGGATTCGTAGGCAAACCGCGCAAGTTCTCCGCCGCGCCTGCGTTGAAAGCACCTGACGCCGCCACAGCGGGAGGCGTCACACCAGGCTCGGCCTCTCGTGGGACGGAGGATCGGGCCAGCACAGGTGGATCTGGGTGGGTCCACCCGCATGCATACAACGAGCGGCCCGCTTGCGCGGGCCGCTCGTCTGCTTCTGGGAGGAGGTGCACTTGCGAGGTACGTTCGCCTAGGCAGTATCGGATCGCTTTCTCAACGCGCCCTAAAGGTGAGCGAAGGATCACCTCAAGCCCGCGGAAGCGCGTCGACGCGGTGCACCCAGGCCTCGATCTCGGGGAACGCGCCGGCGATGGGCAGGTGCTCGGCCAGCACCCGGTGGAACGGATCGCTGTCGTCGGAGCGCAGCTCGAGAACGCCGTACTTCAGGAACGGGAAGGCGCAGATGTCGGCAGCGCCGAAGCTCTCGCCCATGAGCCAGTCGCGGCCGTCGAGCAGGCCCTCGAACAGGTGCAGCCAGCCGCGCAGCTCCGCGCTCCAGTCGTGCACGCGGTCCTCATCGGGCTCCGGGCCGGCGAGCTCGGCCGCGATCGCGTTGGGCGGCACCTTCCAGACGCGGTTGAACCACTCGATGAAGACGTCGACCTCGGCATGGCGGCCGGGGCTGGCCGGCCACAGCGGCGGATCGGGCCGGCGCTTCTCCAGCCAGCGCACGATGCGCATCGAGTCCGACACCACCTCGCCGTGGTCGGCCTCGAGCACCGGCACGAGGTCCTGGCCGGAGAGCGCGACGACGGCCGCGCGGTCGTCGGCATCGACGTCGACCCAGTCGACCGGGATCGACTTGTGGGCGAGAGCCAGCGCCACCCGCTCCACGTTGGTGGAGTACGGGATCCGGTAGACGCGCATCTCAGTACTTGTACAGGCCGCGCCCGCTCTTGCGCCCGAGGGCGCCATCGGCGACCAGCACGCGCAGGCGCGCGGGGACCGCGGCGCCGATGGCGTCGCCGATGGCCACCGACACGTCGAGGCCCACGTAGTCCAGCAGCGCGAGCGGGCCCATCGGATGTCCCGCGCCCAGCGTCATGCACAGGTCGACGTCCTCGGGCTCCATCCCGGTCTCGTCGAGGAACTCGACCGCGCTGAAGAGGTAGGGGAACAGCAGCCGGTTGACCACGAAGCCCGGGAGGTCGGGGACCTCGACCGCCGTCTTGCCCAGCGCCTCGCACAGATCGCGGGCGCGCCGGCGCGTCGCGTCGGTGGCCGCGGCGGGGAAGGCGAGCTCGACGAGCTTCATCTTCGGCACCGGGTTGAACACGTGCAGCCCGACGAAGCGCTCGGACATGCCGGTGGCCTGCGCAAGGCGCTCGACCGACAGCGACGACGTCGTGGTGGCGAGGATCGCCTCGTCGCCCGCCACGCGCCCGAGATCGGCGAGGACGCCGGACTTGATCGCCTCGTCCTCGGCGACCGCCTCCACCACGGCCGTGGCCTCGCCGAGGGCGTCCAGATCGGTCTCGACGCGCACGTGGGAGGAGTTGATCTCGCCGCTCAGGCGCCCGCAGATCGTGTGGACGCTGCCGCGCGCCCGCTCCGCCGAGCCGTTGGATCGCGCCCAGAGTACGACCTCGCCGTGCCGGGCCGCCGCCGCCGCAAGGCCGCACGCGATCCGGCCGCTGCCCGCTATCCCGAGTCGTTCATGCACGCTGCCATCTCTCCTGGCTGACTGGACAGTCAATGGCCGGTAATGTACTCGGCACAGGCGTCCCATTGCGCAACACGAAAGGCGTTTCCGAGCAATGAGTGGTCAGCAGGGTCGTGAAGTGGTCATCGTCGAGGCCGTCCGCACGCCGGTCGGCCGCGGGCACCTCGAGAAGGGCTATTACAAGGACACCCACCCCGCCGACCTGCTGGGCAAGACCTATACGGAGGTGCTCGACCGCGCCGGCGTCGACCCCGCCGAGGTCGAGGACGTCATCGCGGGCTGCGTGCAGCAGTTCGGCGTGCAGGGCTTCAACATCGCGCGCAACGCGTGGCTGCAGGAGGGCCTGCCGATCGAGGCGGCGGGGACGACCATCGACCGCCAGTGCGGCTCCGCGCAGCAGGCCGTCAACTTCGGCGCCGCGCTCATCGCGGCCGGCATCCACGACGTCGTCATCGGCTCGGGCGTCGAGCACATGGGCGATCTGCCCTTTGCCGCCGGCATGAAGACCCAGCAGGAGTTCGGCGCCGCCTTCACCGCCAAGCTCATGGAGAAGCACAACATCGTCGGTCAGGGGCTGGGCGCCGAGATGATCGCCGACCAGTGGGAGATCCCGCGCTCAGAGCTCGACGAGCTCGCGCTGCGCTCCCACCAGCTCGCCGCCAAGGCGACCGAGGAGGGCAGGTTCGAGCGCGAGATCGTCCCCTTCCAGGTCAACGGCGACACCTACGTGTCCGACCAGGGCATCCGGCCCGACACCTCGCTGGAGGCGCTCGCCTCGCTCAAGCCGGTGTTCAAGGAGGACGGGCGCATCACCGCCGGCAACTCGTCGCAGATCTCCGACGGCGCCGCCGCGGTGCTGCTCATGTCGCGCGAGAAGGCCGACCAGCTCGGCGTGCGCGCGCGGGCGCGCATCGTCGACCAGACGACGGTCGGCTGCGACCCGGTCAAGATGCTCGAGGGCCCGATCCCCGCGACCGCCAAGATCCTGCGGCGCAACGGCATCGCGATGAGCGACATCGACTTCGTCGAGATCAACGAGGCCTTCGCGCCGGTGGTCGCCGCCTGGGCGCGCGAGCACGGCCCGGACATGGACCGCGTCAACCCGCGCGGTGGCGCGATGGCCATCGGCCATCCGCTCGGCTCGACGGGCGCGCGCCTGCTGACCACGCTGCTGCACGAGCTCGAGGACGAGGACAAGGAGCTCGGCCTCGTGACCATGTGCTGCGGTGGCGGGCTGGGCACCGCCACGCTCATCCAAAGGGTGTAATAGCCGTCCGGTACCTTCGTGGGGTGGCCGAGCTCGGTACCCCCGCTTCCTATCTGGACCTGCACAAGGGCGCGCCCGTGCTCTCGCGCCAGGGCGTGCAGGTCGGCACGCTGCACGTCGTGGTCGGCGACGCCGACGGCTTCGACGCTCTCGTGGTCGACATCAACGACCGCCTGCGGGTCGCCCTGCCCACTGAGGTCGAGGCGATCCACGAGGGCGGCGTCGTGCTGGCCGTCGACACGGGCGCCTGCGCCCGGCTGCCCGAGGCCGCGCCCGCCGCTTGAGCGTCGCTTCGCTGTCCCGCGACCAGGCGCGGCGCGTGGCTCTGCGCGCGCAGGGCCTGCTGGGCGCCGACGGTCGCCGCGGCGGCCCCGCGGCGATGCTGCGCCGCCTCGGCGCCGTGCAGCTCGACACCATCTCCGTCCTCGCCCGCTCGCACGAGCTCGTCGCCTACGCGCGTCTGGGCGCGGTGGCGCGAGCGAAGGTCGAGAAGGCCTACTGGAGCGGCGGCGCCTTCGAGTACTGGTCGCACGCCGCCTGCGTGCTGCCCGTCGAGGAGTGGCCGATGTTCGGCTTCCGCCGCCGCTACTTCCGCGACCGCGGGTGGCGCTGGCACGAGGTGCCCCAGGACGCGTGCCCGCGCGTGCTCGACGCCCTGCGCGCCAACGGGCCGATGACGGTGACCGAGCTCGGCGGGGCGCGCCGCGGTGGCGAGTGGTGGGACTGGTCGGACGTCAAGATCGCGGTCGAGTGGCTGCTGGACGTCGGCGACGTCGTCTGCACCGAGCGCCGCGCGTGGAAGCGCGTGTACGACCTGCCCGAACGCGCCCTGCCACCCGAGGTGCTGGCCGACGACCCCGATGACGAGCTGTGCCTGCGCCGCCTGGTGGGCCAGGCCGGCGTGGCGCTCGGCGTGGCGACGGTCGGCGACCTGGCCGACTACCACCGCCTCAAGCGCGATCAGGTCCGGGCGGTGCTCGACGCGACGGATCTCGTGCCGGTCTCGGTCGAGGGCTGGCGCGACGACGCATGGGCCGATCCCGGCGCGCTCGCGGCGCTCGCCGCGCGCGGGCGTCATCGCACGACGCTCCTGTCGCCCTTCGACTCGCTCGTGTGGGACCGGGCGCGGACGCTGCGCGTCTTCGACTTCCAGCACCGCCTCGAGGCGTACGTGCCCGCGCCCAAGCGCGTGCACGGCTACTTCGCGATGCCGCTGCTGGCCGGCGGGCGCCTGCGGGGGCGCGTCGATCCCGGGCGCGAGGGCACGACGCTGGTGGCCAAGCGCCTGTCGTGCGAGCCGGGCGCGGTCGACGACATGGCCCGGGCGTTGCGGGAGGCCGCTGAGTGGGTCGGCTGCGACGCGGTCGCCCTTCAGGCGGTCGATCCACCGGCGCTCGCCGCGCCGCTGCGCGCCGCCCTGGCGTAGGCCCCGGCTCAGTCGTCGCCGCCGCCGCGGCCCTTGCCCGAGCCGCCGCTGCTGCCCGACCCGCCGCTGCTGCCGCTGCCGCTGCCGCCCTTGCTCGTCCCTCCATGGTCGTCGGCGCCCGACGTCGTCGTCGGGGTCGTCGCCGCCGGCGTTGTCGTCGTGCGGGTGGTCGTCTTGGGCTTCGTCGCCTTCTTCTTGGGCTTGGCAGCCGCCTTCGGCGCCGGCTGCGCCGCGGTCGAGGTGGTCCTGGCCGGCGCCAGGCGCACGCCCGAGCCGGCCGGGGTGGGGGCCAGCCCGATCGAGTCGCGCGAGATCGCGTTGGCCGCGAGGCCGACGGCGACCGCGAGGGCGAGCCCGACGATGGCGAGGATCGCGGTCCGCAGGGTGCCGGGGCGCGTCATGGCGTCACCGTGGCCGGGTCGCCGGCCCTGACGGGCGCCGGTGTGTCCGCGGCCGGGAAGCGCAGCTCGGCCCGGGTGCCGCCACCGGGGCGGGCGGTGAGTGCGGCGCGCGCTCCCCAGCGGCCCGCGAGCGCATCGACGATCGCCAGTCCGAGGCCGGTGCCCGCGACGGCCCCGGTGCGGCTCGCGCTGCCGCGATAGAAGCGATCGAAGACGCGCTCGGCCTCGTCGGCGTCGATGCCGGCGCCGCGGTCGAGCACGGCGATGAAGGCGTCGCGGCCGTCCGCGCCCCACTCGATCAGGATCGGGGTGTCGGGAGCCGTGTAGTTCAAGGCGTTCTCCACCAGGTTGTCGACCATGGTGTCGAGGTCGCCGCCCGAGGCGCGGACATGCGGCTCGCCCGTGCCGGCGAGCTCGATGGCGTGGCCGTCGAGCTCGGCCTGGTCGCGCCAGCGGTTCGCAGCGCGCTCGCCCACGCCCGCCAGGGCGATCGACGTCGCCGCGGGGGCGGGCTGGCCGTCCTGGGCCAGGCGCAGCAGGTTGGTGAGCAGCTTGGCCAGGCGCTCGGTCTCGAGCTCGCCCGCCACGAGATCGCGCTTGAGGTCGGGATCGGCGGCGCGCATGCTCGCCGACTCCAGGCGCAGGCGCAGCCCGGTGAGCGGGGTGCGCAGCTGATGCGACGCGTTGGCGACGAAGTCGCGCTGGGCGTCCAGCGCGCGCACGAGCCGCTCGGTCATGTCGTTGAAGGCGTTGGCCACCTCGATCTGCTCCGTGGAGCCGGTGGGGGTGGCGCGCGTACGCAGATCGCCGGCAGCGATCTGGCGCGCGGTGCGCGCCAGGCCGCGCAGCGGGCGCGACAGCGACCCGGCGATCGTCCACGCCAGGGCCAGGCCGAGCGCCAGCACGGCGGCGCCGAGGGCGAGCAGGGCGACCACGTCGCGGCGCACCTCGTCGTGGACGGCCTTGACGCTCTGCGTGAGGCGCACGGCCCCGGCCGCGCGGCCCGCATCGACGATCGGCACGGCCGTGTAGAGCAGGTCGGCGTTGAGCGAGTCGCTGTGGCGGGTGCCCTGCGACGGGGCACCGCCGAGGGCCTGGGCGATCTCGGGCCGGCTGGCGTAAGGCGTGCCGCGCGGGGCAGCGCCGTCGGAGTCCACGAGGACGCGCCCGCCGGGGTCGACCACGATCACGCGCCCGCCCAGGCGCCGGGCCTGCTGGCGCGCCAGGGCGGCCAGCCGGACGGGATCGGTGAGGCGTCCCGAGGCGGCCGCGGCGACGGCCTGGGCGCCGGAGCTCGCCTCGGCCTTGATCTCGCTGTCCACCCGGCGGGAGAAGTTCAGGGTCAGCGGGACCTCGAGCGCGATGATCGCGAAGAGCAGCACATAGCCGAAGGCGAGGACGAGCCGCAGCCGCAGGCTCATGAGGCGTCGGGCTCCACGGCGCGCGTGAAGCGGAACCCCACGCCGCGCACCGTGTGCAGGTAGCGGGGGTCGGACGGGTCGTCCCCGAGCTTCTTGCGCAGCCCGCTGACGTGGACGTCGAGCGTCTTGGTCGACCCGAACCAGTTGACGTCCCACACCTCGTCGATGAGCCGCTCGCGGCTGACGACGGTGCCGGCCTTCCCCATGAGCAGGGCGAGCAGGTCGAACTCCTTGCGCGTGAGCTCCAGCGGCTCGCCGTCGAGGGTCACGGTGCGCGCCGACTGGTCGAGCTCGATCGCCCCGATCTGCTGCACGCCGTCGGCCGCCGGGGTCGCGACGGCGCTGGTGCGGCGCAGGACCGCGCGGATGCGCGCGACGAGCTCGCGCGCGCTGAACGGCTTGACGACGTAGTCGTCGGCACCCAGCTCGAGGCCCAGCACCCGGTCGGCCTCGTCGCCGCGCGCGGTGAGCATGATCACCGGCATGCGCTGGTCGGCGCGCAGCTCGCGCAGCAGGTCGAAGCCCGAGCCGTCGGGGAGCATGACGTCGAGAAGCACCAGGTCGGGACGCTGGCTGCGGGCGATCTCGAGCCCGGCGGCGAGCGAGCCGGCCGTCTCCGTGCGGAAGCCCTCACGAGTGAGGGCTTCCGTCAGCGGAACTGTGATCGTCTCCTCGTCTTCCACGAGCAGCACCATCCGCGGCTGGACGTTCATGCCCTCATCGTAGGAGGGCTCGGCCGCTGCGGGCGGCGGCTCAGTCGTCTTCGGGGTGGTCGCGGCCATGGCCTCCACCGCCGTGGCCGCTGTCGTCGCCGCCGCGACCACTGTTGTCGTCGGAGCCGCGGCCGCGGTCGTCAACGGGGCTCGGGCCGGGGGCCGACGCGGAAGGGCTCGCGGCGCTGTGGCCGCGACGCGCGCGATGGCGGTGCCCGGCGCGATCCTCGCGACGGGCCGCCTTGGTGGGCGCCGCGGCGTCCTCGGTGGTCCGGGCGGGGGCGACGGCGGGCGTCTCGCTCGTCGTCGAGCCCGCCAGGGCCAGCGAGTGGTCGGAGATGGCCAGCGTCGCGGCCGCGCCTCCAGTGAGGATCGCGGCCGCGGCGACGGCGAGGAACAGGAGCCGCATGGCTAGTGGTGGCCCGTGCCGTCGTCGTTCCCGCCGCCGTGGCGACCGCCGTGGTCGTCATTGACGTCGTGGGTGGTGGAGCTCGCCGTGCCGCGCTCGACCTTGGTGGCGTTCCAGGCGCCGGCGACGCGCTTGGCGCGGACGTCGACGCGGGTGCCGGTGCGCAGGGCGGTGAAGGTGACGCGCTCGAACTTCGTGGTCGAGGTGACCTTGACCTTGAGCGTGCCGCGCTCGGCGTCGCGGACCGTGAAGGTGCGGGCCGAGCGGTCGATCGCGGTCACGCGACCCTCGACGTGCTTGGTGGCGGCGGCGCTCACCGCCGATGGCGCGGTGGCCCCGGCGCCGGCGGCGGCGATGCCGCCCGCGGCCAGTGCGGCGGTGGCGGCTGCGATGGTCAGGCTGGTCCTCATGGTGTGCCTCCTGGGGGGCTCGGGTTGGTCGATCAGCGAACGAGACGCAGCATCGCGAGCGAGCCCCCAGGCAAAGCCCAGGGAAAGGTTCGGAGTTGGTAAAGCCGCGCGGGGCCTTAGAGGGGCGCGTTGTGCAGCAGGCGCCGTGTCCGCGTGATCGCGACGGCGAGCACCAGCGGGGCGGCGGCCACGAACAGCCGCGGGGCGAGCGAGCCGTCGTGGTTGATGGCGACGACGGCGATCCCGAGATTGCTCAGCGAGATCGCGCCCGCGATCGCCAGGCGCGGGTCCGTCGGCAGCAGCGCGAACGCCACCACGACGACGAGCAGCGCCGCGAGGAGGACGGCGGCCACCAGCACCGGCGAGGACTCGCCGAGAGGCGGCCCCGCCGCTGCGACGAGGGTGGCGGGCACCAGCAGCCACGCCAGGCGCCTGGGGTCGGGGGCGCGGCGTCGCGGAGCGAGCAGCAGGACGCAGAAGCAGACGATGGGAAGGACCTCGGGCGCGAGGTTGACGAGCCCGGCGTGGTGGTCCCACAACGCAGGGAGGCGCAGCGCGGTCCACACCAGCGCCCCGGGCCCGGCGAGCCGGTCATAGCCGATGAGCGCCATCGCGAGCACGGCCGTCAGCACGGCGATCGATGGCAGCGAGAGCAGCGGGTCGTGCATGCCGCGGGCGCGCTGTGACAGCAGCGTGCTGACGTCCAGCGTCATGATCCAGACCGCCGCGAGGCACAGGCCGTCGGCGACGATCCGGCGCGCGCCGGCGCGCGCCGTCTGCGCTCCGCGGGCGCGCAGGCCCAGGCGCACGAGGTCGGCGATCTCGCGGACGAAGCGCCGGCGCGAGCCGGCGCTGGCGTCCTGCAGGGTGGCCAGCATCTCCTCACCGCGAGCGACGCGCGCGCTCGGCGGATAGGAGAGCAGCGCGAGCTCGGCGATGCGTTCGGCGCTCATCGCGTCACCGCCGTCGCGCTGACGCGCAGCCGGCGCGTGACCGTGCGCGCGGCGTGCGCCAGCCGCTGCGCCTCGGCCTGGAGCTCGGCCCGGCCGATCTGGGTCAGGGTGTAATCGCGGCGCCGGCGCCCGCCCTCGAGGTACGGCTCGCCGGCCACGACGAGCCCCTCGTCGATCGCGCGCTCGAGCAGCGCGTACAGCGTGCCGGTCGACAGGCGGACCTGGCCGTCGGAGAGCTCGGCGGCGCGCTGGACGATGGCGTAACCGTGCAGCGGGCCGTCGACGAGCGTGGCCAGGGCGAAGTAGCTGGGCATGCGGAATTCCATGGCGCCACGATAGGTCGATCATCGACAGGTCGGCAACCGACATACGTATAGGAGCTACCCCCAGCGAAAGCCCGTGCTGTGCGCCATCGACGCCAGCGGGCTGTCCGGCAGCCCTGCCGGCGCGTCGGGGGCGTTGTAGCCGCCGGGCGCCACGTCGTTGGGGGTGTCGGGGTGAAAGACCGATGCCAGGTACTGGATGTGGCCGCGGCCGGGGCCGAGCTCGAACTGCCCGCCGCCGTACATCCCGATGTCGCGGGTCGCGCAGTACTCGTAGGCGCCGAACAGCGAGCGCAGCGTGCCCAGGCGCGACGGCTTGACGTTGACCATCCGCGGCGGGAAGGGGAGGGCCTCGATGTCCGCGACCCCGTGGATGGGCGCGTCCCAGGTGATGCGGTCGCGATGGGGGAGGAGGATCGCGTCGGTCTCCTCGGTGAGCTTCGGGTCCTCGATCCACGCGTCGGGGAAGGCCTCGACCACCCGCCGGTAGAGGACGGGATCGGCGGCCTGGTCAACGATCGTTCCGACGTATTGGCCCTTGAAGTCGACCGAGTCGACCGCGCCGGTGGCCGCCAGGCGGGCGATGATCTCAGGCGTCCACTCGGTGGTGGGGTCGAGCTTGAAGCGCAGCGACGGGTAGCGCTCCAGGCGCTCGATCACGGGGTCGAGGGTCGGCGGCTCGCCCAGGCGCAGCGAGACGACGAAGCGCACCGGGCGCGACTCGCGGCCCGCCGCAGCGTGCAGCGACGTGCCCGCCTGGCGCAGCGCGAGGTCGAGCGCCGCCGACTCATAGGCCCACACGCGGTACAGCCGCGAGGCCTCGCGCCGGGGCGGAGCAGGCCACAGGTCGAGCGCCTCGACGTGGTCGCAGAAAGAGCCCAGCGTCCACTCGCCGGCCAGGGGCAGGATGGGCCCGGCCGCCTGCAGTACCTCGTGGTCGCGGGCGTCGTAGGTGACGTCTTCGCCGAGGCCCTCCTCGCCGGCGCCGTGCATGCGGATGACGGTCGACGCGCGGGTGAAGGCCGACGAGACGTCGCGCGTCAGGCCCTCGAGTGCGTAGCCGTCGATGCGCAGCGGCAGGTCGGCGAGGCGCTCTTCGAACAGGCTCATAGGGCGCGGACTCTATGCAGCGCGCGCTTACCTGGCGGGTAATCGACGCGCCCCCGGTGCCCTGGCACCGTCGTGCGCATCATGAGCGCCAACGAACTCGCACCTCCCCTGCCCTGGACGGCCCGCGCGGCGTCGCACCCCTGGGCGACCCTGGCGGTCGTCCTGACCGGCACCTTCATGGTCGTCCTGGACTTCTTCATCGTCAACGTGGCCATGCCCGCGATGCAGGCCGACCTGCACGCGGGCACCGGCGCCATCGAATGGGTGATCGCCGGCTACGGCCTGACCTTCGCGACCTTCCTCATCACCGCCGGACGGCTGGGCGACCAGCTCGGCCGGCGGCGCATGTTCTCCCTCGGCCTGGCCGCGTTCACGCTGGCCTCGGCGGCCTGCGGCCTTGCGCCGAGCCCCGCCGTGCTCGTCGGTGCGCGCCTGATCCAGGGACTGGCGGCCGCGCTGCTCAGCCCGCAGGTGCTGTCGATCATCGGCGTCGTCTACAGCGGTCCCGAACGCGTCCGCGCGATCAGCATCTACGGCATCGTCCTCGGCTTCGCCGCCGTCGGCGGCCAGCTCATCGGCGGCGTCCTCGTGCAGGCCGACATCGCCAGCCTCGGCTGGCGCAGCTGCTTCCTCATCAACGTCCCGGTCGGCCTCGTCGCGCTGATGGTCGTCGCACGCACGGTGCCCGAATCGCGCGTCGAAGGCGCCCGCCGTCTTGACCTCGTGGGGACCGCGCTGATCACACTCGGCCTCGTCGACATCGTCCTGCCGCTCGTCGAGGGTCGCCAGCACGACTGGCCCGCATGGACGTGGCTGTGCCTGGGCGCGGCCCCGGTGATCCTGGGCCTGTTCGCCGCGCACCAGCGCCGCCTGAGCCGCCGCGGCGGCGCGCCGCTGCTGGATCCCGCGCTGTTCCGCGAGCGCGCGTTCAGCGCGGGCCTCGTGACCCAGCTCGTGTTCTTCTCGACCATGGCCTCGTACTTCCTCGTGCTCGCGCTCTACCTGCAGCAGGGCCGCGGGCTGGACGCGCTGCAGGCCGGCCTGGTCTTCACGATCCTGGCCGCGGCCTACCTGGTGGCATCGGCCTACGCCCCGGGCCTGACCCCGCGCCTGGGCCGGCGACTGCCGGCCATCGGCGGCCTCGTCCTCGCCGCCGGGCACGGCCTGCTGGCGCTCAGCGTGGCCGACATCGGCGTCGGCGGCTCCATCGCGCTGCTCGTGCCGGGCATGCTCCTGGAGGGTGCCGGCATGGGCCTCGTCATCACGCCGCTGACGTCGACGGTGCTGGGCAACCTGAAGCCCGAGAACGCGGGCGCGGCGGCCGGCGCGCTGTCGACGATGCAGCAGGTGGGCAACGCCCTCGGCGTCGCCGTCACCGGCGTCATCTTCTTCGGCGCTCTCGACGGCGGCTTCGGGCACGCGTTCGAGGTCAGCCTCATCCAGCTCGCGCTGCTCGGGGCGGCCGTCGCCGTGCTCACGCGGCTCCTGCCGGCGCGCGAGGCGGCAGCGTGAGCACTGCGCGCCGGCTATCCGCCGCCGACGAGGGCGCGCATCTTGTTGCCGCCGGCCCCGACCAGCGACTTCTGTCCGGGGACGACGGCGGTCACGGGCAGCCCGAGGCCTTCCACGCGGCTGATGAGATCGCGCCGCAGCCACCACGACCGCTTCGGCGGCAGGGTGGAGACGATGATCTCGTCGAAATCGCCCTCGTGCACCGCGCGGCCCACGGCGGTGAACGGATCGGGTCCACCGACGAGTGCCTCGACCTTGCCCTGCGCCGCGCGCTCCAGGAGCGGGATCGCGACCTCCATCGTCCAGTCGGCCGCCTTGCGGCTGGAGGCGTCCGGGATGAGGAGGGAGAAGGCGCACGGCCCGGCCTGCGCACGCCGGGCCACCTCCTCAAGGAGCTGCGCCGTCGAGGCGGTTCGGTTCGCCACGAGGAGGATCCGGATGGGGTCTGAGGATGCCATCGGCTGCCTCGGTCGATCGAACGTACACGTGCCCGAGCCCAACGTCTACGAGACCGGCGACGGCCGGTAGCATCGGGCCGATGGACGATGCGGCACTGGCACGGCGTTTCGGCGCGATCGAAGCACAGCTCGCGCTGATCTCCGAGCACCTGGGGCTCGAGTGCCCGCCGTTCCCGGGCGCGACCGGCCCGACGGACGGCGGCGTCCCGGCTGAGGTGCTCGAGCTCGCCCGCGGCGGCAAGGAGATGCAGGCCATCAGCCGTCTTCGCCAGCTCACCGGGCTGTCGCTCGTCGAGGCCAAGCGCGTCGTCGACGGGCTCTGAGCGCCCCGACTCACCGTGTCGGCCGCGAACTCCACCGCACCAGCAGCACGTGCCACGGGGGCGCGGCCGCGATGCGCACCGCCGTTGCGTTGCGGCGCCGCAGCCGCGCGATGACGGGGCGATCGTCGCCGGCGATGAACGCGACGCGGGCCGTCGGCGAGAACCACGCCGCGACGTGGTCCAGCGGGAGCTCGAGCTTCCAGGCCAGGCCGTTGGCCATGCCACTGGGCTGGATGACCGGGTGCAGCCGCGCGACGGGAGCCACGCCCCGGGCCTGATCGACCGCGCGCCACAGCGCGGAGACCTCGTCGGCCCGGGCCTTCGATCCCGCGGCCTGGTGCCCGAGACCGATCGCGCGTGAGACGGCGAACGGGGCGCAGACGGCCACCAGGGCCGCCGCCAGCGCAGCGCGGCCGCGCGAACCAGACGCCAGCCGCGTGACCGCGACCACCCCGATCCCGGCGAGCACGCCCGCGATGGCCGCGGGAACGACGAGGTAGCGGGGGACCGCCGGGTAGCCCATCGCCGTGCCGGCGACCGTGGGCAGCACCCAGGCCGCGGCGACAAGAGCGAGCGCGGCCACGGTGCGATCGCGTGCGCGCCAGCCCCAGGCCACGCCGCACAGCGCACCGATCCACACGGGCGCGGCCTGGATGCCGGCAGCGCCGCGCAGGAGCTCCAGCGCCGGATCCCCCGTGCCCTGCAGGCTGCGCGGCTCGGCGCTGATCCGGGCCAGGTGGAAGGTGTGCAGGAGATCGCCCGAGCCCAGCCAGTCGGGCACGATCCAGAGGGCGAACATGCCCGGGACGCCGAGCACCAGCGGCCACCAGCGCCGCTCGCTCAGCAGGACGTAGGTGGCATAGGCGATGACGAGCAGCCACACCTCGGGGCGGGCCAGGCCCGCCAGCGCGACGAGGAGGAACGCGCCCCCGCGGCGGGCGCTGAGGTGCAGCTCGACCGCGCCGAGCATCAGGGCCACGACCACCGGCTCGACATTGCCCGCCGACAGGTAGCGCAGCCACTCCGAGCCGGCGAGGAGCATGAGCGCCGCGAGTACCCCGGCGATCCGCCCGCCTGCTCGTGCCGCCAGCCGGAAGGCCAGCACCAGGGCCGCGAGGCCGGCGACGCGCACCACCACGAGCCAGAGGCTCGGCGCGGCAGGGCCGGCGAGCGCCAGCGGCGCGGTGAAGAGCACCGCGAGCGGCTTCCACCCGGTATGCGCGACGGTGCTGAAGCCGAACCCCGGCGTGGCGATCTCCTTGCCGAAGACCAGCCAGGCCCAGGGGTCGTAGGACGGGGCGGACGGAAGCGCCAGCGACGCCACCGCGAGGGCCACGCATCCACCGCACAGCGCCGCGCGGCCGAGGGCCCGATTGGCAGCCAGCGGACGAGCGGTGCGGACCGTCGACGCCATCGCCGACTGGTTGTACTCCGTCAGCCGCTGGGGCGAGCCGCCGGCACGGTCAGGCGCACGGTGCCGACGCCGAGGATCTCAACGGACTGGCCGGGGGCGCAGGCCGCGATGTCATGGGCCTCGGTGGCCAGGCGCCGGCGCAGGATGGCCAGCGCGGGGAGCCCGAGGATGGCCGGGATGGCGAGCAGCAGACCGCGGTAGGCGATGACGGCCACCGCGGCATCGGCGGGATCGACGCCGTAGAGCACGAGCGTGCCGATCAGGCCGCCGTCGACGCCGCCGATCCCGCCCGGGATCGGGATCAGGCTGCCGAGCTGCCCGACCAGGTAGGCGACGAGCAGGACGCCGGCGGGCGGGACGTCGTTGCCGAACGCCTTGAAGCAGACGCCGAGCATGGCCACGTCGAACAGTAGGTACGCGGAGGCGCCGACCAGGATCGACAGGTCGCGCGCCCGCAGCAGGCCGAGCGCCTCGTCGACGCCCTCGCCCACGGCCTCGGCCGCGGCGACCATCCGGGCGCGCATCGAGCGTCGCGCCAGTCGGGCGGCGAGCGACCGCGCCGCCAGCGCCAGCGCGATGGCGCTTACGGCCGCGACGGCCGGGACGAGCCCGAGGACGATGGTCGGCGAGCCGTGCAGCAGTCCGGTGGCCAGGCCGATGCCGCCGAGGGCGAGGAAGCCGACGTTGGCCAGGCTCGTGAGCAGGAAGAAGGCGACGGTCCGCCGGGCGATGAAGGCGGTCGGTAGCCCGCCGCGGCGCAGGATCCAGGCGCCGAGCGCGAGACCGCCCGCGCCGCCGACCGAGAGCACGGAGTTGGCCGCCAGCTCCGACAGCCCGATCTCGGTGCTCGTGCGCCAGCTCATCCGCCGGCAGAAGACGCCGCGGAAGACGAGCACGTAGCCCGCGCAGGAGCCCAGCTGCAGCAGCGCGGCGAACGCGATCCACTCCGGTCGTGCGCCGGCGAAGCGCTCGCGCAGCGAGCCCAGCCCCGGCAGGAGCACGATCGCTGCGATGACAACGAGGACGATCGCGCCGAGGGTCAGCAGCGAGCGCCGCAGGCTCGACGGCGAGAACTCGTCTGGGAGCGCCTCGGCCTCGACGACCGGCTCGAGGTACTCGACGATCCGGATCGGCTCGGCGCTCACGGCCTACAGGATGGCCGTTCGTCGCCCGCGGCGGCCTGTGGGGTCGGCGCTAACCCTGCTCGACCCGCCGCTTCAGCTCCCCCGCACGCTGGCTGACGAGCTGGCCGCGCAGGACGTCGACGAGGGGGCCGCGGATGACCATGCCGAGCATCCGCCCGAGTTCGACGTCGAGGGAATAGGTCGCTCGCGTCCGCCCGTCGCCGAGGTCCTCCAGCTCCCAGGAGCCGTCGACCGACTTGAGCTCTCCCTTCTCCTGGCGCCAGGTCAGGCGGGTCGGCCCGTCATACGTAAAGCGGACGATCGACTTGATCGTGCGGACTTTGGCGTCCGACGAGCTCTCGGCCAGCGTGACGTGGCCCTCGGCGTCGCGCTCGACCTCCTCCATGTCCTTGAGGCCGCCCTGCCATTCCGGCGCGCCGACGACATCCTCGACCACCTCCCAGACCTGTTCGACCGGCGCCTCGATCTCCGCTGTCGAAGAACCCGTGATCTTTCCCATCAGTTGCGCTCCTTTCGTTGCTCTGCGCTCACAGCAGACTGCGCGACGTACCCCAGCACACGGCCCCGCGCCCGGGATCGCGCCTACTGCTCGAGCCGCGCCACGAGCTCCTCGAGCCGCAGCTCCTCGAGGCCCTTGCCGACCGCCTCGAGCTCGCCGGCGCAGAACTCGACCAGGCCGCGGCCCTCGCGGACGAGCTCGAGCGTCTCGCGCAGGCCCGCCTCGCCGGAGTCCAGCCGCTTGACGATCGCCTCCAGGCGTGCGGTGGCGGTCTCGTAGGTCTGCTCGGAGCCCTCAGTCATCGTTCTCGATGGTCGCATCGACCGCGGCGTCGGCGAAGTGCAGGCGCACGGCCCGAGCCCGGCGCGCGGCATCGGCGCTGGTGAGGATGTTGCCCTCGCGATCGTCGACGACGGCGTAGCCGCGCTCGATCACGCGCTCGGGGTCGTGGGCGCCGAGCGCGAGGGTGAAGCCGTCGAGCGCCGTGCGCCGGGCCGCCAGCTCCGGGCCGGCGGCGGCGGCTGCCCGCCGGGCCAGCGCCAGCGCGCGGGTGCGCGTCGCCGAGCGCTCGTCGCGGATGCGCCGCGTGGCGCTGGCGCGGACCTCGCGCAGCGTCTGGTGCAGGTTCGAGCGCTCGCGCGCGACGTGCTCCCCCGGCGCGCGCGACAGGTGGGCCAGGTGCCGGGCGCGCTCGATCACGGCGCGGCGCGCGTGCATGGCCAGGCGTCCCGCCCGCGCCGTGACGGCGGCGCGCGCCTCGCCGCAATGCAGCGGCACGGCGGTCTCGGCTGCGTGGGTCGGCGTCGAGCAGCTCACGGCGGCGACGTCGTCGATCAGCGTGCGGTCGGTGTGGTGACCGACCGACGCGATGACCGGCACGCGCAGCAGCGCGACCGTGCGGCACAGCGTCTCGTCGCAGAAGGCGAAGAGGTCGGCCAGCGAGCCGCCGCCGCGCGCGACGACGACCACCTCCACCTCCTCCAGCGCGGCCAGGTCCTGCAGCGCACGGGTGATGGCCGGCGCGGCGTGGCGGTCCTGCACGGGGGCGAAGGCCCACACCACCCGGCCCGCCCAGCCGCGGCGGTGCAGGCCGGCGAGCACGTCGTCGCGCGCCTTGCCGCTCTCGCCCGTGACCACGCCGATGCAGCGCGGCAGCGCCGGGCGCGCGAGGCGCTTCTGGGGCTCGAACAGCCCCTCGGCCGCCAGCGTCTTGCGCAGGACCTCGACCTGGGCGAGCAGATCGCCCTCGCCGGCGAGCCGCAGGCCGCTGACGGCGAAGGAGAACGACGGCGACGCGGTGCGCGAGCCCGGGTAGTAGTCGGGCCCGCCGGCCACCACGACCTGGCCGCCGTCGGTGAGCGCGCCGAGCGGGAGGCGGAGCTCCTCGAAGGCATCGCGCCACATCGCGCAGGGCACCGCGCCCTCGGCATCGCGCAGCTCGAACCACACGCGGGCGCGGCCGACGCGCAGGCCGAACACCTCGCCGAAGAGCTGTACGCGGGCGCGTTTGCGCAGCTCGTCGCGCAGCTTGGCTGCATACGCGCCAACTGGGAAGGGGCCGGCGTGCGGGGAACCCGCGATGCCCTCGGGGCGTGCGCGCTGCTCGGCCATCGCCGACAACGCTAGCGGGCGCTGAGGCGCGTCCAACGGCACTTCAGTCAAGACGGGTGGCGCCGATCACAGCGGCTGATGGCACTTCCCGACCACCGCGCCGACACCGTGGCGCGGCTCACCGGCCTGCTCGAGGTCACGCGGCTCGTGCGCAGCGAGCAGGATCTCGACGCGCTGCTGCCCGCCGTCGCCACCGCGGTGGCCGAGGCGATGGGCTACGGCACGGTGGTCATCTCGCTCTACCGGCCGGCCTGGAACGACTTCCGCGTCGAGACCGTCCACGGCTCCGACGAGGGGCGTGACGCGCTGCTCGGGCGCGCGCGCACGTGGGCGGAGTGGGAGCCGCTGTTCGACCTGCGCTTCGAGCGCCACGGCTGCTTCCTGCTGCCGTGGGACGAGTTCGACTGGTCCTGGGACGAATCGGTGTCCTTCGTCCCCGACCTCGAGATGGCCGACGCCCCCGACGCCTGGCATCCCGAGGACGCGCTCTTCGTTCCCCTGCGCCACAGCGAGGGGCACATGCTCGGAGTCATGTCGGTCGACGAGCCCGTCTCTGGGCGCCGGCCGTCCGACGACGACCTCGCGGTGCTCGCGGCACTGGCCGCCCACGCCGCCCAGGCGGTGCAGGACGCGCTGGCCGCCGCCGAAGCCGCGCGGCACCGCACGGCCCTCGAGCACCTGCTGCGCGTGTCCGGCCGCCTGACCGAGACGCTCTCGATCGACGCGATCATGCAGGAGGTCTGCTCGGGCATCCGGGCGGCGCTGGGCTTTCGCAATGTCTCGGTGGAGATCATCGACGCCGCCACGCAGCGCGCGGTGCCGCGGGCTATCGTCGGATGGACGCCGGACGAGGTCGCCGCGTCGCAGAGCAGCGACGTCGAGACCCTGCGGCGCCTGCTCGACCGCGAGTTCGAGGTCGAGGGCTGCTTCCTGCTGCCCGGCCGCGAGGCGTGCGCACGGCTGGGAATCGAGCGCCCGGCCTACGAGTCGGCGCGCAACGGCAGCGGCCCGCTGGCCTGGGACCACCACTGGCTGATCATCCCGCTGCACGATCGCGACGGGCAGCTCGTGGGCGTCATCTGGGCCGACGAGCCCGAGGACCGGCTGCTGCCCTCGACCGAGCGCCTGCAGGCGCTGCGCATGTTCGCCAACCAGGCCGCCACGGCGGTCGCCGCGGTGGCGGCGTTCGAGGAGATGCAGTTCCTGGCAGAGAACGATCCGCTCACCGGAGTGGGCAACCGCCGCGCCTTCACCCGCCGTCTGGCCGAGGAGGTCCACCGCGCAGCGCGCTACGGGCAGCGCTTCGCGCTCGTCGTCCTCGACATCGACGGCTTCAAGGCGCTCAACGACTACTACGGTCACTTCGAGGGCGACATGGCGCTCGAGGCGATCGGCGCGGTGCTGCGCGCCACCATGCGCCGCTCCGACAGCGCCTTCCGCCTCGGGGGCGACGAGTTCGCGCTGATCCTGGAAAGTGCCGGTGTGCAGGAGGCGACCGGCGTCGTCGATCGCATCGGGGCCGGCATCGCCGGGGTCCAGGCCGGTGCCGGGCACCTGCTGCGCGCGTCCTTCGGCGTCGCGCTGGGCGACGGCACGCCCGATCCCGAGGCGCTGCTGCAGGCCGCCGACGCGGCGATGTACGAGGCCAAGCGCGCCGGCGTCGGCGTGCGCTTCGCCGCGCCCGCCGTGGGTTAGCCCGTGTAGGGTCCCCGCTCGCGTGGATCTGACCCTGTCCCCGTCAGAGGAGTCCTTCCGCGACGAGCTACGTGCGTGGCTCGCCGCCAACCACCCCGGGCGCGAGCCCGAGGGCGACGACGCGGGCTTCGCCTTCCGCCGCGCCTGGCAGCGCAAGCTGCACGACGGGGGCTGGGCCGGGGTCTCATGGCCGACCGAGTACGGCGGGCGCGGTGCGACGCTCGTCGAGCAGGCGATCTACAACGAGGAGATCGTGCGCGCCCAGGCGCCCAGCGCGGCCAACGTCCTGGGCCTGGCCATGGGCGGCCCGACGGTCATCGCGCACGGCAGCGACGAGCAGAAGCGCCGCTACCTGGAGCCGATCCTCTCGGCCGAGGAGATCTGGTGCCAGGGCTTCTCCGAGCCCGACTCGGGCTCGGACCTCGCGTCGGTCAAGACCCGCGCGGTGCGCGACGGCGACGACTGGCTCGTCACGGGGCAGAAGGTGTGGACGACGCTGGCCCACCACGCCAAGTGGTGCATGCTCGTCGCGCGCACCAACCCCGACGCCCCCAAGCATCAGGGGCTCAGCTACTTCCTCATGGACATGGAGCAGGACGCGGTGCAGGTGCGCCCGCTGCGCCAGATCACCGGCGAGGCGGAGTTCAACGAGCTCTTCATGGAGGACGCCCGGATCCCGCACGACAACATCGTGGGCGGGGAGGGCAACGGCTGGGCGGTGGCCATCACCACGCTCATGCACGAGCGCGCGACGCTGGCCTTCGGGCTGCAGATCGCGGTCAAGCTCGCGCTCGGCCAGCTCATCGAGGAAGCGAAGGCCGCCGGCGCGACGACCGACCCGCAGGTCCGTGACCGCCTGGCCCAGCTCTACATCGAGGCCGAGGTCCTGCGCCTGAACGCCTATCGCGGCCTCACCGCGATCATGCGCGACGGCGTCCCGGGACCGGAGGGCTCGCTGGGCAAATGGCAGTGGGCCGAGGTCAACCAGGCGCTGACCGAGCTGGCGATGGATCTGCGCGGGCCGCGCGCCGTCCTGTACGACGACACGTGGACCTTCCGCTTCCTGCGCGCCCGCGCCAACTCGATCGAGGGCGGGACGACCGAGATCCTCAAGAACATCGTGGCCGAGCGCGTGCTCGGGCTGCCGCGGATGCGCTGATGAACTTCGACCTCACCGACGACCAGCGCTCGATCCAGCGCACCGCGCGCGACTTCCTCGCCGCGCGCTACAAGCCCGAGGAGATCCGCCGCCTGGCCTACGAGACCGAGCGCGGCTTCACCGACGAGGGCTGGGCCGACATCTGCGAGCTGGGCTGGCCGGCGCTGCTGGTCGACGAGGAGCACGGTGGGCTGGGCCTCGGCGTGGTCGAGCTGGCCGTCGTGCAGGAGGAGCTCGGCGCCGCGCTGGCGCCGTCGCCGTTCCTGTCGACCGTCGCCGCCGCGGCGCTCATCGCGGACGCCGGCAGCGACGAGCAGCGCGCACGCTGGCTCCCCGGCCTGGCCGCGGGCGAGGCCCGCGGCACGGTCGCGTCGCTGCGCGATGGCGAAGGCTGGGCCGCCGTGCCCGACGCCGACGGAGCCGACGTGGTCGTGGTGCGCGACGGCGACGGCTGGGCGCTGGCCGAGGGCGTGACCGCCGCGCCCGTGCAGGCGCTCGACTCGACGCGGCGGCTGTGGAGCGTCACCGCCGACGGCGCGCTGGACCCGCTGCCGGGCGATGGCGCGCGCGCCGCCGACGTGATCGCGGTCGCGCTGGGCGCCGAGTCGGTCGGCGTCGCCCTGCGCACCATGGAGATGGCGGTCGCCTACGCCAAGGAGCGCGAGCAGTTCGGCCGCCCGATCGGCGCCTACCAGGCCGTCTCGCACGCCTGCGCGCAGATGCTGCTCGAGGTCGAGGGCGCGCGCTCGGTCGTCCTCTACGCGGCGTGGGCCCTCGACCATGAGGCGATTGCGTCCCCACCGGCCCCGCTGGCCGCCTCGATGGCCAAGGCCTACGCCTCCGACGCGGGCTGGCGCGTGCCCGCCGCTGCCCTGCAGGTCCACGGCGGCATCGGCTTCACCTGGGAGCACGATCTGCACCTGTGGCTCAAGCGCGGCAAGGCCAACGCGTACCTGTGGGGCGACGCGCGCGAGCACCGCGCGCGTGTGGCGGACCTCATCGGGCTCTAGACGAAGGTCCATTGGTGGCGCCGGCGCGTGCTGCCAGGCTGCGTGGGTGATCAGGGATGGTCGATATGCCGCGATCGTGGCGCTGGTGCTGGGCGCCTGCGCGCTGCTCGCCGCCCTGGCCCTCGCGCCGTCCGCCGGCGCGACCCTGAAGGCCAGCCTCGACACGGGCGGGCTGGCGCTCACCGACACCGCCGGCACGGCCGACGACGTGACCCTCTCGACCAACAAGACCGGGCTCTTCGTCGCGCTCGCCGACCACGCCGACGCTCTGGACCCCGTGTGCCCGCTGGTCAGCGCGAAGTTCCACGGCTTCCAATGCGCGCCGAGTGCTCTGGTACGCCTGGACACCGGCGCCGGCGACGACAACGTCGACGCCTCGCGGCTGACGACGCCACTGCAGGCCAACCTCGGCCCGGGCTCCGACGTGCTCGTGGCCGGCGCCGGCAACGACACCATCGCCACCACCGCCGACGGCGTGCGCGACGTGGTCGACTGCGGCGCCGGGCAGGACACGGTCGAAGGCCTCGCCGATCCCAACGACGACCTCGCCGCCGACTGCGAGACGGCTCAGCGCAGCTTCGCGGGAAGCCGGCTGCCCAAGGCGGTCACGGTCGCCGCGCCCGCCACCATGACGCTCGCCATCGGCCGGGCCAACGTGCCGCTGAGCTTCACCGCCACGCTGACCACGGCGCCGCCCAAGCACGGCAAGCACGCCAAGGTGCGCACGCTGGCCCACGCCACCGTGCCGGCCGCCGCCGGGCCCGTCCAGCTGCGCTTCAAGCTGGCCAAGCTGAGCACCGGCTTCCTCAGCCGCCGCCCCAACATCCGCGTCCAGGTCGACGTCACCGCGATGGCGGCCGACGGCCGGCGCTACCCCCTGAGCCTGCATTCGCAGGCGCCGGGGCCGCACCCCCAGCTCGCCACGCTGTTCGACAATCAGGTTCGCTTGAACCTTCCCGCCAAGCTGCGCCACCCGCACGGGCACTGACGAAGGCGCTCGCCAGCAGCGCGACGGCCGCGGGCGCCGCGACGTAGGGGCCCGCGAAGGCGAGCACGACCACCACCAGCACGAGCGACAGCGCCGCCGCCGCGCGCAGGCGCCCGTCGAGCAGGCGCACGCCCGCCGCCGTGGCGGCGACGTACACCGCCACGAAGCAGGTCGAGATCGCGCGCACGATGGGGTCGACGTCGACCAGGCCGGCGGCCAGCAGCGCGAGGATCGCCGCCCCGGTCACGCCGATGGCCGCCAGCGGCGCGCCGGGCCGCGCCATCCAGGCGGGCATCGAGCCCTCCTGCGCCAGCGAGCCCGCCAGGCGGGTCGCGCCGGCGACGTAGGCGTTGGTGGTGCCCACGGTCAGCAGCACCGCGGCGCCGGCCGTGAGCGCGCTCGCTGCGCCGCCGAGGCCGCGCTGCATGAGGTCGGCCAGCGGCACGGTCGAGTCCGGGGCGCCGCCGAGCACTGCCACCGTGGTCACCGCCAGGCCGAGGTAGAGCACGGCGACGATCGCGAACGCCGCGAGCATCGCGCGCGGCAGCTGGCGCCGCGGGTCGGCGAAGTCGCCGGCCAGATGGGCCACGGCCTCCCAGCCCACGAAGGACAGCATCAGCAGGTTGGCCGCCGTCCCGATGGCGAGCCAGCCGTGGGGCGCGAACGGGGTCCAGTTGGCCGCGCGCGCCGACGGCAGGGCGCCGGCCACCGCGACGAGCAGCAGCACGGCCAGCAGCGCTGCCAGGCTCAGCTGCAGGCGCGCCGTCGCCCGCGGCCCGCCGGCATTGGCGCCCAGCACGGCGACCATCATCATCGCGCCCGCCGCCACCGCCACCGGGCGCCCGCCGCCGGTGAGGTGGGCGACGTAGAAGCCGCCGATGAGCCACACGGCCGGCGCGCCACCCAGCACGCCGGCCAAGAACCACCAGCCCGTGACCGCCGCCGGCAGGCGCCCGTAGGCCGCGCGCACATAGGCCGCCGCGCCGCCCGCCACCGGGTGGCGCACGCCGAGGGCGGCGAAGGTCGCGGCGATGGCCAGCGAGGCGCCCAGGAGCGCGACCCAGGCCAGCACCGATGCGGGCCCCGCGGCCTGTGCGGCGAGCGCCGGCAGCAGCAGGACGCCGGGGCCGAGGACGGCTCCCACGTAGAGCGCGGCGCCGGAGGCGATGCCCAGGTTGGTGGATCGCGTCGACTCCATGAGCAGCATGATCGACCTCGGAATGGGGCATGTGGTGGCGAACATGCCATGCTCATGGCACTCCACCGCAATGATCAACCCATCAACCGCCCTGCAGGAGAAGAACATGGCCCTCGATCGCGTCGACCGCCGCCTGCTCGAGGTCCTCCAGCAGGAGGGCCGCCTCTCGAACGTCGCCCTCGCCGAGCGCGTGCACCTGTCGCCCTCGCCGTGCCTGCGGCGCCTGAAGGCGCTCGAGCACGACGGGGTGATCGAGGGCTACCGCGCCATCCTCGACCGCGAGGGAGTCGGCCTCGGCCTCACGGTCTTCGTCGAGGTCAAGGTCGAGGCCCACTCCGAGGCCGTCGCGGGCGCGGTCCAGCAGGCGGTCATGGCGATGCCCGAGGTCGTCTCCTGCCACATCGTCTCGGGCGCGGCCGACTTCCTGCTCGAGGTGGTCGTGCCCGACCTGCGCGCCTACGAGCGCCTGCTGCTCGGCTCGCTGCTCAACCTGCCGTCGGTCAGCGACGTGCGCTCCAACTTCGCCATCCGCACGGTCAAGGCGCCCGGGCCGCTGCCGCTCGGGCACCTCGCCTGAGCCCGCGCAGCCTCAGGCGTAGATGCGCTCGGCGTAGTCGCGCACCATCCGCGTCGCCGAGAACTCCGGACCGTTGGTGCGCAGCGAGGCGCGCATCATCGTCAGCCACGCCGGCGGCAGGCCGCGCTCGTCGCGATCGTAGAACGCCGGGACGACCTCGTCGTGGAGCAGGCGCAGCAGCTCGGCGGCGTCGCGGGCGTCCTGGGCTCCGTGATCGCCGTCGACGTCGCCCGACAGCGCCCACCCGTTGCTGCCGTCGTAGGCCTCGGCCCACCAGCCGTCCAGGACGCTGAGCTGCAGGCCGCCGTTGACGGCGGACTTCATCCCGCTGGTCCCGCTGGCCTCCAGCGGTGGGCGGGGGAGGTTGACCCAGACGTCGCAGCCCGTCACGAGCCGCTTGCCGATGCTCAGGTCGTAGTCGTCGAGGTAGGCGACGCGGCAGCCGATCTCGGGGATGCCCTTGGCGGCGAACAGCGCCTGCAGGCTGCGCTTGCCGTCGTCGTCGCGCGGGTGGGCCTTGCCCGCCATGAGGATCTGGATCTTGCGCTCGCCCGAGAGCAGGTCGACGATCCCCTCCGCGCTCTGCAGCAGCACGTGCAGGCGCTTGTAGGTGGCCAGGCGGCGGGCGAAGCCGATGGTCAGCACGTCGGGGTCGAAGTCCGGCGCCTCGACGTACTCGCGCGGCTCGTCGCGACCGAGGCGGTCGACCATGCTGCGCTCCCGCGCCCAGCTCACCAGCGCGGCGCGCTGCTCGCGGCGCGCAGCCCACAGCTCGGCGTCGTCCACGTTGTAGAGCCCGTCCCACGCGGCCTGGTCCGCGGCGCGGTCCATCCAGCCCTCGTCGAGGTGGCGATCGAGCAGCGTGCGCATCGGATCGCCCAGCCAGGTGGGGAGGTGGACGCCGTTGGTGACGTAGCCGATCGGCACCTCGTCCACCGCGCGATCGGGCCACAGCGCGGCCCACATCTCGCGCGCCACCTCACCGTGGCGGCGGCTCACACCATTGCCCGAGCGGCTCGTGTGCAGGGCGAACTGCGTCACGCCGAAGGGCTCGCCGTCGTCGTCGGGGCGCGTGCGCCCGAGGCCGACGATGGTGTCGAGGCCGACGCCGACCTCGCCGGCCAGCGTTCCCAGCGACTCGAGGACCAGCTCGGGCTCGTAGGTGTCGTTGCCCGCCGGCACCGGCGTGTGCGTGGTGAACACGGTGCGCGAACGGCCCGCGGCCAGTGCGTCCTCGAGCGACGCGCCCCGCTCCAGCTCGGCGCGGGCCAGCTCGAGCGAGGCGAAGGCGGCGTGGCCCTCGTTGAGGTGCACCACCGACGGGTCGATCCCCATCGCCCGCAGCGCGCGCATGCCGCCCACGCCGAGCAGCAGGTACTGCGCGAGGCGCAGGTCGCGCGTCCCGGTGTACAGGCGCGAGCTGATCCAGCGCGCCACCGCACCGTTCTCGGGCCGGTCGGCGTCGAGCAGGAAGAGCGGCACGCGCCCGACGTCGACGCGCCAGATCTGCGCGACGACCCGCTCGGCGCCGACGGGGACGGTGACCGTGATCGGCTCGCCGTCGTCGCCGGTGACGAGGGCCATCGGCTGGCGCTCGGGGTCGGTCGGCACCCACGACTCGTGCTGCCAGCCGGAGGCGTCGATGCGCTGGCGGAAGTAGCCCTGGCGGTAGAGCAGGCCGACGGCGACCAGCGGGAGCGCCCGGTCGGACGCCTCCTTGAGGATGTCGCCGGCCAGCGCCCCGAGGCCGCCGGAGTAGATCGGCAGCGAGGCGTGGATGCCGTACTCGGCACAGAAGAAGCTCACCGGGCGCTCGGCCGTGGCCGGAGCGGTCGCCTCGGTGGGCCGCGCCACGTCGGCGCGGATGCTCGCCTCGAGCGCCTGAGCGTCCTGGACCAGGCGCTCGTCGGCCGCGGCGCGCTCCAGCGCGTCGGGCGGCGCCTCGGTCAGCAGGCGGATCGGGTTCTCGCCGCACAGCTCCCAGCGCTGGGGGTCGACGGCGCTGAAGGTCTCGGCGCCGCCGGGCGTCCACGACCAGCGCAGGTTGTACGCCGCCCGCGCCAGCGGGTGCAGCGGCGTGGGCACGCGCGAGGCAAGGGCCTCCGCGGCGCGGTCGATGTCCTCGCGGCCGGGCAACACGGGCGCGCATGATGGCAGCACGGGCCGCAATCCGGTCGCCGGGCGGTGGGGGCCTACGCCGCGTGGTCGTCCAGCGAGGGCAGCGGGCGGATGCCGTCCTCGTGCCGAAGGCCGCGGAACTCGCCCGCGAAGCCGAGCGTCTGCAGGCGCGCGAGCTCGCGCTCGCCCTCGACCCGCGCGGGATGGTCCGCGGGCAGCCGGTGGATGAGCCGTGCGATCCGGTTGCGGATCTGCAGCGCGAAGTGCGGCGTCGAGGCACCCATCAGCTGACGGATGTCGTCGACCGTGACCTCGTGGTCGGCGGCCTTGCGGATGGGGCTCTCGGATTCGCTCATGGGCTGCTGGACGGCGCCGGGGTGGTCTGGGCCTTCTTGATCTCGAGGAGCGAGTCGATGCGGGCCTGCGTCGCCACGGAGATGGCGCGATCGTCGCCCACGATCCAGCCGTGATTGTAGACGCCGCGCACGGGATCGCGGGTGTAGCCGGGCTGGATGTCCAGCAGGTACTGGCCCACCGCGCCGTCGAGCCCGGTGGCGGTGGCGAGCAGCAGCAGGGGACCGTAGGAGCCGCTGACGGAGAGCGGCGACGCCGCGGCGGCGTCGAGCGGGCGGTCGGAGCGCGCGAAGACCAGGCCGTGGCCGGGGTCGATCACGCCCCAGCCGAAGGTCGGGTCGCTGTAGCGGGCGAAGGCGATCGCGTTGTCGATCGGGTTGTCGGCGCCCAGGCGCTTGACCGTGCCGAGCCTCTTGAGCTCGGTCACGACGTTCGCGTTGACCGTCGCCGGCGGCCCGAGGACGTAGATGCGCGGCTGGTCATGGGCCAGCAGGGCGGCCTTCGTCTCCTGCGGCAGGCTGTTGCGGTGCACGAAGAGGACCGGGTCGCCGGCCTTGGCCGCCCACGCGGCGGCCGGCATGGCGAAGGCCGGGTCGTCGGCCGAGACGACGAGCACGCGGTCGTTGCTCTTGCCGCGCGCGGCGGTCTGGAAGGCGTCCAGCGCGCGCGCCAGGGCGAACGGGTCGCGGCCGGCGATGTCGGTCGTGCGCAGGCCCGGCGGGCGCGCGACGTCGCCGACCCGCACGAGCTGGGCGCCGCCTGCGGCCTTGGCGCCGAGCGGCTGCAGGGCGGCGAGCGCGTCGCGGCTGGCGGGAGGCAGATCGGGCCCGTTGGAGAGCAGGATGGCGGCGCGCACCGGCGTGGAGGCGAGCACCGCTCCGGCGATGCCGGCGTGCCAGTCGCGCGCATCGATCAGCGCGACGGCGGCGGGCCGGTTCTCCGGTGTGGTGGCGGGGAACACCGCGCGCGCGACGCCGGCCGCATTGGCGATCGAGTCGGCGCCGCCGATGCGCGTCGTGTTCTTGGTCGCGAAGGCAGGGAAGCCGAGGTCGGTCGTGGCCTCGGGCTCCGAGCTCTTGGCCCCGAGGGCGGGGCGATCGCCGGCCTTGGTGCTCGTGCTCGTGCGGCTGCTGCGCCCGCACGCGGCGACGGCGAGGGCGGCCAGCAGGCAGACGATGGCGACGGCGGGGCGGCGCATCAGGCGCCCAACGGTACGAGAGGCGGGCGACGGGTGCGCGGGTCACCGGGTTGTCGCCGGACGCGGGCGGCAGGTTTGCATAACTTCTCGCGCGTCGGGTAGGTTGCCGCGCATCAACGCCGAATCCCTGGTGTGGAGCCGGGGAACGGGGGACCCAGAAGTTGGGGCGAGTCTCACGGTGAGGGCCGTGGGAGGCGCAGGCTCTTTCAGCGCTAGCCCGTCAGCTAACCCCGCAGGCCGACGAAAGAGGTTCACGCGTGCGGGGCAAGGCCCTGTCGACGAGCATGGTGCTGCTGGCCTTCCTGGCCGTGGCGGTCGCTCCCGCAGCGGCCCAGACGCGCGCCCCCTCCGCCGCTGCCGCCGTTCCCGCGCCCGCGCCCACGCCGACGCCGCCCGCCGCCACCGGCGGCGCCGCCTACGGCGTCATCTTCCAGCCGACGGTGCCCGGCGTGGTGGCTCAGATCGTCAACGGCGTCGCCTACGCGCCCGACCAGGCGCCCGTTCAGGTCAAGCAGGCCATCTGGGCCGCCAACCAGATCGTGGGGATGCCCTACCGCCTCGGCGGCGGGCACCGCCTCGGCTTCACCGACCACGCCTACGACTGCTCGGGCACGGTCTCGTTCGCGATGCACGGCGCGGGCCTGCTCGCCCGCCCGCGCGACTCCTCGTCCTTCATGCGCTACGGCGCGGCCGGCAAGGGCGCGTGGATCACGGTCTACACCAACCCCGGCCACGCCTTCGCCGTCATCGCCGGGCTGCGCCTGGATACGAGCGCGGCCGCCGATCCCGCCGGCGGCTCGGGCCCGCGCTGGCGCCCGAACCTGCGCTCGACGAGCGGCTACCGGGCGCGCCACCCCGTCGGCCTGTAGCGTCGGGCGCGCCGATGAGCGCGCTGTGGCTGTTCCTGACGGTCCTCGGGGCGCCGCTGCTGCACGCGCCCGTTCTGCGCTGGGACCTCCTGCCGGCGCTGCGGCGCCCGCTCGACGGCGGCCGCTCGCTGGGCGGGCACCGGATCTTCGGCGACAACAAGACCTGGCGCGGCGCGCTGTGCATGACGACGGGCGTCGTGCTGGCGACCTTGGTGCTGTGGCGCTGGGGCTGGTGGCTCGATCAGCTGCCGTCCGCCGTGCGCTCGTCGACGCCGGCGCTCGTGGGGCTGCTGATCGGACTGGGCGTGGTGATCGGCGAGTTGCCCAACTCCTTCCTCAAGCGCGGCCTCGACATCGCGCCGGGGACGCGCCGGCGCTCGGTGGCCGGCGTGGCCTTCGCGCTGCTCGACCAGGGCGACCTCGTCCTGGGGATCTGGTTCTGCCTGCTGCCGGTGTGGGTCATGCCGGTGTGGCTGGCGGCGATCGCCTTCGTCGTCATCGCCGCCGTGCACATGGCGGTCAACGTGGTCGGCTACGCGGTCGGCGCGCGTACGGCGCCGGTGTAGGTTCGGCGCCCACATGAGCCGCGTCTACGTCAGCCTGCCGCTCACCGGTCCACTCGCGGCCGTCGTCGGCGGCGCGCTCGTGTGGGACGTGGCGCCGGCCGGGTGACCTTGACTCGCGTGGCGTCGTCGCACTACAAACCCCACCGTGGCCGACGCGTCGAACGCTGCGGATCCGCCCCAGGGCGCGTCGTCGCCCACACCGCGCGCAGGCGCTCGCCGCACCGTCGTCAAGACGTTCCGGGTGAGCGCCGTCTGGCGGCCGCTGTCGCGCGCGGAGGAGCACGAGCCCGGCCGGCCGGCCGGCGTGCGCGTCTCGGACGAGGAGCTGGTCTACGGCCTTATCGCTCAACGCGAGTATTTCGACGCGCAAGCGCGCTCCTACGCACAGGCGCTCGAGGAGGGCGTCCTGTCGGTCACCCTCCAAGAGGTCCGTCCGGCCGCCAGCGTGGCGGCGCAGATCGCCTTCGAGGTCCAGGTCAAGGGCAACGCCGTCGCGGCAGTCTCCGGGCTGGCGGCCCCCGTGATGGCGGCGGCGGCCGACGCGCTGCACGCCGCATACGGTCAGCCGGTGGCCGTCAGCGCCGTGCTGGAGCCGGTCGCCGTCGCTGCCGCCGCGGCCACCGCGCCGCCGAAGTCGTCGTGGGACCGCGTGGCACCGGTGCTGGGCGCGATCGCGACGGGCGTCGGCATCATCGGCTTCGTCACCTTCATCGGCGGGGTGACGGTCTATGCGCGGCTGCGGGCCGCGGGCTTCCCCGCCGCGCCCGCGCTCGGGATCTTCCCCAGCCAGGACCTCGTGGTCATCGGCGCGCAGACGCTGGTCCCCGAGATCCTGTGGGCGCTCGGTGTGGTCGTCGCGTTCGGCCTCGCGTACGCGTATCTCAGGCGCCACAAGCGCGTCAGCGATGAGGAGGCAGCGCTGCTCGCCGGCCACGCGACGCGCTTTGCGACCTTCGGGATGTTCGGCTTCATCGTGCTCGCGCTCTTCGTGTCGACCAGCCCGGTCCTCCGCGACCTCGACGCCGAGCATCGCTGGTCCGCGCTGGGTCTCGTCCTGGTCGCCGCCCTGCTGGCCGCCACCGTGGGCAGCGTCACGCGGCGCTTCGTCTATCTGGCGACGACGACGTTCCTGCTCGTCGGGGTCTTCCTGAGCTTCACCGCCTACTGGCGCGAGGGCCACGCCAACGAGGTCCGGGGCGCGGCGATCATCCGCGACAACAAGAAGCCGGTCGCGGGGCTCTTCGTCGCGGAGGGGTCCGGCCGCGTCTACCTCGCCCGCGTGAGCCTCGTCGACGAGAGCGCGTGCAAGCAGGCCCGCGGCAGCGGCGCCGGTTGCCAGCTCATCGACGACCGCTCGCGGCTGGTCGGGATCGAGAAGGACCAGGTCTCAGACATCGCGCTCGGCGATCCCAAATCGCCGTGGCGAGCCCTGGAGCAGGCGCGCCATCTGGAGCTCGAGCTGTGCGACCTGCAGGTGCAGCACCCCGCGCAGGGCTGCTGAGGCGCGCTAGTACTCGATCCGGTCCGGCTTGGCCGCCCAGGCGACGAACGGCGCGCCGGCCTCGGGATGGACGACGCGGCGCATCGGCACGGTGCGCGCGCCCGGCGGCAGCGCGAGCTCGTCGTAGACGAAGGCGTCGTCGAAGCCCGCCTCGGCGGCGTCGGCGCGCGTGGCCGAGAAGAACACCGCGCGCGGCCGTGCCCAGTAGATCGCGCCCAGGCACATCGGGCATGGCTCGCAGCTGGAGTACAGGTCGCAGTCGTCGAGCTGGAAGGAGCTCAGGAGCGCGCAGGCGGCGCGGATGGCGCCGATCTCGGCGTGTGCGGTCGGGTCGTTGCTGGCAACCACCTGGTTGTGCGCGCTGGCCAGGACGTCGTCGCCGCGCACGACCACAGCGCCGAACGGCCCGCCGTCGCCCGATTCGACACCCTGCAGGGCGACCTCGAAGGACAGCAGCAGGAACTCGTCGCGCGGCTCCATCACGCCTCCGGACCGCGCTGGGCGAGGATCTGCTCGCGCTCGGCCAGGCGGTTGGAGCGGCGCAGCTGCGCGGCGCTCTCGCGGCGCTGCTCGTCGGGCGTCGCGGCCCGCAGGGCGGGCACCGGCATCGGCCGCCCGTTGTCGTCGACGGCGACCATCGTCACGTAGGCCGTGTTGGTGTGGCGGATCACGCCGGTGCGCGGGTTCTCGGCCTCGACGCGGACGCCGACCTCCATCGAGCTCTTCCAGGCGGCGTTGACCGACGCGTTGAGCGTCACGACCTCGCCCAGGTGGATCGGCAGGAGGAAGGTCATGCGATCGGCGCCGGCGGTGACGACGCGGTGGCGTGCATGGCGCGTCGCGGCGAGGCCGGCGGCCTCGTCGACGAGCTTCATGACGACGCCCCCGTGCACGAAGCCGGCCGAGTTGCTGTCGGCCGGACCCATCGAATGCACGAGCACGCTGCGCGAATCGGCGACGGTGCGCGCTTCCACGAGGCACTACGCTAGACGAAACCTGCACTCGTCCAGCGATCGAGGAGTCCGCATGCCCGGTATGGGCGGACGCATGTCCACCGTCATCAAGGCCAAGATCTCGAGACTGCTCGACCGGGCGGAAGACCCGGGCGAGACGCTCGACTACAGCTATCAGAAGCAGCTGGAATCGCTGCAGAACGTCAAGAAGGGCATCGCGGACGTCGTCACCGCGAAGAAGCGCCTGCAGATGCAGTCGCAGAAGCTCGAGCAGTCCGTGGTCAAGCTCGACACGCAGGCCCGCCAGGCGCTCTCGGCCGGCAACGAGGACCTCGCGCGCGTCGCGCTGGAGCGCAAGAACGTGGCCCAGACCGAGCTGCAGTCGCTCGACCAGCAGGTCGCCGAGCTCGAGCAGCAGCAGTCCAAGCTGACCGAGTCCGAGCAGAAGCTGCGCACGAAGATCGAGACCTTCCGCACCAAGAAGGAGGTCATCAAGGCCCAGTACTCCGCGGCCGAGGCGCAGGTGCGCATCTCCGAGGCGGCCACCGGGGTCGGCGAGCAGATGGCCGACGTCGGCCTGGCCATGCAGCGCGCGGTCGACAAGACCGAGCAGATGCGCGCGCGGGCCGACGCGGTCTCCGAGCTCGAGGCCGCGGGGACGTTCGACGACATCACCGCGCTCGGCCCGGGTCAGGACGACATCGACCGCCAGCTCTCCGAGCTGTCGAGCTCCAGCCAGGTCGACGACGAGCTGGCCAAGATGAAGGCCGAGCTGGGCAGCGGCGCGGGCGGCGGCGCCGACGCCAAGCAGCTCGAGGAAGGCCAGGGCTCGTGATCGTCCGGATCTCCAACGAGGGGCAATTCCGGCTGGACGACGGCCTGCACGCGCGCCTCAACGAGCTCGACGACGCCGCCGTTCGCGCCGTCGACGCGGGCGACGAGGACGCCTTCCACGCGGCCTTCGAGGAGCTGCTGCAGGTCGTGCGCACCCAGGGCGAGGAGCTCGAGGACGAGGACCTCGACGCCTCCGACGTCATCCTCCCGCCCTCCGACCTGAGCTTCGTCGAGGCGGGCGAGGAGTTCACCGGCGACGGTCTGATCCCCGAGCCGGCCTGATCGCCGGACCGCGCCGAGCGCTCAGGGGACGGGCAGCTCGGCGCGGACCGCCGTGCCGGCGCCGGCCGGACTGCTGACCACGAGCCGCCCGCCGAGGGCCTCGACGCGGTCGGCGAGACCGCGCAGCCCGGAGCCGTCGCGCTCGTCGGCGCCGCCGACGCCGTCGTCGACGACCTCGACCTGTGCGTGGTCGTCGGTGCGCGCGACGCGCACGCGCGCCTCGGAGGCCCGCGCGTACTTGGCGACGTTGGTCAGCGCCTCGCACACGACGAAGTAGGCCGCGGCCTCGACGGTCTCGGGCAGGCGCTCGTCGAGCGGAACGTCGACCGCGACCGGCAGTGGGGCGACGTCGGCGACCGCCTCGATCGCCGCGCGCAGGCCGTGGTCGGAGAGCACGGCGGGATGCAGCCCGCGCGCCAGCTCGCGCAGCTCCTCCAGCGCGCGGGCGATCTCGTCGCCCGCGCCGTCGAGCATCGCGCGCAGGGCGGGATCGCCGGTCACGCGGCGCGCCGCCATGCGCACGGTGAGCGAGGTCGCCACGAGCCGCTGCTGGGCGCCGTCGTGCAGGTTGCGCTCCAGGCGCCGGCGCTCGGCGTCGCTGGCCTCGAGGATGCGTATGCGCGAGGCGGCGAGCTCCTCGCGCGCCTGGGCGTTGGCGATCGCCTGGGCCGCGAGGTCGGCGAAGTCGGCCACGCGGAACTCGGCCTCGGGAGGAAACGGGACGCCGTGGCTGGAGATGACGACGACGCCCCACAGCGTCCCGGCGAAGCTGACGGGCGCTCCCACCGCTGCCGTGATCCCGAGCGCCCGCAGGCGCTCGGCCAGGCTCCCGGTCATGCCGTCGAGGGTGTCGTACCGCGCCGGGCGCCCGGTTCGCCACACCTGCGAGGCGATCGTGTCGCCGTCGAGGACCAGCGTCGTGCCGACCGGGATCGTCTCGGCGTGCTCGCTCCAGACGCCCATCGTGAGCGCGGTGCCGTCGCCGTTGAAGCGCAGGATGTTGCCGACGCGCGCGCCGAGCGCGCGCCCGACCTCCTCGGCGACGAGCCCGAAGAGCCGCTCGGGCTCCACCTCGGCGGCCACCGCCGTCGCCACCCGGCGCAGCGCGGCCTGCTCCTCGGCCAGTCCCTGCACAGCCAGCTCGGCGCGCCGGCGCTCGGTCACGTCGCGCACATAGCCGCAGAAGAGCGGCGGCCCCGGCAGGTCCGGTCGCGTGACCGCCAGCTCGACGGGGAACGTGCTGCCGTCGGCGCGCATGGCGGTGAGCTCGACCGGGTGGCCGACGATCCGCGAGGCGCCGGTCTCCATGTAGCGGCGCACGCCGCGGCGATGGTCTTCGCGCAGCGCGCCGGGCGGGATCATGAGCGCCGCGAGCTCCCGGCCCACCATCTCGTCGGCGCTGTACCCGAAGGTCGACTCGGTGGCCGCGTTGACCTCGACGATGTTCCCGGCGCCGTCCATCGTGATGATGCAATCGAAGGCGGCATTGAGGATGGCGGTCTTGCGCGCCTCGCTCTCGTGCACGCCGCGCTCGGCACGGCAGCGCTCGGCGAACTGGCCGATCTGCGACCCCAGGCTGCTCATGGTGGCCAGCAGCTGGTCGTCGGGCGCGACGGGCGCGGCGGCGAAGAACTCCATGACGCCGAGCACCTCTCCCGCGCGGCGGACCGGGAAGGCGAAGGCGGAGCGCAGCCCCGCCTTCGCCGCGGCCCGGGCGCGCGGCAGCGGGCGCGGATGGGTGTCGGCGTCGGCGATCCACGCCGGCCGGCCCGTCTGCCAGACCTCGCCGGGCATGCCCTGACCGGGCGCGAGCATGACCGAGCGGCTCGTCGCGGCGAACGTGGCGACCGGGGCGGAGTCGCCGTCCCAGGTGTGCGCGCAACGCAGGAACGAGCCGTCGGCGTCGGTCGGTATCCACAGCGCGCCGAAGGCCCACCCGAGCGCGCCGCCGATCGCCGCCAGCAGCTGCGGGTAGGCGTGGCCCTCGTCGGAGCTCGCGGCCAGGACGCGCGCCACCGCGTGCTCGGTGCGCAAGAGCACAGCGACGTCGGATCGCTCGTTGCCGGTGGTCATCGCCCAACCCGAGACTCCCACATCGGCGGGCGTCCGCGCGCGCGCCACGGTTGACAGCTGCTTACCGTTAGTACAGACTAACGGTTAGTTGTGACGAACGTAACCGCCGCCATGACGGCCCTGGGCGATCCGACGCGCCGGGCCATCTTCGAGCGCCTCGTGGACGGCCCGCGCCCGGTGGGCGAGCTGGCCGAGGAGCTCCCGGTCAGCCGGCCGGCCGTCTCGCAGCACCTCAAGGTGCTCAAGGACGCCGGGCTGGTCGTGGACCACAAGCTCGGTACGCGGCGGCTGTACCAGGTCGATCCGCAGGCCGTCGCGGACCTGCGGGCCTATTTCGACTCGTTCTGGGACCAGGCCCTGGCCGGTTTTCGCGACGCCGCCCAACGTCGCGAGGAGACAGCGTGATGCCGCCGACCACCGACCTTGCCGTTCGCCAGAGCGTGACCGTCGATGTGCCTCCTGACCGCGCGTTCGCGCTGTTCACCGCCGATCTCGCCTCCCGGTGGCCGCTCGAGGCCTACCACATCGGCTCCCAGCCGGCGGTGGCCGTCGTCGTCGAGCCGCGGGCCGGCGGGCGCTGGTACGAGCGGGCCGCCGACGGCAGCGAATGCGACTGGGGCCGAGTGCTCGCGTGGGAGCCGCCGCACCGCGTCGTGCTCGCGTGGCAGATCTCCGCCGCCTGGCAGCACGATCCCGCGCTGCACACCGAGGTCGAGGTCCGCTTCGACGCCGAGGAGGGCGGGCGCATGCGCGTCGCGCTCGAGCACCGCGGCCTGGAGGCCTACGGCGACCGCGCGCAGCAGATGCGCGACACCTTCGGCTCGCCCGAGGGCTGGGCAGGCCTGCTCAAGCGCTTCGCCGGCACCGTGGCCGAGCGCTGATGTTCGTCGCCATCGCCATCCACCACGCGGCCCCCGAGCACGTCGAGGACTTCCTGGCCTTCATGGGCCGAGTGGTGCGTGCGGTGGGCCGGCCCCCCGGCCTGATCGACTTCGACGGCTACCGCGATCAGCAGAGCAACCGCCTCATCGGGCTCTCGCGCTGGGAGTCCGAACAGGCCTTCCGCGATGCGCTGCCGCTGATCGGCAGCCTGGCCCACGAGCGCCGCGAGGAGTGGTCCGAGCGCCCCGACGACGTCCTGCTGCTCAGCCCGGCCTGACCGCCTCGCCGGCCTGCTCCTGCGGGCGGGCGCGCATCTCCGAGAGCACGAGCCCGTAGAGCACGTGGTCGAGCGCGAGGGCGGCGCGCTCCTGCGCGCGCAGCTGCTTGGCCTGCGAGAGCCGCAGGACGGGGGCGATCGCGAGCTCGAAGCCGAGCCAGACGACGAGGCCGTACGCGGGGCCCGCCCATGCCCGGCGGCGCAGCCCGTCGGGCAGGGCGGCGAAGGCGGCGCCGCCGCCGGCGCCGTAGGCCCAATGGGCCAGCTCGACCACGGCGCGCCGCCGCCGGCGCGGGACCTGGCGGATGAGCCTGCGTGCCCGCTGCCGGAAGAGCGCCTCCGGCGGCGAGTCCTCGACCAGGCCGGTCTCGATGGTGAACGTGCGCATGCCCGTCATCGCCATCGCCGCGATCGTCCCGCGCAGTGCGCCATGGGCGATCTCGTTGGCGTCGCTGCTGTCTTGCTCGGCCATCACGTCACCAGGTCCTTGATCTTCTCGCGCAGCGACTGGCGGACGATGCGCGCGCTCTCGGGGTCGCCATGGAGCACCGCGCGGGCGAAGCCCTTGGCGTGCTCGGGCCGGATGTGCGGCGGCAGCGGGGGCACCTCGGGGTCGGTGACGACGTCGAGCACGACAGGGCGCCCGGCGGCGAGTGCGCGATCCCACGCCGCGGCGATCTCACCGGCGGCCTCCACGCGGATGCCCTCCAGGCCGAGCTGGCGGGCATAGGCGGCGAAGTCGAAGGGCGGCAGCTCCTGCGTGGCCTGCAGCTTGGCGTCGCCGGCGAGCACGCGCTGCTCCCAGGTGACCTGGTTGAGGTCTGCGTTGTTGAGCACGAGGACGACCAGCGGTGGCGCCCAGCGCTCCTGGTAGCGGGCAAGGTCGATCAGGGCGTTGATGCCGAGCATCTGCATCGCGCCGTCGCCCAGGCAGGCGATGACCGGCCGGCGGGGGAAGGCCAGCTTGGCCGCCAGCGCATAGGGCACGGCCGGGCACATCGTGGCCAGCGTCCCGCTCAGGGCGGCGTCCATTCCGGAGCGCAGGCGCAGGTGGCGGGCGAACCAGTTGGTCGCCGAGCCCGAGTCGGCGAGCACGATGGCCTCGTCGGGCAGCCGTGCGGAGAGCTCGTGGAACACGAGCTGCGGGTTGATCGGCTCGGCCTCGACGCGGGCGCGCTCGCCGAGCAATCGCCACCAGCGCTCGACGCCCTCCTCGATCTCCCGGCGGCACTCGCGCTCCTGCTTGCGCTCGAGCAATGGCGCCAGGGCGCGCAGCGTCGCCGCCGCGTCGCCCGCCATCGGCACCTCAATCGGGTAACGGATGCCGAGCCGGCCGGCGTCGATGTCGATCTGCACGCCGCGCGCCTGCCCCGGCTCGGGCAGCCACTCCGAGTAGGGGAACGACGTGCCCACCATGAGCAGCGTGTCGCAGCCCTCCATCATGTCGGCGGAGGGCTTGGTGCCCAGCAGGCCGATCGAACCGGTCACGAAGGGCAGGTCGTCGGGCAGCACGGCGCGCCCGTTGAGCGCTTTGGCCACGCCCGCGCCCAGCAGCTCGGCGACCTCGATCAGCTCGTCGGCGGCGTGCTTGGCGCCCTGGCCCACGAGCATCGCCACCCTCTCGCCCGCGTTGAGCACGTCGGCGGCCCGGCGCAGATCTTCGTCGGCGGGCCGCACGACCGGATCGCGATAGCCCGGCGTGCCGGCGTAGAGGGCTCCGTGCGCCCGCGGGGGTTCGTCGTAGGCCAGCTCCTGGACGTCGGAGGGGACGATGATCGCGGTCACGGTCCGTCGCGCACGGGCGATGCGCACCGCGCGGTCGACGACGTGCGCGGCCTGGCGGGGATCGGTGACCTCGGCCAGGTACTCGCCGGCGACGTCCTTGAAGAGCGCGTGCAGGTCGACCTCCTGCTGGAAGTCGCCGCCCAGCGACATCCGCTTCTGCTGGCCCACGAGCGCGACCACCGGAGCGTGGTCGAGCTTGGCGTCGTAGAGGCCGTTGAGCAGATGGATGGCGCCCGGGCCGGAGGTCGCCATGCACACCCCGACCTCGCCGGTGAGCTTCGCGTGGGCGCACGCGGCGAAGGCAGCGAGCTCCTCGTGGCGCAGCTGGATGAACTCGATCTCCTCGCCGACCTCGTGGAAGGCGAGGTTGAGCCCGTTGCTGCCGTCGCCGGGGTAGCCGTAGATGCGGCGTACGCCCCACTCGTGCAGGCGCTCGAGCATGAACACGGAGACGTTGGGAGCGCTCATGGCGGCGCTCTACCCGATCGGGTGGCGGCGAACCGCCGCGATCAGGGGCCGTGGGCGTCGCCGACCACGTCGAGGCGGCGCCGCATGCCGGTCAACCGCAGCACGTCGCCGGCGCCGCCCTTGCCGATCACCGTGACGAAGCGCCCGCCCGCGAGGCGGACGACGGCGTCCGCGTGCATGAGCCACGCGACCGTGGACGCATCGGCGGAGGTCACGGCATCGAGGTCGGCGACCACGGTCACGACCGGGCCCGGGTGCAGGGCGCTCTCGAGGGCATCGTCGAGCGTCTTGCGCGCGGCGAGGTCGAGCTCGCCCTGCAGCTCGATCACGGTGGTCACGCCGAGCTTCCGGACGCGGCATGCGAAGACTTCGCCGTGCGTTGGAACCGCGTGGAGGTGACGGCCCGGCATGCGGGCGGAAGTATGTCCACCGGCCCGGCGATCTATGCCCGATTGTCTAGGGTCCACGCATGGACCAGCGCCTGCTCGACGACCTCCTGGACTGGCTGCGGATCCCGTCCATCTCGACCGGCGGCGGCGAGGCCGCCGACCTCGAGCGCGCGGCCGCCTGGGTGGTGCAGCGCCTGGCCGCCGTCGGGGGCGAGGGGCGCGTGGTGGCGACCGAGGGCAACCCGCTGGCCGTCGGCGAGCTGCGCGCCGCGCGCGAGGACGCGCCGACGGTGCTGATCTACGGCCACTACGACGTGCAGTCCGTCGGCGACCCGGCGGCCTGGACGACGCCGCCCTTCGAGCCCGACGTGCGCGGTGGCCGCGTCTACGCGCGCGGCGCGTCCGACGACAAGGGCAACTTCCTGCCGCTGCTGCACGTCGCGTGCGCGCAGGCCGCGGCGGGCGCTCTGCCGGTCAACGTGCGCGTGCTCGTGGAGGGCGAGGAGGAGACCGGCGGCGAGGCCGTCGCGCACTGGGTGCGCGCCGACGAGCGCGGCGCCGACTGCGCGATCGTCTTCGACTCGGGGATGGTCGACGAGCACACGCCGGCGATCACCGTCGGACTGCGCGGGCTGGTCATGCTGCACCTCCAGGTGCGCACCGCCGAGCGCGACCTGCACTCCGGCGTCTACGGCGGCAGCGCGCTCAACGCCCTGCACGCGCTGCACACGATGCTCGGCGCGGTGGTCCCCGGCCCCGACGGGCGCCTGCGCGAGGAGCTGCTCGCCGGCGTCGCCGCGCCGGCCAGGGCCGAGCGCGACTCCTGGGCCCGGCTCCTGCCGGGCGACGAGGTGCTGGCCGCCGTCGGCGCGCGCCCGGCCTACCCGGGCGCGGGCGCCGAGTACTACGAGCGCAACGGCGCCCAGCCGTCGCTGGAGATCAACGCCATCCACGCCGGCGAGCACCGCACGGTGGTGCCCGCCGTGGCGCACGCGAGCGTCTCGCAGCGTCTGGCGCCGGGCCAGAGCGCGCAGGACGCCCTGGCGACGCTCGAGCGCCTGCTGCGCGACGCGCTGCCGCCCGGGGCCGAGCTGGAGCTGTCGGCCGAGGTGGCCGAGCCCTCGCTCTTCCCGCCCGACAACCCGGCCGTCGCGCTGTCGGCGCAGGCGCTCGAGCGGGCCGTCGGCGCGCCGACCGCGTTCGTGCGCACCGGCGGCTCGATCCCGGTGGTGGCCGAGTTCGCCGCGCGCGACATCCCGGTCGTGGTCAGCGGCTTCGGTCTGGAGGACGACGCGTATCACGCGCCCGACGAGTCGTTCCGGCTGCTCGCCCTCGAGCAGGGCGCAACCGCCGCCGACGAGCTGTACCGGGCGCTCGCGGCGCTCTGAGCGCGGTCGGAGCGCCCGTGGCTCTACGCGCGGACGAGGTTCCCGAACTGCCTGGGATTGGGTTCGGAAACCGGGCCTGATCCCAGGCAGTTCGCGTCGAGGACGACCGCGGGAGGCCGCGCCTGGGCACACCCCCTTCCCTCGATGCGGCAGTAAACGCTGCGCGGCGCCACGAGCGCAACGCGGACGAGCTACTGGCGTGGTGCCGGCAGCGTCACGAACCGGTGCCCGCGCACGTGGCGTATCTCGGTGTCGCCCCAGCGCTCGACCGGCAGCGGCGGATAGGTGTGGCCGTGCAGCATCATCGCCGGGCGCTCGCGTTCGAGGTAGTCGCGCAGGCCCTGCAGGCCGACGTGCGCGGGGTCGTCGGCATCGTCGTTGACGCCGAGCGGCGGGCTGTGGGCCAGCAGGACGTCCACCGGGCCGAGCTTGCGCAGCAGCTTGGCGGCCTGCTTCTGGCTCCACGTGTAGCGCGGCTCGCGCCCGTACTCGTGGCTGCCGGAGAAGCCTCCGAAGCACAGCCCGGCGACCTCGACGCGCTTGAGGTGGACGTTCTCGATGCCGAGGCCCGTGAACTCGCCGCCGTCGTCGTGGTTGCCGTAGACGCCGAGCTTGGGCAGCTGCACGCTACCGAGCGCCTCGAGGTCGTGGCGCGTGAGGTCGCCGAGGCACAGGACGAGGTCGACGCCGCGCTCGAGCAGGCGTGCGAGCGGAAGGTATGGCGGCTCGTCGGCCAGGACGAGGGCGCGCGGGCTCAGATGGGGATTCCCCACAGGGGGAACCAGCGCTCGAGCTCGGGCTCGAACGGGAGCTCGGCACCCGTGGCCGCCCTGATCTGCAGCTCGCGCTCGGTGTTGCGCTGCTTCTCGCCGGTCGCGGGGACGAACGGGTACCAGCTGCCGCGCTTGTAGTTGTAGATCAGATAGAGCGGCTTGTGGTCGGCGTCCTCGAAGGCGAAGACGGCGGCCAGCACGCGGTCGTTGTAGCCGCCGACGGCCAGGGCGTCGTTGACCGCGTTGACGCCGACCGCGAGGTCCTCGATGTCGGGGTCCTTGACGATCATCCAGCGGTAGCCGAACTCGTCGTCCTTGGTCTCCACCGACGAGCCCATCTCGGCGCCGGTCCCGGACAGGACCTCCTTCATGTCCTCGACGATCTGGCGGAAGTCGCCGGTCGCCAGCGGCTGGAAGACGATGCCGGCGACACCGCGTGTGGTGATCCCCTGCTGCGCGTCGAGGCCCACGTAGGCCGTCGAGATCGCGAAGAGCCGGTCGGTCGCCGGCCCCTTCAGCTTGCGCTTGCCCAGCAGCGCGTCGAGGAACCCCATGCGCCGCAGCTTACGCCGCGCCCTGCAGCTGAGCCTCCAGGCGCGAGAGCGCCGCGATGCGCTTCTCCATCGGCGGGTGCGTCGAGAACAGGTTGTAGACCGAGTTCTTCACGCCGGCGGGGACGATGTAGAACGCGTTCATCTCGGCGTGGGCGCGCAGGTCGGTCTGCGGGATGCGCTCCATCGTGCCGCTGATCTTCAGCAGCGCCGAGGACAGCGCGCTGGGCCGGCCGGTGATGATCGCCGCGCCGCGGTCGGCGGCGAACTCGCGGTAGCGCGACAGCGCCTGCATGAGGAAGAACGAGATCACGTAGACGGCGAGCGAGACGAGGATGATCGCGAAGATCCCGGGCCCGTTGTCGTCGTCGTCGCTGCCGCCGAAGAAGAACCCGAACTGCACGATCATCGAGGCCAGCGAGGCGAAGAAGGCGGCCAGCGTCATGACCATCACGTCGCGGTTGGCGATGTGGGTCAGCTCGTGGGCCATGACGCCCTCGAGCTCGGCCGGGGAGAGCAGCTCGAGGATGCCCGTCGTCGCGCACACCGCCGCGGCCTTCTTCGACCGTCCGAGGGCGAAGGCGTTGGGCATCGCGCTGTTGACGATGTAGATCCGCGGCTTGGGCAGGTCGGCCTGGATGCACAGGCGCTCGATCGTGGCGTGCAGCTCCGGCGCGTCCTGCGGTGAGACCTCGTGAGCGCCCATCGAGCGCAGCGCGAGCTTGTCCGAGGTGAAGAACTGCAGCCCGAGCAGACCGCCGGCGACGAGCAGGATCGTGATTCCGCTCGCCCCCGCGGCGAAGAGCACGCCGATGAGCACAGCGTAGACCGCGCCGAGCAGGAAGATCGTGACGAGCATCCGGATCTGCAGCCCGGTGTCGCGGCCGAAGGAGGAGGGGCGAGCCATGCACTAGATCTTGCCACAGCGCCCGCACCGGCACCTACAGTTCGTCGGAGTCCGATCCGGATGGTAGGGTCGCGGTGCCGAATCCCCTGCATCGCGCGGGGGAGCGGGGGACCCAAGAGACCCACGGGGCGAATCCGGGCCCAGAGCGCCCGGTAGCGCATGTGCGCGAGCCCGTCAGCTAACTCCGCAGGCACGGGACATAACTGTGTACCTCAGGTTGACCCTTGCTCAATCGCCCTCGTAACATGCGCCGCCGCATGCGTCTTCGCCTCCTGCTCGCGGGTGCGGTACTGCCGCTCGCGCTCTGGGCGGCGCTGCCGGTGTTCTCCGAGGGCGCGTCGTCGCCGAGCAGCCGGCTGCATGACCTGCAGCACAAGATCCAGACCACGCAGGGCAAGATCGGCCGGCGAAAGGGCACCGAGCGCCTGTTGACGACGCAGATCAGCGCCTACTCGCAGCGCATCGGGCGCCTGCAGGGCCGCATCGGGACCCTCCAGAGCCAGCAGTCCAACGCGCAGGCCGATCTCGACGCCAAGCGCAATGAGCTGTTCGGCATCCAGCGCGACCTGCGCGCCGAGCGCCGCCGGCTCGTGCGCCTGCGCGCCCGCCTGGCCCAGGCCCGCGTGGCGCTCGCGCAGCGGCTGGTCGAGCTCTACCAGGCCGACAAGCCCGACATCGTGACCGTGATCATGTCCTCCAAGGGCTTCGCCGAGCTGCTCGAGCGCGGGGAGTTCATGCAGCGCGTGTCCGAGCAGGACCAGCAGATCATCAAGCTCGTGCACGACGCGAAGGCCGATGCGACCGCCACCGCGGCGCGCCTGGACAAGCTCGAGGTCCGCCAGCAGCGCATCACCGCGATCGTCCAGCAGCGTCGCGACGAGATCGCGCGCGCCAAGCAGGGCCTGATCGACACCAAGGTGGGGCTCGACGGAACGCGCGCGGACAAGGCGCGCGCGCTGGGCACCGTGCGCGCCGAGCGTCGCCAGCTGGAGGGCAACCTCTCAGGCCTCAAGGCCGAGCAGTCCAAGATCGAGGCCACGCTGCAGCAGGCCCAGGGGAACCTGCCCGCCGGGCCGATCAAGCACGGCAACGGCAGCCTGATCTGGCCCGTCAACGGCCCGATCACCTCGCAGTTCTGCGAGCGCCGGGCGTGGGAGGCCTGCCACCCGGGCATCGACATCGGGGTCCCCGCGGGCACGCCGATCCGCGCCGCCGCGGCGGGCCGCGTGGCCCTGATGCAATCGGTCGGCGCCTCGGGCGGCTACGGCAACTTCACCTGCATCCAGCACACGGGCGCGATGTCGACGTGCTACGCGCACCAATCGCGCTTCGCCACCTCGCTGGGCGCGAGCGTGAGCCAGGGCCAGGTCATCGGCTACTCCGGCTGCACCGGCCTGTGCTTCGGCGCTCACCTGCACTTCGAGGTGCGCATCAACGGCGCGGTCACCAATCCGCTGAACTATCTGTAACCGCGGTAGGCGCGCCGACGTCCGTTACGCTGGGTTACGGGCCCGTTAACCGCGTTTCAGCATCTCGCGGGCGGGCAACGCCCATAGTTGGGAAGGCATGTGCGCCCGCGTCGCGCGCTCGACCACTGGTCCAGCACGCGCGCCGCGAGTCCGTGCACTCTGCCCATGGTCCCCGGCCATGCGGCACGCCACCCTGGGACGCCGAACGAGAACGAGGAGTACCGAACCCGTGCCCGTAACCGAACGTCCGATCCTGCTGACCGGAGCCACCGGCTTCGTCGGCATGGCCGTGCTCTCACGGCTGATGGCCGCCGGCCACGAGGTCCACTGCCTCGTGCGCGCCGCCGACGACGCCGAGGCCGACTCGCGGCTGCGCGCGGTGCTGGCGCGCGTCCAGGCCCCCTCGACGGGCCGTGCCGTGGCGATCGCCGGCGACCTGACCGCGCCGCGCCTGGGCCTCGGCGATCGCCACGACGAGCTGGCCGCACGGGTCGGGAGCGTCATCCACAGCGCGGCGTCGGTCGCCTTCGACCTGCCGCTCGAGGAGGCGCGCGCCATCAACGTCGAGGGCACCCGGCGAGTGCTCGACTTCGCGGGCGCCGTTCCCGGCCTGCAGCGCGTGACCTACGTGTCGACGGCCTACGTGGCCGGCGCCCGCCGCGGGACCGCCTATGAGGACGACCGCGAGACCGGCGCGTTCCGCAACTCCTACGAGCGCTCCAAGCACGAGGCGGAGGCGCTCGTGCGCTCGAGCACGCTTCCGTGGACGATCGCGCGGCCGAGCATCGTGGTGGGCGAGAGCACGACCGGCTGGACGGCGTCGTTCAACGTCCTGTACGGGCCGCTGCGCGCCTTTGACGCGGGCGCCTACCCGCTGCTCCCCGCGCGCCGGCGCTCGCCCGTCGACGTGGTGTCGGTCGACTACGTCGCCGACGCGGTCGCGGCGCTCGCGGGGCACCCCGAGGCGGCCGGCGGGACCTTTCACCTGACGGCGGGAGCGCACACGTCCAGCGTGGGGGAGATCATGAAGATGGCCACGGGCCGCTTCGATCGGCCCGCCCCGCGCCTGGTGCCCCCGCGCGCCTACCGGCGGTTCCTGCATCCGCTGGTCATGCGCCGGGCAGCGCCTTCGACGCGCCGGATGCTCAAGCGCAGCGAGGTGTACTTCCCGTATTTCGCCATGCGCCTGCACTTCGACGACGCCCGTTCGCGTGCGCTGCTCGAGCCGATGGGGATCGCGCCCGCGCGCCTGGACGACTACTTCGGGCGGATCATCGAGTTCGCCCGCGCCGCGCGCTGGGGCAAGCGCCCGCTGGACCGCGCCGCCGCCGTCGAGTTGGCGGGCGTGTCGTCCGACGTGCGCACCCCGGTGCTCAGGCCGTCGCTGGGCGCGGCCGCAATACCCGCGTGAGGAAGCGCACGGCGACCGCGGTCAGCTCGGGGTCGTGCTGGATGGAGCGGTGATGGCCGCCCGGCACCGTGATCAGGCGGCTGCCGGGCGCGGCGGCGTGCAGCTCGCGCGAGACGCTGATCGGCACCTGCTCGTCGCCCTCGGCGTGCATGAGCAGCAGCCGCTCGCCCAGCGCGGCGGCGGCCGCGGCCTCGTCGGCCGCGGTCAGCAGCGCGTGCATGGCGTCGTGGTCGGCCCGGAACGAGAAGCGCCCCGTCCGTAGCCCGCGCGCGAGGAGCTCGGCGGTCGCAGGGCAGATGGCCACGACGCCCGCCACCTCCATGCGCGTGCTGGCCATGAGCGCCATGAAGCCGCCCATGCTCGAGCCGCGCAGCGCGATCGGACCGGGCGGCAGCAGCTCCGCGATCGTCGCCACGTCATCGAGCGCGCCGGCCCCGAGCGCGCCGTCGCTCTCACCGTGGCCGCGCTGGTCGAAGCAGACCGCCGCCACGCCCGCGGCGCGCAGGGCGCGCGCCACGTCGAACTGGTTCTCCTTCTGCGAGCCGGCGCCGTGGAGCATCACCACGCCGCCGGCGCCGGCGCCCTCGGGCAGGAAGAGCGCGTAGGCCAGCCCGTCGCGGGCTCCCAGCGCGGATGGCGGCTCGACGTGGACGGCGCGCATGACCTGGGATCATGCCGCGCGCGATGGCCGCGCCGCACCTCAGCCACGTCTATCCGCTCGGCAGCCGGGTCACCGAGGCCGGGCACCTCGAGCTGGGCGGCTGCGACGCCGTCGCCCTGGCGCAGGAGTTCGGCACGCCCGCCTACGTCGTCGTCGAGGATGACGTCCGCGAGCGCGCGCGGGCCTTTGTCAGCGCCTACGCGGCCCGCTGCGAGGACTTCGAGGTCCACTTCGCCTCCAAGGCCTTTCCGTGCACCGCCGTCCTGCGCATCCTGCGCGAGGAGGGCCTGGCGTGCGACGTGGCCTCGGGCGGCGAGCTGGCCATCGCGCTCAAGGCCGGCTTCGACCCCGCGAAGATCCACCTGCACGGCAACGCGAAGTCCGAGGCCGAGCTGGCCGAGGCGGTGGCCGCGGGCGTCGGTCATGTCGTCGTCGACAACCACACCGACATCGACCATCTCGATCGCCTCGTGCCCGAAGGCGCGACGCAGCGCGTCCAGCTGCGCGTGGCGCCCGGCATCAGCCCCGACACCCACCCGTCGATCTCCACCGGCGGCCCGAACACGAAGTTCGGCTTCGGCCTGCAGTCGGCGCCCGCCGCCATCGAGCGCCTCGACGCCTCCGACCGGCTCGAGCTCGAGGGCCTGCACCTGCACATCGGCTCGCAGATCTACGACGTCGAGAGCTTCCGCACCGCGCTGGAGGCCATGGCCGACCTGGCCAGCCACGGGATGGTCAACCTCGGCGGCGGCCTCGGCGTCGCCTACGTCAACTCCGAGCACCCGCCCACCATCGAGGAGTACGTGGCGGCCAAGGTCGATGCGGTGCGCGACGTCATGGGCCCCGGGGTGCGCATCCTCGACGAGCCGGGGCGCGCGCTCGTGGCCAACTCGACCGTCACCCTGTACACGGTGCAGTCCATGAAGCGCAACGTCGATCTCTACGTCGCGGTCGACGGGGGCATGTCCGACAACCTGCGCCCGATGCTCTACGGGGCGCGCTACGAGGCGCAGATCGCGTCGCGCTTCGGCGGCGGGACCTACTGCCATCTCGTGGGCAAGCACTGCGAGTCGGGCGACCTCATCGTCCGCGACGCCGAGCTCGCCGACCCCCGGGTGGGCGACGTCGTCGTGACCCCGGCCACCGGCGCCTACGGCTTCGCCATGTCGAACACCTACAACGGCGTCCCGCGCGCGCCGGTCGTCATCGTCAAGGACGGCGACGCGCGCCTGGCCGTCCGCCGCGAGACGTACGCGGACCTGGTGGCGAGGGACGTCGAGCGCCCCCTCCAACACTCGCCAAGGGCGCGGAGCGCGGCCGAGGGGGGACCCCGTGGGCCTGTCTGAGCCCTTCGGCGTCGGCCTGCTCGGCCACGGCACCGTCGGCTCGGCCTTCGCCGAGCTGCTGGAGGCGCGCGCGGGCCAGATCGAGGCCATCACCGGCCTGCGGCCCGAGCTGCGCGGGGTACTGACGCGCTCGCGCGGCGACTTCGAGGAGATCCTCGCCGCCTCGGACCTCGTCGTCGAGCTGATGGGCGGCCTGGACCCGGCGCGCGACTACGTCCTGCGCGCGATGGCGGCCGGCAGGCACGTCGTCACCGCCAACAAGCAGCTGCTCTCCCAGCACGGCGAGGAGCTGTGGGCGGCGGCGCGCGAGCACGGCGTGCAGCTGCGCTTCGAGGCCGCGGTGGCCGGCGTCGTGCCGATCATCCGCGTCCTGCAGGAGTCGCTGGCGGGGGCCCACATCGACCGCCTGCACGGGATCGTCAACGGGACGACCAACTTCATCCTCACGCGCATGGCGGAGACCGGCGCCTCCTACGACGACGCGCTGGCGGAGGCCCAGGCGCTGGGCTACGCCGAGGCCGACCCCTCCGAGGACGTCAACGGCAAGGACGCGGCGGCCAAGATGGCGATCCTCGCGCGGCTGGCGTTCAACACGCCGGTGCACCTCGACCAGGTGCTCTACGAGGGCATCGAGCACATCACGGCCGACGACATGGAGTACGCGCGCGACCTCGGGCTGGGGCTCAAGCTCATCGGCACCGCCGAGCGCGTCGAGGGCGGGCTCAGCGTGCGCGTGCACCCGGCCTTCCTCTACGGCGCCCATCCGCTGGCCAGCGTCAACGGCCCCTTCAACGCGGTGACCGTCGAGTCGCAGGCCATCACCGAGATCACGCTGAGCGGGCCCGGCGCCGGCGGCCCGCAGACGGCGAGCGCCGTCCTGGGCGACGTCATCAGCGCGATGATCCCGCCCGCCTCGACGCCCGAGACGACCGACGACCTGGCCATCGTCAGCGACGTCGAGTCGGCCTTCTACCTGCACCTGGAGGTGGCCGACCGTCCCGGCGTGCTGGCCCAGATCGCCCAGCTGCTGGGGCTGCAGGGCGCCTCGATCCGCTCCGTGGTCCAGAAGGGGCTGGGGGAGAACGCGCGCCTGGTCATGGTGACCCACCCGCTGCTCGAGTCGCGCTTCTACGCCGCCCTGGAGCTGATCGGCGGCCTGGACTTCATGCGTGCGCGGCCGCGCGCGATCCGGGTCATCGACGAGGAGTTCCTCTAGGCGATGACCGGCCTCATCGAGCGCTACCGCGACCGGCTGCCGTTCGCCGAGGGCGATCCCGTGATCTCTCTGCAGGAGGGCTCGACGCCGCTCGTCCACGCGCCGCGCGTCAGCGAGCAGGCCGGGGTGGAGGTGTGGCTCAAGCTCGAGGGCACCAACCCCACGGGCTCGTTCAAGGACCGCGGGATGACCTGCGCGGTCAGCGACGCGGTGCGCTCGGGCGCCGAGATGGTCATCTGCGCCTCGACCGGCAACACGGCCGCCTCGCTGGCCGCCTACGCCGCGCGCGCCGGGATCGGCGGCGCGGTGATCGTGCCCGAGGGCAAGATCGCGGCGGGCAAGCTCGCCCAGGCGCTCATGCACGGCGCGCGCGTCGTCGCGCTGCGCGGGAACTTCGACGAGGCACTCGCGCTCGTGCGCGAGCTGACCCAGCGCCACCCGATCGCGCTGGTCAACAGCGTCAACCCGTTTCGCCTGGAGGGCCAGAAGACCGCCGCCTTCGAGGTCATCGAAGAGCTCGGCGAGATCGATGCGCTGTGCATCCCGGTCGGCAACGCGGGCAACATCACGGCGTACTGGAAGGGCTTTCGCGAGGCCGGCCACGAACCGCGGATGCTCGGCTACCAGGCCGCCGGTGCGGCGCCGCTGGTCCACGGCGCGCCGGTGGCCAAGCCCGAGACGATCGCCAGCGCGATCCGCATCGGCAATCCCGCCCGCTGGGAGGAGGCGATGGCTGCGGTGACCGAGTCGCGCGGCGCCATCGAGGCCGTCACGGACGACGAGATCCTCGCCGCCTACCGCCTGCTGGCCGCGCGCGAGGGCGTCTTCTGCGAGCCGGCCAGCGCGGCCTCGGTTGCCGGCCTGCTCAAGCACGGCGCCGCCGGCGCCTCACGCGTGGTCTGCGTCCTCACCGGGCACGGTCTGAAGGACCCGCAGACGGCGCTCGAACAGTCCGGCTCGGTCGTGCCATGCGAGCCCGAGCTCGAGGCGGTCGAGCGGGCGGTGCTCGGCTGAGGTCAAACGGTCGTTTGGCTCCACGAGCGGGGATGCGCCGGTTCGAGTCCTAAAATTCCTCCATGCCGTCGAGGGCCGATTGGGAAGCATCCACCCCGCGGTGCCAGCACTCGCGGATGATGGCGATCCGCGGGGAGCCGCACGCGAACTTCGGGCTGGCGGGTGGCATGTTGGTGGCGCCGAGCTTCGAGGGGATCTGCCTGCAGCCGCTGCACTACCAATCCGACAACACCTGGCGCTGTGACTGTGGCGCGGTGCGCAGGGGGCATTGGTAGCGCTTCCAGGTCGCTGTCGCGATCGTGGCCGCCGATCCCGCCGCGCGCGGCCCGCTCACGCGGCGAAGAACTCCGCGAGCACGGGCGCGAGGACCTCGGGGTCGACGGCGTGGGTCTGACCGGCGAGCGTGTGGTGCCGCGCGTCCGGGAGGGCGTCGGCGAGTACGGCGGCGGTGCTCCGCAGCCACTCGGGGCTCGCCCCGCCGTCGGCGACCAGAGCGGGCACGGTGACGTCGGCGAGCCCGCTGCGTGACACCGTGCGGTCGCCCAGCAGGGCCTCGTCGTACAGGGCGGTGTGCGCCACCTCCTCGAACCAGGGCCAGCTCGGCCCTTCCCGCATCTGCCCGACGCCCTCGGAGGGGGCGTTCGCGGCCACGGTCAGGAACAACGCGACGGCGTCGCCGCGGCGACCGCTCGCCACGAGGTCGGCCAGCTGGTCCGCGTCGAACGGCACGACCCGGCGCAGGCGCCGCCCGACGGCCAGCGCGAAGTCGCGCACGCCCAGCCCGCGATGGGAGAGCCTGACGATCTCGCCGCGGGTGCGCTCAGCCGGTACGCGAGCAACGTGAACAGTGTGGCCAAGGCAGGGCCCCGGCGAAACCCCAGGAACCTGGGATTGCGCGCAGCTCGCCGGATGGTCTGCGCAGCGACCGGGTATGGGGCGGCGCATGTTCTTCGACGGCTTCGTCCTGCAGACCGTCGACTGCGGCGAGGTCGCGCTGCGGGTGCGCCACGGCGGCGACGGGCCGCCCGTCGTGCTGCTGCACGGCCACCCGCGCACGCTCGCCACCTGGCATCGCGTCGCCGCGCTGCTGGCCGACCGCCACACCGTCGTCTGCCCCGACCTGCGCGGCTACGGGGGCTCCACCGCACCGCCGGACGCCCCCGGCCACGCCCAGGCGTCCAAGCGCGCGATGGCGGGCGACGTCGTCGCGCTGATGGACGCCCTCGGGCACGAGCGCTTCGCCGTGGCCGGCCACGACCGCGGCGCGCCCGCCGCGTTTCGCACCGCCATGGACCACCCGGAACGGATCGTGGCGCTGACCACGGTCGGCCGCGCCGTCCCGATCGCCGAGGCGCTCGCGCGGATCGACCTGGACTTCGCCCGCGAGTGGTGGCACTGGTTCTTCCTCGCCCAGACCGCCAAGCCGGCCGAGAAGGTGATCGCGGCGGCCGGCCCCGAGGACTGGTACCGGATCAACGGCCCCGAGGTCATGGGCGCCGAGGCGCACGCGGACGTATGGGCCGCGCTGCGCGATCCCGCCGTCGTGCACGGCATGTGCGAGGACTACCGCGCCGGGGTGACGATCGACGTCGAGCACGATGAGGCCGACCGCGCCGCCGGGCGGCGCGTGCGCTGCCCGGTGCAGGTGCTCTGGGCCACCCGCGAGGACACGCACCTGCTCGGCGGCGACCCGCTCGCCCTGTGGCGGGACTGGGCGGATGACCTGCGCGGCGCCGGCATCGACAGCGGCCACCACGTGGCCGAAGAGGCCCCCGAGGCCACCGCGACCGCGCTGGCGGGGTTCTGGGCCGAGGTCGGGTGGACGGCGCCCTAGGAAGCGAGGCGGATCTCGCGCTGCTCGGCGGCCGAGCGGTAGCAGGCGTCGACGATGTGCGCGAGTGCCGCCGCGCCGGAACCGTCGTAGCGATTCCACCCGCCGGCGCGGACCTTCTCCGCGAACTGCTCGACGACGGCCTGATGGCCGCGGCCGGGCTTCACGGGCACGGTGGTCGCCACCGCGCTGCCGCCGTCGTCGGAGAAGACGCGCAGCGCGCCCTCGGGCGCGTAGTCGTCGACGATCAGCTCGGCGCCTCCGTCGGTGCCGTAGAGCGTGATGCCGAACTCGTCGCCGTCGCGGCGGTGCGCGGCCCAGCTGGCCTCGACGAGCAGCGTCCCTCCGTCGGCCAGGCGCATGAAGACCGAGGCCAGGTCCTCGACGTCGAACGTCTTGTCGCCGGTCGCGCCGGTCTTGTTGGAGTCGGGGCTCGACCCGAAGCCGGCGGTGGCGAGCAGGTCGTAGGTCGAGGCGCTCACGGCGACCACCTCGGGGTTGCCGAGCAGGAACAGCGAGTAGTCGAGGACGTGCACGCCGATGTCGACCAGCGGCCCGCCGCCCGCCAGCTCGGCCCGCGTGAACCAGCTGCCCAGCGTCGGGATTCCCGTCCGGCGCAGCCACCACGCCTTGGCGTAGTAGGGGTGTCCCAGCCGGCCGGCGTCGACGACCGCCTTGAGCGCCTGGATGTCGCCGCGCTGGCGATGGTTGAACGCGACCTCGAGCACGCGGTCGGCCGCGCGCGCGGCCCGCACCATCGCGTCGGCCTCGGGCCCGTTCAGCGCTATCGGCTTCTCGCACAGCACATGGATCCCGCGCTCCAGCGCCGCGATGGCGATCGGGGCGTGCAGGAAGGTCGGCACGGCAACGCTGACCGCGTCGAGGCCGTCGAGGTCGAGCAGGTCCTCCCAGCGCGCGATGTGATGCTCGATCCGATAGCGCGCGGCGAGCTCCTCGCGCATGGGCTCCTCCAGGCCGGCGATCGCGGCCACCTGCGCGCCGGGGAGCGCGTCGTAGGCGGCGATGTGCTGCTGGCCGGCCCACCCCAGGCCGACGACGCCGACGCGCAGGTCGCCGGCGTCGCCCGCGGCGCTCACGCGCCCCCTCGCTCGAACCATCCGCGTGGCGACTCGGGGCTGCCCGGCACCGCACGCGGAGCGCCCGGTCCCGGCGCCGCCCACTCGATCGCGTTGGCGATCACCCGCTGCACGTCGGCGTGGTGGTAGATCGGGTAGTCCTGGTCGCCGGGGCTGAAGTAGAAGATCCGCCCGGCGCCACGGCGAAAGCAGCAGCCGCCGCGGAACACCTCGCCGCCGGCGAACGAGCTGACGAACACGAGCTCGTCCGGCGCGGGGATGTCGAAGTGCTCGCCGTACATCTCGTGCGCCTCGATGACGATCGGATGCGGGACGCCCGCCGCGATGGGATGCGCGGGGTCGACGGTCCACACCAGCTCGCGCTCGCCGTCGTTGCGCCAGCGCAGGCTGCACGAGCTGCCGAGCAGGCGCTGGAAGACCTTGGAGTAATGCGCCGAGTGCAAGGCGAGCAGGCCCATCCCGCCGAGCACCGCCGCCTGGACGCGCTCCACCACGGCGTCGTCGACCTGGTCGTGCGCGATGTGGCCCCACCAGGTCAGCACGTCGGTGTCGTCGAGGACCGACTGGGTGAGCCCATGCTCGGGCTCCTGCAGCGTCGCGGTGCGCACGCGCACCCGATCGCCCAGCCCCGCCGCCACACCCGCGGCGATCGTCGCGTGCATGCCCTCGGGGTAGAGGGCGCGCACCGCCTCCTCCTGCTGCTCGTGGACGTTCTCGCCCCAGACGGTGACCCGGACCGGGCCGTGCTCGCTCATAGGCCTGATCCCTAGCAGAACGCGGCGCTCCGGCTCATGATGGAAGGGATGGCGGCCTGTCCCAGCGGCTGCGCCACCAGGCGCTTGAAGATCTCGTAGCCCGGCTTCATCCAGCGCCGCCACTCGGGCACGATCGAGAGCCGGAAGCGGCTCGTGTGCTCGTAGAACTCGCGGATCAGCGGGTGCACGCGGCCGGGGTCGAAGGTCGGCCCGGCCAGGGCGTCGAGCGACGCGAGGATGCCGACGTCGGGCGGGTTGCGGCGAAAGGTGCCGCCCCGGACCTTGGCCAGCTGCTCGACGTAGTCCGCACCGACGTAGCGCGAGCGCGCCTCGAAGGGCACGACGTAGCGCAGCTCGGACGCCGGAACCTCCTCCGCCATGACCCGGACCAGCGGGCGCCCGCGATAGACGGCGGCCGCGATCAGCCGCCGACGAAGGCGCCGCTGAGGATCGCGGTCAGCAGCGGCTCGTCGGTGCCGTAGATGAGGCCGAGCGCCCAGCCGAACAGCGCCATCAACAGCGCGCTGCTGAGGACGCGGTACCACAGTGGCTTGGGCTCCGCTGTGGTCCTGCTCATGCTGGTCAGCGCTTCCGCCGGGGCGTAGAGCCCAGCGCCGATCAGGGCACCGATGCCGGCCCCGACCCCGTCGATGGCGGCGCCGAGCACGGCGCCCGCCGCGCCACCCAGCACCGCGCCCCAGACCAGCGCGTCGAGCAGCCGGCCCGAACGGCTGCGCCTGTCGATCCGGACCGGCCATCTAGAAGAGCTTGCCGATGCCCTTGATCGCGGCGCTGCCCACCACGATCTCCAAGGCGACCCCGGCAACCAGGACGACGAGTCCCAGGACGACGACGACGATGTCCTCGAGCAGCACGCCGAGCGAGATGAGCACGACGCCGAGCGCCGGGAGCGTGTCGAGGCCGGTGAACGGCGGCGCGAAGAAGGCGCCCGCGCACCCGGCGATGACGAGCAGCCCGAAGACGATGTTGCTGAGGCGGTGATCGAAGAGGAGGCGCAGGCGCGGCCGGGAGAAGCGCTCGAGCCGGCGGATCATCCTCATCAGGCCGGCGATGAAGCGCTGCTGGCGGGGACCGGCGAGCTCCAGCGCGTGCCAGCGCTGTGGCAGCCAGATCCGCGTGCGCCCGGCGACCAGCTGGCCGGCGAGCAGCACGGCGATGATCTCGAAGACGTGCGTGGCGCCTCCGGTGGGCAGCGGCAGCGCCGGGACGCCGAGCAGGAGCACGAACACGATGGCGAAGCTCTTCTCCTGGAACAGCTCCACGAGGCTCCCGAGGGTCTTGTCGCCGTCGCTCTGCAACCAGCGTTCGAGCTCGTCGCTGACGCTGTTCGCCTGCTCCATCGCGTCGCGACCATAGTGGTTTCAAGCCCGCCGCCCTCGGGCAACAGAGCCTTCAGTCTCTGTCGTTTGCTTTCGAAGGCTTTCGATTTCTGCGGGAGGATGGGTCATGAGGGATCGCGGGCGGATGGTGCTCTCGATGGTCGTCGCGTGCGCGCTGGCGGGGGTGCTCGCTCCGGCGGCCGGCGCCCACCACGGCGCCACGCAACGCAGCAGTGACTTCGACCGCGGCTGGAAGTTCGCGCTGGCCAACCGCACCGACATCACCGACCCAACCGGCGCGTACGCTCATGCCGCCGACCCGGGCTACGACGACGGGCCGTGGCGCTCGGTCGACCTCCCGCACGACTGGAGCATCGAGCTCGACCCGACCACGGACGGCACCAACAGCGAGACCGGCTTCCTGCAGGGCGGCCTCGGCTGGTATCGCAAGACCTTCACCCTGCCGCGGTCGGCTGCCCGCAAGAGCGTCTCGCTGGAGTTCGACGGCATCTACATGGACTCCGTCGTGTTCCTCAACGGCAAGCAGGTCGCCAGCCACCCGTACGGCTACACCGGCTTCGCCGTCGATCTCGCCGGCGCGCACACCGACGGCCACACGCCCAACGTCGTCGCCGTCGAGGTCCGCAACCAGCTCCCCAGCAGTCGCTGGTACTCGGGCAGCGGGATCTACCGCAACGTGCACCTCGTGGTCACCGACCCCGTGCACGTGGCGCGCCACGGGACGCTCGTGACGACGCCCGACGTCGAGAGCACGTTCAAGCGGGGCTTCGCCAACGTGAACGTGCGCACGGACGTCACGGGAGCGACCGCCGACACCCGCGTCGTGACCCGCGTTCGTGACGCCCGCGGGCGCACCGTCGCGACGGCCGGCCCGGCGACCCCCGCCGATGGCAGCGCCACCAGCGCCCTGCGCCTGAGCCATCCGCACCTGTGGTCGACCGACGACCCCTACCTCTACACGCTGGACACCGAGGTCCGCCAGGGCCGCAGGACCGTCGACCGCACCGCGACGACCTTCGGCGTGCGCTGGTTCCACTTCGACCCCGCGCAGGGGTTCTCGCTCAACGGGCGCTCGATGAAGATCTACGGCGTCGACCTGCACCACGACGAGGGCGCGCTCGGCGCAGCGGTCAACAAGGACGCGCTCATGCGCCAGATGAAGATCATGAAGAGCATGGGCGTCAACGCGTTCAGGACCTCGCACAACCCGCCCTCGCCGGAGATGATCGAGGTCTGCCAGGAGCTCGGGATCGTGATGATGGTCGAGGCCTTCGACACCTGGCACACGCCGAAGCGCCAGTTCGACTACGGGCGCTTCTTCGACGCCGACAGCGACAGCGACATCTCCGAGATGGTCAATGCCGCCAAGAACTCCCCGGCCGTCGTGCTGTGGTCGATCGGCAACGAGATCCCCGACTCGACGTCGGTCAGCCCCGGGCTGACGATCGCCAAGCGCCTGGTCGCCGACATCAAGGCGATCGACACCACGCGACCGATCGTCATCGGCTCCGACAAGTACCGCAGCGTTCCCAAGCCCGGCTCCGGTGTCGACCTCATCCTCGGCCAGCTCGACGGCCTGGGGCTGAACTACAACACCGCCGCGTCGGTCGACGCGCTGCACGCGAAGTACCCGAACACGTTCCTCTTCGAGTCGGAGTCCTCGTCGGAGACGTCCACGCGCGGCGTCTACCAGGACCCCGACCAGCTCAACACCGGCGAGAACTACACGCCGGGCAAGCGCGGCACGTCCTCTTACGACAACAACCTCGCCTCGTGGACGATGAGCGGCGAGTACGGCCTGAAGAAGGATCGCGATCGCAAGTACTTCCAGGGTGAGTTCCTGTGGTCGGGCACCGACTACATCGGCGAGCCGACGCCGTACGACGTCTTCCCGGTGAAGTCCTCGTTCTTCGGCGCCGTCGACACCGCCGGGTTCCCCAAGGACGCCTATTGGCTGTTCCGCAGCCAGTGGACGAGGGACCCGATGGTCCACCTCGTCCCGATGAACTGGACGAACCACGAGCCCGGTGAGCCGGTGTCGGTGTGGGCCTACGCCAACGTCGACACCGTCGAGCTGTTCCTCAACGGCCACTCGCTCGGCGTGCGGCGCTTCGACCACAAGACCACGGTCGATGGGCGCCCGTACCTGGAGACGACCGAGGCGACCGGCGACGACAAGACGGTGACCTCCAGGCCGTACCCGGGCAGCTACACGAGCCCGAACGGCAGCGCCGGCAAGCTGCACCTGAGCTGGGACGTGCCGTTCGCGCCCGGCAAGCTCGTCGCCGTCGCCCGCCGCGACGGGCGCGAGGTGGCGCGCGACGAGGTCGACACCGCCGGCGCGCCGGCGGCGGTTCGGCTGACGCCCGACAAGCGCGCGATCGCCGCCGACGGGCGCTCGCTGTCCTACGTGACGGCGGATGTGGTCGACGCCAACGGCGTGATCGTCCCCGAGGCCGACAACGCGCTGTCCTTCCGCGTCGATGGCGCCGGGCGGCTCGTCGGCCTGGACAACGGCCGCGAGGAGGACGCCGAGAACTACAAGGCCTCCACGCGCCAGGCATTCAACGGCAAGGCGCTGGCCATCGTCGCCTCCGGCGACCGTCCCGGGCCGATCACCGTGACGGTGAGCGCCCCCGGCCTCGCGCCGGCGCGTACGACGATCTTCGCCGCGCGGGCGCACGGCGCGACGGAGCCCCACCAGGGCCCGGCGCGCGCCTACGTCGGCGACGGCAGCGCGGGCGCGCCGCCGGCCCCGCCGCAGGGCCCGACCGCCGATGCGAGCTACTCCGGCGCCAAGGACACGCTGCCGGCGGCCATGATCGACGGCGATCCGGCGACGGCGTGGTCGAACTACTACCTCAAGCAGGCCACCGCGCTGCTGCCGGCCTTCAGCCTCGCGCATCCGCGCGACTGGGTGTCGGTCGCCTGGCCCGCCGCGCAGTCGGTCTCGAGCGTCCGCGCGGCCTTCACGGTCGACGCCACCCACGCGCTCCCGGCCGACATCGCCGTGCGCTGCTGGAACGGCAGCGATTGGGTGGCTGTGGGCAACGCGCACGTCGAGCCGGCCACGGCGTCGGGGGAGCCGACGGTGATCACCTTCGATCCGGTCTCGACCACCCGCTTGCGCCTCGACCTGGCGAGTGCGCACCCCAAGGCCCCGGACGGCTTCGTGGCCATCAGCGAGCTGGAGGTCCCGGGCGTCGCGCTGCATTAGCGTGGCGCCCGTGACCGGGACTCCCGCGGGCCCCGAGCCCGCCGAGGTGCGCCAGCAGCGCATCACCGCGCTCGTCGAGGAGCAGGGCTTCGTGCGGGTCTCCGACCTCTCGGCGCGCTTCGGCGTCTCCACGGTGACGGTCCGCACCGATCTGCAGTCGCTCGAGTCCCACGGCCGGGTGCGGCGGATCCGCGGCGGCGCCATGTCGCCCGGCATCGAGCGCGCCGAGCAGCCCTTCGAGGTCGCCGAGCGCGACCTGGCCACCGCGAAGGCGGCCATCGGCAGCTGCGCGGCGCAGCTCGTGGCCGACGGCGACACCGTCCTGCTCGACGTGGGAACGACGACGACGGCGATCGCCCGCGCGCTCGTGGCGCGCAGCGAGCTGCGCGAGGTGACGGTGGTGACCAACGGCCTCACCGTCGCCCTCGTCCTGGAGCGGGCCTCGCCGCGCATCTCGGTGGTGGTCACCGGCGGGACGCTGCGGCGCCTGCAGCACTCGCTCGTCAACCCGCTGGGCACCGTGCTCCTCGAGCAGCTCAACGCGTCGATCGCTTTCATCGGCTGCAACGGCGTCGACGTCCGCGGCGGGGTGACCAACGTCAACCTGCCCGAGGCCGAGGTCAAGCGCGCGATGCTGCTCAACGCGCGGCGCCCGGTCGTGGTGGCCGACGGCTCGAAGCTGGGCGAGGTCGAGGTGGCGAAGATCTGCGATCTCGCCGAGGTGAGCCTCGTCGTCACCGACTCGAGCGCCGACCCGTCGATCCTCGCCGACCTCGCGGCGGTGGGATGCGACGTCGAGGTCGCCGCCGACGCGCGATAGCCTCGCCGCGCGATGGGATACGAGCCGGCCGTCTCGCCACAACTCGCCGTGCGCCGCGGCCGCGAGGCGATCGCGTTCTACAAGGCGGCGTTCGGCGCGCGCGAGCTCTACCGCGTGGGCGGCACGGACGAGGACGAGGAGGTCGTCGCCCAACTCGCGGTCGGCGCCGCCGCCTTCTGGGTCGCCGACGAGGCGCCCGCGAGCAAGAACTTCAGCCCCGAGTCGCTCGGCGGCAGCACGGTGAAGCTGCTGCTGATCGACGACGATCCCCAGGCGGTCGTCGAGCGCGCCGTCGGGCTGGGCGCCACCGTGGTCTACCCGGTCGAGCGTCAGCACGGCTGGCTGCTGGGCCGCATCGAAGACCCGTTCGGCCACCACTGGGAGATCGGCAAGCCCCTGGTCGACTGGCCCCCGTCTCCCGGGCCCTGAGCTACAGCTCGACCGTGGCCATGCCCGCCGCCGTGTAGCGGTCCCCGGCGGCCGCGCCCGCGGGCATCGCGTCGTCGAGCGCCTCGAGGTGGTGGGCGCTCAGGGAGATCTCGGTCGCCTCCGCGTTCTCCTCGACGTAGGCGGCGTGCTTGGTGCCGGGGATCGGCACGACGTCGGAGCCCTGGTGCAGGAGCCAGGCCAGCGCGAGCTGGACCGGGGTGCAGCCGACGTCCTGCGCCAGCTCGCCCACGCGCTCGATGAGACGCAGGTTGGCCTCGAGGTTGTCGGCCTGGAAGCGGGGCTGATAGCGGCGGAAGTCCGTGTCGGCGAGGTCGTCGACGGAGGCGTAGCGGCCGGTGAGGAAGCCGCGGCCGACAGGGCTGTAGGCGACGATCCCGACGCCGAGCTCGCGCGCCGTGGGGACGATCTCCTCCTCGATGCCGCGCGTCCACAGCGACCACTCGCTCTGCAGCGCGGCGATCGGGTGCACGGCGCAGGCGGCGCGCAGCGTCTCGGGGCTGACCTCGCTGAGGCCGAGATAGCGCACCTTGCCCTGATCGACGAGCTCGGCCATCGCGCCGACGGTCTCCTCGATCGGCACGTCGGGGTTGCGGCGATGCAGGAAGTAGAGGTCGATGTGGTCGACGGCCAGCCGCCGCAGCGACGCGTCGCAGGCCCGCGCCGCATATGCCGGCGTGTTGTCGATGCGCCGCTCGCCCTCGTCGCGCACGACGCCGAACTTGGTGGCGAGCACGACCTGGTCGCGACGGTCGGCGATCGCCGTTCCCACGAGCTGCTCGTTGGTGTAGGGGCCGTAGGCGTCCGACGTGTCGAGCAGCGTGATCCCGAGGTCCAGCGCGCGGTGGATCGTCGCGATCGACTGCTCGTCGTCGGTGGGTCCGTAGAACTCGGACATCCCCATGCAGCCCAGGCCCAGCGCGGACACCGTGGGGCCGTCGCGACCCAGCGTGCGATCGTTCATGGGGGCATTGTGCACCCACGCTGCTTCCTGGTCTGATGCCGGAATGGACTACGGACTGAACGGCAGGGTCGCGCTCGTGACCGGTGCGGCGTCGGGCATCGGGCGCGCGACGGCGGAGCTGTTCGCTGCGATGGGGGCCCGGGTGGTGGCCTGCGACGTCAATGCGGACGCCGGCGCGGCGCTGGCCGCGGCGCTGCGCGAGGCGGGCGCCGAGGCGCGCTTCGTGGCCGCCGACGTGACCGACGGCGAGGCGCTGCGCGAGGTCGTGGCCGACGCCGTGGCGGCGTTCGGGCGGCTCGACTGCGCGGCGAACTGCGCCGGCGTCGGCGGGGGGCACGCCTCTACGCACGAGTACCCCGAGGACGAATGGGACCGGATCGTCGAGATCAACCTGCGTGGGACGTGGCTCACGATGCGCGCGGAGATCGAGGCCATGCTGAACGACGGGGGAGGGGCGATCGTCAACGTCTCCTCGACGCTCGGCCTGCGCGGCTCGCCCTTCGCGGCGCCCTACAGCGCGAGCAAGCACGCCGTCCTCGGCCTCACGCGGACGGCGGCGCTCGAGTACGCGGCGCAGGCGATCCGCGTCAACGCGGTGTGCCCGGGGGCGATCGACACGCCGATGATGGACGAGACGTTCGAGCGCTTCCCCGGCTTCCGCGAGGCGCTCACCGGCTTCGTGCCGATGGGGCGCATGGGTGGGCCCCAGGAGGTCGCCGGGGCGATCGCATGGCTGAGCTCGGACGCGGCGTCGTTCGTCACGGGCGAGGCCCTGACCGTCGAGGGCGGGCTGCTGTCGCGGTGAACCCCTCTCAGCGCACGACGCGCAGGTGGTAGGTGATGTCCTGGCTCGTCGGTCCGCTGAAGTTCCCCGTGCCGCCGAAGGCGATCGTGTGGACGCCCGGCCTCAGGGGGAGGAGCAGCAGGTAGTAGCCATCGGCGACCGCGGGGGCGTACGTCCCCGCCGGGAGCCCGAACAGGTTCGCGTCGGGGAACACGAGCGAGAACGCTCCCGTGCACCCGCGCACGGGCTCGGCGCACCCGCGGTAGGGCGTCGTCGCGGGGTCGAGGTGGCGGACCGCGACGCCGTCGACGCTTGCGTGCAACTGGTCGGCGCGGAACCCGAACGTGAGGAAGTCCTTGTAGACCAGTTCCGGCGTGTCGAGGCCGTCGCCGGGCGTGTGGACGTCGAAGGCGTTGAGCAGCGGGAAGAACAGCAGCTTGCCGAAGGGCACGGTGCACGCATCGCGCGTGAACGTCCCGGAGCCGGCGGTCCCGGCCAGGAAGAACACGGGCCCCGATTGCCCGGCGCGGCAGTTCGCCCCGGTGGGGTCCACCAGCGGGTTCGTCGCCGCCGGCTGCGCGAGCGCGTACTGCCACCAGGCCACCGACAGCCGGTCGTAGAGCTTGCCGAACGGCGGTACGACGGGCGCGGCGCGGGCCGCACTCGAGGCGGCCGAGGTGCCTGCGGGGATCGCCAGCGCGAGCACGGTCACGAGGACTGCGACCCTCACCACCCAACGATCGCGTACACCCAAGAGCGAAGCCATGCCTCGCCTCCTCATTAGTGAAGGCCGACCGTAGTCCGGCGCGATGAGTAAGGGCAAGGGCGGTCTCGGAAGTGGGCGCGTCGGGGGTCCTACAGGCGCGGGTAAGGACTCCGGCCACCGATATGAGGGGCCGCGCGGGCAGGGTGACGTGAGTCTCCGATGTGCGGGCGGCGCCCTCAGGCGCAGACTCGCCGTCATGAACGTTGCCCGCCGGTACCCCCGCTTCCGCCGCCTGCTGGCCAGCCTGGCCGTCTCGCAGGCCGGCGACTGGCTCTACAACCTCGCGCTGCTCGCCTTCGTGTACGAGCGCACGCATTCCTCCGCGTGGCTCGGTCTCACGACCGCCGCGCGCGTCCTGCCGATCGTCGTCTTCGGCCCGCTCGGCGGGGTCATCGCCGACCGCCACGACCGCCGGCGGCTGATGCTCGCCTCCGACGCGATCCGCTTCGTCCTCATGCTGGCGCTGGCGCTCGTCGCCGCCGCCGGGCTGCCGGTCATCCTCGCGCCGGTCATCGCCGCCCTGGCCACCGCCGCCTCGAGCGTCTACATCCCGTCCGTCGCTGCCACCACGCCCCGCCTGGTCGACGACGCCGACCTGCCCGCCGCCAACGCCGCGCGCTCCGCGATCCAGCAGGTGTGCATCGTCGCCGGCCCCGGCTTCGGCGCGATCCTGCTCCTGCTCGGGCCGCCGAGCCTCGCCTTCGCCATCAACGGGGTCACCTTCGCGCTGTCCGCGCTCGCCATCGCCTCGATCCCCGGCGGCGCCGGCTTCGCCCCCGGCGGCGAGCCCGACGCGGCGCCCAACGTCCTGCGCGAGCTGCGCGACGGCGCCCGCGCCCTGCTCGACCAGCCCGTGGCGCTGCGCCTCATCGGCGCCGACATCGTCTGCAGCGCCATCTACGGCGCCGAGACCGTCCTGCTGCTCCTGCTCAGCCGCGAGCTCGGCCTGGGCGACCACGGCTATGGCTACCTGCTGGCCAGCTTCGGCCTGGGCGGCGTGATCGGCGCCGGCGTGGCCGGCGGCCTGGCCGCCCGCGAGCGCACCGCGATCGTGGTCGTCGGCGCCATGGCCGTGGTCGCTGCGTGCACCGCGCTGCTGGCCGACCCGTTCGGCGTCGGCGGCGCGCTCGCCCTCGGTGTCGTGTCGGGCGCCGCGCTCATCGTCGTGGAGGTCATGGTCGAGACCGGCCTGCAGCGCACGCTGGCCCCCGACGTCTTCGCCCGCGCCTACGGCTTCGCGTTCCCGGCCGCGATCGCCGGCATCGTCGCCGGCTCGCTGATCGCCGCGCCGATCGTCGCGCTCTTCGGCGTGCGCGGTGCCTTCGTCGCGCTCGGCGCCCTGACCGCGCTCTACGCCCTGACCCTCGTGCGTCGCCCGGAGCCCGTCACGGCCCCGGCGCCCGCCGCGGCCTAACAGCATCACCGAGGGAGGGTGGGCCCGGCGCGCGCCGCCGGGCTCTGGGGTCGGTTGGGGTGAAGTGTCCTGGCCAGGTGTCGTCCTGTGACCTGAGGGCAGGACGGTTTCTTCGTAAGCGTCCCGGGCTAGGGTCGCCAGACGACCCTTAGTCGGGACGCTTGGTCTGCCGCTCGCTCGCGCGGCCACGCGGCGACGGACTCTCTTCCCTCGGTGACTGGCTGCGAATCGCCGCGACGGCTTCGGGCTCGATCCGCACAACTTCCTCGGGAATTACACCTAGCCCTCCGTCTCCTCCAGGAGGCCGAGGCGGATGGCCAGGCCCGCCGCTTCCACGCGGCCGCGGACGTCGAGCTTGGCCAGGATCCGCGAGATGTGGACGCTGACCGTCTTCTCGCTGATGTAGAGGGCCTGGCCGATCGAGCGATTCGTCTCGCCCGCCGCCACGAGGCGCAGGACCTCGAGCTCGCGGGCCGTCAACCCGACGCGCTCGGCGGCGCCGTCGCCATCGGCCGGCACCGCCGCCGGCGCAACGCCGCTGTCCAGCGAGAGCCGCGCCCGCGTCGCCAGCGCTTCGAGCTCCGCGGCGAGCGGGCGCGCGCGCAGCCGGTAGGCCACCGCGTGAGCGGCCGCCAGCTCCGCCTGGGCGTCGGGGCGCGCGCTGCCATCCGCGAGGATCGCCTCGGCCAGGCGCCAGCGCGCGTACGCGGCCGCGTAGGGCGCGCCGAACGCATCCCAGCGCGCGGCGACGTCGCGCCACGCTTGCGCCGCGCCGTGCCCGGCGGCGCGAGCGTGCTCGGCCTGGGTCGTGGCGACGTTCAGCAGCGCCTCGGGCGGGCAGCGGCCGGCCGGGAACGCCTCGGGGCGCACGAGATGGCGCGCCCGGTCCAAGAGCGTCGCGGCGAGCGCGACGGCCTCGCGCTCGGCCTGCGCATCGCCGGTGGCGCGGGCCGAGACGGCGATGTCGGCGGCGGCGCGTGCTCCGACGGCGAGGACGGGCGTGAGGTAGAAGGCGTCCTCGTCGGCCGGCTCGACGCGGTCGAGCATGGCGAGGATGGCGTCGCGCGCGTCGTCCGGGCGCCCGCTCCAGAGCGCGAGCTCGGCCCGCGTGATGGCCAGCGGCCCGGTCCACATCGACCCCAGGGCGTTCTCCTGCGAGCGCTCGGCCTCGTCGAGCGCGTCTCTCGATTCGCCGAAGCGCCCGCGCAGGGCGTCGAGCAGCGCCCGCCCGGCCAGCGCGGCCCCCGCCGTGACCCCGCTGATCGCCGCGTCGATCGCGATGGCCAGCGCGGCGTCGGCATCGTCCCAGCGCCCCAGCCGCAGCAGGCGCAGCCCCTGGTCCGAGGCGAGCAGAGCGGCCAGCGGGCTGATGCCCTGCTCGATCGCGCTGAGCGCTCCCTCGCCCGCGAGATCGGCCGCCTCCTCGATGCGCCCGGCCCAGTCGAGGGTCTCGCCGAGGTTGACGTAGGCGCGCGTGATCTCCTCGATGTCGTTGCGCGCGCGGGCGATGCGCATGGCCTCGTGGCCGTGCTCGATCCCGGCTTCCAGCGCGCCGGTGTAGCTCAGCGCGGCGCACATCGTGCTGAGGATGCTGCCCTCCTCGCGGCGCGCGCCGGCGGTGCGCGCGATCTCCAGCGCCGGCTGGCAGAGCTCGAGCGCCTCGGCTCCCCGCCCGAGCAGCAGGAGCAGGTGGCCCTCGGAGCCGAGCACGCGGGCACGGCCGGCGGGGTCGCCGTCCTGCGGAAGGCGGGCGACCGCCGCGCGGCACTCGGCCAGCGCCTCGTGCGAGTTCCCGCTGATCCACAGGTAGCGCCCGAGGCGCTCGCCGATCAGCGCGGCGGTCATGGGGTCCGCGTCGGCATCGACGAGCGACAGCGCCCGGCGCCCGAGCGCCGCGGCCCGGGCGTACTCGCCGGCGAGGTTCGCGGCCTCCGCTGCGTCGCGGATGAGGTCAACCAGGCTGCGCCCCGCGGCGCGCACGTCCTCGGGCACGCCGTCCCACAGCTCGATGGCACGCTCGTAGTGGGCGTTGGCCTCCGCGAAGGCGGCCAGCCGCGTGGCCTCGGCTCCGGCCTGGGCCGAGGCGGTGAACGCCGCCGGGAGGTTGTGCGCCGCGAACCAGTGGAAGGCGAGCTCCGCGGTGACGCCGCTCGGGGAGACCGACAGCGCCGGATCGGACTCCAGCGCGCGGGCCAGCGCGGCGTGCAGCGGCCCGCGCTCGCCGGGGAGCAGGTCGTCGGCCAGCGCCTCGCGCATGAGCGCGTGGCGGAAGCCGTAGGCGTCGGTCTCGGGATCCGCGACGACGATGTTGTGCGCGACCGCCTCGCGCAATCCGGCCACGAGCTCGTCGGGCCCGAGGCCGGACGCGCGCTCCAGCAGCCCGTGGCTCACGCGCGGGCCCGCGACGGCAGCGAGGCGCAGGACGGCCTGCGCGGCCGGGCTCAGTGCCTCGACGCGCAGCATCAGCGCGTCGGCGACGTTGGCCGGCAGGCGCTCGCCGGTGGCGGCGGCGGCCAGCTCCTCGGTGAAGAACGGGTTGCCCTCGGCGCGGGCGAAGAGCTCGTCGACCAGGCGCGCCTCGGGCCGGCGCCCGAGGATCCCGGTGAGCTGCGCGACGATCTCCTCGCGGGTGAAGCGCTCCAGCCCGACGCGCTCGACGATCGGGGCCCTCTCGGCTTCGGCCACGAGCGCCCGCAGCGGGTGGCGGCGGTGCAGCTCATCGGTGCGGTAGGTGGCGACGAGCAGCACGCGCTGGTGGCGCGCGTTGCGCACGAAGAAGGCCAGGAAGTCCCGTGATGAGCGGTCGGCCCAGTGCACGTCCTCGAAGACGAGGACCAGGGGCTGCGTCTGGGCCAGGCGTCCCAGGAGGGCGAGCAGGAGCTCGAACACGCGCCCCTGCGAGAGCGCGCTCTCGGCGCCGGCCTCGGTCGCGTCGAGCTGGGGCAGCAGCGGCGCCAGGCCCGCCGCGGCGCCGCCGAGCTCGCCGGCATCGAGGCCACGCAGCGCGCTGACGATCGGCGCGTAGGCCAGCTCGCCGTCGCCGAGGTCGACGCAGTCGCCGGTGAGCACGCGCCCGCCCTGCGCCCGCGCGCGGGCGGCGAGCTCGGCGACCAGGCGCGTCTTGCCGACGCCCGACTCGCCCGCGACCAGGGCAACGGCCGGCCGCCCGTCGGCCGCGCGCTCGAGCGCCGCGGACAGGCCCGCGAGCTCGCGCTCGCGCCCGACGAACTCGGGGCTCGTGACCCGCTGTGTCAACTGAACCGCCCCCGTCGCACCGGCGCGAGTCTACGACGACTAGGGTGCCGCCTCGATGCGCCGTCGCCGCCTCGTCCGGGTGCCCGCTTCGAGCGCGAATCTCGGCCCGGGGTTCGACGCTTTCGCGTGCGCGCTCGCCCTGCACATGGAGCTCGAGGTCGAGGAGACCGGGCGTTTCGGGGTCCACACCGACCTGAAGATCGCGCGCGACCGGCGCAACCTCGCCGTGCGCGGCTTCGCCCGGCTGGCCGACCCCGAGCCGTTCAGCTTCCGCATCCAGTCGCAGATCCCGCTCAGCGGCGGGCTGGGCTCGAGCGCCGCCGCCTACGTGGCCGGCCTGATCGCCGCCGACCATCTCTTCGAGCTCGATGCCGACATCCTCGCGCTGGCCACCGAGCTCGAGGGCCATCCCGACAACGTCGCCGCCGCGCTGCACGGCGGCTTCGTCATCTGCGCGGACGGCGAGGCGACGCGCTTCGAGGCGCCCACGGGCCTGGAGGCGGTGGTCGTGGTGCCGGGCGCGGCGGTGCGGACGAAGACGGCGCGCGCGGCGCTGCCCGCCGAGGTGCCGATCGCCGACGCGGTGTTCAACACTGCGCACGGAGCGCTGCTCGTCCTGGGCCTGGCGCGCGGGGACTGGGATCTCGTCGCGCGCGGCCTCGGCGATCGCCTGCACCAGCCCCGGCGCGAGCACCTCTACCCGCGCTCGATGGAGCTGGTGCGCGGCGCGCCGTCGCTCGGCGCGCTGGGGGCGACGATCTCCGGCGCCGGCCCGACGGTGCTCGTGTGGTGCCACTACGAGGCCACGGCGGGCGTCGTCGAGGCGCTGCGCCGCGAGGCCGAGGGCTGGGCGCAGGTCATGCGCGTGCCCTTCGAGTCCCAGGGCGCCGACGTGCGCGAGCTCTAGCTACTTGCCCCGGATAAACCGGCCCGGGCGTGAGTGACGAAAACGGCCGCGCCTTGGGGGCGCGGCCGTCTTGCAAATCGGCTCCGGGGTGGATGGTCCGGGGCGGATCGAATGCTGTCAGGTGGCTCGGATGGCGAGGGTGTCGAGGTTGTAGGTCAGGATCGACCATCCGACCGTGGTTCTGGCTCCGTCGAGGCCTCTGAGTCGGGAGCGGCGCATCCCGTAGCCGCGTTTGAGGTGGCTGATGCGGCCTTCGGCGCCGACGCGGTAGCGCGCCAGGCGCCGGTCGCTGCGTTTGGCGCCGGGCGTCCGTCGCCCGCGATGAACTCTTCGTCGCGTTGAGTAGTGCTCAAGACGCGGACTGGCGCCGGGCGCTATAGCCGCCGTCAGCGGAGGTCTCTGACTCGATTCACCTGCGCCGCTTCTGCCGGATCGCGCTGAGCGCGCGGGTGCCCGACGAGTCGACGGTCCGCAAGCTGACGCGTCGCCTGGGTCCCGAGGTCATCGACGAGATCACCCGCGCGGTGATCGAGAAGGCGACCCGCGAGCGGCGTTTCGTCGGGCGGGCGGTGCGGATCGATTCCACCGTTGTGGAGTCCGACATCCGCTACCCCAACGACGCCTCGTTGGCGGCCGACGCCACGCGTGTCCTGGCGCGTGAGGCGCGCAAGGTCAAGCGCCTGGCGGGCACGGCAGCGCGTGGGGTGCGCGATCGTTCGCGCAGCGCCGCAAAGAAGCTGCGCGCGATCAGCCGCACCGTCGCGCGGCGGACCGGTCAGGCCAAGACGATCGTGCTGCGGTTGACCGGTGAGGCCGGCGAGCTGGTCGGCCGGTCGGTCCGCGAGGCCCGCAAGCTCGCTCGGCAGTTGCGCGATCGCGCCCGCGGTCGCGGCGCGCGCGCCAAGCAGCGCGCCGCCGAGCGCCTCGACGAGCTGGCCGACCTCGCCGAGAAGGTCGCCCGGCAGATCACCCAGCGCCTGGCCGGGCAGAAGATCACCGACCGCTTGGTGTCGATGGCCGACCCCGACGCGCGGCCGATCCGCAAGGGCAAGCTGCGCGCCCCGACCGAGTTCGGCTACGTCTTCCAGCTCGCCGAAGTCACCGAGAACACCCGCCGCGGCGCCCGCGGCCTGATCCTGCCCGCCCCCACCAAGGTCGGCTCACCCAACGAACCTCGACCTGCTGCCCGACACCGTCGCGAGCGCTCAGCGAAGATGCCGACCTGAACCCGCGCGACGTCGCGCTCGACGGCGGCTTTGCGCCCGGCGCCGTCCCGAGCAGCTGCCCAACGCCATCCAAGCGTCTTCATCACCGGCAACGCCGAAGCAGCCTCAAACACGAGCGACCGGCGCCTGCGCGCGCCGCGTCGGCGCCGAGGCCGACCACGCCTCGCGGATCGGCGCGAACATGCGCCGCATCGTCCAGAGCCTCCACGCAGCCAGATCAGCCGGTCAATCCTGACCTCAACCTCGGCACCCCGCCTCGAACGGGCCTCCACCTGACGCCCCACAACTCGCCCCGGCATCCACCCTCCAAACCGCCGATTTGCAAGGAAAATGCCCCCAACCCGACCGGCCAGTTCCGCACCTCAACCACCCACTTTTTCCGGGGGAAGTAGCTAGCCGCCGTTGTACTGAGCCCGCAGGCGCGTGCGCGCGGCGGTGAGCCCCAGCCGGCCGAGCAGCTCGTCGGCCAGGCGCACGTAGTCCGAGCCGAGGTCGGGGCGGTGCTCGAGGATCGAGACCGCGCGCTCGGCGGACTCCGCGTACGCGATCGACTGGCGCACGACGGTGTCCAGCAGCTTGTCGCCCACGTGCTCCTTCAGCGAGTCGTAGGCCTCGCGCGAGTGGACGGTGCGCATGTCGGCGATGTTGAACAGCACGCCGAGCCACTGCAGGTCGGGATTGAGGCCGTCGCGCGCGAGCTCGATGACCTGCAGCGCCTGCTCGACGCCCTGCAGCGCGAAGTACTGCGCCTCGGCGCTCAGCAGCGCCCAGTCGGCGGCGACGAGCGCGTTGACGGTGAGCAGCCCGAGCGCCGGCGGGCAGTCGATGAGGATGACGTCGTGGGCCGCGTCGACCTCCGCGAGCGCCCTGCGCAGGATCAGCTCGCGGCCCATCTTGCCGGCCATCGCCAGTTCGGCCTCGGCGAGGGCGAGGTTGGCCGGGATGATGCCGTCGTGGTCGGCCGCGGTGGCGTCGGCGCGGCCGGAGAGCACGTCACCCACCGTCGGCGAGGCCTCCGGATCGACGTCGAAGTAGTCCGACAGGTTGCCCTGGGGATCGAGGTCGATGGCGAGGACGTCGAGACCGCTCTGGCGGAAGACGTCGGTCAGCGTGCGGACGGCCGTCGTCTTGCCGGTGCCGCCCTTCTGAGAGAGGACCGCGATCTTCTGGGCCACGTCCGCGACTCTAGCGAGGGCTGCGCCGAAGCGGTCCGGGCGGGCGGAGAGGGCTCGGAATCCCGCTGGCCCGAGCCCCTCCGTTCCCTCTCCTCCACGGGCCTGCCGGCCCGAAGACGGCCTTAGCTGATGGACTCCCGATGGGTGGTGCCGGCGGCCTCCATGGCCACCTGCGCCTCCAGGAAGTGCAGCCGGTAGCGCCCGACGACGATCTCGTCGCCGTCGCGCAGCACCCGCCACTCGACTCGCTCGCCGTTGACGAACACGCCGTTGAGGCTGCGGTCGTCGAGGACGCGGACGCCGTCGGCCTGGCGCACTATCAGCGCATGCCGGCGCGACACGGTCGGGTCGTCGAAGCGCACGTCGGCTGCGAGACTGCGACCCACCCGCGTCCATTCGCGGTCCAAACTGACGATGCGGATCTCATCGCCGTCGGCCCAGGCCAGGAACTGACCAGGGCCCTCGAGGCGCTCGCGCGCCTCGGCCAGGAGCGCGTCGCGCTCCTCCACCGTGGGGGCATCGCCGGCCTTGCGCTGGAAACGCGCCCCTGCGAAGAGCGAGGCGCGCGTGAACCGCGAGCCACCGCAGCCCGGGCAAGCGGGCAATTCGTCGGCCGCGGCGAGATTCACCACGTAGCCGCACTCCTCACAGCGGAACGACCCCGTCCCAGCCAGGGTGCCCGACATCATTGACTCCATCTCCGCTCCCTCTTCCGTCGGCAGAAACGGCCGGGTCTCGGCCGCCTGCTTGTGACGATGATAACGACGGTGTCAATCGGCCCGATGGCGGAATTTGGCTTGTTTATCGGGCCTTTGCCCCCCGCTGGACCGGACGTCAACCTAATTTGAGCTACCCGAGATACCGAACCAGAAAACCAGCGTCAACGGCCCTGCGACGAGCGGCACGCGGCAGGAGGCGGGCGGCCGGCGGCGAACGCCTACCCCATGTTGCGGCCCCTGCTCGGCATCTCCGAAGGCGATCTCGAGCGGGAATTGCTGCGCAAGAGCGTGGGTGCGCTGGCCGCCGGACGGGCGAATTGCGACGACTGCGGGCGCACCCCACTGGTCGGCGAGCGGGTGCATCTCTTCGCCGGCGGCGCGCTCCTGTGCGACCTCTGCCGGCCCCGCCGCGCCGACCGCCCCGAGAGCTCGGAGGTCGTCCACCACTCCGAGCGCGGGCACACGGTTCGGCGACGGGCCGCCTGACGGACCCGCGGGTACACTCCCGCGCCGTGGATCCCGTCAGCGTCGAGATCATCATCGCCCGTCCGCGCGAGGAGGTCTTCGAGTACCTGGCCGACATCGCCAACCACGCCGAGTTCAACGATCACTTCATGGTCGACTGGCGGCTGACGCGCGAGGACACCTACGGCTACGGCGCCGGCGCGCGGTTCCGGCTGAAGATGCCCTTCAACCGCTTCCCGTGGGGCGACACGACGGTGATCGAGTTCGAGCGCCCTCGGCGCATCAGCGAGGCGGGCCGCGGCGGCAAGTTCAACCGCATCCGCTCGCTCGGCGTCTACGACCTCGACCAGGGGTCCGCCGGCACCACGCGCGTGCGGTTCACGCTGCTGACCGAGCCCAAGACCCTCACCGATCGCTTCCTCGAATCCTTCGGCGCCCGCGGGTGGATGAAGCGCAAGCTCAAGAAGTCGATGCGGCGCCTGCGCGACATCCTCGAGGAGGACCGCGGTCGCGGAGCGCGCCCGTCGCTCGCCGGGGGTTCCCGCAAACCGGCGACCGGTTCGCCCTTCCACCGATAGGATCCGCGTCGCCCGTGTTCAGGCGCCTCCTCATGTCCGCGCTCATCGCCCTTGCGGCCCTCGCCGTCGGCGCCTGCGGCAACAAGGAGGAGGTGACCCTCCACGGCACGACGGAGGGCATCTACATCGACGTCGGCGACCTGAAGTACCAGGTCCAGATCTCGCGCCTGCTGAACCCGACCGATCGCGAGGACAGCGGCTACCTCGTCGACCTGCCCGCCGATCAGCAACTGGGCCCCAAGGAAAACTGGTTCGCCGTCTTCATGCGCGTCGAGAACACCTCCGACAAGCCCGAGCCGGCCACCAACGGCTATTCGATCCGCGACACCCAGGGCAACATCTACCGCCCGATCGCGATGGGGCCGAAGAACGTCTTCGTCTACCGCCCGGTCGTCCTGCAGCCCAAGGACATCCTCCCCTACCCCGACAGCCCGGCGGGCGCGAACACGATCCAGGGCGCGATGCTCCTCTTCAAGATCCCGGTCGCCAACTTCCAGAACCGCCCCCTGGAGCTCCGGATCCCGCCGCCCAACGGCAGCGGCCCGACGGGCTCCGTCGACCTCGACGTGTAGCTCTGGTTCGCCGCGTCCTCCGCGGGCGCGGGTGGGGCTGTGCGGCGCTTACTGCCGCATCGAGGGGAGGGTGTCCCCGCGCTGGTGACGGTCCCCGGAGCGCGCGGGGTTTCTGCGCAGTTCGAGGGCGTTTCGTCACCGCTGCGGCGGGCGTCAGGGGGTGTGCGCTCAAATTCATCGCATAGATGAATAACGCCGCACACCCCCTCCGGCGCACCAGAGGCGCCCGCCCCGCCGCTGACTCCCTCCCTTCGGTGACGCTGTTCGCGCCGCCGCTACTTCGTCGCCTTCAACCCCGCGAGCAGCACCTCGCGCGCCGCCGGCGCCGCGGTGTCGCCCCCGGCGCCCGAGGCGACCAGGAGCACGCCGACCGCGACGTGGGGGCGGCCCTTGCCCGCCGGGGCGTACGCCGCGAACCAGGCGTCGGTGTCGGTCGGGTCGTTGGCCTGGTCCTCGGGTGGGCAGGACTCGGGGTTCTCGGGGTCGGGCTGGCACTTCGTGGTCGTGCGCAGCTCCGCGGTGCCGGTCTTGCCCGCCACCTGGACACCCGGGATCGCGGCGCGGACGCCGGTGCCGCCGCGGACCACGGCCAGCATGAGGCGCTCCATCGTGCGCGCCACGCGCGGGGTGGTGGCCTGCTCGGTGCTCGCGGCGTGGCCGTGGGCCGCGGCGTAGTCGAGCGTGAGGTGGGGCCGGCGCCCGCGCAGGCCGATGGCGCCGGCGATCGTCGCCATCTGCAGCGCCGTCGCCTGCACGCGGCCCTGGCCGATGGCCGACGACCCGACCGCCAGGTCGTCGCCGATGTCGCCGGCGGCCGGGATCGTGCTCTCGGCCGCGCCGGCGATGTCGGGTGGCGCGTTGAAGCCGAAGTGCTCGGCGGTGGCCACGAGGCGCTTGGCGCCGAGCTGGACCCCGAGCGGGGCGAAGACGGAGTTGCAGGACTTCGCGAAGGAGATGATCAGCGAGCCGCCGCAGTACTCGCCGTTGGCGTTCTCGAGGTCGACGCCTTCCAGGACGGCCTTGGTCTGCACCGGATAGCTCTTCTGCGGGTTGGTGATCCCGGCCTCCAGCGCGCCCGTCGTGGTGACCATCTTGAACGTCGACCCCGGGGGCTGCAGGCCCGAGAAGGCGATCCCCGAGAAGGCGAGCACCTCGCCGGTGCGCGGCGCCAGCGCGACGATGCCGCCCAGGCGCCCGCCGAGCGCGGTGACCGCCGCCTGCTCGACCGGCAGCGAGATCGTCGTGCGTACCGCCGGCGCCTGCTGAGGATTCGTGCGCTTGAGGACGCGCGCGCCGGCGACGAGCTCGCCGCCGGGCGTGCCGAGCAGGCGTTCGTCGAAGATCCGCTCGAGGCCCGAGACGCCGACCTCGGCGTCGGCGGGCACGCCGAGCGCGGCGAGCTCGTCGCGGCGCTCGGGCGGGATCGGGCCGAGCTGGCCGACGACCTGAGGCGCCAGCAGCGAGGCCGAGGCGCGATCGTCGCCCTTGGCCAGCACCGTGCGGTCGCGGGCCAGCAACGTCGCGCGCGTGGGCATCCGCGTGACGCGGCGCAGGCGCTCACCGACCCCGAGCCCCGGGAACACGAGGGCGCGCGACCAGTCGATGCCCTCGCCGGTCGCCGGCAGCACGACCTCGCCCGCGACGGTGCCGAACGCCCGGGTCGGGATGTGGACCGGCACGCGATAGGCGTCGCCGTCCTTGCGCGGCTTGGCCGTGTCGACCTTCGCCGCGGTAGCGGTGTTCATCGCCTCCTGGTAGGCGGCGATGAAGCGCGCCCGTGGCACGCGCCCGCGATCGCCCGGGGTGAGCTCGGAGTACATCGCGGCGTAGTCGCCATGCGCCCAGGCGGTCGCGAAGCGCTCGGCGTGGGCCTGCGCGGGCGAGGTGTGGCGGGCGCCCAGGACCAGGCCGACGATGAACGCCAAGGCGCACACGGCGAGCACGGCGGCGAGGCGCTGCGGGCGGGCGGGCCGGCGGCGCGCCGGCGGCGGGCGATGGGGTCCTGTACGCCCGGTCCGTGACGGAGGTCGCCCGCCCCGTCCCGGCCCCCCGGCTGAGCTCTCCTGCGTGTTCAACTCGCTCCGGAGGGTAGCCTGCGCGCCCCCCTGATGACCGCGCTCGACTGGATCATCGTCGCTCTGACCCTCACCACGGCGGTCGCGGGCTACTTCCAGGGTTTCGTGGTCGGTGCCGCGACGCTCGCCGGCTTCGCCGCGGGCCTGTTCGTCGGCGCCCGCCTGGGCCAGGCCGTCGTCTCGGCGGGCTCGGAGTCGCCCTACGCGCCGCTCTTCGGCCTCGCCGGCGCCCTCATCGGCGGGATGCTCTTCGGCTCGGTGCTCGAGCGCCTGGGCTACGGACTGCGCCGCCGGGTGACGGCTCCGTCGCTGGGGCTGGTGGACGGGCTGGCGGGCGCCCTGCTGAGCACGGGGGTGGCGCTGGGGCTGGTGTGGCTCGGCGGCTCCGTGGCGCTGCAGTCGCCTCAAACGCGCGGCCTACGCGACGACATCCAGCGCTCGAGCATCCTGCGCACGCTCAACGACGTGCTGCCGCCGTCGGGCCCCATCCTCAATGCGCTGGCGCGCTTCGATCCCTTCCCGCGGATCGACGGCCCGCCCATCGATCTGCCGGCGCCGCGGGCGGCGATCGCGCGCGACCCCGAGGTGCGCGCCGCGGCCCGCGGCGTGGTCAAGATCCAGGGGACCGCCTGCGGGCTGGGGGTCGAGGGCTCGGGCTGGATCGCCCGCGACGGCCTGGTGGTGACCAACGCGCACGTCGTCGCGGGCCAGAGCGACACGACGGTGCAGCTCGGCGGGTCGGGGCCCATGCGCGCCGCGCACGCCGTCGTCTTCGACCCCCACGACGACGTCGCCATCCTGCGCGTCGACGGTCTCGGCGGGCGCGCGCTGCCCATCGCCCCGGACCCGCGCAGCGGCGTGTCGGGGGCGATCCTGGGCTTCCCGCAGAACGGTCCCTACGACGTGCGCCCCGCCCGTCTGGGGTCCACGCGCCCCGTGATCACGCAGAACGCGTACGGCGACGGGCCGGTGCAGCGATCGATCGTCACCCTGCGCGGCACCGTGCGCCCGGGCAACTCCGGCGGCCCGGTGGTCGACGCCCGCGGGCGGGTGCTGGGGACCGTGTTCGCGGCCACCCGCAGCGGCCCGCGCGGCGGCTACGCGGTGCCCAACGCGGTCGTCGAGCGTGACCTCGGCCGCGCCGGGAGTGGCACGGTGGCGACAGGGGCCTGCGCCGCCTGAGCTACCCTCCGGCGTCCATGGCCAAGACCCTCGTCATCGCCGAGAAGCCGTCAGTGGGCCAGGATCTCGCCCGCGTGCTGCCCGGTCCGTTCGAGAAGCACACCGGCGCCGGGGACAAGACCGCGCGCTGGCTGGAGGGCCCTGAGCACGTCATCACCTGGGCCGTCGGCCACCTCGTCCAGCTCGCCGAGCCCGACGAGTACGACGACAAGTTCAAGAAGTGGCGGATGGCCGATCTGCCGATCGTGCCGCGCACGTTCAAGCTCGTCGTGCGCGACGAGCGCTCCGAGAAGCAGATGAAGGTCGTCCGCGACCAGCTGCGCCGCGACGACATCGAGACCGTCGTCAACGCCTGCGACGCCGGGCGCGAGGGCGAGCTGATCTTCACCTACATCTACGAGTACGTGAAGGCCAAGAAGCCCGTCCAGCGGCTGTGGCTGAACTCGATGACCAACCAGGCGATGCGCGAGGCCTTCGGCCAGCTGCGCGACGGCGCGGACCTCGGCGCCCTGCGCGACGCCGCCAAGTCGCGCTCGGAGGCCGACTGGATCGTGGGCATGAACGCCACGCGCGCGGCCACCATCCGCCTGCGCTCGTCGTTCGACGGCGCCGTCTCCCTCGGGCGGGTGCAGACCCCGACGCTGGCCATCATCGCCCGGCGCGAAGAGGAGATCCGCGCCTTCAAGCCCGAGAAGTACTGGCTCGTCGACGCCGCCTTCGAGGCCGGCGGCGCGCGCCGCTACGAGGGCCGCTTCCACGACGGCGCCCAGCCGCGGCTGAAGAGCGCCGCCGAGGCACAGGCGATCGTCGACGTCGTACGCGGGCAGCGCGGCGAGATCACCAAGCTCGACAAGACCAAGCGCAAGGAACGCCCACCGCTGCTCTATGACCTCACGTCCCTGCAGCGCGAGGCCAACACCCGCTACGGCTTCAGCGCGCGGCGCACCCTGGGCGCGGCTCAGCGCTGCTACGAGGAGCACAAGGCGCTGACCTATCCGCGCACCAGCTCGCGCTATCTGACCAGCGACATGGTGCCCGAGTTCAAGGAGATCGCGGGCAAGGTCGGCCGGCGCCCCGAGTACCGCGAGGGGGCGAACTACGTGCAGTCGCTCGACCTGCTGCCGCTCGGGCGCGTCGTCGACGACGCGAAGGTCGGCGACCACCACGCGATCATCCCGACCAACTCAGAGCACGCCCTCGAGAAGATGAACGCCGACGACCGCCGGGTCTACGACCTCGTGACGCGGCGCTTCCTGGCGGTCTTCCATCCCGACGCGGAGTTCGAGAACACCCGCGTGGAGACCACGGTCGCCTCGCACATCTTCCGCACGCGCGGCAAGGTCCTGCTGGTGGCGGGCTGGCGCGGCGTCTACGGCGAGCTGTCGGAGGGCGACGGCGCCGCCGGTGACGACGACGAGGGGCGCGATCAGCAGCTCCCGCGCCTGGAGCGCGGCGAGACGGTCGACACCCGCGACGTCGAGTCCCTGGAGAAGGAGACCAAGCCGCCGCGGCGCTACAGCGACGCCTCGCTGCTGGGGGCCATGGAGACGGCGGGCAAGCTCGTCGACGACGAGGAGATGCGCGAGGCGATGAAGGAGTCGGGCATCGGGACGCCGGCCACGCGCGCGGCGATCATCGAGCGCCTCATCGACGTCGGCTACGTCGAGCGCGACGGGCGCTCGCTCGTCGCCACCGAGAAGGGCGTGAGCGTCGTGCGCCTGCTCGACGAGCACCCGCTGACCTCGCCCGCCCTCACCGGCGACTGGGAGCACCGCCTGGCCGCGATCGAGGCGGGCACCGAGCGCCGCGAGAAGTTCATGGAGGACATCGCCGAGTTCGCCGGCAAGACGGTCGGCGTGCTCGACACCACGCTGAAGGACGTGCGCATCCCGCGCGCCAACCTGGGGCCATGCCCGGTGTGCGGCAACGACATCGTCGAGAACCGCAAGGGCTACTCGTGCTGGGCGCGCGAGGACCCGGGCTGCGGCTTCGTCATCTGGAAGTCGAAGGCCGGCAAGCAGATCCCCGCGGCCGCGGCGCGTGAGCTGATCGCGCACGGCTTCACGGCACGGCCGGTCACGGGCTTCAAGGGGCGCTCTGGGCGCTCGTTCCGCGCGAAGCTCGCGCTCGAGCAGAGCGCCGACGAGGACGCACGCTGGCGGGTCGAGTTCGACGAGCCGTGGGCCAAGGAGGGCGCCAAGCCGCCCGAGGTGGCCGAGGAGACGGTCGAGGCGGCGGGGGCCGATGAGGGCGCGGCGGCGGCGTAGCGCGCTGCTGCTCGGAGCGGCGCTTGCGCTGGCACTGCTCGTGCCGGGCGCCGCGAGCGCGACGGACGGCGGCAGCGCCACGGCGTCGGCCGGCGCCGTTCAGGCCACGCTGACCTGGGCGGCGGCCGAGTTCGGCAACAAGGATCCGCACCTGGTGGTGGACCGGGCCGCGGCCCCGGCCTTCGACGGCTCGCCCATCCCCGCCGGCAGCCCGTGCACCGAGGACGGCTGCATCTACGCCGCCTCGGGCAAGCGCGACGCGCCGCTGCAGGTCGTCGATCTCGACGCCGACGGGGAGCCCGAGGTCCTCGTCGACGTCTACACGGGCGGGGCGCATTGCTGCGCGCTGACCGAGATCCTGCGCTTCGACGGCACGACGTACGCGCCGGTCGAGAGCTCGTGGGGCAACATCGGCTACGACCTGAAGGACCTCGACGGCGACGGGCGCCCGGATTTCGTCACCGCCGACGACGCTTTCTCCTATGCCTTCGCGTCGTTCGCGGGCTCGTTCCACCCGCCGCTCGTCCTCGACTACGACGTCACGGCCACGGGCTCCTTCCGCGACGTCACGCGGCGCTTCCCGGCGCTGGCGCGCAAGAACGCCAAGGACGCGCTGCACACGCTGGCCCGGGCCCGGCGCGGCCACTTCGAGACGCTCGGCCCGGTCGCGGCCTACGTCGCCGATCTCTACCTGCTGGGCCGCGGGCGCGAGGTGCGCCCGTATCTGGCGCGGGCGCGCAAGCGCGGCGACCTGCGCACCGCCTCCGGGCGCGCGCCGCGCAGCTTCGACGCCAAGCTGCTGGCCTTCCTGCACAAGCAGGGCTACCGCTAGGTCTCCGCCACCACCCGCAGGGCGTCCTCGCCGAGCGCGACGACGTCGCCGTGGTGCAGCTGGCGCCCGCGGCGCGTCTCGACCTCGCCGTTGACGGTCACCGCGCCCTGCTCCAGGAGCGCTCGCGCCTCCCCGCCGGACTCGGCCAGGCCCGAGAACTTCAGAGCCTGGCCCAAGCGGATGCTCTCGCCACGAATGGGAAGGTCGGCCACCCCGGCAGCGTGGCACGTTCAGCGCGACGCCCTCGGGGCGGCCCGCGAGCCGCCCCGAGGAACGCCGGCTCAGCGCGTCAGCGACGGCTGCAGGGGCTTCCCCGCAGCTCGCGGCGGAAGTCCTGCGCGCGGGTGTCGACCGTGAACCCCGCGGAGGCGTAGTCGACGAACAGCAGGTCTCCGTACTCGGACTTCGAGGTGCCGCCGAAGTCGTTGACGGTGCCCGGGATGAACGGGCCGCCCTGCTGCAACATGCACGTCCCATTCACGCGGGTCGCCGTGTAGATGGGATAGAACTGCGCGCCCGGGGGCGGGTTGACGCAGTTGGCGCCCGTGTGGGCGTCGCAGCCCGGCAGCGGATTGCCGGGCTCGTCGCCGCGCTCGATGCGCGGCAGGTCGGTTTCGAACGCGGTCTGCTCGAGCGGCCTGCCGCCCGAGGTCGGCACCGTGAACCGCATCGGGGTCGGGTGCAGGAGGCGATCGAGGAACGGGTTGCGGAACGTCCCGGGCCAGGTGAAGCGGTAGGACGTCCCGTCGAAGTCACCGTCGTCGAGGAGGCAGCCGTTGATCGGGATCAGCGCCCCGAAGTCGGCTCCGCTGAGACAGAACTGGTCGTCCACGTCGACCGTCGGGTCGGCGCCGGCGGCCTGGAGGCACGTCCCAGTGGCCGGGTCGATCTGGCGGCAGTTCTCGAAGTGGCCGATCTCGTCCGAGACACTCACGTTCGTGGTGTGCGCGGCCCACGTGTTGCCGCGCGGCACGGCGGAGTCGTACATCGGATGAAACGCATACGGCCTGACATGGCATTGCGTCGCGTCGGGCTCGTAGAGCACCTGCCCGAAGCCGTTGGCGATGCTCGCCGTCATCGACCCGTGCCCACCGGTGGTCAGGTCGTGGATGTCGATCCGGTAGCCGGCCGGCGTGTCGTGCATGAAGACCCGGATGGTGTCGCCCGGGTTCATCAGCAGGTCCTTGGTCAGGTCGGGGTTGAGGCCCTTGAACGTCGGATCGTCGGAGAGCGCCAGCGGGTTCGCCGGTGCCTGCGACTTGCCGTCCTTGGTGATGTAGGCCCAGTTGATCGGCTCCTCGCCGACCAGGAAGTGGTTGTCGAGACAGTCGGAGTTCTGCGGAACCCCCGTGTTGGCATTGTCGGAGAGGCTGTCGATGGTCAGATTGGCGCACCACTTCGTCGCGCTGCAGCCGAAGCCGTCGAACTGCGGCACCCAGCCGGGCTCGTAGAACTGCAACTCCATGAACGCGTTGCCCGGCGAGCGGCCGAGGTAGTTCGGCGACTGCGGGTCGGTGCTGCGGAAGCGCGCGTTGTCATCGCTGTTGGGCACGCACGTCTTGGTGAAGTTGGGCGACGACTCGCTGTCGCACAGGGTCAGGCCGATCCAGAAGGTGGCCCGCAGCTGGAAGTCCCACGTGCCGGCGGTACCCGCGTTGTTCGGGCGCACCGGCGGGTTGCGCGGCAGCGTGAGCGTGTAGGTCAGGTCACGGCCGCCGGTACCGGGGCGATTGGAGACGAAGCCCACCGAAGGCTCGTCGTGCCCGGTGTACTCCCCGTCCTCGCCGATGGACGTGGCGGGGTCCCGGCACAGGACCGGACGCTGCTGGCACAGGCTCTCGTTGTAGCCGTCGGCCGACGCGACGCCGGCGAAGACGGACGGAACGAGGATCGAAACGACCGCACAAAGGAGCGGGGCAAGGCGTTTCATTCATCCCTCCGAGACAGTGCTGAAAGGTTGACCGCTTCTCGCCAACAGACCCAGGCATCACCCCCCGTAACGGAGACCGGCTGACGGTACCGGGGCCGCCAGCGCGTATCCAGAGCTCAGCGGCCGGGATCGGCCGCGACGACGCCGGCCTTCACCGCGGCCGCGAGCGCGTCGTAGTCGCGCTCGTTCTGGTCGGCGTAGGCCTCGGCGAACCGGGCGAGCTCGCGGTCGAAGCCGTCGCCGCGGCCGACGCTCGCCGCGATCGCGAGGCGGTCGCCTGAGCGCGCATGGGCGCGGGCGAGCGTCCAGCCACAGACCGTGCCGTAGTCGGCCAGCTCGGCCGCGGACATGGTCTCGATGGGCGCCGAGCCCTTCGCGTCCCACAGCTGGCGGACGTAGTAGTCGCGGCGGCGCCCGTCGAGGTCCTCGTCCACGCGCAGCCATCCGAGGAACACGTCGCTGGCCGACTGCATGAGCTGCTGGCCCTCGACGACGCGCCGTCCCTGGTTGATCGCCCGGCGCCGGCCCGCCGCGTAGGTCTCGAGCACCGACGGCTCGGCCTCCTTGACCTGCAGGAACAGCGGGTCGGAGGCGTCGCTTCCGAGCAGCAGCACGATCCAGCAGCGCGTCCCCACGCTGCCCACCCCGACCACCTTGTGCGCGACGTCGACGAGGTGGTAGCTCCCCAGCAGATGGCGCCGGTTGTGATGCAGGGTCTTCTGGTAGTCGCGCACGTAGCCGGCGATGCGCTCGCGGACCAGCTCGGCGTCCTCGGCGCCCGCGAGCTCGGCGATCGGCACCACGAGCGGCGGGTCGCTGACGATCCGGGGCTGCCCCTCGACCTCGTAGGTCAGCTTGGCCAATGCGCGCAGGCTGTCCTTGCGCCGGGCCTTGGCCGCCGCCTTGCTCAGGTCCTTGCGCTGGGATCCGGTGAGGTACTGCGACACGCGCTCTTCGTCGATGCGGGCGTACCAGACGTCGATCGTGCGCATCGCGGCGAAGCGCCGCATCGCCTTGCGGTACGCCCGCGCCGTCCCGCGCACCGCGTCGCGCCGGGCGCGGCCGCCGAACCCGCGGTCGCGGCCTGCGACCGCCATGCTCGCGGCCAGGCGCTTGACGTCCCATTCCCAGGGTCCCGCCAGGCTCTCGTCGAAGTCGTTGACGTCGAAGACCAGCCGCCGATCCGGCGCCGCGAATATGCCGTAGTTGGCGAGGTGCGCATCGCCGCACAGCTGCGCGCGCGGGCCGCTGACCGGCGTGTCGGCGAGGTCGGAGGCCATGATCGCCGCCGCGCCGCGGAAGAACGCGAAGGGCGAGCGCAGCATGCGGCCGTGGCGGATCGGCACGAGCTCGGGCGTCCGGGTGCGGGCCTGGTGGACGAGGATCTCGACGGGATCGCGGCGATCCATGTGACCACCGTAGTCCGAGCCGTCGGCGAAGCGGTAGCCCTCGATGCGCCCGTCGTAGAAGGCGCGGACGCCGTCGGCCGGATGCAGGACGCGCAGATGATGCACGGCGCCAACGCTATGCGGAGTTCGCGGCCCGGGATTTCCTCGGGATGTCGAGCTGGGCGCGATCCGTACGTCGTCAGGACATAACCGACTCCCACTGGAGGCCAGCATGTCCGAGCACGCCGTGTCCTAGCCCGCCGACGCCGGCGCCACGACGTACCTGCTCACGGTGCGCGGGAAGGTCGCCGCGCCGACGGTGGCCGACGTCCGCGAGCTGCACAACGCGACCGCGGGGCATCGCCGCCGCGCGCGCGCTCGGCGACCTCAGCCACAACGTCTACAGCGCCGTGAACGACGGGTCCGACACGATCCTCTTCATCGACCACTGGAACAGCCTCACGGGTCTCGGCCAGTTCTTCGGCGACCCGCAGGTCCAGGCGGGGGCGGGACAGCTGTTCGCCGAGCGCGACGCGGTCGTGTGGGGCCCGACGAGCGGCTTCGGCAACCACCATCTCGCCCTGCCGTCGGGCCGCTCGGTCACCGGCGTGGGCGTGCTGCGCGTCGCCGTGAGCTCGCTCGATGCGGCCGCCGCCGCGTTCACCGCCTACGCGGCGGCCACGATCAACACCGCGCGGCGCCATGGGCTGGTGTCGCACAGCACGTGGGCGCGGGTCGACAACCCGGGCGAGGCGGTCGCGCCGGAGATCCTCGGCGTCGACCTGTGGACCGACGTCGAGCAGATGAACGCCTTCTACGAGCTGCGCCTGGGCCACGAGCACCTCGGCCCGGTGTTCGCGGGCGAGCCGCAGACGTCGGCGTGGCGGTCGGCGGCGGGCGAATGGAGTGAGTGGTAACGCGCGGTGGCGGCCTGACCTCCGGGCCATGAGCAACCCTGTGGGGACCCGTGCCGCTCACGCTCGTCACCGGTCCCGCCAACGCCGAGAAGGCCGGCTTCGTGCTGGGCGCGTACCGCGCCGCCCTCGACGCGGAGCCGATCCTGGTCGTGCCGACGTTCGCCGACGTCGACCACTACCGCCGCGAGCTGGCCGGAGACGGCGTGGTCTTCGGCGTGCGGGTCGTGGCCTTCTCGGGGCTGATGCGCGAGATCGCGCGCCGGGCGGGGGTGGGGGGCAGGCCCCTGTCACGCCTGGCGCGCGAGCGCGTCGCCGGCGCGGCGATCGCTCGCGTCCGCCTGCAGGCGCTCGCCGCGTCGGCCGCCACGCCGGGCTTCGTCCAGGCGCTGCTGCGCCTCGTGTCGGAGCTCGAGGAGCAGCGCATCGAGCCCGGGCGCTGGTGGGCCGCCATGCGCGAGTGGGGCGAGCGCGAGCCGGCGCGCGCGGTCTACGCCGAGGAGCTCGCGCGGCTCTACGGCGCCTACCGCGACGCCCTGCGGGCGATTGACCGCCGCGATCGCGTCCTGCACGACCAGGCGGCGCTGGACATGCTGCGTCTGGAGCCCGCGCGCTGGGGCGTGACGCCCGTGTTCCTCTACGGCTTCGACGACCTCACCGCGGTCGAGCGCGATGCGGTGGAGACGCTGGCGGTCCACGCGGGCGCGCCGGTCACCGTCGCGCTCTCCTACGAACCCGGGCGCGCGGCCTTCGCCGGGCGCGGCGCGACCTTCCAGGAGCTCATGGCGCTCGGCCCCGAGCACGTCGAGCTGCCGGCGCGCGCCGAGCACTACGCGCGCCCCGCGCTGCACGCTCTGGAACGCACGCTGTTCGAGGCGCCCGCGGGCCGGCGGCCCGACCCCGGCGATGCGCTGCTGCTGCTCGAGGGCGGCGGGGAGCGCGCCGAGCTCGAGCTGGTGGCCGCCCACGTCGCGCGGCTGATCGCAGAGCAGGGCTTCGCGCCGGAGGACATCGCCGTCGTCCTGCGCGAGCCGCGCGAGCACGCGTCACTGCTCGCGCAGGTCTTCGGCGCGCTCGAGGTGCCGTTCGCCCTGGAGCGCACGATCGTCGCGGGACACACGGCGCTCGGGCGCGGGGTCGTCGCCCTGCTGCGCTGCGCGCTGGGCAGCGGCAGCGCCGACGACCTGCTGGCCTGGCTGCGCACCCCGGGCAAGCTCGCGCGCCCCGGGCTGGCCGATCAGCTCGAGGAGCGCGCGCGCAAGGATGGGGCCGCGACCGCGACCGCGGCACGCCGGCTGTGGGAGGCGCACCATCCCGACTTCGTCCTGCACGAGCTCGACCGCCTCGTCGAGGCGGCGGGCGATCCGGCCGCGCTGTGCCGGCGCCTGGCCGCCGAGTGCAGCGCGCTCTTCGCCGCCCCGCACCGTGGCGCCGCGCGGGTGCTGGCCGGCCCCGAGGCCCTCGACGCGCGCGTCGGCGCAGCGCTGCGCGCGGCGCTGGGCGAGCTCGGGGCACACGCCGGCGAAGCCGGTGGGTCCGGCCTGGCAGCCGTGGATCGGGCGCTGGTGCCCGCGCCCGGCGAGCTCGCGCGCGTGCTGCACGACCTCGAGGTGCGCGCCCACGACGATCCGCGCCCCGGGCTCGTGGCCATCACGAGCCCGCGCGCGCTCCGGGCCCGGCGGGTGCGGGCGGTCTTCCTGTGCGGCCTGCGCGAGGACGCCTTCCCGCGCCCCGCCACCCCCGAGCCGTTCCTGGGCGACGACGAGCGCCGCGCGCTCAACGCCGCCTCCGGGCTGCGCCTGCGCCTGCGCGAGGATCGCCTCGACGCCGAGCGCTACCTGCTCTACGCCGTGGTCAGCCGCCCGACCGAGCTGCTCGCGCTCAGCTGGCCGGCGGCCGACGACGAGGGGGAGCCGTGCGTGCGCTCGCTGTTCGTCGACGACGTCCTGGACGCCTTCGCCGCGGCCGCCGCGGGGCGGGTGCAGCGCCGCCCGCTGGGCGCGGCCGGCTTCGAGGCCGCGCTCGCGCCGACCGAGAACGAGGAGGCCCGCGCGCGCGTGGCGGCGGGACCGGGGGCGCCCGAGCCGGCGCTGGCCTCGCTGCGCGACGCGCGCGTGCTCGGCTTCGTCAACGCGCGCGCCACCTGGTCGGCCTCGGCCCTGGAGGCGTACGCCTCCTGTCCGGTCAAGTGGTTCGTCGACCGGTTGCTGCGGCCCACCGCGCTCGAGCCCGACCCCGAGCCGATGCTGCGCGGCGATCTCGCCCACCGCGTCCTCGAGGACACGCTGCGCGCGCTGTCGGCGGGTGGCCCGCTGACGCCCGAGCGCCTCGACGAGGCCCGCGCACTCCTGCGTACCAGCCTCGACGCGCGCGCCGACGATGCCACCATCTCGCCCAACGCCGAGCGCCGGCGGGCGGCGCTGCGCCGGCTGGAGGCCGATCTGCTGCGCTACGTCGAGCAGGCGGCGCACGGTCAGTCGGCCTTCGCGCCGAGGGAGTTCGAGCTGCGCTTCGGCGGCCCGGACGACGCTCTGGCGCCGGCCGAGCTGGCCGGCGGCGAGCTGCGCCTGCAGGGCCGCATCGACCGCATCGACGTCAGCGCGGACGGCGCGGAGGCGATCGTCTACGACTACAAGGGCAAGGGCGCGCCGCCCCAGGCCAAATGGCTGGAGGACGCGCGGCTGCAGGTCGGGCTCTACCTGCTGGCGCTGCCGCAGCTGCTCGGCGTGGAGGCGGTCGGCGGCCTCTATCAGCCGCTCGGCCGCGACGACGACGGGCGCCCGCGCGGCCTGCTGCTCGACGGCGCCGATCCGGGCCTGGCCAGCGTCGGCAAGGATCGCCTGGCGCCTGCGGAGTTCGATGCGCTTCTGCAGGAGGTCCTGGACGCCGCGCTGCAGGCGGTGCGCGGGATCCGCTCGGGTGTGCTGGTCCCCGACCCCACCTCGTGTGCCTACGGCGGCGGCTGCGCGCATCCCACGATCTGCCGCTGCGAGGCGGCGTCGCAGTGAGCCATCCCTTCACCCCGGAGCAGGCGCAGGCCATCGCGCGTCGCGAGGGCGACCTCATGCTGTCGGCCAACGCGGGCTCGGGGAAGACGTCGGTGCTGGTCGAGCGCTTCGTCGCCTCCGTCGTGCACGACGGCCTGCGCGCTGACCAGGTGCTGGCCATCACCTTCACCGAGAAGGCGGCGGGCGAGCTGCGCGCCCGCGTGCGCGGGCGCCTGCTCGAGCTCGGCGAGCGCGAGGCCGCGCGCGCGGCCGAAGGGGCATGGATCACCACCTTCCACGGCTTCTGCGCGCGGATCCTGCGCGCGCATGCGGTGGCGGCCGGCCTCGACCCCGCCTTCTCCGTGCTCGATCCGGCCGACGGCCGCGCCGCCCAGCGCGAGGCCTTCGACGCCGCGCTGGCCGACTTCCTCGCCGCGCCGCGCGCCGACGCGCTCGACCTCGCCGCCGCCTACACCGTCGATCGCCTGCAGCGCATGGTCGTCGGCGCGCACGACGCGCTGCGCTCGCGCGGGCAGACGCGCCCGGCGCTGCCGACGCCGCGCCCCGCCGATCCCGGCGCCGCCCGCGCCGCGCTGCAGCGCGCGTACGCCGCGTTCGCCGCCGAGCTCGCGGGCGCCAACGGGGGCGCGGCCGTCGACGCCGCGCGCCAGGCACTCGAGGTCTGCCGCGTCGCGCTCGACGCCGGCGCGGGCGCCCATCCGAAGGGCGCGAAGGTCGCGCGCAACGCGGGCGCACTGAAGACGCCCGCCGCCGACGCCTACCGCGCGGCGTGCGACGACCACGTCCACGCGCTCGCCGACCAGCGCGCCGTCCCGGCGCTCGCGCTCGTCGACGAGCTGCTGGGGCGCTACGCCGACGCCTACGCGGCGGCCAAGCGCGCCCGGGCCGGCGTCGACTTCGACGATCTCGAGCTGCTGGCGCGCGACCTGCTCGTCCGCGAGCCGGGCATCGCCGCCGGTTACCGCGAGCGCTTCGAGCGCATCATGGTCGACGAGTTCCAGGACACCAATCCGCTGCAGCTCGAGCTGCTCGAGCTCGTGGCGCGCGGCAACGCCTGCACGGTGGGCGACGAGCTGCAGGCCATCTACGCCTTCCGCCACGCCGACGTCGAGGTCTTCCGCGCGCGCCGCGACCGCCTGGAGACGGTCGGGCAGACCGCGACGCTGGCCACCAATTTCCGCTCGCGCCCGGAGATCCTGCGCGCCCTCAACGACGGCTTCGGCCCTCTGCACGACCGCTGGGTGGCGCTGCGCCCCGGCCGCGACGATCCGCCGGCCTCCGAGCCGGTGGTCGAGCTGCTGCTGACCGACGCCGACGCGTGGAATGGCGATGCGCCGAAGGCACTCGGCGTGGGGCTGCCCGCCGCGAGCGCCGTCAAGCAGGCCGAGGCGCGCCTCGTGGCCCAGCGGGTGGGGGCGCTGGTGCACGAGGAGGGCGTGGCTCCGCGCGACATCGTCGTGCTGCTGCGTGCCTCGGCCGAGATGGGCCTCTACGAGCGCGCTCTGGAGCTCGCCGGGCTGCCGACGCTGGCGGGCGGCGGAAGCGGATGGTGGGGACGCCAGCAGATCCGCGACCTCTGCCATCTGCTCGCCGCGCTGGCCAACCCGCGCGACGAGGAGGCGCTGCTGGGGTTGCTCGCCTCGCCGATGGTCGGCCTGTCGTCGGACGCGCTGGCCCTGCTGGCGCTCAACGCGCGCGAGGGCGGCACGACGATCTGGGAGGCGGTCCACGAGCAGGAGCCGGCGCCCGAGGATGCCCGGCGCCTGAAGGCGTTCCGTACCTGGTTCGCCGACGAGCGCGACCGTGCGCCGCGCCTCGGGCTCGACGAGGTCCTCCAGCGCGCGCTGCGCCGCACCCGCTACGACCTGCACATGCTCGCGCTGCCGCGCGGCGCGCGACGGCTGGCCAACGTCCACAAGCTGCTGCGCATGGCGGCCGCCTACGAGGCGCGCCGCGGGCGCGACGTGCGCGGCTTCATCGACCTCGCCACCGCCGAGCTCGAGGCCGATGCCCGCGAGCCCGACGCGCCCGTCGACCTCGGCGGCCTCGACGCCGTGCGCCTGATGACCATCCACGCCGCCAAGGGCCTGGAGTTCCCGGTCGTCGTCATCGCCGACCTCGGCCGCCGGGGCAATCTCAGCCCGCCCGACCTGAACGTGAGCGAGGATCGCGTCGGCCTGCGGCTCATTGGGCTGGACGCCGCCAAGGTCACCGCGCTGGACTTCGACGCCATCGAGGCCGAGCGCCGAGCCGCCGACGAGGCCGAGGAGCGGCGCGTCATGCACGTCGCGATGACGCGCGCCGAGGAGCGCCTGATCCTCAGCGGCGCCGCGCGCCTGGGTGACAACTGGCCGCAGCCGGGGCCCGGGGTGGCGCCGATCAGCTGGATCGCGCCGGCGCTGGTCGCCGGTGTGGCGACGCTCGATCCCGGTGATCCGGTGCGCGACGACGGCCTGGTGCGCACCGTGCTCAACAGCCCGGCGAGCAACGTCCTGCGCCTCGAGGCGCCCGCGCCCGTCGCGCCCGGCGAGCAGCTCGCGCTCGCGCTCAACGGCGGGGCCCCGGTGAGCACCCCGGCCCCGGCGACGGCGCCGGCCGAGCCCGTCGTGGCGCCGCCGCCGCCGCCCGCCACGCTGAGCTACTCCTCGCTCAGCCGCTACGCGCAGTGCCCCTACCGCTTCCACCTCGAGCGCGGCCTCGGGCTCGCAGAGCAGGAGCCGCCCGCGCACCTGCGCGATCCCGAGGCGCCGGCCCCGACGCTCGAGCTGCGCGTGCGCGGCACGATCGTGCACGAGCTCCTGGAGGCCCTGGACCTGCGCCCCGGAGCCGCCCCACCGGACGCCGAGGCCATCCGCGCCGTCGCCGCCATGCACGACACCGAGCTCACCGACGCCGACGTCGACGACCTGCGGGCGATGGTCGCCGCCTTCGCCGGCAGCACCCTGCGCGAGCGGCTGGGTGCCGCGCGGGCCGTGCACCGCGAGCAGTCCTTCGCGTTCGCGCTGGCCGACGGGCCGATGCTCAACGGCTTCGTCGACGTCATCGCCCACGAGGGCGACGGCGCGGCGCTGATCGTCGACTACAAGTCGGACCGCGTCGGCGACGCCGACCTCGACGTGCTCGTCGAGGCCCACTACGCCACGCAGCGGCGCATCTACGCGCTGGCCGCGCTGCGCTCGGGGGCGCCGGCTGTGGAGGTCGCCCACCTCTTCCTCGAGCGCCCCGGGGAGCCGGCCGTGGTGCGCTATGAGCAGGGTGACGCGGAGGCGCTCGAGAGCGGGCTGCGCGACGCCGCGGCCCCGCTGCTGGCCGGCGAGTATCCGGTGGCCGAGGTCCCTCATCGCGGGCTGTGCGCGACCTGCCCGGGCCGGGCGGGCCTGTGCTCCTACCCGCCGGAGCTCACGGACCGCGCGCTCGCCTGATCCTCGCCGGCGCCCCGCTCGAGCTCGGCGTTGAGCTCGGCGCCGAAGAGGAACGCGTTGGCCGAGAGGTAGAGCCACAGCAGCAGCACGATCGCCGCGGCGAAGGCCCCGTACACGGCGCCGTAGCTCGAGAAGTTGCGTACGTAGACCGAGAAGCCGAGCGAGAGCGCGATCCACAGCACCACGCCGACGACGGCGCCCGGCGTGAGCCAGCGGATCCTGCGGGGCTCGGTGTCGGGCGCGAGGCCGTAGACGATGCCGTAGGCGACCGTGGCCGCCACCAGCGCGACCGGCCAGCGCGCGTAGGACCAGACCGTCGCGGCGGTCGAGCCGAGGCCGATCTTGCCGAAGAGGTCGTCGGCGATCTGGCCGCCGAGGAAGATCGAGGCCAGGACGACGGCGAAGAGCACGATGACGACGAGCGTCGTGGCCAGGTCGGTGAGCTTGCGGTGAAACATGCCCCGGCTCTCCTCGGCGCCGTAGACCACGTTCAGCGCGCGACCCGCGGCGCCGAAGGCGCCCGATGCGCCGTTGAGCGCGAGCAGCACGGAGACGATCAGGGTGACGCCGAGCGCCCCGCCCGAGGCGTTGACCATGTTCTGCAACACCCTGCGGATGACGTTCGCGGTGTCGCCGTCGACGCCGTGATCGACGAGGTAGTTGGTGGCGTCGGTGACGAGGCCCTGCTGGCCGACGATGCCCAGCAGCGTGACGCCCACGAGCAGCGCCGGGAACAGCGACATCATCGCGTAGTACGTGAGCGTCGCCGCCCGGTCGGTCAGCTGGTGCGCGAGGTAGTTCTTGCCCGCGCGCACCACGACCTGGCGCAAGGGAGCGCGCCCGACGCGGTGGCGGTCGGGCGCGCTGTGCTCTGCCGGCGGGCTAGAGGCGCCTGCCCGCACGCATCCCGTAGCCGCCGGTACCCACCCCGCCGAGCAGGACGAGGATCGCGGCGATGATGCCGACGATGGACGGAAGGCCGAGAACGAGGCACAGCCAATAAACGAGAGCCGCGACGAGGACTGCGATGACGATGCCGATCACCTGAAGTGCTCCTTTCCGGGGGACTGACTGGCGCCGAACCCCTGGATTCGGCTGCGCAAGGTTTCCCCGGCCGCGTCCTGCGCTAATCGTGCGCCTTGGGCAGCAGGGCGTGGCCCTCGGTCACGGCGGCGGCCACGTCGACGACCGTGCGGTTGGTGCTGCGGGCGTGCTGGCGCACGCGCTGGAAGGCGTCTCGGTCGTCGACGTTGTGGCGCTCCATGAGGATCCCCTTGGCACGCTCGATGAGCGCCCGGCGCTCCAGCGCGTTCTCCAGGCGCGTGACCTGCGCCTCCAACTCGTGGTGCTCGCGCCAGCGCCGCATGGCGACCTCGATGGCGCTCTGGATCGACTCCGCGGTCTCCTGGCGCGCGTAGGCGAAGATGCCGCGATCGGCCGCGGCGGCCACGAACTCGGGGTCCTCGCGGTCGAGCAGGGCGATGACCGGCCCGGAGGAGAAGGCGTCGATCTCCTCGATGAGGTCGAGCGCGTGCTGCTCGTCGTCGCCGTAGATGACGACGATCGTCAGGTCCGGATCGTCACGCGCGATGGCCTCGGCGGCCTCGCGCAGGCTGACCGCGATCTCCGTCGGCGTGTGCCCGAGCTCGCGCACCTGGCCCGCGGTGACCTTGAGCGCCCCCGGGTCCTCGTCGGCCAGGAGGATCCTCAGCGCCGTCTGTCCATGGTCATCGCCCAACCCTCACCCCCACTGGTTGCGTTGCAGCGTACACCGGGCGGTACAATGCTGTTCGCGACGGCACGGCCCAGCTTCCCGCCCGCCTCGTAAGTGCGCCCCACCGCCCCGGCGCTCGTACCCGTTCGAGCGCCATGGCTTCCTTCCCGACTACCACCCCGCAATCCGGGCCACCCGAATGGCCGTCGACGCCTTGACCGTGGATACGCGCGGGGAGCAAGACGCCGGGCGCCAGGTCAATCGCGCCGAGCAGGATCGCGCGCTGTTCGCGCGCTATCTGGACAAGCGCGACCCGGTCGACCGCGAGATGCTGGTCGAGCGCTTCCTGCCGCTCGCGCGCCAGCTCGCGCGGCGCTATCAGCGCCCCGAGGAGCCCTTCGACGACCTCTTCCAGGTCGCCTGCCTCGGATTGGTCAAGGCGATCGACCGCTTCGACCTCGGGCGCGAGGTCGCCTTCTCGAGCTACGCGGTGCCGACCATCCTGGGCGAGATCAAGCGCTACTTCCGCGACCGCACCTGGTCGGTGCGCGTGCCGCGCGACCTGCAGGAGCTGGCGCTGAAGGTGGACCGCGCGGTCTCCGAGCTGTCGCTGGACCTCCATCGCCAACCCACGGTCGAGGAGATCGGCGCCAAGGTCGGCGCCGACGAGGAGGACGTGCTCGAAGCGCTGGAGGCGTCGGGCGCCTACAAGGCCACCTCGCTGGAGGCGCCGCGCGGCAGCGAGGACGACAGCGGCGACACCCTCGGCGACACGCTGGGCACCGACGAGCACGGCTTCGCGCTGGCCGAGGATCGCGCGACGATCGAGCACCTCATGCGCTCGATCACACCGCGCGAGCGCGAGGTGCTGCGCCTGCGCTTCGCCGAGGACCTCACGCAGGCCGAGATCGGCGAGCGCATCGGCGTCTCGCAGATGCAGGTCTCGCGCATCATCCGCCAGTCGGTCGCGCGCCTGCGCGCCTACGCCACGGCGCGCCAGCAGCCGTCGCCCGACTGAGCCCCCTGCGGGGGGCGCGTGCCTTGGGGGGCACCAAGACGCCGACATGGAGGTGGGCGGGGGGTACGCAACTGCGCACGACGCCCACCTCCAGGCGTCGATGTTCTATCCCGGCGCGCCGGCCGCCTCGCGCAGCTCCTGGGCCAGGCGGTCGCGCAGCAGCGCGAAGCCCATCGCGGCCGACACGGCCGTGAGCAGTCGCCTGTTGTCCTCGTCGTGGGGCTCGACCTCGGCGAAGACGAAGACGACCAGTCCCAGCGGCTCGCCGGCGACGATGATCGGCATCACCGAGGCGTGCAGGTCGGGCGGGACGCCGAGGGCCGCCGAGGCGGCGGCGTCGAGCCACGCCGGCTCGCCGTCGCGCAGGCAGCGCGCGAGCTCGGGATGCGCCGACACGGTGGTGGGGCTGGACTCCAGCAGGCCGCGGCGCGAGCTCGGCACCACGAGCTGGCCGGAGACGTAGAAGGCGATCGCGCCGTCGAGCGCGGCGGTGTGGCGCAGGATCACGTCGAGCCCGTTGTCGACCGCGACGCGCCCGGGCTCGCGGCGGAACTCCTCGGCCAGCAGCGCGAGCGCGTCGAGCCAGCGCGTGTGACGCTCGTCGCGGCGGCGCAGCTCCACGGCCTCGCGCTGGAGCTCGGCGAGCGCGCTGCGGGCGACGCGCTCCCCCTCGCCCTCGAGGCCGACCATCGCGACGAGCGGGCGCGCGTCGGGCTCGGAGGGCAGGCGGAACAGGGTCGAGCGCGCGGTCTGGCGGGTGTCACCGCCCCAGGCCGGATGCTCGGCCTCGGTCGGGGCGCCGGCGGTGGCGAAGAGCTGCTGCAGCGCCAGCACGCAGGGCGAGTCGTAGAAGGTGGGCAGCGCCGTCGTGAGCTCCTCGCCGGGTCGCGGCGCGCCCGGCAGGGAGCGCAGGGCGCCGTTGACGAACTCCACGCGCAGCGGCGCGGGGCCCGAGAGCGCCGCCACCGGCACGGGCGCGTGCTCGACGAGCGCGGCGAAGATGTGCGAGGCCAGATGCGACGGCGCCTCGTCGTAGCGGGTGCGCTCGATCGCCCGCGGGATGGGCACGCCGGCCTCGGCGGCGCGGCGCACGGCGACCACGCGCTGGACGTCCTCCAGCGCGTAGCGGCGCGGCCCGGCATCGGTCCGATGGGGCTCGGGAAAGCCGTAGCGGCGCTCCCACGTGCGCAGGCGCTCGCGCGACACCCCGGTGAGCGCGGCGAATCGCGTCGCGGAAACGGTCTGTCCACCTTTGCCCACCCTCTGCATCCCTATGCAATGGTGCCATGTCGGTACGTGACCGGGGGTGTCCACCTTGTCAATGCGTCCATGAAGGAGGACAAGGCAAGGCGGCAGGCAGGTCGCAAGAGACCCATCCCGGGGAGGGAATGTGGATCTGGTGGGAGAGACTCGTGAGCTGCTTCGGCGGTGGCACGATCAAGAGGACCATGCCGCGCGCGAGGAGCTCGTCGCGCGGATGTTGCCGCTCGCGCGCAGCCTTGCGCGGCGCTATGCCAACAAGGGCGAGCCCCTCGACGACCTCGAGCAGGTGGCATCGGTCGGGCTGCTCAAGGCGATCGACCGCTTCGACCTCGACCGCGAGGTCAAGTTCGCGACCTTCGCCGTGCCGACCATCGCCGGCGAGATCAAGCGCCATTTCCGCGATCGCGGGTGGATGCTGCGCGTGCCGCGCGACGTCCAGGAGCTCAACGCCCGCTTGACGCGCACGCGCGAGGCGCTCACGCGCGACCTCGGGCGCTCGCCCACCGTCGACGAGCTCGCCGCCGGCGCGCAGGCCAGCGTCGATCAGGTCGTCGAGGCGCTCAGCGCGGGCGAGGCCTATCGCATGATGTCGCTCGACGAGCCGCTGGCGGACGGCGTCGGCGCCCTCGAGGCGATCGGCGAGGACGACCTGGGCTTCGAGCGCACCGAGCAGCGCCTGATGCTGCGTCGCGGCTTCGACGAGCTGGCCCCGCGCGAGCGCGAGATCCTGCACCTGCGCTTCTTCGAAGGGCTGACCCAGCGCGAGATCGCCGACGAGGTCGGGATCTCGCAGATGCACGTCTCGCGGCTGATCCGCCGCTCGGTCGACTCGCTGCGCGACACCATCCTCGCGCCGATGGCCACCGCCGCGTAGTCCTCCGCCCCGCGGGGGAATACCTGGCGCGTGGCCGACCGCGAGCGCGCTGAGGAGTCAGACCGCAGCGACGAGGAGCAGGAGCGCCTCAACCGGCAGATGACCGAGCTGCTCAACGAGCTGCGCGTCGCGATGCCGGGCGTGCAGGTCCTCTTCGCCTTCCTGCTCGCCGTCCCGTTCCAGCAGCGCTTCGAGATGGTCAACGCCTTCCAGCGCGACGTCTATCTCTTCACGCTGCTGGCGGCGGCGACCGCGACAGCGTTCCTCGTCGCACCCAGCGCGTATCACCGGATCGCCTTCCAGGAGCACGAGAAGCAGCGCATCATCCAGATGGGCACGCGCCAGTTCATCTGTGGCCTCGCGGCCCTGGCGGTGGCGATGGACGGGGCGGTGCTGCTCGTGACGGACGTGCTCTTCAGGGCGCCGACGGTGATCGTCGTGCTCGCGGGCGTGACCGCGATGTTCGTCTGGCTGTGGTTCGGTATCGGCCTATGGAGGCGATGGCACAGATGAGCGGGCCCGCAGCGATCCTCGACATCGACGGCACGCTCGTCGACTCCAACTACCAGCACACCATCGCCTGGTATCGCGCGCTGCGCCAGCACGATCAGCACGTCGCGATCTGGCGCATCCATCGCCACATCGGCATGGGCGGCGACCAGATCGTCGCTGCGCTGTGCGGAGACGAGGTCGAGGACGATCTCGGCGAGGACATCCGCGCCGCCGAGAAGGCCCTGTACATGGCGATGATCGACGAGGTCGAGCCACTGCACGGCGCGCGCGAGCTGATCATCGACCTCAAGCGCCTCGGGCGCGCCGTGGTCCTGGCCAGCTCGGCCAAGCCCGACGAGATCGAGCACTACCTCGACCTGCTCGACGCGCGCGGGCTCGCGGACGCCTGGACGAGCTCGGGCGACGTAGAGGCGACCAAGCCCGCGCCCGACCTCGTGGAGGCCGCGCTGGAGCGCGTCGGCGGTGGCCCGGCGGTGATGATCGGCGACTCCACGTGGGACTGCCGCGCGGCGGAGAACGCAGGCGTCGACACGATCGCCGTGCTCACGGGCGGCTTCTCCGACGAGGAGCTGCGCGAGGCCGGTGCGGTCGCCGTGTTCGAGTCGATCGACGAGCTTCGCCGGCGGCTAAGCGACACACCGCTCGGGTAGGCCCGGGCTATGAGCATTCTCGACAAGATCAGCGGCCGCTTCAAGAAGGCGGCAGGCGACCTCGCCGACGACCCCTCGCTGCGCGGCGAGGGCGCGCGCGAAGAGCGCAAGGGCGAGGCCAAGGAGGAGCTGGCCGAGGCCCACGAGCGCGCCGACGCGAAGGCCGAGGAAGTGGCCGACCTGGAGCGCCGCACGTCGTGAGCGGCCTCGTGCTCGAGGTCCCGCAGCCGGCTCAGGTGCCGACGCCCGTCGTTCCCGAGCCGTCGGTGGTGCCCGACCCCGAGCCCGTGACGCCGCCCGGGCCCCCCGGCGGGCCCGATCCGGGGCCGGCCTTCCCCGACCCCGAGCCGCCCGACGCGCCCGAGCCGGTCGAGCCCCCGCCGCCCGAGCCCGACGCTCCGCGCGAGGACCCGATCGATCCGCCGCCCGCACCCGAGACCGTGTGAGGGACCGAGCGCGCCCGCCGCGACGGCGGGCGCGCCACGTCCTTCCGTGATCCGCCGCGGCGCTGCGCGGCGTCTACTGCAATCACCGAGGGAAAGGGAGTCGGCGGAGGCCCGAACTGCGTGGGATCGCTACCGGAAACCGGGAGTATTCCCACGCAGTTCGCGCCGAGGACGACCTCAGGCGATCGGGCCCAGGCACACTGCTTCCCCTCGGTGATGCCGTAGACGTCGCGCACCAGCGCGAGCGCCGGAGGCTCGACCGCAGCGCCCGCGTCCTCAGCGCTTCTTGTTGTCGACCGCCCGCTGCAGTTGGGCCTTGTTCATCTTCGAGCGGCCCTCGACGCCGAGGCTCTTGGCCTCGTTGTAGAGCTGCTCGCGGGTCCGCCCGCGCGGGCCGCCCGAGCCCGAGCGCAGGCCGCCGCGGCGGCCGGAGGAGATGTCCTGTGTCGAGCTGCGCGAGGCGGTTTGCGACTCGCCGGAGCGGGCGCGCTCCTTGTTCACCGTGCGCGCCGCGATCTCCTCGGCGCGATCGGTCGACGCGCCGCGCGCCTTGACCGACTCCTTGACGGCCTCGTACTGGCGCGCGCGCTTGGTGCCCTTCTTCACGCCGCGGGGAGGCATCGCGCTACGCCAGCCCTTCGGCTTCGTACTCGCGCAGGTAGCCCTCGAACAGCCGCCGGTGGCCCTCCTCGTCGCGCAGGATGGCGATGACCATGTCCTGGGTGACGGGATCGATCTGGTCGGTCTCCTGGATGATGCGGTTGTAGTGCTCGATGGCGCCGGTCTCGGCCTCGATGACGCCCTTGATGACGTGCACGATGTCGGTCTGGTGCTCGGGCGGCTGCAGGTAGGACTGCTCGGCGGTGAAGTCCAGCGAGCCGGGCACGACGCCGTAGAGCTCCTTGATGCGCGCGGCGAACTGCTGCGCGTGACCGAGCTCCTCCTGGATGTCCTCGGTGAGCGACTCGATGATCTCCTGGGCGCGCACGCCGTCGGGGTTCACCGAGTTGGTGATGTAGCTCATCACCGTCTCGATCTCCATCCAGTAGCCCTTGGTCAGCAGCTCGATGATCTTCTCGCGGGTCTCGGTGTTGTCGTCGGCGAGGATGCCCTGCGCCGCGTTTCGGGTGGTAGCCATTACGCGGGACTACCCCTGAAGCTGCGGCGATACGCGAGCGGTGTCGTTGCCGTCGCGCGGCGAAAATGCGAGCGCAGCGAGGTGGCGGTGCCGAAGCCGGCGTGGTCGGCGACGTCCTCGACCGGGAGGTCGGTGGACTCCAGCAGGCGGCGTGCGTGCAGCACGCGCTGCAGCAGCAGCCACTGCAGCGGGGTGGTGCCCGTCTCGGCCCGGAAGCGCCGGGCGAAGCTGCGCTCGCTGCAGGCGGCGTGGCGCGCCATCGCTGCCACCGTGAGCGGCTCGCGCAGGCGCTCCAGCGCCCAGGCCCGCGTGGGCTCGAGCCCCCGCTCGGCCGCGGCGGGCAGCGGCGTGTCGACGAACTGCGCCTGGCCGCCGTCGCGGTGGGGCGCCACGACGATCCGCCGCGCGGCGGCGTTGGCCACCTCGGCGCCGTGGTCGCGGCGCAGGAGGTGCAGGCAGAGGTCGATGCCCGCGGCGACGCCGGCCGAGGTGAGCACGTCGCCCTCGTCGACGTACAGGACGCCGGGATCGACGGTGACCGCCGGATAGCGCTCGGCCAGCTGCTCGGCGTGGGCCCAGTGCGTCGTGGCCCGGCGGCCATCGAGCAGGCCGGCGTGGGCCAGGACGAAGACGCCGGTGCAGATCGAGGCCACGCGGGCGCCGCGCGCGTGGGCGGTCCGCAGCGCATCCAGGACCTCCGCCGGAGGCGGCCACTGCGCCGGGCGCAGGCCGGGCACGAGCACGGTGTCCGCCTCCGCGAGGGCATCGAGGCCGCGCGGGACGTCGATCGCGAAGCCCGTCGTGCTCGGCACCTTGCCGGCGCGGATCCCGCACGCGGTGAAGACGTAGCGCCCCGGCTCGTTGCCGAAGACCTGCGCCGGGGTGGAGAGGTCGAACGCGACCACGCTGGGCAGGGCCAGGACAGTGAGGCGATGCATGGCGGAAATCTATTGCACAGTGGCATTCCTGCCACTGGCGCGCAGGCGGGAGAATCGCCACGCTGGGGCCATGCGATGCGAAGTGCTCCTCTACGACGGCTTCGACGAACTCGACGCGCTGGCGCCCTGGGAGGTGCTCTCGGGCTTCGCCGACGTCCGCGACGACCTCGATGCGGCGCTCGTCACCCTCGACGGCACGGCCACCGTGCGCGCGGCCCACGGGACCGTCATCACGCCCCATCGCCCGCTGTCCGACGACCTCGACGTGCTCGTCGTGCCGGGCGGCGGCTGGAACGACCGCTCCGAGCAGGGAGCGTGGGCGCAGGCCCAGCTCGGCGCCCTGCCGCGCGCCATCGCCGAGCGCCACGCGCGCGGCACCGTGGTGGCCTCCGTGTGCACCGGGGCGATGATCCTCGCGGCCGCGGGCCTCGTCGAAGGGCGCCACGCGATCACCCACCACGGCGCGATCGCCGACCTCGAGGCGGCCGGCGCACACGTCGTCCGCGCGCGCGTCGTCGACGACGGCGACCTCGTCACCGCCGGCGGCGTCACCTCGGGCCTCGATCTCGCGCTGCACCTCGCCGAGCGCTACTTCGGCCCCGAGGCCGCGCTGGCCGCCGAGCGCGAGCTCGAGTACGAGCGCCGCGGCACGGTGTGGCGCGTGAATGGCCGTTTGAGCCCTGCCTGACGCCGGTAGGCCGATCGTGAGCGCAAGCGATCGAAGGAGTACCGAACATGGGCGCATTGGACGGCAAGCGCATCGCGTTTCTCGCGACCGACGGCGTGGAGCAGGTCGAGCTGACCGAGCCACTGAAGGCGGTTCGCGACGCCGGCGCGGAGGTCGAGCTGATCTCGCTGAAGAAGGGCGCGTTCCAGGGCTTCAACCACCTCGACAAGGGCGACACCTTCACCGCCGACAAGGCGGTGGCCGACGCGGACGCCGCCGACTACGACGGGCTCGTGGCGCCCGGTGGCGTCGCCAACCCGGACTTCCTGCGCGTGGACCCCGATGCCATGGCCTTCGTGCGCGCCTTCTTCGACGCGAAGAAGCCGGTCGGCGCCATCTGCCACGCCCCCTGGATCCTCGTGGAGGCGGGCGTCGTTCGCAGCCGCACCGTGACCTCGTGGCCGTCGTTGCAGAAGGATCTGCGCAACGCGGGCGCCAACTGGGTCGACCAGGAGGTCGTCGTCGACGAGGGCCTCGTGACCAGCCGCAACCCCGATGACCTGCCCGCGTTCTGCGCCAAGATCGTCGAGGAGTTCGCGGAGGGCCGCCACGAGGACGCCCCGCAGCCGGCGGGGGCGAGCGCGCGCTCCTAGCCGCAATTCCCCCTGCGCCCGGAGGAAACCCCGGGCGCATGGGGGATACTGGAGACCATGGCGCGCTCCATCTGGACCGGTGCGATCTCCTTCGGCCTGGTCACCGTCCCCGTCAAGCTCTATAGCTCGGTCAACCGCAAGACCGTGCGCTTCCACCAGCTCAGCGGCAAGTCCGGCGTGCGGATCTCGCAGAAGCGCGTCGACCCCTCGACGGGCGACGAGGTCGCCTACGACGACATCGTCAAGGGCTTCGAGCTCACGCCCGATCGCTACGTGGTCATCGAGCCCGGCGAGCTCGAGACCCTGCAGCCCAAGAAGACCAAGACGATCGAGATCGAGGACTTCGTCGAGCTCTCCGACATCGACCCGATCTACTACGACCACCCCTACTACCTGGCGCCGGGGACCGGTGGGGCCAAGCCCTACCGGCTGCTCGTCGACGCCATGCGCGAGACCGGCCGCGTCGCCATCGCGCGGGTGGTCATCCGCTCCAAGGAGGCGCTCGTCGCGGTGCGCCCGATGGACGACCACGTCCTGGGCATGTCGACCATGCTCTTCCCCGACGAGGTCGTCGACCCGGACACCATCGACGAGATCGCGGCCACCGCCGACGTCGACGTGACCAAGCGCGAGCTCGACATCGCCAAGCAGCTCGTCGAGTCGCTCGCGGGCCCCTTCGACTCGTCCAAGTACCACGACACCTACCGCCAAGAGGTCCTCGACCTCATCGAGCGCAAGGCCGCCGGCGAGGAGATCGCCGTGCAGCCGGCCGCCGAGGAGGACGACGAGCCGGTCCCCGATCTCATGGCCGCGCTGAAGGCCAGCCTCGACGCGGTGCGCGACAAGGAGGCCGACGGCAGCAACGGCGCCGGCAAGGCGAAGAAGGCGCCGGCCAAGGCCAAGGCGAAGCCGGCCTCCTCGCGCAAGAAGGCGCCAAGCAAGAGCTAGTCGCACGGCCGCGGCGGGTACGCCCACCCCGCTGTGGCCGCCACGACCGTCACTCCCAACCCGCGCCTGCGCCGCGCCGACTGCACCGGCCCGGGCATCGCGCGCCGGCGCCACGGGCGCGGCTTCCGCTTCCTCGACGCCGACGGCAACCCCGTCGACGACGACGAGGTCCTGGGGCGCATCCACGATCTCGTCATCCCGCCGGCGTGGGAGGACGTGTGGATCTGCCCCTACCCGGGAGGCCACATCCAGGCGACCGGCGTCGATGCGGCCGGACGCAAGCAGTACCTCTACCACCCGCGCTGGCGCGAGCGCCGCGACATGGAGAAGTTCGAGGACATGCTCGTCTTCGCCCGCACGCTGCCCCGCCTGCGCAAGCGCGTCGACGCCGAGCTCGCGCAGGGCGGCGAGCTCAGCTACGACCGCGTGTCCGCGTGCGCCGTGCGCCTGCTCGACCGCGGCTTCTTCCGCGTCGGCGGCGAGGACTACGCCGTGCGCAACGAGAGCTACGGGCTGGCGACCATGAAGAAGAGCCACGTGAGCATGCGCAACGGGGTGCTCGTCTTCGACTACCCGGCCAAGTCCGGCAAGCGCCGCGTGCAGGCGGTGGTCGACCCGGTGGCCGCCGAGATCGTCGGCGAGCTCAAGCGCCGGCGCGGCGGGGGCGACGAGCTCCTGGCCTACAAGCGCGGCCGGCGCTGGGCCGACCTGCGCTCAGAGGACATCAACGCCTGGCTCAAGGAGGCCACCGGCAAGGACGTCTCGGCCAAGGACTTCCGCACGTGGGCGGCGACCGTGCTCGCGGCGGTCGCCCTCGCGGTCTCCGAGGAGGCGGCCGCGACCAAGACCGGCCGCAAGCGCGCGATCACGCGCGCCATCAAGGAGGTCGCCCACTACCTGGGCAACACTCCCGCCGTGGCGCGGGCGTCCTACATCGACCCGCGGGTCTTCGACCGCTACCGCGACGGCGAGGTCATCGACCACCGGCTCGTGGCGGCCGCGGGCGAGCGCAACGGCGACGCGACGGCGATCCAGGGCCCCCTGGAGAAGGCCGTGATGAAGCTGCTCGAGAGCTAGGCGGTCGCTTCGTCGGCGTCGAGGGCCTCGACGGCCTCGTCGCGCGTGGGCCTGATCGTGAAGATCTGATCGAGCCCGGTGATCTCGAAGGTCTTGGCGATGTTCGCGTCGGTGTTGACGATCGTCAGCACGCCGTCGCGCGAGCGCAGGCGCTTGACCGCCCCGATCAGCACGCCCAGCGCCGTGGAGTCCAAGAACGTCGTGGCCGTCAGGTCGACGACGATCCGGGTCCTGCCGGACTCGAGCGCCTCGCCCAGCGCCGCCTTCAGCTCGGGCGCGGTGAACAGGTCGATCTCGCCGGCGACGGCCACGACCTGGCGCGCGTCGTCGATCGGATCGCTCGTGAGGGTGAACTCAGGTGGCATCGGCCTCGTTAGGTTGACGGATCTGACGGCGGAGCGTCGTGCTCCTTGCTCAGCTGCGGAAGTTCAGGCGGAGGATGAGCTCGCCTCCGTCCCCGTTCGGCATCGTGCGAGCCTGGACATCGTCGGCGACGCGATCGAAGACGTTCCCGACGCCCGGCAGGTCGCCGTCGGCCAGCAGCTGCTGCGCGCCGTCGGGGCGCAGCTCGGCCACTCGCAGCTCGAGGCGCTCGTCGTCGGCGGCGACCACGACGCAGACATGGCCGTTGCGGGCGTGCACCGGCGCGTGAGCTGCGACGGCGTCGGTGAGCAGGATGGCGTCGTCGAGGCGATCGATCGGGCATTGCGCGCGCGCGGCCAGCATGCCGACCACGCGGCCGAGCACCGCGCCGACGAGCGGGCCGCTGCGGATGCGGACGACCGCCTCGTTGGCTGTGCTGCCCTCGCTCATGCAAACCCTCCGTCGTCGGTCGCGGGCAGGCCGAGGTCGAAGGTCATCCGCACCTCGGTCTCCTCCGAGTGCCCGGTGCCGAGCTCGAGCGACTCGGCCAGCGTGGCGATCAGCGGCAGCCCGAGGCCGAGCCCGGGGCTGTCGGGCCGCGGCACGATGCCGCGCCCGCGGTCGGTGACGACGAGCGACAGGCGCCGCTCGTCGATCGAGGCGCGCAGGCCCATCGGGCCCTCGGCGTTCGGGTAGGCATGCACGACGACGTTGGTGCAGGCCTCGGTGACGGCGAGCTTGATGTCCGAAAGGGTCTGGTCGTCGACTTCGAGGACCTCGCCCAGGCCGCCCACGGCGTGGCGTACGACGGCGACGTTCTCCGCTCGGGCGGGCAGCGTGATCTCCAGATCAGGGGCCTGTGTCTGCACGCGCTGGGAATCGGCCGTCTCGGTCATGCCCAGCCGAGCCGCCGGAATCCTGCCCACCGCTTTGCGTTGTCGCTCATCATCGCCCCCTTGCCCTCCGGACGCCTATCCTCCCGTGGCCGCCCCGGAGAGAATACGCCGAGACCCACCGTGATACCCCGCCGGGTCCTGGACGTAACGACGTCGGGACGCCCGAAGGCGTCCCGACGCTGATGTGGGGGAGGTCATCGCATCGCGCCGGGGCAGGGATCCGGCGACGCTCCGTGATGCGGTATGTCGCGGGAAGTCCGTCCCGCATCGAGGTCCATGCCCGACCCCCTGGCATGTGAACCCGGCGCGGGTTGGCAACGAACATGGCCTACCGGGGGTCGTTCGCGAACGCGCTTCTGCCTATCATGTTCGGTCCATTCTCGGGTTCGCCCGCCGGCCCACGGGGACTCTCAGATGACTGATCGAATGCCGCCACAGGCCGACGGCCTGTACGACCCTAGGTACGAGCACGACGCCTGCGGCGTCGCGATGGTCGCCCGGCTCGACAACGTCCCGGGCCACGACGTGGTCGACAAGGCGCTCGAGGCGCTCGACAACCTCGAGCACCGCGGGGCCGAGGGCGCCGACGTGCGCACCGGCGACGGCGCCGGGCTCCTGCTCCAGCTGCCGCACGCCTTCTTCCGCGCCAACGTCGACTTCGAGCTGCCTGAGCCGGGGCGCTACGGCGTCTGCGTCTGCTTCCTGCCGCGCGACGAGGTCCACCGCCGCCAGATCGAGGAGCTGCTCGAGCTCAACGTCCGCGTCGAGGGCCAGCGCGTGCTCGGCTGGCGCGACGTGCCGATCGACGAGCACCACGTGGGCGACACGGCCAACGCGTCGCGCCCGTACATCCGCCAGCTCTTCATCGAGGCGGGCCCGGGCTTCGAGCTCGACCAGGACGCCTTCGAGCGCAAGCTCTACGTCATCCGGCGCATCGTCGAGCTGGCCATCGGCCCCGAGTTCTACTCGCCGTCGTGCTCGAGCCGGACCTGCGTCTACAAGGGGATGCTCAAGGCGCCCCAGCTGCGCAGCTTCTACCCCGACCTGCAGGACCAGCGCTTCGCCAGCGCCCTGGCGCTGGTCCACAGCCGCTTCTCGACGAACACCTTCCCGAGCTGGGAGCTCGCCCATCCCTACCGCGTGATCTGCCACAACGGCGAGATCAACACGCTGATGGGCAACGTCAACTGGATGCGCGCGCGCGAGTCGCAGCTTGCCTCCGAGCTCTTCGGCATCGACCTGCAGAAGGTGCTGCCCGTCGTGCGCCCCGGCGGCTCGGACTCCGCGACGTTCGACAACGTGCTCGAGCTGCTCATGCTCGCGGGCCGCTCGCTGCCCCACTCGGTGATGATGATGATCCCGGAGGCCTACCAGGATCGCGACGATCTCTCCGATGAGCTCAAGGGCTTCTACGCCTTCCACTCCTGCCTGATGGAGCCCTGGGACGGCCCCGCGGCGGTGGCCTTCACCAACGGCCGCGTCGTCGGCGCGACGCTCGATCGCAACGGCCTGCGTCCCGGGCGCTGGGTGGAGACCAAGGATGGCTACGTCGTCCTGGGCTCGGAGACCGGGATGCTCAACGTGCGCCCGGAGAACGTCAAGCGCCTCGGGCGCCTGCAGCCGGGCAAGATCTTCCTGGTCGACCTCGTCGAGGGGCGGATCGTCGAGGACGAGGAGGTCAAGCGCGCGATCGGCGGCCAGAAGCCCTACAGCTCGTGGTTCGACGAGCACGTCGTGCACTTCAACGATCTCCCGCCGGCGGCGGCGCAGAGCGCGTCCGAGCTTCCGCTGCGCCAGGGTCAGCTCGCCTTCGGCTACTCGCAGGAGGACCTGCGGGTGCTCCACGCCCCGATGGCGCGCGCGGGCGAGGAGCCCATCGGCTCGATGGGCAACGACGCGGCGCTCGCCGTCCTCTCCGACCAGCGCCCGCCGCTGTTCAGCTACTTCAAGCAGCTCTTCGCGCAGGTCACCAACCCGCCGATCGACTCCACCCGCGAGTCGATCGTCATGTCGCTCGGCACCGGCGTGGGGGCGGAGGGCAACCTGCTGACCGAGACGCCCCAGCACGCCCATCAGCTCGTGATGGACCAGCCGATCCTGCGCAACTCCGAGCTCGAGACGCTGCGCTCGGTCTCCACCGACGTCTTCCGCGCGCACACGATCGACATCACGTGGCCGATCGACGAGGGCCCCGCGGGGATGCAGAAGCGCCTGGCCAACGTGTGCGACGAGGCGACCGACCACATCGCGGCGGGCATCAACATCCTCGTCCTCTCCGATCGCGCGACCGGCCCCGAGCGCGCGCCGATCCCCTCGCTGCTCGCCGTCGCCGCCGTCCACCACCACCTCGTGCGCGAGGGCACGCGCCTGCGCGCGGGCCTCGTCCTGGAGTCCGGCGAGCCGCGCGAGGTCCACCACTTCGCCGTGCTCATCGGCTACGGCGCGAGCGCCATCAACCCCTATCTGATGCTCGACACCGTCGACGACCTGGCTCGCGACGGGCGCATCGCCGGCGTCGAGGATCCCGACGAGGCCGAGAAGCGGATCGTCAAGGCGCTGGGCAAGGGCCTGCTCAAGACGATCTCCAAGATGGGGATCTCGACGATCCAGAGCTATTGCGGCGCCCAGATCTTCGAGGCGGTGGGCCTCGAGAAGACGCTCATCGACCGCCATTTCACCGGCACCGCGTCGCGCATTGGCGGCATCGGCCTCGGCGTGCTGGCCCGCGAGGCGCTCGACCGCCACTCGCGCGCGTGGCCGGGCTCGCACGAGAGCCTGCTGCCCGTCGGCGGCGTCTACGCGTGGCGGCGCGACGGCGAGCACCACATGTGGAACCCCGAGACGATCGCGTTGCTCCAGCACGCGGTCCGGGGCCTCAACGGCACCGCGCAGGAGAAGTACGACGAGTACGCCGAGCTGATCAACACCGACGCCGCGCGCCGGGCCACGCTGCGCGGGCTGCTGGCCTTCCGCGGCGACCGCGAGGCGGTTCCGCTGGAGCAGGTCGAGCCGGCCCAGAAGATCGTCAAGCGCTTCGCCACCGGCGCGATGTCGCTGGGGTCGATCTCCACCGAGGCCCACGAGACGCTGGCCATCGCCATGAACCGCCTGGGCGGGCGCTCGAACACGGGCGAGGGCGGCGAGGATCCGCGGCGCTTCACGCGCGACGACAACGGCGACCTGCGGCGCTCGGCCATCAAGCAGGTGGCGTCCGGGCGCTTCGGGGTGACCATCCACTACCTCGTCAACGCCGACCAGCTGCAGATCAAGATGGCCCAGGGCGCCAAGCCCGGCGAGGGTGGCCAGCTGCCCGGCCACAAGGTCGACAAGTACATCGGCTGGGTGCGCCACACGACCCCGGGCGTGGGCCTCATCTCGCCCCCGCCCCACCACGACATCTACTCGATCGAGGACCTCAAGCAGCTCATCTACGACCTGCGCTGCGCGAACCCCGAGGGCTCGGTGTCGGTCAAGCTCGTCAGCGAGGTCGGCGTGGGCACGGTGGCGGCCGGCGTGGCCAAGGCCAACGCCGACCACGTCCTCATCTCCGGCCACGACGGCGGCACCGGCGCCTCGCCGCTGAGCTCGATCCAGGCGGCCGGCGTGCCCTGGGAGATCGGCCTCGCCGAGACCCAGCAGACGCTGCTGAAGAACGACCTGCGCTCGCGCATCACCGTCCAGACCGACGGCCAGCTGAAGACCGGGCGCGACGTGGCCATCGCCGCGTGCCTGGGGGCCGACGAGTTCGGCTTCTCGACGGCGCCGTTGATCGCGACGGGCTGCATCATGATGCGCGCCTGCCACCTGAACACGTGCCCGGTCGGCATCGCCACCCAGGACCCCGAGCTGCGCAAGCGCTTCCAGGGCACGCCGGAGCACGTCGTGAACTTCTTCTTCTTCGTGGCCGAGGAGCTGCGCGGGATCATGGCGACGCTCGGCGTGCGCACGATGGACGAGCTGATCGGCCGCACCGACCTGCTCGAGGTCGACGGCGCCATCGAGCACTGGAAGGCGCGCGGGGTCGACCTCACGCACGTCCTGCACTACCCGGCGCTGCCCGAGGGCGCCGTGCGCCGGCGCGTCAAGCTGCCGCCGCCTGTGCTCGACGACCACCTCGACTGGGAGCTGCTGCGCGAGGCGCGCCTCGCGGTCGAGTCCAAGCAGCCGGTGCAGATCGAGACCACCGTGCGCAACGTCAATCGCTGCGTGGGCGGCGTGCTGAGCTCGAAGATCGCGCAGCTCCACGGCGCCGACGGGCTGCCGCCGGACACCATCCAGGTCACCCTGCATGGCTCGGCCGGCCAGTCCTTCGGCGGCTGGCTGGCGCGCGGCGTGAGCTTCACCCTGCACGGCGACGCCAACGACTACACCGGCAAGGGCCTGTCCGGGGGCACGCTCGCGGTGATGCCGCCCGAGGGCGTGACCTTCGCCGCCGAGGAGAACGTGATCATCGGCAACACCGTGCTCTACGGGGCGACGAGCGGGCGCGCCTTCTTCCGCGGCCTGGCGGGCGAGCGCTTCGCCGTGCGCAACTCGGGCGCCCACGCCGTCGTCGAGGGCGTCGGCGATCACGGCTGCGAGTACATGACCGGCGGGCGCGTCGTCGTGCTCGGGCCCACCGGGCGCAACTTCGCGGCGGGGATGAGCGGCGGGCTGGCCTTCGTGCTCGACGAGCACGGCGAGCTGCGCGGCAAGGTCAACGCCGCGATGCTCGATCAGCTGGAGGATCTCACCGAGGACGACGCCGACGAGGTCCGCGCGCTCGTCGAGGAGCACGAGCGGCGCACCGGCTCGCCCGTGGCCCGCCGCGTGCTCGACTCATGGGAGGCGCTGCTGCCGCGCTTCGTGAAGGTCTTCCCGACGGACTACAAGCGCGTGCTGGCCGAGCAGGCCGCCGGCTCCGAGCAGGAGATCGCCGCCTGATGGGCGAGCTGGGCGGCTTCCTGAAGATCGAGCGCGTCGGGGTCCCATACGACGACCCGATCGAGCGCATCAGCGGCGAGCACACCTACAAGGAGTTCCTCGTCCAGCGCCCCGACGACGAGCTCGCCGCGCAGGGCGCGCGCTGCATGGACTGCGGCGTGCCCTTCTGCCACAACGGCTGCCCGTTGGGCAACCTGATCCCGGACTGGAACGACCTCGTCTACCGCGACCGCTGGCAGGACGCCATCCGCCAGCTGCACGCGACCAACAACTTCCCCGAGTTCACCGGCCGCCTGTGCCCGGCCCCGTGCGAGGCCGCCTGCGTGCTCGAGATCCGCGAGGGCGACGCGGTGACGATCAAGCAGATCGAGAACTCGATCATCAACCATGCGTGGGACGCGGGCTGGGTCGTGCCGATGCCGCCGCGTCGCGAGACCGGGCGCAGCGTGGCCGTGGTCGGGGCCGGTCCAGCGGGGATGGCGGCCGCGCAGCAGCTGCGCCGTGCCGGGCATCGCGTCGTGCTGTACGAGCGCGACGAGGCGGCCGGCGGCCTCGTGCGCTTCGGCGTGCCCGACTTCAAGATCGAGAAGACCGTCGTCGAGCGCCGCGTGCAGCAGCTCGTGGCCGAGGGCGTCGAGCTGCGCCTGGGGGTCGACGTCGGCGCCGACGTCAGCGCCGAGGAGCTGCGCGAGCAGTTCGACGCCGTCGTGCTGGCCATCGGCTCGCGCGTGCCGCGCGACCTGCCGGTGCCGGGCCGCGAGCTCGACGGGGTGCACTTCGCGATGGACTACCTCTACGTGCGCAATCGCTGGGTGGCCGGATCCGACGACACGTCGATCAGCGCCAAGGACAAGCACGTCATCGTCATCGGCGGCGGTGACACCGGTGCCGACTGCGTGGGCAACTCGATCCGCGAGGGCGCGGCGTCGGTCGTCCAGCTCGAGCTGCTCCCCGAGCCGCCGGCCACGCGCCCGGACGAGCGCACGCCGTGGCCGCTGTGGCCGCTGAAGTTCCGCCTCAGCTATGCGATGGAGGAGGCGAAGGCGGCCGGGCGCGGCGAGCAGGACTTCTCCGTCGTCACCACCGAGCTCACGGGCAACGGGCGCGTGCAGAGGCTGCACTATGCGCAGGCGCAGGCGGCGCCGCCGTTCGGGCCGGTCGAGGGCACCGACGGCGCGTTCGACGCCGACCTCGTCCTGCTCGCCATGGGCTTCCTGCATCCCCAGCACGACGGCGCGGTGGAGCAGTTGCAGGTGGAGAAGGACCCGCGCGGCAACGTCCGGGCGCCGACCTACGCGACCAGCGTCGAGGGCGTCTTCGCCGCCGGCGACGCGCGCCGCGGCCAGTCGCTGATCGTGTGGGCGATCAACGAGGGCCGCCAGTGCGCGCGCATGGTCGATCGCTACCTGTGCGGGCTCGAGAGCGATCTCGCGGTGGTGGGCGGCGGCGGCGACGCCGACGAGGGCCCCGAGGGCCCGCCGCAGACCGCCGGGCCCGGCCTCTAGACCGGCTGTAGGATCCCGCCGCATGCGGGCGGGGAGAGCGGTCGTGCTGGCGGCGATGCTTCTGGGCGCGGCTGCGCAGCCGGCCCAGGCGACGCCGCACTTCATCGTCGGCACGGGTCAGAACCCGGGCGTCGCGATCGACGCGGCCGGCACCGCCTACATCGGCTGGAAGGTCAACGCCTACGCCGACCAGGGCGACGCGGTCCAGCTCTGCGTGCTGCCGGCGGGCGCGCGCAAGTGCGCCGGCCTGGCCACGATCCCGTTCCCGGGCTCCGGCTACAACCTCGGCCGCGTGAGCGTGTTGCTGCCGGGGGCGCCCGGCGTCGTGCAGGTCACCGTGGGGCGCTCGCAGGGCGCCGACTACAGCCAGTACGTGGCCACCTCGGGCGACGGCGGCCTCACCTTCGGCGCGCCGGTGGCCTTCGGGTCGGGCTTCGCCGTCGAGAACGACGTCCTCCCCGACGGGCGCATCGTGTCCGACGGCAACGGCGCCGGGAACCTCTCGGGCGCCGCCTATCCGCCCGACGGCTCGCAGGCCGCCATCGGCCGCACCTCGCTCGACGACCGCGGCCAGTTTCCCGACATCGCCGTGCAGGGCGCCGATGCCTATGTCGCGGGCTCGCTCGCCGGCCCCTCGGCGGTGGTACGGCTGCCCGCAGGCGCCAACTGGGCCGATCCGGCGGCCTGGCAGCACCTGCCCGACGTCAACGGCGAGCAGCCCGAGATCGCGCCCGGGCCGATCGGCCCCGTGGCGCTCCTCGAGCCGGGGCCCTTCTCGCACCGCGACCAGCTCTTCACCCAGCGCTGGACCGGCGAGCGCTGGACCGCGCCGGTGAACGTGGGCGGCGTGAGCTACGACAGCTCGTTCGGCCTCGCCGGCGCGGGCACGCGGCTGACCGGCATCTGGGCGGTGGATCCGCCCGGCTTCGATTACCTGCTCGACATGGTCACCTCGACCGACGGCGGCACCCTGTGGTCCTCGGAGGCCACGCTCGCGGTCAGCCCCACCGCGCTCTACACGCTCGAGCTGGCCACCACCCCGGCCGGTCGCGGCGTGGCCGTCAACGGCGGGGACACCGAGGCGCGTCCGATCTGGGTCTACGTCATCGATCCGCGCAAGGCCAACGTCGCGCGGGCCCGCTTCGGCGACACCATGGTGCAGCTGCGCACCGACCTCGGCGACTGCGTGCGCGAGCAGCGCGTGCGCCTGCGCGTGCAGGCCGCGCGGGGCGGCGACCTCGTCAGCCCGAGCGGCGTCCTGCGCAGCGCGCGCGTATCGGTGAGCCGCTCGCGGATCCTGCACCGCTCGCGCTGGTCGACGCTCGTCGACCTGCGGCGTGCGCGCGCGAAGCGCACGGCGCGCGTGCGCCTCGTCCCGCGCCACGGCCCCGCGCGGACGCTGCGCCTCACGGTCCGCGGCTGCGGACGGATCGCCTAGCTGACGGCACCATCCAACTGACGCGACTTGACAAGGTGTCGATGCGCCACCCGGGCCGTGGTAGCGTGCCGCGCCATCGTCGGCCTGCCCCGGCCGGCATGTCCTGAGGAGGAGTCAACTTGCGACGTGCGCTCGCGCTCGCCGTGGTCGCGTTCGGCGTTCTGGCGCCGACGGCTTCGGCGGTCACCACCCTGAACGTGATCCCGCACGGCCAATGGGAGCCCGGCGTGCCCTGGGCCGCCAGCCCGGGCCTGCTGCCCGCCGACACGCAGGCGCGCATGTACGACCGCCTCACCCCGCTCTTCCGCGACGTCACCGACGCCCAGCTCGTGCCCAGCCTCGACGGCAGCGGCTACTACAAGTCGGCGGCGCTGGTCGACGAGAACGACCCGTCGCTCATCACCAGCGACACCATCTCGGGCACGGCACCGGGCGTCGGCGCCGTCAGCGCGCGCATCAAGCGCGACGCGTACGGCGTCCCGCACATCTACAGCGACACCGACCCGGGCGTCCTCTTCGCCGCCGGCTACGTCGAGGCGTCCGACCGCTCGCTGCTGCTCGACCTGGCGCGCGCCAACGGCGTCGCCGGGCTCATCGACATCCCGGGCGTGCCCGCCATCCAGCTCCTGCTCGGCCTCTACAGCTACAAGCCGACCAAGAAGGTCCTCGACGAGGCGACGGCGCAGCAAACCAAGTCGATCGAGGCGCAGGGCGCGCCCGGGCGCCAGCTGCTGAGCGACATCGACGTCTACCTCGCGGGCATCAACCTCTGGTACTCGCAGAACAAGCCGGCGTCGCCGCCGTTCACGCGCACCGACATCTACGCGCTCAATGCGCTCAAGTCGCAGTACCTGGGCCAGGGCGGCGGCGAGGAGGTCGCCAACGCCTCGTTCCTCGACGCCGCGCGCTCCAAGCTCGGCGCCACGCGCGGCAACGAGGCCTACGAGGACCTGCGCGGACGCTCCGATCCCGAGACGGCGACCACGACGACGAAGAGCTTCCCCGACCAGACGAAGGCCGACGTGGTCCACCCGCGCGGCATGGTGCGCATCGTCAACCGCAGCTTCCGCTCGACGGCGCCCAAGCTCCCCGGCTCCACGCGCGCGGCGGCCGCGCGCGCCGCCACGGTCGACCATCCCTACGGCCCGCCGCAGATGGCGAGCAACATCCTCATCGCCAGCGGAAAGGCGTCGCAGACGGGCTCGCCGCTCTTCGTCGGCGGCCCGCAGATCGGGTTCAACTACCCCGGCCTGACGCTGGAGATGGACCTCCACGGGCCGAACATCCACGTGCGCGGCGCGACGTCGGCGCCGTTCCCCGGCTACATGCTCATCGGGCGCGGGCCGGACTACGCGTGGACGCTGACCTCCGCCGACGGCGACATCATCGACACCTACGCCGAGACGCTGTGCGGCGGCTCGAAGGTGCGCTACCTGTACAAGGGCAAGTGCCGCGCGATGGAGTCGGTCGACGCCGGCACGATCTCCAAGGGCGCCAAGAGCGTCCACGTCACCTTCAAGCGCACGGTCCACGGGCCGGTGTACGGCTACGCGAAGGCGCGCGGCACCAACAAGCTGGTGGCGCTCTCGACGCGGCGCTCGAGCTACGGCCGCGAGACGGTCGACCAGCTCTTCTTCCAGCAGATGACCTACGGCCGCGTACACTCGGCCAAGGACTTCATCCGCGCCGCTTACAAGACGCCGCAGACGTTCAACTCGTTCTACGCGAGCGCGAACGAGGCGGCGTTCATCACCTCCGGGCGCCTGCCACTGCGCCCGAAGGGGGTCAATCCCGACCTGCCCGTCAACGGCGAGGGCAAGTACGAGTGGACGGGCTACCTGGCCAACGCGGCGCACCCGCAGGTCATCAACCCCTCGACCGGCTATATCGTCAACTGGAACAACAAGCCGGCCAAGGACTTCCCCGCCTCCGACAGCCGCTGGAACGAGCAGTCGCTGCAGCGTCAGAAGCTGCTGACCGACGAGCTCGCGCGCCGGCCGAAGCAGACGCTCGCCACCGTCCTGGCGGCGGCCAACGCGGCCGCCACCGAGGACGTGCGCATCGTCGAGCTGTGGCCGACGCTCAAGAAGATGCTCGACCGCGGCAAGGCGCCCAACGCCGCGACCAAGCAGGTCGCCGCGCAGCTGCAGGCCTGGCACGACGCCGGCGGCAGCCGCCGCGACGCCGATCACGACGGCAAGATCGACGATCCCGGCGTCCCCATCCTGGACGCCGCGTGGAAGGGCCTCACCGACGCCGCGCTGTGCGACCGCCTCGGCACCGCGCTGTGCAGGCAGCTCGAGGGGCGCAATGCGCGCTTCGACCAGCCGCCCGGCGGCCAGTACGGCGGCTGGCACCAGTACATGTGGAAGGACCTGCGCGCGCTGCTGGGCCAGAAGGTCGCGGGCGCCTACCACCTGCGCTACTGCGGCGACGGCAGCGTGAAGACCTGCTCGCGGGAGCTGTGGGCGGCGCTCGACGCCGCGCGCAAGCGCCTGGCGTCCCAGCAGGGGGCCGATCCGAAGGCGTGGCGCGCGCCCGAGGCCAAGGAGCAGATCACCTTCGCCCCGATCCCGCTGATCACGTTGCAGTACACGAACAAGCCGACGGGCATCCACCAGGTGATGCAGTTCGGGCCGTAGCTAGCGCGCCGCGTCCCTTGCGTCCTGCACCAGCAGGGCGATCTGGACGCGGTTCTCGAGGCCGAGCTTGACCAGCAGGCGCGACACGTGCGCCTTGACCGTCGCCACGCTCATGTGCAGCTCGGTGGCGATCTCGGCGTTGGGGCGGCCCTGGCCGACGGCGAGGGCGACCTCGCGCTCGCGCGGGCTGAGCGTGCTCAGCTGCTCGCGCGCGCCGGCGTGACGCGCGGCGGCGTCACCCTCGCCGGCGACGAGTGCGATGAGCCGGCGGGTGATGGTGGGGGAGAGCATCCCGTCACCGGCGTGGACGAGCTCGATGGCCCGGACGATCTCGGCCGGCGGCGTGTCCTTCAGCAGGAAGCCGGCGGCGCCCGCGCGCAGCGCGCGCAGCACGAGCTCGTCGGCATCGAAGGTGGTCAGCACGACGACCGCCGGCGGGTCGGGCTGGGCGCGCAGCAGGCGGGTGGCGGCCACGCCGTCGAGCTGGGGCATGCGGATGTCCATGAGCACCACGTCGGGGCGGTGGCGGTCGACGGCGCCCAGCACGCCGCGCCCGTCGTCGGCCTCGCCGACGACCTCGATGCGCTCCGCGCCGGCCAGCATCATCCGCAGCCCCGAGCGCACGAGCGCGTCGTCGTCGACGAGCAGCACGCGGACGGCGGCGCTCATGCCGGCCGCGGCAGGGTGGCGCGCAGGACGAAGTCGCCGGCGTCGTCGGGCCCGTGCTCGAGCTCGCCGCCGGCCAGGGCGACGCGCTCGGCCACGCCGACGAGGCCGGTGCCCGCGCCCGGGAGGGCGAGTGCGGCGCTCGCGGCGACCCCCACCGCGCGGCGGCTGACGACCGTCACGACGAGGGCGGCGCCCGTCTCGGCGGTGATCGTCACCTCCACGGCGGCGGCCGGCGCGTGCTTGCGGGCGTTGGTCAGCCCCTCCTGCACGATGCGGTAGGCCGCGCGCCCCAGCGCGGCGGGGAGCACCGCGTCGCCGGGCACGTCGATGTGCCAGCGGACGTGCATGCCCGCCACGCGCGACTCCTCTATCAGCGCGGGGATCTCGGCCAGCGTGGGTTGCGGCGGCTCGGGGCCGGCCCCGGGAGTGCCCTCGCGCAGCACGCCGATGACGTCGCGCAGCTCCTCGAGCGCGGCGTGCGCGCTGGAGCGGATGACCGCCGCCGCCTGCGCGACCTCCTCGGCGGAGGCGTCGGGGTGGAACTCGAGCGCGCCGGCGTGCAGGCTCAGCAGCGACACCCGGTGGGCCAGGACGTCGTGCATCTCGCGCGCGATGCGCAGGCGCTCGGCCTCGCGGGCCTGCTCGACGCGCTGGCGCTGCTCGGCCTCCACGCGCTCGGCGCGCTCGCGCAGCGAGAGCACGAGCTCGCGCTGGACGCGGACGAACAGCCCCCAGCCGACGACGACGCCGGTGATCAGCACGCCGAGCGCGATCTGCGTGCTGTACAGCTCGTCGCCCGCGTAGAGCAGCGGGAAGATGGCGGTCGAGGCGAGCGTCAGCGCGGCCATCCCGAGGATCGCACGGCGTGACCCCCGGATGGCGACGTTGAAGAGGGCCACCAGCGCCGGCCCGCCGGCCATGCCCGACACGAGCGACGCGACGCCGGCGATGACCCCCACCGCGACCGGGTGGCGCCGGCGCCACCACAGGGCCACGAAGGCGACCACGCCGAGCGCGAAGTCGACGGCGATCGCGAGGCCGCCGTGGTCGGCCCAGGTGGCGACCAGCACGAGCGCGCTGAGACCCGCCGCGACTGCGTACAACGTGAGGTCGACGACCCAGTCGCGCGCGGAGCGCCGCCCGTCGACGCTGCCGCGCAACTCGCCCGGCAGCAGCATGCGCTGCCAGCGCGGCAGGGGCGCGTGGTCGTCGGCCGGGGTCGTCATCGTCTCGACAGCGTACGCACGGCTCTGGGCTGCGACCCCCGACCAAAGTCGACGCGAACATCGACCCCCGGCCGTGGTGGCGATGGCCCGCGACGCCGATCCTGGCGGCCATGATCGACTCCGAAGGCCTCACCAAGCGCTACGACGGGCGCAGCGTCATCGAGGACGTCAGCTTCCGCTGCGAGCCCGGGACCGTCACGGGCTTCCTGGGACCCAACGGCGCCGGCAAGACGACGACGATGCGCGTGCTCTGCGGGCTCTCCGACCCTGACGCCGGCCGGGCGACCGTGCTCGGCCGCCACTACCGCGACCTGCCGAACCCGGGCCGGCGCGTGGGCGTCCTGCTCGACGCCTCGGCGCAGCACCCCGGCCGGCGCGGGCGCGAGACGCTGGCCGTCTCCGCGCAGACCATCGGGGTCGACGCGCGGCGCGTCGAGGACCTGCTCAAGCGCGTCGGACTCGATCGCTCGGCGGCGCGCAAGCGCGTGCGCCAATACTCGCTGGGCATGCGCCAGCGCCTCGGGCTGGCGCACGCGCTGCTCGGCGAGCCCGAGGTCCTGATTCTCGACGAGCCGGCCAACGGCCTGGACCCCGAGGGGATGCGCTGGATGCGCGGCCTGCTGCGCGAGTTCGCCGATCGCGGCGGCACGGTGCTGCTCTCCTCGCACCTGCTCGGGGAGGTCCAGGCCGTCGCCGATCGGATCGTGATCATCGGCGCGGGGCGCATCGTGGCCCAGGGCAGCCGCGACGAGCTGCTGGCCGACGCCGGCACGCTGGTGGCGGCGACCGACGCGGCGGCGCTGGCCGCGGCGCTGCGCGAGGCCGGCCTGCACCCGCGCGAAACCGCGGACGGCGCCTTCGTCGTCGACGCGGACCCCGAAGCCGTCGGACGCGCCGCGCTCGCCGGTGGCGTGGCGCTGACGCAACTCGGCCCGGCGGAGGGCGCCGGGCTCGAGCAGCTCTTCTTCGACCTGACCGGCGGGGCGCCCGACCACCTGCCCGCCGGTCCCGACCTCCTGGAGATGGCCCGATGAACGCCGCGACCCTCGCCGCACCGCTCCCGCGCCGCGCCGACGCCCGCCCCGGCCTCGGCCGGCTGACCGCCGTCGAGCTGCGCAAGATGACCGATACCCGCGCGGGCTTCTGGCTGCAGCTGGCCATCGTCGTCTTGACCGTCCTGGTCGTCGTGGCCACGTGCATCTGGGCCCGTCCGGAGGATCAGACGCTGCGCTCGATGCTGTCGATCGCCGTGGCGCCGGCCAGCGTCCTGCTGCCGATCGTCGGGATCCTGCTCGTGAGCTCGGAGTGGTCGCAGCGGACCGCGATGACCACCTTCGCCCTCGTACCCCGCCGTCCGCGCGTGCTCGCGGCCAAGCTGCTGGCCAGCGTGGTCCTGTCGCTCGTGGCGCTGGCGCTGTGCGTCGTCGTCGCGGTCATCGGCACGGCGGTGGCCGCGCCCGGGCTCGAGCACACGTGGTCGCTGCCCGTCGCGCTGATGGGCCAGCACGTGGTCTCGCTGGGGACGGGCATGATCTCGGGCGTGGCGCTCGGTGCCGCGCTGCTGGCCTCGGCGCCGGCCATCGTGCTCTCGTTCGTGCTGCCGATCGGCTGGGCGATCGTCACGCGCCTCATCGGCCTGGACGCCGTCGCGCGCTGGCTGGACGCCACGCGCACGCTGGCGCCGATGACCGAGCACCTGATGAGCTCCACGGAGTGGGCGCGGGCGGGCACGACGCTCGCGCTGTGGATGGTCCTGCCGCTGCTCATCGGCCTGTGGCGGATCACGCGGGGGGAGATTTGCTGACCTCCGCGGGGCAAACTTGACGCAGGCGTCACCTTCTGTGAATCTGGCGCCATGGCGACGCTTCCCACCGCCGCGGTCATCGGTGCCGGCTCCTCCGGCATCGCCGCCGCCAAGGCGCTCCACGAGCGCGGCATCCCGTTCACCTGCTTCGAGGCCTCCGATCGCGTCGGCGGCAATTGGGTCTTCGGCAACAAGAACGGGATGTCGGCCGCCTACCGCCAGCTGTTCATCAACACCTCGCGCGACCGGATGGAGTACTCGGACTACCCGATGCCGAGGTCCTATCCGGACTTCCCGCACCACGCGCAGATCGCGGCCTACTTCGACGCCTACGTCGAGCACTTCGGCTTCCGCGACCGCATCCGCTTCGAGACCAAGGTGCAGCGCGCCGCGCGGATGGAGGGCGGCGGCTGGGAGCTGACGCTCGACGACGGCTCGGTCGAGCGCTTCGACGCGCTGCTCGTGGCCAACGGCCACCACTGGGATCCACGCTGGCCCGAGCCGATGTTCCCCGGCCACGAGAGCTTCACGGGCGAGCAGATCCATGCCCACTCCTACGTCGACAACGACATCTTCGCCGACAAGGACGTGGTCATCCTCGGGATGGGCAACTCGGCGATGGACATCGCTGTGGAGTCCTCCTACGTGGCGCGCAGCACCTACCTGGCCGCCCGCCGCGGGGCGTGGATCATCCCCAAGTACATGTTCGGCCGCCCGGTCGACCAGCTTCCGCAGGACCCGCGGATCCCGTTCAAGGTCCGCCAGCGCATGATCCACACCCTGATCAAGCTGCACGTCGGCAACCCCGCGCGCTACGGGCTGCCCGCGCCCGACCACAAGTTCGGTGAGGCCCACCCGACCGTCTCGGCGCGCATCCTCGACCGCATCGCGCACGGGACGATCGCGCCCAAGCCCAACATCCGCCGCCTGGACGGCGACGCGGTCGAGTTCGACGACGGCTCGCGCGAGCACGTCGACGTGGTCGTCTACTGCACCGGCTACAAGATCAGCTTCCCGTTCTTCGACGCGGACTTCATCTCGGCTCCCGACAACCACATCGAGCTCTTCCGGCGCGTCTTCCATCCCGAGGTCGACGACGTGTTCTTCGTCGCGCTGCTGCAGCCGCTGGGGGCGACGATGCCGCTGGCCGAGGCGCAGGGGCAGTGGATCGCCGACCACCTCAGGGGCGAGTACGCGCTGCCGCCGCGCCCTGCGCTCCTGCAGGACATCGAGGATGAGGCGGCGGCCATGCGCAAGCGCTACGTCGCCTCCAAGCGCCACACGATCCAGGTCGACTTCGACGACTACCTGCACGCGCTGGCCAAGGAGCGCCGGGCCGGGGCGCAGCGCGCGCGCCGGCAGGGCTTCCGGCTGCCGGTGACGCCGCGCGCGCAGGCGCCCTCCCAGGTTCCGGCGTGACCGCCACGGCGGGCAAGCGCGAGCTCACCAAGGCGGCGAACCGCGAGGCGATCCTGGTCGCCGCACGGCGCGTGTTCTCAGACCTCGGCTACGGCGCGGCGTCAGTGCGCGACATCGTGCGCGAGACCGACCTCGCGACCGGCACCTTCTACAACTACTTCCCCGACAAGGAGTCGGTGCTGCGCGCCCTGGTCGACGAGATCACCGGGGAGGCCCGAGCCCGCGTGCGCGCCGCGCGGACGGCCGCGACGACCCTCGAAGGCTTCGTGTCCGGCGGCTTTCGCGCCTACTTCGCGTTCCTCGCCGAGGACCCGGAGACGGTCGCGCTGATGCGCCGCAACTCGGGCACCATCCGCACGATGTTCGACGAGCCCGCGCTGGGGGCGGGCATCGACGAGCTGCGCGCGGACCTCGAGACGGCCGTGCGCGCCGGGCGGATCCCGCCCCACGACGCCGACCTGATGGCCGCGGCGATGGTGGGCGCCGGAGTCGAGGTCGGCCTGCGGATGGTCGAGAGCGAGCCGCCCGACGTGGAGCGCTCGGTGGCGTTCGTCACCGATGTGTTCCTGGGTGCGTTTGAACGCATTGGGTAGGCGCTTGCAGTGCGCAACTCGGGCCGGGCTAGCCTGTTCCGACCCCTTAATGCCGACGAAAGCCAATCACTTCTCCATGCGACGACTCCTGATCCCCATCGCCGCGCTGATCGCGGTGCTCGCCATTCCGGCGGGCGCCGGTGCCGCCGTCATCGGCGTCAGCGACCAGCAGGCGAGCACGTTCACCAACCCCGACTTCGCGCCGCTGAAGTTCAAGGCCGCGCGCTACATCACGCCCTATGACGTGATGGAGGACTCGGCCGAGAAGAGCCGGCTCGAGGCCTGGCTCACCGCCGCACGCGGTGCGAACCAGAAGATCCTCGTCTCCTTCGAGCACTCGCACCGCAGCAACTCGCGAGCGCTCAAGGCCCCGTCGGTGGCCGCCTTCACGAAGGAGCTCAAGAAGTTCAAGAAGGCCTATCCCTTCGTCCATGACATCTCGCCGTGGAACGAGGTCAACCGCTGCCACGCGCTGCGCGATGGCAGCGTCCAGGGCCAGCCGACCAAGCTCTGCAAGGTCAGCACCGGCCCCAAGCTCGCCGCGCAGTACTACATGGCCGCGCGCAAGGTCTTCAGGGGCTCCAAGTACCGGATAGTCGGGATCGACATCCTCGACCAGAAGGACGTCAAGCCGACGATCAAGTACCTGAAGTCGTTCCTGCGCCATGCCTCGCCGGACCCGAAGATCATCGGGCTGCACAACTACTCCGACACCAATCGCTTCTCGGACACGCGGACCAAGCGCGTGCTGCAGACCTTCAGTGGCAAGGTCTGGCTGACCGAGACCGGCGGCGAGGTCAAGCTCGGCACGAGCTTCCCGTTCGACACCAAGCGCGCCGCGCGGGCGCTCGGCTGCATGTTCGCCATCGCCAAGAACCGGCGGATCAGCGGCGTGTTCGTCTACCAGTACAACCCGCCGCCGGACCCGTCGACGGCCTTCTTCGACGCCGGGCTGATCAACCCAGACAATTCTCTGCGTCCCGGCTACGCCGTCGTCAAGAGCCGCAAGGCGCGCAGCTGCCATAAGTAGGACACTGGTGGCAGTGCCCACGTTCTGCCGCCACAACCGTCTCGAGGCCACCTGCCCGATCTGCGCCCGCAAGCGCAAGGAGGGCGAGGTGGTCGAGCCGCGCCGGGCGACGCCTCGCCCGGCGCGGTCGGCGTCCGGCCGGGCCCCGTCCTCACGCGGCGGCGGCTTGAAGGTGCGCCACATGGCGCGCGCGGCCGACGACGGCTACGAGCACGAGCTGCTGCCCGGGCTGCGCAGCTCGGTCGACGTGGGCCGGCTGGCCGACGAGATGGCCTTCGCGGCGGCGCGCCTGGACGAGCTCTCCACCAGCCCGCCGGGCCTCTACGCCGACGTGGCCAACGCGTCCGACGTCGAGGAGGCCACCTGGCTGGCCTTCCTGATCGCCTACCTGTCTCCCCTGGAGGGCGACGACCCCTGGTCGGCGATCGCCACGGCCCGCACGAGCTGGGCGTCGGGCGAGCTGCCGATGCTCGAGGACGTCGCCCTCGGGCCGCGCGCCGCGCACGATCCCGCGCGCGGCGCATCGACGCTGCTGGCCTATCGCGCCTGGGCTGAGCGCGCCGGCTCTCAGGCGCAGGCCTTCATCGGCGATCCCGCATGGCCCGACCAGCGCCGCTTCGACCGCGCCTTCGAGCGCCTGTCGCTGCCGGGCTTCGGCCGCGCGCCGCGCTTCGAGCTGCTGGTCACGCTCGGCCGGCTCGGCGTCTTCGAGGTGCGCCCGTGGTCGCTGCAGCTCTCGAGCGACGCGCTCGACCCTACGATCGTGGCCTCCAAGCGCGTGCTCGGCATCGGCGATCCGCTGCTGCTGCAGCGCCGGGCCGGCGACCTGGCGACCGGCGTCGGTGTCCCGATCGAGGCGCTCGACCTCGCGCTGGCCAACTGGCTGCGGCCCGAGGGCGAGCGCATCACCGCGGGCGCGACGATCGGCCCCGAGGGCCCGCTGCGCGACGCCATCGGCGCGGCGCTCGGGGTGTAGTTCGTCCGCGCGGCGGTCTCGCCGCTCGTGGCTCCACGATCGCCCTGGTGCCCGAAGCAGTCCGGATTGGGTTCGGTTTCCGGGCCTTGTCCAGACCGGTTCGCGGCGCTGGCCGCGGACGCGATCACCCCGCCAGGGCCGCCAGCGGCTTCATCCCGGGCACGAAGAGATACTCGCCGCCGCGGGTGGTGACGAACGGCCCCTGCGGGCCGAGGAAGAACGGCGGGTCGCCCTCGACGGTCATCTTGCCCGTGCCGTGCGGGTCGCCCATGAGGAAGTCGCTGTCGTGGCCGAGGTGGAAGACGTTGCCGTCGTTGAGCCACTGCGCCTGAATGCCCTCGAACTGGCGCGAGATGCTCGCGTTGAAGCAGACGAAGATCAGGCCGCGGTCGACGTGGTCGTCCTCGGCGGCCTCGGAGGCGAGCGGCGCGCCGTAGGGCATTCCGCGGCGGATGATGCGGTGGCGGAAGCTCAGCAGCCCGTCGAACCCCAGCGCGTCGCGCGGGTTGGTGCGGCGGATGTGCGCGCCGAGCGGGCAGCGCATGCCGTGGGGATCCTCGGCCGCGTAGCGAAAGCCGTTGGTCCGCGGGTCGGTCTTGGGCTCGAAGTCGGCGATCGGGGCATCGGGCGAGACGACCAGGGGCGTCCCGTTGGGCCAGCGCCCGACCACCTTGGCCGCGAGCTTCTCGTGGTCGCCGCCGCCGTAGAGCGCGGCGGCCTCGCGCAGGACGTGGCGGAAGAGCGCGACGTCCTGATAGAGCTTGCGCCACACCATGTAGGTGCCCGAGCGCCCGAACGGGTCGGCCGGCGCGTTGGGCAGTTTGCGCTCGGGGTCCACGCGCGTGTCCTCGTCCTCGTAGCCGAGGACGAACTCGCCCGGCGCGAGCGCGCGCCAGGCGCCCTTCGCCTCGGGCACCCCGCCGCCGATGCGCCGGTCGGTTCCGTCGTCGACCCCGGCCAGGGCCGGCTGGGCGAAGCCGTCGGCGTAGCCGAAGTGCTCGCGCGAGCCCGGCAGCAACTCGGTGGCCTGCTCGTAGGCCACCGCGACGCCGCCGGTGTGCGCGGCGTCGTCGCGCAGTCGCCCCAGCTCGCGTTCCAGCGCGCCCTGGTCGAGCGCGTTGACCGTGGCCAGCACGTGCAGCGCGCCGTCGCGCAGCCCGGGCTCCCAGCGATCCGGAGCGCTGGGGCCGGCGTCGCCCAGAGTCGGCGCCCGCGCGGCCATGCCGGCGCGGAACTCCCGGGAGAAGGAGCCGATGACCGGATCGGGCACGCCCAGCGCCTTCAGCCCCGCGGCGGTCACGGCGATGTTGAGCGCCGCGTCGGGCTTGCCCTCGGTCCAGGGCTCGGCGGTCGTCACCCGCGCCAGCAGCCGTCGCAGCCACCCGCGGCCGCTCTGCGCGTCGTCGATGCGGAAGAAGACGTAGGTCGTGTGCGCGTAGGCGTTGCCGTACGCGCGGACGATGTCGCCCTGCAGGTCGGAGAGGTCGATGCGCAAGCCGGCCACGGTCACCCGCCCAGTTGCTCGCGGAACGCGGCCTGCAGCTGCGCGGGGTCCATCGCCTGGGCGCTGCGGGCGAAGGCGATCACGTGCTCGCGCTGGGCGAGCGCATCGCGCACCTGCCCGACCGTGGCCTGTGGGTAGGCGGCGACGAAGAACCCCGTCGTGGCCTGGTGGGCGCGCAGGTAGGCCTTCAGCGCGGCGCCGGTGGGCGGTTGCGGCGCGCCGGCGCAGTGGCCCCACATCGCGGGCGCCTCGGCGGCGAGCTCGTGGCACAGCTCGTCCAGATAGCTGTCGAGCGGCCCGTCGAAGCAGGCGGTGAAGAGCAGATAGGACGACGCGAGGTGGTCGGGCCCGCGCTCGCCGTCGGACACGAAGTCGGGGACGATCACCCAGCGGCCGAAGTGCGTGCGCGGCAGGCGCGCCAGCGGGCTGCCCGTCGCGCGCAACCCCTCCAGGTACCCGCGCAGGTCCTCCTGCGCGCCCTGCGTGATCGGCGTGAGCACCGTGAGGGCGCTCGCCTGGCCGCAGCGGTCGGGGTCGGTGTTCACAGACACCCCTGCACGTCGGTCAGGAACTCGCGCCACGCCCGCGCGAAGGGCTCGGGTTCCAACCCGCGCGTGCGCGCACGGAAGTCGCGCAGCTTCGCGTCGAGCTCGAGCGCCGAGAGCGTGATCGTCGTGGTCGCGTCGGGATAGGCGCTGTAGAAGTGGCTGGCCACGATCTCGTGGCGCTTGATGTAGGCCTTGAAGCGGCCGGTGGGCAGCGGTGTCGGAAAGCCGTGCGAGCTGCCCCAGAACAGGGTCATGCCGCGCGTCAGGATGTGGGAGAAGGCGTCGATGTACTCCTCCCAGCCGCCGTTGAAGTTGCTCTCGAAGAACAGGTGCGGACGGCGCAGGCGCTGGTCGGGCAGCCGTTTCACGAGCGTCCAGCGCGCGAAGTGGATGAACGAGAGGCGCGCGAGCGTGCCGTGGGCACTGGGGACCAGCCGCGCGTAGAGGAACACCAGCGGCAGCCACAGCCGGCCCCACCATTTCACCGTGCTGAAGACGGTGATGCAGATCGCCTGCCCGTGGACGTTGCGCGGGTCGGTGCCCGTCGCCGTCAACGGCCCGGCCGATGGCCCCTCCGCGATCGCCACCCACCGAACCTATGCGGGCGGTGCCGCCCTCGTCAACGCGGCAGCGAGGTCTGGCAGCTTTTGTGCAGCGTGGGGGCTCAGTGGCGCACGAGGTCGCGGCCGTCATCGCCGCGGTGGAGCATGTACTGCACGAGGGCCGTAACGCGCGCGGCGTCGGCGCGGCGGGTGCGCTCCACCTGGCGCCTGCGAGCCTTCGCCGCCTGTGCGCGGATCAACGCCGCACCCTTCGGATCGAGCTTCGTGGGCACAGCGACTTCGTCGTTCATGGCGAGGGGCTCCCAGATCGCGGTGACGGCGCGCCGGATTATTGGCAGTCGGCGGGGCGCCGCGCTGAAAACGGGAGGATCTGCAGCGCTTCGGGGGGTCGTTCGATCGGAGTGGCCCTGGACGATTGGCCAGCCTCGGCGTGCGAACGCGGTCGCGCGGCGGCGCAAAACCTCCAAACATCGCGCAGTTTCGCGCCCCAATGTGCACGTGAAGCTCTAATCCGCACATGGGGGACCTCGATGAAGTGGGGAGGCTGCGGGCCTACGTCGCGGACCTGCAGTCCAGTCTGAACGCGCATCTCGCCGGGCTCGGGTCGCACGAACGCCTGGAGATCGACGGCGAGTGGGGAGAGCACACCGCGCGCGCCTTCCAGCGCGTGTGCCGGGTGCTCGGCCTGGAGCCCAAGCGCAACGTGCGCACCTTCCGCCTCGTCGTCGGGGCCACGCAGCAGCGCACGCCGGCCGAGCTCGCCCGCGCCCAGGCCGACGGGGCGGCGTACGCCGCGCGGCTGCGCCATCACTTCGCCCACGAGCGCGACGACGCCTCCAACGGCAACGGCGATCCGCCGTCGGGCGGCGATGCCATCGCGCGCGCCATCCGCGCGCACGGCGGGCGCTACGAGGCCGTCGTCGTGCGCGAGGCCCGCCGCGTGCGCCTGCCCATCGCGCTGGCCTGCGCCATCGTCGAGAAGGAGACCGGCTTTCGCAACGTCTTCGGCCACGACGCCGTGCGCAACCCGATAAAGAGCCCGCCCGGGGGCCTGCTCGCGGTCACCCGCGAGAACTACGCGCAGTACCTCGAGCACCGCCGCCAGGGGCTCGGCAACCAGGGCGTGGGACCGATGCAGCTGACCAGCCCCGGCCTGCAGGACCGCGCCGACCAGCTCGGCGGCTGCTGGCAGCCCGGGCCCAACATCCGCGTCGGGCTCGAGTTCCTGGCCGGCAACATCCGGCGTATGGGGCTGCGCCCCGGCGTCGTGGCCTACAACGGCTCGGGCCCCGCCGCGCAGCGCTACGGCGACGATGTGCTGGCCCGCGCGCGGCTGTGGGAGCAGCGCCTGCGCGACGCCCGGCCGCCGCGCCCGCGGCCCACGCCCGGGCCGACTCCGGGACCGGCCCCGGTGCCGGCCACGCCGCGGACCTTCCGCCTGGAGTCGCCGCCGATGCGCGGGCGCGACGTGGCGGCCTTCCAGCAGCTGCTCAACGAGCGCTTCGCCGCCTGGAACATCGACAAGCGCATCGACGTCGACGGCGAGTACGGGCCGATGACCCGCCGGGCGGCGCGCCAGGCCGTCTACGCCCTGGGCATCTCGGGCACCGAGCTCGCCCACGGGGTGACGCCCGAGCTGCGCAGCAAGCTGCGCCGCCCCAGCCGGCGCACGCCCGAGGAGGTCGCCCACGCGACCCGGCGCCGCGGCTGGGTGGGCCGGCTGCGCCGCCAGCACGAGGGCCGCGGGGCGCAGGCGGCGCTCGCCTATGCGCGCAAGCACCTCGGCGTGGTCGAGAGCCCGCCGTCGACGAACCGCGGGCCGCTCATCGATCGCTGGAACCGGGCGACCGGCACCGCGCCGGGGAGCCCCTGGTGCGGCAACTTCGCCAACGCCTGCCTGATGGCCGCCGGCTTCCCGCCCGAGCCGTGGCTGAAGCTCTGCTCGGCGATCGAGGGCAACGCCAAGGCCGCCAAGGGCGGCTGGCAGTGGACGGCGTCGCCGCGCGCGGGCGACCTCGTCCTCTTCACCGTCAGCGGCGCCGCCAACCACGTCGGCATCGTCGAGGCGGTCGCCAAGGGCGCCGTCGTGACGATCGAGGGCAACACGCACAAGGACTACGACCCCGGCCGGTTCTGGGAGGGCTACGGCGTGTTCCGCCGCCACCACCCGGCCGGGCGGTCGCCAATCCGCGGCTATGCGCGGCCGCCATACGGGCGTTGAGGACCGAGAGGGGGAGCTTCACATGAACGCAGACGACGAGATCCGCAACGGAGAGCTCGACGAGGCGCTCGCCAGCGAGGACGAGACGGCGCTGGGAACAGCGCCCGGCGAGCGCGACATCGGCGCCGACGAGCCGGGTGGGGTGGAGCCACCGCCCGCGCCGCCCGGGCCCGAGTTCCTGGCCGATGCCGGGACCGCCGACATCGGCATGCCCGACGAGGAGGCGACCGACGAGCTGGTCGGTGACGACATGGACGCCGCCGAATGGGCCGCGCTCGACGGCGAGCTGCCGACGGAGGAGCCCGCGATGCCCGCCGACGCCCAGAGCTTCGCCGCCGCCGGACCCGATGAGACCGAATGGGAGGACCTGGAGGCGCGCCTTGCGCATCTGGAGGCCGTCCAGCGGCAGGTGGTGGCCGCGGCCCGCGCGCGCGAGGCCGCGCGCGTGCGGCGCAAGGTCGTCGCCTCGACCACCGGCGCCGGCGCCGCGGGCTTCATCCCGCTGCTGCTGCAACTCGTCGACGCGCTCAGCCTCTCGCCTCAGGTGGCGGCCACCGTGACCACCGCGGTCGCGGCGCTGGGCGCGCTCGTCGCCGGCTACTTCACTCCGGAGCGCGCGCCCGTGCTCCCGCCCTCGCCGCACTCGGTCTCCGCATCGGCCCTCGACGTCGCGCCGCTGGTGCCGTTCCCGCCGGCCCCTGCGCCGCGGCCCCAGGTCCGCCACAGGCCCGCCGCGCAGCCCCGGCCGTCAGGTCACGCCTGACGGCCGAGCGCGCGGCGGGGCCTGGCCCCTCCAAGCTGGTCGTGCGCGTTTGGTGAACGGATTGGAGCGGGCGGTGCCCGCGACGCGCGCTTCCCAATCGGCGATCTGCGGTTGCCGTCCGTCGACGGCGTTGCGGAGCCTCAGGGCGCGGCGGGCACGACGACGAGCGGACCGTCGCCGGGGGGGCAGGGCGTCCACCTCGAAGCTCGAGGTCGCCAGCCGCTCGACCCGCGCCGCGCCCTCCACGAAGGCGTCGACCGGTTCGAGGAAGTCGATGCGCTCCGTGCGGTAGTGCATCGGCACGACGATCCGGGCGCTCAGGCGCGCGGCGACCTCGGCGGCCTGCTCGGCGCCGATCGTCGGTCCGCCGCCGACGGGCACGAAGAGGAGGTCGATGCTGCCCAGTGCCGCTGCCTGCTCGTCGCGCAGCGCGCGCTGGCCGAAGTCGCCGAGGTGCGCCACCCGCTGTCCGCCGAGCGTGAAGGCGAACAGCGTGGTGGGCCCGCGATCGCGGGGTACTCCCAGCGTATCCCGCGCCCTTCCAGCGACGAGAGGTCGTCGAAGGGATCGATGAACACCGTCGTCGCGCCGTCGGTCAGGCGGAACGCGGACTGCCCATACCACTCAACCTGCATGCTGCTCCTCGAGTTCGGCCGTGCGCAGACGACGGGGGACAGGGGCGGCGGCGGGCTCGGGGAGGTCGTCGTGGATCATGCGCCCGCCGCGCAGCAGCGATGCCGCAGCCGCGATCAGGCAGGCGATGATCGCGAACAGGAACGCGGCGTGGAGCCCGTCGCGGAACGGCCCGGAGATCAGGGTGGGGAAGAACGAGCCGCCGGTGACCACCGCCTGGTCGTGCGCCGAGAGCCCCGCGAGCACGTGCGGCCCGAGCAGGTGCTCGATCGGGTTGTAGCCGAGGAAGGCGGCGAAGAGGATGGACACCGGCGGCAGCGTCGCCACGTGGTGCGCCGTGGCGGGCGGGACGCCGTGGGCCTGCAGCCCGGCGCTCATCGTCGCCGGGAGCGTCGAGGCGAGGCCGATGATCATCAGCGTGAAGAAGATCCCGATCGAGAGGACCTGGGCGGAGTTCTGGAAGGTCTGGTTCATCGCGCCCCCCGCCCCGCGGTCCTCGCGCGGCAGGCTGTTCATCACCGCCGCGCGGTTGGGCGAGGCGAACATGCCCATGGCCACCCCGATGAGCAGCAGGATGGCGCCGAAGACCGGATAGGCGAAGTCGGTCGGCAGCAGCATGAGCAGGGCGAAGCCGACCGCGGAGAGCACCATCCCGCCGGTCGCGAACGGCCGCGCGCCGAAGCGGTCGGACAGGTAGCCCGAGGTCGGCCCGGCGCACAGCATCCCGATCGTCAGGGGCACCATGTAGATGCCCGCCCACAGCGGCGTCTCGGTGAAGTCGTAACCGTGCTGGGGCAGCCAGATGCCCTGCAGCCAGATGATGAGCATGAACATCAGGCCGCCGCGCGCGACGGCGGACAGGAAGGTCGAGAGCGTGCCGAAGGTGAAGGCCCGGATGCGGAAGAGCGACAGGCGGAACATCGGGTCGGGCGTGCGCCGCTCGACGAACACGAAGGCCACGAGGCTCACGATCGCGGCCGCGAGCAGGCCGAGGACGCGCGTGCTCCCCCATCCGACCGCGTGGCCGCCCGCCGGGCGGATGCCGTAGGTGACCGCCGTCATGATCAGCACCAGGCCGAGGGCGAAGGTGAGGTTGCCGGCCCAGTCGACGCGCGCGCGGCGCGGGGTGTTCAGCTCGCGCAGCCCGAGGTAGGCCCACACGGTGCCGAAGATCCCCACCGGCACCGAGATGAGGAAGACCAGGCGCCAGTCGATGGGGGCGAGGATGCCGCCGAGGATCAGGCCGATGAACATGCCGCTGACGCCGACGATGTTGTTGATCCCCAGCGCCATGCCGCGCTGGCGCGCCGGGAAGGCGTCGGTGATGATCGCCGCCGCGTTGGCCAGCAGGCAGGCGCCGCCGATGCCCTGCACGATGCGAAAGACGATGAGGTAGGTGGCGCCCGGGCGGCCGTGCAGCCAGTCGACGGCCAGCAGCAGCGAGGCCACGGTGTAGATGACGAAGCCGAGGTTGTAGATCTTCACCCGGCCGACCATGTCGCCCAGCCGGCCGAGGCTGACGATCAGGACGCTCGTCACCACCAGGTAGCCGAGGATCATCCACAGCAGGTAGAAGGAGTTGGCGGGGACCAGCGGATCGAGGTGGATGCCCCGGAAGATGTCGGGCATCGCGATGATCGTGATCGAGGCGTCCAGCGTCGCCAGCAGCACGGCCAGTGTCGCATTGGACAGCGCCATCCACTTGTAGCGGTCGGGATCCGAGGAACGCACTCTCATTCAATCTACAGGTTGCCTGTACAGGTTGCCTGTTGATCGGGGTATACTGGCGCTCATGCAGGGCACCCAGACCACGACCGCGCAGCTCGCGCACGAGCTGCGCGAGACCGTCGGCCGGCTCATCCGCCGCCTGCGCGTCGAGCCCGGCCCGCCCTTCGCGCAGCTCGCCGTGCTCGGTCGCCTCGACCGCGAGGGCCCGGCGAGCATCAGCGACCTCGCCGCCGCCGACCGCATGCGCCCGCAGTCGATGGCGCAGACGGTCCGCGACCTCGAGGACGCCGGCCTGGTCTCGCGCCGCCCCGACCCGCAGGACGGGCGGCGCTCCTTCGTCGAGCTCACCGCTGCCGGGCTGCAGACCTTGCACGCCACGCGCGCTCGGCGCGAGGACTGGCTGACCCAGACCCTGGACCGCGAGCTCGACCCCGATGAGCGCGAGCTGCTGCGCCGGGCGCTGACGCTGCTGGACCGCGTCGCCGGCGCCTGAGCGCGCGTCAGTCGTCTTCGGGCTGCGCGCCCGCGAACGCGCGGAAGGCCTCGGTAATCGCGCTGTCCGCCTCTGAGCGCTCGCCGTCGCCGCCCTCGTCCTCGGGCGCGAAGTCCGCGTTGGCCTGCTGGACGGCGCCGTCGAGAAGGTGGCGCAGGTCCTCCTCCGCGCCGGCGGTGACCGCCTCGACCGTGACCGCCGTCTTGGTGACCTTGACGGTGCCCCAGGCGTTCCCGGAGCGCACGAGGCGCTCGACGGTGGCCTGCACGCGCTTCGCCCACTGGGCGTTCGGCTCGCCGGTCAGCGCGACGGTCAGGTCGCCGCTCTCGACCTCGGCCGAGGCCCAGTCGATCGACGCCTGCGGATGCTCTTGCTTCGCCACGCGCGCCAGCATAGGCGCCGCGCGGAACGGTCCCCTGCTCAGGTGTCAGCCAACGTCCTGCTCGGCGAGGCGGTTCCACTCCGCCTTGTCCTCGCGCCAACCCTCTTCGGTGCGCGTCCGCTTCCAATAGCCGGACGCCGACAGCGCCTCGGCCGGGACGGCCCGCTCGACCAGGAGGTGACGCCGCACGGCACGGACCGACGACGCCTCGCCGTGGACGAACGCGTGCACGGGTCCGTCGGGAAACGCCAGCGCGCTCAGCGCGTCGGCCAGGACGTGGTCGCTGCCGTCGCCCCGCAGCCAGGTGACGTGCAGGTCGCCGTCGCTCGTCAGCGGCTGGCGGTCGGCGTCGTCGTCGAGCTCGACGACGACGTGGACGGGCACGCCGGCCGGCACGCGCTCCAGCGAGGCGCCGATCGCCGGCAGGACGCTGAGGTCGCCCACCATCAGGTGCCAGGCCGCGTCGGGATCGGGGGTGTACGCGCCGCCGGGGCCGCTGAGCTGAAGCACGTCGCCCGGCGCCGCGGTCGCGGCCCACGGGCCGGCGACGCCGTCGTCGCCGTGCACCACGAAGTCGATCGTCAGCAGCCTGCTCTCCCCATCCCACGCCCTCACCGAGTAGGTGCGCGTGCGCGGCCACAGTGCGCGCGGGAGCCCCGCCTTGATCTCCTCGGGGTCGAACGGGGCGGCGTAGTCCGCGCCCGGCGGCGGGAGCTGGAGCTTGACGTAGTGGTCGGTCCAGGCGCCGGCCGCGAAGTCGTCGAGCTCATCGCCGCCGACGACGACGCGGACCATCCCGGGGGTCAGCCGTTCGGCGCTGCGGACGATGGTGTGGAACGTGCGGCGTCTGGTGCGTGTGATCTCGGCCATGTCTTAGGGTCACCTAACATAGCGGCGTGCCCGCGCGCCCCTTCGTGCGCCGACTGGACCTACGGGCGTTGACGGCCGGGCGCGGGCGGTGCACAGTGGCCCTGCACGGATGCGCAGGCGCCTTCTTCATCTCCTTGCCCTCGGCCCGCTGGCCCTGCTCGTTGCGGGTCCGTGCGCCGCAGGCGCGGCCACGTTCGGCGCGGATCTGAGCCCGCCGGTCACGAGCACCGCGACGTGCGGGAACGGGTTCCCGTTCGCCCCCAACGTGACCTCGTGCCTGGGCTACTCGGTGACGCCGACCAGCTACGCGCCGATGAGCGGGATCGTGAGCGCGGTCCGCGTCAAGACCGGCGACTTCGCGCAGGGCCCGATGCAGGTCGTGGTCCTGCGCTCCTACTACCAGAACAACCTCCAGGACCCGGGCCACCCGAACTTCTTCTGCTGCTTCCTGCAGGAGTACGGGCCGACGTTCACGCCCGCGCGCAACGCGATCACCACCGTGCCCGCCACGCTCGGCATGGTCGAGGACCCGACGCCGGCGGCCGGCGACGGCAACACGGTGGCCAAGGGCGACTTCCTCGGCCTCTCGGTCCTCGCCGGCAACGTGCCGGTCCCGCTCGCTCAGACCAGCGCCGGCTTCAGCGGGTTCTACGCGCCCGCGCCGCTGGCGCCGAGCAATCCGCCCGCGCCCAGTCCCAACGGGCTCGCGGGCGGGCAGGGCTCGGCGGCCGGCCTGATGCTCATGCTCAGCGCCGACATCGATCCGATCGAGGGCGGCGGCGGCGCAGGCGCCGGCGCTCCCCCGCCGATGGCGACGGCCGCGCCCATGCCCACCGCCATGCGCCGCCCGCTGGCCATCGACGCGCCCGCGGGCCGGCTGCGCGGGACCACGGCGTCGGTGCCGCTCGTCTGCCAGCTGACGAGCGCCTGCAGGGGAACGCTCGTCCTGCAGGACCGACCGGCAGGCGCCGCCGCCGCTGCCGCGGCCACGGCCCGCCGGACCAGGCGGCTGGGCTCGGCCAGGTTCTCGATCCCGGCCGGACGCAGGCGCGCGGTGAAGGTCAGGCTCAACGCGGCCGGCAAGCGGCTCATCACGCGCAGGCACAGGCTCACGGCCTATGCGGTGGCCACCGTCGGCGTGCAGGTGACCTCCACCAAGGTCACCCTGAAGGCCGCTCGGAAGGGCTGACGGCGCGGGGGGCGACTACGTGCGGGCCACGGCCCGTTCGGCGCCGAGGCCGGTCTCGGAACGGACATGGAGCTCGTGGAAGCTGCGCTCCGTCTCGCGCTCGCTCGAGAGCATGGTCCCCAGGAAGCAGCCGAGGAAGCCGAGCGGGATCGAGATCAGCCCGGGGTTGTTGAGGTCGTACCAGCTGAAGGCGCCGGTGTCAGGGGCGCCGGGAGCACCGCCCCACACGATCGGGCTGATGATGATGAGCCCGAGCGCGGAGACGACGCCGAACAGCACTCCCGTCACCGCGCCGACGGTGTTGAAGCGCCGCCACGTGAGCGCGAGCAGCAGCGCGGGGAAGTTGGCGCTGGCGGCGATCGCGAAGGCCAGCCCGACCATGAACGAGACGTTCAGCGCGAGGCAATAGCCCACGGTCAGCCCTTGGTAAACGCGCTCGGAGATGAAGTCCTCGGCGTAGGCCGCGAGCAGGATGAAGCCCATGTACCAGGAGAGGCGCCATGTCTCCTCCTCTGCAGGCTGACGCGCTCCTACCCGACGTAGGACGCCTTATTCACGCACTGTCACAGCGCGGCTAGGCTGACCGGGTGGCCGGCGCCAACGAGTTCCAGCGCGACGGTGCGTGCGTCGTGCGCGGCCTGCTCGACGACCGCGAGGTCGCGCTGCTGGCCCAGGGCGTCGAGCAGAACCTGGCCGAGCCCAGCGAGCGCGCCATCGAGGGCGGCGAGGCGGGGGCGGGGCGCTTCTTCGAGGACTTCCGCAACTGGACGCGCGTGGCGGAGTACGAGGAGGTCATCCGCGGCTCGCGGCTGGGCGAGGTCGCCGCGCAGCTCATGGGCTCGCGCACCGCGCGCCTGCATCACGACCACCTGCTGGTCAAGGAGCCGGGCACCACGCTGCGCACGCCGTGGCACCAGGACCAGCCCTTCTACAACGTCGACGGCGTCGACACGGTGTCGTTCTGGATCCCGCTCGACCCGGTGCCGCGCGAGAGCACGCTCGAGTTCGTCGCAGGCTCGCACGCGACGCGCACGTGGTACATGCCGCGCAGCTTCTTCGACGATCGCGCCCTCGTCTTCGACGACGGCGCCTTCGCCGAGGTGCCCGACGTCGAGGCCGACCGCGCGGCGCACACGATCCTCGGCTGGGCCCTGGAGCCGGGCGACGCCGTCGCCTTCAACATGCTGACCCTGCACGCGGCCGCGGGCTCGCGCCGGCGCCGGCGCGCGTTCTCGGTCCGCATCGTCGGCGACGACGTGCGCTTCGCCGTGCGTCCGCACGCCACGAGCCCGGCCTTCCCCGAGCTCGAGGGCGTGCTGGCCCAGGGCGACGTGCTCGAGCATCCGCTGTTCCCGCGGCTGTGGCCGCGCGACGAGGACTGAGCCTCGGCTCAGGGCACGAGGACGATCTTGCCCAGCGTGTGGCGGCGCTCCAGCTCGCCGTAGGCGGCGCGGACCTCGGCCAGCGGATGGACGCGGGCGATCGGGATCTCGAGCTCGCCCTGCGCGATCAGTCCCGCGAGCTCGGCCAGCGTCTCGGCGCTCGCCCCGGCCATGTTGCCCTCGGTGCGCACGCCGTAGCGCTGCGCGGCGTCCCAGTCGATGATCGTGTCGATTCGCTCCGGCGTCACCCCGAGCTCGATCGCCAGGTCGACGTAGCCCGACCCGAACGTGTCGATGAACGCGTCGAGGCGGCCGCCGCCCGCGGCGCGGATGCGCTCGGCGACGCCCTCGCCATAGCTCACCGGGATCGCCCCGTGGTCGCGCAGCCACTCGTGGTGGTCCTCGCTGGCCAGGGCGATGACGGTCGCGCCGCTCCGGCGCGCCAGCTGCACCGCGATCGTGCCGACGCCGCCGGCGGCGCCCGAGATCGCCACCACGTCATCGGCGCTGAGCGACACGGCGCGCACGGCGGCCCAGGCGGTGGTGCCGACGACGAACAGCGAGCCCGCGACCTCCCACGGCACGCCGGCCGGGCGCGCCGTGAGGTTCTGCGCCTCGGTGAGGACCACCTCGGCCTGGCTGGCGCGGTTGTGCGTGAAGCCGATCACCTCGTCGCCGACCGCCACGCCCTCGACGCCCGGGCCGACCTCTGCGACGACGCCGGCGAAGTCGCTGCCCTGGCCGGACGGGAACGTCGCCGGCCAGCGATCGTGCACGCTGCCATTGCGGATCGAGGCCTCGCCGGGATTGATCCCCGCCGCCTTCACGCGCACGGCGACCTCGCCCTCGCCCGGCGCCTGCGGCTCGACCTCGACGACGTCGAGGACGTCGATCCCGCCATATCGATTGAAGCGAACGGCCTGTGGCATCTGCGGTCTCCTGATTCGTGGAGAGTCCAGTACAGCGTCGCAGGATGGCCGATTCCATGCTTGATCGGGCCCGATCAATATGCGATCGTCCCAAATCGTGGATGTGCTCACCGACCTCCTCCAGCGTTCACGGGCCCGCGGAGCCGCGTTCGCGCACACGACGGTGCACGGCGATTGGGGGGTGCGGTTCCCGGCGGGGCCGCGCATCTCCGTCCACGCCGTGGTGGCGGGCGAGGCGCATCTGTGGACCGCTGCCCCCGAGCAGGCCCTCAGGCTCGTGCCCGGCGACATCGTGCTCGTGCGCGAGTCCACGCACCACCAGATGGCCCACGCGCCGGGGGCGCGGTGTATCCCCTTCGCCGACCTGCCGCTCGACCCCACCGGGCGGCGTCGCGTTACCGCGGGCGACGGTCCGGCGACCGTGTTCTTCTGCGGCGCCTACGACTTCGAGGGCGATCTCGTTCGCTCGACGCTCGATTCGCTGCCTGCGACCTTCCAGCTGCGCCCGGAGCCGGGGAGTACCCTGCGCGCCACGATGGACCTGCTCGGGCGCGAGATGCTGCGCGACGAGCCCGGCCAGCAGGCCCTGCTCGACCGACTGCTCGACGTCGCCTTGGTCCAGGTGCTGCGCGAGCACTTCACGGCGCGCGACGCGCACGCGCCGGCCTGGTTTCGCGCCTCCGGCGATCCCCACATCGGTGCGGCGCTGCGCGCCCTGCACGCCGACCCGGCGCGCCAGTGGACGGTGGCCGACCTCGCCGCCGCGGCGGCGCTGTCGCGCTCGGCCTTCGCGCGGCGTTTCACCGAGCTGCTCGGCGAAGCGCCGCTCACCTACCTGACCCAGTGGCGGATGGCGCTCGCGCGCGAGCGTCTGCGTGACAGCGACCAGCGCCTCGCGGCGATCGCGCAGTCCCTCGGCTACGGCTCGGAGTTCGCGTTCGCGGCGGCGTTCAAGCGCCACCACGGTGCCGCGCCCGGCCGCTGGCGGGCGGCGTCGCGCGCCGCTGCATAACCGAGAGAGGAGCGAGCCTTGTCCGGACGAGTGCTGCAGACGCTGGTGGAGGGCGGGTCCTTCTTCGAGAGCCCGCGCTGGCGGGCGGGCCGCTGGTGGGTGTCGGACTTCTACCGCCGGCTGGTCATGACGGTCGATCCGTCGGGCGCGACCGAGGAGCAGCTGTCCGTCGAGGGGCAACCGTCGGGCCTGGGCTGGATGCCCGACGGCTCGATGCTCGTCGTCTCGATGCGCGACCACCGCATCCTGCGCTGGAGTCCCGGGACCGACGCGACGGTGCACGCCGACGTGAGCGAGTACTGCACCGGGCACCTCAACGACATCGTGGTCGACGATCAGGGCCGCGCCTACGCGGGGAACTTCGGCTTCGACCTGATGGGCGGCGCCGATCCCGCGCCGGCGGCGCTGATCCGCGTGGACCCCGACGGGGCGGCCTCGGTCGCCGCCGAGGACCTGCTGTTCCCCAACGGCTCGGTCATCACTCCCGACGGGCGGACGCTCATCGTGGGCGAGACGGCCGGCGCTCGCTACAGCGCGTTCACCATCGAGGGCGACGGCGCCCTGACCGACCGGCGCATCTGGGCCCAGGTCGCGCCCACCCCGGAGCTCACCACCCTCGCGGAGACGCTGGGGCAGCTGCAGTTCGGACCCGATGGGTGCGCGCTGGACGCCGAGGGTCACATCTGGGCCGCCGACGAGGTGGGCGCGCGGTGCGTGCGCCTGGCCCCGGGCGGGGCGATCGTCGACGAGATCGCCGCCCCGGAGGGCCTGAACGTCTTCGCGTGCATGCTCGGCGGCGACGACGGCCGCGCCCTGCTCATGTGCGCGGCGCCCGACTTCGGTGAGGAGAGCCGCAGCGCGGCCCGCGAGGCGGTCCTGCTCACCGCCGCGGTCGACGTCCCGCACGCCGGACTGCCGTAGCCGGCCGGCTGCGCAAGGCGTCACGGTTCTTTCAGAGAGCGTGCCTAGCCTGCGGCCTACGCTGTAGAGACCGGAGGCTGTCGATGTCGTACCTGCGCCACATCTCAACTCGTCGTCTGCTCGCCCTGTGTGCCGCGGTCGTGGCCATCCTGGCCGGCAGCGCCGCCGCGATCGCCCTCGCCACCGGCGGGTCGGGGCCCACGCCACCGCCCAAGCCGCTCGCGCAGGCCGTGCACGACGCGCTCGCCGCCCCGTCGGTCGCCGGCGTGACGGCGCGGATCACCTTCACCAACCACCTCATCGACGCCGCCAGCCTGCAGGGCAGCGATCCGCTGCTCTCCGGGGCCAAGGGCCGCCTGTGGGCCGCCGGCGACAAGCTGCGCCTCGAGCTGCAGGCCTCGAGCGCGGACGGCCGCGCCGGCGACGTGCAGGTGCTGCTCGACGGCGACCGGCTGTCGGTCATCGAGACGGCGTCGAACACGGTCTACCGGGCCACGCTGCCGCGCGACCACCAGAAGGCCGCGAATGAGCCGGTGCCCTCGCTGGCCCGCATCCAGGATGCGCTCACCCACCTGACGCAGCGCGCCACGCTCTCGGGCGCGCAGCCCAGCGACGTCGCCGGGCGCCCGGCCTACACCGTCCGCATCACTCCGCGCCACGACGGCGGCCTGCTCGGCGGCGTCGAGGCGGCGTGGGACGCCGAGCACGGCGTGCCGCTGCGCGCCGCGGTGTACGCCAGCAGCGGCGGCGACCCGGTGCTCGAGCTGAAGGCCACCAGCATCTCCTTCGGCGCGGTGGCGGCGAGCGACCTCGCCATCCCGCAGCCGGCCGGCGCCCACGTCGTCGACCTCAGTCCCGGCGACTCGGGCGCCCCCGGTCAGCCCGCGGCGGTGACCGGGCTGAAGGCCGTCCAGGCCAAGGTGCCGTTCACGATCACCGCGCCCGCCACGCTCGTCGGCCTGCCCCGCCAGGACGTCCGCCTCGTCGACCTCGACGGGACGCCCGGCGCGCTCGTGACCTACGGCCGGGGGCTGGGCGGCATCGCCGTGCTGCAGAGCGCCGCGCCGCAGGCCGAGCCGCAGGCCCCGAAGGCGCAGCGCGACGGCGGCGGGTTGAGCCTGCCGAAGATCTCGATCAACGGGGTCTCGGGCCAGGAGCTCGATACGGCACTCGGCACCGTCGTGCGCTTCGAGCGCGGCGGCGTCGGCTACACCGTCGCCGGCTCCGTCCCGCCCACGGCCGCCGAGGCGGCGGCGCGGGGGCTCTGACCGTGTCCGATGCGCCCCCGATCGAGGTCCGCGGCCTCGTCAAGCGCTACGGCGAGCTGGTCGCCGTCGACGGCGTCGACCTGACGGTGCTCCCCGGCGACGTCTTCGGCTACCTGGGCCCCAACGGCGCCGGCAAGACGACGTCGCTGCGCATGATGCTCGGGCTCATCCGTCCGACGGCGGGCAGCGTGCGGCTGTTCGGGCGTGACCCGCAGGCGGGCGTGGCCGCGCTGGACGGCGTCGCCGGCTTCGTGGAGGCGCCGCGCTTCTACCCCTACATGACGGGCCGGCGCAACCTCGAGCTGTGCGCGGCCCTGGACGGCGACGGCGCCGGCGGGCGGATCGACGAGGTTCTGGACATCGTCGAGCTGCGTGACCGGGCCGCAGACCGCGTCGGGGGCTACTCGCACGGCATGCGCCAGCGCCTGGGGATCGCCGCCGCCCTGCTGCGCCGGCCGCGGCTCATGCTCCTCGACGAGCCCGCGACCGGGCTGGACCCCGCGGGCATGCGCGACATGCGGCTGCTGGTGCGCCGCCTGGCCGACGACGGGATGACCGTGCTGCTCTCCAGCCACCTGCTGGCCGAGGTCGAGGAGCTCTGCAACCGCGTGGCGATCATCCGTCGCGGGCGCATGGCCTACGAGGGGACGCTGGCGGACCTGCGCCGCGCCGCGAGCACCGTCTACCACCTGCGCACCACCGACGACGAGCGCGCGCTGGCCGTGTGCGCGGCCCAGCCCGGGATCGAGGACGCCGGGCCGGCCGAGCACGGCGGCATCGCCTTCCACGCCACCTCCGAGGCCTCGGTCGGCGAGCTGTCGCTGGCCCTGGCCGAGGCGCACGCGCTCGTGCTCGAGCTGGCGCCCAACCGCGCGACGCTCGAAGACCTCTTCTTCGCGCTCACCGAGGGCGACGGCGAGGCCGCTCCGGACGCCGCGCCGGCCGTGATCGGGAGGGCGGCATGAGGCCCGGCGTCTTCGCCGTGTACCGCTGGGAGCTGCAGAAGCTGCGCTTCCAGAAGCGCACCTATCTCGGCCTCGGCGCCGCGGCGCTGGTGCCGATCATCTTCTCGGTGGCCGTCGCCACGCAGAACGGCCAGCCCGAGGACGTCGCCTTCGGGCGCTACATCCACGAGACCGGCCTGGCGATCCCGCTCGTGCTGCTGCTCTTCGGCTCGATCTGGATGTTCCCGCTCATCACCGCGCTGGTGGCGGGGGACATCGTCGCCGCCGAGGACCACAACGGAACGCTGAAGACGATCCTCACGCGCTCGGTCGAGCGCGCGCAGGTCTTCGTGGGCAAGGCGCTGGCGACGGCGACCTACGCGATCGCCGCCATCGCGCTGACGGGGACCGTCGCCGTGGTGGCGGGCTCGCTGGCCTCCGGGCTGCATCCGCTGCCCACGCTCTCGGGCACCACGATCTCCACCGGTCGCGCGCTCGTCCTCATCGGCGCCAGCCTGCTCGTCTACCTCATCCCGATCCTGTCCATCGCGGCCATCGGGCTGCTGTTCTCGACCATCTTCCGCAACAGCGCCGCAGCCGTGGTCGGCACCCTCATGGCCTCGCTGCTGCTGCAGCTGATCGGCATCCTGCCCGGGCTCGGCGCGCTGCAGCCCTACCTGTTGAGCACGCAGTTCAACGCCTGGCAGGGGCTGCTGCGCCAGCCGGTGGATTGGGCGCCGATCGTGCGCGCGGCGTGGGTGTGCTCGCTCTACGCGGTCCCGGCCTTCGTGGCGGCGCTGCTGGTCTTCCTGCGCCGCGACGTCGCCGGCGGATGAGGCGATGTCCGAGCGCGTCCTCGTGGTCGACGACGACGCGCTCGTGCGCCGCATGCTCACCCGCAGCCTGACGGCCGAGGGCTTCGACGTCGAGGGCGCGTCCGACGGCGGCGCCGCGCTGGCGGCGGTCGAGCGCTCCGCGCCCGACCTCGTGATCCTCGACGTGACCATGCCCGGCGTCGACGGGCTGGCGGTCTGCCGCCGGCTGCGCTCGAAGGGCATGAGCGGCTCGATCCTGATGCTCACCGCGCGCGACGCCGTGGCCGACCGCGTGGCCGGCCTCGAAGCCGGAGCCGACGACTACCTGGTCAAGCCGTTCGCCATGGAGGAGCTGGTCGCGCGCCTGCACGCCCTGGGGCGCCGCGGGCGCGACGAGCGCGACCGCCTCGTCTTCGCCGACCTGGTGCTCGAGCTCAGCACCCGCACCGCGCAGCGCGGTGGGCGCCCGGTGTCGCTCACCGCGCGCGAGAGCGCGCTGCTCGAGCTGCTGCTGCGCAACGCGCAGGTCGTGGTCTCGCGCGAGCGCGCGATCGAGGAGATCTGGCAGGAGGCGGCCGTGCCCAACGTCGTCGACCGCTACGTCACGCGCCTGCGCCGCAAGCTGGGCGAGCCGCCGCTCATCCACACGGTGCGCGGCGTGGGGTTCATGCTGCGGACATGACGCCGCGCACGTTGAGGGGCCGGCTGACCGCGGCCGCCGCGCTCGCCGTCGTGCTCGCCGTCGCCGTCCTCGCGGTGTGCGCGCAGCTGCTGGTGGCCCATCAGCTGCACGCGTCGCTCGACAGCAACCTGCGCCGCCGGGCCGTCGACGTCGCCCGGCTCAGCGTGTCGGCGCCCGCTCTGCTGACCGCGCCGGGCGCCCTCGAGTCGCCGGTGGCCGGGCGCCAGCTCTCGGTCGAGGTCCTGGACCGCCATGGGCGCTTCCTGGCGCGCTCGCTCACCCTCGGCGCCAAGCTGCTGCCCGACAGCGGCGTGGCGTCGGACGCGCTGCGCCGCGGGCGCGACGGCTTCGCCGACGTCCGGCTGAGCGGGGAGCCGGTCCGGCTCTACGCCGCGCCGCTGCCCGAGGACGGCGGCCCCGCGGCCGGCGGCGCGGTGCTCGTCGCCTCCAGCACCACCGACATCGAGCAGACGCTGCACCGGCTCGGCCTGCTGCTGCTGCTCTCGGGCCTGCTCGCCGCCGGGGTGGGCGCCGCCGCGGCGGCGGCGCTCACGCGTCGCGGCCTGGGCCCGCTCGCGCGCGTGTCCTCGGCGGCGGCCGAGATCGAGCGCACCGGCGACGCCTCGCGACGGCTGCCCGATCCGCGCGGCGACGACGAGGTCGCCGATCTGGCCCGCGCGCTCAACGGGATGCTCGCCGCGCTCGACGCCGCGCGCCTGCGCGAGCGCCGCTTCCTGGCCGACGCCAGCCATGAGCTGCGCACCCCGGTGACCTCGCTGGCGGGCAACGTGGAGTTCCTGGCCCGCCACGGCGTCAACCCCGAGGTCCTGGCCGACCTCCAGCTCGACACGGCGCGGCTGCAGCGGCTGGTCGGCGATCTGCTGACGCTCGAGCGCGAGAGCGCCGGCCCGGCGCCCGAGCAGCCGGTCCGCCTGGACGCGATCGTGGCCGACGCGGTGGCCGGCCGCGACTGCACGCGCGTGAGCGAGTGCACCCCCGTGACCGTCCGCGGCGAACCCGACGCGCTGCGCCGCACGCTCGACAACCTGCTCGACAACGCCGAGATCCACGGTCCGCGTGGCGGCGAGGTCAGCGTCTCGCTCACGGTCTCGAACGGCGTCGCCGCGCTGGCCGTGCGCGACGAGGGGCCGGGTCTCGACCCGGGCGACCTCGAGCACGCGTTCGAGCGCTTCTGGCGCGCGCCCGAGGCGGCAGGCCGGCCCGGCACGGGGCTGGGGCTCGCGATCGTCCGGGCCACGGCCGAGCGCCACGGCGGCAGCGTGACGGTCGACCGTTCAACCGTCACGGTCACCCTGCCGACGTGAACCGCTCAGCTGTCGCGTCGCGCGGCCGATAGCTTGACCATGCTCATGGCTCGATCCCTGCTGGCCGTGACGTGCGCTGCGTTCGCGTTCGTCGCCGTCCCGGCGTCCGCCAACACCAGCCACGACGGCTGGCCGCAGATCACCGGGATGCTGCTGATGAACAAGACCGACAGCAGCCGCCCGCTCGACGCGCGGCCCGGACGCGATCCCTTCCACGGGACCGACGCGCGGTACTCGTGCGACGCGGTGCACACGCGCGGCAGCTGCCATGCGCTGATGGTCGCCTGCAATGAGGAGAACGCCGCCGTCGGCAACTGCAGCCTGGGGGGCCGGATGACGGCGCCGCGCAGCGTCCACAACGAGCTGCTCGGCGGACACGGCAGCGACACCATCTACGCGGGCCCGGTCGGCGACGTGCTGTGGGGCGACTACAAGCCCAGCGGGCAGTCGACCGTTCAGCACGACGTGCTCATCGGCGGCGCGGGGAACGATCACTTCTACGCCAGCCACGGCTACAACCGCATCCAGGCCAACGGCGGCGACGACTGGGTCAAGGCCCACTTCGGTCGCGGGATCATCGACTGCGGCGCCGGCACCGACGTTCTCTACGTCTCGCGCCGCGCGCAGCGCAATTACAAGATCCGTGGGTGCGAGACCATCTCGCACACCACACTTGGCTACTGAGAGCCGGGCGCCCTAGAGTCGCGCGCCGTGCCAGCGGCCCGCGTGCTCATCCTGTCGGCGTCGATCGGCGAGGGCCACGACCTGCCCGCCCGGGTCATCGCCGATGGGCTGCGCCGCGAGCGGCCGGGGATCCATGTGCGCATCGAGGACGGCCTGCTCGCGATGGGCTGGCCGATCGATCGCGCCGTGCTGGGCGGCGCGCGGATGGATTCGCGCGCCGGAGAGCGGATCCTGGATGCGCTCTACTGGCTGTACACGCAGGTGGCGCCCACGCGGCGCCTGGGCGGCTGGCTGCTCGAGACGCTGGGCGGCCGGCGGCTGCTCCCCCTCATCGCCGCCGAGCGCCCGGACGTCGTTTTGGCGACCTATCCCGGGGTGAGCGAGGCCCTGGGGCGCCTGCGCCGGCATGGGCGCCTGGACGTGCCGGTGGCGTCGGCCATCACCGACCTCGCGGGGCTGTACTACTGGGCGCACCCGGGCATCGACCTGCACCTCGTCATCCATCGCGAGTCGATCGAGGAGGTGCGCGCCATCGCCCCCGCCAGCCGCATCGTCTGGGCCAGCGGCATGACGGCGCCCGAGTTCCTCGTCCCGCGCGATCGCGACGACGCGCGCCGCGCGCTCGAGCTCCCGGCCGACGGGCCGGTCGTCGTCGTGTCGGGCGGCGGGTGGGCGATGGGGGACCTCGAGGGCGCCGCCGAGGTCGCCCTGCGCGTCGCGGGCGCCACGGTGGTGTGCCTGTGCGGTCGCAGCGACGAGGTGCGCGCGCGCCTCGCCACGCGCTTTGCGGGCGAGGAGCGCCTGCGCGTGGTCGGCTTCACCGATCGGATGGGCGACTGGCTCGCCGCCGCAGACGCGCTCATCCACTCGACCGTGGGCCTGACGGTGCTCGAGGCGATCATCCGCGGCTGCCCGGTGATCTCCTATGGCTGGGGGATCGGGCACATCCGCGCCAACAACCGCGCCTACCGCCGCTTCGGCCTGGCCCAGGTCGCCACCACCCACGCCGAGCTCGACGCCGCCCTGCGACGCGCCCTCGCGCACCGGCCCGAGCCCGACCTCTCGCTCACGCGGATTCCGAGCGCGGCGGCGGAGATCCTGGCGACGGCGGGGCGATGAGCTTCGACACGGGGCGCGAGGCGGCCAGCACGATCGCCCCGGCCACCACGGCGATCAGGCCGACAGCCAGAACGGCGCCGCCCAGCGCGGTGGCGCCCCAGTCCTCGCCGCCGAGCGCCGCCACCACCACGACCGGCACGACGATCTGGAAGGCGAGGACGATCGGGGCGACGCGCGTCGCCGGCAGGCGCTGCAGGGCCGACATCTCGCTGACCGTGGCCAGCGCGCCGGCCGCGGCGGCCAGCGCCGCCACGGCGATGGCGGCGCCCCAGCGCCCGTCGGCCAGCTCGCCGGCCACGAGCTTCGCGGCGAGCGCCGCCACGCTGTCCGCGGCGCCGGTCGCGACGACAGCGAGCAGACCGGGGCGGCGCCGGCGCAGCCCGTAGGGCGCCAGCGCCAGCGCGGCGAGGGCGACCACGGCGATGATCATCCCCGTCCCGCCGGTGACCGTGCTGCGCTCCGGCGCGGCGACGGCCAGGCAGGCGATGCCGGCGACCACGAGTGCGACCGCGACGAGCTCGCGGGGGCCGACGGGCTCGCCGAGCACGCGCGCGCCGAGGAAGAGCAGCAACAGCAGGCCGAGGGCCAGCGTCGGCTGGACGAGCGCCAGCGGCGCGAGCGACAGGGCGAGCACCTGCAGCGGCCAGCCGAGAAGCGAGAGCGCGGTGGCGGCGAGCCAGCGGGCGTTGCCGACGAGCTGGCCGATGAGCGAGACGCGCAGCGCATGGCGCGCGCCGACCCCACGCGCCTCCAGCGCCTGGAAGGCGTAGCCGGTCTCATAACAGGCGGCCGCCAGGGCCGCCACGGCGAGGCCGGCGCCCGTCGATGCGCTCATCGCTGCGACCATCGGCCCATGCGTACTGCCATCTTCGCGCTCGGGGCGGGCGCCGCGGCGTGGTCGGTCCCGGCCGCGGCCCCGCACGCCCCGCGGCTCGCCGCCGCCCTGCGCATCGCGCGGCGCGCCGAGGGGGCACCCGGCGTGGCGCTGACCTTCGACGACGGACCGCATCGGCTGGGCACGCCGGCGATGCTCGGCGTGCTGGAGCGGGCCGGCGCGCGCGCGACGTTCTTCGTCGTGGGCGAGCAGGTGCGCCGCGACCCCGCGCTCGCGCGCGAGATCGTCGCCGCCGGTCACGCCGTGGCCCTGCACGGCGATCGCCACCGCTGCCAGCTGCGGCTGACGCCGGGGGCGCTCGACGACGACCTCACGCGGGTGGCCGCGACGGTCGCCGACGCCACGGGCCGCGAGCCGCTGCTCTATCGCCCGCCCTATGGGGTGTACAGCGCCGCCGGCCTGGCTCTCCTGCGCCAGCGCGGCTGGCGGGGGCTGCTGTGGTCGCGCTGGGGTCGCGACTGGGCGGCGCGCGCGAGGCCGGCGGCGATCGCCGCCCGCGCCACGCGCGACCTGTCTGCGGGCGACGTCGTGCTGCTCCACGACGCCGACACCTACAGCGCGCCGGGCTCGTGGGAGCGCACCGCGCAGGCGCTGCCGGCGGTGCTGGAGGCCGTCGCGCGCGCGGGCCTCGACTGCGTGACGGTCTAGGCGCGGTATGGGGCCAGGCGCTCGTCGCCGCTGCGGCGCAGCCGCAGGCCGACGTCCGCGATGGCCACGGCCAGCGAACCGCCGGCCAGGCCGAGCAGGACCCGCGACTCGTCGGGCCCGGCCAGCTGCAGGGCCTCGCGGAACTCGGGCATGTAGACGAGGACCAGGCCGGCGGCCGCGAGCGCCCAGCCCGCGAAGGTCCACAGCGCACGGCGCCGGCCGTCGAGCGCCATCGCCAGGTACCCGGCGAGCGTGCTGACCGCGAGCACGGCGACGGTGCGATCGGAGTCGGCGGTGACGCCGACCGCGTGGACCGCGGCCAGGTAGGCGGCGAGCACACCGGCCACCGCGAACACCGTCAGCCACGACAGCACGGCCGAGACGAACTGGGGTGCGACGCGCGGCCGGCGGCGCAGGCGCCTGATCCGCGCCGGGGCCGGCGCGGCCGGTCGCGCCGCGTCGCGACCGTGCCATTCGAAGTAGCGCCGCACGCCCTCGTCGAACGAGGTCGCGGGGTACCAGCCGAGCTCGGTGGCGGCGCGCGCGCCGGACACCTCGGCGCCGGCGAAGTCCGCCGTGCGTGCGGGGGTGTGGACGATGTCGACGTCGCCCACGAGCTTGCGCACCGTGTCGGCGATGCCGCGCACGGTCACGCTCTCCTCGCCGACGAGGTTGTAGGTGCGCCCGATGGCCTGCGGTACCAGGCTGCGGACGACGCCCTGGGCCAGATCCTCCACGTAGACGAAGCGCCGCGACTGCAGGCCCTCGCCCGCGATCGTCAGCGGCTCGCCGGCCAGCGCCTTGCGGACGAAGATGGGGATCACGCCGGCCGGTCGCGCCCGCGGGCCGTAGGGGATCCCGAAGCGCAGCACCGTGCACTGCAGGCCGTACAGCGCCGAGTACGAGCGGCAGTACATCTCGCCGGCGAGCTTGGTCGCCGTGTACAGGTGGTCGGGCAGCTCGACCGTGTGGTCCTCGTCGACCGCCCCGGTGGCGCTGCCGTACACCCAGATCGTGCTCGCGTAGACGACGCGCGCGACCCCCGCGCCACGCGCGGCCTCCAGGACGTTGAGCGTCCCGCGCGCGTTGACCTCCTCGGCCTCGGCCGGGCGCCGCGCGACGTCGTCGACGTCCGCGGCGGCCGCGAGGTGCACGACCGCGTCGCAGCCGCGCATCGCCTTCTGCAGCGCCTCGCGATCGAGGAGGTCGCCGCGCACGGCGTCGACCTCGCCGGGGGCATGGTGGGCGGATGGGCGCACATCGAAGATGCGCGGCGTGATCCCGGTCGCCAGCAGGCGATCGACCACGTGCGACCCGATGAACCCGGCGCCGCCGGTGACGAGGACCCTCATGATCCGTGCACTCCGTTCGTGGCCTGATGGAAGTAGAGCGGCGCGCACCAGTGATGCTCGCTGACCCAGTCGCTGTTGGGCAGGTCGTCGCCGGTGCCCATGATCCGGTGGCACGGCTCGGCGTAGACCTTCCCCGTCGAGCGCTCGATGGGGTCGAAGACGATGTACTTGTAGAGCCCGGAGACCATCGTGTCCGGGAGCTGGAGCCGTCCGGGATGCACAGGGTCGAGGTGCTCGCGCGCCGTCGCGTTCTTGGCGGCGACGATCTCCTCCATGCGCTCGGTCTGCACGAGCGCCAGCGCCGCCGTGAACTCGCTCATCCGGAAGTTCAGGCCCGCGACCCGGTGGTCGGGCTTGCCGTAGTTGCGGTAGGCGCGCGCGAACTCGAGCACGTCGTCGCGGCGCGACACCAGCACGCCGCCCTCCCCGGTCGAGACCGTCTTGGTGGCGTAGAAGGAGTACACGCCCGCGTCGCCCCAGGTCCCTGGCCGCCGGCCGTCCCACTGGGCGCCGTGCGCGTGCGCGCAGTCCTCGATCAGGAAGACGCCCTCGGCGGCGCACAGGTCCGCGATCTCCTGCACCTCGAACGCGACGTGGCCGCCGATGTGCACGAGGAAGACGGCCCTCGGCCGGTGTTGGTGCAGCTTGGCCTCGATGTCGCGCAGCGACGCGCACAGGTCGTCGCGGTTGCAGTCCACGAACACCGGGCGCCCGCCGGCGGCCAGGATCGTGAGCGGCGTGGCCATGAAGGTGTTCGACGGGCACAGCACGACCTCGCCGCGCACGTCGGCGAACTGCAGCGCTGCCATCGCACCGCCGGTCCAGGACCCGGTCGCGACCGCGCCGGCGCCGTTCCACGCGGCCCATGCCGCCTCGAAGCGGGCCGTCATCTCTCCCTCGGACCATTGCTCGGAGTCGATCACCTCATCCCACAGTGCGTGCAGGCGCGCACGGTCGCGACGATCGAAGCCGATGGCGAAGCGCGAGAGCTCGGGTGCGCCGACGGCCAAGGCGGCGCTGACGCTAGCAGGAGAGCCCGCCGCCACGCCGCGGCATCCGGCCTGGCTCCGAGCGCTGGTCGGCGCGGGCGATCAGGAAAATCAGCGCAATTTGCGTAAATCGGCCTCCGGGTCAGGGATGAGTTCTCGCCCTATAGGCGCTAGGAAGGTTCGACCATGGCGTCCAGCGGCTTGCAAGCGTCGGCGGTCGTCCCGCCCGAGCGTTCCGGCGACCTCGATCGCGAGCGGGGGGAGGCCCTGGTCCTCGAGCTCGTGGGCTCGCAGGCCGACTCGCTGCTGCGCGTCGCCGGGCGCTACTCGCTGTGTGCCGACGACGCCCACGACGCCTATCAGCGCGGCCTGGAGATCCTGATGCGCCACGCGGCGCGACTGGACCCCGAGCGCGCGGCGGGCTGGCTGCACACCGTGGTCAAGCACGAGGCGCTGGCCATCAACCGCTCGCGGCGGCGCATCGTCGGCTTCTCCGAGGTCGATTTGGACACGCTGGAGTCGCGCACCTCGGCCTCCCCCGAGGAGCACGTGCTCGCCTCCGACCGGGTGGCCCGCTCGGCCGAGGCGCTGCACGGCCTCAAGCCCCAGGAGGTGCGGGCGCTGTGGCTGAAGGCGCTCGGGCACTCCTACGAGCAGATCTGCGAGGCCACGGGCTGGACCTACACCAAGGTCAATCGCTGCCTGGCCGAGGGGCGCAAGAGCTTCCTCGAGCGCTACGCGGGCATCGAGTCCGGGCAGGAGTGCCTGCGCCTGGCGCCCACGCTGTCGGCCTTCGTCGACGGCGAGGCCGACGCCGCGCAGACCGTCGCGCTGCGCACGCACCTGCGCCAGTGCCTGGCCTGCCGGGCCGCGGTGCGCGGCCTGCACGACGCGTCGCGGCCGCTCGCAGTGGTGTTCCCGGCGACCGGCGCGGTGCTGGCGAATGGCGGCATCGAGCACACGGGGAGTTTCTTCGTGCGCGTGTATGAGACGGTCTCGCTGAGCCTGCACGAGCGCGCGGCGAACTCGTTCCTGCGCGCCCAGGCCGTCTTCGACACCGTCACGGCCGGCAAGATGGCGGTCGCGGCGGCCAGCGCGGCGGCCGTCGCGGGCGGCGGCTTCGCCGTGCAGGGCGTCGTCGGTTCGGGCCCGACCGATCGGCCGTCGGCGATCCTGCGCGGGGACGCGGGCGCGGGGGCGCTGCCCGTGCTCAAGAAGGTGTCGCAGGCGCACGCGCGCCCGAAGCACCATGCGCCCGCGCGCAGCAGGGCACGGCCCCGGCAGCACGCGCGCGTCAAGCCGCGCCAGACCACGCAGCCGGCGCCGACCACGACCACGACGACGACCGCCACCGTGTCCCGCCCGCGCGCCTCGGCGGCCTCCGCGGGAGGCGCGCGCCCGGGCGCCTCGGCCGCCGCGGGCGAGTTCGGCTTCGAGGGTCCGTGACGTAGTTCACAGGAAGCACGGTGCCCCGCTCGCGTCCTCTGCGGTAAGTCCCAACCGCAAGAAGGAGCCTCGAATGCGCAAGTCCGAGATGCGAGAGCTGGTCGAGAACAAGGTCCTGCTGACCGGCCCGATCCGGCCGCGCGGCATGGCCGATCGCGCGCGGATCGCCGCGATCCTGCGCGAGCGCCGCGAGGGCCGCGCCGAGCAGCGCTGAGCCATGGGCGGCGGCGGCCCCGGCGGGCCGTCGCCGCAACGTGCGGGAATCCGCGTGGACACGCGGGTCTTGCCGTCCGATGGGGTGCTTACCGTGCGCAGCGAGTGATGTCCTCGAGCGCCAGGGAGCAGTAGATGCCGCTCTGCTTCATCGAACCCCAGGATGCGATACGCGTGATCGCCGAGTCCGTGGGACGCGAGGCTCGCCGACAGCTGCTCGGCGAGCTGGTGCGCGCATGGGTCGACGAGATCCCCGAGCCCGAGCTGGAGGCGCACTACGCCAAGGCGGTGGCCGACCTCGACGAGCACGACCTCTCGATGCTCGCCGCGTGGCACGCCTCGCTGGAGGTGGGCCACCCGATCGCCAACCGCGAGTTCCTGGTCAACGTCTTCTCCTCGCTGGGCGACAACCGCCGCGAGGCGCTGAAGATCGCGGCCGGCTTCCGCGGCGAGGAGGCCTTCGACGCCGGCGTGGCTGAGGAGCAGGCCCTCGACACGGTGCTGCCCTTCCTCTCGCGGGAGCGCTCGATCGAGCTCGCCAGCGAGTGCCTCGAGCTCTACCTCTGGGACCGGCTGGGCTCCGAGAACTGAGCTTGGCCCGGCGGCCTTCGCGCCGTCGGTAGGTGGCTGCGCCAGGCTGCCGCTTTCGTGCAGCCGGGGTGCCGGTGCGCACGCACTTGTACGCAACGAACCATGGTCAGGAGATGATGCTCACCGGGAGCGGCTACACCGCCCTCGGGCAACTCAATTTGTTCATGACCGGCAACGGCCGGGTCGCGACGTTCAGCGCGACGGCTGAACCCGTTCGGCGCCCTGAAGCTCTCCATCCCCGTCCCGTCGCTGAGCGACCTCGGGTACAAGAACTGGTGGCGTCACAAGGTCTCCGTCAGCGTGACCGACCTTGCCCGCACCACGGCCACGCCGCCCGACTTCGCCAACAGCCTGGCTGTGACGTCAGCGACACTTACCGACTGGGGCGTGTTCGTCACGCCGTGGGCTTACTCCTCGCCGGCGCCGGGGCATCCGCGCAGGACGGTCGCCTTCGACGTGTTCGGCTGGGTCGGGACGAAGACGGCCATCTACGGCCACTACGTGCTGGACGGCAAGCTCGTGCACACCGTCCGCATCGGAGTACCACAGGGTTCGTGCGGCGACGTGCTGAAGCACATGCGTGAGTTCCCATTCCGCCCCGTGCCGGCCGAGACGTACCGGATCCAGTTCGACGCGACGGCCGCCTACCACACGCTTGGCCTCGAGTACTCGTCGTACTACAAGCGCGTCCGCGTGGCGCCGAAGGAGGCGATCCGCTGACCTACGCCCGGCGCAACACGTCGTAGCGACCGAAGCCCTCGCGACCCTCCATGTGCCAGCGGAAGAAGGCGCAGTCCAGGCGCAGGCGGCCGAGGTCCAGCGACGTGCCACACGCGATCTCGCCCGCCGCGCGGCGCGGCCATCCGTCTTCCTCGATCCATAGCTCGAGGCCCGCGCGGCGCTGGCGACCGTCGCCGTCGTAGGTGGTCGACAGACGGGGGTCGGCCACCGCGAGCGCCCGGGCTTCGCCGTCCTCGCCGCGCTCGAGGATCGAGGCGGTCACTGCCTCGGCAGCCTGGTCGCGCTTGCCGGCGGGGCGGATCGCGGTCAGCGACACCGCGAGGTCGTCGCCCATCCACGCCGAGATCGTGCGCGCCAGCTCGATGCGCTCCCAGTCGGGCGCGCCCCAGGAGTGGCCGCGCTGCCCGAGGCCATCGATGGCGAGGCGCGCGTCGCCCACGGTGGCATTGCCGGTCACGCGCAGCGGCTGCTCGTAGCCGGCCATGCCGCCCGCGCGCGCCACGTCGTGCGCGGGGTCGAGCTCGGCCAGCGGGCCGGTGGCCTCGAGCTCGAGGTCGAAGGCGGCATCGTCGCCGGCGTACTGCAGGCGCCACGCGCGCAGCGGCTCGATCGTCTCCGAGTCGAGCCCGGCGGCGCTGACCTCGTCCCACGACGACGGCGCCGACACCTCGACGCCGCCCTCCGCGCTGACCGCCACGGGCGCGCCGCCCGAGAAGAGGATGGCCAGGCCGCTGGCGCCACCCTCGGCCAGGCCGAGCCGGGCCACGCCGTAGAGCTCGGCGCCGGGGTCGCCGAAGGCCACGGTCACCGCGTCGCTGAAGCCGTTGCCGCGCGCGGGGCGCGGCGCATCGTCCTGCGGGCCGACCGTCACGGCAGCGCGCGGGGATCGACCTCGGTCGCCGTGCTGTCGACGTCGCCGCCCTGCGAGCGTGGCCCGCGTGGACCCGCGCTGCCGGGGACGGCCACGATCAGCCGCCCGGCGTAGCGGCGTACCAGCAGCCGGCGGATGACGGCACGCGTCGGGGGCAGCAGGAAGGCCGCGCCGAAGATGTCGGTGACGAACCCGGGGGTCAGCAGCAGCGCCCCGCCGAAGATGACGAGCGCGCCGTCGACCACCTCGCGCGCCGGTATGCGCCCGGCCGCGATGGCCTCGTTGAAGCGCCGCCAGGCCGAGCGCCCCTGCGTGCGCATCAGCAGCGAGCCGATGATCGAGTCGGCGACGAGCAGCGCGATCGTCCACAGGGCGCCGATCGCCTCGCCGACCTGGATGATCACGTAGATCTCGACGATCGGGACGACGATGAAGAGCAGGACCAGCGGGAGCAGCACGTCCTACAGGCTAGGCGACGGCGGGCATCGGGCCCTCGACGACCACGCCGGGGAGCCGGTGCAGGCCGACGATCTCGATCACGCGCCAGACCTGGGGCTGCGGGCTGCAGATGCGGATGAGCCGCCCGGCCTGGCGCAGGCGCCGCGCCACGATCGCCAGGTCGAGGAGGAAGGAGCTGTCGGCGAAGGTGAGCTCGCGCATGTCGACGACGAGGTCGCTCTGGGTGGCGAGCGCACGGGAGAGAGCCCTGCGGCGCCTACCCCGCGTCGCGATGTCCTCGTCTCCCGAGCAGCGCAGAAGTGCCGGCTGTTCGGAGAACTCGACGATGGCGAGGAACCTATACGACGGCCGGGGCTACACTCAACCCATGCCTACGCTCGAAGAGGTGGAGGACGCGCTGTCGAATGTCATCGACCCCGAGCTCGGTCTCGACTTCGTCGAGCTCGGGCTGATCTATGGGGTCGAGATCGACGGCGGCAAGGTCCACGTCACGTTCACCCTGACGACGCCCGCGTGCCCCATCGGCCCTCAGGTGACCGAGCAGATCGACGAGTTCGTCTCTGAGCTCGACGGGGTCGACGACGTGTCCTCCTCGATGGTGTTCACGCCTCCGTGGACCCCGGAGAAGATGAGCGAGGACGCGAAGTTCGCGCTCGGCTACTGAGCCTGCTCGCGCTGGGGCTCGTCCTGGCGCCGGCGGCTCACGCTCAGGCGCCCCAGACCGGGCGCTTACTGGTGACACTCGCCCCGGGGGCGGCGCTCCACGCGCGGGTGACCGCCGCCGCGGTCGCGGCGCGGTCGGGCGCGCGCCCGGCGGGCTTCAGCGTCCCGCAGATCCGCCTGGTCACCCTCCGCCCGCGTACCGGCGCCGGCCTTCACGCACTGGCCGTGCGGCTGCGCGCCGACCCCCGGGTCGCGCGCGTCGAGGTCGAGCACCGCGCGCGCCTGCGCTTCACGCCCAACGACCCGGCGCTGAGCACGCCCGAGACCGCCGTCGGGACCGCTCCCGGCACGACGGTCGAGTGGTGGGCAGCGCGCAGCGGCTTTCCGGTCGCATGGGACGTCTCCACCGGCCAGGGCGCGAAGGTCGCGATCATCGACACCGGTGCCGAAACCAGCCATCCCGAATTGGCCGATCGGGTGATCGGGGCCGCGAGCTTCGACGGCGACGGCAGCGCGGCGACGACCGACACCGTCGGGCACGGCACCCACGTCGCCTCGCTGGCCTGCGGCGCCGGCAACAACGGCATCGGGCTGGCCGGCGCGGGCCTGCGCTGCCAGATGCTGATCCTCAAGTCCGACTTCAGCGACTCCAGCGTGGCCAGGGCGATCGTCTACGCCGTCGACCACGGCGTCGACGCGATCAACATGAGCTTCGGCACCGACCCCGGCCCGGCGCCCAGCCTGGCCGTGCGCGACGCCGTCGACTACGCGTTCGCACACAACGTCGTCATGGCCGCGGCCGCCGCCGACAGCCCGATCGCCGAGCAGGGCTATCCGGCCAACCTGCTGCAGCCGACCGGCACGGGCTCCAACCTCGCCGTCGGCAAGGGCCTGTCGGTCACGGCGGCCGACGCCGCCGACGGGCGCGCGTCGTTCGCCGGACAGGGAAGCCAGATCTCGCTGGCCGCCTACGGCTCCTACGACGCCGGCGCCGGCGCGACGGGCCCCCCGGGGATCTTCGGTGCCTTCACCGCCGGGCCCAACGAGCTCGAGACCGGCTCGGTCGGGCTGCCGCCGCGCCCGCCGTGCGGCTGTCGGACCACGTTCGCCGGCGACACCCGCTACGCCTACGTGCAGGGCACCTCGATGGCGACCCCGATGGTCGCGGCCACCGGTGCGCTGGTCCGCCACCTCAACCCCGACCTCGCCGTCGCCGAGATCGTGCGCCTGATCAAGGAGACCGCGCGCCGGCCCGCCGGTGCCTGGACGCCCGACCTGGGCTGGGGCATCCTCGACGCCGGCGCCGCCCTGACCCGCGCGGCGAGCATCGACCGCCGGGCGCCGTCCTCGCGGGTCAGGCTGCTCCCAGCGCGCACGGCCAAGCGCACGATCACCGTGCGCTGGAGCGCGGCCGACCCGGCGCCGCCGGGCGTCCGCGCGTCGGGCATCGCGCGCTTCGAGCTCTGGCGCGCGACCGACGGCGGGCCGTTCAGGCGCCTGTACTCGACCACCCGCACGGCGCGCCAGGTCACCCTGCGCCGGGGCGGTCGCTACCGCTTCTACAGCGTCGCCGTCGACCACGCGGGCAATCGCGAGCCCGCTCCGAAGCAGGCCGACGCGCGGATCGCCCGCCGGCGCTAGGCGTTCGCCGGCTCGCGCTGGGCGGCCCGGCGCTGCTCGCGCGCGAGATCCAGCAGTTCGGCCAGCGAATCCTGGATGCCCTGGGCGATCCTCCCGATGTCCGGCAGCGCGTCGTAGTCGCCGAGCAGGCCGAAGTTCATGCGCCCGTTGTAGGACATGATCGCGATGGCCAGTGCGTGGTGCTTGGGCAGGAAGGCGACCGGGAAGACGTCGAGCATCTCGCGCCCGCGCACGTAGAGCGGGAACTGCGGCCCGGGGACGTTGGTCACGATCAGGTTGAACAGGCGCGTGGAGAAGTTCAGCCGCGACGCCTGGGCGAGGATCGTCGGCGGGGCGAAGTTCTGCACGCTGGCCAGCACCTCGGCGCCGACCGCCTGCTTTGACTCCTTCAGGCCGTCCATGCCGGCCTTGACCTCGCGCAGGCGCACGACCGGATCCTCGACGTAGACCGGCAGCGGTCCGCGCATCGCCGCGATCCGGTTGCCCGTGGTCCCGCGCTGGTCGTGGGTGCGGATCGAGACCGGCACGAGCGCGCGCAGCTCCATCCCTTCGGTGCGCACGCCGCGCGAGTGCAGCCACGTGCGCAGCGCGCCGCTGACGACGGCGAGCACGACGTCGTTGACCGTGCCGCCGAAGGCGTCCTTGACGGCCTTGAAGTCGGCGAGCTCGTTGCGCACCACGAGGAAGCGCCGGTGCGGGCCGATCTCGACATTCAGCGGCGTCGGGGGCGCCGGGTTCAGGCCCGCCCACGCGACCTCGCCCAGACCCTCGACGGCGACGCGCGCCGAGCGCAGCGCGTCGGCGGGCCGCGTGGCCATCGCCGCGGCCGCCGCCGCCGTGCGCAGGCCGGTGCGCACCAGGCCCAACGTGCCCGACGCCAGCAGATGCGCGCCGGACGGCTCGCTCGCGGGCTGCCACGGCTCGTCGGGGTGCGGGACCTCCGTCGGGACGGGGCCGAGGTCGAAGATGACCTGGGCGATGTCGACGCCCGCGATGCCGTCGATGAGCGCGTGGTGGGTCTTGGTGATGAGCGCGAAGCCACCGTCCACGAGGCCCTCGACCATCCACACCTCCCACAGCGGCTTGGAGCGGTCGAGCTGCTGGGAGAAGATCCGCCCGGCCAGCAGCAACAGTTGCTCCTCGGAGCCCGGGTGTGGCAGCGCGGTGTGGCGCACGTGGTACTCGATGCTGAAGCTGGGGTCGTCGATCCACAGCGGCCGGCCGGTCCCGGCCGGCGGCACCGACAGCTTCTGGCGATAGCGCGGCACGAGGTGAAGGCGCCCGCGCAGCGTGTCCAGCACCTCGGTGTAGGGCGGCGGCGGCCCCTCGAAGAGCGTCAGCCCGCCGACGTGCATGTGCGACGTCGGCCCCTCCTGATGAAGGAACGAGGCGTCGATCGCGGTGAGCCGGTCGAGATGCTCCTGAGACATGGGTGCAAGCTATCGCGAGCCGGGTCGCGTGGACACTGGTCAGGGGATCGTGAGCACGGCGTTGCCGCGCACGCGGCGGTCGGCGAGGGCCACGAGCACGTCGGGCGTCTCGTGCCAGTCGGCCTGAAGGCCGATCTCGGGATGCAGGCGACCGCCGGCGACGAGGCGCACGAGCGTGGCGAGGTCGTCGGCGTCGCTCGCCCCGCTGCGCCAGTAGCTGAAGGGCACGATCGAGGCGTACGGCGCGGCCGACAGGACGGCGAAGAGGTCCAGCGTGGCCGGCTCGCGGCTGGCCTGGCCGAGCCACAGCAGCGTCCCGCGCGGCGCCAGCCGCACCACCGCGGCCTCCAGCGACGAGCCGCCCACCGACTCGAAGACGACCTCGAAGGGCCCCTCGGCGGACTCGACGTCGGTCACCACCTCGGCGGCGCCCAGCGCCAGCAGCCGCTCGCCGCGCTGCGCCGAGGCCGATACGGCGGTCACCAGCGCGCCCTGCGCGGCCGCCAGCTCGACCACGAAGTGCCCGAGCCCGCCCGATGCCCCGGTGAGCAGCACGCGCTTGCCGGCCACGCTGCCGGCGCTGCGCAGCAGGCGCAGGGCGGTCAGCCCGGCGACGCCGAGCGTCGCGGCCGCGGTGACCGCGACGGCGTCGGGCAGGATCGCCAGCGCGTCGGTCGGGGCCGCGACGAGTGGCGCCCAGCCGCCGGCCGGGACGTGCGCGACCACGCGCGTGCCCTGGGCGGGCCCGCTGCCGTCGGCGGCGGTGCGCTCGACGTGCCCGGCGACGTCCTGGCCCGGCCGCCAGCCCTCGCGCGGGGCCTCGAGGAGGAAGAGCTCGCCGCGGTTGACGGAATAGGCCTCGACGATGACGAGCGCCTCGGCCGCTCCGGCCTCGGGCTCGGGCACGTCGGCGAGGGCGATCCGCCCACGGGCGTCGGGGGCGGGGACGAAGGCGGGGATGGTGGCCACGGGCGCAGACTACGATGTCGCTCCGACCGCGACCGCGACGTGAGAGGACAGCGACAGCATGGCGTGGGACTTCTCGACCGAGCCTGAATTCGAAGAGCAGCTCGACTGGATGCGCACCTTCGTGCGCGAGGAGATCTGGCCGCTGGAGACGATCGTCTCCCAGCTCGATCAGCCTGCGCTCGACCGCATCTACGCGCCGCTGCAGGAGGAGGTCAAGCGCCGCGGGCTGTGGGCCGCGCACCTGCCGCCCGACCTGGGCGGTCAGGGCTTCGGGCAGGTCAAGCTCGGCCTGATGCACGAGATCCTGGGCACGTCGCCGTTCGCGCCCAACGCGTTCGGCAACCAGGCCCCCGATTCGGGCAACTCGGAGATCCTGGCGCTGGCGGGCACGGATGAGCAGAAGGACCGCTGGCTGCATCCGCTGCTGGCGGGCGACCTGAAGTCGGCCTTCTCGATGACCGAGCCCGAGAGCGCCGGCTCGGACCCGACCGAGCTGCGCACGCGCGCCGAGCGCGACGGCGACGGCTGGGTCCTCAACGGCCACAAGTGGTTCTCCTCGAACGCGTCCATCGCCGACTTCCTGATCGTGATGGCGGTGACCGATCCCGACGCGCGGCCCCATCAGCGCGCCTCGATGTTCATCGTGCCGGTCGACACGCCGGGCGTGACCATCGTGCGCGACGTGGCGACGATGGAGCACCCCGCCGAGTCCTTCGGCAAGCTCGGCAATCACGCGGAGATCCTCTACGAGGACGTGCACCTCGGCCCCGAGGCGCTGCTGGGAGAGGCCGGCGCCGGGTTCCTCATCGCCCAGCACCGGCTCGGCCCCGGGCGCATCCACCACTGCATGCGCTGGCTGGGCGTCTCGCGGCGCGCATTCGACATGCTCTGCGAGCGCGCGACCTATCGCTACGCGCAGGGCGCCGTGCTGGCCGAGAAGCAGACGGTCCAGAACTGGATCGCCGACTCGGCCGCGCAGATGCAGGCGGCGCGGCTCATGACGCTGCACGCCGCCTGGGTGATGGACACCCAGGGCGCGTCGGCGGCTCGCACCGACATCTCGCTGATCAAGTTCTACGGCGCGGGCGTTCTGCACGACGTGGTCGATCGCGCCCTGCAGGTCCACGGCGCGCTGGGCTACTCGACGGACATGCCGCTCGAGGCCATGTACCGCTACGCGCGCGCCGCGCGGTTCTACGACGGGCCCGACGAGGTCCACCGCCAGTCGGTGGCGCGCCAGATCCTGCGCGGCTACCAGCCGCCGGCCGACGACGTGCCCAGCGAGCACGTGCCCACGCGGCGCGACGCCGCGCGGCAGAAGTTCGCCGATCTGCTCGAGGCGGTGACGGCCAACGACTGAGTCCGAGCGCCACGGCGGGCTGTCGGTCCGCGTGCTGGTGGTCGCGCTCGTCGTCCAGCTCGTCCTCGGCGCGGGCTTCGTCCTCGTCGCGATCAACGGCTTCCCGCTCATCGGCGGGGGCGGCGACGCGAAGAGCACGCACGGCCCCGCGGCCGACTCGTCGGTGCCGCGGCCGCGGGTGGACCGCTTCGACGCCCCGCGCGCCTTCGCCCTCATCCGCCGCCAGCTCGCCTACGGGCAGCGCCCGGCCGGCTCGGCGGCGCTGCGCCGCCTGGCTCCCGTGCTGCGCGACGCCCTGCCCAACGGGCACTTCGAGACCCTGCCCGGCCATCCGCGGCTGCGCAACATCGTGGGGACGATCCCCGGGCGGCCGCCGGCCATCGTCGTCGGCGCCCACTACGACAGCGAGTACCACCCCAGGGGCTTCGTCGGCGCCAACGACAGCGCCGCGGGCACGGCCGCGGTGATCGAGCTCGCGCGCGATCTCGTCCGCGCCGGCGGCACCGGCCGCGAGGTCCGCTTCGTGCTCTTCGACGGCGAGGAGGAGGGCCCGGGCTGCTCCAGCGCCCGCTTCGCGACCTGCGCGCTGCGCGGCTCGCGGGCCTACGTCGCGGCGCATCGGACCGAGGTCGGGCAGATGATCCTGCTCGACTACATCGCCAACAAGGGTGTGCGCCTGCCGCACGAGGGCAGCTCGACTCCGGCGCTGTGGGCGCGCGTGCGCACGGCGGCCGACAAGGTCGGCGTCGGCGCCGTCTTCCCGCCCACCGACGAGGTGACGATCTTCGACGACCACACCCCGTTCCTGCGCTCCGGGATCCCGGCGGTCGACCTCATCGACTTCTCCTACCGCTACGCCGACGGCCTGAAGGACACGATCGACAAGCTCTCGGTCGCGAGCCTCGATGCCGTGGGGGAGACGGTGTTCGCGCTCGTCAGCGAGCTGCGCGCGGGCTAGGCGGCGACAACCGCGCCGGCATCGCCCTGCGCGGCGAGCACGGCGGCGAACGCATCCACCACTGCCGGATCGAACTGCGCGCCCGCGCAGCGGTGCAGCTCGGCCATCGCCTCTGCGGCGCTGCGCCCGTGGCGATACGGACGGTCGGCGACGATCGCGTCGTAGGCGTCGCACACGGCGACGATGCGCGCGCCGAGGGGGATGTCCTCGCCCGCCGTGGCGTCCGGATAGCCGTTGCCGTCCCAGTGCTCGTGGCTTGCCCGCACGAGCCTGGCGACGGCGCCCAGCGCGGGCGCGGCCGCGATGATCCGTTCGCCGATGAGGGTGTGGCGGCGCATGAAGGCCCACTCGTCGTCGTCGAGCGGGCCGGGCTTGTTGATGATCGCCTCGGGGATGGCGACCTTGCCCACGTCGTGCAGCTCGGCGGCCACCAGGACGCGTTCGAGGTCTTCGCCTTCGAGGCCCAGCCGGCGGCCGACCGCGCCGGCGAGGTGGGCGACGCTGCCGAGATGGCCCTCGAGGCCGGGATGGTGCTCGGCGAGAGCGCGCAACAGCACATCGGTGCTCTGGCGGCGCGCCGTGACGCGCCCGGAGTTCTTCTGCGCGTACATGCGCTGATCGGCGATCAGCAGGGCGTCGCCGGAGCCCCTGGCCTCGCTCGGGATGGCGACGGCGCCGTAGGACGCGGTGACGGTGAACCCGTCGCCATGCTCGGCGAGAGCGGCGGGCGCCGCGAGCTCGATCTCCGCGCGGGCGCCGGCGTCGGCGAGCACGCAGAACTCGTCGCCCCCCAGGCGATAGGCGCGCCCATGGGGCTGAACGCCGCGCTCGAGTGCCTGGCCCAGGCGCGTGAGCAGCGCGTCGCCGGCGACGTGGCCGAAGGAGTCGTTGTAGCTCTTGAAGCCATCGAGGTCGAAGAGGAGCAACACCGCCGGATCCCCGGGGCGGGCCGCGCGGGCGTCGAGGTCCGCCATGAGCTGGCGGCGGTTCGGCAGCCCCGTCAGGCTGTCGGTCGTCGCGGCGGCCTCGAGCTCGCGGTGCGATGCGCGCAGCGACAGCGCGGCGAGCGTCATGAGCAACAGGGCCACGGCCAGGATGGCCAGCGGCCCGGCGCCGATGTCGCCCAGGAGTCCGGGTGCGGAGTCCGGCGCGGTGGCTACGAGGATCCAGTCATTGGCATTGCCGTCGCCGGCGCCCAGGTGCCGGTAAGCCGCGACGTGCCCGGCGATCCTGGTCACGCCCCTGGAGGCCGGGCGTCGCGCCAGGGCGGCAAAGCGGCGATCGCCCGGGGCGCCGAGGGGCGCGCCGACGTGCTGAGGGCGGGAGCTGTCGATGACCACGCGGCCGGTCCGCGCGTCGATGAGGTACAGCCCGTTCACGCCGTCGTCTGCACGCAGCTGCCGCCGGAAGCTTTCGACGGACAGCTCGTAGTGGACGATCGCCACCGAGCGGCGCTGGGCGCCCAGCGGAATCGGCGTGGCGTTGCCGATCACCCAGTCGTGGGTGTCGGGCGACACGTAGGGCCGTGACTGGAACACCTGGCCGGGCCGCAGGGCGAAGGTGGGGCCGAAGAACGGGTTGCTCGCCTCGTCGGGCGAGAGGTCGGCGACGGGGGCCCGCTGGCCGTGCACGACACGGGCGTTCTCCGAGCCGCCGCGATCGATGAAGCACAGCTCGCCGATCTGAGTGGGAAACAGGCTTTCCAGGTACACCAGGGCGTCATTCGCCCCGTCGACGTAGGTGGATCCGGGGCGCAGCTTCGACGTGCGGCTGCCGGGCTGCAGGTAGAAGCCGCGGAACGCCGCGTTGTGGGCCACGACGAGCGTGATCGTCCGCGCGCGGCCCATCGATGCGTCCAGCATCGACGCGTGGGTGGCAGCCTCGCCGTCCATGGCGCGCTCGGCCGCGGCGCGGTGGCCATTGTGCTCGTTGACCGCCACGCCGAGACTCGGCGCCAGCAGGGCGATCGCGACGATGAGAGCGGTGAGAGACAGTCGGCGCACGGGTTCTATGGGAAATCGGCCGCCACTCACCGCGCTTGAGCGGTCGGGCGCCCTACCATGGGGCCCATGGCCGCCTCTCCCGAGAAGCTCCTGCTGGCGGCGCCGCGCGGCTACTGCGCCGGCGTCGACCGGGCCGTGCAGACGGTCGAGCACGCGCTCGAGCTGCACGGCGCGCCCGTCTACGTGCGCAAGGAGATCGTGCACAACAAGCACGTCGTCGAGCAGCTGCGCGAGCGCGGGGCGATCTTCGTCGAGGAGCTCGACGACTCGATCCCCGAGGGCGCCGTCACCGTCTTCAGCGCCCATGGCGTGTCGCCCGCCGTCCACGCCGAGGCCGAGCGCCGCGGGCTGGACACGATCGACGCCACCTGCCCGCTGGTGACCAAGGTCCACCGCGAGGCGCTGAAGTTCGCCGCCGACGGCTACACCATCGTCCTCATCGGCCACGACGGCCACGAGGAGGTCGAGGGCACGATGGGCGAGGCGCCGGAGCACATCGTCCTGGTGGAGACCGAGGCGGACGTCGACGCGCTCGAGGTGGCCGATCCCGAGAAGCTCGCCTACGTCTCGCAGACAACGCTCTCGGTCGACGAGACCCGGGCGATCATCAACCGCCTGCGCGAGCGCTTCCCGGCAATCGTCGGTCCCCGCACCGACGACATCTGTTATGCGACGACCAACCGCCAGGCGGCGGTCAAGCAGATGGCGCCGCACTGCGACCTCGTGCTCGTCATCGGCTCGCGCAACTCCTCGAACTCCAACCGCCTCGTCGAGGTCGCGCGCGAGCACGGCGCCGACTCCTACCTCATCGACAGCGAGGAGCAGGTCCGCGAGGAGTGGCTGGAGGGCACGCGCGTCGTGGGGATCACCTCGGGCGCCAGCGCCCCCGAGGAGCTGGTCCAGCGCCTGGTCGCCTTCTTCCGCGCCCGCGGGACCGAGGAGGTCGAGGAGTTCCAGGTCGTCCAGGAGGACGTGCGCTTCATGCTCCCCAAGACGATCCGCCAGGCCCTCGCCGCTCAGTCGGCGTGAGCCTCAGCGACCATGCCCGCGCCAATCGCGTCGCGTGGGGCGCCATGGCCGGCGACTACGCCGGGGCCGGGCGCCGGCACTGGGCGGATGACGCGATCACCTGGGGCAACTGGGAGATCCCCGAGGAGAGCATCGCCGAGGCGGTGCCGCTGCCCGCCGACTCGTTCGACCTCGCGATCTCCGAGTACGGCGCCAGCCTGTGGTGCGATCCCGGAGGCGTGGATCCCCGAGGCGGCGCGCCTCCTGCGACCCGGCGGCCGGCTGTGGTTCCTCACGAACACACCGCTGGTGCTGCTCACGATGCACGACGAGGACGAGCCCTCCGGCGAGGCGCTCGCGCGCCCGCAGTTCGGCATGCGCCGGTTCGAGTGGGGCGACGGCTCGGTCGAGTTCCACCTGCCCCACGGTGAGCTGATCGCGCTGCTGGGCCGCTGCGGCTTCACGGTCGAGGCGCTCCACGAGCTGCAGGCGCCCGAGGGCGCCAGCTCGCGCCACGAGTACGTGACGGCGGAATGGGCGCGCCGCCGGCCGGCGGAGGAGATCTGGGTCGCCCGCCTCGGGGAGTCGGCATCGGCCGTCGCCTGACCGCTCTCGCCGTGGGCGCCGCACTGGCCGCCGCGCTCGCGACGCCGGGTCCCGCCGCCGGCGCGGACCCCGGCCGCTGGCGCCTGGCCCAGGCCGACAGCGTGCCGCTGACCTACTTCCAGGGCCTCACCCACGCGGCCACCGGGGAGTGGTTCTTCGACGGCATCACGGTCGGCCTCTATCGCACCGATCGCGACCTGCGCCAGAACGCGGCCAACCCCGACGCGCTCGCCGGCGACCTGGCCGCGCAGGGCTTCAACCACATCGGCGACCCGACCTGGGACGCGCGCGAGGGCGGGCGCCTGCTGCTGCCGCTGGAGTGCTACGTCCCCGGGACGCCCAACGGCGGCAACACGTGCGGGCGCGGGGCGATCGCCGTGGCGGACCCTGCGACGCTGAAGCTCCGCTATGCCGTGGCCCTCGATCCGGCCGACATTCCCAAGGCGATGTGGGCCGAGGTGGCCCCGGGCGGCAACGAGCTGTGGACGTCGAGCGGGGACGACCTGCTGGCCTACGACACCGCGGCCATCGCCGCCGGCGCGACCGTGCCGCTGCGCCCGATCCGGCGGCTCGCCGGCGCGGTCCCGCCCTCGGGCGTCACCGGCGCCGTGTTCTACCGCGGACGCCTGTTCCTGGCCGGCCAGGACGCCGGCGCGCTGCAGCTGTGGTCGATCGACACCACCGGCGCCACCGCGCCGCGGCTCGAGCTCGAGCTGCCGGGCGTCGCGGCCGAGTCGGAGGGGCTCGACGTCCTCGACGCGCGCGGAGGGGTGCTGCACTGGCTGCTGTCGCCCTTCGCGCCGGGCGGGAAGCCGCCCACCTACGGGCCCGGCCACAGCGAGCTGCTGACCTTCGTCGCCACCACCGACGCCCGCCTGCGGGTCCGCGTGGCGCCCACCCACCTGGTGGCCGGCCGCACGACGCGCATCACCGTGACGGTGACCAACCAATACAGCGGCCGCGTGCACCGGGTCTCCGGGGCCCGCGTCGCGCTGGGCGCCGTCCACGCGCTGACGGGCCGCGACGGCACGGCGCGGCTCACCGTGCGCCGGGCGCGGCCGGGGTCGGTGCGCGTGACCGCGACCAAGGAGCGCCTGCTCGCCGGGCGCGCGTCGGTCGTCGTCCGCGCGCGCTGAGCGCCGCTTCGCCGCGCGAACAGCATCATCGAGGGGAGGGCGTCCCGCCGCCGGCGGGTCCGTGGCGCGTTGGCCCCTGCCGGGGAAACGATCGGGGAGTTTGTCGGCGTATGCCCGACAAACTCCCCGATCGTCTCGGCTCGGGGACTGTTGTCGAGCGGATGAGCGCCAACGCGCCAGGGGCGCCGCACGCGCCCGGCCGCCGCTCACTCCCTCCCTCGATGAGGCTGTAAACGCCGCGCAGCGTCACAAGCGCACGCTGACGAAAGCGCGCAGCCGGTCACGCACCACCGGGAGCCCCCACGAACCCCGGGGTGGGGCTAACCGCATGGACCGAACGGCCATGCAAAGGCACAGTCGACGGACCATGAATGCTGCAACCTCTCTTTTGTCAACGAAGCGCTGGACGCTCGCCGTGGTCTGCGCCGCCACGGCGATGCTCATGCTCGACATCGCGGTGGTGAACACCGCTCTCTCGCGGATCGCCGACGACCTCGACACGGGCCTCAGCGGCCTGCAGTGGGTCATCGACGCCTACACGCTCGCGCTCGCCTCGGTGGTCCTGACCGCGGGCTCGCTGGCCGATCGGTTCGGCCGCCGGCGCCTGTTCACCATCGGCCTCGCCGTCTTCACCGCCGCCTCCGCGGCGTGTGCGGCATCGACGGACATCGTCTTCCTCGACGTCGCCCGCGCCGTGCAGGGTCTTGGCGCCGCGGTGATGTTCGCCGTCTCCCTGGCCCTGCTGGCCAACGCCTATCCGGACATGAAGGAGCGCGCCGGGGCGCTGGCCGCCTACGGCGCCACCATCGGGGCGTCCTTCGCCATCGGCCCGCTGGTCGGCGGCGCGCTGACCAGCGGTCTGGACTGGCAGTGGATCTTCCTCATCAACATCCCGATCGGGCTCTTCTGCCTGTGGGTCACGCGGACCAAGGTCCAGGAGTCACGCGATCCGGCCACGCCGCCCGTCGACGTGCCGGGGCAGATCGCACTCACCGCCGGCCTCTTCCTGCTCGTCCTCGCGCTGCTGCGCGGCAACGACGTCGGCTGGGGCAGCCCGCAGATCGTCGCCGAGTTCGCCGGCGCCGCCTTGGCGCTGGTCGCCTTCCTGATCATCGAGGCGCGCTCGACGCACCCGATGCTCCCGCTGCGGCTCTTCCGCAACCCGTCGTTCACGGGCGCGCAGATCGCGGCCTTCGGGATCTCGGCGTCGTTCTTCGCGATCTTCCTGTACGCGACGCTCTACCTGCAGCAGGTGCTCGGGCTGTCGGCCATCGAGGCCGGCCTCGTCTACCTGCCCGGCACGATCCTGAACTTCGTCGTCGCCGGTGCGAGCAGCCAGGTCGGCGAGAAGGTCTCACACCGCATCATGATCTCGGTCGGGCTCGCGCTCGTCGCCATCGGCATGGTCCTGTTCACCCTGGCGGGCACCGACTCGTCGTGGACCATCGTCCTGCCCGGCGAGCTCATCGCGCTCTTCGGCGTCGGCCTGTTCAACCCGTCGGTCATCGCGGTCGCGCTCGGCTCGGCGCCGCAGGAGCAGAGCGGCCTCGCCGCCGGCGTCAACGACACGTTCCGCCAGGCGGGCATCGCGGTCGGCATCGCCGGCCTCGGCGCGCTCATCCCGTCCGCGGCCGGGATCGGCAGCGGCTCGCCACAGGAGTTCGTCGACGGCCTGCACAACGCGTTCTTCGCCGGTGCGGGGCTGGCTGCGGCGGCCGCCGTGGCGTCGTTCTTCCTCATCCGCAAGAACAACGTCCACCACGAGGTCGTGGAGCTGCCCATCGGGGCAGAGGCCGTGGCCCAGGCCGCCTAACCACCGAGCCAGCGACGGATCTCGTCCGAGTGCTCGCCCAGGCGCGGCGCCCGGCGGCTCACCGCCGCCGGCGTCGCGCCGAGGCGCAGCGGCGAGCGCACGGTGCGCACGCCGCCGGTCTCGTCGACCGGCTCGAGGCCGAGCGCGGCGGCGAAGGCGAAGGCCTGCGCGAGGTCGTTGATCGGCCCGGCGGGCACGCCGGCATCGCCGAGCCGCTGGACCCAGTCGGCGGCCGGAGCGCCCGCGAAGGCGGCCTCGAGCTCCGCCGCCAGCTCGTCACGGTGCTCCATGCGCGCCGCGTTGGTGGCGAAGCGCTCGTCGCCGGCCAGCTCAGGGCGCCCGACGACCCCGCACAGCCGGGCGAAGATCGTGTCGTTGCCGACCGCGACGGCGAAGTCGCCGTCGGCCGCCGCGAACGTCTCGTAGGGCGCGATCGACGGGTGCCGGTTGCCCATGCGGCCGGGGACGACACCGGCGTTGAGGTGCGCGGAGGCCTGGTTGAGCAGGGCGGCGAGCGCGGAGTCCATGAGCGAGACCTCGACGTGCTGGCCGTGGCCGTCGCGGTCGCGGGCGCGCAGGGCGGCGAGGATGCCATTGGTGGCGAAGAGGCCGCAGATCATGTCGATCAGCGCCGCGCCGACCTTCAGGGGACGCCCGTCGGGCTCGCCGGTGACCGACATGAGCCCGCTCATCGCCTGCAGCAGCAGGTCGTAGCCGGGGAGCGCCGCGGCCTGCTCGCCCGATCCGAAGGCGCTGATCGAGCAGTACACGACGCCGGGGTTGGTCCTCGCGACCTCGACGTAGCCGAGTCCCAGACGCTCGCTCGTGCCCGGCCGGAACGACTCGACGACGACGTCGGCGCGCGCGCACAGCTCGCGGGCGAGGGCCACGTCGCCGGGGTCCTTGAGGTCGAGCGTGACCGAGCGCTTGTTGCGGTTCAGGCCGAGGTAGTACGTCGAGCCCTCCTCGACGAACGGCGGCCCCCACGCGCGGGTGTCGTCGCCGCCGTCGGGCCGCTCGACCTTCACCACGTCGGCGCCCAGGTCGCCGAGGCTCATCGTGCACAGCGGCCCGGCCAGCACCCGCGAGAGGTCGGCGACGAGGATCCCATCCAGCGCGGGTGCGGCCACGGCCGCGCACAGTAGCCTGCACGCCCCGTGCGCACCCTCGTGATCTCAGACCTCCACCTCGGGGCCCGCAACGACGTCGACGTCCTGCGCCGGCCCGCGGCCCAGCAGGCGCTGCTCAGCGCCCTCGACGGCGTCGACCGGCTGGTCGTCCTCGGCGACCTGCTCGAGTTGCGCCACGGCCCGATGCACGATGCGCTGGAGGCCGCGCGACCCGTGCTGAAGGCCATCGGCGAGACCCTGGGCGCCGACGGCGAGGTGGTGCTGGTCCCCGGCAACCACGACTTCCGGCTGATCTCGCCCTGGCTGGCGTGGCGCTCGCGCCACGGACCCGAGCCGCTCGGGTTGCAGGAGCGCGCCGGGCCCAAGGCGTCGATCGGGACGCGCAGCATCGCCCGCATGCTGCAGCCGGCCTCGCTGGACGTGGTCTATCCGGGCATCTGGCTCGACGACGGCGTCTACGCGACCCACGGCCACTACCTCGATCGCCACGTCACCGTCCCCAGCTTCGAGCGCCTGGGCTCGGGGGTGCTCGGCCGGCTGCTGCGCGCGCCCGCCGAGGACGCTGGCTCGCCGGACGACTACGAGGTCGCGCTCGCCCCGATGTACGAGCTGCTCGACGCGATCGCCGCCCGCGTCGGCGACGGGCGCGCCGCCGCGCCGGCTCAGGTCTCCGCGCGCGCGTGGCAGCGGCTGTCGCCCGATGGCGGCAGCAACGCCTGGCGCGGGCGCGTGCTGGCCGGTGGCGCCTTCCCGCTGGCCATCGCCGGGCTCAACAAGCTCGGGCTGGGGCCGCTGCGGGCCGACCTCTCGGGCGCCGAGCTGCGCCAGGCCAGTCTGCGCGCCATGGGCGAGGTCGTGGCCCGCCTGCAGATCGATGCACGCCACGTGATCTTCGGCCACACGCACCGCTCGGGCCCGCTGCCCGATGACGACCCCGGCGAATGGCGCCTGGCCGGCGGCGCTCAACTGCTCAATACCGGCTGCTGGGTCTACGAGTCGATGTACCTCGACCGCGACTGGGGCAATCCGTACTGGCCCGGCGCGGGGGCGCAGCTCGACGACGGCGGCGAGCCGCGCTTCGTGCGGCTGCTGGAGGGCATCGAGCCCGCTGCGCTCAGCCCGGTGGCGCCAGACCAGGCGTGAAGCACGTCGCGTAGCAGGTGACGCCGTCGCCGATCCGCAGGTCGAGGACGCCCTCGACATGATGCGGATGGTGAAGGAGCCGATGCGCGCCGGGCCACTCGACGGCGATGCGCTCCCCGTTGACGTGCAGCTCGCCGCTGCCGCCGAGCACCGCCCACACCGCGCCGGCACCGTAGGGGCCGCTGTAGGCGCCGGGCTGGTCGGGAGTCTGGGCCGCGATCAGCGCGTCGGGCTCGTCCTCGGGATGCATCGGCGCCAGCGGCTCGCGCGCGGTCCCGACGAGCCCCTGGATGGCAAGCTCGGTCTCGGCGTAGGCGCCCTCGCCGTAGTGGTACTCGGCCAGGTGCCCGTCGCCGTCCCACAGGTAGCGCGCCGGCCAGCCCTCGTTGTCGTAGGCGCGCCACAGCTGAAAGCCCACGTCGATGCAGACCGGATGCTCGATCTGCAGGCGCGCCACCGCTGCGCGGACGGTCGCCTCGTCCTCGCCGGGCGCGAAGCCCGGCGAGTGGACGGTGACCACTCGCAGGCCGTCGGCGGCGTAGCGCTCGTGCCACGCCTTGACGTAGGGGAGGGTGCGCAGCGAGCTGGGACGGCAGAAGTCCCAGAACTCGACCAGCACGGGCCGCCCGCGCTGCTTGTCCATGCGCAGCGGCGCGACGTTGACCCAGGGCAGGCGCGCGGGGAAGGGTGGAGCGGGGATGTCGTCGACCGGCGGGCGCACCGCGCAGGCACGCTAGCGGACGGAAACGACCGTCCATCCGCCCGCAACTCTGAAGCAGATGTAGGTTTGCACCCCCAGACTCACTTGACCCATCCAGCAGGAGGATTGATGCACAAGCTCATGCTTGTCGCGGTGACCACGATGGTCGCCGCGCTGGTCATGGTGGGCGTCGCTTCAGCAGTTGACGCCACCCAGGCCATCGACGTGACGATGACCCACAACAAGGCCGGCACGAAGAAGAAGCCGAAGTCCATCGGCAAGCTCAACGTGCTGACCACCACCGCACCGGGCGCCGGCAGCCCCGCCGGCACCTTCGCCACTCAGAAGGCGACCATCTTCTTCGACAAGAACCTCGTCTTCAACGGCAAGTCGTTCAAGGAGTGCAAGCCCAAGAACAAGTCGGCACCGGTCGGCTCGGACGTCAAGGCCAAGTGCGCCAGCGCCAAGGTCGGCGCCGGCAAGGCCGCCGGCCAGGCCACGGTCGGCGGGCAGGAGAACCTGACGGTGACCGCCTACAACGGCGCGGCCAAGGCCAACGGGGACCGCTGGTTCTACCTGCACGTCCAGGGCTCGACGCCGCTGGTGGTCGACTCGGTCATCGCCGCCACCCTGACGCGCGGCAGCGGCGACTACGGCGTCAAGCTCGTCGTGCCGATCCCGGCGAACCTGATCCAGCCGCTGAACGGCATCACCGCGACGCTGCTGAACTTCTCGACCTCGGTCGGCGGCACCTCCAAGGGCGTCCCGTACGTCGGTCTGAAGGGCTGCTCCGGCGGCAAGCTGAAGTTCAAGGGCACGTTCCTCTACACGGACAACACCAGCAAGACGGTCACCGACAAGGCCGCCTGCAAGAAGTAGCTCTGCGAGCACCGGGGCGGGCCGCCTGGCCCGCCCCGCGCTCTTCCCGCGCCGACGCCGGTCGCGTCGGCCATACTGCACGCTGATGGTGCCGCCCGGCCGCAGACTGGCGTTGCTCTCATTCGCGATGGTCGTCGCGGCGTGGGTGGTGCTGCAAGAGCTGACCGGCGTCGAGCTGGGCCTTCTGTACCTCGCCCCGGCTCTGCTCCTCCTCGCGCCGCTGGCGATGGGGTTCTACGTGGGCGAGAACCAGCTCGCCGACCTCGCTGATCGCTCGCCCCGCCGCCCGGCGCGGCGTGCCGGCCAGCTGCCGCTGCCGCGCGGCTACGTGCGCGTCATGCAGCGCGGCGGTCGCCTCGTGGCCGCCTCGCTGGCCAAGCGCCCGCCCCCGGTGAACGCGGCGTTGCTCACCGCGTAGGACCCGGGCGCCTGCCGGTGACCGGGTCTCGATCCCGTTCACCGTGCAGATCCCCGGAGGTTTCATGTCTCGCAATCAGCGTGTCGTCGTGCTCGGTCTGGCCGTCCTCGTCGTGGTCGTGGCCGTCGTCGTCATCGGCACCGGCGGTTCGTCGGATTCCACCAAGAGCGCCGGGCCGACCACGGTCGTGGTGCAGGACGCCAAGCCGGTCGGCGGCGTCAAGGACGTCACCTTCAAGAAGGGCGGCACCATCGATCTGACGGTCAAGAGCGACACCGCCGACGAGGTCCACTTCCATGGCTACGACGTCCACAAGGACGTGGCCAAGGGCGGCTCGGTGCAGTTCAAGTTCCCGGCGAGCATCGAGGGCAAGTTCGTCGTCGAGCTCGAGGACCACAAGCAGACGCTGGCCAACGTCACCGTGGCGCCGTGAGACGTCGGCTGGCCCTGATCGCGGCGCTGGCGCTGAGCGCCACGCTGGCGCTCCCGGCGAGCGCGCTCGCCCACGGCCTGGTCGGCAAGCAGGACCTGCCGATCCCGCGCTGGCTGTTCGCGTGGGCGGCCGCGGGGGTGCTCGTGGTGTCCTTCGTCGGCCTCGCCGTACTGTGGCCGCGCCCGCGCCTGGAGGGAGCGCGCGAGCGCCCCGTGCTGACCGTGCCCACGGCGCTGGAGGTGCTGTGCGGTGCGCTGGGCGTGGCCGCCTTCGTGGCCGTGGTGTGGGCGGGCTACGCGGGCATCGACTCGGCGACCGCCAACCTCGCGCCGACGGCCATCTACGTCGTCTTCTGGGTGGCGATCCCCTTCGCGACGGTGCTGCTCGGCGACGTCTTCGCGGCCTTCAACCCGTGGCGGGCGACGGCCCGCGGCGTCGCCTGGGTCTACGGGCGCGCGCGCCGCGGCGGCGAGCCGCCCGCGCCGATGGTCTACCCGGCATGGCTGGGATGCTGGCCGGCCGCGCTGGGGATCCTGGCCTTCGCGTGGGTCGAGCTGGTCTACGTCAACAAGGACGATCCCAGCCAGCTGGCGACGATGGCGCTGCTCTATGCCGCGGTGCAGCTCGTCGGGATGAGCCTCTACGGCATCGAGGCGTGGTCGCGCAACGCCGATGCGTTCGGCCTGTACTTCCGGCTGTTCTCGATGCTCTCGCCGCTGCACTGGCGCGCGCGCACGCTGTACGTGCGCCCGCCGCTGGCCGGCGCGCCGAGGCTGAAGGCCGGACCGGGCACGGTGCCGATGTTGTGCACGATGATCGGCACCGTCAGCTTCGACGGCCTCTCGCAGGGATCGCTCTGGACGGGCCAGGGCGGGATCGCTCCGCACCTGCAGCAGCGCTTCATCAACCTCGGCTTCAGCGGGGAGGTGGCGCTCGAGATCACCTTCACGATCGGCCTGCTGACGATGGTGGGCCTGATCAGCGGCCTCTATCGCCTGGGCGTGCTGGGCGTGCGCTCGATCGGGGGTGGCAACGCCACCGACCTGTCACGGCGCTTCGTGCATTCGCTGATCCCGATCGCCCTGGCCTACGTCGTGGCGCACTACTTCTCGCTGCTGATGTACCAGGGCCAGGCGATGGCGTATCTGATCTCCGATCCCCTCGGCCACGGCTCGGACCTGTTCGGCACCGCCTCGTCGACCATCAACTACAACCTCGTGGGCGCCAACGGGGTCTGGTACGTGCAGGTCGTGGCGCTCGTGCTCGGCCACGCATGCGGCCTGACGCTCGCGCATGACCGCGCGCTCGTCGTCTACGACGACCCGCGCGACGCGACCCGCTCGCAGTACTGGATGCTTGCGGTCATGGTCGCCTTCACCAGCCTCGGGCTCTGGCTCCTGTCCGCCGCGGCGCAATGAGCGCGCCGCCGCTGGCGCACGCCGGGCACTGGTATCACGCACTGCTCTACCTGGCGCCGGTGCTCATCGTGGTCGTCGTGCTGTGGGTCCAGGAGCGCCGCGAGCGCCGCCGCGACGCCGCGGCCGGCGACGACGACGCTCCCGGCTAGGCCCGCTCGCGCTCGAGCTTGCGGATGTCGTGCGCCAGGTCGCGGTCGACGAGCTGCGTGACCGGGAAGCTGATGCGCTGGCGCCCGCGCTTGTCGATCAGCAGCACATACGCGGAGTGCTCGAAGCCCTTGCCCTGCGGGCGGATGCCGTAGTCGTGCCAGATCGGCGCGAGCTGGGCGCGCGTGCCCAGCAGGAAGCGCATCCGCCCGGCGCTGAGGCCGCGCTTGACCAGGAACGCCTCGGCCGAGTCGGGCGTGTCGTGCGCGGGGTCGACGCTCACCGCCAGGGCGGGCACGTCATGGCCGAGGTCGTCGAGGGCGCCGCGGATCGTGGTGGCCGTGACCGGGCACGTGTCCTGGCAGGTCGAGTACATGAAGGTGAGCACTACCACCTGCCCGCGGTAGTCGCGCAGCGAGACGGAATGGCCGTCCTGGTCGCGCAGCGTGAAGTCCTTGGGCGGGATCGCCGGGCGCAGCCCGCCCGCGAAGCCGCTGGCTCCGAGCGGAGGCGGCGGGTCGGGACGCGTGAAGACGATCACGCCCGCGGCGGCCAGGATGGCCAGCGAGGCGAAGACCATGAGCGCGAGGCGCACGCGCGCGGGCATCGCCTTCAAGCCTAGGCGGTTCACGTTGCTTTCAGGTTGGTCGCTCACCATCGTGGCCGCATGCGCATCCTGGTCGTCGACGACGAACCCGCCGTACGCGAGGCGCTCGAGCGGATCCTGCGCCTCGACGGCTTCGAGGTCGCCCTGGCGTGCGATGGGCGCGAGGCGGTGCGCAGCCAGGTCGCGGCGCCGGCCGATGCGGTGCTGCTCGACGTCCTCATGCCCGGGCTCGACGGCCTCGGGGTGTGCCGGCGCATGCGCGACACCGGCGATCGCACCCCCGTGCTCATGCTCACCGCGCGCGATCAGGTCGGCGACCGCGTGGCGGGCCTCGAGGCCGGCGCCGACGACTACCTGTCCAAGCCGTTCGCGCTCGAGGAGCTGCTGGCCAGGGTGCGGGCACTGCTGCGCCGCTCGGGCTGGAGCGGTGAGCACGAGGTCCTGCGCTTCGACGACCTCGAGCTCGATCCGGTGTCGCACGAGGCGCGCCGCGGCGAGCGGCTGATGGAGCTCACCCGCACGGAGTTCCTGCTGCTGGAGCTGTTCCTGCACCACCCACGCCAGGTGCTCACCCGCGGGCAGATCTTCGACCGCGTGTGGGGCTATGACTTCGGGCCCTCCTCCAACTCGCTGGAGGTCTACGTCGGCTACCTGCGCCGCAAGACCGAGGCGGCAGGCGAGCCGCGGCTCCTGCACACCGTGCGCGGCGTGGGCTACGTCCTACGCGCACCGCGATCATGAGCTTCCGCCGGCGCATCGTCCTGCTCGCGGCGGCCGCCGTGGCCGTGGCCATTGCGCTGGCCTCGGTCGTGACCTTCGTCGTCGTGCGCCACGAACTGCGCGCGGGCGTCGACGGATCGCTGCGCGACCTGCGGCCGAAGGTGCTCTTCGTCAGCCGTACCCAGGCGGCGGCGGTGGATCCGGGCAAGGAGGCCGGCAAGACGACGGTCGGTCCCGGTGACGTCTTCCAGGCCCAGTTGCCGCCGACGGCCTTCGGCGGCAGCGCCGGGGTGGTGCAGGCCACGCTCCCCGACGGCGAGGTCATCCGCTCCGCCACGGGCCCGGCGCTGCCCAACACCACTGCGGTGCGCGAGGTCGCCTCCGGCAGGCGCAGCGAGTCGCTGCGCGACGCGACCGTCCGCGGCGTTCACACGCGCGTGCTCACGGCGCGCGGACCTGACGGCTCGACGCTGCAGATCGCCAAGCCGCTCACGGAGGTCGACGACACGCTCGGGCGCCTGCGCTGGATCCTGCTCGGGGTGACCATCGGCGGCGTGGGCGTCGCTTCCGGATTGGGCGTCGGCGTCTCGCGCGCCGCCACGCGGCCACTGGGGCGCCTGACCGACGCTGCCGAGCGGGTCACTGCCACCGGCGACCTGCACCATCGCATCGCGCCGGTCGCCGACGACGAGCCCGGGCGCCTGGCCGCGGCCTTCAACGCGATGCTCGGCGCGCTGGAGGCATCCCGCGATGCCCAGCGCCAGCTGGTCGCGGACGCCTCGCACGAGCTGCGCACGCCGCTGACCTCGATCCGGGCCAATGTCGAATTGCTCGAGCGGGCGCACGACCTGCCCGCGGCCGAGCGCGCTGCCGTCCTGGCCTCGGTGCGCGGGCAGCTCCAGGACCTCACGATCCTCGTCGGCGACCTCGTCGACCTCGCGCGCCCGGGCGAGGCCGCCCACGAGCCGCCCGAGGACCTGCGTTTGGATGAGCTCGTCGGCGACGCCGTGCAGCGCGCCCGCCGCCACTCGCCCGCGACCGACTTCATCCTCACCGCGGAGCCGTGCATGGTCATCGGCTCGCGCGCGCGCCTCGCGCGGGCGGTGGGCAACCTGCTCGACAACGCGGTGAAGTGGGGTCCCGCGGGCGCGCCGGTGGAGGTGGCGGTCAGCGCGGGGGAGGTGGTCGTCCGCGACCACGGTCCGGGGATCTCCGAGGACGACCTGCCCCACGTCTTCGATCGCTTCTACCGCGCCCCGGCCGCCCGCGGGCTACCCGGATCGGGGCTCGGCCTGGCCATCGTCAAGCACGTGGCCGACGCGCACGGCGGCAGCGTCGTCGCCGAGCCGGCCGCGGGCCGCGGAACGCGCCTGCGCCTGACGCTTCCCCTCTCACCGACTTCCTAAGTCGCTCTCAGGAAGCGGTCAGGTTGGACGGGCCTCATGTCCGGCCATGACCCGATCACCACTCCTCCTCGCCGCGGTCGGCGCCGCATTGGCGCTCGGTGCCTGCGGCAGCTCAGACGACGGCGGCAAGCCGGCCAGCGGCGCGAGCCGGCAGGACAAGGCCTTCGAGGGCGCCCTGAAGTTCTCCAAGTGCATGCGCGAGCACGGGATCGACATGCCCGACCCGCAGCGCGTCGGCACGGGCGGCATCAAGCTCTCGGGCGGCAAGGTGAACTTCAACGACCCGAAGATGAAGTCCGCGCAGAGCGCCTGCCAGAAGTACATGCAGATCGGCGGCGGCGAGACCATCGACCCCGCCAAGCGGGCCAAGCTCCAGGAGGCCGCCCTGAAGTACGCGCGCTGCATGCGCGGGCAGGGCGTCGACATGCCCGATCCCAAGCTGGCCGGCAACGGCGGCCTCACCTTCCAGGCCGGTCCGGGCCCCAAGAGCAACCGCAGCAGCGGCACGGGCCTCGGCGTCAGTCCCGACTCGCCGAGGTTCCAGGCCGCCGACAAGGCGTGCAACCACCTGCTGGGCGACCGCGAGGGCCCCGGCGCGAGCACGGAGCAGGCGAAGTGAGCGTCGCCGCCCGCATCGGCGGGCGTCGTCTCATCGCCCGCCGGGGCGGCCGCGCCGTCCTCGCCGCGGCGGTGGTCGCCGGGGTCGCGGTCGCCGCCTGGCTGTTGTTCGCACCCGGTGACGGCCACCACGCCGGCGCGGCCAACGACGCCGTGCCGCTTGGCACCGCCGCCGCCGAGCGCCGCGACCTGATCGCCCGCGAGGACGTCGACGGGACGCTCGGGTTCGCCGACACCACCAAGGCGACCGCTCCGGCCGCGGGCACCATCACGCGCCTGCGCGACGAAGGCGACACGGTCACGCGCGGGCGGTCGTTGATGTCGATCGACGCCGAGGCGACCGCCTGGGTGCTGTACGGCACGATCCCGATGTACCGCGACCTCGGCCCCGGCGTCGCCAACGGCTCGGACGTCCGCCAGCTCGAGCGCAACCTCAGGGCGCTGGGGTACGACCCCGGCACCGTCGACGACGACTGGACCTCCGCGACGACCGCCGCGGTGGTCGCCTTCCAGGCCGATCGCGACCTCACGCAGAGCGGGACGATCGCGCGCTCGCAGGTCGTCATCAGCGACGGCCCGGCGCGGGTCGGCAAGCACAGCGCCGAGGTCGGGGATCCCGCGCGCACCGGCGCGCCGGTGACCGAGCTCACCTCGACCACGCCGGTCATCACCGCGAAGCTCGACGCCGGGCTGGCCGCCGACGTGCACGGCGGCGATGCCGTGAGGGTGACCCTGACCGACGGGCGCGAGGTCGGTGGGAGGGTCACGACCGTCGGCACCGTCGCCACCGCCGGCGAGAACGGCGCGTCGCCCACGGTCGAGTTGCGCGTGGCCCTGAACGGCGGTCGTCGTGGCCGCCTCGACGGCGCGCCGGTGAGCGTGTCGCTGGAGACCGGGCGCACGAAGGACGCGCTCGCGGTCCCGATCACCGCTCTGGTGGCGACGGCGCCCGGCCGCTACGCGGTCGAGCTCGCGGGCACCCACCGCCTGGTGACGGTGACGCTCGGCGCGTTCGCCGACAACTGGGTCCAGGTCGACGGGGCGGGCCTTGCGCCCGGCACGCGCGTCGTGGTGCCGCGATGAGCCTCGCGCTGCAGTACGTCACCAAGGAGTACGCGGGCGGCGTACGCGCGCTCGACGGAGTCAGCCTCCATGTCGACGCCGGCGAGTTGGTGGGCGTCGTCGGCCCCTCGGGCTCGGGCAAGTCGACGCTGCTGCACATCATGGGCACGCTCGATCGCCCGTCGCGCGGTCGCGTCTCGGTGGCCGGCGTCGACCTCGACGACCTCGACGACCGCCGGCTCGCCGGGCTGCGCGCGACGTCGATCGGCTTCGTCTTCCAGCAGTTCTTCCTGATCGACGGGATGACCGCGCTGGAGAACGTCGCTCAGGGCCTGCTCTACAGCGGCACGCCGCTGCAGCAGCGCACCGCCGCGGCACGGCGCGCACTCGAGCGCGTGGGGCTCGGGCATCGGCTGGACCACCGCCCGGAGCAGCTCTCCGGCGGCGAGCGCCAGCGCGTGGCGATCGCCCGCGCCGTGGTCGCTCGGCCGGCGATCGTCTTCGCCGACGAGCCGACCGGGAACCTCGACTCGCGCGCGGGCGCGGACGTGCTGGCCCTGCTGCGCGAGCTCAACGCCGAGGGCACGACGGTGATGATCATCACGCACGACCGCGACCTCGCGGCCGCGCTTCCGCGGCGCATCGCGCTGCGCGACGGTCGGGTGGTCGCGCCATGACCTCGCGCCTGCTGCCCGCCGACCTGCTGCGCCTCGGCGCCGTCGGCCTGCGCACCCGCCGCCTGCGCGCCGTCCTCTCGGCGCTCGGGGTGGCCATCGGCATCGCGAGCATGGTCGCCGTGCTCGGGCTCTCGGAGTCCTCGCGTGCGGGACTGCTGCATCAGATCGATCGCCTGGGGACCAACCTGCTCACCGCCGCGCCGGGCCAGACGCTCGGCGGCGATGACGCGACGCTGCCCGAGAGCGCGGCGCAGGCCCTGAGGCGCCTGGGCGGCGTGCAGCGCGTCGATTCGGTGCGCGCGCTGGACGCCACCGTGCGCCGCAGCGACCGCATCGATCCGGAGGAGACCGGCGGCGTCGCGGTCGATGCGGCCGACCCGGGCCTGCTGCAGACCCTGGGCGGGAGGATGCTCCGCGGGCGCTTCCTCAACGCCGCGACGAGCCGCACGCGCTCGGTCGTCCTGGGCGCGGCCGCCGCGCAGCAGATGGGCATCGACCGCCCGGGCGCGCTGGTCTACATCGCCGGGCGCTGGTGGACGGTGGTGGGGGTCACGGCGCCGGTCGAGCTCGCTCCCGAGCTCGACCGCACGGTGCTGATGGGCTACGACGCGGCGGTGCGCGAGCTCGGCGCCGAGCGATCGGCGAGCACCGTGTATCTGCGCGCCGACCCGTCGGTCGTCGCGCGCGTGCACGATCTGCTCCCGTCGGCGGCCAACCCCGAGCACCCGGAGGAGGTCGACGTCAGCCGGCCCTCCGACGCACTCGCCGCGCGGGCCCAGGCCGACCACGCGCTGACCGGCCTGTTCCTCGGCCTCGGCGCGGTGGCGCTGCTCGTCGGCGGGATCGGCATCGCCAACACGATGGTCATCTCGGTCCTCGAGCGCCGCTCGGAGATCGGGCTGCGCCGGGCGCTGGGCGCCACCCGCGGCCACGTCCGGGCCCAGTTCCTGGTCGAGTCCCTGCTGCTGGCGGCCTCCGGCGGGCTGGCCGGCATCGCGGTCGGCGCGCTCGTCACCGGCGCCTACGCGAGCGCGCGCGGCTGGACGGCGGTCGTGCCGCCGCAGGCCCTGGCGGGCGGCCTCGGCGCGGCGCTGGCCATCGGGGCGGTCGCCGGCCTGTACCCAGCCGGGCGCGCGGCGCGGATGTCGCCGACCGAGGCGTTGCGCGGGGCGTGAGCAGCCGGGCTACGGCTCGACGAGCCCGCGCCGGATCGCGTAGCGCACGAGCTCGACGCGGTCGCGCATCCCGAGCTTGCGCAGGATGTTCGCGCGGTGCGACTCCACGGTCTTGTCGGCCAGGTGGAGGATCGCGCCGATCTCGCGGTTGGTGTGCGCGTCGGCGATGAGCTTGATGACCTGCTGCTCGCGCGGGGTGAGCGGCTCGCGCGGCCCGGCGCTGTCGTCCTCCATCCAGGTGCGCACGAGCGCGCGCTGGGCGGCGTTGGTCAAGAACGACTCGCCGCTGGACACGGCGCGCACCGCGTCGACGAGGTAGGTGTCGGCTTCGTGCTTGAGCACATAGCCGGATGCGCCGGCCTTGAGCGCCTCGAAGAGGTAGCGCTCGTCGTCGTGCATCGAGAGGATCAGGACGTCGACGTCCGGAGCCAGCGCCTTGATCTCGCGCGTGGCCTGCAGCCCGGTCAGCTTGGGCATGGCCACGTCGAGGATGGCGATGTCGGGCCGGTGGGCCAGCGTCTGGGCGACGGCCTCGGCGCCGTCGGCGGCCTCCCCGACGACCTGCATGTCGGGCTGGCGGTCGAGCAGGAGCCTGAGCCCTCCGCGGACCACGCCGTGGTCGTCGGCGATCACAAGCCTCATGCTGCCGCTCCCAGTCGTAGCTCGATGGTGGTGCCGCGCCCTGGCGAGGACTCGACGCAGAAGCGCCCGCCGGCCAGCACGGCGCGCTCGCGCATGCCCTTCAGGCCGAGTCCGGACACCGCGACGCCGGGCTGAAAGCCCGTGCCGTCGTCGGCCAGCCGTACGACCGTCCCGCCCGACGGGCGCTCGACCTCGACGCGCACGTTGCGCGCGGAGGCGTGGCGGGCGACGTTCGAGAGGCCCTCCTGGACGATCCGATAGACGACGATCTGCGCGTCGGCGTCGAGATCCTCGACGCCCACGGCGGGCAGCCTCAGCGTGGTCTTCAGGCCGGCGCGCCGGCCGAACTCGTCGACCTGCGTGCGCAGGGCGGCGCCCAGGCCGAGATCGTCGAGGGCGACGGGACGCAGCTCGCGGGCCAGGCGGACGAGCTCGCCCATCGCCTGCGTGGCGACGCTCTGCGTCTCGCGCAGCTCGGCGACCAGGTCGGGCGGGGCGTTCTGGGCCGTGGCCTCCAGGCGCAGCAGCACGCCCGTGAGGGCCTGGTTGGCCTCGTCGTGCAGGTCGCGGGCCAGGCGGGCGCGCTCGCTCTCCTGGGCCTGCAGCACCGCGGTGGCCGTGCGCGAGCGCTCGGCCTCCAGGCGCTCGAGCATGCGGTCGAAGGCGCGGTGCAGGCGCGCGACCTCCTCGACGTTGGCGGTCGGCGTGGTCGCGCGTGGATCGCGCCCGCCGAAGGCGACGCGCTCCATGGCGCCGATGAGCTCCTCCAGCGGCGCGAAGCGCCGGCGCAGGAGCCAGCCGTTGACGAGCACCATGGCCAGCAGCGCGGCGACCAGCACGAGGAAGCGCTTGCGCTCGATCAGCGGATCGGAATGCAGGCTGGCCGCGACGGACGCGGCGAGGACGGTCGCAGTGATCAGCAGCGCGTTGAGCGCGAGGATCTGCGTGAGAAGGGTGGGACGCTTCATGGGGAATGGGGTCCAGACCCGATATCGGCAGCGCCCGCCCATGCCGATACCTCCGGTAGTCGAGATGGACACAGGTTCCTCCTCCTAGGGCGACCGATGACCACCTCTCTCCGACGATTCATGGGCGCCGCCGGATCGGATTCCGGCGGCGCCCATGGTCGTTGTGGGGGTCGATAGCGACTCGCTATACTTTTTGAAGTGAATCCCGACCGACTTCAAGGTGAATCGACCGTGAGCGTGTCCGGCAGCGAGTACGTGCGTCGCATCAAGGCGCAGATCGAGGAGATCGATCCCGGCTCCGTCCGCGAGCTCGCCGGCGAGGGCGTCGCCCTCATCGACGTCCGCGAGAGCGGCGAATGGGACAGCGGCCACCTCCCGGGTGCCAAGCACGTCCCGCGTGCCTACCTCGAATCGCGGATCGACGCACAGGTGCCCGACCGCTCGCAGCACGTGATCCTCTACTGCGCCTCGGGCCAGCGCAGCGCGCTCGCCGCGCACACGCTGCAGGAGCTCGGCTTCGAGCACGTCGAGTCGATGACCGGCGGCATCACCCTGTGGAAGGACCGCGGCTACCCCGTCGACGTCCCCAAGACCTTCACGGCCGAGCAGCGCGAGCGCTACTCGCGCCACTTCCTGCTCCCCGAGGTCGGCACCGAGGGCCAGCAGAAGCTGCTCGACGCCAAGGTGCTGCTGCTCGGCGCCGGCGGCCTCGGCTCGCCCACCGCGCTCTACCTCGCCGCCGCAGGCGTAGGGACGCTGGGCATCGTCGACGACGACGTGGTCGACGTCTCCAACCTGCAGCGCCAGGTCATCCACACCACCGACCGCGTCGGCGTGCCCAAGGTCGACTCCGCCGAGGAGCAGATCAAGGCGCTCAACCCCGACGTGGACGTCGTGAAGTACCAGACGCGCCTGGACTCCTCGAACATCATGGAGATCATCGAGGGCTACGACATCGTCGTGGACGGCGTCGACAACTTCCCCACGCGCTACCTGCTCAACGACGCGTCGGTGCGCCTGCGCATCCCCGTCGTCAGCGCGGCGATCCTCGGCTTCGAGGGTCAGCTCAGCGTCTTCGCCCCCTACGACGGCCCCTGCTACCGCTGCCTCTTCCGCCAGCCGCCGCCGGCCGAGCTCGCGCCCTCGTGCGGCGCCAACGGCGTTCTCGGCGTGCTGCCGGGGACGATGGGCCTCCTGCAGGCCACCGAGGTCGTCAAGCTGATCATCGGCGCCGGCGAGCCGCTGGTCGGGCGCCTGCTCATGTACGACGCACTGGCCGCCACGACCACCGAGCTCAAGGTCCGCCGCGACCCCGAATGCCCGATCTGCTCGCGCGAGCCCGACGCCATCTCCGACGACGAGATGGGCGTCTTCCCGGACTATGAGGCGTTCTGCGCCGCCGCCGGTTAGGCTCCGCGACCGCTCATGGCCACCATTCGCATTCCGCCCGTCCTGCGGCCGTCCGTCGGCGGCGAGCGCGAGGTCTCGGCCGACGGCTCGAACGTCGGCGAGGTCCTGCACTCCCTGGTCGACGCCCACGGTGAGACCCGGGACCAGATCTTCGGTGCCGACGGCGATCTCAATCGCTACGTCAACGTCTACCTCAACGACGAGGACGTGCGCGTGCTCGACGGCCTCGACACGCCGGTGGGGGAGGGCGACGTGCTCGTCATTCTCCCCGCCATGGCCGGCGGCTGAGCCTCTCAGGGCAGCGGCCGGAGGTCGGGGTCGACGAAGCCCGCGCGCGCGGCCGCGCTGAACAGCCGCTCGCGGCTGTAGTGCGCCGACAGCAGGTCGCGGTCGGCCAGCCGCGGGTGCTCGGCCAGGAAGGCATCGAAGTCGTCGTCGCGCGCGCGCAGCGCGTAGTGGGCGACGACGCGCGCCCACGCCGTGGTCAGCGTGTCGTGGTAGCGGCCGGGCTCGCCGTGGGCGGCCGCGAAGCGGCGCAGCCCCTCGCGGGCCGCGGCCACCGCGTGCTCGACGCCGCCGCGGCGCGCATAGGCGAAGGCGACGCGCAGGTGATCGCGGTGGCCGAACGAGGTCAGCGAGGTCGCCTCGAAGCGGCTCAGGAACGTCTCGTCGGTCATGGGTTGCCCTTCGTCTGTCGCTCGAGCGCGTCGAGCACCTGGTGAAAGCCGTCGGCGGCCGCGCGCGGCACGTCGGCGAGCACGCGCTCGTCGAGCCCGGCGAACGCCGCGTGGACCCGGGCGGCGGCGCGTGCCCCGGCCGCGGTCAGCTCGATCGTGAACGAGCGGCGGTCGGCGGGATTGACGCGCCTGCGCACCAGGCGCCGGTGCTCGAGCCGGTCGAGGACGCCGGTGAGGGTGGAGGACCGCTGGCCCGTCGCCGTTGCCAGATCGCCCACGCTGCGCGCGATGCCGGGCTGCAGCTGCGCGAGCACGTTGACCTCGGCCTGGCGCAGGCCGAGGTCGGCGAGCTCGCCGGCCAGGTGGTCGAGCACGCGATGCACGGCGGCCTCGAGGGCGACGATCACGGAGCGATCTGTCACGAATCCGTATAGTACGGATTCGTAATAAGATCGGCAACCTACGGGTGCGCGCTGACGAGCGCGATGCCCGCGAGCACGGTCGTCAGCCCCGCGGCCTGGCGGCGCGCGATGCGCTCGTCGAGCAGCAGCACGGCGAGCACGACCGTGGTGACGGGGTAGAGCGAGCCGAGGACCGACACCGTGCTGGTGAGCCCCTGCGTGAGGGCGAAGGCGAACAGCGCGTTGGCGGCGCCGTCGAGCAGGCCGACGGCGGCGACGGCGGCGAGGTCCGCCCGATGCAAGCCGACTCGCGGTCGCACGATCGCCACGGCCACCAGGAGCACGGCGACCGACGTCGACCGGTTCAGCGCCACGGCCCACACCGCTCCTGCCTCGTCGGTCGCCGCGCTCATGGCGACGAAGAAGGCGCCGAAGCACAGCGCGGAGACCAGGGCGAGCGCGGCGCCCGGCACCAGCCGGCCGACGCGGCGCTCGTCGCCGTCCCCGCGCTCGGCGCACGCCAGCGCGGCGCCGACCAGGGCGAGGCCCATGCCGAGGGCGACCGCGGTGGCCGGGCGCTCGCCCGCGGCCACCGACGCGGTCACCGGGACGATCGCGGCGGCCGACGAGATCGGCGCCACGACGGACATGGGCCCGATCGCGAGGGCCTTGTACAGGGCGGCGAAGCCGACCAGCTCCACCACGCCGGCCGCGACGGCGGCCAGGGCGCCGCCCGCCGGCGGCGGCGCCTCACCGCTGACGGCGAGGAGTCCGAGCAGCAGCACCAGCCCGGCGGCCTGCGACCCGAGCAGCACCGCCAGCAGGGGCAGCCTCCGGCTGGCCAGCCCCGCGGCGAAGTCCGAGCCGCCCCACGCGACGCTCGCGCCCAGCGCCAGCGCGGGCACGAGCATCAGGCCGCCGCGCCGTCGAGCTCGTGCAGCGCCGCGGCGCTCATCGCCAGAGCGGCCGGTTCCGCCACGACGAGCAGCGTCGAAAGCGTCCGGTCGGCGGCGCCGCGAACGACGCCGCCGCGCTCGATGGTGCGGCGCAGGTTGGCGAGATTCGCGCCGGTCAGCCGCTCGCCGGGGATCACGTTGGGGATGCCGGGCGGGTAGGCGGCCAGGCACTCGGCGGCGATCCGGCCGCCCGCCGCGGCGATCGGAACGCGCTCGCGCGTGGCCAGGAACGCCGCGCGCGGCGACATGGCCGCGGGGCCCCACGGGGGCGCGTGGCTCGGCCGCGCGACCGCGACGGGACGCGATGGCCGTCGCGGGCGCGCGCATGCGCGGGCCAGGCTCGCGACGAGCTGCGCGCCGTGGCGCTCGACGGGCTCGCCGAGCCCGAACACCGCCACCACGACGTGCTCGCCGCAGAGCTCGACGTGGACGTCGTCGTCGTGGCGCATCCGGCGCGCGACCTCGTGGCCGCTGACGCCGGTGGCCCGGACGTCCACGCACACCCGCAGCGGGTCGATCGCCGCGACGCCGAAGGATCCGACCAGGCGCTCGTCGAGGACCTCGAGGCCGCGGATGGCGCGGATGCCGGCGCGCAGCGCCGCGAGCTCGCTGACCGCCTGCTCGAGCAGCTCGGCACCGTGCAGCACCGCGTGGCGGCGCGCCGCGTCCAGCGAAGCGAGCAGGAGGCTGCTCGGGCTCGTCGAGGAGACCAGGCGCAGGGCATGCTCGACGGCGTCCGCGTCGAAGTGGGCGCTCGCGCCGAGGTGCAGCATCGCCGACTGGGTGAGGCTCCCGGCGTGCTTGTGCGTGCTCGAGACGACGAGGTCGGCGCCCGCCGCCAGCGCGTGCTCGGGCAGCGCGCGGCTGAAGGCCAGGTGCGCCCCCCACGCCTCGTCGACGACCAGCGGCACGCCGTGGGCGTGGGCGACGCGCGCCAGGCCGCCGACGTCCGCCACGGCGCCGAAGTAGGTCGGCGAGACGACGATCGCCGCCGCGGCGCCGGGCGTGGCGGCCAATGCGGCGTCCAAGGTGGCGGGCGGGACGCAGTGCGCGACCCCCAGCGCCGCGTCGACCTCGGGCGCGACGAAGACGGGGCGCAGCCCGGCGAGGACCATCCCGTCGATCGTGCTGGCGTGGACGGTGCGCTGCACGACGACGCGCTCGCCGCGCTGCGCGATGGCCAGGCACGCGGCCACGTTGCCCTGCGATGCGCCGTTGGTGAGAAACCACGTCCGCCGCGCGCCCCAGGCCTGGGCGGCCAGCCGCCGCGCGACCTCGTACGGGGGCGCCGCGGCGCCGACGCCGGCGTCGATGCCCTCGATCAGGGTCGGCACGTCGAGGGCGAGCGCTGCGCCGCCCAGTGCCGCACGCAACCCGCGGTCCGCCGCGAGGCCGCCCTTGTGCCCGGGCACCATCGCGCGGCGCGGGTGGCGGGCGGCGAACGAGACCAGCGCCTCCAGATACGGCGCCAGGCGCTGGCGGGCGTCCTGTGAGGGCTCGTCCATCGGATGGTCGAGCGCCCGCGACCACGCCGTGATACCTCCGGACGCCGGCGCGCCCGGGGGCGACCGTGCGGAAGGTCAGCTCGAGGAGTCGGCGTCGGCCTGACGGGCGGCGGCGGCGACGTCCTTGAGGTCGGGCTCCGCCCCCGGCGCCAGGTCGGGCCCGCCGTCGGTCACCGCGTCGGCGTGGTCGCCCGCGCTGAGGTCGATGCCGTCCTCGGTTGCCGGCTCGTCGGAGCCGGTCGTCTCCCCGAGCACCGAGCTGCCGAGTTGCGGATCGTCGGCCAGCATCTCGCGCGGCGCGTCGGAGCCTCCGAGGTCGGGCGGGACGACGCCGTCGTCCACCGTGCCCGCCCACTGGCCCTTCTCGCGGGCCTCCGCCTCGTCGGGCGTGGTCCCGCCCCGCTGCTCGCTCGGCTTCTGCGGCCCCTGCTCGTCGTCGCTGCCGGCCATGAACTCCGCCTCGTGGTCGATTCTCCGGACAGGAGAGCGTCTACCCATCGGGCACAGGCCGAAAGCCTGAGCACACGACGCGCATCCACCCGATACGTCCGTCGCGCTCCGACAGGTAGGCCTGCTGCTCGACGAGGAAGTGGCCGTCGGGGTTGCGCACGCTGAAGCGATAGCCGATCCGCTCGCGGTCGACGAAGCTGTCGCCCTCGAGCCGTTCGAGCCCCTCGATCTCGTCGGAGTCGTCGAACCACTGGCGCAGGATTCCCGAGATCACGGCCTCGGGATCGCTCGCCTCCCAGTTGCGCCTCGGCGTCAGGGCGCGGAAGTCGATCTCCGGGTGCAGCAGGTCGAGGACCCGGCCGAAGTCCTTGACGGCGAGCGCGTGCGCCCACTCGGCGCCGAGCGTGGCGGTCTGCGGCATGCGCCGATCGTCGCGCCCGGCGGGAAGGGTGTCAACCGCTCGGCACCGAGGCGGCGGCGCGATAGGCTCGGACCCCGCCGATGGCTTACGACGAGGACCTCGCTCACCGCCTGCGCGAACTGCTCGCCGACGAGGACGCGATCACCGAGAAGCGCATGTTCGGCGGCCTCGCGTTCCTGCTCAACGGCAACATGTCGGTGAGCGCCTCACGCAACGGCGGGCTGCTCGCGCGCATCGATCCGGCCGACACCGAGGCCGCCCTCGCGCGCCCGCACGTCGCGCTGATGGAGATGCGCGGGCGCACGATGCCGGGGTGGATCACCGTGGCGCCCGAGGGCTTGAAGATCAAGCGCGACCTCGCCGCCTGGGTCAAGCGCAGCGTCGCCTTCGCGCGGACGCTGCCGGCGAAGTAGCGGTCAGGCCAGCTCGGCGCGATCGGCGGCGCGCTCGGCCACCAGCATCCGGCCCGAGGCGAGGTTGACGCGCGCGCCGGCGACGGCGCCGCCCGCGCCCACGACGCCCATCAGCAGCTGCGCGGCGATGCCGTGCGTGTCCACGCCCGCGAGCATGAGCAGCGCGGCCACCGTCACGGCGCCGACGATGGCGCCGGCGACGAGCCCCAGCACGACGAGAACGTGACTTGTGAGATCCATGGCATCGAGGATGCCGTCCGCGGGGAAATGCGCGAGGTGAGCATCGCTCTCGCCGGGGGTGAACATCACCCGTTCCTGGCCCGGCGAACGTCACCCTCCCGGCGTGTAAGGCTGTGACCCATGGAACTCGGAGACATCGGGATCTGGCGCCGCCGTCAGGACGGCACCGACGCACTCGCAGAGCTCGAGGCGCTGGGCTTCACCGCGCTGTGGGTCGGCAGCAGTCCGTCGCCGGCGGACGCCCGGCCCTTCCTGGAGCGGTCGAGCACGATCACCATCGCGACGGGCATCCTCAACGTCTGGCAGCACGACCCCGCCGACGTGGCCGAGCAGCACGCCGCGCTGACGCGCGAGTTCCCCGGGCGCTTCCTGCTCGGGATCGGCATTGGCCATCCCGAGGCGACCGCGGAGTACACGAGCCCGCTGGCCCGGATGCGCGCGTTCTTCGACGGCCTCGACGCCGCGGCGCAGCCCGTCCCGCGCGACGAGCGCGTCGCGGCCGCGCTGGGCCCGAAGATGCTGGAGCTCGCGGCGCAGCGCTCGCTGGGAGCCCACACCTACTTCGTCACCCCCGAGCACACCCGCTTCGCGCGCGAGCAGGCCGGGCCCGACGCGCTTCTCGCACCGGAGCTCGCGGTCGTGGTCGAGACCGACGAGGACGCGGCGCGCAAGGCCGCCCGCGAGTACGCGGCGGTCTATCTGGGCCTGCGCAACTACACCGCGAACCTCCTGCGCTTCGGCTTCACCGAGGGCGACATCGCCGACGGCGGCAGCGACCGCCTGATCGACGCGGTGATCCCGCACGGCTCGGCCGAGCAGATCGCCGATGTCGTCCGCGCACACCGCGAGGCGGGGGCCGACCACGTCGCGCTGCAGCCGCTCGGACACGGCCCCGTGCCCGTCGCCGACTACGAGGCATTGGCCGGCGCGCTGCTCTGAAGCTCGCAGTGGCCGCGCGACCCCCTACCCTGGGGCCCATGGCCACCGTCCACGAGACCATCGACCGTGCGCGACTGCGCGAGCTGATCGAGCGCGAGCGCGGCAAGCTGCTCGCGAGCACCGAGAGCTCGCAGCGCTATTACGAGCGCGCGCTGGCCGTCATGCCACGTGGAGTGCCGAGCTCCTTCCAGGCCGCCGACCCGCGGCCGATCTACCTCTCCCACGGCGAGGGCTCGCACGTGTGGGACGTCGACGGCAACGAGTACGTCGACTTCCACAACGGCTTCGGCGTGATGTGCGTGGGCCACGCCAATCCGGCCATCGTGGCCGCGGTGCGCGAGCGCGCCGGGCGCGGGTCGCACTTCGCCGCTCCCACCGAGGGCTCGATCATCGTCGCCGAGGAGCTCGTGCGCCGCTTCGGCCTGCCGCAGTGGCGCTTCACCAACTCGGGCACCGAGTCGACGATGGACGCCATCCATCTCGCGCGCGCCGCCACCGGCCGCGACCTGGTGCTGAAGATCGAGGGCTCCTACCACGGCCATCACGACGCGGTGATGGTCAGCGTGCGCCCGCCGCTGGACCAGCTCGGCGACCGCGACGTGCCCGCCAGCGTGCCCTTCGGCGCCGGCCACCCGCACGCGGTGAGCGAGCTGACGAAGGCCATCCCGTTCAACGACGCCGACCTGCTCGAGCGCGTCCTCGAGGACATCGGCGACCAGGTCGCCGCGCTCATCCTCGAGCCGGCGATGATGAACATCACGATCGTCGCTCCGCGCCCCGGCTACCTCGAGCGCGTGCGCGAGCTCACCGCCCGCCACGGCATCGTCCTGGTGTTCGACGAGGTCAAGACGGGCGCGACCATCGCCGCCGGCGGCGCGGTCGAGCGCTTCGGCGTGCAGCCCGACGTCGTCTGCCTGGCCAAGGCGATCGCCGGCGGCTACCCCAGCGGCGCCGTCGGCATGACCGAGACCCTGGCCGACCTCATCACCACCGGCAACGTGCGCCAGGTGGGGACCTTCAACGGCAACCCGCTGTCGATGGCGGCCGCCCAGGCGGCGCTGACCGAGGTCCTCACCGACGACGCGTACGCCGGCTTCGAGGAGCGCGATGCCCGCCTGCGCGCCGGCCTCGACGACGTCATCGAGCGCTACGGCCTGCCGTGCCACACCGTCGGGATGGGGAGCAAGGGGTGCGTCGTCTTCTCCACCGAGCCGCTCTACGAGTACCGCGACTACGCGACGAAGGTCGACGAGGAGCTCTCCACCCTGTCGTGGCTGTACCACATGAACCACGGCATCTTCATGACCCCCGGCGTCGACGAGCAGTGGACGCTGAGCGTGGCCCACAGCGATGACGAGCTGCAGCGCTACATCGACGCCTATGAGGCGTTTGCGCGCGACGTGACGGCGGCGTAGCCCGCTTGCACGTGGCGCCCCAAGCGCGAAGCGCTCGCCAAGCGCTACAAGCGCGGGCGCCCCGAGTGGGAGACCACCGCGCCCGACCACGCCGACGAGCACCCCGACAGCGCCGGGGAGCGCGAGCGACGGCGCCGCGGCCTGCGCTGAGCTCGCTCGGCGCCGCTGCCCCCTCGCTACACTTTCTGAAGTGGCTGTCCCCCCGCTGCAGAACAAGCCGTGCGGCGGTCGCTACGGCGACCTCATCCAGTCGATCGGCAACACCCCGCTCGTCGAGCTGCGGCGCCTGACGCCCAAGCCCGGCGTGCGCATCTGGGCCAAGCTCGAGTCCCAGAATCCGACGGGCTCGATCAAGGACCGCGTAGCGCGCTCGCTGATCGAGGACGCCGAGGACAAGGGCGTCATCGGCCCGGGCATGACGATCCTCGAGCCGACCTCGGGCAACACCGGCATCTCGCTGGCGATGATCTGCGCGCACAAGGGCTACGACCTGAAGGTCGTCATGCCCGACAACGTGACGCCCGAGCGCACCCAGCTGCTGGAGATGTACGGGGCGCAGATCATCTACTCGCCCGGCGACCAGGGCTCCAACGGCGCCGTCGCCATGGCCCTCGAGATGGCCGCGGCGGACGCGAACTACTACATGCCCTATCAGTACGGCAACCAGGCCAACCCGCTGGCGCACTACAACGGCACGGCGCTCGAGATCCTCGAGGAGCTCGACGGCGAGGTCGACGCCTTCGTCGCCGGCCTCGGCACCGGCGGGACGCTCATGGGCAACGGCAGGCGCTTCAAGGAGGAGCTCGGCGACCGCGTGAAGATCGTCGCCGCCGAGCCCATGCAGGGCGAGCCGGTCCAGGGTCTGCGCTCCCTCGACGACGGCTTCATCCCGCCGATCATCGACCTGTCGCTCCTGGACCGCAAGATCTTCGTCACCAACCATGACGCGGTGGTGTGGACGCGCCGGCTGCTGGACGACGAGGGCCTCTTCGCCGGCGTCTCGAGCGGCGCCATCGCGTCGATCGCCGTGCGCATCGCCAACGAGATGGACGAGGGCAACGTGGTCTTCATCGTCTGCGACGACGGCTACAAGTACCTATCCAGCGGCATCTACACGCGCCCGGTCGAGGAGATCGAGAACCTCGATTCGACGGTTTGGTGGTAGGCGGCAGCCTCGGTGCGCGTCCTGGTCACCGGGGCGAGCGGGTTCGTCGGTCACGCTGCCTGTCGTGAGCTTCTCGGTCGCGGGCACGAGGTGCGCGCGCTCGTCCGCCGCCCCGGTTCGGAGCCGGCCGGCACCACGGCGGTCGCGGGCGACCTGACCGATGCCGACGCGCTGAACGCGGCGGTCCGCGCGGCGGCGCCGGAGGGCGTCGTGCACCTGGCCGCGGAGATCGCCACGCAGCGCGACGCCGCCCGCGTGCGCGAGGTCAACGTCGAGGGCATGCGCCGGCTGCTGGAGGCGTGCACCGCGGCCGGTGCGCCGAAGGTCGTCTTCACCTCGACGGTCGTGACCGGCGAGGCCAATGGGGCGCTGCTGACCGAGGACGCAGCGCTGCCGGTGCAGACGCCGTACGGGCATTCCAAGCAGGAGGGCGAGCGGCTGCTACTCGGCTGCGGCCTGCCCGTGGTCGTCGTGCGCCCGGGCCACATCTATGGGCCGGGGGGCTGGTTCGAGCACGAGATCGTCGCGCGCCTGCGCCAGCCCGGGCGCTTCGCGGTCATCGGCCGCGGCGACAACCTGTGGGACGTCGTGCACGTCGACGACGTCGCGGGCGCCCTGGTCGACGCGCTGGAGCGCGCCCCGGCAGGCGAGGTCTACCACGCCGCAGACGACGAGCCGATCACCTACTACGACTTCATGGCCCTCAGCGCGCAGGCGCTCGGCGTGGGTCGCCCGCGGCGGATCCCGGCGTGGGTCGCCCGCCTGGCGGCCGGCTCCAACGCGGTCGCTGCCGTGGTGCGCAGCGCGCGCACCTCCAACGCGAAGCTCAAGCGCGAGCTCGGCTGGGCGCCGCGCTACCCGTCGGCCCGCGAGGGCGTGCCGGCGACGGTGGCGGCGCTGCGTGCGGCGCCCTGAAAGACCTACGGCGCGTCGGCGTGCAGGCGTTCGTACAGAAGGCGCCGGCGCGCTAGGCTGAGCCCATGCCCAACGTTGGCCCTCTCGAGCTCGTCGTCATTCTCGCCATCGCCCTCATCGTGCTCGGCCCGAAGAAGCTGCCCGAGGTGGGGCGCTCCATCGGCAAGGGCATGCGTGAGTTCAAGGAGTCGCTCAACGGCGAGAACGAGCGCGACGACGAGGACGAGCGCCCCGCTCTCAAGACCGAGTAGTGCGGATCGACTCCGCGCTGCTCGAGCGCATCGTCGCCCACGCGCGGCGCGATTTCCCCGATGAATGCTGTGGCATGCTCGGCGTCCGCGAAGGGCGCGCCGTGGCGATCCACGAGGCGACGAACCTGGCGGCCAGCCCGCTGCGCTTCGAGGTCGAGGGCCGCGAGATCCTCCAGGCCCAGGACGCCTTCGAGGACGAGGGCGCCGAGCTCGGCGCCATCTACCACTCGCACACGCGCTCGGAGCCCTACCCCTCGCAGACCGACATCAACTTCGCCGCCGGCTGGCCCGGGGTGGAGTGGCTGATCGTCGGGCTGCGCCGCGACGGAGAGCCGACGGTGCGCTCCTATCGCATCGACGACGGCGTGGTGACGGAGGTCGACGTCGACGTCGAGGTCCCCAGTGACTGAGCCGCTCGTCTGCCCGAGTTGCGCCACGACGCACGGGCTGGACGAGCGCTTCTGCTCGGCGTGCGGGATGCCGCTCGTCTACTCCGGGCGCTCGGGCATGGATGAGCCGGTGACCGAGGCCCACGAGCGCGCGCGCAAGATCAAGCCGCAGTTCACCGAGGGCCAGCTCGTGCGCGTGGTCAGCGCCCACCATCAGGCCGAGGCCGAGATGGTGCAGGGCATCCTCCTGGAGGAGGGGATCCCGTCGATGACGCGCCGCTCGGCGGGCTTCGACGTCCCCGACATGCTCGCGGCCGGGCGCCGCGACATCCTCGTCCCTGAATCGGGCGTGTCGGCGGCGCGCGACGTCCTGATGCAGGCGGACCTCCTCGGCTCCCAGGCCGGGCCTGCGGTGGAGCGCCCGGCACGCCTGCTGGGCGTCCTGCTGGGGGTGGCGACGCTCGTCGCCGTCATCGCCTGGCTCGGCACCGAGATCCTCTCCTGACCATGCAGCAGCGTCGGCTCGGCGACTCGGACCTCGAGGTCTCCGCCATCGCCCTCGGCTCGTGGCTGACCTACTCGGGCGGCATCGGGCGCGCCCGCACCGAGGCGTGCACGCGCGCGGCCTTCGACGCCGGGATCACCTTCTTCGACACCGCCAACGTCTACGGGCGCGGCGCCGCCGAGCGCGCGTGGGGCGAGATCCTGGCCGACTACCCGCGCGACTCCTTCGCCATCGCGACCAAGCTCTACTTCCCGATGTCGGCCAAGGACCGCGGGCTCTCGCGCGAGCAGGTCCACAAGCAGATCGACGGGTCGCTGGAGCGCCTGGGCATGGACCACGTCGACCTCTACCAGTGCCACCGCTACGACGACGAGACGCCGCTGGAGGAGACGATGCAGGCGCTGACCGAGGTCGTCGAGGCGGGCAAGGCCCGCTGGATCGGCTTCAGCGAGTGGCCCGCCGAGCGGATCGCCGAGGCGCTCGCGCTGCCCGGAGTGGCGAAGTTCGTCTCCAGCCAGCCGCAGTACTCCGCGCTGTGGCGCGCGCCCGAGGCTGAGGTCATCCCGCTGTGCGAGCAGCACGGGATCTCGCAGATCGTGTGGTCGCCGCTGGCCCAGGGCGTCCTCACGGGTAAGTACCGCCCGGGCGAGGAGGTGCCCGCCGGCTCGCGCGCCGCGTCGCGCGACATGAGCCGCTTCATCGGGCAGTGGCTCAAGCGCCCGGTCCTCGACGCCGTCGACCGCCTGCGGCCGATCGCCGAGGAGGCGGGCCTGACCATGGCGCAGCTCAGTCTCGCCTGGGTCCTGCGCCAGGACAACGTGGCGGCGGCGATCGTCGGCGCCTCGCGCCCCGAGCAGGTCCACGAGAACGCCCGCGCCGCCGAGGTGACGCTGAGCGACGACACGCTGCGGGCGATCGACGAGGCGCTGCTGCTGATCGCGGTGCGCTAATGGCGCTCAAGGAGCTTAAGCGGTAGCGTCGCGCCAACCGAACCTGGACGGGTCGCATCCGCAGGGCCCTGGCCGACCGCCGTGCGATGCGTGCCGACCGCCGGGCCCGCCGCGGAGCCAAGAGCTTCACGATCCCGCCGACCATCGCCGCGACACCGTGTCGCGTCTGGGCGGCTACTTCACCAAGAAGCCCTAGTCCAGGGCCACGCGGATTCGGCGCTGCTGGCAGTGCCGGGCGGTGGGGCAGAAGTTCGCCGCAGAGTGACCGTCCACGGCCCGGCGGCGGCGGTGCGGGCTCACCCTCCGTCGCTGAGGCTTTCACGCTCAGAGCCCCGGGAGCGGTGGGGTGACGAGCAACGGCTCGATGCGCCACCCGCCGTCGGGCGCCGCCGTCGCGTGCCACAGCTCGTCGAAGCCTTCCTCGGGCGTGGGGCGCAGCAGGCGCCGGCCGGTGCCGACGAGGGCCGCCGCCGGGACGCGCCGGCGCCCGGCGCGCGCCGCGTTGCGCGCGAGCGCCTCGGCGTCGCTGACCTCGATGAGATAGCCGATGACGCGAAAGCCGGCCGCGCGGGCGGGCTCGACGTAGCGCCGGCGGTCGGCGGCCGTCGGGTTGGTGGCGTCGACCACGAAGGGCTGGCGCTCCTGCAGGCACAGCTGCACGAACGCCTTCTCGCGGGCGCGCGTGCGCAGGAGATCCATGGCCACGCGCACGTGGGTCTCCAGGAAGCGGTCGCGGTAGAGCGTCGTCTTGCCGGCGCCCTGCACGCCGCAGAGGATGACCGCCTCCATCGGACCGACAGTACCCTGCCCGGCATGACCGTGGTCGCTGTCGCACGCGTGCATGGGATCGCCTCGGCGCGGACCCAGCTCGTCGAGTTGCTGCGCCGGACCGCCGCCGCGGCGCGCGCGGAGCCGGGTTGCCGCTCTTACGACGTCGGCGAGGTGCTGGACACCGCCGACGACTTTCTCGTCGTGCACGCGTGGGCCGACGAGGCGGCGCTCGAGGCGCACTATCGCGGGACCGCGCATCAGGCCTACCAGCGCGACGTCTTCGGTCTGCTGGCGCGGCCGACCGAGCTGGTCATCCATCAGGTCGCCTCGAGCGAGCACCCCGTCGACCCGGGCCCCATGGACCCGCGCGAGGCCGACTAGACCGGATCGCCTGTCACGCGGGCTATCGCGGGCTTCTCCCCTGCACCTCGACCGCCTGCTGGTAGGTCGGCCGGTTGATCCACGGGATGAGGGGCTGGGTGACGCCACCGAGGGGACGGAAGCGCACGTCGTCCAGGCACGCCTGGTCGCCCGCCTTGCACACGGCGTCGGCCGGATAGGTGTCGGTCGCCTTCTCGCCGAGGGCCTGCTTCAGCGAGAACTCCAGCGCCTTGCGGCACGCGGCCAGCCTGCCGTGTCCGCAGAAGGCGACGGCGTACTTCTGCTTGACCGGGCGGCGCAGCGCGCGCCTGAGGTCCTTGTAGACGTAGCCGTAGAAGCCCTCCTGGTAGGCCGATCCCAGATGGTCGCCGTGGTTGTTGGGCTCGTTGTCGATCTGGTAGGTGGCCTCGAGGGTGGAGAGCAGGTGGCGGCCCATGACCGGGGAGAACATCGCGTCGATGAGCCGGGGCCACCACGCGTCCATGATCCGCACCGCGTCGGCGTTGTCGTAGACGCCGTCGCGGTTGCGGTCGATGCGATGGGCGCCCCCGGCCGACCACGCCTTCAGCTTCGCGACCGCCGCGGCCAGCGCCGCGTCCTTCGGCCTGCCCAGCACGCGCAGGGCGAGGGGCAGCGAGGTCATGCCCCGCAGGTCGGTGGTGCCCGCCTGCTCCATCGCGTCGACCATCGCGGGCAGCGTGAGCTTGTGGCCGCCCTTCAGGCGCAGCGCGAGCTGGCGATCGAGCATCTGCGAGCGGTAGACCGAGCCGAACAGATTCGAATCGGCGCCCGCGTAGCCCTGGGCCTGGCGGTTGTTCCAGCTCGTGAGCACCGGCTGGTCGACCACCTGCGGATGCTGTGCGGCCGGCGTGTAGCGCGCGGTGTTGAGATCGGGGTTGAAGCCGCGCCACTCGTTGGTCGCGGCCATCGGGAGCTGGCCGGTCGTGCCCTTCGCCCGCACCGGGTTGTTGCCCGAGTTGAAATAGGCGATGTGCTTGGCGTCGACGTAGAACCAGTTGAACGTGTAGCCGATGTGGCTGGCCGCGCGCTGGAAGTCCTGGGGCGAGCGGATCGTGCCGGGCTCGTTGAACTCGCTGAAGCCGATGGCCGAGTCGACCTCGTGCTGGTAGGTGGAGCGCAGCACGGTGTAGAGCATCGGCTTGCCCTTGTAGGTGCCGCGCCCGGCGACGAGCCCGAGCTTCGTGCGCTCGGCGTGGAGCGTCTCCGAGCCGGCCCGAGTCGAGTCGGCCGGGTTCGGCGTCCACGCGTTCTTGCGCTCGAGCACCTCGATCGGCAGGCACTGGCCGCGGAAGCGGTAGTGCGTCGCGTCGCACAGGGGCACGGCGAAGGTGTCGATGATGTCCTGGCCCGCGGAGGTCGCGCTCCAGGCGTAGTCGCGGCCGTGGCCGAGCTGGACGTAGAGGTTCACGCCGGGGAAGGCGGCGCCCTTGGCATCGATGCCCGGCCCGTGCAGGTCCTCCTCCATGAGGATCTGCGGGGCGAAGTAGGCGACCTGGGGGCCGAAGACGGCGAGCGGGTGGCCGCTGGCCGAGTTGGCGCCCGACACGAGCAGCGCGTTGGACATCGCCTTGGGCAGCGCGCCGAGCTCGGGCAGCGGCAGGCCCGGCAGCGGCGGGATCCCGGGCACCGGCGGGGTCCCGGGTGGCAGCGGGAGGTTGCCGCCCGGCAGCAGGCCGCCGCCCGCGGGCGGGGCGTCCTGTGAGCGTGCGATCTCCAGGGCCTTGAACGAGCCGCGGTCGGGCGGCTCCTCGGCGCCCTTCGCCTTGTGCTTCGGCCTGGTCTGGTACGCGAAGCGCTTGCCCTGCACCGTGGTCGGGGCGTCGCGGTCGTCGAAGGCGGCGAACTGCTCCCACAGCGTGCGGCCCTTCTTGGCGCCGAAGCGGCCCTTGAACGCGTCCAGCAGCTGGGACTCGGCCAGCTCGCGCCCGCCGCCCTTGCCGAAGATCCCGCCGACGAGCGAGGCGGTGGAGAAGAGGTCGGTCACCTTCCAGTCGTCGGGCCCCTGCGGCCGGCCGAGCGCGGCGTACTCCCCCGGCATCTTTGTCGGGTCCAGGCGCGCCTCGGCGATGTACTGGTTGACGCCGGCGACGTAGTTCAGCGCGTCGTCCTGGAGCTGGCGCCCGCGATCGCCGTAGAGGTCGTCGCCGAGGTCGAACTGGCGCTGGTAGTCGGCCTCGGTGTAGGGGGCGATCGACCACTGCTCGGCGTCCATGGCCCGGTTGGCGGGCGCCCCGCCGATGAAGGAGGAGAGCTCCGCGCGGCCGAGGTGGCGCAGCACGTCGATGAAGAACAGGCGGTCCTGCGCGGCGGCGTAGCCGGCGCCGAACATCGTCCCGCCGCGCGTGGTGCCGTAGATGTGCGGCACGCCGAAGCCGTTGTCGCGCAGGATGGTCACGTCCGCGCGCGGGGTGATGCTCGATGCGATGTCGCCCGGCTTGACGCCGAACGTCGAGTCCTTGTAGTAGCGCCCGAGGTCCTGCGCCTTCAGCCCGGGCGTCGCGTACATGAGGTCGCGGTACATCGCGAGCTGATCGTCGTTGTGCGCGGGTCGCGCGCCCGCGGTCAGGAAGGCCGCGAGCTCGACGCCGTTGGCCGTGCCGTTGGCGCCGGGCGGCAGCACGTCGTGGAAGCCGCCCGCGTCGTTCGTGGCGTACGGCTGGACGGCGGCGTGCGCCGCCGGCGCCGCCGCGATGACGAAGACCGCCCCAAGGGCGGCGATGAGACCCCGCATGTGACCTCCTGTCGGACCGCGCGGCAGCCTAGCGGCGCACTGCAGCGCAATGCGCCACTAACCAGCGCGGCCCTTCCGAGGTCGCTGCTAGGCCAGCGCCGGGACGCCCGACCCGACTGCCTCGTGTGCCCGGACCACGCCGCCGTGAACGATCGCCTCGATCTCCTCCGACGCACGATCGAACTCGTCGTCGGAGAGGACCGGGGTGCCCTCGAAGGGCAGGTCGCGCGTGATCTCCAGCCACGACTTGCAGCCGTGGAAGTCCTCGCGGACCTTGACCGTCACCGGCCGCGGAATGCGGTAGGTGCGCAGCAGCAGCACGTGCAGCGGGTGCCGGCGCTTCCACTGCAGGCGCTTCTCGCAGTAGTCCGACGTCCACACGTAGTACGGCGACAGGGCGTCCACGGTGCGTGGATCGGTCACCGTCCAGTGCGCCGCGACCTCGGCCCACGCCCGGATGCGGACGCGGTCGGGCTGCGGGATGCCGCCGTCGCGGGTCAGCGCCTGGGCCGGCGGCTCGGCATCGGGCCAGACGCCCTCCTCGAGGGCGCGCCGCAGCTCGGGCTGGTGGGAGGCGCGAACGACGTCGTTGCGCTGGTGTTCAAATGTTGGATACAGGAAGAACCGGTCATGCTCGACCTCGAAGTGCTTGCGCTCTTCGCGGATGCCTCCCTTGCGCAGGGTGACGAGCTGTTCGCCCTCGGCGAGGGCACGGACGGTGACCGCCCATTCCTTGAAAGCAATTGGCATAGGAAAGGTGAGAAGGGGGGGACTGACGTAGGACATCCCGGGCGACGGACGAAGACCTCGTCCTTGGCCTCGGGATGGCGACATTCTCGCAAACGCGGGCCGAAAACCCAAATGACCCTGCGTATACGGATATTCTGGCGGACCGCGGCTGGCGCGTTGCCGCTCAAAGGTACGCGCACAGGCCCACTGAAGGGAGGCCCATGAAGGCGATCGTTCACGACGTGTACGGCCCGGCCGATGTGCTGGAGCTGAGAGACGTCGACCGGCCCGAGATCGGCGACGAGGAGGTGCTGGTGCGCGTCCACGCGGCCGGCGTGGATCGCGGCACCTGGCACGTGATGACGGGCCTCCCGTACCCGATACGGCTTGCGGGCTACGGCCTGCGCACGCCCAAGAACCCCGTTCTGGGGATGGACCTCGCGGGCGTCGTCGAGGCGGTCGGCAGCGGCGTGAGCAGGTTCGGACCCGGCGACGAGGTCTTCGGCCTGGGCAAGGGCTCCTATGCCGAGTACGCGCCTGCGCTCGAGAGCAAGCTCGCGCCCAAGCCCGCGAACCTCGGCTTCGAGCCTGCGGCGGTGGTCGCCGCCTCCGGGCTGCCCGCCCTGCAGGGCCTGCGCGACCACGGACGGCTGCGCCCGGGGCAGAGCGCGCTGATCATCGGCGCGTCGGGCGGCGTGGGGACGTACGCCGTGCAGCTGGCCAAGGCGTTCGGGGCAGAGGTCACCGGCGTCTGCAGCACGGCGAAGGTGGACATGGTCCGCTCGATCGGCGCCGACCACGTCATCGACTACACGCACGCCGACTTCGCTCAGGGCGAGCGGCGCTACGACCTGATCCTCGACATCGGCGGGAACGCGTCGCTGTCACGCCTGCGGCGGGCGCTCACCCCGAAGGGGACGCTCGTCATCGCCGGAGGCGAGACCGCCGGACGGTGGCTCGGCGGCAGCGATCGCCAGATCCGGGCGCTCGTGCTGTCGCGGTTCGTGAGCCAGCGGCTGGGCACCTTCATCTCGCGCGAGAACCACGAGGACATGCTCGTCCTCAAGGAGCTCATCGAAGCGGGCCAGGTCACGCCGGTCATCGACCGCAGCTACCCGCTGAGTGAGGTGCCCGACGCGATCCGGTACCTCGAGCAGGGGCACGCCCGAGGCAAGGTCGTCATCACGGTGTGAGGCGCCGGGCCGTGTCAGCCGTGCGCGGTGAGGCGGCTCGCCAGAGCGACGGCCGGGAGCTCGACGGGAACGCCGATGTCGAGCTGGGCGTAGGTGCCGCCGGCCTGCAGGTGCTCGTGCAGCAGGTCCTCGAGCTGGAAGCGCCCGATCAGCGCGTCGCACTCGATGCAGCCGTTGGCGAGGTAGCCACCGGCAACGCCCGGGCTCTCGCGGTGGGCGATGCGGCCGATGCGCCGGCCGACGAGCGCGCGCGGGTCGAGCCGCTCGGCGAGCATCTCGGAGACTTCGTCGAAGGCGAGAAAGCCCGTCCCGTCCGGCGTCACCGTGGGATCGACGAGGACGCCGACGATCCCGCGCACCTTGGTGCGGCACTGCCAGCAGCGGTCGGTCAGCGCGGCCAGCCGGGCCCGGATCAATGGCTCGCCGGCCTCGCGCGACGGCGCGCTGCGCGAGCGCAGGGGCGATACCCCGGAGCCTTCCAGGAGGGTCAAACGACGCCGTGGCGTGCCAGGATTGTCCCCGGGGGATGACATCCGCCCTCCTTGATAGGGACTCCTCGCGCGAATGCGTTGAAATTGCGGCAATTGCGCACCTTTGCCTGCCAAAGCTGCAGACGGCATGGAGACTTCGATGGACGGTCGTATGAGCGCGCCTAAAGGCGTATGCCGGCAAGACCCTCGACCGTCTCCACGAGGGCGGCGAAGTCGGCGTCGCCCAGACCCCGGCCCATGCCGGCGGTGAGTGCCTCGCGCACCGCCGCCGCGGCAGGGAACGGGACCCCCGCGGCCTGGCCCTCCTCGAGGCACAGGCGGACGTCCTTGAGCATGTGCTCGAGCTTGAACAGCGTGGAGTAATCGTGCTCGCGCATCGGCCCCGCCTTGAGGGCCAGCATGGCCGAGCCGCCGCTGCCCGCGCCCATCACCTGGCTCAGCGCGTCGAGGTCGATGCCGGTCGCGCGGCCCACGACCAGGGCCTGCGCGAGCGTGTGCGCGTTGGCCGCGGCGACGGCGTTGTTGATGAGCTTGACCATCTCGCCCTGGCCGACCTCGTCGCCGACGTGCACGATCAGCTCGCCCATCGCCTCGAACAGCGGGCGGGCCCGCGCGAAGTCCTCGGGGGCGCCGCCGGCCATGATCGTCAGGGTCCCGTCCTCCGCCTTGGGGCTGGAGCCCGTCACCGGCGCGTCGACGAAGCCGATCCCGCGCGGCGCCAGAGCGGCGGCGATGCGACGGCTGTCGCCCGGTGCGATGGTCGACATGTCGACGCACAGCGTCCCTTCGGCCGCGCCCTCGGCAACGCCGTGCTCGCCGAGCAGCACCTCCTGCACCTGGGCGCCGTCGACCACCATGGTGATGACGACGTCGCCGGCCGCGCCGACCTCCGCGGGCGTCGCCGCCACGGTGGCGCCGTGCTCGGCGGCCCAGGCGTCCGCGGTCTCCCGCGTGCGGTTGTACACGGTGAGCTCGTAGCCGGCACGGCGCAGGTTGGCCGCCATGCGCGAGCCCATGATCCCCAGCCCGACGAACCCGATGCGCTCCACGGGCGGGGATCCTACGAAAGCCGGGTCAGGCAGGTCGGGTGGCGGCCACGTCGCCGTCCAGCCCCAGGCGATGGGCCACGGCCGCCGCCTCGGTGCGGCTGCGCACGTCGAGCTTGGCCAGGATCCGTGACACGTGGACGCTGGCCGTCTTCTCGGCCATGAACAGCGAGTCGCCGATCTCGCGGTTCGTGCGCCCCTCGGCCACGAGGACGAGCACCTGTCGCTCGCGCGGCGTGAGGCCGAACGGGTCCTCCTGGGCCGCCGCCACCGGCTCGGCGACCTCACCATCGGCGCCGGCGAGGACCAGGCGCGCGCGGGCGGCGAGGCCTTCGATCTCGCCGCGCAGCCAGCCGGCGTCGAGCTTCTCGGCGACGGCGTACGCGCGCTGGAGTGTCGCGCTCGCGGCGTCGCGATCGCCGGCGGCGACGTGTGCCTCGCCGGCGCGCCAGCGCATGAGCGCGGCGGGATAGGGACGCTGGACGGCCTCCCATGCCTGCGCCGCCGCCTCGTGCGCCGCGGGATCCGACTTGCCGTTGGCGCGCGCGTGCTCGGCCTCGGCGCTGCGCAGCCAGGCCTCCTCGACCGGCCCGCCGTCCTCCGCCGCCGCGCCGGTGCGGCCGAGATGGAAGTCGGCCTCCATCAGCGCGCGGCGCCGCTCCTCGTCGTCGCCGAGGTCGCACGCGCGCTGCGCCGCGTCGGCCTCGACGACCACGCCGACGGCGGCCACGCGGGCGAGCCGCACGACGTCGTCGGTGCAGGTCTCGATGCGGTCCAGCGCCCCGCGGATCGCGGTGCGGGCGGCGACCAGGTCGCCGGCGCGGCGCTCGAGCTCGGCGCGCAGGGCGCCCATGACGCCGAGGAACTGCGGCTCGTCGATGTTGGCGGCGGCGACGTCGACCTCGTCGAGCAGCGCGCGGGCGCGGGCCCCGTCGCCCTTGCCGAGCGCGAGCTCGGCGTGGCGCAGGGCGAAGTTCACGAACGTCGTGCCGGTCACGGGGCCGGGGTCGGGCAGGTGGCGCTCGGCGTAGGCCCAGTCGCCGGTGTCCAGCGCGATCTCGGCCTCGACGGTGCTGACCCAGGAGCTGTAGCCGCCGGTCCCGGTGGTGCGCTCGGCGCCCTCGTGGGCGACGGCGCGGCCCTCGTCGGAGCGCCCGCGCTGGTGCAGCAGGTCGGCGAGGTTGATGTAGGCCGCGCGCATCTCGGGCAGGCACCGGTGCGTGACGGCGAGGTCGAGCGCCTCGCGCAGCTTGCCGGCACCCTGGTCGACCTGGCCCAGGGCCATCAGCGAGGTGCCCATCGCATTGAGCGCTCGGCTGCGCGCCGCCGGCTCGGCAGCCGCCTCGGCGGCATCCAGCGCGTCGCGGGCGGCCTGGACGGCGCTGCGATGGCGCCCGCGCAGCATGAGGAACTTCGCCCGCAGGCCGAGCAGCAGCGCGCGCTCCGGGCTCGCGCCGCCGTCGTCGGGCAGCAGCGCGAGGCCGCGCTCGAGGGTGGTCAGGGCCGACTCGGCGGCACCGAGGCCCCAGCGCACGTTGGCGAGGTGCTCGAGCAGATCGGCGGCGCGGTAGGGCTCGGCGGCCTCGTCGATCTCCGCCAGCGCCGCCTCGTAGAGCGCCTCGGCCCGCGGCCTGTCGTGGTGCGACCCGGCGGCCCGGCACAGCAGCGTCGCGTGGTCGATCCCGGCCAGGGCCTCGGGGTCGGGCACGCGCGACCACAGCTGCAGCGCGCGCTCGTACAGGCGCGCAGCCTCACCATGGGCATGGACCTCTTCGGCGGCATCGCCCGCGCGCACCGCGGCGGCGAACCCCGCCGGCTGGTCGCCGGCGGACAGGTAGTGGTGGGCGATGCCCGCCGCGAGCCTGGCGTTGCCGCCCTGCTCCTGCAGCCGGTGCTCGAACGCGCGCGCGAGCGCCAGGTGCAGCTCGGCGTGCTCGCCGGGCAGCAGATCGTCGTGGACGACCTCGCGCAAGAGCGCGTGGCGGAAGGCGTAGTCGCCCTCCTGATCGACCTCGATCACGTGGCCGGCCGCCGCCTCGCGCAGGGCCTCGCGCAGCGCGGCGGACTCCAGGCCCGAGGCCTCGGCCAGCAGCGTGTGGTCCAGGCTGCGCCCGGCGGAGAGGACGCGCAGCAGCTCCTGGGCGTCCTGCGACAGCGCCTCGATGCGGACCATCAGCGCATCGCGCAGTGTCGGCGGCAGCTCGCCGCGCCCGTCGAGACCGGCGGCCAGGAGCTCTTCGGTGAAGAGCGGATTGCCCTCGCTGCGCGCGTACATGCGCTCGACGCGCGCGTCGTCGGGCGCGGCGCCGAGGATGTCCTCCAGCTGCTCGGCCAGCTCGGTGCGCGTCAGCGGCACGAGCTCGATGCGCCGGGCGCGCGGCCCGCGCTCGAGCTCGGCCAGCAGCGGGCGCAGCGGGTGGCGGCGGTGCAGCTCGTCGGGGCGGTAGGAGGCGACGACCATCACGCGCTCGGCGCGCAGGCTGCGGGCCAGGAAGGAGAGGAAGGCGCGCGTGGAGGCGTCGGCCCAGTGGAGGTCCTCGATCGCCAGCAGCACCGGCTCGTCGCGCCCGAGCTGGTCGAGGAGGGTGAGCAGCGCCTCGAAGACGCGCGACTGCGCCGGTGCGTCGCGGTCCATGACCGGGAGCGCGGTGGCCGGCGCGAGCTCGGGGAGGAGGCTCGCGAGCCCGGCCCGCGTGGCCGGGCCGAGCTCGTCGAGCACGGGGTCGCCGTCGCGCGTGAGGGATCGCAGGGCGGCGACGATGGGGGCATAGGGGAGCTCGTCCTCCCCGAGGGAGACGCAGTCTCCGCTGACGACGCGTGCATCAGCCTCGAGCGCTCCGCGCTCCAGCTCCTTCAGCAGGCGCGTCTTGCCTACGCCGGACTCACCCGCGATGAACGCGAGCGATGGCCGCCCGGCGGAAGCGTCGGCCAGCGCTGCCTCCAGCTCCGCGAGCTCTCGGCTGCGGCCGATGAACCGGCTGCTCGTCACGCGCGTGGGCACGGTTCCAGTATCGCTCGACATCGTCGCTGAGGGCATGTGACAGGTTGTTCATGAGGTTGTTGGTGAACATGACGACATCCTGCGCTGCGACGGCCGTCCGCACATTGGGCGTATGGAGCGACTTGCGCCCGCCGACCCCTTAGCTGCCTGCGGGCCTCCCTTAGCTGGGAGGTCCATGGCTTGACATGCATATAACTATTTAGCTATATAGCCTGCATGACGAGCACATTCGAGGTGCTGGCCGAGCCCACGCGCCGGAGCATCCTCGACCTCCTGCGCGAGCGCGAGCGGTCGGTCGGCGAGCTCGTGGAGCGCCTCACGATCAGCCAGCCCGGGGTCTCCAAGCACCTGCGCGTGCTGCGCGACGCCGGCCTCGTGAGCGTCCGCACCGACGCCCAGCGCCGCGTCTACGGACTGCGCGCCGAGCCGCTGTCGGAGATCGACGCCTGGCTGGAGCCCTACCGGCGCTTCTGGTCGGGCCGGCTCGACGCTCTGGAGCACCACCTCGACGAGACGCCGTAGTCGGGTCGAACGTCGGTCTTCCCCCCTCCACAGGGAGTGGGACCGACGTTCGGCGCGCCCGACGCGAGCGCGGGCCGCTCACCCTCCCTCGGTGATGCTGTTCAGTCCGCCGCAGGCGCGCCGTAGCCCCCGCCGCCCGGCGTCTCCAGCCGCAGGCGCTGCCCGGATCGCAGCGTGCCCGACGCCTTCGGCGCGAGCTCCTCGCCGTCGAGGAGGTTGCGCCCGCGCGCGCCGTCCGCACCGCCGTCGGCGCCCCGCGGCGCGTGGCGGCGGCGCTCGGTCAGCAGCGAGAAGCTCATGTCGGTGAGCGCCTGAACCTCGCGCACGACGCCGTCGCCGCCGCGGTGGCGACCGGCGCCGCCCGAGCCGCGCCGCAGCGCGTACTCGGTCACCCGCAGCGGGAACTCGAGCTCGAGCGCCTCGATCGGCGTGTTGAGGGTGTTCGACATGGCGACGTGCACCGCGCTGGGCCCGTCGGCGTCCGCGCACGCTCCCTGGCCGCCGCCCAGGGTCTCGTAGTAGGTCCACGCGTCGGTCCCGAGCGTGAGGTTGTTCATCGTCCCCTGCCCGAGGGCCTGGCCGAAGGCGCCGAGCACGAGGTCGGCCACGCGCGAGGAGGTCTCGACGTTGCCACCGGCGACGGCGGCGGGCGAGCGCGCGTTGAGCAGCGAGCCTTCGGGCGCGATCACCGTGATGGGGCGGTAGGCGCCCGCGCTGGGCGGGATGTCGGGATCGGTGAGGACGCGGACGGCGAACAGGCACGCGCTCGCCGTCACCGCCAGCGGGCAGTTGAGGTTGCCGGCGTGCTGCGCCGCCGAGCCCGAGAAGTCGAGCGTCAGCTCATCGCCGGCGATCGTGGCCGCCACGCGCAGCTCGATGTCGCCGTCCGCCGCTTCGAGCAGGTCGACCGCGGTCCGCGTCCCGTCGTCGAGATCCGCGAGGCAGGCGCGCGTGCGCCGCTCGGCGTAGTCGAGGACCGCGGCCGTCGCCTCGCGCAGGAACTCCAGCCCGACGCGATCGGCCAGCTCGCCGAGCCGCCGGGCGCCGGCGCGATTGGCGGCGAGCTGAGCGCGCAGGTCGGCGCGCCGGTGCGCGGGCTGGCGCATCTGCGTGGCCAGCTCCTCGATGGCCGCCTCGTCGAGCACGCGCGGCGTGATGACGACGCCCTCCTCCTCCAGCGTGGTCGAGTCGGCCGGCATCGAGCCGGGCACGCGCCCGCCGACGTCGGCGTGGTGGGCGCGGGCGGCGGCGAAGCCGAGCAGCTCGCCATCGTGGAAGGCCGGCGTCACGACCGTGATGTCGGGCAGGTGGGTGCCGCCCGCGTAGGGATCGTTGAGCACCCACGAGACGTCAGGGGCGTGGTCGCGGTCGCGCACGGCGGCGACCGCCGCGGGCATCGCGCCGAGGTGCACCGGTATGTGCTCGGCCTGCATGACCATCTCGCCGGCCGCGTCGAACAACGCCGTCGAGCAGTCGCGGCGCTCCTTGATGTTGGCGCTGTGGGCCGAGCGCACCAGCACGGCGCCCATCTCCTCGCACGCCGCGCGCAGCGCGCCCGCGGTGACCTGCAGGGCGATGGGGTCGACGCTCATGCGCGCTCCAGCACCAGGGTGCCGGTGTCGTCGGTCGTGCCGCTCCAGCCCTCCGGCACCACGAGCGTCGCCTCGGGCAGCGCGACGACGGTCGGCCCGGTGACCCGCTCGCCGGCCGGGGCGCCGAAGTCGACCCGCGGCGCCGGCAGGCGCCCGGTGACCCGCACGGTGACGAGCTCGACCTCGCCGTCGGGATCGCGATACCCGTAGCGCTCCTCGTGCAGCGCCTCGAAGCGCTCGCGCAGCGCGTCGCGCTGCGCGCCGCGCACGGTCAGCTCGTGCGACTGGCCGCGGTAGCGCACGTCCCAGGCGACCTCGAGCTCAGGCTCGCCGCCCAGCGCCGCGCGGACCTCGTCGGCCAGCGCGTCGACATTCGCGTCGTCGTCGCCGAGGACCGTGCGCTGGGCGTCGGCGCGACGGTCCGCGGCGGCCAGCCCGAGCGCGCTGAGGACGCCGGAGGCGCGCGGGACGAGGATGCGCGTCATCCCGAGCTCCTGCGCGATCGCCGCCGCGTGGAGCGGCCCGGCGCCGCCGAAGGCCAACAGGGCGAAGTGGCGCGGGTCGATGCCGCGCTCCACGGTCATCACCCGCAGCGCGCGCACCATCTCGGCATTGGCCACGCGCACGATGCCCTCCGCGCACTCGCGGACGTCGAGGCCGAGCGCGTCGGCCAGACGCGCGACGGCCGCGTGGGCCGCGTCGGCGTCGAGCGCCACGTCCCCGGCCAGCGGGACGTCGGCGCTCAGATGTCCGAGGACGAGGTTGGCATCGGTGACCGTGGGCTCGGTCCCGCCGCGTCCGTAGCACGCGGGACCCGGCTCGGCGCCCGCGCTGCGCGGACCCACGCGCAGGGCGCCGCCGGGGTCGCGCCAGCCGATCGAGCCGCCGCCGGCGCCGACGGTGTGGATGTCGACCATCGGCAGCGCCAGCGGCCGGCCGCCGACCTCGCGCGCCGTCGTCTCGCGCACGCGGCCGTCCTCGACGACGCATACGTCACACGACGTGCCGCCCATGTCGAAGCACAGCAGGTCGGGCACCCCGCAGCGTTCGGCGAGGAGCGCCGCGGCGGCCGCGCCGCCGGCGGGGCCGCTGAGCACGGTGAGCGCGGCGTGGTCGGCGGCGGCATCCAGCGCCGCCAGGCCGCCGCTGGACTGCATGATCGCCGGGGTGGGCAGGCCGGCGTCGCGCGAGGCGTCGAGCAGGCGGCGCAGGTAGCGCGCCAGCAGGGGAGAGAGGGCGGCGTCGACCTCGGTGGTCGCCGCTCGCTCGAACTCGCGGAAGGTCCCGACGACCTCGTGCGACAGCGAGACGTGCACCCCGAGGCGCTCCCGCAGCGCGGCGCCGATCGCGCGCTCGTGCTCGGGGTGGCGATAGCTGTGCAGCAGGCAGACCGCGACCGCCTCGGGTTCGGACCCGGCCACCGCGCCGATCAGCGCGTCGAGGTCGGTCAGGGGCTCGAGCACGCCGTCGGGCCCCGTGCGCTCGCGCGCGGCGAAGCGCCGCTGCGCCGGCGTCAGTGGCGCGGGGTGCGCAGCGCACAGGCGATACAGCTCGCGTCGCGCCTGGCGCCCGAGGGCGACGATGTCGGTGAACCCCTCGGTGGCGACGAACGCCGTGCGCGCGACGGTGCCCTCCAGCAGCGCGTTGGTGGCCACCGTCATGCCGTGGGCGAAGCCCTCGACCTCGCCCGCGCTCGCGCCCGCGGCCTCCAGCGCACGCTCGACGGCGGTCATGACGCCGCGCGACTGGTCGTCGGGCGTCGTCGGCGCCTTGGCCGTGTGCACGACGCCGGCGGCGACGAGAACGGCATCCGTGAAGGTGCCGCCCACGTCGACGCCAAGGAGCATGCGCGGACCCTAGATGACGCCCGCCACGGCTCCCGCTATGACCGGCGCGGGCTACGCCGCGAGCGGCTCGGCCACTGGCCCACCGACCAGCTCGATCTCCTCTGTCTCGGCCAGATGCTGATGCGACGGGCAGTAGCCGTTGTGATGCAGCGGCATCCGCTGGCACGCCGTGCCACGCCGTGTCGTCGCGCGACACTGCAGTGGCCGGCCCTGCACGTCGAATCCGTTCTGGGGCATGCGCTCCAGGACGTCAAGGGTGCAGTCCACGTACCCCTGCACGACGCGCCAGACCCGAGGCTGGGCGTGCATGGGAAAGTGGGACTTGATCTCCTGGAAGAGATAGCGCGCTGGGCGCGCGAAGTAGTGGCGATCGCCGACCAGCCGCTCGACGGTGGCCTCGCATGAGCGAAGCACCTGCTCGTGCGCGTCCCTACCGCCGATGATGTCTCCCGACAGCTCTCGGTAGATCGCCCTGCTGACTTGGTACATGAGCTTCGACCGTGTCCTCCTGTTTGGCCTTCCGTGCTCCTGGACCAGCCGCGAGTATGGCCCGAGGTTGTGAAGGTCAAAACGCAGTCAGTGTTGAGTTCGGGTTAAGAAACGCAGACGTTCACCAGAACTGGCGGTGTTTCCCGGCCTGCTGAGTCAGACCCAGCGCTCGAAGGCGGGCTCATCCGCCTCGCCGCGCGTGACCGAGTGGTGCAGGTCGAGCGCCGGATCGGTCTCGGGGCAGTCCGAGCGCGTGTGCGCGCCCCGGCTCTCGGTGCGCAGCAGCGCGTGGCGGGCGATGAGCCGCGCCAGCGGATGCGGATCCTCGGCGAGGGCCCGCAGGCCCTCGGCGTCGCGCACGAGGCCGGCGTGGCGCCACAGCGCCGCGCGGGTGTCGGCGCTGGGCGGTTCGAGCGCGGGCGCCGTCGGCGGCTCGCCGGCCGCGCCGCGCGGCTCCGACACGGCCGCCAGCGCGGCGCGCGCGCCGAAGACGAAGCATTCGGTCAGGGAGTTGGAGGCCAGGCGGTTGGCGCCGTGCAGACCGGTGCACGAGCTCTCGCCGATCGCGTAGAGCCCCGGCACCGTCGTCGCGCCGTCGAGGTCGGCGACGATCCCGCCCATCCCGTAGTGCGCCGCCGGGGCCACGGGCACGAGCTCGGTAGCGGGATCCAGCCCCGCCTCGCGCAGCGCGCCGACCACGTTGGGGAACAGCAGCGGGTCGACCGCGCGCATGTCGAGGTCGACGCTGGGGCGCCCGCTCTCGGTCATCCTCGACCACGTCGCGCGGGCCACCTCGTCGCGCGGCGCGAGCTCGTCGACGAAGCGCTCCCCGTGGGCGTCGAGGAGGGTGGCGCCCTCGCCGCGGATCGCCTCGGTGACCAGGAAGCCCTCGCGGCCCTTGATGCCGGTGACCGCGGTCGGGTGGAACTGCATGAGCTCGAGATCGGCCAGCGCCGCGCCCGCCCCGTGCGCCAGCAGCAGGCCGATGCCGAGCGAGCCGGGCGGGTTGGTCGTGCGCTGCCACAGGGCGGCAGAGCCGCCCGTGGCGAGGATGACCGCGCGCGCGTGGATCGCGCGTCCGTCCTCGCACACGACGCCCACGCAGCGCCCGTCGCGGACCCAGAGGGTGGCGGCGCGGGCGCCCTCGATGACGGTCACGCCCGGCGTCTCGACCACGACGGCGGAGAGCTGGCGCACGACGCGCCGGCCCGTCGCGCTGCCGCCGGCGTGCACGACGCGCCGGCGCGAGTGCCCGCCCTCCAGGCCGAGCGCGAGGTTCCCGTGGCGGTCGGCGTCGAAGTGCACGCCCAGGCGCTCGAGGTCGCCCACGGTGCGCGGCGCCTCGCGGCAGAGGACGGTCGCGGCGCTCGTGCGCACCAGATCGCGCCCGGCGCGCTCGGTGTCCTCGCGGTGCAGGTCGGGCGAGTCGTCCTGCGCCAGGGCCGCCGCCAGGCCACCCTGCGCCCAGTAGCTCGCGGTGCGCGCCAGGGGCGTGGCGGACACGAGCGCGACGCTCGCACCGTTGAGGGCCCCGGTGAGCGCGGCGTACAGGCCCGCGGCGCCGGCGCCGACGACCACCAGGTCGGTCTCGATGCGCGCGGGATCGGCCATGCGGAGGTACCGTAACGAGATGCCCGCGCCGCTCCTCCTTCGCCACCCGTCGTCGCTGGAGCACGACACCGGCACGCATCCCGAGCGCCCGGCGCGGATCGTCGCCATCGAGCGCGCGCTGGCCGAGCGCGACTGGCTGGACTGGGACGTGCGCGAGTCGCCCGCCGCCGAGCGCGACGTGGTCTGCGCCGTGCACCCCGAGGCGTACGTCGCGTCGCTGGAGGCCGTGTCGGCCGCGGGTGGCGGCGCGCTCGACGCCGACACGGTCATGTCCGAGGGCTCCTACCGCGCCGCGCTGCACGCGGCGGGCGGGGCGGCGGCGCTGGTCGACGCACTCTTGGGCGGCGACGGCCCGCGCGTCGGCGCCTCGCTGCACCGTCCGCCCGGGCACCACGCGGAGCGCGCGCGGGCCATGGGGTTCTGCCTCTTCAACAACGTCGCGGTGGCGACACGGCGGGCGCTCGATCGCTGGGACGCCGAGCGCGTGCTGATCCTCGACTGGGACGTTCACCACGGCAACGGGACCAACGACATCTTCCGCGCCGATCCTGCGGTGCTCTACGTGAGCATCCACGAGTCGCCGCTCTATCCCGGCACGGGGCCGGCAGGCGACACCGGGTCCGGCCCGGGGGAGGGCTACACCGTCAACCTGCCCGTGCCGGCGGGTTCCGGCGACGCGGTCTGGTGCTCGCTGGTCGAGCACGTCGTGGTCGCGCTCGGGCTGGAGTACCGCCCCGGGCTGGTCCTCATCTCCGCCGGCTTCGACGCGCACGTGCGCGACCCGCTCGCCGGCTGCCGCGTCACGCGCGAGGGCTACGCGCAGATGGCGGCGAGCATGCGCGGCCTGGCCGACGAGCTCGACGTGCCGGTCGGCGTGGTGCTCGAGGGTGGCTACGACCTCGAGGCACTGGCCGAGTCGACGGTGGCGACGCTCGAGGTGCTCGGCGCCGAGCATCCTCCGGACCACGCGCCGGTGGCGCTGCACCCGCACGCTGCGCAGGCCGCGGGGCGGCTGGCGGGGCGCTGGCCGCTGGTGGGCGTGGTCGCGAGCTAGCTGTAAGTCTCGAGGGCGTGGTTGGGGTCGGGCCCGAGGCCGTTGCGGCGGCCCGCAGCCAGTCACCGAGCCAGGCCAAGCGTCCCGACTAAGGGTCGTCTGACGACCACAGGACGGGACGCTTAGGCAGAAGTTCTGCTCGCCGCCCGCACCCGTGCTGCCCTGAGGTCGCAGCCCACACCCCGGCGGTGCGCCGCGAGCTCACCCGCCGTCGGTGATGCTGTTTGACCCCCACCATCCGCCGCGCAGCCCAGCAGGAACAACGTCCTCGGGACTTACCGCTAGCTCACGGAGCCGAGGTGGTGCCGGTCGTGGCGGCGGTGGTGCCGGTCGTAGTGCCGGTGGCGGCGGGCGCGGTCGTGGTGCCGGCCTCGCCCTGAGGCGCCGCGGTGGTCGGCGGGGGCTGCGTGGGCGCGGCCGCACCGGCGGCCGGCGCGGTGCTCGTGGCCGACGGGGGCGGCGCCTGCGAGTCGACCGGCGCGGCGGGCTCGGTGTTGTTGGTGAGCGCGACGAACGCGATCGCGAGGGCGATGCCGGCGAGGACGACGATGACCGCCAGGACCGCCACCGGCGCGCGCCAGTTGGGCGTCGGCACCAGCCGCGTGCGGGCGGGCGCTCCGCAGGCCAGGCACCAGTCCTGGTCGGGGTCGATCACGGTGGCGCAGCGCGGACAGGCGATGGTGCCCGGAGCCGGTGGTGCGCCGGGCGGGGCGACGCTCACGGCTCGCCGCGCTCGCCGCCTCGATGGGCCACGGCTTGCGGCTCGCCGTCGGCGGGCGGGTCGGCGGCTTCCTCATCGACGGGGGCCATGACCTCCGTGGGCTGCTCGCCCTCGGGTGCGGCGGGCTGCTCGGGCGCGGGCGCGGGCGTCGCGGGCTCCGACGTCGGCGCCAGCGGCTGCAGCTGCAGGGGGGCCGCCGCCAGGGGCTGGGCCGGGGGCGGGGGCGTTGCGGCCACCGGCCCGCCGGCGTGGGGCTCCCCGGCCGGGAGGCTCACGGCGTCGCCGACCTCGGCGATCGCGAGCGGTCCGCGGACCGGCGTCCCGCACGAGGGACAGAAGCGGGCCTCGCTGCCGTGCAGCGCGCCGCAGCGCGAGCAGACCGAGACGCCGGGCTCGCGCAGCTCGGTGAGCGGGCGGCGGTCGTCGAGCGCGTGCTCCAGGGCGCGCAGCTCGCCATCGACGGCGGCGAGGGCGGAGAGCTTGCCGTGCACGAGCGTCTCGTTGACCTGCGAGAAGCGGTGCTGGTCGAAGACGAGGCCGCCGAGGTCGCGGAAGCCGAGTTCGCGGACGCGGCGCAGGTAGCGCAGGCGACGGCGCAGGCGACCGCGCTGGCGGAAGCTCGGGCGGGCGGGCACCGGCTCCTGGCCGGCGGGGACCTCGGCAGCGGCCTGCTGCTCGGCGGAGGCATCGCCCGCGGCGGGCGCCGGCTGATCGGCGCCAGGCGGCGGCGGGGTCGAGGCGAGACCGGCGGTGGGCTGCGCCTGGGTCGGCGCCTCCGTCGCGGCCTGCGCGGCTTCGACCCCTTCGGCCGGACGCTCGGCGCGCCGGCGGCGGATGACGTTCAGCGGGCCTTTCATACGGAAGCGGCACTCGAATTCGGCGCCGCGACGGGCAACCGTAGCACCTCACCCCACGCGTCGAGCACCCGTCGCGCCATCCGCCGAGCCGACCACAGCGCGGCCCGGTCGCGGCCCGCGACCCGCGGCTCGGAGGCCTGCACATGCGGGGCGAGCGCTGCCTGCCACGCCGCGCGATCGTAGGGCGCGCACAGGGTGCCGGGCACGTCGTCGAGGGCGGCCGGGTGCACCCCGACCGGCGTGGCCAGCACCGGCACGTCGCAGGCGAGCGCCTCCAGGACGGCGAGCCCGAAACCCTCGTGCGCGGAGGGCACGAGCACGGCGTTGGCGGCGTTGACGTAGAGGGGCACCTCGAAGGGATGAACGCGGCCCAGCGTGAGAAGTCGCGTATCGCCCGCGACCTCCTGCGCGCGGTCGAAGCGCTTGACCGCCCGCGCGGGGTCGGCGGGGAACAGCAGGCAGGGCTCGTCGGGCGCGAGGCCGATGCGCTCGCGCGCCTCGGCGCGCGGGATCGCCGTGAAGCGATCCAGGTCCACGCCGCACGGAAGCACCGCGACGGGCCGGCGCTCGCCGGCGCCGGGAACCTCGCGCGCCAGCTCCGGGCTGACGGTCGCCACGAGATCGACGAAGGGCAGCGCCGCGCGCGTGATCCGCCGCGAGCGCGGATGGCGCAGGTCGGTGCCGTGGAGCGTGACCACGTGGGGCGCGCCGCGCAGCGCCAGCGCGGGCCACGCGGTGAGCCCGAAGTGCGCGTGGATGACGTCGAAGCGCGCGCGGCGGTGCCGGCGGCGCAGCTCGCGAGCGGCGCGCGCGTAGCCGCCCGGCGGGAAGGCGAAGACCTCGACGTCGACGCCGTCGAGCTCGCGCAGGGCGTCGACCTGGTCGCGCACGAAGCTGCCGAGCGCGGGCTCGGAGGCCGAGGGCCACATGTTCGTGACGATGAGGGCACGCATCCGGGGGTGATTCTCCACAGTTGCCGTCTTTCGCCGTCACAGCCTCCCGAGAAGACTCGGTCGCGTTGTCACACACGACCCGAGGAGGCGTCAGATGGGCTACCGGATCATGGGCCGCGCGCACGCGGCCGCGCTGTGGGCGCGCGCCCGGATGGCGGGGACCGCGGGACAGGGGACGGTCGAGTACGTCGCCCTCATCCTGCTCGTCGCCGGGCTGTTCGCGACCGTCGTGCTCGCCGCGGGCGGCGTGAAGGGCAAGGGCATCGCCGACGCCGTGACCGAGAAGATCAAGTCGACGATCGAGGGGGTGGGGAGCAAGAAGGGGTGAGTCCGTGCCGGCGGTCGCGCGTGCGCCGGGCCGCTTTACCATGGCCCCGTGGCATCACGCACCGCGGACCCCCGCGAGCGCCCGATCGCCGTCTTCGACTCCGGCGTGGGCGGGCTGACCGTCCTGCACGAGCTGCTCGTGCAGCTTCCGCATGAGGACTTCCTCTACCTGGCCGACGCGGCCCGGCTGCCCTACGGCACCCGCACGCAGGCCGAGCTCGAGCGCTTCGCGCTGCAGTGCGCCGAGGAGCTGCTGGCGCGCGGCGCGAAGCTGCTCGTGGTGGCCTGCAACTCGGCGACGGCGGCGGCGCTCCCGGCGCTGCGCGAGCGGATGGCGCAGACGACGCTCGGCATCGACGTGCTCGGCGTGGTCCAGCCGGGGGCGGTACAGGCCGTGGCGGCGACCACCAACGGCCGCGTCGGCCTGCTGGCCACGCCGGCCACCGTGGCCAGCGGCGCGTACGCCTCGGCCATCGCCCAGGCCGATCCGTTCGTGGAGCTCACCGCGGTGGCGTGCCCCGACCTGACGGCCATCATCGAGGGCGGCTTCCCGTTCGACGAGCGCGTCGTGGACACCGTGCGCGGCTACGTCGCGCCGTTGCGCGCCGCCGCGGTCGACACCGTGATCCTCGGCTGCACGCACTACCCGCTGATCGCGCCGATGCTCCAGCGCATGCTCGGGCGCGGGGTGCGCATCGTGACCTCCGGCGCCCCGGTCGCCCACCAGGTCGAGCACGTGCTCGGTGCGCGCGGGCTCGCGAGCCCGCACGTCGGTGAGGGCGACTACCGCTTCCTGACCACCGGCGACGTCGAGGCCTTCCGCGCCCTGGGGTCGACCTTCCTGCAGCTCCCGCTCGGCGAGGTCGAGCACGTCATCCTGCACGCGGCGGAGGCCGCAGCATGAGCGAGCGCTCCTACGGGCGCGGGCCCGACGAGCTGCGGCCGGTGAGCATCGAGCCGGGCTTCGTGGCCACCGCGACGGGCTCGGTCCTCATGAGCGCCGGCGAGACGCGCGTGATCTGCACGGCGTCGCACACCGACGGCGTGCCGAAGTGGCTGGCGGGCAGCGGCCGCGGCTGGGTCACGGCTGAGTACGGGATGCTCCCGGCCTCCACCGGCGACCGCAAGCAGCGCGACGTCACCCGCGGGCGCCCCGACGGGCGCACCGTCGAGATCCAGCGCCTGATCGGCCGCTCGCTGCGCGGCGTCATCGACTTCAGCGCGCTGGGCGAGAACACCATCTACCTCGACTGCGACGTGCTCACCGCCGACGGTGGCACCCGCTGCGCATCGATCACCGGCGCCTACGTGGCGCTGGCGCTCGCCTGTGACGCGCTGCGCGAGCGCGGCGTGCTCGTGCGCTCGCCGCTCACCGGCTCGGTGGCCGCGGTCTCGGCGGGGATCGTCGACGGCGCGGCACTGCTCGACCTCGACTACTCCGAGGACTCGAGCGCCGAGGTCGACGCCAACGTCGTCATGACCGGCGACGGCGGGCTGATCGAGGTCCAGGCCACCGCCGAGCGCACGCCGCTGTCGCGGGCGAATCTCGACGCGCTGCTCGCGCTCGCCGCCAAGGGCGTGGAAGAGCTTCAGGCCGCGCAGGAGCGCGCGGTCGGCGCGCGCGGCGCGTGAGGCTCGTCCTCGCCACGCGCAACCCGCACAAGGTGCGCGAGCTGGGGGCACTGCTCGACGGCTACGAGGTCGTGGCGCTGCCCGACGAGGTGGCGCTGCCCCCCGAGACGGGCACGACCTTCGCCGCCAACGCCCTGCCCAAGGCGCGCGCGGCCGCCGCGGCGACCGGCGAGGCGGCCTTCGGCGACGACTCGGGGATCGAGTCCGCCGCGCTGGGCGGCGCGCCCGGCGTGCAGTCGGCTCGCTTCGCCGGCGAGGACGCCACCGACGCCGACAACCTCGCCCTGCTGATCGAGCGCGCGCCGCCGGGGAGCGCGCTGGCCTACGTCTGCGTCATCGCGCTGGTCGATCCGCACACGGGCGAGGAGCGCCTGTTCGAGGGCCGCTGCACGGGGACGATGGCGCCCGCCGCGCGCGGGTCCGGCGGCTTCGGCTATGACCCGATCTTCATCCCCGACGACCGCGACGACGGCCGCACGATGGCCGAGCTCACGCCGGGCGAGAAGGACGCCATCAGCCATCGCGGCCGCGCGGCGCGGGCGCTGCGCGACCACCTGCGCCAGACCGCGCCGGCGAGTCGATGAACGAGCCGTCCAAGACCGGCGCGGCTGCGCTGTCGGTCGCCTCGAACTCGGCCCTCATCCTGCTGAAGGCGGTCGCCGGCACCGTCACGGGCTCCGTCGCGCTGCTGACCGAGGCGCTGCACTCGGCCACCGACCTCGTCGCCTCGATCGTGGCGCTCTTCTCGCTGCGTGCGGCCGATGCGCCGGCTGACGAGTCGCATCCCTACGGCCACGAGAAGATCGAGGACATGGCCGCCGCCATCGAGGGCGTGCTCATCCTCGTCGGCTCGGTGGTCATCGCGTTCGAGGCCGTGCGCCACCTGATCGAGGGCACCGGCCTGCAGCGGATCGGCATCGGCATCGCCGTGCTCGCGGTGTCGATCGTCGTGAACTTCTTCGTCTCGCGGACGCTCTCGACGCGCGCCGCGGCGACCAGCTCTCCGGCGCTGGCGGCCGACGCGGCGCACCTGACGACCGACATGCTGAGTTCGTTCGGCGTGCTCGTGGCGCTGGCGATCGTGGCGGTCACCGGCTGGGACTGGCTCGATCCGGTGGTCGCGCTCGGGGTGGCCGCGGTCGTGGCCGTCGCGGGCGTGCGCATCCTCACCCGCTCCTCGCGCGTGCTCGTCGACGAGACGCTCCCCGATCCCGAGCTCGAGGCGATCCGCGCGGTGGTCATCGAGTTCGCCGACGCGGGGATCGTGGGCTTCCACGAGCTGCGCGGCCGCCAGGCGGGCGCGCGGCGCCACGTCGACCTGCACGTGCAGTTCCGCGCGGGGATGACGCTCGAGGAGGCCCACGGCATCGCCCACCGCCTCCAGGCGGCCATCCGCGAGCGCCTTGGGCCGGCCGACGTGCTGATCCACCTGGAGCCCGAGGACCGCGTGCGCCCGGGCCAGGAGGTCACCACGGGCGAGCGGCACCCACCCGCTAGAGCAGGTTGATCGCCGCCGACGCGCCGACGACGAGGAAGACCGCCGCGTAGCCCTGATAGCCCGACAGCAGCAGGACCACGCAGGTGATCAGGCACGCGAGAGCGGTGACGAGCCAGGCGATCCGGCCGATGCTCACGCGGCCTATCCTTCCAACTCGCGATGACGACACGCGCTGCGCTCTCGCCCGCGCGGGCGCTCGGATGGCTGGGATCGCTCTCCGTCGACGTCCGCGCCGCGGCCGTGCTGGACGCCCGCGGCGCCGTGCTCGCGGGCGATCCGGCCATGGCGCAGGCGGGGGAGGGCGCGGACGTGATGGTGGCCCGCTCGGCTCACCACGCGATCATCGTGCGCACCGGCCCGCGACCGGTGAAACGCCTGCTGGAGGCCGATCTTCGAGCCGCCCTGGAGGGCCTCGAGATCGGCTGAAAAGCGGGGCGTCCCGTGTTTGCGGCACACTGCGGGTCTGCGCCGTCGTCGGGCAAACATCGCAATGAGCGGTGTTTCAGCCCGGCACAGCTAGGAAAACGGCGTAGGAATGCGGTTTTCGGGCGTCGGTCGTCCGTAACCGCTGATAGCGTCGAATCACCACGACCTCACCAGGAGGGAAAGCGTGACGAAGTCAGAGTTCGTCGATCAGGTCGCCAGTCGCGCCGAGCTGGGCAAGTCCGAAGCCGGCAAGGCCGTTGACGCCGTGCTTGACACCATCCAGGAGACGCTGTCGCGTGGCAGCGATGTGACGTTCTCCGGGTTCGGCAAGTTCCATGTCGCCGAGCGCGGTGCACGTCAGGGCGTGCACCCGCGTACGGGCGAGCCCATCCAGATCGCGGCGTCCAAGGTGCCGCGGTTCACGGCCGGCTCGGGTCTGAAGAAGTCGGTCAACCACTAAACGCTGAAGGCCGGCGACACGCAACACCGCCGGGCGCCGGCCGGTCCGCATTTCGCTGATCGGCTGGACGCCCTCGTCGCGGAGCGGGAGTCCCAGGTCGTCCTGGGACTCGATCCCGACCCCGCACGTCTGTGGCCGCTGGCCGAGGCGGCGGCGCCCGCGGACGGGTCACCGGCCGAGCGCGCCGCCGTCGCGGTCGCGGCGCACTGCGCAGCGGCCGTCGACGCCGCCGGGCCCGCCTGCGTCGCGGTCAAGCCGCAGCTCGCCTGCTTCGAACGCCTCGGCCCGCACGGCTGGCGCGTGCTGGAGCTCGTGGTCGAGCAGGCGCACGCACAGGGCCTCCTCGTCCTCGCCGACGCCAAGCGCGGCGACATCGACGTCTCGGCCGCCGCCTACGGCCAGGCACTGGCCGGCGCCACTCCGACGCCCTTCGGCGCCGTCGCCGGCATCGGCGCCGATGCGTTCACGGCCAGCCCGTACATGGGCGTCGACTCGCTGCGCTCGCTGCAGGTCACCGGGGTGGGCCTCTTCGTGCTGGTGCGGACGTCGAACCCGGGCGCGGCCGACGTCGAGGACCTGCGCACCGAGGGCGGCGAGCGGGTGTGGGAGCGCGTCGCGCGGCTCGTCGACGGGCTCGGCACCCCCGGGCCATCCAGCGGGCTGCACGACGTGGGCGCCGTGGTCGGCGCCACCGCGCCGGAGCACCTCGCCCGCGCGCGCGAGCTGATGCCGCGCACGCCCTTCCTGCTGCCGGGCGTGGGGGCGCAGGGCGGTCGCGTCGAGGACCTGGCCCCGGCCTTCGCCGCCGGCCGCGCCGGCGGGCTGGTCACCGCGTCGCGCTCGATCGTCGGCGCGCACCAGCACCACGGCGGCGAACCGGCCCAGGCGGCTCGCCGCGAGGCCGAGCGTCTGCGGGCGCTGGCCTGGTCGCTTGGGTGATCGGACCCCCGCGCCGCGCCCTATGCTCCGCTCAGCCCATGGTCAATCGTCGACGTCGCAGCATCGGCCGCTGGTTGGCCCCGGTGGCCCTGATCACGTGTGCGGTGGCGGTGTACGCCGTCGTGGACAACACGCTGCTCAAGGAGGACAGCCCGTCGCAGGGCAGCACCAGCACGCACTCGACGACGACCAAGACGACGTCGGGCAAGGCCGCGAAGAAGAGCAAGCGCCGCCGCGCCTACGTCGTGAAGTCCGGCGACACGCTGTCGGCGATCTCGATCAAGACCGGCGTCACGCTCCTCACGATCAAGCGCCTGAACCCCAAGCTCGACGCGGACACGCTCCACGCCGGCCAGCGGGTCAGGCTCTCGCGGTGACCGCGCGCGACCGCCGCGCGGCGGCCGCGCTGCTCGCGGTTGCCCTCGGGCTCCTCCTCGCCGTCGCCCTCGCCCGGCCGGCGAGCGCGCCCGCCGCGCCGCCCGCCATTCGCGCGCCGGCAGCGATCCTCGTGGAGCCGGCCACGGGCGACGTCGTCTATCAGCGCCAGGCGCGCCGCTCGCGCCCGGTGGCCTCGACCACCAAGCTCATGACCGCGCTGGTGACCCTGGAGCACGCCAAGCTCGGCCAGGTCGTCACGACCGTGCCCTACCACGCCTCGCCGGCCGAGTCGATCATCGGGCTGCGCGCCGGCGAGCGGATGACGGTGGCCGACCTGCTGCGTGGCGTGCTGGTGGCCAGCGCCAACGACGCGGCGGCGACGCTCGCCGCGCGCGTCGGCGGCTCGCAGAGCGCCTTCGTCGCGCTCATGAACCGCCGCGCCCGCCAGCTGGGGCTGACCCACACCCACTACGCCAACGCGATCGGGCTCGACGACCCCAGCAACCACTCGAGCCCCGAGGACCTGGTCAAGCTCACGCTCATCCTGCGGCGCAACGCGTTCTTCCGCGCCGTCACCAACCTCCCGCGCGCGACCCTGCGCACGGGCGCCCACCCGCGGGTGATCCTCAACCGCAACCTGCTCGTGCGCGCGGTGCCCGAGGTCAACGGCGTGAAGACCGGCCATACCTCCGGCGCGGGCTACATCCTCGTGGCCTCGGCGACCAAGGCGGGCGTGACCGTCATCTCGGTCGTGCTCGACGAGCCGAGCGAGGCGGCGCGCGATGCCGATTCGCTGGCCCTCATCCGCTACGGCCTCAGCCGCTATCACCGCGTGACGCCGGTACGCAAGGGGCAGCCGTTCGCCACCGTCAAGCTCGCCCATCGCGACCAGCGCGCGGAGCTGGTGGCGGCCGGCACCGTCGTGCGCACGGCACGGCGCGGCGAGCGCCTGCCCATCCGCGTGGTCGACGTCCCGCGCGAGCTCGACGGTCCACTGCCCGCGGGCTCGCGGGTGGGGACGATCGAGGTCCGCTGGCGCGGACGGACGGTCGCGAGCATCCCGCTCGTCACCCGCTCCGCGATCGCGGAGGCCTCGTTCTGGCAGCGCAGCGGAGGGGTGCTGACCCGCACGTTGATCTTGGTGTTCCTGAGCGCGCTCGCACTCGCTAGCCTGCAGTTGGTCCTCCTGCGACGTCGCGCGGTCCGGCGCCGGCGCAGTCAGGAAGGGTCCAGCGGGATCGCATGATCATCACCGTCACCCTCAACGCGGCGATCGACAAGTCCCTATCGGTGCCCAACTTCAGGCTCGGGCGCCGACATCGCACGGTCGAGCAGACCACCATGCCGGGCGGCAAGGGGGTCAACGTCGCCCGCACGCTCAAGTCGCTCGGCCAGCCCGTGATCGCCACCGGCTTCGCGGGCGGTCCCACCGGCACGCGAATCGTCGAGCAGCTCACCGAGGAGTCGATCCTCAACGACTTCGTGCGCATCCGCGAGGAGTCGCGCACCAACACGGCGGTGCACGACCCCACCAACGGCGAGACGACGGAGATCAACGAGCGCGGCCCGGCGGTCAGCGGCAAGGAGATCGAGCTCTTCCGCGACAAGCTGCTGTACCTCGCCCGTGGCGCCGACGTCGTCGTGTTCGCGGGCTCGCTGCCGCGCGGGGTCGACGCCGACGTCTACGCGCAGCTCATCAAGGAGCTGCGCAAGGCCGGCGTGCAGACGGTGGTCGACGCCGACGGCGACCCGATGCGCCTGGCCGTGCGCGCCGAGCCCGACGTCATCTCGCCCAACGTGATCGAGGCCGAGGAGCTCGTCGGGCACGAGTTCAACGACGACGAGGACCGCATCATCGCGGTGCGCGAGATGGTCGCCCTCGGTGCCCGCGAGGCGATCATGACGCTGCCCGACGGCTGCGTCGCCTCGGTCATGCTCGACGGCGCCGCGACGCTGCACCGCGTGTGGATCGAGCCGCGCGAGGCGGTCGCCGCCGTGGGCGCCGGCGATGCCTTCCTGGCCGGCTTCGTGGCGGCGCGCTACACCGGCTCGTCGGCGGCGGAGTGCCTGCGCTTCGGCGTGGCGTGCGGCGCGGAATCGACCCAGCGCCTGGGCGCCGGGCTCATCGAGCCGCGCGAGGTCGAGCGGCTGCTTGCGGAGATCGAGGTCCAGCGTCTCGAGACGCCGGCCGAGGTCCCGTAGGTGCTCGGCCTGCCGGACGGCATCACCGCCTGCCTGTTCGACCTCGACGGCGTGCTGACCAAGACGGCCGAGGTTCACGCGCACGCCTGGAAGCAGATCTTCGACGCCTTCCTGAAGACCAGGGGGGAGCAGCCCTTCGACCTCGTCCATGACTACGACGAGTACGTCGACGGCAAGCCGCGCCTGGACGGCGTGCGCGACTTCCTGGCCTCGCGCGGCATCGAGCTGCCCGCGGGCGCGGCCGACGACCCGCCGGACGCGGAGACGATCCAGGGCCTGGCCAATGCCAAGAACGGGCTCGTCCTGCGCCTCATCCGCGAGGACGGGGTCGAGGCCTACGAGGGCTCGGTGCGCTACCTGCACGCCGCGCGCGACGCCGGCCTGCGCCGGGCCGTCGTCTCCTCGAGCCACAACTGCCAGGACGTGCTGGTGGCCGCCGGGATCGAGGATCTGCTCGAGGTGCGCGTCGACGGCGTCGTCGCCGAGGAGCGCCACCTGCGCGGCAAGCCGGCCCCCGACGCCTTCCTGGAGGGGGCGAGGATGCTCGGCGTCGCCCCCGAGCGGGCCGCGGTGTTCGAGGACGCGCTGGCCGGCGTGCAGGCCGGGAGCGCGGGCGGCTTCGGTCACGTCGTCGGCGTCGACCGCGCCGGCCAGCGCGAGGCGCTGCTCGCCCACGGCGCCTCGGTGGTGGTCGACGACCTCGCCGAGCTGCTGTGATCGCCCATCCGCACTTCTCGGTCGAGCCGTGGGCGGTCACCGAGGAGGCGCTCGACTTCGCCATGCTGGCGCAGGCCGAGTCGGTCCTCGCGCTCTCCAACGGCCACATCGGGCTGCGCGCCAACCTCGACGAGGGCGAGCCCTACGGCATGCCGGGCACGTACCTCAACGCCTTCTACGAGGAGCGCCCGCTGCCCTACGCGGAGGCCGGCTACGGCTATCCCGAAGAGGGCCAGACGATCGTCAACGTCACCAACGGCAAGCTGATCCGCCTGCTGGTCGACGACGAGCCCTTCGACGTGCGCTACGGCACGCTGGTGGCACATCGGCGCACGCTCGACCTGCGCGCCGGGGTGCTGCGCCGCGAGGTCCACTGGCGCTCGCCGGCGGGGCGCGAGATCGAGATCCGCTCGGTGCGCCTGGTGTCCTTCGTGCACCGCTCGGTGGCCGCGGTCCGCTACGAGGTCAAGCCGCTCGACGGCGAGACGCGGATCGTGGTGCAGTCGGAGATCGTCGCCAACGAGGACGTGCCGGCCCGCAGCGCGGACCCGCGCGCCGCCGCGATCCTGGCCTCGCCGCTCGTGTCGGAGTCCCACGGGACCCATGAGCTGCGCGCCGTGCTCGTGCACCGCACGCGGGAGAGCGCCCTGCGGATGGCGGCGGGAATGGACCACGAGGTCGACGGGCCGCAGGGCACGGTCACCGAGAACGAGAGCTTCGACGACCTCGCGCGGGTGACGGTGAGCGCCGAGGTCGGCCACGGCGAGACGCTCACGCTGACCAAGTACCTGGCCTACGGCTGGTCCAGCCAGCGCTCGATGGTCTCCATTCGCGACCAGGCCGACGCCGCGCTCGCGTCCGCGCGGCGCACGGGGTTCGCCGGCCTGCTCGACGACCAGCGCGAGTACCTCGACGACTACTGGAAGCGCGCCGACGTCGAGATCGACGGCGACGACGAGCTCCAGCAGGCGGTGCGCTTCGCCCTCTTCCACACCCTGCAGTCGGCGGCGCGCGCGGAGAAGCGCGCGATCGCCGCCAAGGGCCTGACGGGCGACGGCTACGACGGACACGTCTTCTGGGACACCGAGAGCTTCGTGCTGCCCGTGCTCACCTACACCGCCCCCGCGGCGGTCCGCGATGCGCTCTCCTGGCGCCACTCGACGCTCGACCGCGCGATCGAGCGCGCGCGGCAGCTGCGCCTCGACGGGGCCGCGTTCCCGTGGCGGACGATCCGCGGCCATGAGTGCTCGGCCTACTGGCCGGCGGGCACGGGCGCCTTCCACGTCAACGCCGACATCGCCGACGCCGTGCTGCGCTACCTCAACGCGACCGGCGACGACGAGTTCGCGCGCGGGGCGGGGCTCGAGCTGCTGGTCGCGACCGCGCGGCTGTGGCGCTCGCTGGGCCACCACGACCCGGGCGGCGCGTTCCACATCGACGGGGTCACCGGGCCCGACGAGTACTCGGCCGTCGCGGACGACAACGTCTACACGAACCTCATGGCCGCCCGGAACCTGGCGGGGGCGGCGGAGTCGTCGGCGCGCTATCGCGAGGAGGCGGCGGCGCTCGGGGTCGACGACGAGGAGATCGCCGCGTGGCGCGACGCGGCGGGCGCGATCGCCGTGCCCTACGACGACGCGCTCGAGGTCCACCAGCAGTCGGCGGGCTACACGCGCCACGAGCGGTGGAACTTCGAGGCGACGGCGCCCGACGAGTACCCGCTGCTGCTGCACTTCCCCTATTTCGACCTCTATCGCAAGCAGGTCGTCAAGCAGGCCGACCTCGTGCTCGCCATGATCACCGTCGGCGATCGTTTCACGGCGCGCGACAAGGCGCGCGCCTTCGCGTACTACGAGCCGCTGACCGTCCGCGACTCGTCGCTGTCGGCCTGCGTGCAGGCGATCATGGCGGCCGAGGTGGGTCACCTGGCGCTGGCCTTCGACTACTTCGGCGAGGCGGCGCTGATGGACCTCGACGACCTCGAGCGCAACACGCGCGACGGCCTGCACATGGCCTCGCTGGCCGGCTCGTGGCTGGTCGCGGTGGCCGGATTCGGCGGCTTTCGCGACCACGCGGGCCAGTTCTCCTTCGCCCCGCGGCTGCCGCCCCACCTCGTGCGCCTGGCCTTCGGGCTCATGCTGCGCGGCCGTTGCGTGCGCGTGGAGATCGTGCCGGGCGAGGCGCGCTACGACCTGGTCGACGGCGAGCCGATCGAGCTACGCCACGATGACACGCCGTTCACGCTCGAGCGCGGGAGCCCGCAGGCGCATCCGTGGCGTGCGCCGGAGGCCGGCGAGCCGCCCGTGCAGCCCCCGCATCGCGTGCCCGCTCGGCGGCGGCCGCGGGGTCCGGGCTGACCGCAGGCGCGGTGCTAAGGTGGATCGAGCGTGGTCTGCCGCCGCCACAGACCCGACGGAAGACCGCTCCCTGGACCCTGCCTGCGCAGGGTCTTCTCGTCCGCCCGCGACCCTAGGATGCGTTGATGGAGATCGAGATCGGCCGCGGGAAGAAGGCCCGCCGCGCGTATGGCTTCGACGATGTCGCGATCGTGCCCTCCCGGCGCACACGCGACCCCGACGACGTGGACATCTCCTGGAAGCTCGGTGACTACCGCTTCGAGCTCCCGCTGCTCGCCTCGGCCATGGACGGCGTCGTGTCGCCCGAGACGGCCAAGGTCGTGGGCAAGCTCGGCGGCCTCGCCGTTTTGAACCTCGAGGGCATCTGGACGCGCTTCGAGGACGCCGACGCCGAGCTCGAGCGCATCGCGCTACTCCCGAAGGATGCCGCCACCCGCGAGATGCAGGCGATCTACCAGGAGCCGATCAAGCCCGAGCTCATCTCCCGGCGCATCGAGGAGATCAAGGCCGAGCCGGGCGTGGTCGCCGCGGCGTCCCTGACGCCCCAGCGCGTGGCGCGCTACTACGAGCTGGCGCTCGAGGCGGGGCTCGACATCCTCGTCATCCAGGGCACCGTGGTCTCGGCCGAGCACGTCTCGCAAACCACCGAGCCGCTGAACCTCAAGGAGTTCATCCGCGAGGTCGGCGTCCCGGTCATCGTGGGCGGCTGCGCCTCCTACCACACGGGTCTTCACCTCATGCGCACGGGCGCGGCCGGCGTGCTCGTCGGCGTGGGCCCCGGCGCGGCGTGCACCACGCGCGGCGTGCTGGGCCTCGGCGTCCCGCAGGCCACCGCCATCGCCGACGTGGCCGGCGCGCGCTCGACGCACATGCTCGAGACCGGCGAGTACGTGCAGGTCATCGCCGACGGCGGCATGCGCACCGGCGGCGACGTCTCCAAGGCGATCGCGTGCGGCGCCGACGCCGTGATGATCGGCTCGCCGCTCGCGCGCGCCTACGAGGCTCCGGGGCGCGGCTTCCACTGGGGCATGGCGACCTTCCACCCGACGCTCCCGCGCGGCGCGCGCGTGCAGACGGTCCAGAACGGGACGCTGCGCGAGATCCTCACCGGCCCGGCGCACGAGAACGACGGCAGCTTCAACCTGATGGGCGCGCTGCGCACCTCGATGGCGACGTGCGGCTACAAGGACCTCGCCGAGTTCAACCGCGCGGAGCTCATGATCGCCCCGTCGCTGCAGACCGAGGGCAAGTCCTTGCAGACCTCCCAGGGCGTGGGCATGGGCTCGCGCGGCGCGGCGTCCTCCGCGCACCCGGACAAGCCGAACGGCAACGGCACCCCGGCCGCAGACAAGGCTCCCGCGTTGACGGGGGCGGATTGAGCGAGCACGGCGTAGTCACGGCGGCGACGGCGGGCACCGAGCTCGCCGACGAGAGCGCGCCGCTCGACATCCCGCGCGCGGTCGACGAGGTCGTCGTCCTCGACTACGGCGGGCAGTACTCCCAGCTCATCGCCCGCCGCGTGCGCGAGTGCGGCGTGTTCAGCGAGCTGCTGCCCCATCACGTCGGCGCCGAGGAGGTCGCGCGGCGCCGGCCCAAGGGCCTGATCCTCTCCGGCGGCCCGGCGTCGGTCTACGCCGACCACGCGCCCAAGCTCGATCCGCAACTGCTCGAGCTCGGGATCCCGGTCCTCGGCATCTGTTACGGAATGCAGCTCGTCGCGCTGAAGCTCGGCGGCCGCGTCGAGGGCGCGGAGGTGGGCGAGTTCGGCCGCTCCAAGCTCACCGTCTCCGACCATGGCCGGCTGCTGGCCGGGCTGCCGGACGAGCAGAGCTGCTGGATGTCGCACCGCGACACCGTCTTCGCCCCGCCGCCGGGCTTCCGCGCACTGGCCTCGTCGAGCGAGTCGCCGGTCGCCGCCTTCGAGTCCGAAGAACGCGGGATCTACGGCATCCAGTTCCACCCCGAGGTCGTGCACACGCCGTTCGGGCAGGACATCCTCAAGCGCTTCCTGGGCGACGTCTGCGGCTGCGACATGGCGTGGTCGCCGGCCTCGATCGTCGAGGACCAGATCACGCGCATCCGCGACCAGGTCGGCGACGCCAAGGTCATCTGCGGCCTGAGCGGGGGCGTGGACTCCTCGGTCGCCGCGCTGCTCGTGCACCGGGCGATCGGCGACCAGCTCACGTGTGTGTTCGTCGACCACGGGCTCATGCGCAAGAACGAGGGCGAGCAGGTCATCTCGGCCTTCCGCGACACGTTCAAGGTCCCGCTCGTCGCCGTGGACGCCGAGACGCGCTTCCTCGACAAGCTGACCGGCGTCACAGAGCCCGAACGCAAGCGCAAGATCATCGGCACCGAGTTCATCCGCGTCTTCGAGGAGGAGGCGGCCAAGATCGGCGACGCGCACTTCCTCGTGCAGGGCACCCTGTACTCGGACGTCATCGAGTCCGGCGGCGGCACCGGGGCGGCGACGATCAAGTCCCACCACAACGTGGGCGGGCTGCCCGACGACCTGCAGTTCGAGCTCGTCGAGCCCCTGCGCGCGCTGTTCAAGGACGAGGTCCGCGCCGTCGGCGCCGAGCTCGGGCTCCCCGAGCGCCTGGTGTGGCGCCAGCCCTTCCCCGGGCCGGGCCTGGCCATCCGCGTCGTGGGCGGCGAGGCGACCAAGGAGCGCCTGGACGTCCTGCGCGACGCCGACTTCATCCTGCAGGACGAGATCCGCAACGCCGGCCTCTATCGCGAGCTGTGGCAGAGCTTCTGCGTCCTGCCCGACGTGCGGACGGTGGGCGTCCAGGGCGACGAGCGCACCTACGGCTACGTCGTCGTCATCCGCGCGGTCACCAGCGACGACGCGATGACCGCCGACTGGGCCCGCCTGCCCTACGACCTGCTCGAGCAGATCGCCGCGCGCATGATCGGCGAGCTGCGCGAGGTCAACCGGGTGGTGCTGGACATCACGTCCAAGCCCCCCGGCACGATCGAGTGGGAATAACCTCAGGGCATGGGCTTCGTTCGCCATCGCCAGTCGCAGCGCGCGTGGGATGACGTCGCGCCGGCGGCCTACGACGATCCCTCGCTGGAGGGCGTCGAGCGCCACGACCTGATCGGCGCGCTCGACGAGGTCCCCAACTACCACGTGCGCTACTTCCACGTGGAGCCCGGCAAGCAGACGCGGCGCGAGCAGCATCCCCATGACCATGGGGTGGTCATCCAGAAGGGCCGCGGGCGCGTGACCCTGGGCGACGAGGTGCACGAGGTCGGCCCGGGAGACGTCGTCTACGTGGCCGGCGACGAGCTGCACTGCTTCGAGGCGCTCGGCGACGAGCCGCTGGGCTTCATCTGCGTGATTCCGCCGCTCGCCCGCTAGAGTCGGCCGCCATGGATCAAGAGTTCGAGCGGTACCAGCCCCTCGGGGCCGCGCCCGGTCAGGCGCCCAAATACGACAAGCTCGTCATGCGCGACGGCCGCTTCTATCTGCAGGGGACGCTCCCCACGGGCGAGCCGTTCTCGGTGCAGCTCGGGCCCTCGGACTCGAGCTCCGATCCGCCCTCGCGCTAGGCGAGCACCAGCTCCGCGGCGTCGCGCAGCATCTCCGGCGAGCCCGCGACCAGCATCGTCGTGACGATCGATTCGCGCCAGGCCTCGAGGTCGTGGCGGATCTTGTCGCGCGGCCCGATGAGGGCGAGCTCCTCGACGAGCCTCGTCGGCAGCGCGGCGGCGGCCTCGTCCTTGCGCCCCTCGAGATAGAGGTCCTGGCAGCGCTTGGCCTCGGCCTCGTAGCCGAGGCGCACCGCGACGTCGTGGTGGAAGTTCGCGCCGCGCGCGCCCATGCCGCCGAAGTACAGGGCGTACATCGGGCGCAGCATGTCGGCGGCCGCCTCGACGTCGTCGTGGACGATGAAGGGCACGGTCGCGCAGACCTCGAAGTCGTCGAACGAGCGCCGCGCGCCGTCGCGCGCGAAGCCCTCGGCCAGCGCGTCGCGATAGAAGCCCTCGTTGCTCGGCGAGAAGAAGAGCGCCAGCCAGCCGTCGCACAGCTCGCCGCACAGCGCGACGTTCTTGGGCCCCTCGGCGCCCAGGAAGATCGGGATCGTCTCGCGCACGGGATGCAACGTGGACTTCAGCGGCTTGCCCAGCCCGGTCCCGCCCGGATAGGGGAGCGGGTAGTGCGGCCCGGGCGCGGTGACGCGGTCCGCGCGCGCGAAGATGTCGCGCAGGATCGCGATGTACTCGCGCGTGCGGGCCAGCGGCTTGGCGAACGGCTGGCCGTACCAGCCCTCGACCACCTGCGGGCCGGAGACCCCGAGGCCGAGGATGAAGCGCCCGCCGGAGAGGTGGTCCATCGTCATCGCCGCCATCGCGGTGGCCGCCGGCGTGCGCGCCGACAGCTGCACGATCGCCGTGCCCAGGCGCAGGCGCTCGGTCCGGGCGCCCCACCACGCCAGCGGCGTCAGCACGTCGGAGCCGTAGGCCTCGGCCGTCCACATCGAGTCGAAGCCGAGGCGCTCGGCCTCGGCGATCGCGTCCTGCACGCCGGCCGGCGGGCCGGCGCCCCAGTAGCCCGTGTTGAGGCCCAGCTTCAGCTCGCGCGCCATCGCGCGAGCCTTTCACACGGCGAGCAGCGCGCGCTCGCGCTCGGGGCTCAACCCGCGCGGGCGGTTCTCGGCGCGCCAGTCGCCCATCGCCTCCGCGCCGCCATCGCGCAGCCAGGCCCAGGTGTCGGCGACGGTCGCGGCGACCGGCCGGCAGCGCAGGCCGGCCGCCTGGGCGCGCTCGGTCCCGATGGCCCACGTGCCCGCGCCGGTGTCGGGCGGGATCCACAGCGGCAGCTCGTCCCACGGCTCGACCTCGTGCGCCACGAGGACGTCGTCGGCCACCCAGTGCAGCCGCGCGTCGCTGCCCGTTGCCTGCACCGCGGCCTCGAGCACCTCGCGCATCGTCGTGCGCCCGGGCGGTGCGGTGCCGTTGAAGGCGCCGTCCACGCGCTGCTCGGCGAGGTCGACCATCCACGCCGCGAGATCGCGGGCATCGACGAGCTGGACCGAGCGCTCCGGATCACCCGGGGCGACGACCTCGCCGCCGGCGGCGATCCGCTGGATCCACCACGGCAGGCGGAAGATGTTGTCGTGGGGCCCGCAGATCAGCCCCGCACGGACGCTGGCGACGCGATCGGGCATCGCCGCGCGCGCGGCACGCTCGCAGGCCGCCTTGAGCGGGCCGTAGTCGTCGCCCTCGCTCCACACCGGACTGTCCTCGTCGACCGGCTCGGCCGGCCACGCGGGGTAGACGTTGCAGGTCGAGACGAAGACCAGATGGCCGAGCTCGAGCGCGCTGGAGCGCGCCACGTCGGCCGGCTCGTAGCCGCTCGTGTCGATGGCCGCGTCCCATGCACGCCCGCTCAGCGCCGCCAGGTCGCCGCCGCGATCGCCCAGGGCGTGCTCGGCCTCAGGGAAGAGCTCGGCGCCGTGGCGGCCACGGTGAAAGAGCGTGACCTCGTGGCCGCGCTGCAGTGCCTCGGCGACGACGTGGCGGCCGAGAAAGACGGTCCCGCCGAGCACGAGTAGGCGCATGACCTGCAACCTACCAGTTGCGCTTGTTGACGCCCGTTCAGCGTGCGGAGTACTCTCGAGGGCACGATGCGGCGACGTCGCCGGCCCGACCTCTTCCGGCCCGACCGCGGCCTTCAGGCCCGGATGCTGCTCGCCGCGGTCTGCACCCCGCTGATCGTCCTGGCGTGCGCGGCGGCCATCGTCGCGCTCGCGCCCTTCAAGCTCGTCGCCGCCTTCGCGATCGCCGCGGCGATCGGCATCGGCGGATCGATCACCGAGCGCCGCAACCGGCCGCGCGCGGAGCCGGTCCCGCCGGCGCAGGCGCCCGAGCTGCACGCGATCGTCGACCGCCTCTGCGTCCTCGCCGACGTGCCCAAGCCCGAGATCGTCATCGAGCCCGAGCGCCAGCCCAACTCGTGGCTGGTCGGGCTCTCGCGCGAGCGCGCGCGCCTGCACGTGACGCGCGGGTTGCTCGAGCTGCTCACGCCCGCCGAGCTCGAGGCCGTCGTCGGACACGAGCTGGCGCACCTCGTCAACCGCGACGCCGCGGTCATGACCGCGGTCGGCGGACCGGGTGCGGTTCTCCTCGACGGCGGCAAGCGGATGCTGCGCGGCGGCTGGTGGTTCGCGCTCATGGGCGGCGTGGTCGCCGCGGGCGTCGGGCGGGTGTCGCTGCTGGGCACCCAGGTGCTCTCGCGCGATCGCGAGCTCGCGGCCGACGCCGGATCGGCCGCGCTCACCGGCCGGCCCGCCGCCCTGGCCTCGGCGCTGCGGCGGATCTCCGGTCAGCTGGCGCTGATCCCGCAGGAGGACCTGCGCGTGGCGGCCTGCCGCGACATCTTCCACCTGCTGGCGGTCGAGGAGGAGGGCGGCGGCTGGGCCGGGCGCCTCGGGGCGACCCACCCGCCGCTGGAGCAGCGGATCGAGCGCCTGGAGCGCATGGAGCGCGCGATGGGCTCGGCGCGACTGCCGCGGCCGGTGCAGTAGCCGCGGGCTACGCCGCGACGTCCCAGGCCTTCAGGCTGGGCAGCGGATCGATCGGGCGCCCGCCCGTGTACCAGCCGGGTGCCGGCCACAGCTCGAAGTGCAGGTGGCAGGCGGTGGCGTCGCCGGTGCGGCCCACGAAGCCGATCGTCTCGCCGGGGGTGACCGCGTCGCCCTTGTGCACCAGGGCGGGGTCGCGCAGGTGCATGTAGACGTAGTCGGCGGTGCCGTCGGCCGCGGAGATGACCACGTAGTTGCCCGCCAGCGACTGGCTGCCGGCGAACTTCACGGCCCCCGCGCGCGTCGCCAGCAGCGGCAGGCCGCAGTCGGCCATGACGTCCTGGCCCTCGTGGACGTGGCCGCTGCGCTGGGCACCGAAGCCGTCGCCGTAGGTGTGCGGGCCGGCGATCGGGAAGACGTCGTGGACGAGCCAGAAGCTCTCGCGGCGGGGCGCGGGCGCGCCCGCCTGCGCCGCCCGGGCTCCCGCGCCGCCGGCGATCGCGGCCGCCACCTGGAAGACGTAGCGACCGTCGGGTTGCGCCACGCCGGCGACCATGCCGTCCCAGTCCACGCTGTGCACGCTGCCGGGGGCGGTGGCCGGCATGGCGAAGTGGGCGACGGCGACGCGATCGCTTGCGCGCACCACGTCGACGGCGACGTCGACCGGCGCCACGCCGCGGACGTAGAAGGCCACGGTCGCCGTCCGGCCGCCCTCGAAGAGCAGCTTGCGCGTCTGCACCTTGGCCTCGACCACCGGGCCGCCGGGGTCGCGCGTGCCCGTGGGGCGGATGACGAGGCGCATCCGCGAGCGCAGCGATCGCCGGCCCGTGGCGGAGACGACGCGCACGAGGCCGCCGTGAGCGCGCGCGGGCACCGTCGTCTCGACCGCCGTGGGCGACACCGGGGTGGTCGGGACGGTCACGTCATCGCGGTAGCCGCGGCGGCCGAGAAAGATGACGCTGGTCACCGTCGCCATCCCCTCGCCGCTGATGCGCACGACGCTTCCGGGGGTGGCGCGCGCGATGCCCAGACAAGCCGTCCAGCAGGTGATCGCATCGACGACGGGTCGCGCCGTAGAGGGCGGCGCGGCGGCGGGCGGCACCGGTGCCTGCGTGGGGGCGGCGCCGCCGGTGCCCGCGGGTGCCTGCGCGAGCGCGGCGCTCGGGACCAGGGCGGCGATCAGCAGTGCGGCGATGACGACCCACCGCTGGGCAGCGGCCAGGGGTACGGTTGGGCGCGCGGGCAGGTCCACGGGTCGGTTGGCCGCCTACGGGGTGAGCTGACGGGCTCGCGCGGACCGACCGCGCTACCGGGCATCCCTCCCGGATTCGCCCCAGGGACGCGCGTACGCGCCCCAATGGGTCCCCCGCTCTGCCGAAGACCGTGTGGCGGCCGGCGGCAGACTCGGCGTATCTACTGGTGGTGGCGCGGGATCCTATACCCGCTGACGGATGTCAGGAACCCGACATTCGAGCGGACGGCGGACACTTCGACAATTGCCCTATCATGCGCCCTCGCGCCGCGCGGACAGACCGCCGCGCGGCTCTTTCACGCTGTCATGAAGACCTACGTCGCCACCCCTGCCACCCGCGAGCGCAACTGGCTCGTCGTCGACGCGAACGGGCAAACGCTCGGCCGCCTCGCGACCCGGATCGCCGATGCGCTGCGTGGCAAGACCAAGCCCGAGTACACGCCGCACTGCGACACCGGCGACTTCGTCGTGGTCGTCAACGCCGAGAAGATCTCGGTGACCGGCAACAAGCGCGCGGCCAAGAAGTACTACCGCCACTCCGGCTACCCCGGTGGCCTCAAGGAGCGCACGCTGGAGGAGATGCTGGCGCGCCGCCCCGAAGAGGTCATCCGTCACGCGGTCAAGGGCATGCTGCCCCGCAACCGGCTGGCTCGCAAGCAGCTCACCAAGCTGAAGGTCTACGCGGGTCCCGAACACCCGCACGTGGCGCAGAAGCCCACCCCGATGGAGATCAAGCCCTGATGGCCGACGACCGCACGCCCGCCGACGAGGAGACCCCGCAGGAGCCCGGCGCGGGCGAGGAGCAACCGGTGCAGGAGCCGGCCGCCGAGGAGCCCGCCGCGCCCGTCGAGGAGCCCGCCGCGGCTGAGGAGCCCGCCGCGCCCGTCGAGGTGCCCGCCGCGGCTGAGGAGCCCGCCGCGCCCGTCGAGGTGCCCGCCGCGGCTGAGGAGCCCGCCGCGCCCGTCGAGGTGCCCGCCGCGGCTGAGGCGCCCGCCGCGCCCGTCGAGGTGCCCGCCGCGGCTGAGGAGCCCGCCGCGCCCGTCGAGGTGCCCGCCGCGGCTGAGGAGCCCGCCGCGCCCGTCGAGGTGCCCGCCGCGGCTGAGGCGCCCGCCGCGCCCGTCGAGGAGCCCGCCGCGGCTGAGGAGCCCGCCGCGCCCGTCGAGGTGCCCGCCGCGGCTGAGGAGCCCGCCGCGCCCGTCGAGGTGCCCGCCGCGGCTGAGGCGCCCGCCGCGCCCGTCGGGGAGCCCGCCGCGGCTGAGGAGCCCGCCGAGCCCGTCGCCGAGCCCGTCGCCGAGGCGCCCGCCGAGGAGGCTCCGGCCGCCGCAGAGCCGGTCGCCGAGCAGCCCGCCGCGGCCGAGCCGGTCGCCGCGGCCCCCGCGGATGACGACGAGGACGAGGAGGAGCCCACCCCGCGCGTCAAGCCGGAGATCCCGGGCGCCGACCTCGAGGTCGACATCGTGATGGAGGGCGCCGATCGCGGCGACAGCCCCTACGACGAGGACGACGACGGCGAGTCCTCCGGCGAGGACTCCGACGACGTCCCCGACGACCAGCCGATCGCCGCGGTCACCATCGACCTCGCCGCCGGCGCGCGCTACAGCGCGACGGGCAAGCGCAAGACCGCCGTGGCGCGCGTGATCCTCAGGCCGGGCACCGGTGCGTACACGATCAACGGCCGCACGCTCGACGAGTTCTTCCCGCGCACGCCGCTGCAGCGCAACATCCGCCAGCCGCTCGAGGCGGTGGGCTACGAGACGCGCATGGACGTCGTCGCGCGCATGCACGGCGGCGGCGTGTCGTCGCAGGCCGGCGCCCTGCGCCACGGCATCAGCCGTGCCCTCCTGGAGGCCGACCCGAACCTGCGCGGCGAGCTCAAGCGCCGCGGCTTCCTCACGCGCGACCCGCGCGTGAAGGAGCGCAAGAAGGCCGGCCTCAAGAAGGCGCGCAAGCGTCCGCAGTTCAGCAAGCGCTAGACCCCGCGCCTTGGCTCGCCAGCTCTTCGGGACCGACGGCGTCCGGGGCGTCGCAGGCGAGCTGCTGACCGCCGAGCTCGCGCTCGGCCTCGGGCGCGCCGCCACGATGCAGTCCGAGAGCGAGGCCCCGCGCGTGCTCGTCATCCGCGATACGCGCGAGTCCGGCGAGATGCTCGAGGCGGCCCTGGCCGCCGGCGTCACCGCCGCGGGCGGCGACGTGCTGCTCGGGGGCGTGCTGCCCACGCCGGCCGCGCCGCTGCTGCTGCGCCGCTACGGGTTCGACCTGGCGGCGGTGATCTCCGCCTCGCACAACCCCTACCGCGACAACGGCATCAAGTTCTTCGCCGCCGACGGCTTCAAGCTCTCCGACGAGACCGAGGCCGCGGTCGAGGCGCGGCTGGAGGAGCCGCCGGCGCCGAGCACGCGCATCGGGCGCGTGCGCGCGCTGCACGGCACCCAGGAGGACTACCTGCGCGCCCTGCACGAGCGCTTCGCCGGCCTTGACCTGACGGGCCTCGACGTCGCGCTCGACTGTGCCCACGGCGCCACCTATCGGGCGGCGCCCGAGATCTTCCGCCGCCTCGGGGCGACCGTGACCGCGCTCAACGATGCCCCCGACGGGCGCAACATCAACGACGGCTGCGGCTCGACGCACATCGAGACGCTGGCGGGCGCCGTCGTCGACGGCGGCCACGCCGTGGGCTTCGCGCTCGACGGCGACGGCGACCGCGTGCTCGCCGTCGACCGCAACGGCATCATCGTCGACGGCGACGAGCTCATCGCCCTGGCCGCGCTGCACCTGCGCGCCGCCGGGCGGCTGCCCGGCGACGGGGTCGCGGTGACCGTGATGACCAACTACGGCTTCCACGTCGCGATGCGCGAGGCCGGCGTCGAAGTGGCCACCACCCAGGTCGGCGACCGCTACGTGCTCGAGGCCCTGCGCGAGCGCGGCTGGACGCTGGGCGGCGAGCAGTCGGGCCACATCATCGACATGGGCTTCAATGCCACCGGAGACGGCATCGCCTCGGCGCTGCTCACGCTGGAGGCCCTGCACGGCGCGGACCTGGCCGACCGCCACGCCATGGAGAAGCTGCCCCAGCGCCTGGTCAACGTGCGCGTGCAGGACCGCGACGCGGCGATGGCGAGCAGCGAGCTGGCCGAGGCCAGCGAGCGCGAGGCGCGCGCCCTGGAGGGCCGCGGGCGCGTTCTGGTCCGTCCCAGCGGCACCGAGCAGCTCGTGCGCGTCATGGTCGAGGCGCCGACCGACGACGAGGCCGTCGCGGCGTGCGAGCGCCTCGTCGCCATCGTGCCCGGCGCCTCCTAGCCCTGCGCCGACGGGTGCAGCAGCGGGACCAGCGGGTCCCATCCGGCGCGCAGGACCGCGACCAGCGAGGGCGGCGTGATGGCCAGCGCGCGCTCGCCCGTGGGCCGCGGGGCGCGGGCGGCGTACCCGGCGGGCGTCCAGGCCAGCAGCAGCTCGCCCAGCACGAGCCACGGCGCCCCGGCGCGCAGGACGAACGTGCCGTCGGGGAGGGCGTCGATCGGCGCTTCGTGGTGGCGCTGGGCGCGCGCGCCCGGGGCGAGGCGCTCGCCGTGCAGCTGCGCGTCGATCGCGTCGGCGCCGACCTGGCCGGGGTGCAGCTCGCGCCACAGGGCGGCCAGGCGGTCGTAATCGCCGCGTCGGCACAGCGCGCACGCGCGGTGCCCGGCGGCCATCGCCGTCGCCTCGTCGAGGAAGAAGAGCTCGGTGAAGCGCCCGGGCTGCAGCAGCGGTGAGCGCTGCCAGCCGCGGAAGCGCAGCCGGCACGCGATCCAGCGCCGGCCGGTGTAGCGGCGGCGGATGTGCCCGGCGGCGTCGTGCAGGCAGCCGCGGTTGCCGTAGACCAGGCCGCGCGCGGGATCGGCGACCAGCTCGCTGAGGGGCGTGACCCGGTTGCGCCGCGCCACGGTCAGCGCGCCGCCGGCCCGCTACCCAAGCTTGCCGACCGCCTCGCCGTACATCGCCATCTCCGGCCCGACGCCCTCGCCGGTGACCGCCGGCACGACGCCGAAGTTCTCGACGATCAGCGATGCGTCGATGACCGCGCGCCGGAACTCCTCGTCGTTCTGCAGGGCAGCGCACTGGTCCGCGCTGCCCCGGACCAGGAAGAACCCGCCGAGGTCGCCGCCGTGCGCGTCGAGCAAGGCGATGTCGACACCTTCGATCCGCCCGTCCGACTGCATCCGCCCGAACATCGCGACGAAGTCGTTGAAGACCGCGATCGCCCGCTCCTCTCGGCTGCGTACCGGCACCCCGAAACCGACGAACAGCGCCCGATCGGCCATGACCACTCCCTTCGACGTGGAAAGCCTGACGCTCTCAGAACGCTCGGCGCGGCGCAATGTCAGTCGACGGCGACCTCGGTGAGGTAGCGCGAGCGCTGCGCGAGCACCGCGGCCTCGCCCGTCAGCTCGAGGTCGGCCTGGCAGGGCAGGTCCGCCGACGAGGTGCCGACCATCACCCGCACGCGCCCGGGCTCGAACACGAGCGTGCCGTCGAGGCCGGTGAACGCAAGCTGCTCGGCGGCCAGTCGGAAGGTCACGCGCCGGCGCTCGCCGGGGGCCAGGCGCACGCGCCGGAAGCCGCGCAGCTCCTTCACCGGGCGCGTGACGCTGGCCTCCTCGTCGCGCACGTAGAGCTGGAGCACCTCATCGCCGCTGCGCTCGCCCACGTTCTCGACCTCGACGCTGATGGCGACCTCGTCGCCGAGCGCGAGCGCCGCGCGATCGAGCTCTGGGCCGTGCAGCGCGAAGCGCGTGTAGGAGAGCCCGTGGCCGAAGGGCCACAGCGGCAGGTTCGACCCGTCGACGTACTCGCCGTGCCAGTGCGAGCGCCCGCCCGACGGCTTGTGCGCGTAGTAGATCGGGACCTGGCCGACGTGCCGGGGCACGGTGACCGGAAGCTTGCCGCCCGGATCCGCGTCGCCGAACAGGATCGCGGCGATCGCGGCGGGGCCCTCGTCGCCCGGGACCCACGCATTGAGGACCGCGGCCGCGCACTCGGCGGCCGCAGGGATCGCGAGCGGTCGCCCGGACACGAGCACGAGCACGAGCGGCGTCCCGGTCGCGGCCACGGCGGCCACGAGCTCCTCCTGGCGCCCCGGCAGCCCGAGCTCCATGCGATCGCGCATCTCGCCGCAGGTGCAGTCCAGCGTCAGCCCGGAGCGCTCGCCCACGACGACGATCGCGACCTCCGCGCCGCGGGCGGCGGCGACGGCCTCCTCGAGCTCGGCGTCGCTGGCGTCGAGCACGCCGCCCCCCGGCGCGAAGCGGACCTCGGCGCCGCCCGCACAGCGCGCGCGGATGGCGTCGAGGATCGTCGAGCGCCCTTCGAGCTCGTCGGACAGGTCGAGGTCGTCGGGGACGGGGAAGCCGATCGGGTTGTCGCGCATCTCGAGCAGCGTCTCGATATGCGCGATATGGGCGTAGTCGCCCAGCAGGTTGCGCGCGCTATCGGCGTTGGGCCCGATCACCGCGACGGTCTGCAGGTCGTCTCGCAGCGGGAGGATCCCGTCGTTGCCCAGCAGGACGATCGACGCGCGCGCCGCCTCGCGAGCGAGGGCGCGGTCCTCCTCGAGCGGCGGCTGCGCGGCTTCCACGTCGACGTAGGGCGCCTCGAAGAGACCGAGCTCGAACTTCACGGCCAGGACGCGCGCGACGGCGCGGTCGACGAGCGCCGGGTCGGCGCGCCCATCGGCGAGCGCCGCGGCCAGCGGCGCTCCGAACGCGACGGTGGAGGGCAGCTCGACGTCGAGACCGGCCTCGAGCGCCAGGACGGCGGCCGCCGCGAGGTCGCCGACGATCGCGTGCGACTCGACCAGCTCGTCGATCCCCGCGTAGTCGGAGACCACGATCCCGTCGAAGCCCCACTCGTCGCGCAACATGGTGGTGAAGAGCTCGCGCGAGGCGACGCACGGGACGCCGTCGACGTCCTCGTAGGCGTGCATCATCGAGCGCATCCCCGCCTCGCGTACGGCCGCCTCGAAGGGCCACAGGTAGACGTCGCGCAGCTCCCGCGGGCCGATGTGCGCGGGCGCGCGGTTCATGCCGCCCTCGGGCAGGCCGTGACCGACCATGTGCTTGCCGGTGGCGAGCACCGGCGCGCCGGCGCCCTCCTGGAGCCCGCGGACGTAGGCCACGCCGAGCGCCGCGATCAGGTAGGGGTCCTCGCCGTAGGTCTCCTCGATGCGCCCCCAGCGCGGGTCGCGCGCGACGTCGAAGATCGGCGCGAGGCCCTGGTGGGCGCCCATCGCGCGCAGCTGGCGCGCGAAGCTGCCGGCGAGCGCCTCCACCAGCTCCGGATCCCACGCGGCCGCGAGGCCGATCGACTGCGGGAAGCACACCGCGTCGCGCGCGACGAGCCCGTGCAGGCACTCCTCGTGGACGATGGCCGGGATGCCCAGCCGAGTCTCCTCCACCAGGAAGCGCTGGATCTCGTTGGCCAGGGCGGCGACGACGGGCATCTCGAAACTCGTGGCCCCGGCCACGCGGGTGATCTGCCCGATGCCCGTCCCGAGCCGCTCCTGGGCCTTGCCGGGCTCGACGCGGGCGCCGTCGAGGATCTCGAAGACCCAGATCGAGCCGAGCTGGGCGAGCTTCTCATCGAGCGTCATGCGGCGCAGGAGGTCGTCGACGCGGTCGGCGATCGCGAGCGCCGGATCGAGATAGGGCGAGGCGGCGACGCTCACCCCTTGACCGCCCCGGTCGTCAGGCCCTGGATGAGCTGGCGTTCGGCGAACGCGTAGAAGATCAGCGCGGGCACCATCGACAGGGTCGTGAAGGCCAGCACCTTGGCGGTGTCGGTCGTGTACTGCTGGGAGTAGTTGGTGACCCCGAGCGGCAGTGTCCAGCCACCCGAGTCGGTGAGCACGACGAGCGGCAGCAGGAACGCGTTCCAGCTGCCGACGATGGCCAGCACCGAGACCGTGGCCAGCACGGGGCGCGAGAGCGGGAGCAGGATCTTCACGAAGAAGCGCAGCGGCCCGCAGCCGTCGATCGCCGCCGCGTCCTGCAGGTCGGACGGGATGCTGTGGAAGAACGGTCGCAGGATGATGATCGTGATCGGCAGCCCGAACGCCGCCTGCGGGAGCGCGACCCCCAGCGGGGAGTCGAGCAGCCCCAGGTTGCGGACCATGATGAAGATCGGGAGGATCGCGATCGCCACCGGGAACAGCAGCCCGAGGGTGAAGATCGTGTACAGGAGCTCGCGGCCGCGGAACGCGAAGCGGGCGAAGACGAACGCCGCGAGCGCCGCTATCGGCACGGTCAGCGCCGTGGAGACGAGGGCGATCAGGGTGCTGTTCCAGACCTGGTGCCAGAACGTCGAGGACTTGAGGATGCCCGTGTAGTTGGAGAACACCCACGGATCCGGCAGCGCGACCGGATTGGTGGAGAGCTGCCCGGTGTCGCGGAAGCCGCCGAGGACCGCGTAGAGGATCGGCACGAGGGTGGCGATCGCCGCGATCCAGGCGATCACGTAGAGCGCCGTCCGTCCTCCGATGCGTCGCAGGCGGCGGCCGGCGGCGCCGGGGCGCCGCCGAGCGATGGTGGTGTCCGCGGTGGCCATCTCTACCGTCCCATCGTGGTCATGGCGCCCTGCAGGTCGCGCCGCAGCACAAACCGCTGGTAGGCGATGGCGATCACCAGCGAGATGACGAGCATGATGACCGCGACGGCGCTCGCGTAGCCGAACTCGAAGCGCTTGAAGCCGTGGTTGATCATGTAGACCGCCATCGTGTTCGACGCGTCGACCGGGCCGCCGCCGGTCATCACCCAGACGAGGTCGAAGAGCTGGATCGCCCCGATGATCGAAAGGAAGACCGAGATCCGGATCGTCGGGCCGAGCAGCGGCAACGTGACGTAGCGGAAGATCTGGCGCGTGTTGGCGCCGTCGATCGCGGCGGCCTCCTCGAGCTCCTTCGGGATCTGCTGCAGGCCCGCGAGGTAGAGGACCATGTGGAAGCCGAAGTACTTCCACGAGATGACGACGAAGACCGAGTACAGGACGATGCTCGGGTCGGCCAGCCAGTCGTGGATGGCCGAGTGCATCCCGGCTGCGTTGAGCGTGTGGTCGGCGAGCCCGTTGGGCTGGAGCATCAGCGACCACACCACGGCGGCGACGACCTCGGAGAGCACGAACGGCGCGAAGAAGAGGATCCGCAGCAGCGCGCGGCCCTTCAGGCGCTGGTTGAGGATCCAGGCGATCCCGAGCGCGAACGGGAGCTGCACCGCCAGCGAGAGCACGATGAAGATGCCGTTGTGCTTCAGCGCCCCGCGGAAGACGTCGTCGTTGAACGCGCGCTTGAAGTTGTCCAGGCCGACGAAGTTCGTCGGCGAGGAGAGCCCGTTCCACTTGTAGCCGCTGTAGTGGAAGGCCTGGAAGATCGGCGCCACCACGAGCAGGCAGTAGAGCGCGAGGGCGGGCGCCAGGAAGAGCGCGATCGCGATCCACTTGCGCCCGACCCTGGCGCGCCGCGCCCGCCGGCGATCGTGCGGGCTGGGCCCGCCCCTGCGGTGCTTGACCTGGACCGAGACCGGCTCGGCCAGGCGGCTGGGGGGCGCCGCCTGGCCTGCCGGAGCCGATGCCGCAGGCCTAACCGGCCTTAGCGGCATCCGCGATCTTCTTGGACACCTGCTCAGCCGATGCCTTGCCGGCGAACAGCTGCTGGACCGCGTCGTTGACCGCCTGCCCGACCGCCGGCGCGTACGCCTGGTCGAGGTAGAGCTGGACGAACGACGCCTTGCTGCGCGCGTCGAGCACGGCCTTCATGTTGGGGTCCGTGACCGAGCTCTCGGTGCCCTTGGCGACGGGCAGGATGGCGCCGCTGGCGCCGCCCTTGTTGGCGACCGCCGGGCTCACGAGGAACTTGGCGAAGTCGACCGTCTCGGGCGGGGCATCGCGACCGATGGCGAAGCCGTCGCCGCCGCCGAACTGCTCGCCGGCCTGGCCGGCACCGCCGTCGACGGCCGGGAACGGGAACCAGCCGGCGTTCTTGCCCAGGCCCTTCTTGTCCTTGGTGTTGGCCGCGAAGGTCGACGGGGCCCACTGGCCCATCAGGTCCATCGCCGCCCGGCCGTTGCCCACCGTGGCGGCCTCGCCGCCGGCGCCGTCCCACGGGGAGGCGAGGAAGCCCTGCTGGAAGGGCTTCAGCGCGATGAGCTTCTTGAGCTGGTTGCCGGCCTCCACGAAGCCGGGCTGGGTGAACGTGGCGCCGTCGGTGGCCGCCTTGGCCATCGCGTCCTTCCCGGCGACGCGCAGCGACAGGTTCGCCCACCAGAACATGCCGGGCCACTTGTCCTTCTCGCCGACGGCGATCGGCGTGATGCCGGCCGACTTCAGCTTGGAGATGTCGCTGAGGAACTCGTTCCAGTTGGCCGGAGGTCCGTCGATCCCGGCCTTCTTGAACAGCGCCTTGTTGTACCAGACGCCTACGAGGCCGAGGTTGTAGGGGATCCCGTACTGCTTGTCGCCGATCTTGTAGAGCCCCACGCCCGCGTCGTTGAGCGTTCCGATCCACGACTTCGTCGGCTCGGTGATGTCCTTGACCAGGCCCGCGTCGGCCTGCTCCTTCAGCGTGCCGCCGCCCCACGACTGGAACAGGTCCGGCGGCTTGCCCGCCTGCATGTTCGTGGTCAGCTTGGCCTTGAACGCCTCGTTCTCGAGGACGGTGATCTTGACCTTGACGTTCGGATGAGCGGCCATGTACTGGTCGGCCGCGTTCTTCCAGATCGTCTTCAGCGGATCGTTGTTGGCGATGTGCCACCAATTGATCGTGACGGGCTTGGTGGAGCTCGTCTTCGCTGCACCCGAGCTGTTGCTGCTCGTGCTGCCGTCGCTACCTCCACACGCGGCGACCACCAACGCTGCTGCCGCGAGAAGCGCGGCGGCTGCGCGACTGGGCTTGAACATCGCGCGACCCTCCTCCTGATTCGAATAGATGCCCGTCCGCGCCGGACCCGGCGGCGCCCGTGGCGGGCTTGTGGTTCCTGGGCTGTGACGAAGTTGGGGGCTTGGTCCAGCGCGTCCTCCTTCGGTTCAGGCCGTCGCGACGGCGGGACGTGTCCACAGGGACGGGTCGGCGAGCAGCGGCTCGAACGCCAGCTCCGCGGCCCCCAGCAGCGGAGCGTCCACGCCGAGGGCGGCCGGGATGACGCGGACGCCCTCTCGCGTCTGCGGCAGGGCCAGCCGATCGAGCTCGGCGCCGAGCGTCTTCTCGACGAACGGATGGATGCGGCCGAACAGCCCTCCGAGCACCACCACCTGCGGGTTGAAGACGTTGACGAGGCCGGCGAGGCCGAAGCCCAGCCAGCGCCCGACGGCGTCGAGTGCCTCGAGCACGTCGGGTGCGCCCGCGGCGGCCTCGCGCAGGACCGCTTCGACCTCCTCGCGTCCGGCGTCAGGGGGATGGCCCGCCCGGCGCAGCAGGGCGCCCTCGCCGATCTCGGTCTCCCAGCAGCCGACCGATCCGCAACGGCACGTGCGGCCGTTGGGGTTGACGGGCATGTGCCCGACCTCGCCGGCGAACCCGCCGGCGCCCGTCAGCTGCTGGCCATCGACGATCACGCCGCCGCCGACGCCGACCTCGCCGGAGATGAAGAGCACGTGCCGGGCGTCGACGGCGGCGCCGCGACGCAGCTCGGCCAGCGCGCCGAGGTCGGCCTCGTTGGCCACGGCGATGGGCAGCGACGTCCCGAGCGCGTCGGCCAGGCGGTCGCCGAGCGGGACGTCGCGCCAGCCGAGGTTCGGCGCCATCGTCACGACGCCGGCGTCGCGGCGCACGATGCCGACGATCGCCACGCCGATGCCGATCAGGCCCTCGGTGTCGGGCAGCCGGCGCTGCACGGCGCGCGCGAGCGCCGCGAGGTCGGCGATGGTCTCGTCGACCGAGGAGCGGTCGCGGGGGCGGTCCAGCCGGACGACGTCGATGACCTCCCCGCCGATCCCGACCGCAGCGACGGCCAGCGAGTCGACGGCGATCTCGAGCGCCAGGACGATGGCGCCCCGGGGGCTCGGCCGTACGAGCGGCGACGGGCGGCCCGGTGTGCCCTGCCGCGTCCCCGGCTGCTCGGAGACGAGGCCGGTCAGCGCCAGCTCGCCGATGAGCCCACGGATCGCGCTGCGGGTCAATCCGGTCCGTGCTACCAGCTCCGACCGCGAAACCGGACCGCGATTGTGCAGCTCTCGCAGGATTGAGCTGAGGTTCGACCGCCTGACGGTCTCACTGCGTTGTCCTGGCAGTTGGTAGGCCACAAACAATTTGTGTTCGTTTACTACAAAACTCCGCCTCAACACTTCCATACGCTCGACATGCTTGTCAAGCCAGAGCTTCCGTAAACTCTTTTCGAAACTTTCGAGGAGTGGCGAGAACGGGCGGCATCTGCCACCGTGGACGGAAGGGAGCAGCGGCTCGCCGCGGAAACCCGCAGAAGCCGGGCGAGGACCCAGGCGTTGCTACCGTGATCCAGCTGTTCCGGGGCCGCACGACGCGGTCCCGTTGTGTCTCAGAGCGAAAGGGAACTGCCCATGTGCGGCATCGTCGGCTACGTAGGCAAGCGTCCCGTCCAGGATCTGCTGCTGGCAGGCCTCACACGCCTGGAGTACCGCGGCTACGACTCGGCCGGCATCTCGATGATCGCGGGCGACGCGATCGACTCCGTGCGCGCCGTCGGCAATCTCGACCACCTGCGCGATGCCGTCTCGGCGCGCGCCGGCGACGACGAGGCCGGTGGCGTCGCCACCGCCACCCGCACCGCCACCACGGGGATCGGCCACACCCGCTGGGCCACGCACGGGCGCGTCAACGAGGAGAACGCCCACCCGCACTTCGACACCACCGACCGCGTGCACATCGTGGTCAACGGCATCGTCGAGAACTACCTCACGATGCGCGAGCGCCTGAGCGACATGGGCGCGGTGTTCACCAGCGAGACCGACGCCGAGGTCATCGCACACCTGATCGCCCACCACATGGCGACCGGCTCCCTGCTGGAGGCCGTGCGCGCCGCCTATAACGAGCTGGAGGGCCACTACGCCTTCGTCGCGATGTCGCTCGACGAGCCCGAGACGCTCGTGGGCGCGCGCAAGGAATGCCCGCTGATCGTCGGCCGCGGCGAGGGCGAGACCTTCTTCGCCAGCGCCATCCCGGCCTTCCTCAGCGAGACGCGCCAGGTGCAGTACATCGAGAACGGCGAGATCGTCGAGATCACGCCCGAGGGCACCACGTTCATCCTGCCCGACGGCACCGAGCTCGAGCGCGAGATCGTGCAGATCGACTGGGACCAGGAGACCGCCGAGAAGGGCGGCTTCGACACCTTCATGCTCAAGGAGATCCACGAGCAGGCCGACGCGCTGGCCGAGACGATCGCCGACCGCACCGTACGCGCCGACGGCGTCGACCTCAACGACGACGGCGCACTGGACGAGGAGATCCTGCGCGGCGTCGAGCGGATCATCGTGGTCGCCTGCGGGACGAGCTACCACGCGGGCCTCATCGGCCGCTACGCGATCGAGGAGTGGGCGCGCATCCCGGTGGAGATGGACGTCGCCTCGGAGTATCGCTACCGCAATCCGGTGGTCGGCCCGGGCGACCTCGTCATCGGCATCACCCAGTCGGGCGAGACCGCCGACACGCTGGCCGCCATGCGCATCGCCCGCGAGCGCGGCGCGACGGTGCTGGCGTTGACCAACATCATGGGCTCACAGGCCACCCGCGACGCCGACGGCGTGCTCTACACGCGCGCCGGCCTCGAGGTCGGCGTGGCCGCGACCAAGACCTTCACCTGCCAGGTGGCGGTCATGATCATGCTCGCCCTCAAGCTCGCCGAGCTGCGCGGCACGCTGCCGGCGCCGCGCCGCGCCGAGATCATCGCCGACCTCAAGCGGATCCCGCACTGCATCGAGGAGCTGCTGAGCAGCGTCGACGGGCCGGTGCGCGAGATCGCCGACGCGCACTGGGACAAGGAGTTCTTCCTCTACCTGGGCCGCCACGTCGGGCTGCCGGTCGCGCTCGAGGGCGCGCTCAAGCTCAAGGAGATCTCCTATATCTCGACCGACGCGTACGCGGCGGGCGAGATGAAGCACGGCCCGATCGCGCTGCTCGACGAGTCCACGCCCGTCGTCGCCGTCGCCACCGAGTCGCCGGTGCTCGAGAAGGTCGTCTCCAACATGCAGGAGGTGCGCGCCCGCGGCGCGCACGTGATCGCCATCGCCACCGAGGGCAACGCCGCCATCGGCGAGCACGCCGAGTCCGTCGTGCGCATCCCGCACACCGACTGGATGCTGCAGCCGCTGCTGGCGGTCATCCCGCTGCAGCTGCTGGCCTACCGCATCGCGCGCCGGCGCGGGCTCAACGTCGACCAGCCGCGCAACCTGGCCAAGACGGTCACGGTCGAGTAGCGACCGCCAGCACGTGGGGGCTCGCGCCGAGCAGGCTCGGCTCGGCCTCCACGCGCCGGATCGCCCGCAGCAGGACCTCGCGCCCGGCGGGATCGTCGAGCCAGGGGTCGAGCGCATGGGTCTCCGCGGCAGCGCCGACGGCGCCTTCGATCGCCAGCAGCGCGCGGACCTCGAAGCCGGCCGCGGCGACCTCGCGCTCGAGCTCGTCGGGACGGTGGAAGTAGGCCGTGGTGAACCAGGCCGGATGGGCGCCCGGGTTGCGGTGCTGGCCGTCGGCGAGGTCGCGCTCGACGATCTCCTCGAAGCCGGGCTCCAGCAGGAAGCCCTGCGCGATGCCGTCGAGCGTCGAGGCGAAGCGCGTGATCGCCGCGGCGGCCAGCAGCCCGCCGGGGCGCAGCGCGCGCCGCGCCTCGGCCAGGGCGCGGGCGCGGTCGCTCGCCTCGGTCAGGTGGTAGAGAGGCCCGAGCATGAGCACGACGTCGACGCTCGCGTCGGCGAACGGCAGCTCACGGGCGTCGCCCACCACCGTGGAGGCGAGGGGCGCGACCCGGGCGGCCGACGCGGCGCGGGCCTGCTCGACGTGCAGCGCGACGGAGTCGAGCAGATGCACGTCGTAGCCCTCGCCGGCCAGCGGCAGCGCGTAGGCGCCTGCCGCCCCGCCGACGTCGAGGACGGTGGCCGGCGGCGCGGGCAGGAAGCGCGACAGCAGCTCGAGCGTGCGCAGGAACTCGAGGCGACCCCAGTCGCCGAGGCGCCCTTCCTCGTCGCCGCGGTCGTAGTAGGCGGCGATCTCGCGCTCGTCGGCCATGGTCTGCAGCCTAGGCCCTGGTTGAATGGCGCTGGTGATCGGTCTGGACCTCCTGGAGATCGACCGGCTGGAGGAGGCGCTCGCGCGCCGGCCCGCGCTGGCCGAGCGGCTCTTCACCGACGGCGAGCGCGCGTATGCCGCCACGCAGGGGCGCCCGGCGCGCCACCTGGCCGCGCGCTTCTGCGCGAAGGAGGCGGTGAGCAAGGCGCTGCAGATGGACGCCCTGCGCCCGCGCGACATCGAGGTCGTCGGCGGGGGCGACGGGCCGCCGCGCGTGGTCCTGCGCGGCGAGGTGCAGGCGCGCGCCGCAGAGCTCGGCGTCGAGGTGCACATCTCGCTGACGCACACGAAGTCCGCGGCCGCCGCGGTGGCGGTGCTGCGGTGACGTTGCCGGCCTGGCTTCACGGCCTGCCCGACCCCGAGCGCATGCGCGCGACGGATCGCTGGGCGATCGAGGAGTGCGCCATTCCCGGCCTGGACCTCATGGAGCGCGCCGGGCGCGGCCTGGCCGACCTCGTGCTCTCCGTGGCGCCCGAGGGGCCGATCGCCGTCGCCTGCGGCAAGGGCAACAACGGCGGCGACGGCTATGTCGCCGCGCGGCTGCTGCGCGAGGCCGGCCGCGTGGTGCACGTCCTGACGGTCGTGGCGGTGAGCGAGCTGAGCGGCGACGCGCGCGCCAACGCCGAGCGCGTCGAGGACATCGAGCCCTTCGCGCCGGCGCGCCTGGCCGACTGCGCGGTCGTGGTCGACGCGCTGCTCGGCACCGGCTTCTCGGGCACGCCGCACGGGCCGGTGGCCGACGCCATCGATGCCATCAACGACGCCGGGCTGCCGGTCGTGGCGGCCGATGTGCCCAGCGGGGTCGACGCTGCGAGCGGCGTGGTGCAGGGCAGCGCGATCCGGGCCCGGGCGACGGCGACGTTCGCCGCGGCCAAGCCCGGGCTGTGGATCAACCCCGGCAAGTCCCACGCCGGCCAGGTGCGCGTGGTCGACATCGGGATCCCGCCCGGGGCACCGGTCGAGCCGCCCGACGTCGCGCTCATCGACGACGCCGCGCTGCTGGCGCTGCTGCCCTCGCGCAGTGCCGGGTGGACCAAGTTCACCAGCGGCCACGTGCTCGTCGCCGGCGGCTCGCGGGGCCTCACCGGCGCGCCGACGCTCGCCGCCGAGGCCGCGCAGCGCGCGGGCGCGGGCTACGTCACCGCGTGCATTCCCGCCTCCCAGCAGGCGATCCTCGCGCAGCGCCTGCTGGAGGCCATGACCCGCGGCCTGCCCGACGATGACGGCGCCCACACCGCGGACGGCGTCGACGAGGTCCTCGAGCTGGCCGGTCGCGGCGGCGCGCTCGTCGTCGGTCCCGGGCTGGGCCGCAGCGATGGCGCCTTCGCCTTCGCCCGCGCGCTCGTCGCGCGCGCCGAGGTCGCCGTCGTCCTCGATGCCGACGGCCTCAACGCCCACGCCGGCGACCTCGCGGCGCTGGCCGGCCGCGCCGCGCCCACGATCCTGACGCCCCACGAGGGCGAGCTCGCGCGCCTGCTCGACGTGGAGTCCTCCGCCGTCCAGGCGCGTCGCCTCGAGCACGCGCGCGCGGCCGCCGAGCAGTCGCAGGCCATCGTCGTGCTCAAGGGCGATGACACGCTCGTGGCCGAGCCGGGCGGCCGCGTCGCCGTCAGCCCCGGCGCCACCGGCGCCCTGGCCACCGCGGGCACCGGGGACGTCCTCAGCGGCGTCCTCGCCGCCGTCCTCTCGCGCGACCTCGATCCCTTCACGGCCGCGTGCGCCGGCGTGCGCCTGCACGCGCGGGCCGGCATCCACGCGGCCCACGACAAGGGCGTCGACGGCGTCATCGCGCGCGACGTGATCGAGGCGCTGCCGTTCGCGCGCTAGCGTCTGGGTCGTGATGCACATCGAGATCTGGTCCGACATCGCCTGCCCCTGGTGCTACGTCGGCAAGCGCCGCTTCGAGGCCGCGCTCGCCGCGTTCGAGCACCGCGACGAGGTCAGCGTGACCTGGCGCAGCTTCGAGCTCGATCCGCAGGCGCCCGCAGAGCGCCCCGCGGACAGCGCGACGCACCTCGCCGACAAGTACGGGATGAGCCGCGAGGAGGCCCGGGCCAGCCAGCGGAAGCTGGCCGACGTCGCGGCCGTCGACGGCCTCGACATGCGCTTCGACCTGGCGCGCGGGGGCAACACGTTCGACGGCCACCGGCTCGTGCACCTGGCGGAGGCCCACGGCCTTCAGGATGCGATGCAGGAGCGCCTGATGCGCGCCTACTTCACCGAGGGCGAGGTCATCGGTGACACCGACACGCTGACCCGCCTCGCGCTCGACGTCGGCCTGCCGGAGGACGAGGTGCGCGAGGTGCTCGCCGGCACCCGCTTCGCGGCCGAGGTGCGCGAGGACGAGCAAACGGCGATGTCGCTCGGGATCCATGCGGTGCCCTTCATCGCCGTCGACCGACGCATCGGCGCGGCCGGCGCCCGCCCGCCCGAGGCCCTCGTAGAGCTGCTGCGACAGGGCTGGCAGACGCGGGTGGCCGCATGAAGCAGCTCGCGTTCATCACGCAGGGCCACTCCGACTACGACGAGCAGCTGCGCGCGGTGCTCGACGCCTCGGGCATCGACCCCGAGGAGTTCCTCGGCCTGGAGTACTTCTCGCTCACGCCGTTCTTCGTGCTCGCCGGAGCGACGGTCGCCGCCGAGGCGCACGCGCACGGCACCGAGGTGCACGTCAGCGGCGTCCGCGTCATGGTCTCCGAAGAGCTCGAGGAGGCGTTCCTGGCGACGCTGCCCGAGCTGCTCGAGGACGCCTACGCCGAAGAGGAATGACGGCCGTCGGCGACGCGCGGGTCTGCCCGCACTGCGGCGAGCCGCCGGGCGACGGCGTCTTCTGCGCCGCCTGCGGGCGCAACCTTTCCGGAATCGACCGGCTGCCGACGCGCGGCGAGTGGGAGATCGCCGGCACGGCGGACGACCGGCCGCTGAGCGACCGCTGCGCCGAGGCGACCGCGGCCTTCCTCGCCGCCATGCACGCCGCCGGTGACCCGGGGACGAAGCGGACGCAGATATCGGGCTCGGGTTGGCGCCGGCGCCACGTCGACGGCTGGGTGGTCCGCGCGGTGGAGCGCGACGATCACCTTCCGCCCAAGCGCTACGAGTCCGGCCTCGTCCTCACCGTCGACGGGGCGTTCCATGTCCTGGACAACGAGGTCCGCGGCTACGGGACGCGCGACTTCCCCTCGTATGAGCACAGCGTGGCGCCGGACCCGATCGAGATGCCCGTCGAGCCACGCCTCATCGCCGAGCTCGGCACCGTCCTCGCCGCCAACGGGCTCGCCTAGTCCGTTACCGTCCTGCAGGTGACGGGGCTGATCCTGCAGTGCACGGCGCGCACCGACGTGGGCCGGCGCTCCAACAACGAGGACGCCGTGTTCGCCAGCCCGCGGTTGGCGGCGGTCGCCGATGGCGTGGGTGGCGCGGCGGCCGGCGAGGTGGCGAGCAGGGCGCTGATCAACGCGCTCGTTCACGTCGACAACTGCCGGCTGGAAGGACGGCTCGAGGATGCCATCGCGGCCGGTATCGCCCGCGGGAACGAGACGATCGGGTTCATCGCCTCCTGCCGCCCGGCCATGGCCGGAATGAGCACGACGGTCACCGCCGTCGCGCTCGGCGATGACGGGTGCGTGGTGGCCAACGTCGGGGACTCGCGCACGTATCTGCTCAGGGACGGCGTGCTGACCCGGCTCACCCACGACGACTCCTGGGTGCAGCTCATGATCGACAGCGGCGAGCTCGCGCCCGAAGCGGCGCGCGACCATCCGCAGCGCTCGCTGGTCCTCGCCGCCCTCGACGGCGAGCCCGATCGCGGCCCGGCGCTGACGAGCTTCGAAGCTCGGCCGGGCGACCGGCTGCTGCTGTGCTCGGACGGGCTGTCCGATGTGGTCGACGACGAGACGATCGCGGCGACGCTGCGGGGCGCTGCGCGCGCGCACTGCGCGCAGCGCCTGATCGACCTCGCGCTGGCGGCCGGTGGCCGCGACAACATCTCGGCCATCGTCGCCGACGTCGCCCCGCGCGCCGATCCGAGCACGTCCTGGTAGGCGCCGGCCGGTGAGCCCACTGCGGGCGCTGGCCCGGGTCAACGTCGCCGCGATCGAGCGCAACGTGGGCCGCCTGCGGCGCGAGCTGCGGGCGGGTACCGAGCTGTGCGCGGTGGTCAAGGCCGACGGCTACGGGCATGGAGCGCTGCCCGCCGCTCGCGCCGCGCTGGCCGGCGGTGCCGCCTGGCTCGCCGTGGCCACCGCGAACGAGGCGGCGCACCTGCGTAGCGCCGGCGTCGACGGGCCGCTGCTCGTCCTCGGTGCGCTGAGCCCCGCGGAGCTCGACGTGGCGCTGGACGCCCGCGCCGACGTCGTGGCGTGGCGCGAGGCGTTCGTCGACGCGGTGGCGGCGCGCGGAGGCGGGCGCGTGCATGTCAAGCTCGACACCGGGATGGGGCGCCTGGGCACGCGCGACAGTGACGAGGCGACGCGCGTGGCGCAGGCGGCGGCGGCGAGCGCGCCGATCGAGCTCGTGGGCGCGATGACGCACTTCGCCACCGCGGACGAGCGCGACGACGACTTCTTCGGCGAGCAGCGCGCGCGCTTCGACGCCTGGGCGCTGCCGCTGCGCGAGCGCCACCCGGGGCTGGTCCTGCACGCGGCGAACTCGGCGGCGCTGTTGCGCGACGCGGCCAGCCACTACGACCTCGTGCGCCCCGGCGTGGCGATCTACGGCCTGGACCCGTTCCAGGAGGATGCGGCCGCCCGCGAGCTCGAACCCGCGCTGGAGCTCGCGAGCTACGTGGCGGCGATCAAGCCCTGCGCGCCCGGCGAGAGCGCGGGCTACGGCCGGCGCTTCGTGGCTGCGGCGGACACGGTGATCGCCACGGTCCCGATCGGCTACGGCGACGGCATCAGCCGCGCGCTGACCAACAACGCCGAGTTGCTGGTCGGCGCGCGGCGCTTCCCGCTGGTCGGCACGGTGTCGATGGACAACGTCTCCCTGGAGCTCGGCGCCGACGGCGCCGGCGTGCAGATCGGCGACGAGGCCCTGCTCATCGGACCGGGCCTTCCGGCCGAGGAGATGGCGCGGCGGCTGGGCACCATCAACTACGAGATCACGTGTTCGCTGACGGCGCGCGTGCCACGTGAGCACCATCGTGATGGAGTGCCCGTGTGATCGAGATGCTGCGCGAGGCGCTGGCCGGGGAGCGTGCGTGGCTCGTGGGCGGGGCGCTGCGCGACCGCCTGCTGGGCCGTCCGACGCCCGATCTCGACGTCGTCGTCGACGGCGACGTCCGTCGCGCGGCGCGCAGCCTCGGCCGCGGCGCCGGCGGCGCCTCGTTCGAGCTCTCAGACCAGTTCGGCGCCTGGCGCGTGGTCGCGCGGGACCGCAGCTGGCAGGTCGACATCACGCCGCTGCAGGGCGGATCCCTGGAGGCCGACCTGGCCGCGCGCGACCTGACGGTCAACGCGATGGCCGAGCCGCTGGGCGGCGGCGAGCTCGTCGATCCGCATGGCGGCGCGAGCGACCTCGACCACAAGCGCCTGCGGATGGTCAGCGCCGACGCCTTCGCCGCCGACCCCCTGCGCACGCTGCGTGTCGCGCGCCTGGCCACCGAGCTGGGGTTCGAGGTCGACCCCGACACGGCGGCGGCGGTCCGCGCGCATGCGCCCGGGCTGGCCGGCACCGCCCAGGAGCGCGTCTTCACCGAGCTGCGACGGATCGTCAGCGCCGACGCCGCGGTGCGCGGCCTCACGCTGATGGACGAGCTCGAGCTCGTCGACGCCGTGCTGCCCGAGCTGACGGCGCTGCGGGGCGTCGAACAGAACCCCTACCACCACCGCGACGTGCACGGCCACACGCTGGAGGTGCTGCAGGCGAGCATCGATCTCGAGCGCGACCCGGCGGCCGCGCTCGGCGACGAGGCGCTGGCCGCGCCCGTGCACGCGCTGCTCGGCGAGCCGCTGGCCGACGAGCTGACCCGTGGCGGCGCCCTGCGCTTCGGCGCCCTGCTGCACGACATCGCCAAGCCGCGCACGCGGACCGAGCTGCCGGGCGGGCGTATCGGCTTTCCCCACCACGACGAGCTGGGGGCGGAGATGGCCCGCGCCGCGCTCAGCCGCCTGCGCGCCAGCGAGCGGCTGCGCTCGCACGTCGCCGCCCTGACGCGCCATCACCTGCGCCTGGGCTTCCTGGTCCACGACATGCCGCTCGATCGCCACGAGCTCTACCGCTACCTGCTGAAGACCGAGCCGGTCGAGGCGGACGTCACGCTGCTCAGCGTCGCGGACCGGCTGGCGACGCGCGGGCGCAAGGCCGACGAGGCCATCGCGCGCCATCTGGAGCTCGCGTGCCAGGTGCTGGGCGAGGCGCTGGCGCGGCGCGCCGTCGGGCCGCAGCCGCCGCTGGTCCGCGGCGACGAGTTGGCAGCCGAGCTGGGGATAGCGCGCGGCCCCGAGCTGGGGGAGCTCATGACGCAGATCGCCGAGGCGCGCTTCGCGGGCGAGGTCTCCACGCGCGCCGAGGCGCTGGCGCTCGCTAAGGCAGTGCGGGGCGCGCGCTGACCCACGCGAGCGCGTCGTCGACCGAGAAGAACGAGTACGCCCGCACGACGCGGCCGTCGCGGAACTCCGCCACGCAGGTGAGCACGCTGTCGACGACCTGCTCGTCGCCGTAGCCGAACGCCGCTATCCGCCCTGAGGCCACGACGCAGCCGTCGACCTCGCGCAGCTCCTCGAGGACCACGGTGACGCTCTTCCAGGCGTCGCGCACGGCGCCCGCCCAGGTCTGCACGCCGGCGTGGCCGTGATAGGCGGCAGGATCGACCAGCACGGGGCGCCACTCGACCGCGGGGTCGAGGTGCTCGAGGATCTCCGGTCCGCGCCCGGCGGCGTACAGCTCCCAGATCCGCTGGAAGACGTCGCTGTTCGATTGCACCTGCACAGACATCTATTCGGCCCCATCCCGGGGTTCTGCAGCCGCGGCGAGGGCCTCGGCGCGTCCGGAGTAGGTGGTCACGCGCCGCAGGCGGCCCGTGGCGAAGACACCCATCCACACGATCGGGGCGTCGTACACGCGCGTTCCGGAGTGATCGAAGCCGGTGACATGGCCGGTGACGACGATGGTCTGCGGGTCGATCTCGATGACCTCGTCGGAGGTGAGGGTGGCGCTCTTCCAGGCCCGCCGGAACTCCACCATGCCCGCGCGCACGCCGTCGTGACCGCGGTAGACGCGATCGGTGACCGACACGCGCAGCTCGCAGTCGGGATCGATCAGATCGAGCGCCTCGTCGAGACGGCCCTCGCCGTACGCCTCCCATAGGTGGCTGAAGACCGCCGTGCTGGACCGCTGCGAACCCCCCAAGGTCCTGGAACCCTACCGTCACGCAGCCAGGCTTTGCACGACTTCGTGGCACAACGTCACCGCATCTGCCGTGGTGGAGAAGTCGACGTTGTCGGGCACGTCGGTGGGCCAGTGGTAGTTGTCGGGCAGCTTGTAGCGGTTGACCGAGCCGAGCATGACCGTCGGATAGCCGGCGCGCCGCGCGATCAGCGCATCGGTCGCGTTGCGGAAGCGCAGGCCGCGGCGCACGTGCACGCCCGCGCGCAGCGCGCAGCGCGCGACGGCATCGCGGAAGTCCGCCGGGTAGTCGTGCATGCGCAGCATCCCCTCGCCCTCGAGCATGACGAGCTCGGGCGAGCCGACGGTGTCGACGCAGATCACGTGCGTGCGATCGGTCGGCAGCGCGGCGAAGTGGCGCCGCGCGAAGGCCTGCATCCCCTCCATGAAGGACTCCTCGCTGCCGGTGGAGACCAGCAACACGCGCACGCCGGCGACGGGCTCCTGGGCCAGGCGCAGCGCCAGGCCCGCGAGGGTGGCCACGCCGGTGAGGTTGTCGTTGGCCCCGGGCACGACGCCGCGAGCGCCGATCTCGGCGAAGGCGGTCGCCGTGGCGAGGGCCAGCACGGTGCCGGCGATGCGCACCGCACGCGCGCCCAGGAGCGCGCCCGCGGCCACGAGCAGCGGGCCCCCGATGACCGGCCACATGAGCGGCGGCGTCGTGTCGGTGCGCTCGAGCAGGCCCGGGAAGCGTTCGCCGACGAACACGCTGGGGGTAGGGGAGAAGAGCACCGACGTGTGCGCCGCGTCGTGATGGGCGACGACCACCACGGTCCGCTCGGCGTCGCGATCGCCGGCTTCGGCGACGACGTTCCACGTCGGGCGCGATGGCAGCAGGCGCCGGCGGAACCACTGGCGCCCGCCGGTGATGTCGTCGGCGATGGCGGCCGCGGCGAATGCGCCGGCGGCCGCCGCGGGCGCGCGGCGCCCGGTCAGCCCGGCGCCGGCGGCCAGCGCGCAGAGCAGGCCCATGGGCCACCAGTAGGTCCCGTGGGCGCGCTCCTGCTCCACGCGCGCGGCGCACCCGTGATCGCTCAGGCGCCGGGCGATCCACTCGGCGGCGCGGCGCTCGCCGTCGGAGGCCGAGGGCCGCTCGAACGAGGCGAGCGCGCGCACGACGCCCTCGAGCTCGGCGCGCAGGGCGTCCGCGGTCACGGCCATCGCGGCCCAAGATATAGGCTCACCGGCCATGCCCGGACCCGATCCCGACTGCCTGTTCTGCAAGATCGTCGCCGGGGAGCTGCCGGCGACGATCGTGGCCGAGGACGAGCGCACCATCTCGTTCATGGACATCAACCCGGCCACGCGCGGGCACGCGCTCGTCGTCCCCCGCGAGCACGCCGGCGACCTGCTGGCGATCGGCGAGCACGACCTGTCGGCGTGCGCCGCCGCCGCCCGGCGCCTCGCCGCGCGCGCCAAGGACGCGCTCGGCGCCGACGGCGTGAACCTCATGAACTCCTGTGGCTCCGCGGCGTGGCAGACGGTCTTCCACTTCCACCTGCACGTGATCCCGCGCTACCGCGACGACCCGCTGCGCCTGCCCTGGGTGCCGAGCCCCGGCGACGCCGACGAGATCGCCGCGGCCGCCGCGGCGCTGCGCGCCTGATGGGCGTTTCGGTGCGCTCCGAGCGCGAGGGTGCGCTGGCGGTGCTGACCTTCGACGCGCCGCCGCTGAACCTCTTCGACGCCGCGATGATCGCCGACCTGCACGTGGCCGTCGCCGACGTCGCGGCCGACCCGCCGCGCGGCCTGCTCGTGCGCGCCGAGGGGCGCGTGGTCAGCGGTGGGGTCGACGTGCACCTCTTCGACGGCCTCTCCGCACAGGCGGCGGGGGAGCTGTGGACCGACCTGCTCGCGATGATCCACACCGTCGAGGAGCTGCCCTTCCCGACCGTCTTCGCCGCCCATGCGCTGTGCCTGACCGCCGCCTTCGAGCTGTCGCTGGCCTGCGACCTGCTGCTGGCCGCGCAGTCGGCGCGCTTCGGCCTCGTGGAGACCGTCGTCGGGCTCACGCCGGCCATGGGCGGCACGCAGCGGCTGGCCGAGCGTGCCGGGCCCGCGCGCGCCCGCGAGCTGGTCATGACCGGCGCCCTCTACGACGCCGAAACGCTCGAGCGCTGGAACGTCGTCAACCGGGTGCTGCCCGACGACGGCTTCGACGCGGCCGCGCGCGACTTCACCCGCGGGCTCGCCGAGGGGCCGACGCGCGCCCACACGGCGACGAAGGCGATCGTCCGCGCCCAGGTGGAGGGCGGCGTCCGGGAGGCCGATGCGCGCGTGCCCGAGCTGGCCGGGGGCCTGTTCGCCACCGAGGACCTCAAGGGCGCGGTGCGCTCGTTTCTGGAGCACGGTCCCGGCCATGCGACCTACGAGGGCCGCTGAGAGGGCTCTTGCACCTGGCGTTTCCGGCGGCCCGAGTCGTCATGATCCCGCCCATGGCGGCCTCCCGGGCATCTCGCCGTGCGCCCCGCGCCCTCGTGGCGGGAGGCGTCGCCGCGCTCGCACTGGCCGCCGCCGCGCCCGCGGCCGACACACCCTCGCCGACCGTGGTCAAGGACCCCAAGGACGCCGTCGCCGGCGCCCCGGACCTTACGCGCGCGCAGCTCGGGCTGGCCTCCGACCGGCGCGTACGGATCGCGCTGACCCTGGCCGCGCCCTGGCAGCCCAAGGACCTGGTGGCGAGCGAGGGACCGCCGGGCTCGCTGTGCGTGCGCCTGTGGACGGTGACCAAGCCCGGTGCAACGCCCCCGGACTACCTCGTGTGCGCGACGGCGCGCGCCGACGGCGAGACCATGCGCGGGACCGTCTTCAAGACCCAGCCGGGCGAGGAGCTGGCCAAGGCCGGTCTCGCGATCGTCGGGCGGACCAGCGACCGCACGATGACCATGCGCTTCTCCCAGACCCTCGTGGGACGGCCGAAGGCGATCGACTTCATCGCCGAGGCCACGAAGCCGGGATGCACGCGCGTGTCGTGCGTCGATACGGCGCCCGAAGCGCCCAAGACGGCCACCTTCCGTATCCGAGGAAGCTCCTAGGCAAGCCCGCAAGGGCGAAACCCCTGCACCGCGAGCGTGTTCCATGGCCCTGATGTCACGACTACCCCTACTCGCGGTCGCCGGCGCTGCCTGCGCGGCGCTCGCGCTCCCCGCCTACGCCTCCGCTGAGATCATCGAGATCGGCAAGGTCGATCCGGCCCCGGTGCCGAGCTGCCCGACGCGCCCGTGCCTGGCCGTCAGCCGCACGACCGGCTACCAGGCCAAGATCGGCACCACCCGCGGCGTGATGACGATCCCCAAGGACGGGAGCCTCGTCGCCTGGACGATCGGTCTCGGCAAGCCCGGCAAGAAGCAGACGACCTTCTTCAACGACAAGCTCGGCGGCGAGTCCCAGGCGCAGCTGACGGTCCTCAACCCGCGCCGCAAGCTGCGCTCGCGCGCCGTCGCCCAGGGCGACGTGCAGAAGCTCACGCCCTTCTTCGGCACCACGGTGCAGTTCCCGCTGGCCAAGTCGATCCCGGTCAAGAAGGGCTGGGTCATCGCGCTCACCGTGCCCACGTGGGCGCCCGCGCTGGCCGTCGGCCTCGGCGCCGACACCTCGTGGCGCGCCAGCCGCGGCAGGGGCACGTGCGAGGACACCTCGACCAACACGGTGCAGACGCAGCCGAACCAGCTCGCGCAGTACTACTGCCTGTACAAGACCGCGCGGCTGGCGTACTCGGCCACGCTGGTCACCGCCCCGGTGCCCGCCGCCGCCACGCCCACGCCGCCGGCCTAGCGACTACGGCGCCAGCCGCTCGATCCGCCAGCCGTCGCCGTCGCGCACGTAGCGCAGGCGATCGTGCAGGCGCCCGGCGCGGCCCTGCCAGAGCTCGACGCGCTTGGGGCGCACGAGGAAGCCGCCCCAATGCGGCGGGCGCGGGACCTCGGTGTCGGCGAAGCGCCGGTCGGCGGCCGCATAGGCGTGCTCGAGCTCGTCACGGCCGGCGATCACCTCGCTCTGCGCCGATGCCCACGCGCTGAGGCGGGCCGCACGCGGGCGCGCACCGAAGTAGGTGTCGCTCTCGGCCTCCGGCAGGCGCTCGACGGGACCCTCGACGCGCACCGAGCGGTGGATCTCCAGCCAGCCGAAGGTCAGCGCCGCGTAGGGGTGCGCGGCCAGCGCGCGCCCCTTCGCCGAGTCGTAGTTCGTGTAGAAGCAGAAGCCCCGCTCGTCGAGTCCGCGCAGCAGGACGTAGCGGGCCGCGGGGCGCCCGTCGGCGTCGACCGTCGAGACCGACATCGCCTCGGGCTCGTAGATCCCCGCCTCGCGGGCTCCGGCCAGCCAGACGCGGAACTGCTCGATGGGATCGGGGTCCAGGTCGGTGCGATCGAGGTGCAGGCCCTCGTAATCGCGCCGTTCGCCCCCGAGGCCCACTAACAGGCGCCCGGGTTGTCCTTGCAGAACTGACTGAACTCGCCCGGCGACACGCCGCCGGTGCCGCCCGTGGTGCCCGTGCCGCCCGTCGTGCCCGTGCCCCCGGTGCCGCCGGTGCCGCCCGTGGACGTGCCGCCGGTGGTCGTCGGTGCGGGTGCCTGCGTCGTCGTCTGGCCCGTCGTGGTGCCCGCTGGCGCCTGGCCCTGGCTCTGGTCGGTCGACGTGGTGTCCGTCTGGTCGGTCGAGGTGGTGGAGCTCGACGTGCCCGACGTGCCCGTGGAGGTCTGCGCGAGCGCGCCGGCGCCCGGCGGCGGCGTGAGCTCCGGCAGCGACGCGGGCACGGCGTCATGGGAGGCGTCACCGCTGCCGCAGGCGCTCAGGCCCAGGCACGCGACGGCGAGAACAACGACCACGTACGTACGCATGCGAAGAGAGGGTAGAGGCGTTTCAGGACGCGAGCGGCGCCATGCGCCGCCCGCAGGTGGGGCAATCGTTGAGGTCGCGCTGCGCCAGCTGATCGCACCAGGTGCAGAAACGGAGGTTCTCGACGGCCCACGGCAGGCGCGACTCGGACGGTGGCAGCGGCAGGACGACGCCGACCACCTCGAGCTCCTCGCCGGTCTCGCGATCGGTGTAGACCGTGCCGGGCTCGGCTTCGATGATGATCTCGCGGCCCGAGGAGGGGGTACGAAGGCGATACCGCGGGCGGTCGACCATGCGCGGCAGCCTACTAAGGTCCCCGGCCGATGCGGGTCCTCGTCTTCCACGGCTATCTCCTGCGCGGGACGGGCTCCAACGTCTACAACGCGCGCCTGTGTGCGGCGCTGGCGCGGGCCGGACACAGCGTCGACCTGCTGTGCCAGGAGCCGCGGCCCGAGGAGCTCGACTTCGTCGACGCGGTGGGCACGTGGCAGGACGGCGTCGCGCGGGTGCAGACGCTGCGCGAGCCCGTGCGGGTCACGGTGTGGCGCCCGGACATCGGTCGCCTGCTGCCCGTCTACGTGGCGGACCGCTACGAGGGCTTCGAGGCGCGCCCGCTGCTGGAGTGCAGCGACGCCGAGATCGAGGCCTATGTGCGGGCCAACGTGGCCGCCGTGCGCGACGTCTGCGCCCGGGCCCGGCCCGACGTGGCGCTGGCCAACCACCTCGTCATGGGGCCGGCGATCGTGGCCCTCGGGCTCGGCGGCGACGTGCCCTACGCGGTCAAGGTGCACGGCAGCGCCCTGGAGTACGTCGTCAAGCGCGACCCTGCGCGCTTCCTGCCCTGGGCGCGCGAGGGCCTCGCCGGCGCGCGTGGGGTGCTTGTCGGCTCGCGCCACACCGGCGAGTCGCTGTTCGCGGCGGTGCAGGACGACAGCCTGCCCGAGCGCACCCGGCTGGGGCCGCCGGGCGTCGACGTCGACGAGTTCCGCCCGCGCGACGACGCCGCCGCCGGCGTCGAGGCGCTGATCGGGCGGCTGGCGGCCAGCGAGGACGACGCCGGCGTGGGCGCCTTCGCCCGCGACGCGAGCGCGGCCGCGAGCGCGCTGAGCAGGCTGGACCTCGTCCGCGACCGCCACGTGTGCTTCATCGGCAAGCTCATCGTCTCCAAGGGCATCGACCTGCTGCTGGCGGCGTGGCCGCTGGTTCCCGAGGCCCGCCTGGTGGTCATCGGCTTCGGCGGCTTCCACGACGGTCTGCTGGCCCTTCTGGACGCGCTCGCCGCCGGCGATCGCGAGGCCGTGCGCGAGATCGCACAGGCCGGACGCGAGCTCGAGGGCGGCCCGCGAGCGCCGCTGCGCCATCTGCAGGCCTTTCTCGAGACCGCCGACGAGGCGTACTGGGCCGCGGCGCGCGACCTGCGCGAGCGCGTCGTGCTCACGGGGCGCCTGGAGCACGACGAGCTGGCGCCGCTGCTGGCCGGCTGCGAGGCGCTCGTCTTCCCGAGCACGTTCCCCGAGGCCTACGGGATGGTGGCCGCCGAGGCGGCGGCCTGCGGCGTGCTGCCCGTCTCGGCCGGGCACTCGGGCGCGGCGGAGGTCAGCGCGCTGCTGGCGGCCGCCGTGCCGGCGCCGGCGCGCGGGTGGCTGTCGTTCGGAATCGACGACGGCGCGGTGCGCGCGATCGCCGAGCGCGTGACCGCGTGGCTGCGCGCGCCCGACGATCTGCGCGCTGCGACACGGGCCGCGCTGGTGGCCACCGCGCACCAGCGCTTCTCCTGGGAGGGGGTGGCCGGCGGGGTGATCGCGGCGGCGCAGGGGCACCTGGCGGAGCTGCCGCCCGTGGCCTGAGATAGAGTCCCGCGCCGATGGGTCCTGTGCTCTCCAGACCCGGTCTGCGGGCCGCGTTCGCGGGGCTCGCGGCGGCGGGCGCCACGCTGGCGCTGAGCGCGTGCTCGGCGCACAACGAGGCCGAGAGCGCCAACCTGATCTCCGGCAAGCAGCTGTTCGTGCAGAAGTGCGGCTCCTGCCATGTGCTGGCCCGCGCCGGCACCAAGGGCACGACGGGCCCCAACCTCGACGAGGCCTTCCAGCAGGCGATCAAGGACGGGATGCCGCGCTCGGACTTCGCCGGCGCCATCCACGGCCAGATCCTGCATCCCAACCGCGACGGCGTCATGCCCGCCAAGCTCGTGACCGGCGACCAGGCCTACGACATCGCCGCCTACGTCGCGAAGTCCGTCGCCGCGGGCGGCAAGGACAGCGGCCTGCTGGCCACCGCGGTCAAGCAGGCGGGCGGCGGCAAGCCCGCCGTGGAGAGCGGCGGGAATCTCCAGATCGACGCCGATCCCACCGGTCAGCTGGCGTTCGTGACCGATACGGCGCAGGGCACGCCCGGGAAGATCACGGTCAAGATGACCAACAAGTCGGGCACGCCGCACGACATCGTGATCGACGGCAAGGGCAAGGGCGAGGTCGTCAAGGACGGCGGCACCTCGCAGTTCAGCGCGAGCTTCACGGCCGGCAGCTACACGTTCTATTGCTCGGTCCCCGGCCATCGCGCGGCCGGGATGCAGGGCAAGCTGACCGTCAAGTAACAGACGCAGCTACGCCTATCCGCTCGGCGCGCTCAAGCTGCCGCTCGTCTCGTCCGACTAGAAACGGACATGAGCGCGTCTGCCGCAGCCCACGGCCTCCCCACGCCCACCAGGGGGCGCGACGCGGCGCCCACGCGCGTCTCCACACGGCCCTGGATCGAGCACTGGCTCGAGACCTGCCGCGACCTCTCTGAGCTCAAGGCCTCCCATCCGATGATGGACGCGGTCATCGACGAGATCGATGGGCGCATGATCCGCATCGGCGACCACTGGCTGGCCGACTTCGCGTCCTGCAACTACCTCGGCTTCGATCTCGACCGCGAGATCATCGACGCGATCCCGGCCTACCTCGACGAGTGGGGCACCCACCCGAGCTGGTCGCGCCTGCTCGGCAGCCCGGTCCTCTATGAGGAGATCGAGCAGCGCCTGACGTCGCTGCTGGGCGCCGAGGACACGCTCGTGCTGCCGACGATCACCCACATCCACATGTCGGTCATCCCGCTGCTGGCCGCCTCGGGCACCATCTTCCTCGACGCGCGGGCCCACAAGACGATCTACGACGGCTGCCAGGTGGCGCGTGCGCGCGGCGCGGCGGTCAAGCGCTTCCGCTTCGAGGATCCCGACCATCTCGACGAGTTGCTGCGCGCCGAGCGCGACCGCACCCGCCTGGTCTGCATGGACGGCGTCAACAGCATGACCGGCAACGCGCCCGACATCCGCGCCTTCGCGGCCGTCGCCCGCAAGCACGGCGCCCTGCTCTACGTCGACGACGCCCACGGCTTCGGCGTCATCGGCGAGCGCAGCCCCGACGAGACCTCGATCTACGGCAGCCGCGGCAACAGCGTCGTGCGCCACTGCGACGAGAGCTACGACCACATCGTGCTCGTCGGCGGCTTCTCGAAGGCCTACTCCTCGCTGCTGGCCTTCATCGCCTGCCCCACCGACGTCAAGGACCTGCTCAAGGTCGCCGCTCCGCCCTACCTGTACTCGGGCCCGTCGCCGGTGGCCTCGCTGGCCACCGTCCTGGCCGGCTTCGACGTCAACGAGGCGCGCGGCGACGAGCTGCGCCGCGTGCTCAGCGAGCGCACCGGCCGGGTGCTCGACTGCCTGACCCGCCTGGGCGTCCACACGCCCAACCGCTCGGGCTTCCCGATCGTGGAGATCCCGCTGCGCGACTTCAACCGCATCGGCGCCGTCGGGCAGATGCTCTTCGACCGCGGCGTCTACGTGACGCTCGCCGCCTACCCGCTGGTGCCCAAGGACGAGGTCGGCTTCCGCGTCCAGCTCACCGCGGCCAACACCGACGAGGAGGTCGATCTGCTGATCTCCGCGCTCGAGGAGCTGGCCCAGCGCGGCGAGCTGCAGCCCGCGCGCTCCCCGGGCACTCCGTGGCTGGAGGCCGCAGCCTAGCCATGCGTCGGCGGCTCGGACTCGGGCGCGTCGCGCTCTGGCAGCTGTACCTGGGCGCCGGGGCGCTGCTGTGCGCGCTGTACGTCTGGGTGCCGCCCTTCGCCGCCAGCGGACCGGTCTTCAACCTCCTCGGGCTCTCGCCCGTCGTGGCCATCATCCTGGGCATCCGCCGCTACAAGCCGGCATCGCGCGGACCGTGGATCTGGTTCGCGGTCGGGATGACGCTCTTCTGGCTCGGCGACCTCTACACCTACAGCTATCCGCGGCTGTTCGGCGCCGACGTCCCCTTCCCGTCGCTGGGCGACGGCGCCTATGTGGCCGTCTATCCGGCGCTCATGGCCGGCCTGCTGATGCTCATCCGCCAGCGCAACCCGGAGAGCGATCGCGCCGGCGTCATCGACTCGCTGATCATGACGCTGGGCCTGGCCCTGCTGTCCTGGGTCGCGCTCATCGCGCCCTACCTGCACGACGAGTCGATGACGGTGACGGGCAAGCTCGTCTCGATCGCCTATCCGCTCGGCGACATCCTGCTGCTGGCCGCCGCCATCCGCCTCGCCGTCGACACCGGCAAGCGCCAGCCGGCCTTCTACCTGCTGGCCTCCGCGATCGTGGCGCTGCTGGTCACCGACTTCGCCTACGGCGTGGTCACCCTCAACGGCGCCTATCACGGCCAGGTCTGGCTCGACGTCGGCTGGATCAGCTTCTACCTGCTGTGGGGTGCCGCCGCCCTGCACCCCTCGATGCGCGAGCTCCAGCAGCCCGCGCCCGAGCGCGTGCCGCGGCTGACGCCGCTGCGCCTCACCCTGCTGACCGTCGCGTCGCTCATCGCTCCGGTCGTCGAGGCGACACAGGAGCTGCGCCGCGGCAACCTCGACCTGCTCGTCATCATCGCCGCGTCGGTGGTGCTCTTCGGCCTCGTCGTGCTGCGCATGGCGGGTCTCGTCCGCCAGCAGGAGCGCTCGGTCGCCCGCGAGCGCACGCTCAGCGCGGCGGGGGCCTCGCTGGTGGCCGCCACCGGCCGGGCGGAGATCTATCGCGCCGCGCTGAAGGCCGTGCGCGCATTGTTCGACCACGGTGCGGCCGCGCGGCTGTGCCTCGTCGAGGACGGCGAGCTGAGCGTCGTCGCGGCCGAGGGCGCCCTGGAGCCCCGCGGCGGGACCTGGAAGGTGGGCGCCAAGACCGCCGCCGATCTGCTGGCCGAGCCGCCAGGCGGGGTCCTGCTGATCGGCGAGACGCGCGAGGACCTGCGCCTCGGGCCCGAGCACGTCCATGCCCACGTCCTGGGCCTCACCCTGCGCGGCGACGCCCGCGGGCTCCTGGTCGTGACCGGCGCGACGGCGACCTCACGGGCGCTGCGCAGCGCGCTGCAGAGCGCCCTGCGTGCGCTCGCCACGCAGATCTCACTCGCGCTGGAGAGCGCCGCGCTGACCGAGGAGGTCCACCGGCGCGAGAGCGAGGCGCGCTTCGGGTCGCTCGTCCAGCACGCCAGCGACCTCATCACCGTGCTCGACGCCGAGGCCAACATCGTCTACCAGAGCCCGTCGATCGAGCGCGTCCTCGGCTACGCCCCGGAGGATGTGGTCGGCACCCGCTTCGATCACCTCCTGGACCCCGACGAGAAGAGCCGCCTGCTGCACCTGCTGGCCGACGGCGGCGCGTACGCCGGCAGCGATACCGAGGTCCTGGAGTGCTCGCTGCGCCACCAGGACGGGACGCTGCGCCAGTTCGAGGTCCTCCACACGAACCTGCTCGAGGACGAGGCCGTCCGCGGCATCGTCCTCAACAGCCGCGACGTCAGCGAGCGCAAGGCCTTCGAGGAGCAGCTCGCCCACCAGGCCTTCCACGACCCCGTCACCAACCTGGCCAACCGCGCCCTGTTCGTCGAGCGCGTGCGCCACGCCGTCGCGCGCAACCGGCGCGAGCACAACGGCATCGCGGTCATCTTCCTGGACCTCGACGACTTCAAGACGATCAACGACAGCCTCGGCCACGCCGCCGGCGACGAGGTGCTGCGCGAGGTGGCCGAGCGCCTGGCCACGAGCATCCGCGCCACCGACACCGCGGCGCGCTTCGGCGGCGACGAGTTCGCGATCCTGCTCGAGGACGTCGTCAGCGCGCAGGAGGCCGCCGACACCGCCGAGCGGGTCCTCGACTCGCTCCTGGAGCCGCTGCGCCTGGACCAGAAGGACATCGTCGTGCGCTCCAGCCTCGGCATCTCGGTGGTCGAGGGTGGCTCGCCCGCGGACGCCGACGAGCTCATCCGCAACGCCGACGCCGCGATGTACATCGCCAAGCGCGACGGCAAGGGCGGCTACCGCCTGTTCGAGCCGGCGATGCACGAGGGCGTGCTCGCGCGCCTGGAGCTGCGCGCCGACCTGCAGCGCGCCATGGTCACCGACCAGCTCGAGCTGCACTATCAGCCCCTGGTGCGCCTCGAGGACGGCGCCGTGTCCGGGCTGGAGGCGCTGCTGCGCTGGCGCCACCCCGAGCGCGGGCTGGTGGGTCCGGACGATTTCGTGCCGCTGGCCGAGGAGATGGGGCTGATCGTGCCCATCGGCCGCTGGGTGCTACGCGAGGGCTGCCGCCAGGCCAAGGCCATCCAGGAGCTGGTGCCGCGCGAGGTCCCGCTGACGATGAGCGTCAACCTCTCGGTCAAGCAGCTGCAGCACTCGGACATCGTCGGCGACGTCCGCGAGGCGCTCAGCGACTCCGGGCTGGCGCCGGAGACCCTCACGCTCGAGATCACCGAGACCGTGATGATGACCGACACCGACCTCGCGGTCCAGCGCCTGCAGGAGCTGCGCGCGCTCGGCGTGCGCCTGGCCATGGACGACTTCGGCACCGGCTACTCCTCGCTGAGCTACCTCAGCCGCTTCCCGGTCGACATCCTGAAGATGGACCGCTCCTTCCTGGCCGCGGGCGCGTCGCCGGAGGCTTCGGGCCTCGCCACCGCGGTGGTGGCCCTGGGCCAGACGCTGAACCTCGACGTCGTCGCCGAGGGCATCGAGTTCCCCGAGCAGTGGACCACCCTGCGCGACCTCGGCTGTGGGCACGGCCAGGGCTTCTACTTCGCCCGCCCGATGGACGCCGACACCACGATCGAGTACCTGCGCGCCGAGCACCCCGCGGCGACCGATGCACCTTAGTTACGAGGGCGGCGGGGGCCACGGAGGCGGTCTGAACCGCGTGCGCCTGCTGGCGCCGCTGCGCCATCGCGACTTCCGCCTGCTGTGGAGCGGGATGTGCGTCTCGCTGTTGGGCGACGGCATCTTCCTCGTCGCGATGGCGTGGCAGGTCTACGCCCTGTCCAACGCGCCCACGGCGCTCGCGATCGTCGGGATCACCATGACGGTCCCCACCATCGCCTTCCTGCTCGTGGGCGGCGTGGTCAGCGATCGCTTCGACCGCCGCCGCGTGATGGTCGCCGCCGACGTCCTGCGCGGGCTCGCCGTCGGGCTGATGGCGCTGCTGTCGCTCACCGGCGTCCTCGAGCTCTGGCACGTTGCGGCGCTGGCGGCGGTCTACGGGGCGGGCACCGCCTTCTTCAGCCCCTCCTTCGACGCCCTCGTGCCCGAGGTCCTGCCCGCCGCCGACCTCCCGCAGGCCAATGCGCTGGACCAGTTCGTGCGCCCGATCGCGCTGCGGCTGGCGGGGCCGGCGCTCGGCGGCGTGCTCATCAGCCTCTTCGGGGCGGGTACCGCCTTTGCCCTGGACGCGGCGTCGTTCGTCATCTCGGCCGCCGCGCTGCTGGCCATGGCCCCGGCGGCGCGCCGCGCCGTCCCCACGGGGGGCGGCAGCGTCGCGCGCGACATGCGCGAGGGCCTGCGCTACGTCCGCAGCCACGTGTGGCTGTGGGCGACCTTCGCCAGCGCGGCGATCGCCTACCTGCTGTTCATGGGCCCGGCCGAGGTGCTGCTGCCCTACATCGTCAAGAACGACCTGCACGGCAGCGCCGCCGACCTGGGCATCGTCTTCGCCGCCGGCGGCATCGGCTCGGTCGGCTGCGCCGTCGTGCTGGGCCAGCGCGGGCTGCCGCGGCGCGACATCACCTTCATGTACGTGACGTGGACGCTGGCCACCCTCGCGATCGCGGGCTATGGCCTGGCCTCCGCGGTGTGGCAGCTCATGCTGGCCAGCCTCGCGTTCAACGCCCTGGAGACGGCGGGCACTATCGTGTGGGCCACCGCGAAGCAGCGCCACGTCCCTGCCGCGCTGCTCGGCCGCGTCTCGAGCCTCGACTGGCTGATCTCGATCGGCCTGCTGCCCCTGTCCTTTGCCCTCACGGGCCCGGTGAGCGGCGCCATCGGCGCGCAGAACACCCTGATCGCAGCGGGCCTGCTCGGCGCCGTCGTCACCTTCTCGGCGCTGTTCCTGCCCGGGATGCGCGAGGTCGAGGGCCGCGAGGGGCCGGTCGACGAGGACGAGCCCGTCGATGAGGACGAGCCGGCCCCCTCGCCCGCGCTCGTCGCCGCCTGAGCCCGTCCGCGCTGCGCTTGCGGCGCTGCTTGCGCTTACAGCATCACCGATGGGGAAAGGCCCCCCGTTCGCCACTGCGCTGACTTGTGTGGCCAGGAGCCACACAATCCAGCATCCTTCGGCTAGCTCACCACCCGCGGAGGACGACCGGCCCCGGTCGCCCCGCTCCAGGGCCGCCTCCCCTCAGTGATGCCGTAAGCGCCGCGCTGCGCACAAGACGCAACGCGGACGACCAGGCGCCGCGTCAGAAGAGCGCGCGCCCGAGGAGTACGAGGACCACGACCACCGCCGCCACCGCCACGACCCACACCAGCGCGCGGAAGGCCTCCTCCTCGGAGCGCAGGGGGTTGAGCACTAGAGGACGTACACGGTGGTGTAGACGACCACCCACATCACGTCGACGAAGTGCCAGTAGATGCCGGGCACCTCGACGCCGCGGTGCTCCTCGGGCGAATAGTGGCCCCGGAACGAGCGCGCCACGACCATCGCCAGCAGCGTCAGGCCGACGAAGACGTGCGCGCCGTGCAGGCCCGTGAGGCCGTAGAAGACCGAGGCCTGGGCGAAGTCGTGCGGGGCGAAGCCGATGTGGGCGTACTCGTTGATCTGGACGAAGAGGAACGTGCAGCCCAGCAGGAAGGTGGAGAGGATGCCCGCCTTCAGGCCGAAGCGGTTGCCGTTCTTGATCGACGTCTCCGCCCAGTGCATGGTGACCGAGGACGAGAGCAGGATCGCCGTGTTGACGCCTGCGACCGCCACCGGGAGGCTGTGGCCCTGGTAGGGGAACCACTGGTCGCCGGCCACGACGCGGATGAAGAAGTACGCCGTGAAGAACGCCCCGAAGACCATGACCTCGGAGACGATGAACAGCAGCATCCCGAGGAGCTGCGTCTCGACGCGCGAGGAGCGGTTGGCCGCCGGTGGACCGTGGTGGTCGTGCTCGGCGTGGGCGATCGAGGCGGCTTCCATGACGTTCCCTACGCGGCCGCGTCGGCCGTGTCCGCGGACTCGACGTGTTCGACCGGCTTGTTGGACGCGCGGCGCACGCGCTCGATGAGGTCGGCGCGCATCCACCCCGAGCGGGTGGCCGGCAGGGTGGAGATGACGATGTCGTCGACGCGGAAGAACTGCAGCGCGTTCACGACCGCGTTGTAGGGGTCGGGGTCGGCGATCATGCCGGCGCAGATGAGGCCGGCGGCGCGCGCGCGGTCGATGACCTGGGTCAGGCGGGCGCGCGCCTGACGGGCGGCGACGCCGTGGCCGCCCTCCTGGGGCACGACGAAGATGAAGACGTGGCGCTCGAGCTCATCGGTGCGGGCCTTGAGCGCCTCGAGCAGGGCGGGGGAGGCGGCGGTGCGGTTGGCGACCGCGAGGGTCACGCCGAAGGGCAGGCCCTCCTGCTCGAGGTCGACGACTACGTGCTCGACGGGAATCCGGGTCGCCTCGGCGATGCGCTCGATGAGGTCGCGCCGCAGCCAGCCCGACGACGCGGCCGGGTAGGTGGAGATGACGATCTCGTCGGGGTGATGCTCGGCGATCGCGTCCATCGTGGCGGTGTAGGGGTCGGGATCGCCGACCTCGCCGATCGCCTCGATGCCCTCCTCGCGCATGATCTTGCGCGCCAGGTCGATGCGCACCTGCGCGGCGTCGAACACGGCCTCGTCGTAGATGATGTTGCCCTGGCGCGGGTTCGTGCGCGGCACGCAGACGACGACGTGCGCGCCCTGCTCCGCGGCCACCTTCTCCTTGATCCGCGCCAGCAGCGGAGCCCCGCCGAGGGTCTCGTTGGCCACTACGAGGATGGTTCTGGCCACGCGCGCCTCCTACTCTGCCGTGGTCGTCGCGTGGGTGGCCCCCGGAGCGGGGACCTCCGCGCCCTTGAAGACGCCGTGCACCGCTCCGGGGACGCCGTACTCGTACGGGCCGCCGACGACCGTCGGGATGTGGTCGAAGTTGAAGACCGGCGGCGGCGAGGAGACCTGCCACTCCAGCGTGAGCGCGCGCCACGGGTTGGCCACCGCGCGCGGCCCGCCGCGCCAGGAGGCGATCATGTTGTAGGCGAAGATCAGCGTGCTGAGGCCGAGGATGAACGCGCAGATGGAGATGATCAGGTTCCAGGTCGCGAACTTGTCGGCGTAGTCGTAGACGCGGCGCGGCATGCCCTGCACGCCGATGATGTGCATGGGGCCGAAGGTCAGGTTGAAGAAGATGAAGGTCATCCAGAAGTGCAGGCGCCCGAGGCGCTCGTCGTACATCCGCCCGGTCATCTTCGGGAACCAGTAGTAGACGCCGGCGAAGATCGTGAACAGCGATCCGCCGAACAGCACGTAGTGGATGTGGGCGACGATGAAGTAGGTGTCGCTGACGTGGATGGTCAGCGGGATCATCGCGAGCATCACGCCCGAGATCCCGCCGCACGTGAACATGGTCAGGAAGCCGAGGGCGAAGAGCATCGGCGTGTCGAGGTGCAGCACGCCGCGCCACAGCGTCGCCAGCCACGAGAAGATCTTGATCCCGGTGGGGATGGCGATGATCGCCGTGGTGACCATCATCGGCACGCGGATCCACGGCTGCATGCCCGACACGAACATGTGGTGCGCCCACACCGTGAAGCCCAGCACGACGATGGCCAGCAGCGAGAACGCCATCATGCGGTAGCCGAAGATCGGCTTTCGGGCCTTGACCGCGAGGACCTCGCTGATGATCCCGAAGCCCGGCAGCATCATGATGTAGACCGCCGGGTGCGAGTAGAACCAGAAGACGTGCTGGTACATGAGCACGTCGCCGCCCTGGGTCGGGTCGAAGAAGTTGAAGCCCAGGGCGCGGTCGAGCAGGACGAAGAACTGCGAGGCGGCGATGAACGGCGTGGCGATGACGACCAGCAGCGAGGTCGAGAAGTTCGCCCACACCAGCAGCGGCATCCGGAAGAACGACATGCCCGGCGCGCGCATCGTGATGATGGTGACCAGGAAGTTCAGCGCGGTGGCGATCGACGACGCGCCCGCGAACTGCACCGCGACGATGAAGAACTCCTGCCCGATCGGCGCCGAGGTGCTCAGCGGCGCGTAGGCCGTCCAGCCGCTGGCGAACGACCCACCCGGGGCCAGGAACGACAGCAGCATCATCGTGCCGGCGACCGGCAGCAGCCAGTACGAGAGCGCGTTCAGGCGCGGGAAGGCCATGTCCGGCGCGCCGATCATGAGCGGCAGCACGAAGTTCGCCAGCCCCGCGAAGACGGGGATGACGAACAGGAAGATCAGCAGCGACGCATGGACGCTGAAGAGGCCGTTGAAGGTGTTGGCGTCGACGAACTGGCGCCCCGGCGCGGCGAGCTCGGCGCGCATCAGCATCGCCATCAGCCCGCCGACGAAGAGGAAGAAGAACGAGGTGACGACGTACTGGATCCCGATCACCTTGTGGTCGGTGTTCGGGCGGAAGTAGTCCTTCCAGGAGTACGCGCCATGGCCCGAGTGATCCTCGGGGCGGGTCGGGCGCCCTGAGGCCCAGTAGAACCAGTAGTCGAAGCAGCCCAGGCCGACGAGGAAGAACATCGGCGTGGTCAGCAGCCCGACGCGCAGCACGGCCTCGCCATCGAGCAGCGGGTCGTAGCCGAACAGCGCCCGCAGCCCGATCGTGATCGCGTAGGTGAAGGCCACGCCCAAGATCGTGTACTCCAGGGCGCGCCACCATCCTGGTGCGCGCAGCGCGAGGGGCATCAGCGGCGAGACCTCACTTGTTGGTCACCTCGGAGAGGTACTTGACGAGGGCATCAACCTGCTCGGCCGACAGCGTATCGCCGAAGTTCGCGGGCATGACCCCGGGCTGGAAACCGGGCGCGATCACCTTGTCGGGCTCGAGGATCGACTGCTTGATGAAGGCCGCATCCTTGCCCTTCAGCACCTTGTCGAGGTCCGGGCCGACCTGGCCCTTGGCGCCCGCGTCGGCCAGCGTGTGGCACGTGGCGCACGCCGTCGCGCCGGTGTCGGCGTCGCCGGAGGTGAAGAGCGCCTTGGCGTCCACGGCGGCTCCGCCTGCGCCGCCGCCACCACCGGCGGCCGCGGCCGGGCGGGTGGTCATCTTCTGCACCCACTTGTCGAACGCGGCGGGGGCGAGGATGTGCGCAGTCTGGCGCATGAAGGCGTGGCCCAGGCCGCAGAGCTCCGCGCAGACGATCGCGTGGTCGCCGATCGCCGCCGGGTTCTTCGGCGTGACCCGGTAATGCGTCGTGATCCCGGGCACGGCGTCGATCTTCATGCGGAAGTCCGGGACCCAGAAGTCGTGGATGACGTCCTTGGACCGCACGTCGAACTTCACCGACTTGCCCGCCGGCAGGTAGAGCTGCGCGGTGGAGAACTTCTTGCCGGCCTCGTTGTAGGTGAAGGTCCACGTGAACTGCTGGCCCGTGACGGCGACCACGCGCTCGTTGCCGGCGGCGGGCGCCTCCTCGATGTCGCGCATCACCACGTAGGCGTAGGTCACGAGGCCGACGATGAGGATCGCCGGGATCGCGGTCCAGATGACCTCGAGCCGGGTGTTGCCGTGGATCGGCGGCCCGTCGAGGTTCTCCTCGCCGGGGCGCATGCGGAACTCGATGACCGAGAAGCACACGATCACCGTGACGAGCACGAACACCGGGACGGTAGCGATGATGAGGACGTCCCAGAGCGTGTCGATCTTGTCCGCCTGCGTCGAGTCGGCAGGCGGGAACCAATGGATGCTCAGTCCAATCGCGATGCCCACCGCAGAGGCGATGACGCCAACGATGACCATCTGCTGGACGGTGCGCTTGCGCTCGCGCCGCGGCGTGCTCTCCTCCGGCATGCCCGCAGCATCCTATGGGTCGTCCGCGATGGAGCGCAACGACGTACGTTCCGGCGCTACCTGGCGGCGCTGGGCGCGGCCTCAGGCGGGCTGGGCGGCGACCCGAGAACCGTCGCCGAAGCCCTCCAGCGGGCCGCGCGACCGGAAGGTCGAGGGCGAGGAGCCGTGGTGGCGGCGGAAGGCCTTGGCGAACTGCGCGGGCTGGCGGTAGCCCACCCGGTGGGCGACCTCGCGGACGGTCTGCCCGCGGTTGCGCAGCATGTCGGCCGCGCGGTCCATCCGAACGGCGGTCAGATGCTCGCGGAACGTCGTGTTGCCGATCTCGGCATAGGCGCGCTGGAGCTGGCGCCGGCTGGACGCAACGCGCCGGGCGATGTCGTCGAGGCTCAGGTCGGAGGCGTACTCGGCCTCGACGATCGAGGTGGCCTCCTCGAAGAGGCTGGTGCGGTGACGAATGGTGGCGGCGCGCTGCATGGTGAGGAATCTCTACTTACGACGCGTACCCGTACTGCGTTCACGTGACCCGGTAGATCACCATCAAATTGGCGCGTGAGCGCTGGACACCATGTCAGCGGATGGTAGATTGAGCCAATCGTTGCAAGCTAGGCCACCGAGGAGGCGGCAGACGGCATGCAGGTACGTAACGGCATGACCAAGGTGGTCCTGACCGTGGGCCCCGGTCACACGCTGCGCGAGGCGGCGCGCCTGATGGCCGATCGCCGCGTCGGCGCGGCCGTGGTGCTCGACCCCGAAAGTCCCGGGCCCGGCATCCTCACCGAGCGCGATTTGCTCGATTCCATCGGGCAGGGCCAGGATCCCGACACGGAGCGCGTCTCGGACCACCTCACGTCCGACATCGTCTTCGCCGCCCCGGACTGGTCGCTCGAGGAGGCCGCGGTCGCGATGGTGCGTGGCGGCTTCCGCCACCTCGTCGTCACCACCGGAGGCGAGGTCGCCGGCCTGCTCTCGATGCGCGACATCGTGCGCTGCTGGACCGACGACGGCGCGATCTGCGACGTGCCGGTGTCAGCGCCGTTCGGCGCGGCTGCGTAGCCGTTCGTCGCCCGTCGCCGTTGGAGCCGGGCGCGCGCGGGACGCCGAACGTCGGTTTTCCCCCCTCAGGAGGGGGCAGGACCGACGTTCGGCGCCCCGGGCCGGCGCCCGCTGTCGACCGCGGACGAGCGCGAAGCTAGTGGTGGTCCAGCGGAAGCTCGTCGATGTCGCGCCGGGTGTCGCGGATCCAGGCCACGATCACGCCCAGCGCGAGGACCCCGCCCAGGATGACCAGCACGATGCTCGTGGTCACGCCGACGAGGGCGACCGTGAGCCCGACGGTCAGCAGCAGCGGCTGGATGCTGCCGCCGGGGAGGTGGATCTCGTCGCCGGCGGGCGGGATCTCGGGCTCGACCGGACTCACGAGATGTAGATGGCCGCCGCCACGAAGGTCATGCCGAACATGAAGAAGCACACGGCGGTGACGATGAGGCCGGTGCGGACGTTCTTGCGGGCGAGATTGCGGTCCATGGCAGCGTGCGGATCCTAGAGCTTGACGTCGGCGACCATCGCGCCGAAGAGCAGGGCCAGATAGGCGAGTGAGAAGAGGTACAGGCGCAGCGCCGAGCGCCGGTCGGCGCGGCGGCTCAGGAGCCAGGCGCCGCCGATGAACAGGACGCCGAGGACGAACGAGGCGACCAGATAGATCGTCCCCAGGCCGCCGGCGCAGAACGGCAGCTGGGTGACCGCGTAGAGCAGGACGCTGTAGAGCAGGATCTGGCGGCGGGTCTCGGCCTCCCCGCGCACCACGGGCAGCATCGGCACGCCCACGCGCTCGTACTCGCCCTTCATGAGCAGCGACAGCGCCCAGAAGTGCGGCGGCGTCCAGAAGAAGACGATCGCGAAGAGGTACACCGCCATGCCGTCCAGGCCGCCGGTGACCGCCGCCCAGCCGACGAGCGGGGGGATCGCCCCGGCCGCGCCGCCGATGACGATGTTCTGCGGCGTGCGGCGCTTGAGCCACACGGTGTAGACGAGCGTGTAGCCGACGAACCCGCAGAACGACAGCGCGGCCGCCAGCGGGTTGACCCACAGCGACAGCTCCACCAGCGACAGCGCGGCGAGCACGAAGCCGAAGATCGTCGCGGCGCGCGCCGATACCCGCCCGGCGGGCACGGGACGGTCGGCGGTGCGCGCCATGCGCGCGTCGATGTCGCGGTCGTAGGCGTGGTTGACCGCGCCCGCGCCGCCGGCGGACAGGTAGCCGCCCAGGCAGGTCAGCAGGATGAGCTCCAGCGACGGCGTGCCGGCGACGAGCATCGTCGTCACCGTGGTGAAGAGCAGCAGCGACTGCACGCGCGGCTTGGTCAGCGCGACGTAGTCGACGACGACCTGGCGCGCGCCGGCCAGCGGCGTGATCGCGACGGCGCCGGCGCGCGGGGCGGCCATCACGCACGCACCGCGGACTCGGCCGCGGGGGTCGGCGGCGCCTCGGTCGGCGCCATCTGGCGCTCGACCTGGCGGCGGATGTCCTTCATCGGCTCGACCGAGCGCACGCGCGGGATGACGTCGAAGTTGTTGACCGGCGGCGGCGAGGTGGTGAACCACTCCAGCGTGTTGGCCTTCCACGGGTCCGGCCCTGCGATCGGCCCGCGCTTGACGCTGCGCAGCACGTTGACCGCGGTCACCAGCACGCCGAGGGCGAGGACGAACGAGCCGATCGTCGAGATCAGGTTGTAGATCTCGAGGTGGCCGACGTCGGGGTACTCGTAGATGCGCCGCGGCATCCCGTCCAGGCCCATCGAGTGCTGGATCAGGAAGGTGACGTGGAAGCCGATGAGCATCAGCCAGAAGCTCAGCTTCCCGAGGCCCTCGCTCAGCAGGCGCCCGGTGATCTTCGGGAACCAGTAGTAGATCCCGGCGAAGATGCCGAAGACGGCGCCGCCCATCAGGACGTAGTGCAGGTGGGCGACCACGAAGTAGGTGTCGGTGAGCTGCCAGTCGACCGGGAAGACGGCGAGGAAGACGCCCGTGATGCCGCCGATGAGGAACGTGCCGATGAAGCCGACGCAGAACAGCAGCGCCGTCTTGAACTCGATCGTGCCGCGCCACAGCGTGGCCACCCAGTTGAAGATCTTGACCCCGGTGGGCACGGCGATCAGGAACGACGCCAGCATGAAGAAGACGAGCACGATTGTCGGGCTCGGCGTGGAGAACATGTGGTGCGCCCACACCAGGAAGCCGAGGAAGCCGATCAGCACGGTGGCCGCGGCGATCGCCTTGTAGCCGAAGATCGGCTTGCGCGCGAAGACCGGCAGGACCTCGGAGATGATCCCGAAGCCCGGCAGCACCATGATGTAGACCTCGGGGTGCCCGAAGAACCAGAACAGGTGCTGCCAGAGCAATGGCGAGCCCCCGTTCGATGCGTCGAAGAAGTGCGTCCCGAAGTGCCGGTCGGTGAGCAGCATCGTCACCGCCGCGGCGATGACCGGCAGCGCGACGATCAGCAGGATCGCGTAGGTCAGGATCGACCAGACGAAGAGCGGCAGGCGGCCCCAGCCCATGCCCGGCGCGCGCATGTTGGCGATCGTCGCGTAGAAGTTGATCGCGCCCACGAGTGAGCTCAGGCCCGTGAGGTGGATGAGGAAGATCCACGCGTCGACGCCGCCGTTGGGCAGGTAGGCCTTCGAGGACAGCGGCGGGTAGCACGTCCAGCCGCACTCCGGCGGGTTGAAGAAGATCGAGCCGTAGAACACCAGGCCGCCCGCCACCAGCAGCCAGAACGACAGGGCGTTGAGCTTCGGATACGCCATGTCGCGGGCGCCGATCATGAGCGGCACGAAGTAGTTGCCGAAGCCGGCCATGATCGGGACGACGAACAGGAAGATCATCGTCGTCCCGTGCATCGTGAACAGCTCGTTGTACGTCTTGGGGTCCAGCAGCGTGTTGTTCGCCTGGCTGAGCTGCAGGCGCATGAGCAGCGCCTCGGTCCCGCCCAGGATGAAGAAGACGAACGTGAGGACCAGGTACATGATCCCGATCCGCTTGTGGTCCGTCGTCGTCACCCAGGAGGTCCAGCCCGTGCGCTCGGGCTCGACGCGCCGGGCGACGATCTGCGGGACGGGCGTGAGGGCTTGCTCGGTGGTGGCGGCCATGAAGGGGGCTACGGCGTCTGCTGTTCGATCTGCTTGCGCTGCGCGGCGGCGGCGTCGTCGGCGGCCTTGATGTCGGCCTTGCGCGTGTCGAGCCACTTCTCGTACTCGGACGGCGTGACCGCGCGGACCGTGGCGGTCATGTTGGCGTGGTTGCGCCCGCAGAGCTCGGCGCACTGCCCGGTGAACACCGTGCCCGCGAGCTTGCCCGGGATCTTGAACCACGTGTAGTTCGTGTAGCCGGGAATGGCGTCGAACTTGCCGCCCAGCTTGGGGATCCACCACGAGTGCGCGACGTCCTGGGCCTGGATGTTGAGCGTGACCGTCGTGTCGACCGGCACGACCATCTCCTGGTAGGAGAACACCGAGGCCAGCGGCGCCTTCGAGCAGTCCGCGGCGTAGGTGTAGCGCCAGATGTACTGCTGGCCGTTGACGCACACGTTCAGCGACCTGCCGTTGGGCGGCAGCCTCTGGCTGGGACCCGAGGCGAAGAGCGTACCGCCGTTGGCGAGCTGCAGCCCGTTGGCGCCGGAGTTCGGCGGATTGCGGATTGCCGGGAGCTTGGCGAAGGTGAAGGTGGCCAGCACCACGAGGATGAGCGCGGCGCCGACGGTCCAGCCGACCTCCAGGCGCGTGTTGCCGCGAATCTGGGCGGCGACGGCGCCCTTGCGCGCGCGGAACTTGAACAGCGAGTAGAACAGCGCGCCCTCGACGCCGATGAAGATGACGGCGGCGACGACGAAGATCAGCTTATAGAGCGAGTCGATCTCGTCGGCGTTGGGCGAACCGCCGCTCTCAGGCGTCAGGGCATCGGCGAACGCCGCGCTGGCGAAGGCGAGCAGCGCAACGAGGGCGAGAAGGAGGGCGAAGGCGAGGCGACGCGACCGACCGGTGGCAGTGCTCCGGGCCAAGGCGCGAGGATTCTATTCACAGCCCGGCGGACGACGGCACGTAGGTGGCGCGACTACCGCCCCTCGAACGCTGGCGGGCGCTTCTGGACGAAGGCCGTGACCCCCTCGGCGAAGTCCGGCGAGCCCGCCATCTCCTGCTGGATATCGGCCTCGAGCTCGAGCTGGTCCTCCATGCGCGCGTAGAGCCAGTGGTTGAGCTCGCGCTTGGTCCCGGCGTAGGACCGCGTCGGCCCCGCGGCGAGCCGGTCGCGCAGCGCCGCCACCTCGGCCGTGAAGGCGTCGTCGGCGACCACGCGGTTGACGAGGCCCCACTCGAGCGCCTTCGGGGCGGGGATCCGCTCGCCCAGCATGGCCATCTCGGTCGCCCGCGCGAACCCGATGCGCGCGGGAATGAAGAGCGACGAGCCGCCGTCGGGGACGAGCCCGATGTTCACGAACGCCAGCAGCAGGTAGGCGGACTCGGCGGCCACGACGAGGTCGGCGGCGAGGGCGAGCGAGAGCCCGATACCCACGGCGGGCCCGTTGACGGCCGAGACCACCGGCTTGGGCATGGTGCGGATGGTGGTGATGATCGGGTGGTAGCGCTCGGTCAGCACCGTGCGCACGTCCGGGTGGCCCTCGGGCGTGCGCTCCTCGCGGCCGGTCAGGTCGCGCAGGTCGGCGCCGGCGGAGAACGCCCGCCCGGCGCCGGTGATCACCACGGCGCGCACGCCGTCGTCCTCGGCGACCTCGCTGACGGCGGCCAGGAGGTCGTGCCCGAGCTGCGCGTTCCAGGCGTTCAGCGTCTCGGGGCGGTTGAGCTCGATGGTCGCCGCGGCGCCATCGCGGCGGAGGTTGACGGTCTCCAGGTCGGCCATGGGGGGCAACCTATCCGGTGCTCCGCGCGTCAACATGGGTTGACAAACAGGCCTCGTCAACGTATGTTGACGGCATGGCCGCACAGGAGACCCGCGATCTCGCCGGCGCCGTCGACAGCACCGATCCGCAGGTCGGGCTCGCCGCCGTCGCCTCGCTGCGCGCCCTGGTCGAGCGCCTGGAGGAGCTCCACGTCGCCAACGCCCGCGAGCGCGGCTGGTCGTGGCAGGAGATCGGCGCCGCGCTCGGGGTGTCCAAGCAGGCGGTGCACCGCAAGCACGGGCGACGCAGGAGGTTGCTGGGCTGATGTTCGAGCGCTTCACCGACGACGCCCGCCAGGCGGTGGTGCTGGCCCAGGAGGAGGCCGTCGCCCTGCACCACGGCTGGATCGGCACCGAGCACGTCCTGCTCGGCGTGCTGCGCAGCGACAGCGACGGGGCGCGGCTGCTGGCCGGCTTCGGCGTCGACCTGGCCGGTGCGCGCGACGACGTGCTGCGCGCCGTGGGCCGCGGCGAGGACGACCTCGACCCTGACGCCCTCGCGACGCTGGGCATCGATCTCGACGCCGTGCGCGAGCGCGTGGAGCGGGCCTTCGGGCCCGGCGCGCTGAGCCGCCGCGGCCGCTGCCGCCGCGGCGGGACGAGCGGGAGGGTCCCGTTCAGCGCGCGGGCCAAGAAGGCGCTCGAGCTCACGCTGCGCGAGGCGGTCAGCCTCGGCGAGCGCGACCTGCGCGCCGAGCACCTCGTCCTCGGCCTGCTGCGCGAGCGCGACGGCGTCGCTGCGCGCGTGCTGGCCGAGCGCGGCGTGACGCTCGCCGCGGCGCGCGAGAAGGTCGCCGGCCGCGACGCCGCCTGACCGCGCCGCTGGCGGACGTACTAACTTCACCGCAATGGGCCGCCCTGTCATCGGGATCTGCACCGCACTGGAACGTGCGCGCTGGAGCGTGTGGGACCAGCAGGCCTATCTGCTGCCGCGCTCCTACGTCGACGCCGTCCAGCGCGCCGGTGGGCTGACGCTGCTGCTCCCGCCCGACGAGGCGGCGCAGGACGATCCCGATGCGATCCTCGATCTGCTCGACGGGCTGATCCTGGCCGGTGGCGCCGACATGGACCCGGCCACCTACGGGGCGCAGGCCCACTCCGAGACCCGGGGCACGGTGCCCGAGCGCGACGAGTTCGAGATCGCGCTCGCCCGCCGGGCCATGGAGCGCGACCTGCCGCTGCTGGGCATCTGCCGCGGCATGCAGGTCATGAACGTCGCCACCGGCGGCACGCTGCTGCAGCACCTGCCCGAGAGCCACGGCCACCACGAGCACCGTCGCAATCCGGGGAGCTTCGACGGCGCAGATCACGACGTGCGCCTCAGCGACGGCTCGCTGGCCGCGCGCGCCGCGGGCGAGGTCACGCACGCCACCAAGTCCCATCACCATCAGGCCGTCGACCGCATCGGCGAGGGCCTGGAGGTCACCGGCTGGTCGGCCATCGACGAGCTGCCCGAGGCCTTCGAGGCGCCCGATCGTCGCTTCGCGCTGGGCGTCCAGTGGCATCCCGAGGCCGACGAGACCAGCCGCCTCATCGCCGCCCTCGTGATCGAGGCGGCCGCCGCGCGCAACGGCTCGCGCTGATGCCCGGCAGCGGCGGGCAGAGCGCCGCGCGCCGCACCGTGCTCATCGCGCTGGGCGCCAACGCGTCGATCGCGGTGGCCAAGCTCGCCGCCGGCCTCGTGTCGGGCTCGTCGGCCATGTTGGCCGAGGCCGCCCACTCGATCGCCGACACGATGAACCAGATCTTCCTGCTGTTCTCGCTGGCGCTCGGCGAGCGCCCGCCCGACGTCGAGCACCCCTTCGGCCACGGCAAGGAGCGCTTCTTCTGGTCGTTCCTGGCGGCCGTGGGGATCTTCGTCGCGGGCGCCGGCTTCTCGCTCTTCGAGGGCCTGCGCCGGATCTTCGGCCCGCCGGCCGAGCATGGCTCCTTCACGCTCGTGTACGCCGTGCTGGGGTTCTCCCTGCTGGCCGACGGCGCGTCGCTCGTGCGGGCCTGGCGGCACACGCGCCGCGAGGCGAGCGAGCGTCGCCAGCCCTACGCGAGCTACGTGCGCGCCAGCCGCGATCCCACCACCAAGACGGTGCTCTTCGAGGACTCCGGCGCGGTCATCGGCGTCGTCCTGGCCTTCGCGGGCGTGATGCTCTTCCAGCTGACCGGCAACCAGGTCTACGACGGGTTGGCGTCGGTCGCGATCGGCGTGCTGCTGGCCGTGGTCGCGTTCGCCCTGGGCCGCGATACCAAGAACCTGCTCATCGGCCGGTCGGCGACGCCCGACGAGCGCCAGGCGATCACCGAGGTCATCGAGGCCGATGCGGCCGTCGATCGCGTGCTCGAGCTGTTGACCATGGCGCTGTCGCCGGATCGGCTGCTGGTCGCCGCGCGCGTCGACCTGGCGGACGGCCTCAGCGCCGACGAGATCGAACGCGCGTCGAGCGCGATAGACCGCGAGCTGCGCGAGCGCATTCCCACGGTGTGGCAGGTCTTCCTCGACGCGACGCCGCCGCGCAGCGAGGCCGGGCGGCCGCTGGGAGACAGGCCGCGAGCAAGCGGCGCCTGAGCGGCCGCCTCATCGCTTGCGCTGCCAGAAGGCGATCTCACCGCCGGCCGGCGAGGCGACGACGCTGCGCCAGCCCGCGGGGCCCTCGCGGGCCTCGAGCAGGACCGCTGCGCCCAGGTCGCGCGCGCGGTCGGTGGCCTGGCCGATCTCGGGGACCTCGACATAGGGCAGCCACAGGGGGCGCTCGGTGGAGCACTCGACGATGCCGCCGCCGAGCTCGTCGCCCAGCTCGAGCGCCAGGTAGGAGCCGTGGCGGGTGTCGATGCGGTCCGGGCGCCAGTCGCAGAGTTGCGCGTAGAAGGCGCGGGCCCGCTGCAGGTCGCCGGTGTGCAGCTCGAGATGCACCACGGGTGTGGAGGGAGGGCGCATGACTTCTGGCTGTTCGACCCTCTACGCGCCCGAAACTCATCGCAGGCGATGAATTTGCGGCGCGCCGGCGGTCTTGTAGGCGGCAATGGCCATTTCCACCACACCCGCCACCGCGCTGGAGCGCGAGTTGCTCGGCGCCGCTCGCGATGGCGATGAGGACGCCTATCGGCGCCTGGTCGAGCCGCACCGCCGCGAGCTGCACGCCCACTGCTACCGGATGCTCGGCTCGGTCCACGACGCCGAGGACGCCCTTCAGGACGCGCTGCTGCGGGCATGGCGCGGGCTGCCGCGCTTCCAGGGGCGAAGCTCGCTGCGCTCCTGGCTTTACCGGATCGCCACCAACGCGTGCCTCACCGTGGTCGAGCGCCGGCCCAAGCGCCTGCTGCCGATCGACCACGGCCCGCCCGTGGACCCCCACGACCATTCCGGCAGCCCGCTGGTCGATTCGGTGTGGGTGGAGCCCTACCCCGACGAGCCGCTCGGGCTCGAGGACGGGCGCGCTGTCCCCGAGGCCCGCTACGAGCGGCGCGAGAGCGTGGAGCTGGCGTTCGTCGCGGCGCTGCAGCACCTGCCGCCCAACCAGCGCGCGGTCCTCATCCTGCGCGAGGTGCTCGGCTTCTCGGCCCAGGAGGTCGCCGAGGCGCTCGAGACGACCGCCGCCGCCGTCAACAGCGCCATGCAGCGGGCGCGCAAGACCGTCGACGAGCGCCTGCCCGCGGAGAGCCAGCAGGCCACGCTGCGCGCGCTGGGCGACCAGCGGCTGGCCGAGGTCGTCGCGGGCTACATGGACGCGATGGGGCGCGGCGACGTCGACGCCGTCGTCGCCATGCTCGCGCAGGACGCCGTCTGGTCGATGCCGCCGCTTGCCGCCTGGTATCGCGGACGCGAGGAGATCTCCGTCTTCCTGGCCACCGCGCCGCTCAACGGCGAATGGCGCTGGCGCCACGTGCCGGCGCGTGCCAGCGGGCAGGCCGCGGTCGGCTCCTACGTGTGGGACCCGGACGAGCAGACCCATCTGCCGTTCGCGCTCGACGTCCTGCGCCTGCGCGGCGAGCGGATCGCCGAGATCACCTCGTTCATCGTGCGCACGCCCCGGTTGCCCGACGGCGTCAGCGTCCTGCGCTGGCCCGACTACCCGGCCGACCCCGAGCAGCTGCTGGCCTACTTCGGGCGCTTCGGCCTCCCCGACCAGTTGGACTAGGCCGCGGCGGTCGCCCGGGCGAGCCCCGAGCGCGCGCGGCAGACCAGCGCCTTCGAGCCCCCGACCGAGACGTTCAGCCGCCGCGCGATCGCCTCGTGCGAGTCGCCGGCGAGCTCGTGCGCGACGAGCGCGATGCGCTGGCGCTCGGGGAGCCGCTTGAGCTCGCCGACCAGGTCGCGCAGGTCGTCGGCGCGCGTCACCTGCTCGTGGGGGTCGGCGCCGGCATCGTGCAGGACGGGGGCGTGGAGCTCGAGGTCGGTCGTGCGCACCGGGCGGCGCAGCACGTCGAGGGTGCGGTTGCGCACGATCGTGAAGAGCCATGGCTTCAGGGCCATCTCGCGGCGGTCGGCGCGCAGCGCGGCGAGCGCGCGCACGAAGGCGTCCTGCACGATCTCCTCGGCGTCGTGGTGCGCGCCGCTGAGCATCTGGCGCGCGTAGCCGATCAGCCGCTGCTCGTAGCGGGCGTGGATGGCGTCGAAGGCCCGATCGTCGCCCTCGCGCACGAGATCGACGAGCTGCTCGTCGGTGGCGGCCCGGTAGGCGGTCGGGTGAAGGAGGATCGTCATGACCCCAGGTTGGGGGCTGGCGGGACCTTCTCCCAGCCACCCGAGGGTCACACCTGGCCCCCCGAGGTGGGGCATCCATCACCCTGGGTAGCCTTGACAGTCGACATGCCGTCCCCACTCCAGGCCCACTCCGCCACCCCGGCCGAGCTGCGCGAGCGCATCGAGGCCGAGCGCCGCGGCCGTCCCTTCCTCGTCTTCCGCGATGGCGACGGCGCTCAGCGCCTGCTCGACCTGGCGTCGCTGGAACGCGTGAGCGTGGGGCGTGGCAGCGGGAACGAGCTGAGCCTGGCCTGGGACACGGAGGTCTCGCGCCTGCACGCCGAGCTCGAGGCGATCGCGGGCGAGTGGACGGTCAGCGACGACGGTCTCTCACGCAACGGGACCTACGTCAACGGCACGCGCATCTCCGGTCGTACGCGCCTGCGCGACGGCGACGTCCTGCGCGTGGGGCAGACCTCGATGGCCTACCGGCGCCCGGAGTCCGAGGACTCGATGCCCACCCAGATCGCCGGTCAGCGGCTCACGCTCGGCGACCTGCCGCCGACGCAGCGCCAGGTCCTCGTCGCCCTATCGCGGCCCTACAAGCACGACGAGTTCGCGGTGCCGGCCACCAACCAGGACATCGCCGACGAGCTGCACCTCAGCGTCGACGCCGTCAAGTCGCACCTGCGCACGCTGTTCCTGCGCTTCGGGATCGAGCACCTGCCCCAGAACCAGAAGCGCTCGCGCCTGGTGGCCGAGGCCCTGCAGGCCGGCGTGGTCTCCACGCGCGACCTCTAGGTCGAGGTCTCTGTGAGGGTTGCCGGTCAGCAGCCAGTCACCGAGCGAACCGGCGCCTACCGTCCCGACTGATATGGAGGTCGGGTTGTCAAGGGGGCGTGTGATGTCGGCGTCCTGAGTCGGGCGTTGGGGGTCGGCTGGGGGCGCCGGGGTTCCCGGGGCGGCGCGAGCGGGCTCAGCTGTTCGGCGGCGATGCCAGGCTGATATTCGAGGGCTGGGTACCTCATGACCCTGTGTTCGTCGCGGTCCGCGGTCTAAAAGCGGGCGCCGCCGTCGACCTGGGTCGATGGTTGCCCATAGTCGGATCGCGGACTGCTCGTCGCGACGAGCGTGAGGCCCGTCGGTCTCGCGCGCGCCCCGGCAGCACCGGGTCGCGCGGTCATGTTGTGCGCGGCTTTAGGTCAGGGTGGCGGCCTCCCAGCAGAACGCGGCGAGCTCGCGAGCGCACGCGATCGCGACGACACCGGCGGGCTTGCGTCGCTGCAGGCGCAGAACTTGCCAGCGTTGGTGCAGGCGTCGTTGGGCGCGCCATGAGATCTCGATCACCCTGGGGTCCTGGCCGTGCTGTCGGCAGGCCAGGCCGTCGCCGACGGCGGGTTGGTGGCGATAGTGATGGGCTGCTTCGACCAGCAGCCGACGGCCGTGGATCGAGCCCGCCTTGGTGATCGAGCCTTGGCGGCGCTTTTGGTCGGAGGTGTGCTCGGTCGGAACGATCCCCAGGAACCCGGAGAGCTGCTTGGGCCGGAAACGCTTGAAATCGCCGACCTCGGCGCACAGTCCGGCGGCCGACAGCGTGTCGATCCCGCGAAAGCAACGCAACCTCGCGATCGTCGCGGCGTGGGCGCTGTCAGGGATGACCTGCTCGAGCGCGGCGATCAGCGCCGCCCGGCGAGCGACGAGCATCTCAACGCCCGACAGGTAGTCGACGAAGACCGCTTGGGAGCAGAGATCCTCAAAGCGCACGCTGCGCAACCACCGCATGTGCGCCCGCGTCCACGTCGACCCTGGGCCGGTCCATCGCAGGCCCCGACGCAAAAGCATCTTGCCGAGCCGGTGGCGAGCGCGCATCAGATCACCACGACAGTCCTCGATCGCGCGGATCACGTCACGGAACTGCTCATCGGCGACGCTCGGCACGAACGCGAAGCGCAACTCGCCGGCCGCCAACAAACGCGCGAGACGCTCAGCGTCGCGCTTGTCGGTCTTGATCCGGTCGCCCGATGCGCGAGGAACCTTGCCCGCCGCCACGACGCGAACTTCGATCCCGCGCTCAGCGGCAACACGAGCCAGCCCAAACCCCGTGGGCCCCGCCTCATAGACCGCCCGAACCCGCCCGGGCAGCGTCGCGAGAAACTCGACCACCTCGCTCGGAGCCATCCGCAACTTCACGCCGCGAAGCTCACCCGTCGACATATCGAGCACCGCCGCGTGCGTCTGCGACGCATGCACATCGAGCCCAACGAGAGACATACTCTGCGCCATGGTCGGCACCTCCCAGAGCTGGGGTGTCGGCGACAGGACCACCCTGCCGCCCAGTCCCCGCACATCTTCTGCGCGAGGTGCCGACCGATCTACACCTCACGCCGGACCGGACCGACCTCCATAGGGTCTAAGGGTCGTGTGGCGACCGCAGGCCGGGACGGTTGCTTGTTGCTCGCTCGCCGTGTGGTTGCGGGACGACCGCCACGGCCCGGCAGCGGCGGTACGCGCCCACCCTCCCTCGGTGATGCTGTTCGAGCCCTATGGCACTAAGGCGTCAGCCGCTGGACCTTGCCGTCGCTGGGGCTCGTGATCCACACGTCCTTGCCCAGCGTGTCGACGCCGTAGGGGTTGTGGGCGACCGCGATCGGGTCGCCGGCGGGCGCGCTGACCTGCGGGTCGATGCGCGTGATCGTCGAGGCGATCGAGTTGGCGACCCAGACCGCGCCCGCGCCGACGGCGATCCCCTTGGGCCCGCGCCCGACCGGGATCGTCAGCGTGTTCAGTGACCCGCTGTCGATGCGGGTGACGGTGTCGTCGCCGTTGTTGGTCACCCACACCGCCCCGCGGCCGTAGGCGATCCCGAACGGGTTCTCGCCGACGAAGATCGAGCGCTGTCCGCCGCTGGCGATGTCCAGGCGCGTGACCGTGTTGGCCCGCCGCGCGATGATCCACACCGCGCCGCCGCCCACCGTGATGTTCTGCAGGCCGTCGGGCAGCTCGATGGTCTTGGCCGGCTGAGCCCGGTTGCTGGGGTCGATGCGCAGGAGCAGGCCCGGGTTGCCGCGGACGCCGACCCACATCGAGGCGCTCGCCGCGGCGACCGCCACCGCCCTGCCGTGGTTGGGCAGCGGGACCGCCTGGCCCGCCTGGCGGTGCGAGGTCAGCCCGATGGGCACCAGCGACGGCGCATCCTGGTTGATCACCCAGAGCTTGCCGAAGCCGGCAGCCTCGCCGGTCGGGTTGCCCACGCGCGGGCTGTAGGGCTGGCGCTTGACGGTCTTGGCGTCGATCACTGCCAGCCGGTCGTTGCCGCTGCGCACCACCCACGCCTTGTTGTTGGCCAGGACGATGTTGTTGGGCCGTCCGCCGAGGACGACGCTCTTGATCGCCACGTTCTCTGACGGCTTGGTCGTGGTCGTGCCGGTCGAGTTCGCCGTCGTCGGGCCGCCGCCGTCGCCGCCACCGTCGTTCCCACCGCCGCCGAGGGCGAGGGCCGCGATCAGCGCGAGGCCGGCGATCGGCACCGCGGCCAGCGCCCACGGCCATAGCTTTCGCCGCCCGGGCGTGTCGGCGGCCAGGACGGTCGGCGCCTGGTCGGGCGAGACGACGGTCTCCTGGCGGTCGCCGGGCGCGGCCTCGCCGACCGCCACCAGGCGCTCGGGCGTCGGCGCCACCGGCCGGCCGGCCGCGGCGAGGGCGGCACGGCCGAGGTCGCCGGTCGAGGGGAAGCGATCGTCGGGGTCCTTGGCCATGGCGCGGGCCAGGACGGCGTCGAAGCTCGTCGGAACGTCGGGCGCCCGGTCGTGCAGCGACGGCGGGTCGTCGTTGAGGTGGGCCCACAGCGTCGCCTCGTCGCTCTCGCGCTGGTAGGGCGGCACGCCCGCGAGCGAGTGGTAGAGCACGCAGCCCAGCGCGTAGACGTCCGCGCGCGCGTCGAGGCGCTCGCCGCGGATCTGCTCGGGCGCCACGTAGCCGAGCGTCCCGACCCAGCCGCCGTCGCGGGTGGAGCCGGTGTGCGAGGTCACGCGCTTGGTGAGGCCGAAGTCGGTCAGGTAGGCGTGGTCGTTGGCCCCGAGCAGCACGTTGGCGGGCTTGACGTCGCGGTGGACGATGCCGCGCGCATGCGCCGCGTCGAGGGCGCTGGCCACCTGGGAGACGATGTACGCCGCGCGGGCCGGGTCGAGGCGGTGCTCGGCGCGCACCAGCGTGCGCAGGTCGGAGCCCTCGACGTAGCGCATCGCGATGTACAGCGCGCCGTCGTCGCTCTCGCCCGTGTAGTAGATCGGGATGACGTTGGGGTGGTCGATCGACGCCGCGGCGCGCGACTCGCGGACGAAGCGATCGCGGAAGTCCGGGTCCTCGGCCAGTTGGGGGGCGATGAGCTTCAGCGCGACCGGACGATCGAGGTCGAGCTGGAGCGCTCGATAGACCACGCCCATGCCGCCGCGGCCCGCGATCCCGAGGATGCGGTGGCCGGCGAACTCGTCTCCCTCATGCAGGGTGGGCACCCGGCCTTTGTACAGGAACCTCCCCAGGCTCCGGAGTCCCGCAGGGTCCGCCGTCGCCGATATCCTCGGCCGCGTCGATGCGCGGTCCGAGCGCCATTCGTGCGGCTGCGTGGGGGGCCGTGGCGCTGGGCGTGGCTGCACCGCTCGTCCGCCGGCGCCTGCGCCTCCCGCCGCCCGTGGTCACCGCCGCCGCCGCCGCGGCGCCGCTCGGCCTGTCCGTGGCCATGCGCCGCTCGCGGCAGCGCGACGTCGGCGTGGTGTGCCTGCAGATGTACGCCTACGTCACGACCTACCAGATGCCCAACGACGACCCCGAGCGCCTGCGCGCGCGGGTGCGCATGCACTATCCGGTGGTGGCCGATCGGATCATCGGCCTCGGCGAGCTGCCGGGCCTGCGCCTGCAGCGCGCCTTCGCGCGCCGCGAGGGCGAGCCCCTGCGGGCCGTCGAGCAGGCGCTCGTGTGGTGCCACTGGCTGTGGTTCGGCGTGCCCCACGGAACGGTCGCCTACCTGCTCTTCCGCCGGCGTGACCTGTTCGCGCGCGGAGCCACGCAGATCTACGCGGTGTTCGACCTCGGGCTGATCGGCTACTGGGCGCTGCCGACCGCCCCACCGTGGTACGCGGGCGAAGCGGGCGCCCTGGGAGCGCGCGAGCCCGGCATGCGCCGCCTGATGCGCGAGCACGGACAGGCGGTCTGGAAGGGCGCCTGGGGGCCGCTCTACGATGTCCTGGGAGGCAACCCTCTCGCCGCCATGCCCTCGCTGCACTTCGCCACCTCCGTGATGGCCGCCCACGTCCTGAGCGACGCGGGGCCCGTGCAGGGCACGCTGGGCTGGTCCTATGCCCTCACGCTCGGGTTCGCGCTCGTCTATCTCGGCGAGCACTATGTGATCGATCTCGTCGCCGGGCTGGCCCTGGCCGAGGGCGTGCGCCGCCACGGCCACGGTGCCGCGCCGGCGCTGCGCGCGGTGAGCCGGACGCTCCAGCAGCTCGAGGCGCGGGCGCACGCATGAGTTCGGCGCCCGTCGACGAACGCAACGTCACAGCACCGCAGGACGCCGATGACGAGGAGATGCCGCGCGTGGTCATCACGCGCGAGCGAGCCCTGATCTTCGGCGTCTTCGTGCTGTCGGCCATCGCCTTCCTGTACTTCGTGCTGCCCCAGATCTCGGGTGGCACCTCGCAGTCGATCCACAACCTGGGCGACGGCAGACCGGGGTGGCTGGCGATCGCCTTCGTCCTGGAGTGGCTGTCCTTCGCCGGATACGTGGTCCTGTTCCGCACCGTCTTCGTGCGCGGCCCCTCGCCGATCGACTGGGCGGCGAGCTACGAGATCACCATGGCCGGGGTGGCCGCCACGCGCCTGTTCGCGGCCGCCGGCGCCGGCGGCGTCGCGCTCACGGCGTGGGCGCTGCGGCGCTCGGGGATGGAGCCCAGGGTGGTGGCCTGCCGCATGGTCGCCTTCCTGGCGCTGCTCTACGCGGTCTACATGGGCGCGATCGTCGTCTTCGGGCTGGGGCTGTACGTCGGGTTGTTCAATGGGCCCGCGCCGTTCGCCATCACCGTCGTGCCGGCGATCTTCGCGCTCATCCTGATCTCGCTCTTCCTGGCCGTCTCGCTGCTGCCCGGCGACGCCGAGCGGCGCATCGCGCAGTGGGCCGGAGGGTCGGGGCGTGCGGCGCGCACCATGGCCAAGGTGGTCACGATCCCCGCCTCGGCGGCCGCCGGGGTCCGGACGGCGATCGCCCTCGTGCGCAATCGCGAATGGGGCGTGCTCGGGGCCGTCGCCTGGTGGGCGTTCGACATCGCCACCCTGTGGGCGTGCTTTCACGCCTATGGACCCAACCCGCCGCCCTTCGCGGTGATCGTGCTCGCCTACTTCGTGGGCATGCTGGGCAACGCGCTGCCCCTGCCGGGGGGCATCGGCGGAGTCGACGGCGGCATGATCGGCGCCTTCGCCGCGCTGGGCGTCTCGTCGGACTACGCGATCAGCGCCGTGCTCACCTACCGCGCGTTCGCGTTCTGGCTGCCCACGCTGCCCGGGGCCGTCGCCTACTTCCAGCTACGCCGGCGGGTGGCGGGGTGGCGCGCCGAGCACCAGGCGACCAAAGCAGCCGTCGCGCAGGCGTAACGTTCGGCCGGCAGCGAGCTACTATACAAAGTAAAGTGAGTACGGAAAGCGAGAGTGATCGTGTGGCGGACATCGAGAACGTGATCATCGTGGGCAGCGGCCCGGCCGGTTACACGGCCGCTCTGTACACGGCGCGCGCGAACCTCCGCCCGTTGATCATCGAGGGCTTCTTCTGGGGCGGGCTGCTCCAGCAGACCACCGAGGTCGAGAACTACCCCGGCTTTCCCGCCGGCGGCATCGACGGCCCCTCGCTGATGCAGAAGATGCGCGACCAGGCCGAGGACTTCGGCACGCGCTTCATCACCGATCAGGCGACCAAGGTCGAGCTCTCCAACGAGCCCGGCGGGATCCACAAGGTGTGGGTGGGCGACGACGAGTACCAGGCCCGCACCGTGATCCTCGCGATGGGGGCCGAGCACAAGAAGCTCGGCATCCCGGGCGAGGCCGAGCTCGGCGGCGCCGGCGTGTCGTACTGCGCCACGTGCGACGCGGCCTTCTTCAAGCAGCGCGACACGATCATCGTCGGCGGCGGCGACTCCGCGATGGAGGAGGCCATCTTCCTGTCGAAGTTCGCCTCCAAGGTCTACATCGTCCATCGTCGCGACGAGTTCCGCGCCTCGAAGATCATGCTCGAGCGCGCCCGCTCGATCGACAACATCGAGTTCCTCACCCCGTACGTGATCGAGGAGTTCCACGAGGGCGAGGGCGCGTTCCAGCGCGTCGCCCGGCTGCGCAACGCCGAGACCGGCGAGGAGCGCGAGCTGCCCTTCGGCGGCGCCTTCGTCGCCATCGGTCACGAGCCTCAGTCGGGCATCGTCGCGGGCCAGGTGCGGACGGACGACGAGGACTACGTCATCACCGAGGGCAAGTCGACGCGCACCGGGGTCCCGGGCGTCTTCGCCGCGGGCGACCTCGTCGACCACACCTACCGCCAGGCGGTGACGGCGGCGGGCTCCGGTTGCCAGGCGGCGCTCGACGCCGAGTGGTACCTGCGCGACACGCCGCAGATCGCCACGCCCGAGGGAATGCCCGAGGGTGACCTCGCCGAGGCGCAGTGGGCACCCCGCGCCTAACCCGCCGGGCCCGAACCTACATCCTGAAGGAGTAAGCCCTCGCGATCGTGGCCGCCGACCGCGTCAGCGGTGGGCGCCTCAGGCTCACGGTCCCGGGCGGCGCGTACTTCCTGCTCGGCACCACCTCGCCCTTCCGCGGCAAGGGCGGCGTGGACCGCACCGTCGGCACCGTGAAAGTCAAGCAGGGCGCCCGCAAGACCGTGCGCCTGTCCCTGAAGCCGCGCAAGAAGAAGTCGCCGGGGCTGCCGACGATCCCCAAGATCCCGGCTTCCCGCCGACGGCCCGCGCGGCCATGGTGAACGTCGACTACCCCGCCGTCGCCCTGAGGACCTACAAGGTCACGGTGGCCGACCCACAGTTCCAGGCGCTGGGCAACGGCCTGCCGGACATGCTGACCACCGATCTCCTGGCACCGCTCAAGGCCAAGTGCAACGGCAAGCTCGTCGAGCGCTGGCGCTTCGACGTCATCCTCGCCGAGCACGCGCTTCAGCAGAGCTCGATGGTCGATCCGGCCACGCGGATCGAGTTCGACAAGATCATCGCCCACAACAAGGACGTGACGGGCACGATCTCGGGCACCGCGAAAACCTGACCATCACCAGCACGGTGACCGACGTGGTCAGCGGCAGGTCGCGCTCGGTCACCCACCACGGGACCCAGGGGTTCTTCGCGCTCGAGCGCAAGATCACCCCCGATCTCGTCAGGCTGATCTGCGGCGAGCCGCCGCCGAAGGCCTACGCCGGCACGCTCCAGGGCTCGTTCGGCATCCAGGAGCAGATGCTGCGATGGGCGGGCACGGTGCGGCTGAAGCTCAACGGCTACGGGCCGGGCGGCGCCGGCGCGCCGCCGGGCACGTACGCGACCTACGTCGTCCAGGAGGGCTCGCTGCACGTGACGCTCGACGGCGTCGACGGCGAGTGCACGATCCACGGCGCGGGGGACTACCCGCTGGTCGCCAACCTCGGTGAGTTCGCGACGCTGCAGCAGGACGTCGACGAGCGCGCGTACACCCTGTCGGCGTCGTTCCCGGACGGGACCGACCTGCCCTACCTCTCGAACAGGGCGGCCGGATGCACCGGCGCGGTCTATCCGCTGTCGGGCCGCGTCTACCTGAACACGGAGAGCGCGAAGACGTCGCCCTCGAACAGCCTGATGGGGTCCACGACGGTCAACGTCGGCGTCCCGATCATCTGGAACTGGGCGCTCGAGCCGGTGTGAGCTGCGTTCTTGGCCGTGCCCTGGCGCGTGCCGACCCGGCGCTTGACCGCCTTGTGCCTGACGGCGTTGCGCTTGACCCGCTTGTGCTTGGCCGCCTTACGCTTGACGACCTTGCGCTTGACCACCTTGCGCTTGGACGTCGCGACGGCTGACGTCTTGGCTCCGGGGACCTGCGGGGTGGCGACGGGCGCCGGTGCCGGCTGGACGCCCGGCTGTCCCGTGGTGCACTCGGGGGTGGGGAAGACGTAGTAGGGCGACATCACGTTGTGCGGGTCGCCGACGTGCTCGTGGCCGGCGAGGTGGCCGAGCTCGTGCTCGATGACGGTGCACAGCTTGGGCCAGTCCCAGTCGATGTCGAGGTTGTAGGTGATGGAGCACTGGCTGTAGGTCGACGGGTCGTGCACGTCGACGCTCATCCACTGCGAGCGGGCGTTGATCCCGCCGCCCATGTGCGCCCAGGTCACGGTCACCTGGCCGCCGCAGGGGTCGACGCCCCAGCGCGCCACGGCAAGGGCGTGCGCGGTGGTCGTCAGCGCATCGCTGGCCGGCACCGCGGTGGGCGTGGCCGCATGCGCAGCGGCCGGCAGCAGCGCGAATGCGAGCAGGGCACCGACGAGGTAGCGGGAGAAGGAGGAGGCCATGGGCGTCGTCGCGACGCCCGGAGCGCGCCACCCCCCGTTGGTCGGCCCGTACGGCCGCTCGTCGCAGCCCGTTTGGACGCATGTGCGAGTTTCCGGCTCAATGGAGCCCGAACAGGGCCCGCGCGCGTTCGGCCACGAGTGCCGGGCGCTCCTCGGGCACGAAATGCCCGCAATCAGGGACGATCTCGACGGCGAGATCGTCGGCCTCGCGGTCGGCGCCGTCCAGCAGGAATGGACGGATGGCGGGATCGCCGGCGCCGATCATGACCCGCGTCGGCATCGCCAGGTGCCCGCGCGGGGTGCGCCCGACCTCGCGCAGGAGGAAGGTGCGATAGAGCAGCACGCTCGCCCGCGCGCGCTGCGGCTGGCTCAGCACCGCGGTGAACGCCCGCACGTCGTCGGCGTTCCACGCGTCGTGGCGCACGGCGATCGCTTTGATCAATCGCGCCGTGAAGCGCTCGTCGGCGATGAGCCGCCGGCCGAGCAGCGGCGCGGAGAGGACCACCTGGTAGGCGAAGCGCCAGACCTGCAGCAGCTGGCGGGGCGCCGGCCTGCCGAGCGGGCGCGGAGCCCCCAGCGCCAGGAACGCGGCGAAGCGCTCGGGCGCGGCCACGCACCCCAGGAAGCCGATCCAGGCACCCCAGTCGTGGCCGACGAGGCACACGCGCCGCAATCCGAGCGCGTCGAGGACGGCGAGAACGTCGTCGGCCATCGTCTGCTTGTCGTAGCCGCCCGGAGGGGCGTCGGACCAGCCGAAGCCGCGCAGGTCGATCATGACCAGCCGCGCGTGCGGCGCGAGCAGCGCCACCAGGTGGCGCCAGATCCACCAGTGCTGCGGCCAACCGTGGAGGAGCACGATCGGCTCGCCCGCGCCCGCCTCGGCCACGTGGAAGCGCAGCCCGCGCGCCACGACCGTGCGGTGCGTGACGCCGTCGAGCTGGGGGAGCTCCACTAGATGATCGGTTCCGCGGCCGCCGTGCCCGCATGTGCGCGGGCCGTGGATGCCGGGCGCCGCGGCCCGAAGGGGAACAGTGCTGGGTGCACGGGCCCCTTCGGGCCGTGGCGATCCGGCGCCGCGGAGCGCGTGCAGGCGGGTGCGGGGGTCGTGGAACCGGTCATCTAGGGTTGGAGGACGATCTTGAGGGCCTCGCGCTGGTCGTAGAGCTCGTAGGCGGCGGGCGCCTCGGCGAGGCTCATGTGGTGGGTGACGAGCGGCCGCGGGTCGAGCACGCCGGCGCTCATGAGCGCCAGCACCCGATCGAGGTGGCCGATCACGTTCGCCTGGCCGGTGTGCAGCCTCAGCGCCTTGATCCACACGAGCCCCATGTGCACCTCGGCGCGCTCGGCGTAGACCCCGACGACGCTCACGGTGCCGCAGTTGGCGGCCACGCGGATGGCGAGGTCGAGCGCCCGTGGGTCGCCGACGGCGTCGATGGCCACGTCGACCCCGCGCCCGTCGGTGACGGCCTTGACCGCCGCGCGCGGGTCGTCCTCGGTGAGGTGCACGGGGGCCGCGCCGAAGCTGCTCGCGACGTCGAGCCGCGCTTCGACGGCGTCGACGGCGATGACGTGGGCGGCGCCCGCGGCGCGCGCAGCCTGCACGGCACACAGGCCCACGGGCCCGAGGCCGAGGACCGCGACGCTGTCGCCCGGGCGCACGGGCACGGCCGCGTGGAAGCCGGTGCCCATCACGTCGCCGGCGAAGAGCGCGACGTCGCTGGGCATCCCGTCCGGGACGCGGCGCAGGGTGAGGTTGGCGTGGGGCACGAGCGCCTGCTCGGCCTGCGTGCCCTGAAGGCCGCCCAGGGCGGCCCCGTGACCGAAGGTCCGCGAGCGCTCGCACTTGTGGAAGTTGCCCGCGCGGCACGCGCGGCAGATCGCGCACGCGACCTGGAAGCAGCCCAGGACGCGGTCGCCGACCGCGACCGAGGTCACCGCCTCGCCGGCGGCCACGACGGTGCCGACGTACTCGTGGCCGATGGTGAAGCCGGGCTCGATGGCGACGCGCCCGTGGAAGATGTGCAGGTCGCTGCCGCACACGCCGGTGGCCTCCACGCGGACGATCGCGTCGTCGGGAGCCTGCAGCTCGGGATCAGGGCGCTCGTCGACGCGCACTTCGCCCGGCGCCTGGAAGGTGACCGCGTGCATCAGGGCTGCACGCTAACCGCGACCCCGCCGTCGCGCGGCGCGACCCGGTACGCGCTGCCCAGACCCTCCACGCGCACGGTGCCCTCGTCGGCGACGAGCACGGTGCCCTCGTCGATCGCCCAGCCCTCCTCGACGAGGCCCGCGCCCACCGCGTGGACGAGCCGCGTCAGCGTGCCCCACTGCGTCGCGTGCACGTCGACGGCGAAGGGCACGAGGCCCAGCCCGTCACGGACCGCGAGCTGCTCGAGGTCCTCGCCCGCCTCCTCGGCGCACGCGTCGCGCCCGCCCAGCCGCCAGCCGCCGACGATCGCGCGCGCCGCGGCGATCGCCGCGCCGGCGGAGAAGCCCGCGAAGGGAAGGTCGGCGGGCGCCCGCCAGCCGGCCAGCGCCTCCTGGTAGCCCGGCGTCGCGCCGCCGCCGACGAAGACGCCGGCGGCCCCGGCCAGGTCGTCGGCGGAGGGCGGCTCCAGCAGGCAGCGCACCTCGGTGGCCCCGGCGAGGCGCAGCGCCTGCACCCAGCGCTCGGGGTCCTCGAGTGCGAAGGCGACGATCGGGCCGCCGCCGCAGGCGGCGACGAACGGCGCGTGGGAGGCTCGCACCTGGGCGTCGTCGCGCCCGCCGCCGATGAGGAAGACCGGGGCCATCCGCGGATCCTAGGATGCCTGCGGTGAGCGCGGAGGTTCCGGAGACGCCCCAGACCGCGTCGGTCTGGCGCCGGGCGCTGGGGGCGGTCGCCGTGGACCTCGGCCTGCTGCGCCGCCGGCGCGAGTTCGGCCTGCTCGTCCTCGGCCAGACCGTCTCGGAGGCCGGCTCGATGGTCACCTTCGTCGCCGTGCCGTTCCAGGCCTACGAGCTGACGGGGTCCTCGCTGGCGGTCGGGCTGCTCGGCGTGGCGGAGTTCGCGCCGATCCTCGTGCTGGCCCTTGTGGGTGGGGCGCTGGCCGACGCCTTCGACCGCCGCCGCCTGGTGCAGATCGCCGAGGTCGGCGCCGCGATCGCCGCCGGAGCGCTGCTCGTCAACGCGGCCCTCCCGGACCCGCAGCTGTGGGTGCTCTACGTGTGCGCGGCGCTGATGGCCGCCTTCACCGCCGTGCGCCGCCCGCCGCTCGACGCGCTCGTGCCGCGGCTGGTGGAGCGCGACGAGCTCAAGGCCGCCTCGGCGCTGCAGTTCAGCTTCCACAACATGGCGGCCCTCGCCGGTCCGGCGCTCGCCGGCGTGGTGATCGCGGCCGCCGGGTTGACCGTCACCTACGGGATCGACGTGGTGAGCTTCGCGGGCTCGCTGGTCGTGCTCAACGCGATGCGCACGCCCCCGCCGGCGCCCGACGCCGAGGCCCCGTCGCTGCGCACCATCGTCGAGGGCCTGCGCTATGCCGTCTCGCGCCAGGACCTCATCGGCACCTACCTGGTCGACATGAACGCCATGTTCTTCGGCATGCCCATGGCGCTGTTCCCGGCCATCGCCAAGGGCTACGGCGGGCCCGAGATCCTGGGGCTGCTCTACGCCGCGCCGTCGGCGGGCTCGATCGTGGTGACGCTCACCAGCGGCTGGACCGCGCGCGTGCATCGCCACGGCCGCGCGGTCGTCTTCGGGGCCGGGGCGTGGGGGCTGGGAATCATCGCCTTCGGGCTCGCCAACACGCTGTGGGTGGCCGTCGGATGCCTCGTCGTGGCCGGCGCGATGGACTCGATCAGCGGCATCTTCCGCTCGGCGATGTGGAACGAGACGATCCCCGACCACCTGCGCGGTCGCCTGGCCGGCGTGGAGATGATCTCGTGGTCCTCGGGGCCGCTGCTCGGCGACGCCGAGGCCGGCCTGCTCGCCGCGCTGGCCGGCGTTCGCGCGTCCGTGATCACCGGCGGCGTCGCGTGCGTGGCCGGCACGGCCGTGCTCGCCGTCGCGCTACCGCGGTTCTGGGGCTACGACAGCCGCGCGCACCCGGCAGGTGACGACGCCTCTGTGCCGAACGTCACTGACGTGCGCGCGTAAGGAAAGCGCCCGCCGGAACGTCTTTGTATCGAAACGGACGTTCACAGGACTACTGATCAAGATGATCCCGCACAAGTTCATGTATCCGAAGGTCACGCCGGTGCCGCGCCCCGCGGCAGCGCCGTCCGCGCCACCCGCCGGCGCGCAGCGCTAGCCGCGGACCTCGATGCCCTTCGCGCGCAGCTCGCGCAGCGCGCCGGGGCCCTTGCTCAGGCCCTCGAGGCCCATCGCGCGCAGCACCGCCGGCGTCTTCGTGAACTGGATGTCGCGGTAGTCGACGACCTGGACGAGGTTGCCCCACGGATCGCGGAAGTCCAGCCCGCGGCTGGGGACGATCTCGGCCCCGGCGGCTTCGAGCGCCGCGCGGACGGCGTCCTTGTCGTCGACCACGAGCCCGAAGTGGCGATCGCCGCCGGCCTGGTCACCGCTGCGCTCGGAGAGGGCGATGAACTGGTCGCCCGCGTCGATGAAGGCCATCCCTGCCTCGCGGCCGCGCAGGTGCAGCTCGAAGACCTGGCCGTAGAAGGCGAGGGCCTCCTCGACGTCGCCGACGTCGAGGGCGACGTGATTGATCCCGACGAGTCGTGCGGTCATGCCCGCGCCGGCTGCCGGACGCCGCTGATGGGCGCCGTTGAACGCGGACCGGCGGTCTTCGCGCGACGGGCGTGTAGCGCCCGGCCGACGCGGCGGCCGACGGCGGCCGCGCTCTCGGCGTCGTGCTGTCGCGCGAGTGAAAGCTGGCGTGCGAGTGAGGGGTGAAGTTGCATGCCGAGAGCTTCGCGCCGTGGTCCGCAAACTCGGAGAGATTTAGACTCAGCTGAATGATCACCCTGCGCTTCGGGCCCGCCGCGCTGGCCAACGTCCGCTTCGCCATCTCGCCGCTGGTCGAGGCGCGGCGCAGCCTGCGCGTCCTCGACGACCCGAGCCGGGGGGCCCTGCACCTGCCGTGGGCGATCGAGGCCCGGCGGCTGACAGCGGACCTCGACCTCTCGCTGCTGCGGGCGCTGGAGCCGGCCGGCGTCTACACGCCCGACTTCTTCTCGCCGCCGCCCACCGGCCCCCTGGTCGAGGTCGAGGACGAGCTGGCGGTCGTGGCCGCGACACCGCCGGAGCAGGCCGTGGCCGAGATCCAGCGCAGCTACCGGCGCAAGCCGTCGCTGCCACCGGTGCTCGAGGCCTTCGTCGAGGACCCCGCCGGCGGCGTCGCGGCGGTCGCCGACCTGCTGCGCGCCTACTGGGACCGCGCGCTGGCCCCGCACTGGCCGCGCCTGCGCGCGCTGCTCGAGGGCGACGTGCTGCATCGCGCCCGCCAGATGGCCGACGGCGGCGCCGAGCGGCTCTTCGCCGACGTCGATCCGACCGTGAGCTGGGCCGACAACGTCCTGAGCATCGACAAGCCGGCACAGCAGGACGTCGACCTCGAGGAGCGCGGCCTGCTCTTCGTCCCCAGCGCGTTCGCGTGGCCCGACGTCGTGCTCATCACCGATCCCAAGTGGCAGCCGACGATCGCCTATCCGGCACGCGGCGCGGCCACGCTGTGGGAGCCAGGCCGTGCGGCGCCGCCCGACGCGCTGGGCGCGCTGCTGGGCAGGCTGCGGGCCGGGGTCCTGATGGCGCTGGACCGGCCGCGCTCGACCACCGATCTGGCGCGCGCGCTCGGCGTCTCCGCCGGCGGGGTCTCCCAGCACCTGAGCATCCTGCGCGCGGCCGGGCTCGTGCACGGTCACCGGGTGGGCCGGGTCGTGCTCTACCTGCGCTCGCCCGCCGGCGACGGCCTGGTCGGAGCCGGGTAGCGGAGCGCCCTTATCGTTCACCCACCATGTCCTCGCAGAGCTCTCCTTCCACCGCCGTGCTCATCACCGGCTGCTCGTCGGGCATCGGCCGCGCCACGGCGCAGCACCTCGCCGAGCACGGCCACACCGTCTACGCCAGCGCACGGCGGCCCGAGTCGATTGCCGACCTCGAGCGCAGCGGCTGTCGCCTGCTCGCGCTCGACGTCACCGATGAGACCTCGATGGCCGAGGCGGTCAGCGCCGTCGAGGCCGAGCACGGGGCCGTCGGGGCGCTGGTCAACAACGCGGGCTACAGCCAGTCGGGGGCGGTCGAGAGCGTGCCGCTCGACGTGGTCCGCCGCCAGTTCGAGACCAACGTCTTCGGCCTCGTGCGCATGTGCCAGCTCGTGCTTCCCGCGATGCGCGCCCAGCGCGCGGGGCGGATCGTCAACGTCTCCTCGATGGGCGCCAACTTCACCTTCCCGGGCGGCGGCTTCTACCACGCCACCAAGTACGCGGTCGAGGCCATCAGCGACGCGCTGCGCTTCGAGGTCAAGGGCTTCGGGGTCCGCGTGTCGATCGTCCAGCCCGGGCTCATTCGCACCAACTTCGGCGAGGCGGCCGCGACCGCCGTCGGCGACGCCGAGGCCGAGGGCCCGTACGGGGGCTTCAACGCGATGGTCGCCAAGGCGACGCAGGACGTCTACACCAAGGGCGCCGCGCGCCACCTCGGTGGCCCGCCCAAGGCGGTGGCCAAGGCGATCGAGCGCGCGATCACCTCCAAGTCGCCGCGGATCCGCTATCGCGTGACGCCCAGCGCGCGCGTGCTCATCGGCCAGCGGGCGCTGATGACGGACGGCATGTGGGACCGCTTCGTGGGCACCCAGTTCCCGCGGCCCGGAGCGCAGTGAGCGCCGTCCGCGTCGCTCTGCTCGGCGATCGCGACCTCGGCTACGTCACCCACCGCGAGCTCGACGCGGCGCTGGCGCTGTTTCCGAGCTGGGTGCACGGCGCGTGGGTGGCCACCGACGACGACGTCGAAGCGGCTCTGGACGCCGTCGACGGCGTGTGGGTGGTTCCCGGGACGCCGTACCGCGACGACGACGCCGTCTACGCCGCCATCGGCCGTACACGCGAATCCGGGCTTCCGCTGCTCGGGACCTGCGGCAGCTTTCAGTACGCGGTCGTCGAACTGGCCCGCAGCATGGCCGGGCTCGACGCCCGCCACGCGGAGACCGATCCCGATGCCGATGCGCCGGTCGTGGCACCGCTGGCCTGCAGCCTGGTCGGCGAGCAGCGCACGGTGACCTGCGTGCCGGGCACGCGCCTGGCGGCCATCTGCGGCACCGAGCCCTTCGCCGGCTTTCACTGGTGCCGCTACGGGCTGGCCGAGCGCTTCGAGGTGGCGCTGGTGGCGGCAGGCGTCGTCGTGTCGGCGCGCGCACCAGACGCCGGCGTCGAGGGCATCGAGCTGCCGTCGCATCCGTTCTTCCTGGCCACGCTGTTCCAGCCGCAGGTGGGCGCGCTCGCGGGACGGCCGCTTCACCCGCTCATCGGCGCGTTCCTTGACGCTGCGCGCAGCCGGATCCAAGGTCCTGGGCGAGTGCGGGTCCGTCGCAAGGTGACGCGCGACGACCTTCTGGGCTGGATCGAAGAGGTCTGACCGCCACCGACGAGGGAGGTTCACGATGTCCGCACCGTTCGACCCCGCTGCCTACAAGGCCACGACGCGCGAGCAGTGGCAGCAGGCGGCCGAGCCCTGGCATCGCTGGGGGCCCACCCTCGAGGCCTGGCTGGGCGAGGCGACCGAGACGATGCTCGACCTGGCCGCGGTGGGGGCCGGCGCGCGCGTGCTCGACATCGCGGCCGGCGCCGGCGGGCAGACGCTGTCGGCGGCGCGCCGCGTCGGGAACGACGGGGCGGTCCTCGCCACCGACCTCGCTCCGGGCATCCTCGACTTCGCCGAGCGCGAAGCGCGGGCCGCCGGCCTGACCAACGTCGCCGTGCGCGCGATGGATGCCGAAGCGCTCGACGTCGAGCCGGGCACCTTCGATGCGGCGATCTGCCGGCTCGGGCTCATGTACCTGCCGGCGTTGGGCGCCGCGTTGGCGAGCGTGCGCCGCGCGCTGGCTCCCGGCGGGCGGCTGGCCGCGATCGTCTTCTCCACACCCGACCGCAACGGCTTCTTCAGCGTGCCGGTGGGCATCGTCCGCCGGCGCGCCGGACTCGGCGCGCCGGTGGCCGGTCAGCCGGGGCCGTTCAGCCTCGGCGCCTCCGGCGTGCTCGCCGGCGCTCTGTCGGCGGCGGGCTTCGGCGCGGTGGAGGTGCGTGCGTTCGACGCGCCGCTGCGCCTGCCGACGGCCGCCGACTGCCTGCGTTTTCAGCAGGAGAGCTTCGGCGCGCTGCACCAGATGCTCTCGGGGCTCGACGACGCGGGCCGCGCGGTAGCGTGGGACGAGGTCGCCACGGCGCTGGCCGACTTCGAGGGGCCCGACGGCTTTGCGGGACCGTGCGAGCTGCTGGTGGCCGGCGCGACCGCCTAACCCGCCAGGACGATCCCCTCGAGCTCCAGCAGCGCCACCTTGCGGTCGAGCCCGCCGGTGTAGCCGGTGAGCCGCCCGCTCGCGCCGATCACCCGATGGCAGGGCACGATGATGGGGATCGGGTTGGCGCCGAGCGCGCGGCCGGCGGCGCGTGAGGCCTTGGGGTTGCCCGCCTTGGCGGCCATCTCGCCGTAGGTGCCCACGCGCCCGAACGGGATCGCAGCGGTGGCCTTCAGCACGCGCCGGCCGAACGGGCTCGTGAGCGTCCAGTCGATGGGCAGGTCGAAGTCGCGGCGGCGCCCCTCGAAGTACTCGTCGAGCTCGCGGCGCACGTCGTCCAGGCGCGCGGGCGCCTCGAGCATGCGCGGCGAGAGCTTGGCCGAGAGCCAGTCGAGCACGGCGTCGGCGCCGCCGGAGTGGTCCTCGTAGGACAGGGCGGCCAGGCCGCGCGGCGTGGCGGCGGCGACCAGCGTGCCGACGGGCGAGTCGACCAGCGCATAGTGGACGTCGGCCGGGGCCGTCGCGGCGAAGCGCGCGGCCGCCGCCGCGGCATCGGCCGGGTCGAAGGTGGGCGGGGCGAGGCGGTCCTCGGTCATGCGGTCATCTCCTGACGCAACCTGCGCAGTCCTTCGAAGGCGTTGCGGCGCGCGGCCTCCTCCGACATCCCCAGCGCCGTTGCGACCTCGCGGTGGCTGAGGTCGCCGGCGAAGCGCAGCAGCACGGCGGCGCGCTGCTTGGGCGGCAGCGCATGGACGCGGTCCCACACGCCGTCGTCACACGGATCGGGCGCCGGCGGCGCCGCGACGTCGGGCAGGTCGTCGCCGACCGGCACCGCGCGGCGCTTGCGCGCGCGGAAGTGGTCGAGCGCCTTGCGGTGCGCGATGGTCAGCACCCAGGCGCGCGGGTTGTCGGGGCGCATCTTCGGATAGGCTCGCATCGCGGACAGGAACGTCTCCTGGAAGCAGTCGTCGGCCGCGTCGCGGCCCACGGAGGCGACCAGGAAGCGCCACACCTCCTCGGCGTGCGCGTCGAGAAAGCGCTGGAACGGCGGTGGGGACACGGTCATTGAACGCTTCGGTGGTCGCGTTCGTGAGACGCGGCGCCGCGGCCCACCCTCACCTGGCCAGCCTGCGCAGCAGCGGCGCCGTGCGGTAGCGCTCCTCGCCCAGTTCGATGCGCAGCCCGTCGAGGATCGCGATGACGTGCTCGGCGCCGATCGCCTCGCACCAGGCGAACGGCCCGCGCGGATGGTTGAGCCCGAGGACCATCCCGTCGTCGACGTCCTCGGGCGAGCCGACGCCCTCGCTGACGGCGAAGCAGGCCTCGTTGATCAGCTGGGCGACCATGCGCCCGAGCACGAGACCCGGCGCGTCGCCCACCCACGCGGTGTGCAGCCCGAGCGCGGCGAAGAACGCCTCGGTGCGCTCGGTGGCCACGGGCGCGGTGCCGTCGCCGCGCGTGAGCTCGACCAGTGGCGAGCGCTCGAGCGGTGGCAGCACGTGGAACCCCACGGCGCCACCGCCGGCGTCGAGCGCGTGCAGCGAGCCGTCGGCGCACAGCAGCGCGACCGGGCCGCCCTGAAGCGGCGGGCCCTCGGGGTCCGCGCCCGCATCGATCAGCAGCCACGGAACCTCGCCGGCGACCTCGTCCTGGTCGCGCGCGTCGAAGCCGGCGCGCGCAGCAAGGCCCCGCAGCTCCCGGGCGACGGCGAGCTCGCCGGCCACCGCCACGAGCCGGCCCTCGCCGCCTCCCGGGGCGCCGGGCGCCGGGTCTTCGGCAGGCTCGCGCGGGTACTCGTACCAGCCGCGCCCGCTCTTGCGGCCCAGGCGCCCCGCCGCGACCATGCGCGCACTGAGCGGGGAGGGCCGCCAGCGCGGCTCGCCGAAGCTGAGCTCGTGGAAGGAGAGCGAGACCTCGTAGCCGACGTCGACGCCGACGAGGTCCTGCAGCTCGAAGGGTCCCATCCGAAAGCCCGCGGCGCGCGCGATCGCGTCGATGGTCTCGACGTCGGCCAGGCGCTCCTGCAGGAGCTTGAGCGCCTCCAGGCCGAACGGCCGGTTGCAGCGGTTGACCAGGAAACCGGGCCCATCGGTGGCGTCGATGACGTGCTTGCCCATCGCCCGCCCGGTGGCGCGGGCGACGTCCAGCGCCTCCGGCGAGGAGTCGATCCCCGCGATGACCTCGACGAGCGCCATCACCGGCGCGGGGTTGAAGAAGTGCATGCCGACCACGCGCCCCGGGTCGGTCGCCGCGCTCGCGATCGCGGTGATCGGAATCGAGGAGGTGTTGGACGCCAGCACGGCGCCGGGGGCGATGGCGCTCAGCGCCGCGAAGAGCTCGCGCTTGAGCTCCAGGCGCTCGGGCGCCGCCTCGATGATGAGCCCGGCGCCGGCCAGCGCCTCGAGGTCGGCCGCGCCGGCGACGCCGCCGGGCTCGCGCTCCAGGCGGCCCTTGGCCCGCCAGCGCTCGAGGCCGTCGGCGATCTGCGCCAGACCGCGTTCGCGCGCCTCGGGCACCGGGTCGTGCAGCAGCGTGCGCGCGCCCGCCGCCGCGGCGAGCTGCGCGATGCCGGCGCCCATGGTCCCGGCGCCGACGACGGCGATGACCTCGGGCATCTCGCTCACGCCGCAGGAAGCTAGCTAACCGACGGGCTCCACGTGCACATCGCCCGTGTCCGTGTGCGCCCGCAGCCGGCGGGCGGAGGCGTCGTCGCGGCGCACGTCGACGTGCTCGTCGCCGGTGCCGGTCTGCGCGTCGACCGCGTAGGTCAGGTCGGGCACGCTGATGTGGATGTCGCCGGTAGCGGCCTGGGCGTCGATCGTGCCCGGCCGGCTGGCCTCGACGTGGATGTCGCCCGTGCTCGTGTGCGCGACCACGTAGGGCGACGGCGCCGCGACATGAACGTCGCCGGTGTCCGCGCTGAGCCGCAGCGTCCCCTCGACGCCGTCGGCGCGCAGGTCGCCCGTGGCGGTCACCACGCGAACGTCGGCGTCGCGCGGCACCTCGAGGATCGCGCTCACGCCGCACGGGTCGTTGATGACGGGGACGCTGTCGCAGCGGTCGTCGAGGTGCAGGAGCGCGGCGTCGCCGCTGACCTTCACGTGCGCGCCGCCCCACGCCGAGCGCTTCTCCTTCGTGGTCAGCCGCACGTCGCTGCGGTCCGCCCCCACGATCCGGACGTCGCCGGTGCCGGTGTCGACCACGATCGTCTGCGCGGCGGCCAGGGTGCGCGTCTGGGTCTCGGTGCGCTGCGTGAGCAGGCCGACCGCACTCGTGGCGCCGAACGCGAAGAGCACCACCGCGGCGACGACCATCGCAACGAACACGGGGCGCGAGATGCCGGGAACGTGCATCGAAGCGACGGTAGGCCCGCGCCGCGCGGGGCGCCAGCCCGTCACCTGGTGGGTGGCGGGTGGGGTTGTCCCCACCCCGTACGGGGCCCTGCTCTACGAGGACTCCGACATCCCGCCGGGCATGACCATCGCGCAGTGGCGCCGTGCCCGCGTGCTGTCGTCCGGCCGGCGCCGGTTCCTGCGCCGGCGCTCGCGCACGACCTAGGACGGCACCAGCGCGTTGATCCCGGTCGCCGCGCGGCCGATGATCAGCTTCTGGATCTGCGAGGTGCCCTCGTACAGCGTGGTCACCCGGGCGTCGCGATAGAAGCGCTCGACCGGGTGGTCGTCGACGTAGCCGGCGCCGCCGTGGACCTGGATGGCGCGATCCGCGCACCAGCACGCCGCCTCCGTCGCGAAGTACTTCGCGATCGAGGTCTCCGTCGTCGAGGGCTTGCCCGCGTCCTTCAGCGCGCCGGCACGGTAGACGAGCATGCGTGACGCGTCGGTGCGCACCACCATGTCGGCGATCATCTCCTGCACGAGCTGGAAGGAGGCGATCGGGCGGTCGAAGGCGTGGCGCTCGGTGGCGTACTTGACGGACTCCTCGACCGAGCCCTGGCAGATCCCGACGCAGCCGGCAGCGACCGAATAGCGCCCGGAGTCCAGCGCGCTCATCGCGACCTTGAAGCCGTCGCCCACCTCGCCGAGCATGGAGTCGGGCCCCGCGACGACGTCGTCCAGGGCGATCGTCGCCGTGTCCGACGCCCACAGCCCCATCTTGCCCTTGATCTCGGAGGGCTGGAAGCCGGGCTGGTCGGTCTCGACCAGGAAGCAGGCCAGGCCCTTGTGCTTGAGGGCGGGATCGGTCTGGGCGAAGACGAGCGCGAGCTTGGCGAAGTTGCCCAGCGAGATCCACATCTTCGAGCCGTTGAGCTTCCACGAGCCGTCGTCCTGGCGGATGGCGCGCGTCTTCTGATTGGCGGCGTCCGAGCCGGTGTCGGGCTCGGTGAGGCCGAAGCATCCCAGCCACTCGCCCGAGCACAGGTCGGGCAGGTAGCGCTGCTTCTGCTCCTCGGTGCCCCACTTGAGGATCGTCGAGCACACCAGCGACGTCTGCACCGAGATCACGGTGCGCATGGCCGAGCAGCCGCGCCCGATCTCCTCGCAGACGATCGCGTAGGTCAGGTAGTCCAGGCCCGCGCCGCCGTAATCGCGCGGCACGATCGCGCCCAGGTAGCCCTGGTCGGCGAGCATGCGCACGAGGTCGACGTCGAAGTGGTGGTTGCGCGAGTTCTCCCCCGCCCGGGGGACGACCTCCTTGTCGGTGAACTCGCGCGCGGTCTGCTTGATGAGCGCCTGCTCGTCGCTGAGGTCGAAGTTCACCGACGGCAGGCTACCGTGGACCCCTGCGCTGCGGCATGCGAGAGTGCCCGCCCATGGCCGTCAGCATCGATGCGCTCCGCGAGGTCACGATCCTGCGCGGACTCAGGGACTCAGACCTGGCGGGGCTCGCCGCCGACCTCGCCGAGCGCCGCGTGGCCGCGGGCGACACCATCGTCGGTGAGGGCACCGGCGGCGTCGCCTTCTTCCTCATTCTCGAAGGGGAGGCGAGCGTCACGGTGGGTGGGGAGGAGGTCGCGACGCTTCCGAGCGGCGAGTACGTCGGCGAGCTGGCTCTCCTCGATCCCGACGGGCCGCGCACCGCCACGGTCGAGGCGAAGACCGACGTCGTGCTGGCGGCGATGTCCGCGTGGCAGTTCCGTCCCTTCGTCCTCGCCCATCCCGACGTCGCGTGGACCCTGCTGCAGCGCCTGGCCCGGCGTCTGCGCGAGGCGCAGAACCCAGCCTGAGGCGGGCTGCTCGTCGTGGATCCCTTCGCCGCGATCATGCTGGGCGGCGTCGCGCTCCTGCTCGTGGTGTTGCTCCTGCTGGGGCGCTTCTATCCGGGCTCCGGCGCCCAGCAGCTCGACTGGCACCCCACGCGCTCGCCCGAGCTCGAGGTCCAGAACGAGATCGACGACATCGACCAGATGCGTGAGGCGGTCAACCGCCGCCGGCGCGCCCGCGGCCAGGCCGAGCTGACCGAGGAGGACCTGCGCGCGCGCGTGGCGGAGGACCTGGCCGAGACGCAGCGCCGGCGCGCGCGCCGCGAGCCGTGAGGGCGCTCATGGTCGGCGGCGGCTGCCGCGGCCTGCGGCTGGCCCGCACGCTGGTGGCCGAAGGCCACGCCGTGCGCGCCGTGACGCGCTCGCAGGCGCGACGCGCGCAGATCGAGGACGCGGGGTGCGAATGCTGGATCGGCGATCCCGACCGCATCGGGTCGCTGCGCTACGCGCTGGACAACGTCACCGTCCTGCTGTGGCTGCTCGGCACCGCGACGGGGCCCAACGTCGAGGCACTGCACACCACGCGGCTGCGGATGATGCTCGACAAGGTGACCGACACGACGGTGCGCGCCGTGCTCTACGAGGCCGCCGGCACCGTCGATCCTGGGGTGTTCGAGGCGGGCGCCGCCGAGCTCGCCCTCGCGCAGACGCTCAACGAGATTCCCGGGGCGCTGCTGGAGGCCGATCCGGGCGACGCCGACGCCTGGGTGGCGGGGGCGCGCGCGGCCATCGAACACCTTTTGAGCGTGGATCGTCGCTCGGCTAGACTCGGCCCTTAGCGCTAAATACCCCAAAAGGCGACTGAATTTCACTAGGAGGTCCGCGTGGCTGACTACGCAAAGGACGTGCTGGTCGACACCGAGTGGGTCGAGCAGCACCTGGACGACGACTCGATCCGCATCGTGGAGGTGGATGAGAACCCGGCGCTGTACGCCGAGGCGCACATCCCCGGCGCGATCGGCTTCGACTGGAAGACCGACCTGCAGGACCAGGTCAAGCGCGACTTCCTCGGCCCCGAGGACTTCGGTGCGCTGCTCGGATCGCGCGGGATCTCCAACGAGCACACGATCGTGCTCTACGGCGATCGCAACAACTGGTTCGCGGCGTACACCTACTGGTATCTGAAGTACTACGGCCACGACGCGGTCAAGCTCGTCAACGGCCCGCGCGAGAAGTGGATCGCCGAGAGCCGCCCGACGACGAGCGACGTCCCGTCGTATGAGCCGGCGACGTTCACGGCCCAGCCCGGCGACGAGAGCATCCGCTCCAAGCGCGACGAGGTGCTGGGCGCGCTCGACAACGGCAAGCGCCTGGTCGACGTGCGCTCACCGCAGGAGTTCAGCGGCGAGCTGATCGCGATGGCCGGCTACGAGCAGGAGGGCGCCCAGCGCGGCGGGCACATCCCCGGCGCCAAGTCGGTGCCCTGGGCGCAGGCGGTGACCGAGAACGGCACGTTCAAGAGCGCCGACGAGCTGCGCGAGCTCTACACGGCCAAGGGCGTGCTGGCCGACGAGCCGATCATCGCCTACTGCCGCATCGGCGAGCGCTCGGCGCACACGTGGTTCGTGCTGCACGAGCTGCTCGGCGTCGACGACGTCAAGAACTACGACGGCTCGTGGACCGAGTGGGGCAACCTCGTCGCCGTTCCGATCGAGAAGGACGTGTAAGGACCCCTCGCCCCCCGGGGTCGCACGGGGCATCCCCGGCGGCCTGGCTCAGGCCAGGTCGTCGGGCAGCCTGTCCAGCAGGTCGCCGACCATGCGCGCCGTCGCGCCCCAGATGACGTCCTCACCGATGACGTAGACGTCGGTGCGGAACGGGACGCCGCGCCGCAGCAGCCGCCGGCGCTCGTAGCCCGCGCGCAGCGCGCTCAGCGGGACCTCCATCACCTCGGCGACCTCGGTGGCCGACGGCTCCCACGCCCGCCCGGGCTCGATGAGCCCGACGAAGGGGTAGACGGCGTAGTTGGTGGCGATGGTCGGCGTGGGCTGCAGGGCGCCGACCAGCTCGACCGCGCGCGCGGGCAAGCCGATCTCCTCCTCGGCCTCGCGCAGGGCGGTCAGCCGCAGGTCCGTCTCGTCGTCGTCCTGGCGCCCGCCGGGGAAGGAGATCTCGCCGGGGTGGCGGCGCAGATCCTCGCGCCGGCGCGTGAAGACGGCGTGCAGGTCGCCGCCCGACACGTAGAGCGGCACGAGCACGGCGGCATCGATGCGGCCGTGGACGTCGAGCGCTGCGGCCTCCCCGGCATCGAGGAGGACCGCGCGCAGCGCGCGCGCGAGCTCAGTGCGCGAGCGTGACGCGCTCGACACGCTCGTCGAACATGACCTCGCCGTCCAGCGTGCGGTGCACGGGGCACTTGGCGGCGATGACGCGCAGGCGCTCGACCTGCTCGTCGCTGAGGGTGTCGGGCAGGCGCACGACGATCCCGAAGCGGGTGGGGCACCCGCGCTCGGCCGGCGTGTACTCGCAGGCGACCTCGACGCCGCCGATGTCCCAGCCCTTGCGCGTCGCGTACATCTCCATCGTGACGGCCGTGCACGAGGCGAGACTGGCGGCCAGGAGCTCCTGTGGGCTGGGGCCGCTGTCGCTGCCGCCCGTGTCCGTGGGCTCGTCGATGCTCAGATCGTGACTGCGCACCCGCACGACGTGCCGGTAGCCGCTGTCACGAGTGGCGGTGGCTCTCATTCCTTGATCCTCCTACCTCTCGTTATAGCAGCGGATTGAAGAGCAGCCCCGTCGGGACCTTGGGGAAGAAGTACGTCGACTTGGGGGGCATATTCACACCGGCTGCCGCAATGGCCCGCACCTGCTCGATGGGGGTCGAGCGCAGGAAGAAGGCCGCGTCGTACTCGCCGGAGAGCACGAGCTGCAGCGCCTCCTCGTCGGTGCGGCTGTAGCCCAGGCCCTTGAGGTGGGAGATGTCGTCCTCGCTCAGACGGAGCGGCCCGTTGAGCACGAGCGCCTCGAGCACCGCGGTGTCGAGATGGCGGTAGGCCTCGGGCATGTCGGCCAGCGCGCGATCGGCGCTGGCCTGGTCCTTGAGGGTGAGGCGGAAGCCGCGCTTGAAGAACGAGTCGAGGTAGCCCATGGTCAGCGGCCCCGCGCCGTCGGGCGGGCGCAGGTCGGCCTGGTCGATCTCCTCGACCGTGAAGAGCTCGCGCAGCGTGCTCCCCAGCGCCTCCTGGGTCTGCGGCGTGGTGTCGCGGATGAGGCGGTGGGTGGGAAAGACGGTCAGGCCCTCGTCCTGCAGCGCGACCAAGCACATGAGCACGTAGCGGTGCTCGCCCTCGCCCCCGACCTCGTCGGCGTACACGCGCGCGGTCTCGTAGCGGTGGTGGCCGTCGGCGATGAGCAGCTCGGCGGGCTCCAGCGCGGCTTGGAAGGCCTCGATCGCCGCCGGGTCGGCCACCCGCCCGAGCCGGTTGACCGTGCCGTCCGCGTCGGTCAGCTCGCCGAAGGGCTCGGCGGCGCTCAGCACGGCGCCCGTCGCGCCGGTCGGGTCGTCGTACAGGCTGAAGATGGGGGAGAGGTTGGCCTTCGTCGCGCGCGTGAGGCGCAGGCGGTCCTCTTTCGGGCCCGGGTGCGTGCGCTCGTGCGGTCGGATGCGCCCGGGGCCGTAGTCCTCGACGCGCACGCGCGCGAAGACGCCGTGGCGGGTGAGCGAGCGCCCGTCGGGGCCGGTGTAGTCCTGCGTGAGTGTCCAGAGCGCGGGCTCCTCGTCGCGCACGACGGCACCCTCCTCACGCCAGCGCTCGAAGATCTTGGCGGCCTCGGCGTAGATGTCATCCCCGCCCACCCCACCCTCGGGGAGGTCGACGCGCACGACGTTGTACGGCGAGCGATCGGCCAGGCGGCCGCGCTGCTCGGGGTCGATCACGTCGTAGGGAGGCGCTGCGACGTCGGCCAGGGAGCCGACCTTCGCCAGGTCGTAGTGCAGAGCGCGCAGGGGCTGGACGTCGGCCATGGCGGCCGCGACCCTAGCAGCGCACCTGCGGGCGCTCAGTTCCGCTGCCGGCGCCCGAAGTCGGTCACGTAGGTGCCACCGAGCTCGCCCGGCTCCAGCGCGATCGGGGCGCCGGCGACCACGCCGATGCCGACGTCGGCGAACCGGCGGTCCAGCAGGTTGGCGCGGTGATCGGGCGAGTGCATCCAGGCGCGCACCGTCGCGCGCGGGGTCGACAGCACGCCCGTGCCCCACGCGAGGTTCTCGCCCACCGACCACGAGCCGGCGGCGCGCAGATAGCTCGTCGTCTTGATCCGCGCGAGCATCGTCGAGCCACTGGGCGAGGTGTGGTCGAAGAAGCGCCCGCGCACCATCTGGCGCGCGTAGCCGGCGGCCACGCGCCCCAGACGCGGCTCGGCCTGCAGGGGCCCGAGCCCGCGGGCGGTGCGCTCGGCGTTCATCAGGCACAGCGTGGCGGCACGCAGGTCGTCGCCCACCGCCTGGCTGGGCAGGGCATCGGCGTTGGTGCAGCGCTCGCTCGCGGCCCGGGCGCGGCCGGCGGAACCCGCGTCGGCCGCTGCCGTCGCCGGCGCCGTGAAGGCCAGGACCGAGAACACGACCGGGACGCTGTGGCGGAAGCGTGCAGACATGGACCCCATGGCCCCCCTCGGCGCGTCGGTGGTCCGAGCTTGAGTCCTGCAGTGCGTCTGCCAACGCTTGTTCGATGCCCGCCTCCGCGCTCACCGCCATACTTGTCCCCAGTCGGGGCGTGGCGCAGCCTGGTAGCGCGTTCGGTTTGGGGCCGAAAGGTCGCCGGTTCGAATCCGGCCGCCCCGACCTTGCGGGACCCCACGGCCCCGCGGGCCCCCGTAGCTCAGCTGGATAGAGCAGCGGACTTCTAATCCGCAGGTCGCAGGTTCGAATCCTGCCGGGGGCGTCGGGCCCCTCGCAAAAGCCGATGGCGTGTAGAGCGCCGCCGCGCCTACTTCGAGATGCGCCCAGGGTTGCACCGGCGCGCTCGAGCCGACGTCCCGGCGCGGGTCTCGGGCCTCCCGCTGCCGTGGCCGACCGGCCCTCTCAGCATCGGGTTGGCGCCGAGATTTCCGCAGAGCCCCTTTGCGTACGCGCGACGCCTGGCGTGCTGACGGGCGATTCGGCCCCGATCTCAGGCCACGAACGGCGCAGCTCGGGCTCGCGTTGCCGGGCAGGACGTCGAGGCCGCCTCGACCGGCCCGCCCGTGGGCGAGCCGCCGGCGGACCCGCGTGAGCCCCGCACGGCCACGATGCACCGACAAGAGGATTGTTCGGCGTAGGACATCGTTCAGGCAGCCGCTCACGTCGATGCTGGGACGATCGCCGCAAGCCAACACGACCATGGGGGGTCGGGGGACTTTGCCAACCGGCAAAGCTGAATGTCGTGGTGCGACGGTGTGGAGCCTTGCCAGCGTGCCTCATGCCTGTGGGTCCGCGGTCCGCGCGGCGCTGCTGACGTTCGTCCTGGTGCTCGTGGTCGCGGGCGCCGCGGCGGCGACTGCGGGCGCCGAAACCAGCGTCAGCGATTCGACGCTGGTCACCGACCCGACGCCCGCCGACCCGACGCCCGTCACCGATCCCTCGCCGGTCGACTCGACGCCCGCCGATCCGACGCCCGCCGACCCGACGCCCGTCACGGATCCGACGCCGGCCGACCCGACGCCCGTCACGGATCCGACGCCGACCGACTCGACGCCCGTCACCGATCCGACGCCGGCCGACTCGACACCGGCTGACCCGACGCCCGTCGCCGATCCGACGCCGGCCGATCCCGCGCCCACGGTGACTGACCCCACACCGCCGCCGGCGCTGGATCCCACGCCCGCACCGGTGGTCGATCCGACGCCGGCGCCGGTGGTTGATGAGCCGCCGGTGGCGGAGGATCCGGCGCCCGCACCGGTGGACGATCCGACGCCGGCGCCGGTGGTTGACGAGCCGCCAGTGGCGGAGGATCCGACGCCCGCACCGGTCGTCGATCCGACGCCGGCGCCGGTGGTTGATGAGCCGCCGGTGGTTGATGAGCCGCCGGTGGCGGTTGATCCGACGCCTGCGCCGGTGGTTGATGAGCCGCCGGTGGCGGTTGATCCGACGCCTGCGCCGGTGGTTGATGAGCCGCCGGTGGCGGTTGATCCGACGCCTGCGCCGGTGGTTGATGAGCCGCCGGTGGCGGTTGATCCCACGCCTACACCGGTTGATGAGCCACCGGTCGCGGTTGATCCGACGCCTGCGCCGGTGGTTGACGAGCCGCCGGTAGCCGTCGATCCGACGCCTGCGCCGGTAGTTGATGAGCCGGTGCCCGCGCCCGTGGTTGATGAGCCGCCGGTGGTGGTTGATCCCACGCCCACGCCGGTTGATGAGCCGCCGGTCGCGGTTGATCCGACGCCTGCGCCGGTGGTTGACGAGCCGCCGGTAGCCGTCGATCCGACGCCTGCGCCGGTAGTTGATGAGCCGGTGCCCGCGCCCGTGGTTGATGAGCCGCCGGTGGCGGTTGATCCCACGCCCGCCCCGGTTGATGAGCCGCCGGTCGCGGTTGATCCGACGCCGGCGCCGGTGGTTGACGAGCCGCCGGTAGCCGTCGATCCGACGCCTGCGCCGGTAGTTGATGATCCGGTGCCCGCGCCCGTGGTTGGTGAGCCGCCGGTGGCGGTAGATCCCACGCCCACCCCCGTCGGCGATCCCACGCCTGCACCGGTTGATGAGCCGCCGGTGGCGGTCGATCCCACGCCTACGCCTACGCCCACGCCCGCGCCCGCGCCCGTGGTTGATGTGCCCCCGGTCGATCCTGCGCCGGTTCCGCCGGTGGTGCAGGCGCCGCCTGTGGTCGATCCTGCGCCGGTTCCGCCGGTGGTGCAGGCGCCGCCTGTGGTCGATCCTGCGCCGGTTCCGCCGGTGGTGCAGGCGCCGCCTGTGGTCGATCCTGCGCCGGTTCCGCCGGTGGTGCAGGCGCCGCCTGTGGTGGACCCGGCGCCGGTTCCTCCGGCGGTGCAGGCGCCCGCACCGGTAGCCGATCCCGTGCCCGCGCCGGTGGCGGCGGCCAAGCCGGCTGCGTCGGCCGTCGCAACTGCGCCGAGTGCTCCCGTGGTGCAGGGGCCCACTGCGGTGGTCGCTCCGGCGGAGCCCAAGCCGGCTGCCTCGGCCGTGGATGACTCCGCGCCGGCGAGCTTGGATCCGGCGGCGCCGCAGCCTGTTGGCTCGGCTGCCGTGGCACCGGCGGCACCCGCGCCGTTGTTGCCGGTCACGTCGGGCGGCTCCGCACCGGCGAGCGTGCCGCACACGATCCCGCGCGAGACGACTGACATAGGCGGTCGGGCCGCCCCTCCGCCGTCGTTCCTCGCAGCGATGTTTGCCCCCACCGCGCCGGCGGCTTTGACGTCGTTCGCGTCGCCGGATCCCGTCGCGGCGCCGATGTTGCTGTCGTCGGCGACGCGTCGGGCGTTGGCCCGCGGTGCGCGGTCAGCGGCCAACGCCGCGGCGAGGAAGCCGGCGCCGATCGGGCATGGTGATGGCGACGGCAAGGGTCCGGCGCCGTCTGGGCCGCCTGGCAGTGCTGCCGCGGGGGCGGGCGGCGGCGCGGCTGGCGGGGCGTCGGTGGCACCGTTGTCCGACGTGATTCTTGTGCTCCTGGCGCTGGATTCCGGTGAGCTTCGCCGTCTTCGGCTTCGACCGTCCCTGTCGGGGCCCTCGGGCTTTACGCCCCTTCTGCAGCGGCCTGGCTGAGCTCCCCTCCGGGGTGTCTCACGACCCGCGTCGGCGCGCGCTGAGCGTTCCGACGCTTCTCAGAGCCGTTGCAGAAGGGAGAGTTCATGTCTGTTCATCTGTCCGCCCTGGCCGTCCGGGCCCGCTTTATCGCCACCGTTGCGACAGTTCTCGTCGCGGCGATGCTCGTCGTCACGGCCCCGGCCGAGGCGGCCGACGTGTCTGGCACGCCGGTGCTCGCTCAGGGAGCCGGTATGGCCGCGAAGCCCAGTGCCGGAGTCCGCCAGGTGCAGCGGGCGCTGCAGCGTCGTGGCTACGACCTCGGCGCTGCGGGAGTCGATGGTCGCTTCGGTCCGCTGACCGCGGCTGCCGTCCGCCGCCTGCAGGCGCAGCGCGGACTGGCCGTCGACGGCGTCGTGGGGACGCGCACGCGTACGGCGTTGCGCCTGCCGCGTCGCGCCGCCGCAGCGCCGCCAGGGCGCGCGCAGACCGAGCGCTCGGCGACACCGCGCTCCACGCGCACGTCGAAGGCGAGCCCCACGCATGGGGCGAAGCCGGCTCGTGCGAGCGCGTCCAAGCCGACGCCTCGCATCGTTGCTGCAGAGCCGGCGCGCCCGCGCACCATCGCAACCACGGCCGCGGGCGAGCAGCGCTCGCGCGATGCGGTCGCCACGGTCCTGGCGTGGGCCGCCTTCGCGGGCTTCGCGGCGCTTGCCCTGGCCGGGCTGTGGCATTTCGTGTCGCGGGTGCGCCGCCTGCGAGCGGACACGACGCGCGCGCCCGACGACGCTGCCGGGGCGTCGGCGAGCGGGGCAGTCGACGGTCTCGGGCCGTCGACGGTCGGGCCGCGTGAACCGGTGATCGGCTACGTCACCACCTCCACAGACGAATGGTCGGAGACGGACGAAGCATCGGCGGCTGCGATCGAGGCGACGTGCGAGAGGTCCGATTGGAGCCTGTTCGAGATCGTCCAAGACCACCAGAACGGAAAGACCCTCGACCGCCCGGGACTGAAATACGCGCTGGAGCGGATCGCCCAAGGGCAAGCCCGCGGCCTGGTGGTCAGCGACCTGCAGCGGCTGACCCGCTCGCCGCATGAGCTGGGTGTGCTCATGGCGTGGTTCCGCGATGCCGACGCGAGGCTCGTCGCGCTCGACCTCGACCTCGATACCGACACCCCGGCAGGCCGCCAGGTGGCAAGGACGCTCATGGCGCTCGGCACCGCGGAGCAAGGGAGCGCCCGGCCGGCACCGAACGGCGGCGCCGACGCGCCCGCCAACGGCCGGCCCGCGGTCAAGGATCGCCCCGAGCTGATGGCGCGGATCTCGGCGATGCGCGCGGCGAACATGACCCTGTGGCAGATCGCCGACCAGTTCAACGCCGAGGGCATCCCGACCCTGCGCGGCGGGAGCCAGTGGCGGCCGTCGAGCATCCAGGCCGCGCTGGGCTACAGGCGACCGGCTCCGCCTGACCGGCTGCCGGCGCTCGACAACCGAGGGGGCAACGGGGGGTAACGGGCATGTCCGGGGGTCCGGTTCCAACGGGGACATGTCGGCAGCGGGGGCGCGCGGTCGTGGGGGCGATCGCGCGTCCGCCGCTGAACGAGCTGTGGGGGAAGGGGGCAATGGCACGTCCGGGGGTTCCGGCTCCAACCGGGGACGTGCGCGAACAGCGGGTGCGCGGTCGTGGGGGCGATCGCGCACCCGGTGCTCCTGCGGCAGTGGGGGGAAACGGGGGGAAATCGGCGCGTCCGGGGACTGGATTCCGATCGGGACGTGCCTGCGGGTGCGCGGTCGTGGGGGCGATCGCGCACCCGGTGCGCCACGGCGTGGCGCGGCTGCCAGGCCGCGGCCGGATCGGCTCCACCCATACACGGTGCTGCCATCGTGCTCCGCGCCGCGTTTCCTGTGCCTTCTGAATCGCCTTGATCAGCTGGTGACGAGCGCTGGTCAAAGGTCCAGTAGTAAGCAACTTTGAGCGGGGCTAGGTTTCTTCGTCATGAGAGTGACTCTTCTTCTGGTTACCGGGGCGCTCGCGATCAGCGCGCCCGCGGCCACCGCCGCGACCCTGAAGCCTGGCATCGTCTACGACGCTCGCTCCGGCGAGGTCAATCGTCTCAGGATCGACCCAGTGGTCGCGCCGTTCGGGACGGTCTCGGTGACGGAGTACGTCGCGCCGCTGAAGCTCGGCGCCGGGTGCGTGCTCGGCACACCGATCGTGTGCAGCGACAGCATCGGGGCGATCGTGCACCTGGGTGACATGAACGATGTCGCTTGGGTCGAGCCCCGCGGCATTTCTACTGTGTCGGTGTTCGGGGGGGCGGGCGACGACGATCTCTTCGCTGACGGGCAGTCCGCCACCGTGGAGGGCGGTGCCGGAGACGACGTCATCCGCGTCGGCGCCAACGGCCTCGTGAGGGCTGACGGAGGGCCGGGGAACGACCAGATCGCCGGGAGAGGCGGCGAACCGCTGTTCGACGGCGGGGCGGGCGACGACCTCATCGTGGGGAATGGCGAGATCAGCAGCAACGTGAGCGGTCAGGCGGGCAACGACGCGCTGGTGGCTCGGGAAGATCGGGGGGGCGGGACGATGACCGGGAACGCCGGTGCCGACGTGATCACGTTCCTCGACCCTGCCTCGGAAACGGAGGGTTGGACGTTCGATGCCGGTGCCGGCGACGACATCATCAGCGGCCCGGCGCCCACCGTTGACGGCGGTGCCGGCAACGACCTGATCGACGTGGCTGGTGGCACAGTCGCGAGCAACGTCACCTGCGGCAAGGGCTTCGACGTCGTGTGGGCAGACGGCGACGACCTCCTGAGCTCCGACTGCGAGCGACGCATCAACGCCAGTTCGCCGTCGTTGTTGCCCGGGGTCGCTGAGGCACGTGCGCGCGCCGAGGCGCTCCTCAACCATCTCCCCCAGCCCGATCCGGCTGCCTCTTAGATAGCGGGCCTTCAGCGTGGCGGTACGGGGGGAGTGGCCCCGCCATGACGGCGGGGCCACTGGTACGCGTCAGGCCGCCGTCGCGGCCGGGACGACCTCGGCCTCGGCGTCGTTGGGCATGAGCAGCCACGCGAGGCCGTAGACGATCGGGGTCAGCGTGAGGATCGTCACGACGGCGATGATCTGCGCCACGAGGGGGTTGAGGTCGTAGCGGCGGGCGAAGGCTGCGGCGACCCCGCCCACCAAGCGGCCCTCGCGTGGACGCGAGAGGCCCTTGTGCGCGAACCATGCGCGCGCGCCGGCGAGGGACTTGTCGTTGACGTCGACCTGCGGGTGTGTCGTAGCGGACATTTCTGGCTCTCTTTTCCCGGGGCGGCCCGGTGTCGTTTGCGTACGACCACCATCGCCGCCAGGGGCCCCGGCGCCCAGCCGGACAACCGCCGGGTCGCCAGGGGCTACCCGGTGCGCGTCCCGTAAGGGTCATCCCCGAGACGCGACATCAGGCGGGCGGGGAATCCGTCTTGACCTTCAGCGCATCGGTGAGCGTCTGGCTCAGCTGGGAGCCGGTGACGCCCTTGCGCACGTAGGCGATCGCGCCCGCGCTGATGAGCTCCAGGACGATCTGCCGGGTCTCGTCGCCGGAGAGGATGACGATGGAGGTCGCCGGACAGCGCGCGGCGATCTGCGGGACCGCCTCCTGCGCGCCGCCGTTGGGCATGTCGACGTCGAGCAGGGCCGCGTCGGGCTGGTGCTCCTCGGCCAGGGCGATGGCCTCCGTCGCGTCGGCGGCGACGGCGACGATCCGGAAGGCGTCCTTGAGCTGGGCGCTGAGCGCTGTGCGCATGAACACGTCGTCGTCGGCGATGAGGAGGCTGGGACGAGGGTCGGGCTGGTCGCCGGGCCCGGACGGCTCGTTGGCTTCGGACGTCATAGAGGAAACACTCCGTCGTTGTTGGGTTCGGCCGTCCGGTCGCGGAAGGCCTTCCTGGTCTCTTCGAGCGCCAGGTGCAGGCTGTCGAGCAGGGCAGGGGCGGGGGCGAGGTCGCCGGCCTTGGCCGCCTGCTCGAGCTCGGAGGCGATGTGCGCGACGTGTGCCGCGCCGAGGGTGCTGCTGCTGCCCTTCAGCGTGTGCGCCATGCGCGCGACGGCGTCGGGATCGGCCTGCCCCACGGCGTCGACGAGCTTGGCTGCGCGCTGCGCGGCGTCGTCGAAGTACAGCGCCACCAGATCGCCCAGCACGTCGCCGTCGAGGGCCTCGAGCTCGAGGACGATCGCCTCGTCGAGCATGTGCGGATCGGCGCCGGCGTCGCGCCGCGCGCCGTTCGTCGGACCGGGCTGGGGGTCGCTCGACGGCGTGGGCCGGCCCGTGACCCAGCGCGCCAGGGTGTCCTTCAGCGTGCGCTGTCGCAGCGGCTTGGTCAGGTAGTCGTCCATGCCGGCGGCAAGGCAGCGCTCGCGCTCGCCCTGCATCGCATTGGCCGTCATCGCGATGATCGGCATGCGCGGGCCACGCTGCTCGATCCGGCGGATCTCGCGCGTCGTCTCGTAGCCGTCGAGCTCGGGCATCTGGCAGTCCATCAGCACGGCGGCGAAGGGGCGCCGCGACAGCGCCTCCAGGGCCTGGCGCCCATCCTCGGCGACCTCGGCCTCGAAGCCGCAGCGCTCGAGCATGTGCGCGGCCACCGCCTGGTTGATCGGCGTGTCCTCGACCACCAGCACGGCCGGTATCGCGCCGCGGCGGGGAGCTTCGGAGGCCACGGCCCGCGCCGCGACCGGGCGCTCGCCCGCGATGACCGCCTGGATCTCCTCGTAGAGGCGCGCCTGGCGCACCGGCTTGACGAGCACGCCGTCGAGCGCCGCTTCCTCCGGGGCGCCGGAGCGCCCGCCCGAGGAGCTGAGCAGGACAAGGCGCGTGCCGCGCAGGGCGGGGGTGGCGCGCACGGCCGCCGCCAGCTCGTAGCCGTCGACGTGGGGCATGTTCAGGTCGAGCAGCACGAGCGCGAAGGGCATGCCGGCGCCGGCGGCCGACTCCAGCAGCTCCATGGCGCGAGCGGCGCCGTCGGCGACCTCGCAGCTCATCTGCCATGAGCACAGCTGGCGCTCGAGGATCCTGCGGCTCGTGGCGCTGTCGTCGACGACGAGGACGCGCAGGCCGGCCAGCGTCGGCAGCTCGTCCGCCTGGCGGTCGCCCGGCTGCGCGCGCGCCACGGGCAGCTCGAACCAGAACGTGCTGCCGCCACCGAGCTCGCTCGCGGCGCCGACCGCACCGTCCATGAGCTCGATGAGCTGCCTGGAGATCGCCAGCCCGAGACCCGACCCGCCGTACTTGCGCGTCGTCGAGCCGTCGGCCTGGGCATAGGGCTCGAAGAGCTGCTCCAGCGCCTCGGGCGCGATCCCGATGCCGGTATCGGAGACCTCGACGCGCACGAGCGCCGCACCGTCGCTCGCGGGCGTGGCGCTCGCTCGCACCACGACCTCGCCCTCGGCGGTGAACTTGATCGCGTTGGCCAGGAGGTTGGTGAGCACCTGGCGCAGCCGGGCGGAGTCCGCCCGCACCAGTGCCGGGACCTCGGGACCGATCGCCACCGCGAGCTCGAGGCCCTTCTCGTGCGCCCGCGCGGCGAGCATCCCGCAGGCCCGCTCGATCGCCTCGCGCAGGTCGAAGTCGGTGGGATCGAGCTCGAGCTTGCCCGCCTCGATCTTCGAGAAGTCGAGGATGTCGTCGATGATCGTCAGCAGCGCCTCGCCGGAGGTGGCGATCGCCTCGGCGTACTCGCGCTGCGCATCGTCGAGCTCGGTGTCGAGCAGGAGCTCGCTCATCCCGATCACGCCGTTCATGGGCGTGCGGATCTCGTGGCTGACGTTGGCCACGAACATCGACTTCATCCGCGACGCCTCGAGCGCCTGGTCGCGGGCCAGCGCGAGCTCCTGCTCGGCGGCCTTGCGGTCGGTGATGTCGCGCAGGAACGCGTTGAAGGCGAACCCCTGCCCCATCTCGATCGGCGAGATGGTCAGCTCGACCGGGAACTCGTGGCCGTCGCGATGTAGCGCCGTCAGCTCCAGGCGCCGGCCCAGCACCGGCCCCTCGCCGGTCGAGAGGAAGCGCTCGAGACCGATGCGATGGGGCGCCCGGAGACGCTCAGGGATGATCGTCTCGGCCAGCTCACGACCGAGCGCCTCGCCGCGCGGCCAGCCGAAGCTCGTCTCGGCCTGGGAGTTCCAGCCGGTGATCCGGCCGCGCGCGTCGATCGAGATGAAGGCGTCGTGGGCGTTCTCGACGATCTGCCGCGTCCGGTGGTCGCTGCGCTCCAGGGCCGCCTCGATGACCTTGCGCTGCGTGACGTCGCGGGCCGAGGCGTAGATGAGCTCCTCGTCGAGGATCGCCATCGAGCTCCATTCGATCCAACGCCAGCCACCGTCCTTCGTCGCGAAGCGGTTGACGAAGTCGACCGTGACGCCGCCCGCGCGCAGGCCGGCGGACTCCTCCTCGGTGCGCGCCCGGTCGTCGTCGTGGACGAACTCCACGAAGGGGCGCGAGCGCAGCTCCTCCTCGCTCCAGCCGAGCGCCTCCGTCCACGACGGATTGAGTTGCTTGAAGTAGCCGTCGAAGCCCGCCGTGCACACCAGGTCACGGGAGAGCTCGAAGTAGCGCGAGCTGCGCTTGAGCTCCGCCTCGACGTCGCGCCGCAGCCCCCGGTCCCCGCCTCGCCAGCGCAGGAAGCCGACCACGCCCGCGGCGCCGATCGCCGCGGGGAGCAGGTGGCGGACGACCGAGCCTCCCGGGCCGCCGCTGGTCAGCAGCTTGTTCACGCCGCTGCGCGACGCCATCACGACGGTCCTCCACCCGGCGTGGCCACGGGCGTCCAGAAGGGGCCCCGCACCAGCCAATAGACCGATTCAGCGTAGCGCTCGGCGGCGACGTCCGCGTCTAGGTAAGTTGGCCTCCACTCGACGGAGGAGCCCGTGATGCAGGAGACGGAGCGCACGGAGATCGCCGCGCTCATCGATCGCTACGACGCTGCGTGGAACGCCCAGGACCTCGAGACGATCGCGTCGCTGCACGACGACGCGGTCGTCTTCCACAACCACACCGCGGGCGAGAGGGTGGCGGGCGCGCCGGCGGTGCGCGCGCACATCGCCGCCATCTTCGGGCGCTGGCCGACGCTGCGCTTCGAACGCCGCTCGCTCCGCGCGGGCGACGACTTCGCCGTGAGCGAATGGACGGCGCGCGCGACGCACCCCGACGACGGCCGCCGGCTCGAGTGGGACGGCGTGGACGTCTTCCCGGTCACGGGCGACGGGCGCATCGCGCGCAAGGACGTGTACTCGACGTCGGGGACGCCGCGCGTGCTCGTCGTCTGACGCCGGAGGTGCCCGTCGGGCACTCTTCGGCCATGAAGATCCACGCGATCCAGACCGGGACGGTGACGATCAAGACCCGCCAGGTGCAGGCTCGCGGGCACGGGGCGCGCCGCCAGCTGAACATGCTCTTGGATCGCCAGTGGACCGACCCGCTGCCGATCTACGCCTTCGCGATGGAGCATCCCGAGGGCGTCATCGTCGTCGACACCGGCGAGACGGCCCGCAGCACCGAGCCCGGCTGCTTCCCGCGCTGGCATCCCTACTACCGCTACGGGCTGCGCCTGCAGGTCACGCCCGAGCAGGAGATCGGGCCGCAGCTGGCGCGGCTCGGGATCGCGCCGGGCGACGTCCGCCGCGTCGTGCTGACCCATCTGCACACCGACCACGCCGGCGGCCTGCACCACTTCCCGGGCATCGAGATCCTCGTCTCGCGTGCGGACCTCGAGGTCGCCTCCGGCCTGCGCGGGCGCCTGCGCGGCTATCCCAACGACCGCTGGCCGGAGTGGTTCGCGCCGACCCTCGTCGACCTCGGGCCCGCCGCCTACGGGCCGTTCCCGCAGAGCCTGGCGCTCACGAACGCCGGCGACGTCACGCGCGTGCCGCTGCACGGCCACACCGCCGGCCAGCTCGGGGTCGCTGTCGAGGACGGCGAGCACACCGTCCTGCTCGGCGGTGACAGCGCCTACACCGAGGACCTGATGCTGCGCGGGATCGTCGACGGTCCGTCGCCCGACGAGTCCGCCGCCCGGCTCACGCACGAGCGCATCCGCGCGCTCGCCGCCCAGACCCCGACGGTCTACCTCGTCGCGCACGATCCGCAGACCGCGGCGCGCCTGGCCGAGCGCCGGGTGGTCGGCGCGGGCGCCCCGGCCACGGCGGTGCCGCGCCGGTAGCCTCGCCCGATGGAGGACGGGGCCCGGCCCGAGGGCAGGTTGCGGGCGCTGGTGCCGGAGGTGCTGCGCACCGAGGCGCAGTTCCGGCTGCTGTTCGCCGGGCAGGTGCTGTCGCTCATCGGCGACCGCGTCATGCTCGTGGCGCTGCCCTTCGCGGTGCTGGAGGCCGGCGGCAGCATCGAGGCCGTCGGGCTCGTCGTGGCCGCGCAGCTGGTGCCCTTCCTCGTGTTCGCGCTCGCCGGCGGGGTGATCTCCGATCGCGGCGACCGCCGCCGGGTGCTGATCGCCTCCGATGTCGCGCGGCTCGTGGTGCAGGCCATCGGCGGCATCCTGCTCGTGACCGGCGATGCCACCCCGCTGCTGCTCGGCGTGCTGGCCGCCTTCTACGGAACCGCCGACGCCTTCTTCCAGCCGGCCTTCACCGGCCTGCTGCCCCAGACCGTGTCGCACCCCGGCCAGCTGCAGCCGGCCAACGCGCTGCGCGGCCTGAGCTTCTCGATCTCGAGCATCGCGGGGCCGGCGCTGGCCGGCGTGCTCATCGCCGGCCTCGGCGCGGGCGCGGCGATGCTCTTCGACGCCGGATCGTTCGCGGTCAGCGTCGCGTGCCTGCTGCGGCTGGCGCCGCGCGTGGCGATCGAAGGGATCGAGCAGGCGCCGCCCGCGTTCCTCGCCGCCATCAGGGAGGGCTGGCGCGAGGTGCGCAGCCGCTCGTGGGTGCTCGCGGGCCTCGGCGCCATGTGCGCCTACGCGGGCATCGTGCTGCCCGCCGTCTACGTGCTCGGCCCGGTCACCATCGCCGACCGCCTCGGCGGTCCCGGCGCCTGGGCCGTCGTCGTGGTCGCCTTCGGCCTGGGCTGCGTGGTCGGCGACCTGCTGCTGCTGCGCATCCGCCCCCGCCACGCGCTGCTGACGGCGGGGATCGCGCTGATCCTGGCCTCGAGCCAGGCGGCGGTCTACGGCGCGGGGTTGGGGCTGGCGGCGACGTGCGTGCTGCAGTTCGTGACCGGGATCGGCGTGACCGCGTTCTTCACCCTCTGGGAGGTGTCGCTGCAGGAGCACATCCCGGGCGACGCGCTCTCGCGCGTGAGCTCGTTCGACTACCTCGCGAGCACGATCCTCATGCCGGTCGGCACGGCCGTCGTCGGCCCGCTCGCCGCTGCGCTCGGCACCCAGCGCACGCTGCTGGGGATGAGCGCGGCGGGCATCGCGTGCGCCCTCGCCTTCCTGGCGGTGCCCGGCGTGCGGCACCTGCCGCGCGTCGAGGTGGCCGCGCAGACGCCGACCAGTAGCGTTCCCGTCGGTGGCTGACACGGGCAATGGCGAGCGCCGGCGGCGTCCCGCGATCCTCGCGGTGGACGATGAGCCTGCCGTGCTCGCGGCAGTGGCGCGCGACCTGCGCCGCCAGTTCGGCGAGGGCTACCGGATCCTGCGCGCGAGCTCCGGGCAGGAGGGCCTCGACACCCTGCGCGACCTCGTGGTGCGCGGCGACCAGGTGGCGCTGCTGGTGGCCGATCAGCGGATGCCCGGCCTGTCGGGCACCGAGTTCCTCGTGCAGGCCCGCCAGATCGTGCCGAGCGCCAAGCGCGTGCTGCTGACCGCCTACGCCGACACCGAGGCCGCGATCCAGGCCATCAACGAGGTGGCGCTCGACTACTACCTGCTCAAGCCCTGGGACCCGCCGGAGGAGCACCTCTACCCGGTCGTCGAGGACCTGCTGACGACGTGGGCCAGCGGCGCGGCGCTCGACTCGGGCGGCGTGCGGCTCATCGGGCACCGCTTCTCGCGCGAGACCCACGAGCTGCGCGACTTCCTGGCGCGCAACCGGGTGCCGGCACGATGGATGGACGTCGAGCGCGACGGCGAGGGTCGCGAGCTTCTGAAGGTGGCGGGGGTCGACGACGAGGGACTGCCGGTGGCCCTGCTGGAGGACGGGACGGTGCTCGAGCGCCCCACGGTGCTCGAGCTGGCGGAGCGCCTGGGCGTCACCAGCACGCCCGCGTCCGAGCACTACGACCTGGTGATCGTCGGCGGCGGGCCCGCCGGGCTGGCGGCCGCCGTCTACGGCGCGTCGGAGGGTCTGCGCACCGTGATGGTCGAGCGCGAGGCGCCCGGCGGCCAGGCCGGGCAGTCCAGCCGCATCGAGAACTACCTCGGGTTCCCCGGCGGCCTGAGCGGCTCGGATCTCGCGCGGCGCGGCACCGATCAGGCGCGCCGCCTCGGCGCCGAGCTGCTCAGCGTGCAGGGCGCGGTGGCGCTCCAGGTCGAGGGCGCCGGGCGGCTGGTCTCGCTCTCGGGCGGCGGGAGCCTCAGCGCGAACTGCGTGCTCGTGGCCTCGGGCATCTCCTACCGCCAGCTCGACGCCCCGGGGTTCGAGCGCTTCACCGGCGCCGGGATCTACTACGGCGCGGCGCTGACCGAGGCGAAGTCGTGCGCCGAGCAGACCGTGGCGGTCATCGGCGGTGCCAACTCCGCCGGGCAGGCCGCCGTCTACTTCAGCAAGTACGCGGGCAGGGTCATCATGCTCGTGCGCGCCGACTCGCTGGCCAAGTCGATGTCGCACTACCTGATCGAGCAGATCGCGGCGCTGGAGAACGTGGAGGTGCGCACCGGCTGGCAGCCGGTGGCGGCCGAGGGCGACGACGGGCGCCTGCGCGCGCTGCGCATGCGCGGCGCGGACGGCGTGGAGAGCGTCGAGGAGGTCGACGCGGCCTTCGTCTTCATCGGCGCGACGCCGCGCACCGATTGGCTGGAGGGCGTCGTGGCGCGCGACGAGCGCGGCTTCATCCTCGCCGGCGCCGACGTCAAGGCGGCCGGCTGGCCGCTGCAGCGCGACCCTTATCCGCTGGAGACGAGCGTCCCGGGGGTGTTCGTGGCCGGCGACGTGCGGGCGCGCTCGATCAAGCGCGTCGCCAGCGCGGTGGGGGAGGGATCGATGGCGGTGTCGCTCATCCACGAGTACCTCGCCCAGGCATGAGCACCGCCGCCGCCATCTCCGTCGCCGACCTGCGCCCGGTCGACCTCTTCGACGACATCGACGACGCGCAGCTGGCCGAGTGGGCCGCCGTCGCGCAGCGCCTGCACTACGAGCCCGGCGACCTCCTGGCCGAGCAGGGCGCCGAGGTCGACGGGCTGTCGTGCCTGCTGGCGGGCGAGGCGCAGACCTCGATCGTCCACGAGGGGCGCACCGAGCCGGTGGGGCGACAGATCGCGCCGACGTGGGTCGGGGCCATCTCCGTCCTCACCCGCGGGCCGCTCGCCGTCCGCATGGAGGCGACGACGCCGTGCGAGGTCGCGCTCATCCCGGCCGACGACTTCCGCCGCCTGGCGCGCGCCCAGGCGCCGGTCCACGAGCGGATCATGCGCCAGATGCAGCCGGTCCTGTCGCGCCTGGCCGGCGCCGAGCAGAACCGCGAGCGTCTGGAGTCGCTGGGCACGATGGCGGCGGGGCTCGCCCATGAGCTCAACAACCCCGCCGCGGCGGTCAAGCGCGCGGCGTCCGACCTGGCCGACGCGCTGGAGGTGATCAGCGCGACCCTCGGCCAGTTCGTCGAGGCGGGCGTCGATCGCGACGGCGCGGAGCGGCTGGTCGCCCTGCAGCGCGAGGCGCTCGTGTGCGCGAAGCAGCGCACGAAGCTCCAGGGCCTCGATGCCGCCGATGCGGAGGATGCGATGCTCGAGCGTCTGGAGGACCTCGGGGTGCCGGAGCCCTGGCGCGTGGCCGAGCCGCTCGCAGCCGCTGGGGTGGACGAGGCCTGGCTGGCGAAGGTGAGCGAGCACGCGGGCTCGGCGACCGGCGCCGCGGTGCGCTGGGTGGCCGCCTCGCTGACCGCGCGCGCCCTGGCCGCCGATCTGCACGACTCGGCGTCGCGGATGGGCGACCTCGTGACCGCCATCAAGTCCTACGCCTACCTCGACCGCGGGTCGGTGGTGGCGGCTGACATCCACGAAGGGCTCGAGACGACGCTCATCGTGCTGGGCCACAAGCTCAAGCACACGTCGATCGACGTGGTGCGCGACTACGACCGCGGGCTGCCCGCGCTCACCGTGCGCGGCTCCGAGCTCAACCAGGTGTGGACGAACATCATCGACAACGCGATCGACGCGATGGGCGAGAGCGGCACCCTCACCATCTCGACGAGGCTCGACGGCCCGTGCGTGCTCGTCGACATCGCCGACGACGGTCCGGGCATCCCGCCGGAGGCCCGATCGCACGTGCTCGATCCGTTCTTCACGACCAAGCCGGTCGGCCAGGGGACGGGCCTGGGCCTGGACACCGCGCGCCAGATCGTGGAGGAGCGCCACTCCGGGACGCTCGGCTTCGACACGGGCTCCGGCGGCACCACCTTCCACGTGTGGCTGCCCGTCGAGGGCACGGTGCGCTGACCTGGCACCATCCGGACATGGCGACCTGCACCCATATGGACACGATCACGGTGACCGAGCTGCCGGAGGAGGTGGCCGGCTGTGAGGACTGCCTGCGCGACGGCGGCAAGTGGCTGCACCTGCGCATCTGCCTGGCCTGCGGGCACGTCGGCTGCTGCGACGACTCGCCCAACCAGCACGCCTCCAAGCACGCCGCGGCGACCGACCACCCGCTCATCCGCTCACTGGAGCCCGGCGAGCGCTGGGTCTGGTGCTTCGCCGACGAGGTGGCGATGATCGTCGACGGGATCCACGGCGAGACGCGGATCCCGCCGTCACCGCTGCTCGTCGGCTAGACGCTCACCCGGTCTCCGCGGGCGCCTCGAACATCCGCGACAGCGCCTCGCCCACGCGAGCGCGTACCACGAGGGCGCTGCGCTGCACATGGGCGCGCATGAAGGCCGCCGCGGCGTCGGCATCGCCGCCGAGGATCGTCTGCACGATCTCCAAGTGCTCGGCGATCGTCGCCGCGATGCGGTCGCGGCTGGTGAAGTCGTGGATGCGCAGGACCCGGATGCGGCCGTTGAGGCCGTGCAGGAGGCGCAGCACCTCCGCGTTGCCGCTGGCCTGCGCGATGCGCTCGTGAAAGGCCTCGTCGGCGTGCACGAGCTCCGGGCCATGCATGTCGGCGGAACTGCGCTCGTCGGCGGCCAGCGCCTCCCAGTCCTGCAGCACGGCCTCGAGCAGTCCGCGGTTGCCGCCCGTCGCCGCGCGGCGTACGGCGAGTTCCTCGAGCGCGAGGCGCACGTCGTAGAGCTCCGGCATCGAGCGCACGCTCGGTGCGGCCGGATGCATGCGGCCCGACGGATCGCGCACGAGGTGACCATCGCCCTCCAGGCGCCGCAGGGCTTCGCGAACGGGCGTCCGGCTCGTCTGGAACTGTGCCGCGAGCTGCTGCTCGACGAGGGCCCGGCCCGCGGGCAGCTCACCGCGGAGCAGCAGCGTGCGCAGCTCCTCGTAGACGCGCTGGGCCTGCGATCGGCGCGAGCTCATGGGCGCCGACAGGATCGCACGGCCCGCCGCGCGCTCCGAGCCGACGGCCTCACCGCTCGTCGAGCGCGCGGACGGCCGCGCGGAAGGCCTCCATCGGCGGATGGGTGATCCCGCCGCCGATCTGCCCGACACCGGGCCGGCGGTGTGCGATGCCCGTGTGCACGGGCGGTGGCATGTCTTCGCGGACGACGGCGCGCGCGTCGACGCCGAGGATCGCCGGGGCGTGCCCGGCAGCGGTGGGCAGCGTCATCCGCGGATGCTCGCCGGCGGCGATCGCGCGCAGCCGTGCGGTGATCGACTCGGCGTCGGCCGGGTCCAGGCCGACCGTGGTCGCCGATTGCGGCGACGCGGCGATCGCCAGCGCTCCGAGACCGTAGGCCTCGACGATCGCGGAGTCGCCCAGGTCGGGGTTCATGTCGGCGGGCTCGTGCCCTGGGTACAGGGCGGCGGGATCCGGCAGCGCGGCGGGGCCGGTGAACCACCGCTCGCCGGTGCCCGCGAGTTTGACCCCGACCTCGACGCCGTTGCGGGCGATGACCGTGGTCAGCGCCGAGCCGGGCACGTCGCCGGCGCACACCAGCGCGAGTTTGGCCGCCACCATCGCCAGGTTGAGGAAGAACTGGTGGTTGCCCGCGATGAAGACGGCTACCTCGCGCGGCACGTACGGGTCCAGGAGCGCGCCGACGAGGTCCGTGCCGGCTGCCGTGCGGTGATGGCACTCGTCGCCGCGCAGCAGCGCCTGCGCCTGCAGCTCGATCAGATCGATGGGCCCGGTGCGGGCGAGGGCGTCGTGCAGGCTGGGGCCGAGGATGTCGCGCATCCACACGAGGCGCTCGACGACTTCGGGGTCGTCGGCGCCGTAACGCAGGACCTTGCCCGAGCCCCCGTTGAGCGGGCACCATGCCGTGGCGCCGGTGGCCTCGTCACGCGCCACCAGGACCGGCATGCTGCCCGACACCACCCCGGCCATGGGTCCGACGCCGCCGATGTCGTGGTTGGTGCGTAACGCGACGTCACCGGCTTCGGCGCGGCGCAGCGCCTCCACAGGATCGCCGGCCAGGCCCTCCAAGCTCATGGCGACACCGAGCGCGGCGCGCATCGGAGGACACATGCGCCCCGGATCGATCGGCGGGCCGGCGTGGGAGATACCGCCTGCCGCGAGATGCGGGACGACCTCGGCCGCGGGCACCACGTCGAGGAGCAGAGGCGTCGCGGCGGCGAGTGCCTGCACCGCAGGGTCGGCTGTATACATCGTTGTGCTCACAGTCCCGCGATGATCTCAGCGGTCGAGCCAGTGGCGCATTGGACCGTAGGTCCCAAAAAGTTCGACCGCTACGGGCCTTTCGTCCACTCGGTCCAGGTCGATTCCGTCATTCGGTCCCATGCGGTCGGTCGCTCTCTCGCCCTAGCGTGACGCCAGTGCGGACCACTTCTGGGCCGCATTGCATACAACGTAGGTTTCGCGAGGGGAGCTCATGGCACCCGCCCCGCGAGGCGCGCTCAGCGTGCCCGCCCGCCCATATCCGTTCACGTTCGACCCGACGACCACTGCGCTCGTGGTCATCGACATGCAGCGCGACTTCCTGGAGCCGGGTGGCTTCGGCGAGATGCTCGGCAACGACGTCGGCCTGCTCGCCCGCGTCGTCGCGCCGCTGGCCGGCGTCCTCGAGGCGGCGCGCGGGGCCGGGCTCATGGTCATCCACACCCGTGAGGGTCATCGCCCCGACCTGACCGACTGCCCGCCGACCAAGCTCCTGCGGGGAGCGGGCGAGACGACGATCGGCAGTCCGGGGCCGCGCGGACGGATTCTCGTGCGCGGTGAGGAGGGCCACGACATCGTCCACGAGCTCGCCCCGATCGAGGGCGAGGTCGTCCTCGACAAACCGGGCAAGGGCGCGTTCTACGCCACCGACCTCGAGCTCCTGCTTCGCAATCAGCAGATCGCGAGCCTGATCGTCACCGGCGTGACCACCGAGGTCTGCGTGCACACGACGGTGCGCGAGGCCAACGATCGCGGCTTCGAGTGCTTCGTGCCCGAGGACTGCGTCGGGTCCTACTTCCCGCAGTTCCACGAGATCGGCCTGCAGATGATCGCCGCCCAGGGCGGCATCTTCGGCTGGGTCGGCTCATCCGATGGCCTGGTCGGCGCTCTCGGTGCGCTGCGGGTCGCGTCCTGCTCTCCCGCCGTCACCGCGTCCTAGGAGTCCGCATGTCTGCTGCTGCCGTCGCCGTACCGCACAAGCCCGCGCCCCTATGGACGCGCGGCGACCTGAATGCCTTCTTCGGCCTCGGGATCAACATGCTCGTCAACGTCCTCGTCATCGCCGGCCTCATGACAGGCGTCGTCAAGCTCTCGGGGCACGACGCCTTTCAGGTGATCCTGCCCGCCCTGGGCATCGAGCTGCTGATCGGCAACCTCTTCTACTTCTGGCTGGCCCGCCGGCTTGCGGCCAAGGAGGGGCGCGACGACGTCACGGCGATGCCCTACGGCCCCAGCGTCCCGCACATGTTCATCGTCACCTTCGTGATCATGCTGCCGACCTACCTGGCGACGAAGAACCCGATCAAGGCGTGGGAGGCGGGGCTGGCGTGGGCCTTCATCATCGGGGTGATCATCCTGATCGGCGCCTTCGTGGGCCCGCTCATCCGCCGCTTCACCCCCCGCGCCGCGCTGCTGGGGACACTGGCCGGCATCTCGCTGACCTTCATCTCGATGCGTCCCGCGGCCCAGATGTGGCAGGCGACCTGGATCGCCCTCCCGGTCCTGGGGATCATCATCGTCGGCTTCATCGGCAACGTGCGCCTGCCCGGCAACTTCCCGGTCGGCCTCGCCGCGCTGCTGGTCGGCTCGGCGATCGCCTGGATAGGCGGCTTCATGGACGCGGGGGCGGTGAGCGATTCCGTCGACCAGATCGCCGTCGGCCTGCCGTCGCTGAACATCGACATGCTGCTCAACGGGCTCGACGGCATCTCGCCGCTGCTTGCGACCGCCATCCCGCTCGGGATCTATAACTTCACCGAGGCGATGAGCAACGTCGAGAGCGCCGCCGCCGCCGGCGACTCCTACAACCTGCGCAGCGTCCTGCTGGCCGACGGCACGGGCGCCGTGGTCGGCTCGCGCCTGGGCAGCCCGTTCCCGCCCGCGGTCTACGTGGGCCACCCGGGCTGGAAGGCCGCCGGCGGGCGCGTCAGCTACTCCCTGGCCACCGGCGTGCTCATCTTCATCCTCTGCGTCGTCGGGCTGTTCCCGCTGCTGGGCGCGATCCTGCCGATCCCCGCGATCGTCCCGATCCTGCTCTACATCGGTCTCGTGATCGGGGCCCAGGCCTTCCGTGCGGTCCCCAAGGCCCACTACGCGGCGGTCGTCCTGGCGGCGATTCCCAACCTCGCGGCGTGGGGCTCGGGGCTGATCGACAACGCGCTCGCCGCCGCCGGCACCTCGGCCCGGCAGGTGGGCGAGCCCGCGCTGGAGAACGCAGGTGTCGTCTACAGCGGCCTGACCTCGCTGGGCGCGGGCGCGGTCCTCGCGGGCATGGTCCTCGGCGCGATCGCCGTGTTCCTGATCGACCGGCGCTTCCTGTGGGCGGCGGGCTACTCGGCCTTCGGCGCATGCCTGGCCGCGATCGGGCTGATCCACGGGGCCGAGGTGCACTTCTTCGAGTCGCCCAAGATCGCACTCGGATACGCGTTCCTCGGCGTCCTGTGCCTCGCCTTCCACGCCCTCGGGGTGGCGCCGCGGGAGATCGACGAGACCGATCCGGTCGATGTGGAGGACGCCACCGAGCGAGGCATCCTGCTGCCCGAGCCGGTGGCGCCGCCGCGGCCTGCCGCCGCGCCGGGGATCGTGGCTCCGGCCGGCACGCCGGTGGGCGTGTGACGCCACCGGGCGCGGCGTCGCCGGCAGGCGTCGCCGCGCTGCTCGCCGGCTACCGCGACGGCGTCCTGGACGCGCGCGAGGTCGTCGAGGAGGCCTACGCGCGGGCGCAGGCTGCCGGCCGTCCGACGTGGATCTCGCTGCTGCCGTGGGGACAGGTGAGCGAGCGCCTCGCGGCGCTGTGTCGCGCGCCGGCCGACCTGCCGCTGCGCGGCGTGCCGTTTGCGGTGAAGGACAACATCGACGTCGCAGGCGTGCCCACCACGGCGGGCTGCCCGGCGTTCGCGTTCACCCCGGCGCGCAGCGCGGTTAGCGTCGGTCACCTGGTCGACGCCGGCGCCATCCCGATCGGCAAGACCAACCTCGACCAGTTCGCGACGGGCCTCACCGGGACCCGCAGCCCCTACGGCGAGTGCGCGAGCGTCGTCGAGCCGCGGCTCATCTCCGGCGGCTCGAGCTCGGGGTCGGCCGTCGCCACCGCCGACGGCACCGTCCCGTTCGCGTTGGGTACCGACACTGCCGGATCGGGGCGCGTCCCCGCTGCGCTGAACGGCATCGTCGGCCTCAAGCCCACGCGCGGGCTGGTGAGCACCGGCGGCTGCGTGCCGGCCTGCCGCAGCCTCGATTGCGTGTCGATCTTCGCGCGCGATCCTGGCGACACGGCGCGCGTGCTCGACGTCGTCGGCCGCCCGGATCCGCTGGACCCGTACTCGCGCCCTGCGGCCCCGAGCGCAGCGCTGGGCACCGCACCGCGGGTGGCGGTGGCCCGCGCGCAGGACCTCGACTTCTTCGGCGATGCCGGGGCGGCCGAGGCCTGGGGTCGCGTGCGCGCGCTGGCGGCGGCCCTCGCGTGGGAGCTCGTCGAGATCGACGTGGCGCCCTTCGTCGAGGCCGGCGCGCTGCTTTACGGCGGCCCGTGGGTCGCCGAGCGTTACGCGGCCGTGGGGGCGTTCATCGAGGCACACGGCGACGCCTGCGATCCCACCGTCGCGCGGATCGTTCTCGCCGGGCGCGACGCGCGCGCCGCGGACCTCTTCACGGCCATGCACCGCCTCGCCGAGCTGCGTCGCGCGGTGCAGGCGGTGTGGGCGGCTGCCGACGCCCTGCTGCTGCCCACGGTGCCGACCGTGTTCACGCACGCCGAGATCGCCGAGGAGCCGATCGCTCGCAACGTCGCGCTCGGGACCTATACGACCTTCGCCAACCTCCTGGACTGCTGCGCCGTCGCGGTCCCCGGACCCGTTCGCGACGACGACCTGCCGTTCGGCGTCACCTTCTATGGCCCGGCGGGCACCGATCGCCGCGTGCTGGAGCTCGCCGCGCGATGGTCGGGAGTGGCGCCGGCGATCGATGGGCCCGCCCCGGGCGATCCCGCCACCATCGCCCTGGCGGTCGTCGGGGCACATCTCTCCGGAGAGCCGCTCAACACCGAGCTGCTGGGGCTGGGGGCGCGGCTGCGGGAGACGACGCGCACCGCGCGTGGCTACCGGCTCTTCGCCCTGGCCGGCACCGTTCCGGCCAAGCCCGGGCTCGTGGCCGATCCCGTGGGCACGGGGCCCGGCATCGAGGTCGAGATCTATGACCTGTCGCCCGCCGCCCTGGGACACCTGATGGCCGGCGTGGCGGCACCGCTGGCTATCGGCACGGTCACGCTCGCCGACGGTCGCGCGGTCAAGGGCTTCCTGTGTGAGGCCCACGCGGTCCGCGACGCGGTCGACATCACCGAGCACGGTGGCTGGCGTGCGTACCGCGCGGCCCGGGTCAGGCCGTGATCGCCTAGCGCCGGCGCCGCGACGACACGCGCCACAGCACGTCGGGCTCTTCCAGCGCCTGCCCTGCGCCCGCCGCCACGCAGGTGAGCGGCGACTCGGCCAGGTAGGCGCGGATCTCGGTCTCGGCTTCGACGCGCATGTCGAAGCCGCGCAGCAGCGCCCCGCCGCCGGCCAGCAGGATGCCGTCGCGCGCGATGTCGCCCGCCAGCTCCGGCGGGGTCTCCTCGAGCGTCTCCTGGACGGCGGCCATGATCTCCGAGACCGGGCCCGCGAGCGCGGCACGGATCTCCGCGCTGTCGAGCTCGATCTCGCGCGGCAGGCCCGACACCAGGTCGCGCCCGCGGACCGTCGTGGTCAGCTCGGACTCCAGGGCCGCGGCGGAGCCGACGGCGAGCTTGATCGCCTCCGCGCTCTGCGAGCCGATCGCGATGACGTGCGCGCTGCGGATGTAGTTGGCTATGGCCTCGTCGAGGTCATAGCCCCCGACGCGCACCGAGCGCGACAGCACGATCGCGCCCATGGAGATCACCGCCACCTCGCTGGTCCCGCCGCCGACGTCGATGACCATCCGCCCGACCGGCTCGCCGATGGCCACGCCGGCACCGATGGCCGCGGCGATCGGCTCCTCGATGAGCTGCACGCGCCGGGCCCCGGCGGAGAGCGCCGCCTCCTCGACCGCCCGCCGCTCGACCTCGGTGATCCCCGACGGCGCGCACACGACGAGCCGCGGGTGGGCGCGGCGACGATCGAGGACCTTCTGCATGAAGTGGCGCAGCATCTGCTCGGTGACCTCGAAGTCCGCGATCACGCCGTGGCGCAGCGGGCGCGTGGCCGAGATCTGCGCCGGCGTGCGCCCGATCATCCGCTGCGCGTCGGCGCCGACAGCGACCACGTCGCCGGTGCGCTCGTCGATCGCCACCACCGACGGCTCGGAGAGCACGATGCCGCGGCCGTGCACGTGGACGACCGTGTTGGCGGTCCCCAGATCGACTGCCATGTCGCGAGCGGACCGCAGCACCATCAGTGACAAGGGTGCCAGGCGCGCCGGAGAGCTAGGGCGATGCGGGCTCCGGAGCGAGCTTCCCGCGGTACTCCCACAGCGACTTGTGCTCGCCCAGCGTGAGCAGGACCCAGTGTTCGGTGGCGTCGTCCCAGACGTAGATCCGCGCGTCGACGACGCTGCCCAGGCCCTCGAGCACGCGGATCGCCGCGCGCGTGTCGATGTCGTTGCCGAGGACCTCGCCTGACGTGACGTCGACGATCCGGTAGGACCGTGGCCGCCGCGGCTCGGGCGCTGCCGCGGTCCGCGGAACCCGCTTGGGCGGCACGTACAGCGGCTCGGCGACGGGCGCCGGCTTGCGCAGCGTGCTCTCGAGGGGCACGACGGTGGCGCCGGTGCCCTTCGTTTCGGTGTCGAGTACCCAGATCTTCTTGGCCATGCGGAGTGCCATCGACTCTAGCGCCGCAGCCACGGACGGCCGCAGGCCCGGCGCATGCGCCGGGCCCGCGGAGTCGGAGGAGTCCTGGGGGGTCGCTAGAGGGAGAGCCGCATGGGCCGGTCGTAGATGTGCTTGTTGCCGGCCCAGTCGTGGACCGTGATGTGGACGACGACGCGCCGGTGGGCCTTGGCCGCCTTGCGCAGCGCGGCGGCGGCCTGCTTGCGGGCGCCGAAGTCCATGCGGCCCGAGCCGGCGGCGTCGAGCGTCACGAGGTCGAAGCCGACGACCTTGCCGTTGAGGCGCATCGAGGCGAGCGTCTGGCCGCCCTCGTTGGTCTTGATCCGCAGGCCGGTCCAGTAGGAGTACTTGCCGCGCTTGACGTGACGGTGCAGGACGGTCCCGGAGAACTTCGCGTTGGGCGCCGTCTTGTCGTCGGCCACCGGGCCGTCAGCGGTCAGCGCATCGAGGCGCTCGCCGAGGAAGGCGCCGCTCTGGCCGGTGATCTGGCCCGTCGCCGGGTTGTACCGCACGAGGCGCGACTGGGCCGGCCGGTTGGGCTTGTCGGACAGGTTGGCGGCGGTCCACACCGAGCCGTCGGAGGCGACGGTCGAGCGCTCGGGCTGGAGGTTCGGGAACGGCGTCGCCACCAGGGTCTGCAGCGTCAGCGCACCCGCAGCGGTCTGGACGGCGTAGGCGCCCTGTCCGGCGGCGACGCCGATCAGGCGCCCGTCGGCCGCGTAGTCGAGGCTCGGGGCGGCCTGGACGCCGGCGTTGGGGTCGCCGGGGGCGAAGCCGAGGCCGGAGCCGGCCGTCGCGGCCCCGTTGGCCAGGTTGATGGTCACGTCACGCCCGGCGGTGATGATCCGCGCGCTCGCGCCGTCGGGCGCGACGGCGAAGGTCAGCGGGGCGTTGGCATCGACGGCGGCCGTGACCGGCGCCGCGAACTTCACCGTGGCCTTGCCGGTGTCGCGGTCGACCGAGGCGATGTTGCCGGCCGACGTGAGCGCGAGCAGGTCGCCCGACGGCGCGCGGTCGAGGCCGACGATGTGCTCGTGGGCGGCGAGGCCGCTGATGTGGTGGATGCGGGACAGCCCGGGCGAGGAGTCGCTGTGCAGCTGAACGATCTCGCCGGTCGAGGTGACGGCGGTGAAGCCCTCCGCGGCGTGGGCCGCGGAGGGCGCGATGACCGCCGCGGCGAGCGCGGCGGTGGTCAGGAGTGTGCGGGAGGAGAGAGACATGCCCCCCCAACGGGACGCGCCGCGCGAAGGTCATGTCGTGATGTCCGCGCGCGGACCGTCAGCCCGCGGCGGCCGGGCGCACGCAATCGCGTCCGGCGGCCTTGGCCTCGTAGAGCGCGCTGTCGGCCCGGGCCAGCAGCTGTCCGAGGTCCTCGCCGTGCCAGGTCGCCCAGCCCACGCTCACGGTCAGCGTCAGCACGTGCCCGGCGATGGTGATCGGGCGCCGGGCCACCGCCGCGCGCACGTCCTCGGCCACGCCGGCGGCGCCCGCCGCGCCGGCGTCGGGCAACCCGATGACGAACTCCTCGCCACCGAAGCGCCCGGCCACGTCCTCCGCGCGCAGGCGCTCCCGGAGGCGGTCGGCGAGGGCGCGCAGCGCGGCGTCGCCGGCGGCGTGGCCGTGGCGGTCGTTGAGCGCCTTGAAGTGGTCGGCGTCGACCATGAGGACGCCGAGCGCGTGGCCGTGGCGGCGCCCGCGGCTCACCAGCGCCTGGAGCTGGCGCAGCACCGAGCGCCGGTTGGGCAGCGCGGTGAGCTCGTCGTAGTAGGCCAGGCGCTCCAGCTCGCGCTCGCGGGTGAGCAGGAGCTCCTGCATGTCGGATCCGCGCCGGGCGGCGCGCACGCGCGCGGCGAGCTCGAACGCGTCCGCGCCCTCGGGGAGGACGTCATGGGCGCCGCGCTCGATCGCCGCCAGGGCGTCGGCCGCATCGCCGGCGGCGCCGACCAGCACCACCGCGCTGGCGAAGAGGTCGGGGTCGGACTTGATCTCGCCCACCAGCGAGGCGCCCGCGTCGCGCTCCAGCGCCGCGTCCAGCAGCAGCACGTGCGGCCGCCGGCGCCGCGCGACCTCCAGCACCTCCGTGGCGCGCCCGGCGTCCATGACCGAGCACCCCAGCGGCTCGAGGACGGCGCGCATCGCCCGGCGCGCGCCGTGGTAGGGGTGGGCGACGAGCACGCGCGCGTCCGGCAGCGCGCCCAGCCGCATGAAGCGTCGCTCCGACGCCGATGTCCACTGCAGCACTCGTGCTCCTCCCCTGCCGACGTGCGGATGGTGGCGTATGAGCCAGTCCTAGCGTCGACGCGCCATAAATCTGAGCGTTATTGTGCCTGAAAGTATGCGAAAAGGCGTCAGCCGGGGCGCCGGTCGACCACCCGGACCGCCTTGCCCTCGCTGCGCGGCACCGCGCCGGGGTCCAGGAGTTCGACCGCGATGCTGATCCCCGTGCGCTCGCGCAGCGCGTGGGCGATGCGCGCGCTGAGGTCGGCGCCGTCGATGCCGTCCGCGGCGGGCTCGCAGCGCAAGGTGAGCTCGTCCAGCGCCGCCGGGCGCTCGAGAACCAGCTGGTAGTGGGGCGCCGCGCCGTCGACGCCGAGCAGGACGTGCTCGATCTCCGACGGATAGAGGTTGACGCCGCGGATGATGAGCATGTCGTCGCGGCGGCCGCGCACCGTGCTCATCCGGGCCAGCGTGCGCCCGCACGCGCACGGCGCCGGATCCAGCGAGGCGATGTCGCCCGTGCGATAGCGCAGCAGCGGCAGCGCCTCCTTGGTCAGCGTGCTGAAGACCAGCTCGCCCTCGGCGCCGTCGGGCAGCGGCTCGCCGGTCTCGGGATCGACGACCTCGGCGAGGAAGTGGTCCTCGTTGACGTGTGAGCCCTCTCTCACCTCCAGGCACTGGACCGCCACGCCGGGCCCGATGATCTCCGAGAGCCCGTACATGTTCACGGCCATCAGGCCCAGCACGCGCTCGATCGCCTCGCCCATGGCCGGGGTCCACGGCTCGCCGCCGAAGACGCCCACCTCGAGCGCCAGCTCGCGGGGCCCGAGGCCGGCGTCGTGCAGCGCGTGGCCGATCTGCAGCGCGTAGGACGGCGTCGCGAACAGCACCTGGGCGCGGAGGTCGCGCAGCAGCGTGACCTGGCGCGCGGTGAACCCGCCCGAGACGGGGACGACCGTCGCGCCCAGCCGCTCGGCCCCATGATGGAAGCCCAGGCCGCCGGTGAACAGCCCGTAGCCGTTGGCGTTGTGGACCAGCATCCCGGCGCGCACCCCGGCGGTGGCCAGGCTGCGCGCCATGACGTTGGTCCAGGTGTCCAGGTCGCGACGGGTGTAGCCGACGATCGTGGGCTTGCCGCCCGTGCCGCTGGAGGCGTGGATGCGCACGAGCTTCTCGCGGGCCACCGCCAGCAGGCCGAAGGGGTAGTTCTCGCGCAGGTCGGCCTTCGTCGAGAACGGCAGGCGCCGCAGGTCGTGGAGGCCGCGGACGTCCTCGCCCGAGCGCACGCCGGCGGCGTGCAGGCGCTCGCGCGTGACCGGAACCGCATCGAGCAGGCGCGCCACCAGCGCGCGCAGGCGTTCGAGCTGCAGCTCGCGCAGGCGCTCGCGCGGCGCGCGCTCGATGTCAGAGACGGCGGTTGCGTGCATCCCAGTGGCGCTCGAGGTTGGCGATCAGGGCGGGGCTGAAATGGCAGAAGGCCTGCTCGCGCGCGTAGAGCGCCATGTAGGTGCGAAAGACCTCCAGCGGCTCGGCGGCGACGCGCATCATCCGCCGGTTGGCGGCGGCGTTGACCAGGCCCGAGCTCGTGAGCAGCTCGATGCGCCGCTCGATCGCGGTGTCCATGTCGCCCGGCTCGACGACCTCGTCGCACAGGAGGTCCGCGTCGGGCGCGCCCGCCTCGAACTCGCGCCCGGAGAGGATGGCCTGCCGGGCGATGCGATCGCCGACCGCGCGCGCCAGGCGCATGTTGGAGGCGCCGGGGATGATCCCCTCCTTGCGCGCCGGCAGGTAGAGGCGGCAGCCGCGCTCGGCGATGACGTGGTCCATGACGTGCAGCAGCTGGCAGGCGCCGCCGATCGCGTAGGTCTCCGTCGCCGCGATCCAGAGCTTCTCGGCGCTGTCGCGCAGCTCGCCCGGCTGCCACTCGGGCGCCGAGAGCCCGCGGTAGAGCTTGTTGACGTAGCCCATGTCGCGGACGAAGTAGAAGAGGAAGGGGACCAGCCCGCGATACAGATGCGTGAGGTTGATCCCGGCGCCGAAGATGCGCCGGCCCGCGTAGCGCGGGTGATCGACGACGCCGCCGCGGAAGACGCCGACCTCGATCTCGGGATCGAGCAGGACGAGGTCGACGGCGGCCTCGGTCGCGGCGAGCGTGGTCGCGTCCTCGGCGTTGAGGTGGCGCGGGTTGCGCAGCTCGAGGATCCCGGCGACGCCGTCGCGGCGCACGTGCGCGCCGCCGAGGTCGACCTCGCCCGCGGTGCGCAGCTCGTCGAGGCGCTCCAGCGCGAGCTCCGTCGGGCGCAGCATCGCCCAGACGAGATGCGAACCCGCCCGCGGCGAGGCGAGGACGTGGGCGATGAGCAGCCCCTGCGCGATCTCGGCGCCCTCCTTCTCGCCCTGGAGGTGCTCGGCCTCGGCCTCGACCTCCGCGCGCGTCGGGACCAGCCCGGGGAAGCGCTCGGCGGCGCGGTAGACCAGCTCGTCGAGGCGCAGCGGCGTGGCGTAGTCGTCGGTCAGGTCCGCGTAGAGCTCATCGGCGTGGTCGCGCAGGTAGCGCTCGCGCGCGTCGTGGTCGGCCCCCTCGAAGTTCTCTGCGAGCACGTGCCGATGCTATGCGAACGCGAGAAGAGCCCCGCGCGCCAAAGGCACGCGGGGCTCTCACACCATGTGACGTTGGGCTTGACCTAGGCGGGCGCCGGGGCCACGTCCAGCTTGGGCTCGTGGCTGAACTCGGGCAGCCAATTGAGCTTGCTGGGCAGGTACCAGTTCCACTTGCCCAGGAGCTTCATCGTGGCGGGCAGCAGGACCGCACGGACGATGGTGGCGTCGATCAGGATCGCCAGGGCCAGGCCGACGCCCAGCTCCTTGATCTCGATGCCGCTCTCGGTGGCGAACATGCCGAACACGACGACCATGACGATCGCGGCGCTCGTGACCGTGCCGGCCGTGGCCTTGATGCCGTGCGCGACCGCGTCCTCGGTCCTCATGCCGCGATCGAACGCCTCGCGGACCCGGGTGAGGATGAACACGTGGTAGTCCATCGAGAGCCCGAAGAGGATCACGAACAGGAACATCGGCAGCCAGCCCGCGATCCCACCGTTGGAGTGGTAGCCCAGCTGCTTCTCGAAGCGCCCGTCCTGGAAGATCCAGGTCAGGATCCCGTAGGCGGCGCCGACCGACAGCAGGTTCAGCGCGATCGCCTTGATCGGGATGACGATCGAGCGGAACGTCACCAGCAGCAGCAGGAAGGCCAGCGACAGCACGAACGCGAACACGATCGGCGCGTTGCGCTTCATGAGGTCGTTGAAGTCCTTCGTGCCCGCGGCGGTGCCGGTCACGTAGGCGTGCTGGACGCCGGGCGCCGAGCCGACCGTGCTGTGCACGATGCCGCCGCGCAGCGCGGCCAGCGCGTCCGTGGACGCCGTGTCCGTGCCGTTGCCCTGCATCGGGATCGAGATCGACGCGACGTGCTTGTCGCGGCTGACCTCGACGCTCAGCGGGCCGTTCATCTTGCCGGTGGCGAACGCCCTGTCGCCCAGTGCCTTGGTCGCCTTGGCGATCGCCGGCGTGGTGACGTCCGTGGCCTCGATGTTCACGACTGCCGGGATCTGGCCGCCGGGGAAGCTGGCCTGCATGCGGTCATAGACCTGCATGACGGGCATCTTGCGCGAGTAGTCGTCGGTGCCGCTCAGGACCGTGTGCATCCCGAAGGCGGGCAGCGTCATCGCGACGAGCAGGCCGGTGGCCACGGCGGCGGAGATCGCGGGGCGCTTGAGGACCTTGCCCAGGATCCAGCCCCAGACGCGACCCTCGCCCTCGTCGCGGCGCAGGCGATGCAGGAAGGGCACGCGGCCCTTCTCGACGCGATCGCCCAGCGACGACAGCACGGCGGGCAGCACGGTGACCGACCCGATCATCGCGACGGCGACGACCATGATCGCGCCGATGCCCAGCGCGGTGAAGATGCTCAGGCCGGCGAAGAACATGCCGGCCATCGCCACCATGACGGTGGACCCGGCGATGAGGACCGCGCGACCGGAGCTGGCCGCTGCGATCTCGATCGCTTCCATCTTGCTGGCGCCCCGGGCGCGCTCCTCGCGCTCACGACGCAGGTAGAACAGCGAGTAGTCCACGCCCACGGCCAGGCCGACGAGCAGGACGACCTCGGTGACGGTGCTGTCCATCGGGACGATGTGGCTGACCCCGGCGACGAGGCCGAGCGTGCCGATCACGGCGGTGAGGCCCAGCAGCAGCGGGATTCCGGCAGCAACGAGCGCGCCGAAGGTGATCAGGAGGATGAGCAGCGTGGCCGGCAGCGAGAGCGACAGCGCCTTGGAGGAGTCCTTGGCGTCCTGCTCGGCGAGGGCCTTGTTCACGCTGGCGCCGCCGAACTGCCCGACGAAGACCTTGGGGTTCGCGGCCTTGACCTTGTCGACGGCGGTGATCGTCGGCTTGACGAGCTCGTCGGTCTTGGCCGTGTTGCCCTTGAGGTCGAACTGGACGAGCACGGAGCGCCCGTCCTTGGAGACCTGGCCCTCGTTGCCCTTCTCATAGGGCGACTGGACGTTCGTCACGCCGGGCTGGCCCGACACGGCGGCGATGGTCTGAGCAACAGCCGCGCGGACGGCGGCGTCGGTCGCCTTGCCGCCCTTGGGCGCCTGGACCATGACCTGCTCTGAGTCCTTCTCTGCGAAATGGTCGGCGAACAGCTTTTCGGCCTGGCCGGACTGCCCGACGTAGTCGTCGTGCGTCGGGGCGTTGGTGCCGGCCATGGTGCCGAGGGCGAAGGCGATCACGACGAACGCGATCCACCCCCAGATGGCCTTCTTGCGGTGCTGGGCGCTCCAGCGGCCCATGCGACCGGCGAACGTATTGGTGTGCACTTGGGGGGCTCCTTGAGAGAGGTGAGGCGGCCAGTAGGTGACGAGTGGCAGTCTCCTTTCGGGCCCCTGCACCTACCGTGCGGTCCCCAGGCGTCTTGCCGGGGCGCTAGCGCCGTCGCGAAGGTGCAGGTAGCACCCGCTCGACCTACGGCCCGCCCCCCCGGCCGGTACGGTTCGCGGTATCGAGATCGAGCGCAAGTTCCTCGTCGCCCAGCGGCCGTCGGATGTCGAGCGGTGGCCGTCGACCGCGATCGAGCAGGGCTACCTGACCATCGCCGAGGACGGCCCCGAGGTGCGCGTGCGCCGCCGCGACGAGCGCACGTGGCTGACCGTCAAGTCGGGCGCGGGCCGCGTGCGCGTCGAGGAGGAGATCGAGATCGAGCCAGAGCGCTTCGATCGCCTGTGGCCGCTCACCGAGGGGCGGCGGATCGAGAAGACGCGCTATGAGATCCCCGCGGACGGCGGCCTCGTCATCGAGCTGGACGTCTACACGGGCGACCTCGACGGCCTGGTGACCGCCGAGGTGGAGTTCGCATCCGAAGAGGCGGCCGACGCCTACGAGGCCCCCGACTGGCTCGGGCCGGACATCACCGAGGACCTTCGCTACAAGAACCAGCGGCTGGCGCGCGACGGCGCGCCGTAGGACTCAGCCGGCGTCCGAGCCGGCGTACTCGAACCAGTCGAAGGCCACCGTGCCCTCTGCCGCGTACATGCCGATCACGCGGCCGGTGAACCCGCCCGCCACCTCGGTCGACAGATAGCGCCCGTCGAGCTCGGCGATGGCGACGTGCTCGCCGTGCTCCTCGAGCCCCAGGCGCAGGAGGTCCGGCCCGTGGCCGGCGGGATCGGGCACGGCATCGATGCGCAGCACGGCACCGTTGGCCGCGGGGTGAAGCGCCGTGGTGCGCGCGAACGGGCCGACGCGCGCGTGGCAGCGGACCTCGCCGTCGCCCGCCTCGACGGCGTAGAAGTGCGACTCGTCGATGCGGACCACCAGGCCGCCACGGCCGTGGGCGGCATCGACCGCCGCGCGCGTGGTGAAGCGCGGGTGCTGTTGGCGGCGCCCGGCGAAGGCCGGCTCGGGCGTGTCGATCGAGCCGTCGCGGGCGTGCAGGACGAGCGAGCCGGGCCGCTCGGTCAGTGACCAGGCGTTCTCGGGGCGCGTGCGCACCGAGATCCACTCGGGACCGAGGCGCGGCCCCTCGAACTCGTCGCGCTGAGGCGGGTCCGCGCGCGGGCGCCCCATGGGCACCTGCCCCACCTCGGGCCAGCCGTCGACCCAGCGCACGGGCGTGAGGAAGGTCTCGCGCCCGAGCACGTGGACCGGCGGGATCGCGCCGCCGCGCCGGACGCCGAGCAGGACCATCCACCACGAGCCGTCGGGCGCCTGGACCAGGTCCGCGTGGCCCGTGTTCTGGACGGGGTGGTCCGTGCTGCGGTGGCTGAGGATCGGGTTGTGCGGGCAGCCCTCGAAGGGCCCCAACGGCGAGACGCCGCGCGCGATCGAGACGGCGTGGCCCGCGCCGGTGCCGCCCTCGGCGATCACCAGGTACCACGTGCCGTCGATCTCGTAGAGGTGCGGCGCCTCGGGGAACTGCAGGCCGGTGCCCGACCACAGCGCGCGCGGGGCCTCCAGCGGGTGTCCGCCGCGCGGGTCCAGGCGGACCTGCTTGATCTGGCCGCTGACGGCCTCGAGGCCGTCGCCGCCCAGCTCGGAGTAGGTCAGCCAGCAGGTGCCGCCCGCATCCCAGGCGAGGTCGGGATCGATGCCCACGGCGCCGTGCACCGCGACCGGGTCAGACCACGGGCCGCGCGGGTCCTGCGCCGTGTAGATGACGTGTCCGGCGCCCGAGACGTTGGTCGTCACGAGCCAGAACAGCCCGTCGTGATGGCGCAGGGTCGGGGCGTAGATACCGCCGGACGAGCGCGCGCCGGCGAGCGGGAGCTGCTCGGGCCGATCCAGCGCGTTGCCCACGAGCGCCCAGGTCGTGAGGTCGGTGCTGTGGTGGATCGGCACCCCCGGGAAGTACTCGAAGCTCGAGCACGCCAGGTAGTAGTCCTCGCCGACCCGGCACACGCTGGGGTCGGGGAAGAAGCCCGGGACGATCGGGTTGGCCAGCGAGCTCACGCGCCCAGCGCGGCCGTGCTCTGGCGCACGACGAGGCTGGTGGCCAGCTCGACGCGCGTCTGGGTGTCGTCACCGAGCACGATCCGCGTCGCGGTCGCCGCCATCTCGGTCAGCGGCTGGCGAATGGTCGTCAGCGGCGGCCACGCCCAGCGCGCCATCGGCAGGTCGTCGAAGCCGATCACGCTGAGGTCGTCGGGCACGCGCAGCCCGAGTACGCGCGCGGCCTCGTAGAGGCCGAAGGCCTGCAGGTCGCTGCCGGCGAAGATCGCCGTCGGCCGGTCGGGCAGCGAGAGCAGCGCGTGCCCCTCCTCGTAGGCGCGCTGGACATGGAAGTCGCCCTGGCGGATGAGCTGCGGGTCGACCGCCAGGCCGGCCGTCGTCAGCGCCGTGCGGTAGCCGTCCTCGCGCGCGCGGCTGCACAGGACGTGCGGGGGCCCGCCGATCATCCCGACGCGTCGGTGGCCCAGCTCGAGGAGGTGGCGCGTCGCGGTGAGCCCGCCGTTCCAGTTGGTGGCGCCCACCGAGGGCACCCCGGCGGCGGGCTCGCCGGCGGGATCGACGACGACGAACGGGATGCTGCGCGCCCGCAATCGCGCGGCCTGCTCCTCGGTGAGCTCGGAGACGACGAGGACGACGCCGGCCGTCCGCCGCGAGGCGACGGCATCGACCCACGAGCGCCCGAGCGCGCCGGGGCCCTCCTGGGCGGAGAGGACGACGCCGAGGTTGTGCTCGCGCGCCACCTCCTCGACGCCGCGTATGATCTCGATCGCCCACGGGCTCTCGAGCTCGTTGAAGACCACGTCGAGCAGGGCGGCGCGGCGATCGCGCGAGGGCGTGCGGCGGCGGTAGCCGTGCTCGCGCAGCAGTCGCTCGACGCGCGCGCGTGTCGCCGGCGCCACGTCGGCGCGCCCGTTGATGACCTTCGAGACCACCGGCACCGACACTCCGGCCGCGTCGGCGACGTCCGCGATCGTCACTCGGCCGCTTCCGTTCTCCGGGCTGGGCACGCTCGAGAAGCTACCAGAGGTTTCGATCAACTTTCGAGCATTGTCGAGCTCTGACACTCGTGGTTACGGCGCAGTCTTGACCGGGAAAGGGCGATTGGCTTAGCGTGGCGGGCCCGAAAACGAGGAGATCTGTTGCGAAACTTTCGTTCCCCAGCACTGCACGTCGAGGCCGACGCGATCGTCGACGGCGAGGGCAACCGCGTGGTGCTGCGCGGGGTCGGCCTCGGCGGGTGGATGAACATGGAGAACTTCATCACCGGCTATCCGGCGACGGAGAGCCAGATGCGGGCGTCGGTCACCGCCGTGCTCGGCCCGGAGCGGGCCGAGCGCTTCTTCGATCGCCTGCTCACGCGCTTCTTCGAGGACGAGGACGCCGCGCTGCTCGCCGGGCTCGGCGTCAACTGCGTGCGCATCCCGGTCAACTACCGCCACTTCGAGCACGACGATCGCCCTTTCGAGCTGCGCGAGGAGGGCTTCGAGCGCCTCGACAGCGTCGTGCGCGCGTGCGCCGCGCACGGCATCTACAGCGTGATCGACTTGCACGCGGTGCCGGGCTGCCAGAACCAGCACTGGCACTCCGACAACCCCACGCACGTCGCCGCCTTCTGGCAGCACCCGCACTTCCAGGACCGCGTCGTGCACCTGTGGCAGGCGTTCGCCGCGCGCTATCGCGACGAGCCGTGGGTCGGGGGCTACAACCTGCTCAACGAGCCCGCGGATCCCAGCGGCGTGGTCGTCGGGCCCTTCCACGATCGGCTCGTTGGCGCCGTCCGCGAGATCGACCGCGACCACATCGTCTTCGTCGACGGCAACACCTACTCGACGGACTTCTCGATGTTCGCCGAGCCCTACGAGAACGCCGTCTATGCCTGCCACGACTACGCGCGCGCCGGCATGGCCTTCGGCGGCCCGTACCCGGGGGAGACCCAGGGCCAGTGGATCGACCGCGACGTCCTCGAGGAGAAGTTCCTCGAGCGCTCCCGCTACCAGCGCGAGTCGGGCACGCCGATCTGGGTCGGCGAGTTCGGCCCGGTCTACACCGGCGACCGCGAGCGCGACGAGCAGCGCTACCAGATCCTCTCCGACCAGCTGGAGATCTACGACCGCCACGGGGCGGGCTGGTCGATCTGGACCTACAAGGACGTCGGGCTGCAGGGGCTCGTCCACACCGCGCCCGAGAGCGCGTACATGCAGCGCTTCGGCGATCTGATCGCCAAGAAGGCCCGCCTGGGCATCGACTCCTGGGGCTCCACCGACCAGGAGGTCCCCGAGGTCGTCGAGCCGATCCACGAGTTCGTGGCCCGGGAGTTCCCCGGCTGGTCGCCCTACCCGTGGAGCCCGCGTGCGACCACCGACGACCTCGTGCGCCACGTGCTCTTCGCCCAGGCGATGCTCACCGAATACGCCGAGCGCTTCCGCGAACTCGGCGACGACGACCTCGACGAGCTGGCGGACTCGTTCGCTCTCGCACGGTGCGTGACGCGCACGCGCCTATGCGAGCTCTTGGCCTCGCGCACCGGCACGGCGGCCGGGCAGGCCTGACCACCACATCACGAAGGGAGACCTCATGTCCCGGTCCAACCTCTCCCGACGAGCATGGGCGTGTGGGAGCGCCCTTGCCCTCGTCCTCATGGCGCTTGCGGCGGGTCCCGCGCAGGCGCACCATCCGCGCGGGCTGCGCGACCTCGCTCCGCGCCCGCTGATCGGCACCGCGGTCAACACCGACCTGCTGGGTTCAGACGCGACCTACACGAGCATCCTGGACCGCGAGTTCAACAGCGTCACGCCCGAGAACGCCATGAAGTGGGAGAGCGTCGAGGCGCAGCGCGGCGTCCTGGACTTCTCGGCCGCCGACCGGCTCGTCGCCCACGCCCGCGCCCACCGTGAGGTCGTGCGCGGGCACACGCTGGTGTGGCACAACCAGCTGCCGGCCTGGCTCACGGCGGGGACGTTCACCGACGACGAGCTCGAGGCGATCCTGCACCGGCACATCACCGACGAGGTCTCGCACTTCCGCGGGCGCGTCTATGCGTGGGACGTCGTCAACGAGGCGTTCAACGAGGACGGCAGCCTGCGCGACACCATCTGGCTGCGCCAGCTCGGGCCCGGCTACATCGCCAAGGCGTTCCGGTGGGCCCATCAGGCCGACCCGCACGCCCGGCTCTACTACAACGACTACAACCTCGAGTCGATCGGTCCCAAGAGCGACGCGGCGTATGCGCTCGTGCAGGATCTGCGCCGCCAGGGCGTGCGCATCGACGGCGTCGGGTTCCAGGGCCACCTCGGGATCCAGTACCCCTATCCCGACACCCTCGCCGACAACCTCAAGCGCTTCGCGGCCCTCGGGGTCGACGTGGCGATCACCGAAGCCGACGTGCGCATGATCCTGCCGGTGACCCCCGAGAAGCTGGCCACGCAGGCCGACTACTTCACGGGCATGCTCAGCAGCTGCCAGGCGGTGCGCCGCTGCGTCTCGTTCACCGTCTGGGGCTTCGACGACCAGCACTCGTGGGTGCCCGGCGTGTTCGCGGGCGAAGGCGCGGCGACGCCGTTCGACGAGAGCTATCGGCCCAAGCCGGCGTACTTCGCCCTGCGCGACGCGCTGGCGCATCGCCGCCACTGGTGAGCCCGCGGCGGCGGTAAGGTCGGTTGGTGAGGCGCGGCCTCGCTTCATCGCCGTCCTTGCCGCCGTCGCCGCGGCGGCGGGACCCGCGCCCGCCGCGCCGCCACCGCCGCCCGGTCAGATGGTCGCGTCGGGGATCCCCTACGCCACGAACGTGACCTTCGACCGCCGCGGCGGCATGTGGGTCACCTCCGGCGCCCCGTTCGCCCAGGAGGGCGACGGCGTGTGGTACGTGGCTCATGCCGGCGCGCCGCCGGTCCACGTCATCCGCGGGACGATGACCGCGCTCGGGCTCACGTGGTTTCGCGGCCGGCTCTACGTGACCTCGACGCGCGGGCAGGTGACCGGGATCGTGGCGCGCTACTCCGGCTTCGACGGGCACGCCTTCGCCCATCGCCGCGTAATCCTCCCGGCCATCTCGGTGGGGCGCCACGGGCTCGGGACCATCGCGCCGGGACCGAACGGCCGGCTCTACCTGGGCGCCGGCGCCGAGCAGGACGCGCTGGCGGGCGGTCATGAGACCTCGGGCACGGTCGTGTCCTTCAAGGGCGATGGCAGCGACCTGCGCATCGAGGCCACGGGCCTGCGCGGCCCGTTCGGGCTGGCCTTCATCCCGGGCACCGCGTCGCTGCTGGTCAGCGACAACGGGCGTGACGACCTCGGCGTGCGGCGGCCGCCCGACGAGCTGAACCTCGTACGCGACGTGACGCGCGCGGCGCCGGATTTCGGCTTCCCCGGCTGCTACGACCAGGGCGGGCGCGCGTGCGCGGGGACGGCCGCGCCGCTCGCGCTCCTGCCCGCCCATGCCGGCGTGGGCGGCGTCGCCGTCACGCGCGACTGGGGCGGCCGGGGGCTGACCGCCTTCGTGGCCGAGAACGGGTCGATCGTGGCGGGCGTCGACGCCGGGCGCGAGCTGCGGCGCATCGAGCTGCGCCGGCGCCCGGGTGGGGGCTATGAGGCGAGCGGCTCGGTCTTCGCCACGGGCTTCGGCGAGCAGGACGCGCTGGGGACCGCGATCGGCCCCGGCGGTGCGCTCTACGTGACGCTGTTCAGCACCGGCGCCGTGGTGCGCTTCTTCCCAGGCTATGGCGCCCAATTCGTGCGATTTGTCCCGAAGTGCTCAAGCTCGACCGCGTTGGCGGCGATACACCGTGTACATGCGCGAGAACCGCAAGCTCAACGTCGAATGGCCGCCCACGGATCGCATGCCGGCGCACATCCAGGACGCCCTGCACGCCGGCGAGCTGCATGATCGCGGCGAAGGACCCGCGCTCAACGAGCAGCAGGTCGAGGCGCTGATGGATCTGACGAGCTGGGCCTTCAACGGCGTGGCGCCCGATCATCCGCAGTTCGAGGTACGCCTCGCGGCCTGGACGTCGCAGGTCCTCGAGCACCACCACCAGCGCGCCGCCTGACCGACGGCTCGCCGCGCAGCGCGCGGCATGTCAGGATCGGCTCTCGTCCATGGCCGCCCCTGGAGTCGCGATCATCGGTGCAGCGCTCGACCTCGGTGCCGGGCGCCGTGGCGTCGACATGGGCCCGTCGGCGATCCGCTATGCGGGGCTCGAGGAGCGCCTGACCTCGCTGGGGCGCGACTGCGCGGACTGGGGCAACGTCGAGACCGCCGTGGCCGAGGCGACCGCCAGCGGCGATCCGCGGGCCCGCTTCCTGACCGAGATCCGCAGCACCTGCGAGCGCGTCGCGCGCCGGGTGGGCGACGCGGTGGCCGAGGGGCGGGTGCCGATCGTGCTCGGCGGCGACCACTCGATCGCGCTGGGCACCCTCGGCGGGCTCGCGGCCGCCGCGGGCGGGCCGGGCGCCGTGCTGTGGATCGACGCGCACGGCGACCTCAACACGCCGCAGACCACGCCGAGCGGCAACGTGCACGGGATGCCGCTGGCCGCGGCCCTCGGTCACGGCGGCGCGGCCTTCGCGAGCGAGGCGTGGCCGCTGCCGGCGCTCGAGCCGGCGCGCACGACGCTCGTCGGCGTTCGCTCGCTCGACGAGGGCGAGCGCGCGCTCGTGGGCGACCTCGATCTCGCCGTGCACACGATGAGCGAGATCGACCGCCGCGGCATCGAGCCGCTCGTCGCCGACGCGCTGCAGCGCGCCGACGGCGCCGCCTTCTTCCACGTGTCGCTCGACATGGATGCGCTCGACCCCGAGGTCGCGCCCGGCGTCGGGACGGCGGTGCGCGGCGGCCTGTCCTACCGCGAGGCCCACCTGGCGATGGAGCTCGTCGCCGAATCGGGCCTGCTCGGCTCGTTCGAGATCGTCGAGGTCAATCCGATCCTCGACCGTGAGAACGCCACGGCCGCGCTGGCGGTCGAGCTGGCGGCAAGCGCGTTCGGGGCGCGGATTCTTTAGGGCTCGGCGCCTTCGGTCTTCGCGGGTGGGGCATCGAGGGCAGGAGCCAGCTGCACCGCGGGGCGGGCGCGGTCGACCCCGCCCGACCGAACGACGAGTTTGTCCCATGGCGTGGGACAAACTCGTCGTTCATCTCGACTCGGCGTGGCGGCCCGGTCTCTTTCGGTGCCCAGCCGCGCACCGCCGCGAGCCCCTGCAGACGAGCACCGACGTCCACCAGCACCTCTGGCCGCCCGAGCTCCTCGCCGCGCTGGAGCGCCGTTCCGAGCCGCCGTGCGCGCGTCGCGAGGGCGCTGCCTGGTGGTTGCACGTGTCCGGCGAGCCCGCGGCCGCCGTCGCGGCGCAGGAGGGCACCGACCGCGCCGGGGGACTGGCCGCCCAGGGCGTCGACCGCGCGCTGCTGAGCCTGTCGACCGCGCTGCGGGTGGAGACGCTCGCCGGACGCGAGGCCCAGCCGCTGCTCGACGCATGGCGCGCCGTCGTCCGCGAGCTCCCGAGCGCGCTGGGCGCGTGGGGCACGCTCAACCTGCGCGATGCCCGGCCCGCCGACGTCGACGCCCTGCTCGACGAGGGCTTCGTCGGACTGTCCCTGCCGCCCGCGCGCTCGCGCACCCGCGGCGCGTGGAGCGCCTCGCGGACGTGCTCGATCGACTGCAGGCGCGCGACGCGCCGCTCCTCGTCCACCCGGGGCCCGCCGGCGGCGAGGACGACGATGCGGGACCGTGGTGGCCGGCGCTGACGAGCTACACGGCGTCGCTGCAGGCCGCGTGGTGGGCGTGGGCCGACGGAGGGCTCGCTCGCCATCCGCGCCTGCGCGTCGTCTTCGCCGCCCCGGCGGAGCTCGCCCAGCTGCACGGCGAACGCGCGGCGGCGCGCGGGGGACCGGCGGTCCCGCTCGTCCCGCAGCTGTTCTATGAGACCTCGTCGTATGGCCCGCAGGCCGTCGCGCTCATGCGCCGGACGGTGGGGGCCGCCCAGCTCGTGCACGGCTCCGACGTGCCCGTGCTCGACGGTGCGACCCCGCAGGATGACGAGGCGCTGCTGCGGGCCAACCCGGCGAGGCTGCTCGGATGAGCGCCGTCGCCATCCTGGGGCCCGCGGAGCTGCGCGAGATCGTCTCGGGCCTGGCCGCCGATCCGCAGCCGTGGGCCCATCTGGTCCGCCACGACCCCGCCCAGCGCATCTTCGAGTGCCTGTGCCTCGACGACCAGCTCGAGATCTGGCTCATCTGCTGGATGCCCGGTCACGACACCGGCTTCCATGACCACGACCTCTCCTCGGGGGCGGTCGTCGTCGCCCAGGGCGCCGTCGTGGAGGAGCGCCTGCGCCTGGGCGCCCCGCCCGCGCTGCGCCGCTACGTGCGGGGCGACGTCTTCGACTTCTCTCCTGTGGACATCCACCGCGTGACCCACTCGGGCAACGCACCGGCCACGACGCTGCATGCATACTCTCCGCCGCTGCGCCGCATGGGCGCCTACCTCGTCCAGCCGGGTGGCACCCTGGAGCGCCATCCGCTGGCCAAGGACGAAGAGTTGCGGCCGTTGACGTCGGCCGCCTGATCCAGAAGGGACTCCCGTGAGCACCAATGACGATCTGCTGCGCAACGCCGAGGAATATGCGGCGAGCTTCGACAAGGGCGACCTGCCGCTGCCGCCGGCCCGGAAGCTCGCCATCGTCGCGTGCATGGACGCCCGCCTGAATCCCTACAGCCTCCTCGGACTGAAGGAGGGCGATGCCCACATCATCCGCAACGCGGGCGGCGTGGTCACCGACGACGAGATCCGCTCGCTGTCCATCTCCCAGCGGCTGCTCGGCACCGAGGAGATCATCCTCATCCACCACACCGACTGCGGGATGCTGACCTTCACCGACGACGCGTTCAAGCGCGCGCTGCAGGACGACGTCGGCATCAAGCCCGAGTGGGCCGCGGAGGCCTTCGACGACCTCGACGAGGACGTGCGCCAGTCGATCGCCCGCATCAAGGCCAGCCCGTTCATCCCGCGCAGGGACGCGGTACGCGGCTTCGTCTACGAGGTCGAGACCGGGCGCTTGCGCGAGGTGACGTAAGTCGCGACGCGCCAGTACCGCCACGACGAGAGCGCCGTGACCCGAACTGCCTGGGGTTGGGTCCGGTTTCCGGGCCTGATCCCAGGCAGTTCGCGCCCGACGTCGGGTCGGCGCACGTGTCGCACGCCACAAGGCCGGCGCTCCTTCGGTGATTTGGGTCCGCGCCCTCCACCACCGAGCGCGGAAAACGTCCTGAGGAGTTACCTGTTAGGAGGTCTCGCCGGCGAGCGCGAGGCTCGCGGCGGGCGACTCGGCCGGCTCGGCGGCCGTGCCGCGCAGCAACATGCCCATCCAGACCGAGGCGAGGAGCACGCCGACCGCGGTCGCGGCGAACGTCACCCGCACCGAGGTCAGCGCGGTGATCGCGCCGGCGAGCAGGAAGCCGGTGCCGTAGCACCCGGCCGTGGCCGATTCGAGCAGGCCCATGACGCGGGCCTGGAACTCGTCGGCCGTCCGGTCCTGGATGGCCTGGATGAGCGAGACGAAGTAGAACCCGTTGCCGACGCCGCCGATGAAGCAGCCGAGCGCGCCGATCGGCAGGGAGCCGGCCAGCGCCATGACGACGTAGCCGACGCCCATGGTCCCGGCGGCCAGCGGAATGCGCGTGACCACGGGGAGCCGGCGCCAGAACGGGACGAGGAGAAGGCCCGTGACGAGGGTGCCCGCGCCCCAGGCGCTGAGGACGATGCCATAGGCGCTGCTGCTGCCGCCGATGACCTCCTTGGCCCAGATGACCTCGATCGGGGAGATCATCGCGGCGCACGTGATGGCGGCCGCGTGGGCGATGAAGAGCCGGCGCACGGCGGGGTTGCCGAGCGCGTGGCCCAAGCCCGCGCGCAGGCGCGTGAGCCAGCCATCCTTGGCGTCGGCATGAGCGGGCGGGAGCGATCGGCTGGTCGCCAGCGTGACGGTCATGGCGGCGAAGATGGCCGAGCTGACCCACAGTCCGGCGCTGACGCCGAAGGCGGCGACCATGATACCGCCAAGCGCAGGGCCGATCGCGAAGCACACCGAGAAGGAGACGTTGAGCAGCGTGTTGCCCGCCTCGAGCTGGCCGTCGGGCTTGAGCGTCGCCGCGACGGCGGCGCGGGTCAGCGCGCGCCCGACCAGCGCGAGGATGCCGTCGATCGTGGCGAGCGCGAGGACCAGCGGCAGCCAGGGAACCGACGATGCGAGCAGCGCCAGCACCGCGAAGATCGCGGCCTCGGCGAGGTACAGCGCGGGCAGCACGCGGCGCACGCCGCCGCGATCGAGGCGAGCGGTCGCCGCGGGTCCCACCAGCGCTGGCACCAGCAGGCTGCAGAGCCACAAGGCGGTGGTCGCCAGGGCGCTGTGCGTGTGGTTGAAGACCAGCAGGCCGAGGGCGACCGTGCCGAAGCCCCAACCGAGCTCGTTGAGCGTGTACGAGGCCGCGAGGCGGCGGAAGGCAGGATGGCGTAGAGGGCGCACGGGAACCATCGGTATGGCTATCGGAGCCGAGCGCATCCGCCTTGATGCTCCGTTGGCGATCTAACACTGCGCGAGGCCTGCGGTTACCGGCCCTTTAACGCGCTCACCCGGACAAAGTGCCCGGGTGGCGAAACGTTCGATGTGTCGGCGCGTCATGCGCCATTGAGATCAGCCGCCGCGTACGTTCATGGTGTCCCCTCCCGAGTTGCCTACCCCTTACGCGCTCCCCTAGAGCGCTTCCTGCCGCCACATAGAAGCCGGTGCCCGCGGCGGCGGCAATCATACATACGTCCGGTTCTGTTTATTTCGCTTCAGCAAGCGGAATTGCATGCCGACTTCGGCCGACTTCGGTTAAGACTTGAGCGGCGCGTGGACATTCGTCGGCGTCAAGTTCGGGTCCCTGACGCCGATTCTTGTGCGCGATGCGCGCATCTCGCCTGGCTCCCTTCTGCGCAATCGTCGCCACGCTGGCCGCGACCGTTCTCGCGATCCTGACTTCGCGCGCTCACGACTGGGACCGGCCGCTCATCGTGGTGCTCGTCGGGGCGCTCGCTCTGATCGCCGACCGCTACGTGATCCACACACCGACCGGAACGATCGTGGTCGCAACCCACCCGGTGTTCGTGCTGGGGATGATGACGCTCGGCCCCCTGCCGATGTTGTTGATCGGACAGGCGGTGATCTTCGCGAACCGCCCCACGACGAAGCGCGTGCTCGTTGGTAACGCTGCCGTCTACGCCGTGTTCCTGGTCGTGGGATCGCTGCTGGCGCGGGTCATGCGTGAGAGCCTTGGGGTCCCGGAATCCTCGGCTTGGTTTTCGCTCGCGGTCATCGCGCTCTTCCTCGTGACCTGGCTGCTCAACGCCGTGCTCATCGCGGCCTATCTGTGGTGGCTAAAGGGAATCCGGATGGACCGCGAGTTCGCCGCCAGCACGAGGCCGCTGATCGCGACGAGCGTCACGCTCGCCTGCATCACCGCGATCCTTGTCTACCTGGTGGCAACCGTCGGGGCCGCCGTGATCGCCCTCTCCGGCGTCATCCTGATCGCCTACTCCCGCCTGCAACGCGACCTGCTCCAAGCCGAGCGTCACGCCGAGGCCGCGCGACAGGCTGCGACCGACGCGGAGGCGCAGCGCGACGGCCTCGTGCGGATCATCCTCGACTTCCTCGACGCTCGCGACCACATGACCGCGCGCCACTCTGCCGCCGTCGCCCGGTACACGCGGCGGATCGCCGAGGCCGCCGGGTGCCCGGAGTCCGAGCAGCGGCTGGGCCACACCGCCGCGCTCTACCACGACGTCGGCAAGGTCATGTTCGCCGACCGGATGTTCCAGGCCGGCAAGCTCACGGACGAGGAGTGGGAGATCGTCAAGCGCCACCCAGAGCGCGGGGCGGAGCTCGTCGGCCATCTGCCCGACCACGCGGACGTCGCCGAGATCATCCTCTCTCACCACGAGCGCATCGACGGCCGCGGCTATCCGCGCGGCCTGGCCGGCGACGCCATCCCGCTCCTGTCGCGCATGATCTCCATCGCCGACACCTACGACGTGATGACGGGCCGCGACTCCTACCGCCAGCCGGTGAGCTCGGCGGAGGCGATCGAGGAACTGCGCCGCGTGTCGGGCTCGCAGCTCGACAGCGACCTCGTCGAGATCTTCGTCGAGCGCGTCCTGGCCGTCGAGGACCTCGCCTTCCGCCACGGCGACGACGCCGACTTCGAGGCCGAGCTCCAGGTCGAGCGCGGCAGCCGCGCCGCCTGGCGCCCGATCGTGCCGCCCGCGCAGCTTCCACCGCCGGCGCTCGAAGCCGCCTGACCCGGCGTTGCACGTCGCGCACGCGCGACTTAGCCTTTGCGCCATGGGGAGCCTGGTCCAGCTCGTTCGTGACCTTTGGCGCGCGCACGACGCGGGCGGCCTCGACGCGTTCTTCGCGGCCGCGGGCGACGATGTCGTGTGGCAGCCGTACCTGACCGACGGCCGGGTCTTCCACAGCACGGCGGAGTTGCGCGAGACGCTGGCCGCCGTCGCCGCGTCGGGGATCCGGTACGAGCCCAAGCTCCACGACGTCGAGCAGCACGGCAGCGTGGTGCTCGCCCACGGCGTCCTGCGGGTGTCGCGCAACGGCAGCGCGGAGGAGACGCCCGTGCATTGGGCCTACCACTTCCGCGCCGGGCAGCTCTGGCGCCAGACCACGCACGCATCACGCGAGGAGGCCATCGAGGCGCTCTCGGCGCTGCGCGTCCTCTCCGACTCGACCTTCACGCTGGCCGAGGACGCCGGGCTCGACGGCGAGCGCGTCATCCGCCTGCACGGAGAGCTCGACATCGACACGGTGCCCGAGCTCGAGCGCGCCCTGTTGCGCTCGCGCCCGGCGGGCCAGCGCGTGGTGCTCGACCTCAGCGAGCTGGAGTTCATGGACTCGACCGGCCTTCGGGTGCTCCTTCGGGCGCGAGTCGCCGCCGAGGAGGGCCACTGGGAGATCCTGCTGCGCAACGTGCCATCGAACATCCGCCGCCTGTTCGACATGACGGGCGTGCATGAGGCGTTACCCGCCGAGGCACCCTAGGAGGCCATGCGCCTCGTGTTCGACCTCACCGTCAGCACGAGCGCCCCGTTCCAGGCCAGGACGATGCTCGGCGCGCTGGCCGCCGACCTCGACCCCGAGACGCTGGGCGATCTGCGCATCGTCCTCTCCGAGCTGGTGAGCAACGCGGTCAAGTACGGCCCGGGCACGCCGATCCATGTCGAGCTCGAGGTCAAGGCACGCACCCGCGTCAGCGGCGAGATCGTCGACCACGGCGAGCCGGCGCGCGCGCCGCGCATCCATGAGCGTCCCGGCGCCCACGGCGGCTACGGCATGCGCTTGGTCGACAGCCTCGCCACGGCGTGGGGTGTCCGCGAGGGCAGCACGGACGTCTGGTTCGAACTCGGGTGACGAGCGCGAGGTCTACACTCCGAAGCCCGCGGTGGGCGTAGCTCAGCTGGTAGAGCTCCTGGTTGTGGTCCAGGTGGTCGCGGGTTCGAGTCCCGTCGCTCACCCCTAGAGAGAAGCTGCCGGCGGCGCCGCGAGCGTGCTCGGCCCGACGTGCTCGTCGAGCCAGACGTTCAGCGGCTCGGCCGTCCGCCAGGTCGAGGCGACGTGGTCGAGCGCCGCGTCGCGGCTGATGGCGCTTGGGCCGGGCAGGGAGCGTCCGGCGATGACCGCCTTGTGACGCAGCAGCTCGATGCGCGGGTGGTCGCGGGGGTAGCCGCGCGGCGCGGTGCGCAGGCTCTCGCCCACGACGTCGAGATCGGCGCTGCGCGCGGCGGAGATCAGCGAGGCGAGCTGCGGGCCGGTGTGGTCGTCCGCGACGGCGGCGCGAAAGCGCTCGAGCTGGTCGCGGCCGAGCTGGTAATAGCCGGTGCCGGCGTAGAGGCCCTGCGCGGAGAGCTGCGCGTAGAAGCCCGTCCCGGGTCCCGGCACGCTGTGCAGCAGCCCGTAGGTCCTGGTCTTGTAGGGCGCTGACTTGTCGGGCGCGAAGCGCAGGTCGCGCTGCTGGCGGAACACCTTGACCTCGCCGCGGAACGTCTGGCTCAGCTCGTCGAGCATGGCCCGCAGGCCGCCGCGGACGTCGGACTCGTAGTGATCGCGGGTCGCGGTGAAGTAGGCCTTCGAGTTGTCGAGCTCGAGCCCCGCGAACCACTCGAACACCTCGGCCGGGAAGCCGCGGAAGGCGCTGTCCATCGCGTGAGGATCGCGCATGGCGGCGCGGCGCGTAGCCTGTCGCGGATGTCCGCCCTCGAGGCCCTGCACGAGCGGCTGGCCGAGCTCGTCGATCTCACCTCGCTCGGCCGGCTGACGGGCTGGGATCAGCGCACGATGATGCCGCCCGGCGGCGCGCAGGCCCGGGCGCTTCAGCTGGCGACCCTGGAGCGCCTCGCGCACGCGCGCGCGACAAGCGACGACGTCGGTGCGTGGCTGGACGAGGTCGAGAGCGACGGCGGGCTGAGCGACGTCGACCGCGACGTGGTGCGCGTGGCGCGCCGCGACTTCGATCGCCAGCGCCGCGTGCCGGCCGACCTGGCCGCCGAGCGCGCGCAGGCCTCGGCCCACGGCCAGGAGATCTGGCAGATCGCTCGCGCGGGCTCGGACTTCGCGATGTTCGCGCCCGCGCTGGCGCGCAACGTCGAGCTGGCGCGCACCTATGCGGCGTGCCTGGACGATGGCGGCCATCCCTACGACGCCCTGCTGGGCGACTACGACCACGGGCTCTCGTCCGCGCGCGTGCGCGAGGTCTTCGGAGCGCTCGAGGACGCGTTGCCGGCGCTGGTGGCCGAGGCCGCCGCGCGGCCCGCGGCGCCCGACCTCGAGGTCCCCGTCACGGCGCAGAAGGCGGCGGTCGAAGGGGTCCTGCGCCGCCTCGGCGTGCGCGAGGACCAGTGGCGGGTCGACGTCTCCTCGCACCCGTTCAGCACTTCGATGAGCGCCACCGACCTGCGCGTGACCACGCGCTACGAGGGCTCCGGCGTCGAGTCGGTGCTGGCCGCGGTGCACGAGTTCGGCCACGCGCTGTACGAGCACCAGGTCGCGCCCGAGCTGGCGCGCACCAATCTCGGCCAGGGCACCTCGATGTCCGTGCACGAGTCCCAGAGCAAGCTGTGGGAGAACCACGTCGCGCGCAATCGGGCGTTCGCCGGCGTGATGGCCGCCGAGCTCGCGGCGAGCGGGGTCAGCGTCGAGCCCGACGCGCTGCACGCGCTCGTCGTACGCGTGCGCCCGTCGCTCATCCGCGTCGAGGCCGACCAGCTCACCTATCCGCTGCACATCGTGCTGCGCTTCGAGCTCGAGCTGGCGCTGATCGACGGCACCCTCGACGTCGCCGACCTCCCGGCCGCGTGGAACGAGGGCATGCGCCGCCTGCTCGGCGTCGAGGTGCCCGACGACACGCACGGCGTCCTGCAGGACATCCATTGGGCGGCGGGCGCCTTCGGCTACTTCCCGAGCTACGCGCTGGGCTGCCTCATCGCGGCGCAGCTGTGGGAGCGCCTGGAGGCAGAGCTCGGGCCCCAGGACGACGCGCTGCGCCGCGCCGAGGTCGGCCCGATCAAGGAATGGCTGGGCGCGCGCGTGCATCGCCACGGCCGGCGGCTGGACACCGTGGCCCTCGTGACCCAGGCGACCGGCGGCGGGATCGAGGTCGAGCCCTTCCTGCGCTACGCCAGCGCGTCGGCGTAGCTCCTATCGTCAAGCCCGGGCTGCGGGCGAACGCCAACTCGAGCAACAACTGGTTCGGCTACAACCAGGGCACCCTCGAGCAGGCCGGCAAGCAGTTCAACTCGATCGCCGGCGACTGGGTCGTGCCGACCGCGTCCCAGCACGCAGCGGGCGACGAGGCGTCGTCGGACTGGATCGGGATCGGCGGCGGCTGCATCGACGCCGCCTGCACCGTCGGCGACAACACGCTGATCCAGACGGGCACCGAGCAGGACGTGAGCTCGGGCAGCGCGTCCTACGGCGCCTGGTGGGAACTCATCCCCGGCCCGTCGATCGCGATCACCGACCTGACCGTCCAGCCGGGCGATCACATGCACGCCGACATCTCCGAGGTCATCGCGGGCGCGAACCTCTGGAAGATCACGCTGCAGAACGTGACGCGCGGTCAGACGTTCACCACGACCGTCCCGTACGCCTCGACGCACGCGACGGCGGAGTGGATCGAGGAGACGCCGCTGCTCATCGGCACCAACGCCGGCCTGGCGGCGCTGCCGAACCTGAGCACCGTTCCGTTCACCGCCGCCAAGGTCAACGGCGCGTCCGCGGGGCTGCAGGCGGCGGAGAAGATGCTCCTCACCGACGCCAACGGCAGCGTCATCGGGACGCCGTCGGACCCCGGCGCCACGCGCGACGGCTTCAGCGCCTGCGCCTGGGCCACCAGCTGCTGACGCGCTCGGTCGCGGGGCCGCGCTCACCGGCGCGCGCCCCGCGGCCGTATCAGGGAGCCTGCGATCGGGTAAGGGAGCCCCATGGCGACCACGCGGACGCAGTCGATCCCCGTCCCCGAGCCTGGCCTGACGCAGGAGGAGGTCGTCCAGCGCGCGCGCGACATGATCCCGGCCCTGCGCGAGCGCCAGGAGGAATGCGAGCGCATCGGGCGCCTGCCCGACGAGACCAGTCGCGACTTCGTCGAGGCCGGCTTCTACCGGATCCTGCAGCCGCGGCGCTTCGGCGGCTACGAGTTCGACCTGCCGACCTTCACCCGCGTCGCGATCGCGCTGGCGCGCGGCTGCCCGGCCAGCGGCTGGACCTTCACCCTGACCGCCGGGCACGCGCACATCCTCGCCGCCCTGTGGTCGGAGGAGGGCCAGATGGACATCTACGGCGCCGACGGCGAGGTCCGGATGCCGGGCCGCTTTCGGCCCGGCACGGCGACGCCCGTGGACGGCGGCTATCGCGTCTCGGGCACGTGGGACTACGTGTCGGGCTGTGACTGGGCGACCCACCTGGCCTTCGGCTTCATGCTCGGCGACGACGCGTCGGCGGGCGAGATGGCGACCGACTTCATCGGCGTCGTCGACTACGCCGACTGCGAGATCATCGACAACTGGGACGTGCTGGGGCTGCGCGGCACGGGCTCCAAGCGCGTCGTCGTCGAGGACGTCTTCGTCCCCGAGCACCGCACGATCGACTCGATCTTCAAGCTCGACGCGCCGCCCGCGGCCGGACGCACCGTGCACGAGGGCGCCATCTACCGCGAGGGCGGGATCGGCGGCCTCATCTTCTCGGAGACGGCGTCGGTCGCCATCGGCACGGCGTGGGGGGTGCTCGACCTCTACGAGGAGAGCATGCGCAAGCGCAAGACGACGGTGCTGCCCCTCATCCCGATGACCGAGCACGCCCAGTACCCGCGCTTCTTCGGCGAGGCCTTCCAGTCGATCGACGTCGCCGAGGCCGCGCTGCTGCAGAGCGACTACGACTACATGGACTGGTCGCGCCGCGCGGCGGCGGGCGAGATCGAGTGGGGCAGGGACCTCGACCACCGCCTGCAGCTGCGCAAGCAGTACTGCGCGAAGCTCGCCTACGACGCCGTCAACCTCATGATGCGCACCAACGGCTCGGCCGGCATGCGCGGCGGCGCGATGTGGCAGCGCTACCAGCGCGACCTCACGGTGCTCATGACGCACAACACCGTCCAGCCCGAGCTCGCGGCCGACAGCTTCGGGCGCATGCACTTCGGGCTGCTGCCCCACGGGTTCGAAGCGGGCGCGGGCCCGCCCCCGCCGCCGGTGCGCTGAGCGCTACACTCGCTGATCCCATGACTCATATATCAGTCGTCGTGGTAGCCCGTCCGAGCGTGCGGGGATGAGCATGAGCGCGACCGCCGGAGCGGGCGAGCTGATGGCCGATCGCGCATACGCCGAGATGCGCGACCGGATCGTGACCCTGCGCATCCCGCCGGGGTCGCCGATCGACGAGGACGCGCTCGGCAAGGAGCTCGCGATGGGCCGCACGCCCGTCCGCGAGGCGATCAAGCGCCTGTCGCTGGAGAACCTCGTCACGGTGTTCCCCCGCCGCGGGACGTTCGCGTCGGAGATCAACATCACCGACCTCGCGCACATCGCCGACATACGGGTGCAGCTCGAGCGCCACGCCGCCTACCGCGCCGCCGAGCGCCTCGCGCCCGCCCAGCACGAGGAGCTCGAGGCCCTCCTCGGCGAGCTCGACCGCAGCGACGCAACGGCCGATGCCCGCGACCTCGTGCAGCTCGACACCCGCGTGCACCGCTTCGTCTATCGGTGCGCGGACAACCCGTACCTCGAGGAGACCCTCGGGCGCTACCTGAACCTCTCGCTGCGCATCTGGCACCTGGTCATCGACCGCCTGCCGAACCTCTCGGCGAGAGTGCACGAGCACAGCGACCTGCTGACCGCGATCCGCGACGGCGACGCCGAGCGCGCACGGACGATCGCGGGCGACCACGTGATCACCTTCGAGCAGGAGATCCGCTCGGTCCTCTGACCTAGGGCGAGATGACGACGGTCTGCAGCTCGCTGAACTGCTGCATGACGTGCGACCCGCCGACGCGGCCCACGCCGCTGTCGGTGCCGGAGCGCCCGCCGAAGGGAAGCTGGCTCTCCCAGTAGTTGGAGGACTCGTTGATGTTGACCCAGCCCGTGCGCACGCGCTCGGCGAACTGCAGCCCGCGGTTGAGGTCGGCGGTGAAGATGGCCGAGAGCAGGCCGTAGGGCGAGGCGTTGGTCAGCTCGATGGCCTGCTCGAGGGAGTCGATCTCCACCAGCGGGGCCACCGGCCCGAACGTCTCCTCGGTCGCCACGCGCGCGTCGGCCGGGACGTCGGCGAGGATCGTCGCCTGCCAGTAGAGGTCGGTCGGGAAGCTGCCGGCCCGCTCGCCGCCGGCGACCCCCGACGCCCCGCGGTCGACCGCGTCGGCGACGTGCTCGTCCATCTTGGCCGCCACCTGCTCGTTGTTGACCGGCCCCATGGTGGTGCCCTCGTCGAAGGGGTCGCCGAGCAGCACCTGCTCGGTGACGCGGCGCGTTAGCTTCTCCAGGTACTCGTCGCGCACGGCGCGATGGACGAGGATGCGCTCGCCGGCGGTGCAGCTCTGCCCGGCGCACAGGTAACAGGCGGTGAGCGTCGCCTCGACCGCGGCGTCGACGTCGGCGTCGTCCATGACCACCACCGGGCCGTTGCCGCCCATCTCCAGCAGCGCGACCTTGCCCGTGGCCCCTGGGCGACGAGCCGCCCCGTCGTGGTCGATCCGATGAAGGCCACACCGTGGACGCCGGGGTTGCCGGCGATCTCGTTGCCGACCACCGGCCCCGGACCGGTCACGAGGTTGAACACGCCGTCAGGACCGTCGGCCTCGGCGATGCAGCGGGTCAGGGCGACGGCGCAGACCGCGGTCGACGGTGCGGGCGTCCACACCACGGTGTTGCCGCACGCCAGCGCCGGCGCGATCAGCTCGGCCGGCATGGTGTACGGCCAGTTCCACGGCTGATGACGCCGACGACGCCGATTGGCCGGCGCACGAGCATGACCCGCTTGCCGGGCGAGAACGAGTTGGGCAGCTCACCGCCGAGGCGCTTGGCGTCCTCGGCCGCCATACGCCAGTAGTCGACGAGCTCCTCGACCTCGCCGTAGGCCTCCGCGGCCAGCGGCTTGCCCTGGTCGAGCGTGAGCGTGCGCGCGAGCTCGTCGCGACGCGCCTCGATGGCGTCGCCGACCGCGTGCATGCGCGCCGCGCGGTCGAAGGCGGTGAGGCCCGCCCACGCCTCGGCGGCCCGCCCGGCGGCGTCGATGGCCGCGCGCGCGTCCTCGCGATCGCCCTGCGCCACGGTGCCGATGACCTCGCCGGTCGCGGGGCTCGTCGCCTCGTAGGTCTCGCCCGATCGGCTGGGTCCCCACGACCCGTCCACGAACATCTCCTGGCCGGTGGCTGCGAAAGACTCCGCCGCGGACATGCGCCCTCCTGGGGGGTTCTCAACCAGCGTTGGCATGCCTCTCGCTGGCGCCTCGACGCCGACCGCCGACTGATATATAAGTTGCCGATCTAGCCTAGCACAGCAGCCGTCAGTGACCAGTGACGACGGCGGGGCGCGGGCGATTTGCCCACCGGCGTCGACGGCGCGATGAGGAGGGCACATGGGCGTAGAGGCAACGGACAGCAACGAGCTTGCGGGCTTCGGCTACAAGCAGGAACTCGACCGGTCACTGGGGAGCTTCTCGTCGTTCGCGGCGGGCCTCAGCTACATCTCGATCCTGACCGGCGTCTTCCAGCTGTTCGCGTTCGGGTTCGCGTTCGGCGGCCCGGCGGTGTGGTGGACGTGGCCGATCGTCTTCATCGGGCAGATGTCCGTCGCGCTGTGCTTCGCGGAGCTCGCGGGCCAGTATCCGCTCGCCGGCTCCGTGTACCAGTGGTCCAAGCGCATCGGCAGCGACTTCACGTCGTGGATGGCGGGCTGGATCATGGTCGTCGGCTGGATCGTGACCGTGGCGGCGGTGGCTGTCGCGTGGCAGGTGATCCTGCCGCAGGTCTCGACGTCGTTCCAGATCCGGCGACAAGGCCGACGCGGGGACCTACCTGACCTCGGGCGGGGCCAAGAACGCGATCCTGCTGGGCGCGATCCTCGTCGTCTCCACGACCATCGTGAACATGATCGGCGTCAAGCTGATGGCGCGGATCAACAACGTCTGGGTCATCCTCGAGCTCATCGGCGCGACGCTGCTGATCGTCCTGCTGGCGTTCCATTTCAGCCGCGGGCCCGGCATCGTGTTCAACACCCTGGGCCTCGGCGAGGGCCGCAAGTGGGGGTACTTCGGCGCCTTCATCATCGGCGGGATCATGAGCGCGTACGTCATGTACGGCTTCGACACCGCGGGAACGCTGGCCGAGGAGACCAACGACCCACGGCGCAACGCGCCGCCGGCGATCATCAAGGCCCTCGCCACGGCGTCGGTGATCGGCGGAGTGATGATCCTTCGCGCTGATGGCGGTCGACGACATCCACGACGAGAACATCCCGTTGCTCGGCCTGCCCTACATCGTCAAGCAGGCGCTGGGGAGCACCGTGGGCAACATCTTCCTGATCGACTCGGCGATCGCGATCACCGTGTGCTGCTTGGCCGTGCACACGTCGTGCATCCGCATGATGTTCGCCATGGCCCGCGACGGCCGCCTGCCCTTCGGCCCGCAGGTCGCCCGCGTGTCCGGCCGCGGCAAGGTGCCGATCGTCCCGGCCATCGTCGTCGGCTTGTTGGCGATCGTGCTGCTCGCCATCAACATCGGCAACCAGAGCGCGTTCCTGGCCCTGACGTCGGTGGCGATCATCATGTTCTACCTGGCGTATCTGTGCGTGACCGGGCCGTTGCTCCTGCGCCGGCTGCGCGGGACGTGGCCGACGCCCGAGCACGGGACCTACTTCTCCCTCGGGCGCTGGGGCGTGCTCGTCAACGTGTTCGCCGTCGTCTACGGCGCGATCGTGGCCTTCAACATCGCCTGGCCGCGAACCGACGTCTACAACGCGATCGGCCCGCACCACTGGTACTTCCAGTGGGCCGCCTACCTGTTCATCGGCGGCGTGATGCTGATCGGAGGGATCTACTACTTCACCGTCTACAACCGCAAGCCGATCGAGGTCCTCGCCGAGCACAAGAGTGCCGCGATGGACCTGCCGCAGCCGCTGATCGCCGACGTCGCGCCATGATCGCCGAGGGGGAGTTCGACTACGTCATCGCCGGCGGCGGGACCGCCGGCTGCGTGGTCGCCGCGCGGCTCTCCGAGAACCCCGACGTGCCGGTCTGCCTGCTCGAGGCCGGCCCGTCGGACGTCGACGACGCCGCCATCCTGCGCCTTCAGGACTGGATGTACCTCCTGGACTCCGGCTACGACTGGGACTACCTGGTCGAGCCCCAGGAGAAGGGCAACAGCTTCCTGCGCCACGCCCGCGCGAAGGTGCTCGGCGGCTGCTCGTCGCACAACTCGTGCATCGCCTTCTGGACGCCGCGCGAGGACCTCGACGAGTGGGCGTCGATGGGCTGCGAAGGGTGGACCGCCGAGGAGTGCTGGCCGCTCATCACCCGCCTGGAGACCAACGATGCGCCCGGCGACCACCACGGCCGCAGCGGCCCGGTCAACATCCGCACCGTCCCGCCGAACGACCCCTGCGGCGTCGCTGTCCTCGAGGCGGCCGCCCGGGCCGGGCTGCCGACCTCGCAGTTCAACGCGGGCCACACCGTCACCAACGGCGCCGGCTGGTTCCAGATCAACTCGGGGCCCGACAACACGCGGATGTCGTCCTCGCACGCCTACCTGCATCCGATCCTCGGCAGCCGGCCGAACCTCACGGTGCGCACCGCCGTGTGGGCCAGCCGGATCGTCCTGGACGACCAGCGCCGCGCCACCGGCGTCGAGTACCTCACGCCCGACCTGCTCACCCATGCCGTCGCGTCGGCCCGGCGCGAGGTCATCGTCAGCGCGGGCGCGATCGACACGCCGAAGCTGCTCATGCTCTCCGGCATCGAGCCGGGCGCGCACCTGCAGGAGTTCGGGATCGACGTCGTGGCCGACTCGCCGGGCGTGGGCGCCAATCTCGACGACCACGTCGAGGGCATCGTGCAGTGGGACGCGGCCAAGCCGATGATCCGCACCTCCCCCCAGTGGTGGGAGATCGGCCTGTTCTCCACCTCCGAGCCCGGGCTCGACCGGCCCGACCTGATGATGCACTATGGCTCGGTGCCGTTCGACATGAACACCATGCGCTGGGGCTACCCGACGACCGAGAACGGCTTCTGCCTGACGCCGAACGTCTGTCGCGGGCGCTCACGCGGGACCGTGCGCCTGCGCACGCGCGACTTCCGCGATCGCGCCCGCGTGGACCCGCGCTACTTCACCGATCCCGAGGGCCACGACGAGCAGGTGATGCTGTACGGCGTCAAGCTGGCGCGGAAGATCGTCTCGCAGCCGGCGATGGCCGACTGGGCCGCGCGCGAGCTCGCGCCGGGCCCCGACGCGGTCACCGACGACGAGCTGATCGACTACATCCACAAGACGCACAACACCGTCTACCACCCGGCGTGCACCGCGCACATGGGTCCCGACTCCGACCCCGGGGCGGTGGTGGATCCGCGCCTGCGCGTCCGCGGCGTGCAGGGGCTGCGCGTGGCCGACGGCTCGATCATGCCGTTCCTGCCGGCGATCAACCCGTGCATAACGACGATGATGATCGGCGAGAAGTGCGCCGACATGTTGATCCAGGACGCCCGTTCGGCCCAGCCGTCGAGCGAGGCTCTGGCGAGCGGCTGACCGCCCCCACGGCGGCCGAGGTCGCCGACTTCCTGCGCCACCACCCGCCGTTCGACGCGCTCGACGACGCCGATGTGCAGCGCGTCGCCGCTGCCGCCGAGGTCGAGGTCCACCCGGCCGGAACCACGGTCTTCTCCCAGGGGGCCGAGCCGATCGGGCACCTGCGCATCGTGCGCAGCGGCGCGGTCGAGCTCGCGCTGGACGGGCGCGCCCTCGATCTCCTGGGCGTCGGCGAGCTCTTCGGGCAGGCGTCGATGCTGTCCGGGCTGCCGGCCGGGTTCACCGCGCGCGCCGAGCAGGACACCGTCTGTTACCGGATCCCGGCGGAGGTCGCGCGCGGGCCGCTCGGCCGGCCCGAGGCGCAGCAGTTCGTCACGCGCTCGCTGCTGGACCGGGGGCGCCTCGCGCGCCGGGCCGACGACGCGCGCGACGACGCGGCCCCCTCGCACCAGTCCGTCGCGGTGCTCGTGCGCAGGGCGCTGATCGTGTGCCCGCCGCAGACCAGGATCCGCGAGGCCGCGCAGCGGATGACCGAGGCGGGCGCCACGTCGATCGTCGTCGACCTCGGCGACTCGCTGGGGATCGTCACCGATCGCGACCTGCGCACGCGCGTGGTGGCCGGCGGCCTGTCCTTCGATGCGCCCGTGTCTGAGGCGATGACGGCGCCCGCGTACACGGTGACGGCCGACCGGCTGGGCAGTGAGGTGTGGCTGGACATGCTCGACCGCGGCGTGCGCCACTTCCCCGTGCTGTCGGCGACCGGCCGGGTGCTCGGCGTCGTGGAGGACACCGACCTGGTCGCCGCCGAGACGCGGTCGTCGTTTCACCTGAGGGCCGCGATCACCCGGGCGACGACGACGGATGAGCTCGCCGCCGCGGCGCGCGACCTGCGGCCCACCATCGTGGCGCTGCATCGCGCGCGGACCGCGCCGGTGCACCTCGCGGGCATCCACTCGGTGGTGGTGGACGCGCTGATCCGCCGCCTGATCGATTTCGCCGTCGCAGACGCCGGCGCCGCGCCGGCGCCGTTCGCCTGGCTGGCGCTCGGCAGCCTGGCGCGGCGTGAGGCGCTGCCGGGCTCGGACGTCGACAGCGCCATCGCGTGGCGAGGCGAGGACGACGATCCCGCGATCCTCGACTATGCGCTGGCCGTGAGCCGGCGGGTCGACGAGGGCCTCGTGGCCTGCGGCCTGCGGGTGGACGCGCGGGGCACCACGGCCGCCAACCCGCTGCTCGTACGCTCGCTGGCGTCCTGGCGCCGGGCGGCGCAGAGCTGGCTCGAGGATCCCACGCAGGATCAGGCGCTGATCCTCGTGTCGGTCGTCGTCGACAGCCGTCCGGTGTGGGGCATCCATACCGGCGTCTCGCTCGCCGAGGCCTTCCGCGACGCGCGCCGGCACCCGGCCCTGCTACGCCAGCTGGCGCGCTTCTCGCTCTCCTTCCGCCCGCCCACCGGCTTCCTGCGCGGTCTGGTGGTCGAGCACTCCGGCGAGCACCGCGGCCAGCTCGACCTCAAGCACGGGGGGCTCGTGCCGATCGTCGACCTCGCTCGCTGGGGGGGCATGGCGGCGGGCGTCACCAGCGCCTCCACGCCCGAGCGCCTGAGCGCGGCCGCGGCGGCGGGCACGCTGTCGGCGGCGGACGCCGCCACGCTCGGGGATGCCTTCGAGCTCGTCATGAGCCTGCGCGTCCGCCACCACGTCGAGCAGATCGAAGCCGGCTCCGAGCCCGACGACCACATCGATCCCGCCACGCTCAGCCCTCTGACCCGCAGCTATCTCAAGGAGGCGTTCCGCGCGGTGGCCTCGGTGCAGAAGGGCATCGCGAACCAGCTCGCCATGGGCGTGCCATGACCGCGTTGTCGTTCGGGCCCGACAACTGATATATCAGGATCATGCCTCCCGATTCAGCGCGCGTGGTCATCGTCGGTGCCGGCATCGCCGGCGCCAGCGTCGCCCACCATCTCGCCGAGCGTGGATGGGATCAGATCGTCGTCGTCGACCAGGGACCGCTGTGGCAGACCGGCGGCTCGACCTCGCACGCGCCGGGGCTGGTGTTCCAGCACAACGCGTCGCGCACGATGACGCGCCTGGCCCAGTGGACGGTGCAGCAGCTGACCGCGCTGGACGCGTTCCATCCCGTGGGAAGCATCGAGGTCGCCACCACGGAGGACCGCTGGGCCGAGCTCGATCGCCGCTGGGCGCGGGCGCGCGGCTTCGGGCTGGAGGCAACGCTGCTCGACCCCGCGCAGGTCGCCGAGCTGCTGTGGCTCATCGATCAGGAGACGATTGTCGGCGGTCTGCACGTGGCCGACGACGGGATCGCCAAGGCCGTGCGGGCCGCGCAGGCCCTGTGCCGCCACGACGCGATCGCCGCGTTCGGCGACTGCGAGGTCACGGGCCTCGTGATCGAGGGGGGCCGCACGGCCGGCGTGCAGACGGCACTCGGCGCGATCCGCGCCGAGCACGTCGTCGTCGCCGCGGGCATCTGGGGCCGGCGGGTCGCGGCGCTGGCGCCGGGGCTCAACGTGCCGCTCGTGCCGGTCGAGCACCAGCTGGCCTATACCGCGCCGCTGCCCGAGCTCGCCGGCGAGACGCGCGAGGTGGTGCACCCGATCCTGCGCCACCAGGACCACGCGATGTACTTCCGCCAGGTGCGCGACGGCTACGCGATCGGCAACTACCGCCACGAGCCGCGCCTGGCCGAGCCCGAGCGCCCGGCGGAGCTGCCGTTCACCCCCGGCGACTTCGCCGCGGCGCGCGCGGAGGCGGGCCGCCTGCTGCCCGCGCTGCACGACATCGAGCTCACGCGCGCGTTCAACGGGCTGATGTCGTTCACGCCCGACGGCTTTCCGCTGCTGGGCGAGAGCTCCGCCGCGCGCAACCTCTGGCTGGCCCAGGCGATCTGGGTTACGCACTCGGCCGGCTGCGGGCGCGCGCTGGCCGAGCTCATGACCCACGGCGATGCGCTGGTCGACCTGCACGAGTGCGACCCGCAGCGCTTCGACGCCCACGGCACGAGCCCCAGCTACGCGCGCGTGCGCGGCGCCCAGGGCTACCGCGAGGTCTACGACGTCATCCACCCGCGCCAGCAGTCAGAGCAGGCGCGCGGCCTGCGCACGACGCCGTTCTACGAGCGCGAGGCCGATCTGGGCGCGCACTTCTTCGAGAGCGCCGGCTGGGAGCGCCCGCAGTGGTATGAGGCCAACCGCGAGCTGCTGACCGGCGACGAGGTGCTGCCCCACGACGAGTGGGCCGCGCGCCACTGGTCGCCGGTCGTGCAGGCCGAGCACCGCGCCTGCCGTGAGCGGGTCGGCCTCTTCGACCTCACGCCCTTCACCAAGGTCGAGGTCAAGGGGCCCGGCGCCCTGGCCTTCCTGCAGCGCCTGGCCGCCAACGACGTCGACAAGCCGCTCGGCGTGATCGTCTACACCGCGATGCTCTCGCCGCGCGGGGCGATCATGTGCGACCTGACCATCACGCGCCTGGCCGAGGACCGCTTCTGGGTCGTCACGGGCGGCGCGGTGGGCCGCCACGACGTCGCGTGGATGCGCCGTCACGTGCCCGGCGACGGCTCGGTGGTCCTCACCGACCTCACCTCGTCGCTGTGCTGCCTCGGCGTCTGGGGCTCGCTGGCGCGCGACCTCGTGGGGTCGCGCACCGAGGACGACCTCTCCAACGAGGCGATGGCGTACATGCGCGCGGGCACCGCGGACATCGGCCATGTCGCGTGCCGCTTGCTGCGGGTGTCCTACGTCGGCGAGCTGGGGTGGGAGATCTACGCGCCGGCGGAGCTCGGGCGACGTCTGTGGGACACGCTGTGGGACGCCGGGCGGTCGCTGGGGGCGGTGGCCTGCGGCGGCGCCGCGTACGACTCGCTGCGCCTGGAGAAGGGCTACCGGCTGTGGGGCCAGGACATCGACGAGGAGCACGATCCCTACCAGGCCGGCCTGGGGTGGGCCGTGCGGCTGGGCAAGGACGCGGACTTCATCGGCCGCGACGCCGCGGCCGCGGCGGCCGAGCGCGGCGTGACGCGGAGGCTGTGCTGCATGGTCACCGACGACCCCGCCGTCATGCTCGTCGGCAAGGAGCCGCTGCTCGACGGCGACGCACCCGTCGGCCACGTGACCAGCGCCGGCTACGGCGCCACGCTGGGCGAGAGCATCCTCTACGGCTACCTGCCGGTCGAGCGCGCCGAGCCCGGCACGGTGCTCGCCGTGCACAGCGCCGGCGCCGACCATCGCGTGACGGTGGTCAGCGAGCCGCGCTTCGATCCGGAGATGGCGCGCCTGCGCGACGTCGCGGCCGCGGCGCGCTAGCCGCCGGCCACCTCGTCGAGCCGCGCGGCGATCGCCACGACCGCGCGCTCGTGCGCGGCGTACGCGTCGCGCAGCGCCGCAACGCCCGCCAGCCCTTCGCCGGCCAGCGGGAGCGGGCATTCGACGAGCAGCGCGCGGACCTCGCCGCCCAGCGCCGCGCCGCCGACGATCTCGGCGAGGTTCGCGAGCGCTTCGGCCCGCACCCGTGCCCCCTCGACGAACGACCCCATCAGCGTCTCCTCGCTCAACGGCGCGCCGCCGAACACGCGAGCATGCATCACCGCCGGGTTCGTGGCGTGCGGGCGCACGAGCGCCCGCCGCTGCGCCGACGACAGCCCCGCCGCATCGGCGACGAGGTCGATCGCCTCGGTGAGCCCCTGCGCGTCCACGGGCAGCGCCGCCCGCATCTCCGGCGAGAGCCGCTCGAGGAGCGCGGCATGCCTGGCGGCCGCCTCGGCGAGCGCGGTCTGCACCCGGGCACGATGCGTCGTGGTCATGTGCCTCACGGTAGGCGCTGCCGTCGCCGGCACGACGGCGGGCGGGGGTGTCAGGCCGCGATCAGCAGCTTGTCGGCGTACTCACCGGGCAGGCCGGCGTCGCGGACCTGGGCGGCGACGGTCTGGGCGTCGTAGGCGACGCGTTCGATCTGAGCGGCGATGCCATCGGGCGTGGCGTTGAGGATGGCGAACGCGCCGCGTGGGTCGCCGTCCTTGGGTTTGCCGACCGAGCCGCAGTTGATGAACCGCACGTCGCCGTAGTCGTGGACCCAGGGTTTGTGAGTGTGCCCGAAGACGAGCGCGTCGGCGTCCTCGGCGGCGGCGAGGCGCTCGTAGAGGCGAGCGGGCTTGTCCTCGAAGAGGTACTCGTTGACCTTGCGCGGGGAGCCGTGGACGAGATGAGCCGTGTGCTCGCCGAGGTCGAAGCGCAGGTCGAAGGGCAGTTCGCGCATCCAGTCCTTGGAGGCTTGGTCGGTGTGGGCGAGCGTCCACTCCACGGAGAGCTGGCCGAGCTCGCGGTCGTGGGCGGTGACGTAGGCGCAACCGCAGTCGTCGAGGTCGCGGGCGATGGCGTAGTCGTAGTTGCCGTAGATGGTGGGGATCTCGCGTTCGGCGATCAGCGCGCAGACCTCGTTGGGGTGAGGGCCGTAGCCGACGAGGTCGCCGCCGCAGTAGATGCGCTCGATCCCCAGCTCCTCGATGCGCCCGAGCGCCGCTTGGAGGGCGGGCAGGTTGGCGTGAATGTCGGTGATGACGGCAACGTGTTCCACGGTGTCCAGCCTACGCCGCTTGCATTGACGGGTGTTGATGGATCGTGACCGCCATCAGGTGGTGCTGAGCGCGGCGCAGCTGTCCTCGCGCAGGCATTCGCGGGCCTGGCGGGTGGCGAGGATCGTCGTATAGGAGCGGACGGGGGCGTCGTCGTAGCGGGTGAGGATCGCCTCGGCGCAGCCGCGGATCTCCTCGGCGCTGTGCCGGCCGGCGAACTCGTCGACGAGCGGCGGGAGGATCTTCGCGAGGCGCAGTTGGTGGGCGGTGCGGTCGGCATAGATGGCCTCGAGCTTGGTGTCGATCAGCTCGCGGACCTGGGCCTCGATGCCGTCGCGGATGGCGCGCACGTCGGAGACCGGCAGGCCGGCGGGGTCAGGGATGTCCCAGCTCTCGACCATGGTGGGGACGTACGGGCACGCGTCACCGCAGCCCATGGTGACCGCCCAGTCGGCGTGCAGCTGCATCTCCGTGAGCAGCTTGCGCGGTTTGCGCCCGGCCAGGTCGATGCCGACCTCGGCCATCGCCTGCACGACCGTCGGCCAGACCTCCTGGGCGGGGAAGCTGCCCGCCGACTCGGCGCGGATGTCGGCCGGCGCGTCGCGCTCGAAGAACGCCTGGGCCATCTGCGAACGCCCGGCGTTGTGGTTGCACACGAAGAGCACGTACCTCATGGCTGCTCCTCCCGTGGCTCCGGCTCGAGCCGGTAGCCGATGTTGTGGTGGGTGTGGATGTACGTCCACTGCGGGTCAGCGGCGGCGAGCTTGACTCGCAGCCGGCGGATGTAGACGACCATCACCACGAGCGTGTCGCCGGGGATGACCTCCAGCGGGCCGATGGCGTAGCGGGCGGCGAGGGGACTGGCGACTTGGCTGGGCATCACGCAGCGGTCCGGGGCACGGCGACCTCCGCAACGCAGACTCACGGCAGTCTATCCATTGACAAACATCAGTTCAATCGATAGATATACATCGATGCCCGTCGATATGGAGCTGGTGCCCAAGCAGAAGCGCCCGGCCGGGGAGCCGTGCTGCGAACCCGTCGTCTACCCCGACGTCGAGCGCCACGAAGCCGAACGCATGGCCATGATCGCCAAGGCCCTGGGCGATCCGATCCGCCTCCAGCTCGTCGATGTCCTGCGCAAGCACGCCGGCAAGGTCTGCGTGTGCGAGCTGGTGCCGCTGTTCGACATCGCCCAACCCACCCTCAGCCACCACCTCAAGAAGCTGCGAGACGCCGGCGTCGTGGACTCGGAGCGCCGTGGCCTGTGGGCCTACTACTACGTCCGCACCGACGCACTGAAGGAGCTGACCGCATGGCTGAGCTGACGCAGACCTCGACCACCGACTGTTGCGCCCCAGAGACCCAGGCCACCTGCTGCGAGCCTGAGGCCAAGGACGCTTGCTGCGCGACCAGCGCCGCCGGCGGCAGCTGCGGCTGCGCCGCCGGCCAAGACCTCCCCGGCCAGACCGATATCCGCGAGACCGTCCGCCGGCGCTACGCCGCCGCCGCCCGCGCCGCGGCTGAGTCGGAGTCCACGGGTTGCTGCACGAGCGACGTCAGCGTCTCCGACGAGCACGGCAACGAGGTCTTCGGCGGCGCCCTCTACGACACCAGCGAGGCCGACGGCGTCCCCGACGGCGCAGTCCAGGCGTCGCTTGGATGCGGCGTCCCGACCGCCGTCGCCGACCTGCACGAGGGCGAGACGGTCCTCGATCTCGGCGCCGGCGGGGGTGCCGACGTCCTCATCTCGGCGCGCCGCGTCGGTGAGACCGGCAAGGCCATCGGCCTGGACATGACCGACGAGATGCTCGACCTCGCCCGCGCCAACGCCGCTCAGGCCGGCGTTGCCAACGCCGAGTTCGTCAAGGGCTACATCGAGAACATCCCGCTCCCCGAGGCCAGCGTCGACGTGGTGATCTCAAACTGCGTGATCAACCTCTCCGCCGACAAGCCCCAGGTGCTGCGCGAAGCCGCCCGCGTCCTGCGCCCCGGCGGGCGCTTCGCCGTCTCCGACGTCATCGCCGACAACGACATGGACGATGCCACCCGCGCCGACATGGCCCAATGGACCGGCTGCATCGCCGGAGCCCTCACCCGCGGCGAGTTCGAGCACGCCCTCACCGCCGCAGGGCTGACCGACATCCAGATCACCGAAACCCACCGCGTCCACCAGCACGCCGCCTCGGCGATCATCCGCGCACGCAAGCCGTAGCGCGGCAACCGCAGCGCTGCGAGGGGCACCTGCGCCCCCCGCCACATCCATAGTATGGCCGCCGGGGGGGCTTGTTTCAAGCCCCGGGGTGTGCTCCATACTCGCTCGCCGCAAGCGACGAAAGGGAGCAACCAGATGGGCAGGGAGAAGCATGCGGCAGCGGTCGTCGACGGCGATCCGAAGGGGATCCACACCTTCCATCCCGACTGCTACGTGGTGGGTTTCCAGGAGATCGACGAGACGCAGGTCGCGGTCGTCGGCGGCAAGGGCGCGCACCTGGGAGAGCTCTCGCGGATCGAAGGCATCCGCGTGCCGCCTGGATTCTGCGTGACGACGGGCGCCTTCCGGCGGGTCATGGCGGCTGCCCCGTCGATCGACGATCGGCTCGATCGGCTGTCGCGCCTGAACCCGGACGACCGCGAGGCGATCCGCACGCTCAGCGCGGAGATCCGCCGGACCCTCGAAGAGATCGCCATCCCCGACGATCTGGCGGCGGCGATCACCCGCGCGCTCGCGCGTCTCGGCGAGGACGCCGCGTACGCCGTTCGCTCGAGCGCGACGGCCGAGGACCTGCCGACGGCCTCCTTCGCAGGCCAGCAGGACACGTACCTGAACGTCGTGGGGCCGGCCGCGATCCTCCGGCACGTCAGCCGGTGCTGGGCCTCGCTGTTCACCGAGCGGGCCGTGACCTACCGCCTGCGCAACGGCTTCGACCACCGGAAGGTCCATATGGCCGTCGTCGTCCAGCGGATGGTCTTCCCGCACGCGGCCGGCATCCTCTTCACGGCCGACCCCGTCACGTCCAACCGCAAGGTCGCGTCAGTGGAAGCCGGCTTCGGCCTCGGCGAGGCCCTGGTCGCGGGCCTGGTGAACCCGGATCGCTACGAAGTGCGCGACGGCGCGGTCGTCGCCAAGGCGGTCGCCACCAAGCGGCTTGCCATCCACCGCTCGCCGGGAGGCGGCACGCACGAACAGCCGATCGAGCCGGAGCGCGGCGACCCGCCGGCATTGACGGATGCGCAGGTGGTGGCGCTCGCGCGGTTGGGCCGGCGGATCGAAGCGCACTTCGGCCGCCCCCAGGACATCGAATGGTGCCTGGTCGACGATGGCTTCCAGATCGTCCAGAGCCGGGCGATCACCACGCTGTTCCCCATCCCCGCGGCCGGCGACCTGGAGAACCACGTCTACGTCTCCGTCGGTCACCAGCAGATGATGACCGACGCCATGAAGCCCCTGGGGCTCTCGCTGTTCCAGCTGACGGCCCTCCCGCGGATGTACGAGGCCGGCGGGAGGCTGTTCGTCGACGTCACCCAGCGCCTGGCTGCGCCGGCGAGCCGCGCAGGCCTCGTGGAGCTCCTGGGGAAGTCCGATCCGCTGATCGGGGACGCGCTGCAGACCATCGTCGAGCGAGACGACTTCCTCCCGTCGGTCCCGGACGAGGGTCCCGGCGGGGCGCCCGCTGGCGACGCGCCGGCCCCGATCGAGACCGATCCGGCCATCGTCACCGAGCTCATCGCGCGCAACCAGGCTTCCGTCGCCGCCTTGAAGCGCGACATCCGGACCAAGTCCGGACCGGCGCTGCTCGAGTTCATCCTGTCGGACCTCCAGGAGCTCAAGCGGATCCTGTTCGATCCGCGCAGCCATCAGGTGTTCATGGGGGCGATGGAGGCCTCGTGGTGGCTGAACGAGCGGCTGGAGGCGTGGCTGGGCGAGAAGAACGCGGCCGACACGCTCACGCAGTCCGTCCCCCACAACGTCACGTCGGAGATGGGGCTGGCGCTCCTGGACGTGGCGGACGCGATCCGCCCGCACCCGGAGGTGGTGGCCTTTTTGCAGCACGTCGGGGACGACGACTTCCTCGACGAGCTGACCGAGCTCGCCGGCGGGCGGGAGGCGTCGGACGCCATCAGGGGCTTCCTCGACCAGTACGGCATGCGCTGCGTCGGCGAGATCGACATCACGAGGCCGCGTTGGAGCGAACGCCCCACCACCCTGGTGCCCGTGATCCTCGGCAATGTCAGGAACTTCGAGCCGGGCGCCGGCGAGCGGCGCTTCGAGCAGGGGCGCCAGGAGGCGTGGACGAAGGAGCAGGAGCTGCTGGAGCGCCTGCGGGCATTGCCGGACGGAGAGGAGAAGGCGCGAGAGACCAAGCCGATGATCGACCGCGTCCGGACCTTCATCGGGTACCGGGAGTATCCGAAGTACGGCTTGATCAGCCGCTACTTCGTCTACAAGCAGGCCCTGATGGAAGAGGCCGAGCGCCTCGTGCAGGCCCACGTGCTGCGTGTGCCGGAGGAGATCTTCTACCTCACGTTCCAGGAGCTCCACGACGCCGTGCGCTCGAACCACGTCGATGGCCGGCTCATCCACCAGCGCAAGGACGCGTTCAGGTCCTATCAGGCGCTCACACCACCCCGGGTGCTCACGTCGGACGGCGAGGTCGTCGCCGGCGCGTACCGCCGCGATGACGTACCGGCCGGTGCGCTGGCCGGCCTGCCGGTTTCCGCCGGGGTCATCGAGGGGCGGGCCCGCGTCATCCATGACATGGAGCAGGCCGATCTCGAGACGGGCGACATCCTGGTCACGGCCTACACGGACCCGAGCTGGTCGCCCCTGTTCGTCGCGATCACCGGGCTGGTCACCGAGGTGGGGGGCCTGATGACCCATGGCGCGGTGATCGCACGGGAGTACGGCCTGCCGGCCGTCGTGGGGGTTGAGCACGCCACCGGGCTGATCCGCGATGGCCAGCGGATCCGCGTGCACGGAACCGACGGGTACGTCGAGATTCTGCCCTGACGGCCCGGCCGAGAATCCGGGTGTCGCCGTCGCCCGAGTTCAGCCTACGACCGGAGCGCAGCCTGAGTCCGCGGCCGTCGCACGGCGCGCGAGCAGCGCCATCCCAGGACTGCCGCTCGGCCCACGGAGCGAATGCGCCGGGCGCCTCGCCGCACGCCGCTGCCCACTCGCGTGCGGGAGCGACGCAGGCGCCGATCGCGCGGCGGCCGGACCGCGAGGTGCTCGGATCGCCGACCACGCCCGGCCGGAGGGAGCACCCGGCGGAGGACCAGCCTGCCGACAGCGGGCCGCCGTTCGTGGCGTGACCGCCTCCCGGAGCCGGTCGCTATGGGGTGGAGGTCGTCGCTGGTGCTCGCTTGGCCTTGGCCTTGGTGTTGGTGCTGTGGAACACGTAGTTGACCAGCGCGTCGAGCTCCGTCTTGGTCAGCGCCGTTCCGTAATTCGTCGGCATGACATTGGCGCTGTAGCCGCCGACGATCTCCTTGTTGGGGTCGACGATCGACTCGCGCGTGGCCGAGGCAGGATCTGCTGCCAGTTCCTTGTCGAGGTTGGGGCCGATCGTCCCGCTGGTCCCCGCGGCCTTCATCGTGTGGCACGATCCGCAGCCGATTGCGCCGACATCGGGCTTCCCCGAGACGAAGAGCTGAGTCCCTAGCGCATCGCCGGTGAGCTTGGGAGGCTGGGCGGCGGCCGTCTGCCCGGCTGCCGCCGCGGCGGGGACCGTGACCGTCGTGGTGCTCCCGCCCGAGCTGTTCACCAGGGCGATCGTGGACATCACCAAGGCGGCGAGGATGCCCAGCCCGCCGAAGATGACGACGGCTTTCCCGGACGCCCGCGCGATCTGCTCGTCGAAGATCTGCTGATCGGTCTTGCCGCCGGGCTCGCGCTGACCGGGCCCGCGCACATCATCGTCGCCCATTTCGCGTCTCGCTTCCTGTCTCGCCTGCGCGGCCAAGACTACGCCGGTACAGCAGCGCACGCTGGGAGTCTTGACGGTCCTCAAAGCCGGGATCCACCGATGAGTTCCGCCGGCTGGGCCGGTCTACCAGGACGTACGCCATCGAGCCACCGACTGGAGACCCACCATGAGCGATCCCGCACACCCCGGCCGCATGCTGTTCGTGAACCTCCCCGTGGCGGATCTCCAGCGCAGCAAGGCGTTCTTCGCGAAGCTCGGGTTCAGCTACAACCCGATGTTCACCGACGAGACCGCCGCCTGCATGCCGGTCGGCGAGCACGCCTTCGTCATGCTGCTCAGCCGCGAGAAGTTCGCGGAGTTCTCCAAGCTGCCGATCGCCGATCCCACCACGCACACGCTGGCGCTGTACTGCTTCAGCGTGTCATCTCGCGAAGAGGTCGATACGGTCAGCGCCGCTGCGCTCGCGGCGGGCGGCTCCGAGGCGGATGACGCCGAGGACCACGGCTTCATGTACTCACGCAGCTTCTTCGACCTCGACGGCCACGGCTGGCAGGTCATGTGGATGGACCCGGCGGCGGCGGAGCAGGGCCCCGAGGCGTTCGCGGCCTCCAATCAGGAAGCTGACGCCCCGGCCTGACCCACCACTAGCTGAGCCGCGCGGCCGGCTGCCGCTCGGCCCAGAGATGCAGCTGTCGCGTCCGGGTCCGCACCGAGGGGAGTACGTGCGTCCTGACCCGCGACGCGTGGTGCAGCCGTCGCAGCGTTCCCCGGGAAGCCGATCGTACGACAGAAGACGAATATGACACAGATTTGTGTTATCTGCGTGATATATGCTATAACTGGCGCATGCCGCGCGATGAGCAGATCACCTTCGCCGACCACATGGGTCGCTATTACGCCCAGCGCTTCGCGTTTCCGCCGATGGTCGGCCGCGTGCTCGGCTACCTGCTGGTGTGCGAACCGCGCGACCAGACGATCGCCGAGCTGAGTGAGGCGCTGCTGGCGAGCCGCAGCGCGATCACCGGTGCGCTGGACGTGCTGGAGCGCATCGCCGCGGTCCGGCGCTCTCGGGCCGCCGGGGAGCGGATGGACCGCGTCCGGATCGACTTCGCCGCGGCGCAAGCGCGGGGGTTTGACATCACGGAGTACCAGGAGCTCGGCGATCTGGCCCGGGAGGGCCTCGAGGTGCTGAGCGATGCGCCCGCAGAGCGCCGGGCCGAGATGCTCGAGCTGGCGGCGTTCGCGGAGTTCCTGGTTGAAGGCACCCAAGCTCTTCGACAGCAGTGGGAGGCGCGTCGTGAAGCCCTCCGCGCCTCAGGCGAGTTGCCCTCGTGAGCTTCGTCGTCCCCTGCAAGCACCTCACATCAAGAACCTGACCGGAAAGAAACCCATGACAGATCCATCCTCACCGGCCATCACCGCCGCCGGTGTGCGCAAGTCCTTCGGCGACAACGTCGTCCTCGACGGACCCGACCTCGCCGTCGAGCAAGCCCCGGCGATCCAAGTGCAAGGCCTGGAGAAGTCCTACAAGGAGCTGGAGGTGCTGCGCGGCGTGGACTTCGCCGTGGCGCGGGGCACCATCTTCGCCCTGCTCGGCTCCAACGGTGCGGGCAAGACGACGGTCGTGAAGATCCTGTCCACGCTGCTCAAGGCCGACGCGGGAACCGTCAGCGTCAACGGCTTCGACGTCGCCACGCTGGCGGCGAAGGTGCGCGAGTCCATCAGCCTCACCGGGCAGTTCGCGGCCGTCGACGAGATCCTCAGCGGGCGCGAGAACCTCGTGCTGGTCGCCAAGTTGCGGCGGGTCGAGAACCCGGGCGCGGTCGCGAATGACCTGCTCGATCGCTTCTCGCTGACGGACGCGGCCGAACGGCGTGTGTCGACGTATTCGGGTGGCATGCGCCGCCGTCTCGACATCGCGATGAGCCTCATCGGGGATCCGCCCGTCATCTTCCTCGACGAGCCGACGACCGGGCTTGACCCCCAGGGGCGCAACGAGGTGTGGCAGACCATCGAGCAACTCGCCGCCCACGGCACCACGGTGCTGCTCACGACGCAGTACCTGGACGAAGCCGAGCACCTCGCCGACCGGATCGCGATCCTCCACCAGGGTCGGATCATCGTCAACGGCACCCTCACCGAGCTCAAGCAGCTGCTCCCGCCCGCCAAGGTCGAATACGTCGAGAAGCAGCCGACCCTCGAAGACGTCTTTTTCGCCATCGTCGGTGACGACGGCAAGGACGGCGACGCCGGCAACGACCGCAGCGTCGCCACGGACGAGTAAGGACCAACCATGACCACGCAGTTCTTCGGCGGCACCGCCGCCCTGACGGGACGATCCCTGCGCCACATCACGCGCAGCCCGGACACCATCATCACGACCACGATCATGCCGATCGCCTTCCTGGTGCTGTTCGTCTACGTGTTCGGCGGCGCGATCAACTCAGGGTCGGACTCGTACGTGAACTACCTGCTGCCCGGCATCCTGCTCATCACCATCGCCTCAGGCATCTCCTACACCGCATTCCGGCTCTTCCTTGACATGAAGAGCGGAATCTTCGAGCGATTCCAGTCCATGCCGATCGCACGGTCGTCCGTGCTGTGGGCGCACGTGCTGACCTCGCTGGTCGCCAGCCTGATCTCGGTGGTGGTCGTCGTGCTCGTCGCCCTGCTCATGGGCTTCCACTCCGGCGCGGGAGTGCTGGCGTGGCTCGCGGTCGCCGGCATCCTGATCCTGTTCACCCTGGCGTTGACGTGGATCGCCGTCATCCCCGGTCTCACCGCGAACTCCGCGGACGGCGCGAGCGCGTTCTCCTACCCGCTCATCTTCCTGCCGTTCATCAGCTCGGCATTCGTGCCCACCGACACCATGCCCGACGCGGTGCGCGCCTTCGCCGAGAACCAGCCGGTGACGACCATCGTCAACGCGATCCGCGACCTGCTCACACAGCAGCCGGTCGGCACCGACATCTGGAGCGCCCTTGCCTGGTGCGTCGGCATCCTCATCGTCGCCTACACCTTCGCCATGGCCACGTACCGCCGCAAGATCTCCTAGCAGACCGTCGAACGGCGCTGCCGGCACCGCGCATGCGCCGCAGGCGTCCGTAAGCATGTGACGACGTCGGCGACCCCGCGCTCAACAGCGGCGACCTCGGCTGGAGGGACGGATGGCGTCTCCGGGAACGCCCGAGCGGAGACGCTCGCTGTTGCGCGCAGAGGAGCTGTCGGCGTGCGTCGCATGGGGCATGGCCGCAGGTCGCCCGGGTTCGTGCGTGGCGAGCGGCGAAAACCAGCGTGCGATCTGTACCTCACGTGGTGCCGGCGAGCTAGAATCGGCTGGCCTTTGTAGCGCGAGTACCGGCAGTCCGCAGTGAACCCGCCAGACGCCCCGAGCCCGCCCGTCACCCACGGCGACATGCTCACGGCGATCTCCGACGGCCTCGTGGCGCTACTGAAGGAGTTCTACGGTCGCGGCCCGACGCGCGCGAAGTCGTACTACGAGGACGACCTCGTCGCGTGCCTGCTGAGGGGAGGATTCACCCGCGTGGAGCAGACGCTGCTGGAAGGCGGTCGCGGCTCCTCGGTCATCCAACAGCGCATGGAGTTCCAAGAGCTGATGCGTCCTCGCTTCGAGGCGGTGATCGAGAGCGCGACCGGCCGCGGGGTGATCGGGTTCATGAGCGGCAACCAGCAGGATCCCGACCTGATGTGCGAGGTCTTCATCCTCGCACCGACCGACCTCGTCGACGACCACGAGCACCCCCGCCGCGGGCCGCCCCGCACCGCCTGAGCGGCGCCACGGTCTGGGCGGCACCGTCACCGCCGACAAGTACCACGGGAAGACCTCGACACGACGGACGGGCGTCGTCGAGCCCTGACCGGCGCCCTCGATTGCGAGCCCGCGACGTCGAGCTCGGTAATTGCGGGCTACGGGCCGCCAATTGCCTGGGCGGGTGTAGGTTGTGGGTACTGGAGGGCGCTGGCATCAGGGTCGGGCTCAGCGGTAGGGCTCGGCAGTGACATGTGACTTCTGATCCGCCGTTCGCGATCGAGGAGTCGATGTGCCCCGCCGTTCCGCCCGCTTGCCGGAAACTGAGACCGGCCCATGGTTCTTCTGCCTGCGCCATGACGTCCGCGCGGGCGCCATCGGCATCGCGATGGTCGGCGAGCTCGACGTCGCTGCCGCCGACGAGGCCCGCGACGTGATCGCCCGCGCGCAAGCCGACGCGCCGGAGGTGATCTGCGACCTGCATGACGTGTCGTTCATCGACCCTCGCGGCCTGCACGTGCTGCTCGATGCCGTCGCCAGGGCCCGCCGGCAGGACGCTCGCGTCGCGCTTGTGAACCCTTCGGCGAGCGTTCGCAGACTGATCGACCTGGTCAGTCTCGAAGCCTTCCTGCGGGCGAGCGCGAGCCGGCCCGTGTCCCCCCGACCGCCTGCCGATCGCCGATCGGTCAACGGGCGCGCCCGGTTTCGGTTTGCCTCACCCGCAGTCAGGATGCCCAGGCAACCGCGCCGCACGCTCGCGACCAACTCCACACCGCTGGCTGCCAGATCGGCTCGTCGCGCAGCGAACCACGACCGTCGACCATGAGCGGCCGCGCCTGCACGACGAGTGGCCGTAGACACGCGGCCCGCGGTCGGAGACGATGCTCACCGGCACGCGATCGGTTCCCCTGGCGCGCCGGGAGCCTCATGACCCAGGAGTCAGACGAGAAGGACCGAGAGCTGCAGCAGTTGCCCTCCAAAGCGGGCGCCGGACAGGACGAGATCCGCGACCGGGGAGAACATGAGCAGCGCCAGGACACCCTGATCGAGCGCCTACGCCGCGAAGCCGAGGTGCGCGACGACGAGCTCTCCGAATTGCAATGGCGCCTTGCTGTAGCCGAGCACGAACTCGAGGACCTGCGCGCCATCCGCGACGCGCTCGCTCCCTCGCAGCTGCCCCAGCGCCCCGGCCTGGAGCTGGCCGCGGCGTTCGTGCCCGCGGCCGAGCAGGTCAGCGGCGACTTCTACCTGGTTGCCGAAGGACCCCAAGATGCCACCGTGCTGGTCATCGGCGACGTCGTGGGGCACGGCCTACAAGCCGCGCGGCGCGCCGCGTTCACCAGAACCGCATTCATCGCCACCGCCCCCTTCACCGACGATCCCTGGCGATTGTTGAGCTGGGCGAACACCGCCCTGGTCGAGCGGGCCGGCACCAGCGCCAACTTCGTCACCGCAGCGTGCATGACCTACCTGCCGCACCAACGGCTGCTGCGCTTCGCCTACGCCGGGCATCCGCCCGCCGTGCGCATGTCCGACGGGCGCGAGCTCATCGCACCCAGCCAAGGCGTTCCGCTTGGGATCCACCCGAACCCCGAATACGCCGAAGGAACGCTGCAACCCGAAGGGCCCACCGGCATCCTGCTCTACACCGACGGACTGACCGAGGCGCGAGGCAACGGGACGCTCTTCGGGCTGGAGGGGGTCACCGCCGTGCTCAGCCAGCTCGACAACCCCGCCCCCAGCGAGGCCGTCGCCACCCTGAGGGCACGCGTCAGCGAATTCGCCGACAACGGCACGCTCGTCGACGACCTCTGCATGCTCGCCGCCCGCATCAACTAAGCGCGCACCGACGGGTGACGATGCCCGTCGCGCTCAAACGCGACCGCCGACGGCCGGGCCGTCGTGCGCGCGCCGACGTCGGGATCTTCTGCGAAATGTCGCGGCCCAGTCAGCGGGACCGGGGTTACGCGCTCATGAGACGATCATGATCATGACTGGCGAGCGGAAGCTTCAGATCGAAGGCCGACTTCGCGTCATCGAGATGACCGGCGCATGGAGCGTCTACGCCGGCGAGCGGATCGTGATCGGCCCAGGCGAAAGCTTTCGCGACGACCTCGGCATCAAGATCCGCGAGATGTTCGAGGAGGGAGCCGCGGAGGCGCTCCGCGACGGCCGCTCGCCGTCGGAGCGCTTCGAGTTGCCGCGCGTTCGCGTGACGATTGAACTCGTAGAGCCCGATCCCATCCGCTGACGCCACGATCGCGCGGGAGTTAGCTGGTGGCAAGTCGGACCGACACCGTCGTCCGAGTTACTCGCGTCCGTGGTGCTCGTGCAGCGCGGGGGCGAACGAGATGCCGATGATCAAGCCTTCGGCTGTGAGGAGGCGGGCGACGGTCTGGCCCCATGGCTCCTCGCGCGGTGCGTGCAGGAGCGCGAACCCGCGATCCTCGAGCTCTCCTGCAGCGGCGCTCACTGCCTCCGCATCTGCCAGCTCGAACTCGATCGACGCCTGCGGCACGGAAAGATGCGCCGGCCACTCTGGCCGCTCGAAGCAGGCTTGGGCGACCTCACGAAGCGGCCAGATCGCGAAGTGCCTGGTGCCGGCGAGCTCCTCGCTGTGCCAGTACTCCGAGCCCTCGGCACCCGCCAGCGGGAGGCCGAGCGCGTCGACATAGAGCTTGCGGCTCTGCGCCGGATCGGGGGCGATGACCGCGACAGAAGCGACAAAGACCACGTCCACGCCGACATCCAACCGCGTGCTCGCCACCACCGTCTTGCACGAAACGGACGCCTCCCGCAGGTGGTCCGACTCCAGCGGCGCTCGGTGAAGCACTCGCTGGCCACGCTGCGACTGCTCCCTATCGCCGGATGCCGCAGTCGCCGGGTGGGCCACACTTACGGATTCCGTTGCATGCCTGATCGCGAGATCTGTGACAGCCGCCGAGGAGGCTCCGATGGGACTGAAGGACTGCAGGTTGGGGGCGCTGATGGCCGTGTCGGACCTCGACACGGCGAGACGCTTCTACGAGGACCAGCTCGGGCTCGTGCCCGGCGAGCAGGAGCAAGAAGGCGTGCGCTACTTCTGCGCAGAGGGAACCAGCCTCTTCGTCTACCTCCAGCCACACAACGCCGGTACGTCGTCGGCGACCCTCGCCGGCTGGACCGTGGATGACCTCGACCAGACCATGGATGAGCTCAGCTCGCGGGGCGTGCACTTCGAGCACTACGACCAGCCCGGCATCAAGACCGACGAGCGCGGCGTCTTCGACGCGGGCGACTTCAGGGCCGCCTGGATCAAGGACCCCGACGGCAACACCATGGCCATCACGCAGGTCACGAGTTAGGCCGCGGCAGACGGGGCCGGCGCCGATCGCTCAGCCAGCCGCAATGCCCGCGGCGTTCAAGCGAACGCGGCGACGCCGGTGATATCGCGCCCGACGATGAGCGTCTGGATCGTCTCGGTTCCCTCGTACGTGTGCAGGACCTCGATGTCGGTCAGATGGCGGATGACGTGGTTCTCGAGCAGGATCCCGTTGCCGCCCAGCAGGTCGCGCGCCTCGGCGATCACCTGGCGCGCCTTGCGCGTGTTGTTCATCTTGGCCAGGCCGGCGATCGTGTCTGACAGGTGGCCGGTCTCGGCCAGCCGCGAGAGCTGCATGCAGTAGAGCTGCATGGCCGTCACCTCGGCCAGCATCTTCACCAGGCGGTCCTGGACGATCTGGAAGCTGCATAGCGGGCGCCCGAACTGGGTCCGCTGCCTGGTATAGGTCAACGCGGTGTCGTAGGCGGCCACGGCGTGCCCGAGCGCGGCCCACGCGATGGTGCTCCGGGTGGTGGTCAGCACGCGACCGACGTCCTTGAAGCTGTTCGCCTCCGGAAGGCGGTTCTCGGCGGGAACGCGGACTCCGGCGAAGCGCACGTCGGCCTGCCAGATCGCTCGCGTGGCGCCCTTGCCTTCGATCACGGTCGCGTCATAGCCGGGGGTGTCCGTCGCGACCAGGAAGCCCTTGACCTGTCCGTCGTCATCGCAGCGCGCCCACACGACCACGACGTCCGCGATCGTGGCGTTGCCGATCCAGCGCTTGGCACCGTCGATCACGTAGTCGTCGCCGTCGCGGCGCGCCCTGGTGTCGAGCGCGACCGAGTCCGAGCCGTGGTCGGGCTCGGTCAGCGCGAAGGCGCCGATCGTCTCCAAGCGCGCCATGGGCGGGAGCCAGCGCTGCTTCTGCTCGTCGGAGCCGAGCATCGCGATCGACTTCATCGCGAGCCCGGACTGGACGCCCAGAAACGTCCCGAGGCTTCCGTCGCCCCGATGCAACTCCATGTTCACGAGGCCGGCCGCCAGTGGGGTCATGCCCGGGCAGCCGTAGCCGTCGATGTCCTCCCCGACGACTCCGAGCTCGGCGAGTCGCTTGATCAGCGGCCACGGCAGCTCGGCGCGTTCCCAATAGCCGTTGATGGCCGGCAGGACCTCCGTGTCGACGAACCGCCGCGTGGCGATGAAGCGATCCCACTCTTCGTCGCTGAACTGCTCGCGCACCAACAGGTAGTCGGTGGCCAGCGCCTCCCCGAGGTGTGCGTAGGGCATGGCGTCGGTCATGGCGGTCCTCCGAGCTCGAGTGCGGTCGGCGCGACGACGATCGCCGCCGGGCCAGTATCGCCCGTCGCTTTCACGCCGGCGGCTCGCCTCGTTGCGCCGTCGCTGAGGTCACCCCGAGGCGTAACTCGATCCTGCGCTCACTCCGCGTGCAGCGTTCGCGAGCGCTGCCGCCGCATACGCGAACTGCAGGGCGCCCAGCGACGAGCTCGCGGTCGTCGCCTTCTCCGCGAGTGCGATCGCAGCATCGTTGAGTGCCTCGCCCGTCGGGACGGTGTCGGCCATGCGTTCTCCTCTTCTCGGTTGTCTCACGCCGCGGCCACGAGCCGCTCGAGCTCGGCCTCGAGGCCGGCGTCGCCGACCTCGCGCACCTCGAGCGGCAGGCCGATGCGCGCGGCCGCCGCCCGCGCCGCGCGCTCGGCCGCGGGCGTGCGCCGCTGCGCCAGCCAGACGACGCGGCGGTAGGCGCCGAAGTAGTCGTCGCGCAGCTCGGGGTGGCGATCGAGCCCGAGCTCGCGCACGACGGTGTGCTCGAAGGTGCGCGCGAGGAAGTCGGTGAGGAAGTAGGTCCCGGGCTCGGCGGCCATGGCCGCGGCGACCTCCTCGCGCGCGAAGATGTCGTAGCAGTGCTCGCCGCGCAGGCGCTCGAGGCCAAGCTCGTCGAGCGCGCCGTAGGTCCCGCAGTCGCCGTAGCCCAGCACGACCCGGTCGTAGCGCTCGCCCAGCTCGTCGGCCAGCGCCGCGACGGCGCCCGGGATCTGCTCGGGGCGGTTGTGCAGCAGCGCGGGCACCGGCACGACGTCGACGTCCCAGCCCCGGCGGCGCGCGATCTGGCGCACGTGCACCGCGAGCGCCCCGCACGCGACGACCGCCATGGTCATCCCGGTAGCGCGAGCTCGTCGACGAAGAGGTCGTTGAAGTCGGCGCGGCCCGAGAGCTCGACGTACTCCACCTCGCGCACGATCGAGCGCGCCTCCGCGCGCTCGCGGTGGCTGAGGGCGACGATCTTCGCCCCCTCGCCGGCCACGTTGCCGGCCGAGACGATCCGCGGCAGGGCCAGGCGCGGCACCAGCCCGATGCGCACGGCGCTGGCGGGGGAGAGGTAGGCGCCGAAGCTGCCGGCCAGCAGCACCTGCTGGATGTCGCTGGGCTCGATGCCGTACTCGCGCAGCAGGATCTTCCAGCCGGTGGCGATCGAGGCCTTGGCGAACTGCAGCTCGCGCACGTCGCGCTGGGAGAGGAAGATCGCTTCGGCCGGGTCCTCGCCGCGCCAGTGCATGACGAAGACGCGCTCCTCGCCGATCTTGGTCAGGCGCGGCGCGAGCGCGGGCAGCCGCTCGGCCGCCTCCTCGTCGGGGATGAAGCGCCCGGAATGGTCGAGCAGCCCGGAGCGCACGAGCTCGGCCACGCAGTCGACCAGGCCCGAGCCGCACAGCCCGACGGGCTCGGCGTCGGCGATGACCTGCAGCTTGACGTCGTCGTCCTCGATCCGGATGCCCTCGATCGCGCCTTCGGCGGCGCGCATGCCGCAGCGGATCTGCGCGGCCTCGAACGCGGGGCCGGCGGGCGCCGCGGTGGCGAGGACGCGCTCCTCGCAGCCCAGCGCGATCTCGCTGTTGGTGCCGACGTCGATGAACAGCCGGATGCGGCGGTCGCGCGTGAGCCCTGTCGCCAGCATGCCCGCCACGATGTCGCCGCCGACGTAGGCGCCCAGCGACGGGAAGACGAAGGCCGGCGCGCGGGGGTGCACGGCGACGCCGAAGTCGCTCGCCAGCGTCTCGGGCAGCTCGTGGGTGGTGACCGTGAAGGGCGCCATCGAGAGCGGCTCGGGATCGATCCCGAGGGCGAGGTGCATCATCGTCGCGTTGCCGCAGACGGTGATCTCGTAGACCTGCTCGGGCGCGATGCCCGCCTCCTCGCACACCTCGCCGGCCAGCGCGGCCATCGTCTCGTGCGCGCGCGAGCGCAGGGTGTCCAGCGCGTCGGGGTCCATCATCGTGGCCGAGATGCGCGAGATGACGTCGCCGCCGAAGGGCTGCTGGGCGTTGAGCAGCGATTGGACTGCGAGTGGCTGGCCGGACTCGAGATCGAGCAGCGTGGCCACCACCGTGGTGGTCCCGAGGTCGAAGGCGAGCGCGTGGCGCGTGCCCGTCGTGTCGCCGGGCTCGACGTCGATCATCTCCTCGTCGACGATGACCGCGGTGACCTTGAAGGCGCTCGAGCGCAGCACGCCGCCGAGCTTGCGCACGACCGCCAGCGGAAGCTGGGGCTCGAGGTCGTCGATGGCCTCGAGCAGACGCTGGACGTCGGAGCGCTGGTCCTCCATCGTCGGCTCCTCGAGCTCGACGTAGCGCTTGACCACCGCCGGGCGCAGGATCACGTGGCGCCCGACGCCGACCAGCGCCGCCTTGGGACGCGTCTGCAGCGGCGGGACGCTCACCACCAGGTCCTCGCGCGCGGGGGCGCGGCAGGCCAGCCGCCAGCCTTCGTGGAGCTCCTGGGTGCTGAAGGCGCGCGGGTCGAGGGGGCTGATCGGCGCATGCCCGCGCAGGACCTGCACCTTGCACTTGCGGCACGTGCCGTGCCCGCCGCACGTCGAGTCGATGGCGATCCCGTTCCAGCTCGCGGCGTCGAAGATCGGCGTCCCGCTCGGCACGCGCACCTCGGTGCCGTCGGGCAGGAAGCGCAGCAGGACGCGCTCGGCGCCGTCGGCGGCGCCCTGCTCGTCCACGGGCTCCTCCTCGCGCGCGAGTTGCGGGCGCGGGCTCACGACGCCGCCGCCGCCTCGCGCGCGCGGTGCTCGGCGATCCAGCGCGCGCCCCACTCGTCGTGGCCGAGCAGCAGGTCGGCCGCGCGCACGGAGTTCACGACCTCCTCGGCGCAGCTCATGATCGCGCTCGTGAGCCCGGCGGCCATCGCCATCGGCAGGAAGGCCGAGCCGAGCTGGTGGCGGCGCGGCAGGCCGAAGGACACGTTCGACGCGCCCAGGCACATGTTCACGCCGAGCTCGTCGCGGATGAGGCTGATGGTCTCCAGCGTGATCGTCACCGCGTCGGTTGCCGCACCGACCGTCATGGCCAGCGGATCGATGACGACGTCCTCGGGCGGGATCCCGTGGTCGCCGGCGACGGAGACGATCTTGCGCGCGATGTCCAGGCGCTGCTGCGGCGTCTCGGGGATGCCGGTCTCGTCGTTGGCCAGGCCGATGACCGCGGCGCCGTGGCGCGCGACGAGCGGGAGGATCTCCTCCAGGCGCTCGTCCTCGCCGGTGACCGAGTTCACGAGCGCCTTGCCCTCGTAGACCGCCAGGCCGGCCTCCAGCGCCTCGATGACCGAGGAGTCGATGCAGATCGGCACGTCGGTCGCCTCGGCGACGGTGCGCAGCATGGCCGCCAGCAGCTCGGACTCGTCGACGAGCGGGATGCCGGCGTTGACGTCGAGCATGTCGGCGCCCGCCTGCACCTGGGCGAGGGCGTCCTCGGTCACGGTCGAGAGGTCGCCGCCGCGCAGCTGCTCGGCGAACGTCTTGCGCCCCGTGGGGTTGATGCGCTCGCCGATGACGCAGAACGGCTGGTCGTGGCCGATGACGACGGTGCTAGAGCGTGACGACAGGGTCGTGTGCATACGCGAGCGACTTCTCCCTTTCGATGCGCGGCTCGAAGCCGAGCTGTGTGCAGAGCTTGGCGATGCCCGCGTCCTTGCGGAACGAGATGAAATGCAGGCCGGACACCCCGGGCAGCGAGAGCGCGTGCGTGGCCAGCTCGTGGGCGAGCTCGAAGCACGCCTCCTGCTGGTCGGCGGCGGCCTCCACGCGCTCGATGACCGCGGCGGGGACCGCGATCCCCGGGACCTTCGCGTCGATGAAGCGCAGGGCGCTCGCCGTGCGCAGGATCGTGATCGACGGGATCAGCGCCGCCTGATCGGTGAGCCCGGCCGCCTCGGCCGCCGCCACGAAGTCCTCGAGCACCTCGGGCCGGTAGCCGATCTGCAGCTGCAGGAAGCGCGCTCCCGCGCGCGCCTTCATCAGTGCGCGCTCCACGCGATACTCGACCGGCGGGGCGGCGGGGTTCTCCACCGCGCCGAGGAACAGCCGCGGCGCGGGCTCGAGCGGCCGCCCGGAGAGGTAGCGGCCGTCGGCCATCATGCTGGCCAGGGCGAGCAGCTGCGGGCTGTCGAGGTCGAAGACGCGCCTGGCCTCGGCTCGTCGCCCGCCGTCACGTCATCGCCGGTGAGGGCGACCAGGTTCTCGATACCGTGCATCGAGGCGCCGACGATGTCGGCCTGCAGCGCGAGGCGATTGCGGTCGCGGCAGACGAGCTGCATGATCGGCTCGACGCCGCATTGCTTCAGGGCGATGGCGACCGCGAGCGGCGAGGCGTGCGCGTGGGCGGCCGTGTTGTCGGTCGCGTTGACCGCGTCCGGCCAGTCCTGCATGGGCGCGAGCTGGCGGCGCACATCGGCCAGGCCGCCGCCGTCGATCGCCGGCATCTCGGCCGTGATCACCCGCTGCCCGGCGCGCAGCTTGTCCTCAAGCGTCGGCATGCCACCCCGCCGGAGTGCGCCGGTCGCGTCCGGTCACGAGGTTCTTCCACGACGACGTGCCCTGCAGCGAGTTGTCCACCGGCGGGCGCAGGTGGCCGAAGTCCTCGCGCCACAGCGGCAGCTTGTGGGAGCGCTCGTAGCCCTTCACCCATACGCAGCGCATCTCGGGCACGACCTCGCAGCTGCCGTCCGCGCGCACGCCGCCGCACGGGCCGTTGCGCAGCGTCTTGGGGCACGTCATCGGGCAGCTCAGCCCGGTCGAGTGCAGCACGCACTGCCCGCACATCTGGCAGCCGAACACGCGGCCCTTGACCGCATGCTCGATCTGCTCGACGGCGCCCATGGTCCTATGCCGGAACGCCGGCGCGCTTGAGCTGGATGAGCTCCTTGGCCTTCTTGACCGCCGAGGACGCGTCGGCCGAGTAGCCGTCGGCGCCGACGGCGTCGGCGTACTCCTGGGTCACGGGCGCGCCGCCGACCATGACGATCACCTGGTCACGGATCCCGGCCTTCTCCAGCGCGTTGATGTTCGCCTTGAACATCGGCATCGTCGTCGTCAGGAAGGCCGAGAAGCCGACGACGTCGGGCTGCACGCGCCCGATCTCCTCGACGAACTTCTCCGGCGGGACGTTGACGCCGAGGTCGACGACGGTGAAGCCGGCGCCCTCGAGCATGATGTTGCAGAGGTTCTTGCCGATGTCGTGGACGTCGCCCTTGACGGTGCCCATCAGAAAGGTCCCGACGCGGTTGGCGTCGGTATCGGCCAGCAGCGGGCGCAGGATGTCCAGCGCGCCCTGCATCGCGCGGGCGGCGATGAGCATCTCGGGCACGAAGTAGTCGCCGCGCTCGAAGCGCGCGCCCACCTCCTCCAGCGAGGGGATGAGGGCGTCGAAGAGCATGCTCTCGGGCTCCATGCCCTGCTCGAGCCCCGCCTCGACGTTGGCCTTGACCTCGGGCGCCTTGCCCACGAGCGTGTCGTCATAGAGCGCCTGCAGGATCTCCTCGTGCGTCATGCCGCTCTCTCTCCGGGTCGGTGCTTGCCGAGGCGCGCTTCCAGCGCGCGCGCCTCCTGGGCGAGGATGGGTGCCAGCTCAGCCACGCGCGCCCGCGTCAGGCGCAGCGTCGGGCCCGAGATGCTGAGGGCCGCGATGACGTCGCCGGTGGGTCCGTGGACCGGGGCGGCGATCGCGGTGAGGCCGGCCTCGAGCTCGTCGACCGCTGTCGCGTAGCCCTCCCGGCGCACGCGCGCGAGCTGGTCGTCGAGGGTGGCGCGACTGACGACCGTTTCCGTCGTCAGCCGCGCCAGCCGCCCGGGGGGAGCTCAGCCGCGCCGAAGGCGAGGAAGACCTTGCCGTTGGCGGTGCAGTGGAAGTCGACCCGGCGCCCGACCCATTGCCCGGCGCCGAGGAAGTGGCGTCCGTCGACCTGGGCGAGGTGGTCGACGCCGTTGGGGGTCGGGACCGAGAGGTTGACCGTCTCGCCGCTGGTCTCGGCCACCGCCTCCAGCGCGGGGTGGGCGAGCTCGACGAGGTGGCGCTCGACGCCGCCGCGGTGGGCGAAGCGCAGGATCGCGGGGCCGGGCTCGAGCTTGCCGCGCTCGCCGGCCTGGTGGACGAGGCCGTGGCGCTCGAGCGCCGTGAGCAGCCGCGAGGCGGTGCTCTTGGGCAGGTCGGCGGCCTCGGCGAGGTCGCGCAGGCTCATCGGCTCCTCGCTGTCGAGCAGCCGCGCGAGCATCTCCCCGGCGCGGTCGATCGACTGGGTGCCCTGAGCGGGCGCGGTCACGTGGAAGTCCTGTTCCACGTTGGCTGGAACTGCAGTTCCATTCTGGGTAGCATGGCGCGCGCCGGACCGCTCGTCAAGCCATACATGTGAGGTGCAGCTGTGTTCGTCAACACGATGCCGCGCTACGAGATCCTCAGCGAGGACGCCATGGCGGTGCTCGACCGCGGCTGGCGGCGCATCGCCACGGAGATCGGAATCGAGTTCCTGCTCGACGAGGCGGTCGAGGCCTTCCGGGCCGCCGGCCAGCAGGTCGTCGACGGCAATCGCGTGATCCTCGACCCGGAGTTCGTGCTCGAGCAGGTGGCCAAGGCCCCGCGCGAGTTCGACCTGCAGGCGCGCAACCCCGAGCACAGCATCCATCTCGGCGGCCAGCACATGGCCTTCGGCGCGGTCTACGGCTGCCCGTTCGTGCGCCAGGGGGAGATCCGCCGCGAGGCGACCATGGACGACTTCGAGAACCTCGTGCGCCTGTCGCAGGCCTTCCCCGAGCTCGACACGCCGGGCGGCACGATCTGCGAGCCCAACGACAAGCCGCTGGACTCGCGCCATCTCGACATGGTCTACGCGCTGCAGACGCTGTCGGACAAGCCCTACATGGGCTCGGTGACGTCGGGCCCCAACGCCGAGGACACGATCGCGATGGGGGAGATCCTCTTCGGCGGGCGCGCGGCGATCGAGGCCGCGCCGGCGTCGCTGTCGCTTATCAACGTCAACTCGCCGCTGCGCTTCGACGACCGCATGCTCAGCGCGCTCGTCGCCTATGCGAAGGCCAACCAGCCGACGATCATCACGCCCTTCTTGCTCATGGGCGCGATGTCCCCGGTCTCGATCCCCGCGACGCTGGTCCAGCAGATGGCCGAGGCGCTGGCCGGCATCGCGCTGGTGCAGCTCATCCGCCCCGGGTGCCCGGTGGTCTTCGGCTCCTTCCTCTCCAACACCGACATGCAGTCGGGGTCGCCGTCGTTCGGCACCCCCGAGTCGGCCATCGGCCTGCTGTGCACCGGGCAGATCGCGCGCTCCTTCGGGCTGCCGTGGCGCTCGGGCGGCGGCCTGAACTCCAGCCAGACGGTCGATGCGCAGGCGGCCTACGAGTCGCTCATGACCATGCTGCCGACCTTCCTGGCCGGCGCGAACTTCGTCATGCACTCGGCGGGCTGGCTGGAGGCCGGGCTGGTGTCCTGCTACGAGAAGTTCATCGTCGACATCGAGCTCCTGCGCATGCTCAAGCACGAGTTCACGCCGCTGGAGATCGACGAGGCGAGCCTCGCCTTCGGCGCGCACGAGGAGGTCGGCCCCGGCGGGCACTTCCTCGGCGCCGCGCACACGCTCGAGCGCTTCCGCGAGTGCTTCTACCGCCCGCTGCTGACCTCGACGGAGAACTTCGAGCGCTGGAAGCGCAAGGGCGGTCTCGACACGACCGCGCGCGCCGAGGTCATCTGGCAGCGCACGCTGGAGGAGTACGAGCAGCCGCCGCTCGACGAGTCGATCCGCGCCGAGCTCCAGGACTACGTCGATCGCCGCCGGACGGAGTTGGGAGACTGACGCGAGCGACGCCGCTCGCCGCGGGCAGGCACCGAGGCAGTGGCAGGGCAACCGTCCCGGGCTCAGGTCGTCAGACGACCCCTAGGAGCGTGTTGAACTTTCGTCCGGGCTGACCGCGAAGCTGCGGGCATGGCGCTTGCGGCGTTCGCGGTCAGGTCGGGCGATGAGACGTTGCAGATGCAGGTCGTCTGCGTCGACGACTTGGTTTCGGCTGATGATGATCTGCGGCGGATCGAGGTGCTGGTCGATTGGGGTCACGTGCGCGAGACGGCGCGTCCGTTTTATCGCGCTGGGGGCGCGGGCCGGTCGGGGATCGATCCGGCGGTGCTGGTCAAGCTGGCGTTGGTGTTGGCATGGCGCGGGCTTCCGTCGATGCGCGAGACGTTGCGGGTCGCGCGGACGGACATGTCGATCCGTAGGTTTCTCGGGTTCGGGCTGACTGAGCGGCTGCCCGATCACTCGACGTTTAGTCATGCGCAGACCAAGCGCTTTGCGGACTCCTCGGTGTTCGAGCAGTTGTTCACCGCGGTGCTCAGACAGTGCACCGACGCGGGTCTGGTTGGCGGCCGGCGCCTGGTGGTGGACGGCATGCATATCGAGGCTGACGCGGCGCTTAAGAGCCTGCGCGCCGAACTGTCGCCGGTCGACGCGAACGCCGGCGATTCCGCGGAATCGCCTCGCGCTGACGGGGACGGGGACGGGGAGATGGTGCACGACGATTCCGCGGCGTCGCGTCGGGATCTCAAGCTGGCCGAGCCGCGGAGCGGGCCGACCCCCAAGCGCAGCGCGTCGAACGCGACTGCGGTTTCACGGACCGATCCAGACGCCAAGCTTCGTCACAAGCCCGGACATCGAAAGCATCTGGTCCATCGCGGCCAGGTCGCTGTTGACCCCAAGGCGCGGGTGATCGTGGCGGTGCAGGCCGAGCACGCGACCGGCAGCGAGGCCGACTGCCTGAAGGACGTCGTCCAGCGCGCCCGCTTCGCCGGCCACAAGGTCAACGAGTTGGCGGCCGACAGCGGCTACGCCTCCGAGGCCTCCTACGCCACGCTGGACGCGCTGAAGACGACGGCGCTGATCGCGCCGCAGCCCGCCGCCATGCACGACGCCGCGGTCGCCGCGCGCGAACGGATGCGCACCCGGGTCGGCCGCGACGCCGCCTATGACCGTCAAGCGCACGCCGAGGGCGCGATCGCAGAGCTCAAACGCCACGGCGCCGATCGCGCCAGATGCCGGGGCACCCGGCTGCTGCAGCTCCAGCTGCTGGCCGCGGCAACCGCGATCAACCTCAAGCGCCTGCTGGCCGCCCAGGACGCCGCGAGCCGCGCGCAGACCAGCGATCCGCCCGCCAACACCGCCGCGATCTTCGCCCACACCCGCTTCCTGCTCGCGACCCTCCGCGAGATCGGTCGTCTCACGACGACCGATCTTTCAACAGGCTCCTAGTAGTCGGGACGCTTACGCGAAAGCCGCCCCTCGGTGATGCGGTTCGAGCCCTCCCGCGCCGGTCCGTTCGCCGATTTGCGCCAAGCGCGCAAATCGTCTTGAGTACGCCGACCGGTCAGAGCGAAGGGAGTGCCCATATGAGTCCCACGCAGGAACCGCCCCGCGTCCGCAACTGCGCGCAGATGGTGGTCCACGAATGGTTGGCCGAGACCCAGCCCGAGTACCGCGGGCGGCGGCTGGAGGCCGAGGACCAGACCCGCCAGAGCATCAACAGCGGCCAGGCCGCACGGGTCACCGCCAAGCTGATCACGCTTCCGGTGGTCGTGCACATCGTCCACCAGACGGCCGAGCAGAACATCTCCGACGCGCAGGTCAAGAGCCAGATCGACGCGCTCAACCGCGACTACCGCGCGAAGAACGCCGACGCCCGCAAGGTTCCGCCGGTGTGGAAGAGCCTCGTGCTCGACTCGAAGATCCAGTTCGCCCTGGCCACCAAGGACCCGTCGGGCAAGGCCACGACCGGCATCACGCGCACGGCCACCACGGCGGACTCCTTCGGTCCCGACGACACGGTCAAGGCCAAGAAGACCGGCGGCGTCCCGCCCTGGCCCACCGACCGCTACCTGAACATCTGGGTCTGCAACCTGAGCAGCAACCTGCTGGGCTACGCGCAGTTCCCCGGGGGCCCGGCCAAGACCGACGGCGTGGTCATCCTCTTCAGCGCGTTCGGAACGCGGCGCGGGGCGATGCCGCCGTTCAACAAGGGCCGCACGGCGACCCACGAGATCGGCCACTTCCTCGGGCTGCGCCACATCTGGGGTGACCGCAACGACTGCAGCGGCAACGACTTCGTGGCCGACACGCCGCCGGCGCTGCAGGCCAACACCGGCAAGCCGACCTTCCCGCACATCACGTGCAACAACGGGCCCAGCGGCGACATGTTCATGAACTACATGGACTATGTCGACGACGACGCGATGTTCATGTTCACGACGGGGCAGGTCGCGCGGATGAACGCGACCCTGGCGGGTCCGCGGAAGAAGCTGGCGGGCCTCTGAGCCGCGGCCATGGCCGCCGAGCGCGCTGACGCCGTCGTCGGGCACTGGGTGCACTCCCACGAGGAGGACACCGATGCCGAGATGGTCTACCGGCCGGCGAACTACTCGTTCCCGCCCTCGCGCGGGCGCACGTCGTTCGAGCTGCGCGCCGACGGCAGCTACGTCGAGCGCTCGCCCGGGCCGGTCGACGTCCCGGTCGAGTCCAAGGGCTCGTGGTCACTGGAGGGCGACCGGCTGCTGCTGGGCGCCGATGGCGACGAGCCCGGCCACGCGTGGGAGGTCAACGCGGTCGAGGGCGATCGGCTGACCCTCAAGAAGTAGGGCTAGCCGTTGACCGAGAAGCTCGAGTTCGGGTTGACCTCGCGCAGGCGCGAGTAGAAGCCCGCGTCGAGGACGATCTCGTCGTTGTAGGCGCAGCGGACCTTGACCGGGTCGGCGTCGTGGTCGTGGCCGTGCTCGACGCGGTCGATGAGCTCGGCCATGAGGTGGCCGACGACCGGGGCGTTCTTGAACTGGTTGCCGCTCGTGCCGATCGCCATGTAGAAGCCGTCGAGGACCGAGCGGTCGTAGATCGGGATCCAGTCGTCGGAGACGTCGTAGAGGTCGACGATCCCCTTGCGCTCGTTGGGGATCCGCAGCGATGGCATGCGCCGCGCGAGGCGGTAGACCTGCGCCTCCCACTGCTGCTCGGTCACGTGGCGGTCGAACTGGTCGGGCTTGTCGACCCAGACGCGCGGGTCGCACTCGGGGTCCTCGGAGCCGATCAGGATGTTGTTGCCGCTCTCGGGGCGGAAGTAGATCCCGGTGTCCCCGTCGGAGGTGTGGTAGCCGTCCTGCTCGAAGTCGAAGTCCGGCGGCGAGGGCACGTGATGGACCTCGTGGCGCAGGGCGCGGGTGGTGACGTTCATCTCGTCCTCGACACCCGCCATGCGGTTGATGACGAAGGAGTGCGGGCCGGCGACGTTGACCACGACCGGCGCGTCGATCTCGGTGCCGTCGGTCAGCGTGACGCCGGCGACGCGGCCGTCGGCGCGGCGGATCTCGGCCACCTCGGCGCGGAAGCGGAACTCGCCGCCCTTGGACTCGGCGGCGCGCTGCAGGTTGTGGGTGGCGAGCTGCGGATCGTTCACGTAGCCCGAGCCGGGGGTGAAGATCGCGCCGTCGAGCTCGGCCTGCGGCTCGTCCCAGAAATGCGGGTCGTCGGGGCGCTTGGGCGGCCAGAAGGCATCCGTGCTGTAGACGGGCACCTTCTCCTTGAGCTTGGCGTTGTCCCACTCCTCGTACTCGACGCCGAGGTCGCGGTAGTGGGCGAGGACCTTCTCGTGGTGGCCGGTCGCGCTCTTGAGCAGCACCGTGCCGCACTGCATGTAGCGCGAGGTCCCCATGTCGTCGACGACGCCGAGGTGGCGCTCCCAGTCCTGCCAGTAGGCGAAGCCCTCGTAGGCCATCGCCACGCCCTCGTGCGAGGAGTAGTGCGCGCGCACGATCGCGCACGAGTTGCTCGTCGGCCCGTAGCCCGCGCTGGGCAGCTTGTCGATGTTCAGCGTCTTGTAACCGCGCTTGCCCAGCTCGAAGGCGGTGGCTGCGCCGATGACGCCGGCGCCGATGATGATCGCGTCAGCCTGCCTGGCCATCGGGCCTAATATATCTGTCTTCAGGCCAGTGGTCGAGCAGGCGTCAGTCGTCTTCGGCCGAGACCCGCAGCGCGCGCAGCTCGGACAGCTCGCGCTCGGTCACCGGCTCGGTGACCGCCAGCGGCTCGCGGACGCGCAGCGGCCAGCCGGTGGCCTCGCGGACGTCGTCGAGCTCGACGCCGGGGTGCAGGGCGACGAGCTCGAGCTCGCCGTCGTCGGCCGACGGGCGCAGGATGCCCAGGTCGGTGATGACCGCCGAGCCGGGCGCGCCGTTGGTGGCCGCGTCGAACTCGCGCCCGACCGACGTGATGAAGTCGAGCTCGCCCACGAACGAGCGCGGCGAGTGGTGCAGCAGGACGATGACGCGTCCCGCCGAGCGGGCGATCTCCGGGGCGCCGCCGGCGCCGGGCAGGCGCACCTTGGGCTGGTCGTAGTCGCCGATCACGGTGGTGTTGATGTTGCCGTAGCGATCGATCTGCGCGGCGCCGAGGAAGCCGACGTCGATGCGCCCTCCCCCGATCCAGTAGTTGAACATCTCCGGGACCGACACGAGGTCCTGGGCGCCGGCGGCGAGGTCGTCGTCGCCGATCGACAGCGGCAGGCGCTGCGGGCGCGCGCCGATCGCACCGGACTCGTAGACGAGCACGCAGCCGGGCGCGTCCAGGCGCCGCGCGAGGTTGGCGGCCGCGTTGGGCGGCCCGACGCCGACCAGGACGACCTCGCCGTCGACCAGCTCGCGCGCCGCCCCGATGGTCATGACCTCGTCGGGCGTCGCGTCGACGGCACTCACCGCGCCACCACCGGCGCTCCGACGGGCGCGTCCGCCGCGAGGACGTTCTCCTGCATCCACTGCGCGAAGCGGTCGCGATCGCGTGAGATGGCGTCCCACTCGGAGTAGAAGCCGTTGTCGCGCACCGAGAAGTCGGCCGCGTAGGAGGGCCAGGCGCCGTTGGGCACGTGGCAGACCGCGTCGAGCACCCACGACGGGAGCACGACCGCGCGCGGCCGCGGGGTCAGCTCGTCCACGATCTCCTCGACGGTGACGATCGCGTGCTTGGCCGCGAGCACGGCCTCCTTCTGCACGCCGGACAGCCCCCACAGCTGGACGTTGCCCTGACGATCGCTCTGCTGGGCGTGGATGATCGTGACGTCGGGGGTGATCGCCCGCACCGCGGTCAGCTTCTCCCCGGTGAACGGGCAGTTGATGAACGTGATGTCGTCGCTGTGCTCGGGCAGGTTGGTGCCCGCGTAGCCGCGCAGCAGGCCGAAGGGCAGGTTCGAGGCCCCGGCCACGTAGGCGTTGGCCAGGCCGGCATGGGAGTGCTCGAGCAGGTCGATCGGCCGCGGCCAGCCGTGCTCGACGGCGTCGCGGAAGCGGTGCAGCGACCCGACTCCCGGGTTGCCGCCGTAGGAGAAGATGACCCGGGCGACGCGGCCGAGCCCGATCATCTGGTCGAAGAGCACGTCCGGCGTCAGGCGGACGACCGTGAGGTCGGTCATGCCCTGGCGCAGCACCTCGTGGCCGGCGGCGAAGGGGATGAGGTGCGTGAAGCCCTCGAGGGAGACGAAGCTGCCATCCCTCACCAGCGCCGCAACGGCTTCGGGCAGCGGCTGGATCCTGCCGGCCTTCCTCACCCCAGACCTCCCCATGATTCGTTCGTCATGCGCACATATGTGCGCAACAGGAACACATTATCGGAGTGCGGTGTCGCGGGAAAGGGTTTCGCGGGCCCTCAGACACGCTCTACGGTGAGCGCCATTCCCTGCCCGACGCCGATGCAGAGCGTGGCCAGGCCGCGCCTGAGGTCGGCGTCCTCGAGGCGCCGCAGGAGGCCGAGCACGAGCCGGACGCCCGACGCGCCGAGGGGATGGCCGACCGCGATGGCGCCCCCGTAGGCGTTGACGATCTCGGGGTCGAGCTCGAGGCGGCGGATGCTCGCGATGACCTGCGTCGCGAAGGCCTCGTTGATCTCCACGGCGTCGAGGTCGCCGATCTCCCAGCCCGAGCGCTCGAGGACCTTGCGCGTCGAGGGCACCGGGCCGAGCCCCATGATGTGCGGCGGCACGCCGGCGGAGGCCGAGGCCACGACGCGCGCGCGCGGGGTCAGGCCGTGGCGCTCCACGGCCTCGGCGCTGGCGACGACGATCGCGGAGGCGCCGTCGGACAGCGGCGAGGCGCTGCCGGCGGTGACGATGCCGTCGGCGGTGAAGGCCGGCTTGAGCTTGGCCATGGCCTCGGTGCTGGCGTCCGCCCGCGGCAGCTCGTCCTCGGTGACCTCGCCCTGGCGGGTCTCGACCGCCACGAAGTCGAGCGCCAGCCGCTCGCGGTGGGCGGAGGTGAGCTGCTGGGAACGCAGGCCCCAGGCGTCTGAGTCCTCGCGGCTGATGCCGTCCAGGACCGCCACCTCCTCGGCGGTCTCGCCGAGGGTGATGGTGGCCTTGCCGCCGTCGAGGTCCTTCATCCTGGGGTTGACCAGGCGCCAGCCCAGCGTGGTGTCGGCCACGTCGGCGGCCGCCGCCCACGGGCGCGGGCTCTTGGGCAGGACCATCGGCGCGCGCGTCATCGACTCCACGCCGCCGGCCACGACGACGTCGGCCTCGCCGGCGCGGATCTGCTGGGCGGCCGACGCGACCGCCTGCAGGCTGCTGGCGCACAGGCGGTTGACGGTGTACCCCGGGACCTCGTCCGGTAGCCCGGCGAGCAGAGCGGCCATGCGCGCCACGTTGCGGTTGTCCTCGCCCGCCTGGTTGGCGGCGCCGAAGATCACCTCGTCGACGGCGTCGTGCGGCACGCCGGCGCGCTCGAGCGCCGTGCCGAGCACCAGCGCGGCGAGGTCGTCGGGTCGCGAGTCGGCGAGGGCGCCGCGATAGCGCCCGAAGGGCGTGCGGACGCCGCCGACGAGGAAGGCATCGGTCATGCAGTGCGCTCCAAGAGGTCGGTGAGCAGGGTGCGCACGGCGACGATCTCGTCGTCGTTCACCCCATGCTCTTGATTGTGATAGACGCGCAGCTCGCACAGGGCGCCGGCGCGTTGGAAGGCCTCGACGGTGTCGCGGACGGCGTCCAGGGAGATCCAGTCGTCGCCCTCGGCGATGCCGAAGAACATCGGCAGCCCGCCCAGCGAGCCCACGGGCATGCGGTCCGCCGCCCCGCCGAAGAGGGCGCCGGTGAGGATGGCGGCGGCGCCGTAGGGCTCCGGTCGGCGGGCGAGGTGCTCGGCGACGATGCAGGCGCCCTGCGAGAAGCCGACGAGGGCGATGCCCGGCGACCGGCGTCCGGCGCCGCGCGCGTGGGCCACCGCGGCCTCGACGGCCTCCAGCGACCAGCCCAGCCAGGGCTCGTTGTCCTCCATCGGGTCGTGGAAGCGCCCGGGGTACCACGAGCGCCCGGCGGCGCGGGGCAGGACGTAGGCCACCCGATCGTCGAGCTCGAGGCGCTGCGCGACCGCGAGCATGTACTCCGGATCCTGGTCGCGACCGTGCAGGAGCACCGCTGCGACCGCGGCCCCGGGGTCACCGGCGAGGACAGTCTCGGTGCTCAGGTGCGGGTTGGCCGTCATGTTCGTAGTGCGCACAGACGTACGCACAGCGAACGCTAGCAGGCGACCGGCGCCGCGAACGGCGACGCGTTCTCAGCTGACGGTGCGGTGATACGCGGGCCCCTGCTGGGTCAGCGCGTTGGAGATCGTGTTCGCCGTCTGGACCAGCGGCGGGAGGATGCGCCGGCGCAGGTCGTCGAGCGATACGCGGGAGACGGCAGAGGAGACGTTGAGCGCCGCGATCGTGTCCGGGCCGCGGCGGATCGGCGCCGCCACCGAGCGCAGACCGATCTCGAGCTCCTGGTCGACGAGCGACCAGCCCCGCTGGCGCGTCTCGTCGAGCGCCGCGCGCAGCCGGTCGGGGTCGGTCGTCGTGCGCTCGGTCCACGCTTCCAGCGGCGGGCCGGCGAGGTAGCGATCGAGCTCGTCGGGCGCCAGCGCCGCGAGCAGCACGCGGCCCATCGAGGTGCAATGGGCCGGCAGGCGCGTGCCGACGCTGAGCGTGATCGACATGATCCGCCGCGTGGGCACGCGCGCGACGTAGACCACGTCGGGGAGGTCGAGGGTCGCGGCCGAGCACGACTCGTGCGTCTCCTCGACCAGCGTCTCCATCAGCGGCAGGGCGAGCTCGGACAGGTTCAGCGACGACAGGTAGGCCCAGCCCAGGGTCAGCAGGCGCGGCGTGGGGGAGAAGAGCCGCCCGTCGGAGCGCACGTGCCCGAGCTTCTCGAGCGTGAGCAGGATCCGGCGGGCGGTCGCGCGCGTGATGCCGGTCAGGTTGGCGACCTCGCTCAAGGTGAGCGCCGGGCGCTCGCGCGAGAACACCTGGATGACCGCCATCCCGCGCTCGAGCGACTGCAGCGACTGCTGTCGATCACCATCGGGAACACGCTCGGTCTCCGGCGCCTGGGCCATTGTGCTGACTGTAACGGAGCTTCCGGGCCTTACGACGGTGCCGGCCTGCAGTCGTTGGAGATTCGGTGGACGCACATGCGTTCGCTCCGCGAACAGAATGGGTAGAGAGGTGGCCATGCCTGACAACGTTGTCACCCGGTTGTCCCGGCGCTCGTGGAGCTGAATCTCGGCGGGGGCGCCGCGCGCCTGGTCCACGCCGAGGATCTGACGAGCTTCGCGGTCGTCCTGGAAGGCGACGGAGACCCGAGCCCCGAGGCCCTGGCCGCCGGTGGCGTGCTCGGTTTCGGCGATCATGCCTGGGTGCGCTTCGATGCCCTTCGCCGCCTGGCCGGCCCGGTCGCCACTCCCGAGTGGGAGGACGGCTTCGCTCAGATGCTCGATTACGCGCGCACGCGAGGGTGGGTCGACGACGAGCACGGCGCGGTGCGCGGCCACGTGGAGCGCCGGGCGGCGGCGCCGGTCACGCCCCTCGCGGACGGCGAGCAGGCGTGAGCGGGGCGCTGCGCGACGCCGTCCTCTTGAGCTTCGACAACCTGGGCGAGGCCGCCGACCTCGAGCGCCACGGCGCGCCGCCGCGCGGCCCGCATCCTTCGGTCACCGTCGGGCTGCCTCGCGCGCTGGCCGCGCTCGCGGCCCTGGACCTCCGGGCGACCTTCTTCGTCGAGGGGCTCAACGCCGAGCTTTATCCGCAGGCGCTGCGCGACATCGCGGCGGCCGGCCAGGAGGTCGGGCTGCACGGCTGGCGCCACGAGCGCTGGGACGAGCTGTCGGCGCGCGACGAGGACGAGCGGCTGGGCCGCAGCGTCGCGGCGCTCGCCGGGTTGGGCCTCGAGATCGAGGGCTTCCGTCCGCCCGGCGGAGAGTTTGGGGCGCACACCATCGAGGCGCTGGCCGCGCACGGCCTGCGCTGGTGCTCGCCGGCCGGTGAGCACGCGGAGCGCCGGGCCGGCGTCGCCAGCCTGCCCTTCCGCTGGCCGGCGGTCGACGCCTACCACCGGCTGGAGTCCTTCACCGATCGGCGCACAGCTCGGGGCGACCGAGCGGCCGTCGCCTCGCCGCGGGAGGCCGCCGATGCGCTCATCGGCGTGCTCGACGCGCGAGCCGACGAACCGCTTGTCCTCATCCTGCATCCGTTCCTCCTGCTCGAGGACGAGGAGGCGGCGCAGGCACGGCGCGTGCTCGAGCACCTGGCCGGCCAGGTGGCCCGCGGCGAGCGCTGGGTGGCGCCGGGGCGCGAGCTCGCGCCGCTGGTCGACTAGGGAGCCGGCGGCGGTCGGGGCGCGCGGCTCCGCGATGGCGTGCGTGTTTCGTAACACGCCTCAGAGGGCCGAGAGGGGTGGGCTCTCTAAACGGCCATAGTGGCCGGAAAGGGAGCCCACCCCCTCTGGGCGGCGGCGCGACGTGTAACGAAACACACACCAAACGCGCAGGAACCCCGAACGCCCCGGGGACCCCGCGCCAGCGCCGGGACACCCTTTCCCTCGGTGATGCCGTTCGCCGGCGCCGCGCGGCCCCGCGAGCGACGGTGGACTCCGCCGCCAGAGGAGCAACCCGCCGCGGCGCTACTCCTCCGGCGCGAGGACCAGGTCGAACTGCGAGCTGCGCCAGGGCTCGGTCATCTCGCGGCCGTCGGGCGCGGTGTCGGGCTCGTGGTGCTCGAAGGTCCCCAGCAGCGAGCTGCGCACGCCGAACACCGCGTCGGTGTCGAGGTACTGGTCGCTCTCGTCGAAGACGTGGGTGATCAGCGTGGCGTAGCCGGGCGCGGTGACCTTGAAGTGGACGTGGGCGGGGCGCATCGGGCTGCGGTTGGTCGCCGCCAGCATCCTGCCCACCGGGCCGTCGGTCGGGATCGGGTAGGCCTCGGGCTGGACGGTCCAGAACCAGTAGCGCCCCTCGTCGTCGGAGTGCAGGTGCCCGCGGCCGCGCGGCTCGTCGAGGCCCTCGTACTGGACGTCGTAGAAGCCGTCCTCGTCGGCCTGCCAGATCTCCAGCAGCGCGCCGGCGATCGGCTCGCCGTCGATCGAGCGCACCGTGCCGCTCATGAAGCACGGCATGCCGGGCGCGCCGTTGGCGAGGTCGTCGCCGTTCTCGAAGGCGGGCGAGCCCTCGACGAAGAAGGGTCCGAAGACGGTCGACTCGGTGGCGCCGGGCGCGCGGCGGTGGTTCATGCCGATGACGAGCATCGACAGCCCGAGGGTGTCGGAGGCGAGGACGAACTCCTGGCGCTTGTCGTCGGTGATGTGCCCTGTGCGGGTGAGGAAGTCGATGGCGGCGAACCACTCCTCCTCGGTCAGCCCGACCTCGGTGGCGAAGGCGTGCAGGTGTCGCACGAGCGCCTGCAGAAGCTCGCGCAGGCGCGGATCGGGAGTGCCGTCGAAGCTCGCCTCGACGGCCCGGGTCAGCTCGGCGTCGGCGAGGTTGCGCCGCTGCGGTGCTTGCGTGGCTGGTGGCTCGGTCACTCCTCGACCTTCGCGCGGGCCGCCCGGCCTGTCAAGTGCCACTGCACGCTCTAGCTCGCGTCGGGGTCCAGCCAGCCGCCGAGCGCGCGCTCGAGCTGGCGCGCCAGCGCCAGCAGAGCGCGCTCGTGCCCGCGCGCGCCGATGAGCTGCACGCCGACCGGCAGGCCGGCGTCGCTGAGCATCACCGGCACCGCGACCGCGGGCAGCCCGAGTGCGTTGGCGTAGGTGCACAGCGTGAGCTTGCCGCCCGGGCGGATGGGCTCGCCGTCCACCGGACCGAAGCTCCCCCGCGACGGCGGCGCGACGTCGGGGGCGACCGGGCACAGGGCGGCGCCGTGCCGTTCGAGCCATGCGTCGGCCTCGGCCTCGAGGCGCACGAGCGCGGCGAACGCCTCGAGGTAGGGCCCGAGCGCGGGCTGATAGCCGCGCAGGGCGTCGACGATCCCGCGGATCGGCGGCGAGAGCTCGTCCTCGCGCCCCGCGACGCCGGGGAGCAGCCCGGCCGCCGCCTCGGCGACGAGCGCGACGTCGAACGCGCTGCGCACGGCGGCCTGCCCCGGCGGGCGCGCCTCGACGATGTCGTGGCCGGCGTCGCCCAGCGCCGCCGCCGCCCGCCGGACCGCCTCGCGGCAGGCCGCGCTCACCGGCTGCAGCCCGTCCTCCTCGAACACCGCCAGCGCCGTGGGCGCCCCGACGGCGGGCTCCAGCGGCGCCAGCACCGCGAGGGCCAGCTCGAGGTCGTCGACGCAGCGGGCCATCGGCCCGACGCTGCCGAACAGGCGCGGCCCCGGGCCGCTGACCATGGGGTGGTGATCGGCCAGCGGCACCGTGTCGCGTCCGGGCTTCAGGCCGAACAGCCCGCAGAAGTGACACGGCGCGCGGATCGAGCCGCCGAGGTCCGAGCCGAGCCCGAGCGGCGTCATCGCGCTCGCCAGGGCGGCCGCCTCGCCGCCCGAGGAGCCGCCGGCGCTGCGCGTGGGGTCGTGCGGGTTGACCGTGGCGCCGAAGAGCTCGTTATACGTGTCCCAGTGCGAGCAGAACTCCGGGACGTTCGTCTTGCCCAGGAGGATGGCGCCGGCATCGCGCAGGCGGCGCAGCGGCACGGCGTCCGCCTGCGAGACGTGGTCGGCGAACAGCCGCGAGCCGTTGGGCGCGGGCATCCCCGCGACGGCGATGACCTCCTTCGCGGTGAACGGCACACCGTGCAGCGGACCGAGGTGATCGCCACGCGCGAGCGCGGCGTCCGCCGCGACGGCCTCGGCGCGGGCCTCGGGCACGCGCGGGAAGACGAGCGCGTTGACCCGCGGGTCGCGCTCGGCGATGCGGGCGGCGTGCGCGTCGAGGAGCTCGACCGCGCTGACCTCGCGGCGGCGGATCGCCTGCGCCATCCAGGTCGCAGACGCCTTGACGAGCTCCTCGGACATGCCCGGTTCGACCTCGGGCGGAGCCTAGATGATGGCGTGACCGCTATGCGGTCCCGCGCGCCGGGACGGCGGCGGCGAGTGCGTCCTGCGCCGCGGCGGCACGATCGGCGGCGGCACGGTAGACCGCGAACGCGCCCTCGTCGCGCATCTGCTGCCACGCGTCGTAGGCGAGGGCCGCGTCATCCTCCGCGGCGGCCCAGGCGCCGTGCAGCGGGTCCCCGCCCGGCGTGTCGGCGAAGGCGCTCGTCAGGACGAGTTCGCCGGTGGAGTGAAGGGCCTGGAAGCAGACCTGGAGGCTCTCTGGGGACATGGCTCTGTGGTCTTTCGTGGCTCGCCACCGTTACTCGCCAGGGTCGGCGCGACCTTGAGGCCGCGCTTTGCGTCCAGTGACGCAACGTTTCGCCGCGAGCGCGAGACTGCCCGGGCATGGCCTTTCTGGTGGTCTTCGCGCTCCTCGCGGGAGCGGGCACGGCGCTCAGCCCCTGCGTGCTGCCCGTGCTGCCCGCGCTGCTGAGCGCGAGCGCCACCGGGGGGCGCCGCCGGCCGGTCGGAATCGCGCTCGGCCTCGCGGCGACCTTCACGATCACCATCGTCGGGCTGGCCAGCGTCATCGACGGCGTCGGCCTGGGGCCCGGCGTCACGCGGACGCTCGCGGTGATCGTGCTCATCGGCTTCGGCATCGTCATGCTGCTGCCGCCGGTGGCCGCGCGATTGGAGGCGCCGCTGGCGCGGCTGTCGCGCCTGGGCCCGCGCGGGCGCGGCGACGGGTTCGCCTCGGGCCTGCTCGTCGGCGCCGCGCTGGGCTTCGTCTACGCCCCGTGCGCGGGGCCGATCCTGGCCGCGGTGATCGCCGTCGGCGCCGCCTCGTCGCGCACGGTGCCCGTGGGGCTCGCCTTCGCGCTGGGCTCGGCGCTCGTGCTGCTCGCGCTCGCGCTGGGCGGACGGGTGCTCGTGGAGCGCCTGCGCGCCACCGGGCGCGGCCCCGGCCTGCAGCGCGCGCTGGCGCTCGTGCTCATCCTCACCGGCGTCGCGATGGCGACGAACCTCGATGTGCGCTTCCAGTCGGCGATCGCCAGGCACCTGCCGGCCGCGCTCGTCAATCCCACGCACAGCCTGGAGACGTCGCACGCGGTCTCCAGCCGGCTGGATCGCCTGCGCGCCCCGTCGCGCTTCGCGGTCGCGGCCACCGGGCACCAGGGCGTCGCCGAGGCGAAGCTGCCGCGGCTGGGCGCCGCGCCGGACTTCACCGGCAACCAGCGCTGGTTCAACACGCCCGGCGGACGGCCGCTGAGCCTGAAGGCCCTGCGCGGCAAGGTCGTGCTCGTCGACTTCTGGACCTACACGTGCATCAACTGCCTGCGCACGCTGCCCTACCTCGAGGCGTGGGACGCGCGCTATCGCGCCGACGGCCTGGTCATCGTCGGCGTGCACTCGCCCGAGTTCCCGTTCGAGCAGGACGCCGGCAACGTCGCCGCGGCCATCAAGCGCGAGGGCATCGCGTACCCCGTGGCCCAGGACAACGCGCTCAAGACCTGGGACGCCTGGGGCAACCAGTACTGGCCGGCGGACTACCTGATCGACGCGAAGGGGCAGGTGCGCGACGCGCACTTCGGCGAGGGCGGCTACGACAAGACCGAGATGGCGATCCGCGCGCTGCTGGTCGAGGCGGGCCATCCCAACCCCGGCGCGATGGCCGCGCCGAAGGGCGCCGTGCACCCGACGCGCCTGTCGACGCCGGAGACCTACCTCGGCCTCGCGCGCGCCGAGCGCTTCGACCCGCCGCCGCTTGAGGGCACGCACACCTACGCGGCGCCGTCCAAGCTCGCGACGAGCCACTTCGCCCTGTCGGGCATGTGGCACGAGGACTCCGTCGCCGCGACGGCCGGCGCGGGCGCCGCGATCCACGCGTCGATCGTCGGCAAGGACGCCTATCTCGTGCTCAGCCCCGCGAAGCGGGGCGCGGGCACGGTCACCGTCGAGCTCGACGGGCGCCGCATTCAGCCGCAACGGGCCGGCGCCGACGTCCACGGCGGCATCGTGCGCGTCGATCGCCAGCGCCTGTACCACCTGGTCTCGGCGCCCGCGGCCGAGCACCACGTGCTCACGCTGCGCCCGTCGGCCGGAGTCCAGGCCTACGCCTTCACGTTCGGATAGCTTCGCACCCCTCGTGCGCTTCATCGTGCGCAGCGGGAAGGCGCCGGCGAAGCAGCGTTCGTGGCTGGCCCTCCAGCCCCCGCCGCCGGCCCCCGGACCCCCGCTGCCGGCACCGCCCGGAGGCGAGCCGCCGGTCGGTCCGCCCGCGGGACAGCCCGGTCCGTCGAAGGGCAAGCAGGCGCTCGACGTCGCCGCGGGCTACGTCGGCACGCCCTTCGTGTGGGGCGGCGCGAGCCCGGCGACCGGCTTCGATGACGCGGGCCTCGTGCAGTACGCCTACGCGCAGGTCGGCGTCGCGCTGCCACGGGTGGCCGACGACCAGTTCCGCGTCGGGACCGCCGTGGCCCGCGCCGACCTGCTGCCCGGCGACCTCGTCTTCTTCCAGGACCCGTCCGGCTACGTCGATCACGTCGGCCTCTATGCCGGCGGCGGGCAGTTCCTGCACGCACCGCACACCGGCGCGGTCGTCGGCTACGGCGCGCTGTCGACCGCGTACTACGCCGCGCGCTTCGCCGGCGGCCGGCGCTTCGGCTGAACGCGCTGCGCCGCGAACCGGCGCAGGCGCAGGGCGTTGCCGACCACCGAGATGCTCGAGAAGACCATCGCGAGGCTGGCGATGACCGGGTTCAGCACCCCGATCGCGGCGAGCGGGATGACGGCGACGTTGTAGCCGAAGGCCCACGCCAGGTTCTGCCGGATCGTGCGCAGCGTCGCGCGGCTCAGGCGGATCGCGTCGGCGGCGGCCCGCAGGTCGCCGGAGACGAGCGTGAGGTCGGAGGCCTCGATGGCGACGTCGGTGCCGGTGCCGATGGACAGGCCCAGGTCGGCCTGCGCGAGGGCGGGAGCGTCGTTGACGCCGTCGCCGACCATGGCGACGACCCGGCCTTGGGCCTGGAGACGACGAATGACGTCGGCCTTGTCCGAGGGCAGCACCTCGGCGATGACCTCGGCGATGCCGACCTCGTCGGCGACAGCGCGCGCCGTCGTCTCGTTGTCGCCGGTGAGCAGGACCGGGCGCAGGCCCAGCGCCTTCAGTGACGCCACCGCTTCGGCCGACGTGGACTTGACCGTGTCGGCGACCACGAAGACGGCGGTGGCCCGCCCGTCCCAGCCGGCGGCGATCGCCGTCTGGCCGCGCGCCTCGGCGCCGCGGCGGGCGGCGTCGAGCTCGGGCGGCAGGTGCATGGGTGGGTGGGCCGAATTCAGCAGTGCCGGCCGGCCCACCATCAGCGCGTGCCCTTCGACGACGCCCTCGACCCCGAGCCCTTCGCGATTGGCGAACCCCTCGACGGCGGCCAGCGGTCCCGCCGCCGCCGCAGCGGCGGCGATGGCCTGGGCGATGGGGTGCTCGGAGGCGTGCTCGAGCGCGCCGACCAGGCGCAGCGCCTCGTCACGCTCGATGCCGTCGGCCACCGCGACCTCGACGAGGCTCATCCTGCCGGTGGTCACCGTGCCGGTCTTGTCGAGGACGACGGTGTCGACCGCGCGGGTGGACTCCAGCACCTCGGGACCCTTGAGCAGCAGGCCGAGCTGGGCGCCGCGGCCGGTGCCGACCATGAGCGCCGTCGGAGTGGCGAGGCCGAGCGCGCAGGGGCAGGCGATGATGAGGACCGCGACTGCGGCGGTGAACGCGAACGCCGTGCTCTCGCCGGTGCCGAGCCAGAACGCCAGCGTGGCCACCGAGATCGCGATGACGATCGGGACGAACACGCCCGAGATCCGGTCAGCCAGCCGCTGGACCGGCGCCTTGCCGGTCTGGGCGTCCTCGACGAGCCGGGCGATCTGGGCCAGGGCGGTGTCGGCGCCGACCTTGGTCGCGCGGACGACCAGGCGCCCGCCCGCGTTGACCGTCGCGCCCGCCACCGCGGTGCCCGGGGCGACCTCGACGGGCACGGACTCGCCCGTTAGCATGCTCATGTCCACCGCGGAGGTGCCATGCTCGACGACGCCGTCGGTGGCGACCTTCTCGCCGGGGCGGACCACGAAGCGGTCGCCCACGGCCAGCTGCTCGACGGGGATCCGGCGCTCCGCGCCGTCGGCGTCCAGGACCGCGACGTCCTTGGCCCCGAGCTCGAGCAGCGCCTGGAGGGCCGCGCCGGCGCGGCGCTTGGCCTTGGCCTCGAAGTAGCGCCCGGCGAGCAGGAAGGTCGTCACGACGCCCGCCGTCTCCAGGTAGATCTGGTCGGCGCCGGCGCCGGCCTGCGGGATGAGATCGAAGGCCATCCGCATGTCGTTCATGCCGGCGTCGCCGATGAAGAGCGCGTACAGCGACCACAGCCAGGCGGCAAGGGTCCCGAGCGAGACCAGCGTGTCCATGGTCGCCGCGCCGTGCTTGAGGTTGGCCCACGCGGCCTGGTGAAACGGCCAGGCGGCCCACAGCACCACGGGCGTGACCAGGTTCAATGACAGCCACTGGAAGTTGTCGAACTGCAGCGCCGGGATCATCGACAGCGCCAGCGCCGGCAGCGACAGCAGCGCGGCCAGCAGCACGCGCCGGCGCAGCGCGAGGATCGCGCCGTCCTCGCCGCCGGCCTCGTCGCCCTCGGCCGGTTGCGGCGACGGCAGGGCCGCGCTGTAGCCCGCCGCTTCCACCGCGCCCACCAGCTGCTCGGGCGCCACCGTGCCCGGGTCGAACTGCACCCGGGCCTTCTCGGTGGCGTAGTTGACCGTCGCCGTGACGCCGTCGAGGTCGTTGAGCCTGCGCTCGATGCGGTTCGCGCACGAGGCGCAGGTCATGCCCGCGATGGGCAGCTCGAGCTGTGCGGTCGTGGCGCTCATCGCGACACCTCCTGGGTGAAGGCGGCCGTGTGGACGCGGCCATCGGTCTTGAACTGCAGGAAGAGGCGGTACCGGCCGGCGGTCGGGAACGCGGCCATGAAGCGCACGCTGTCCTCGTCGGGGTGCACGTGCAGGAAGGCGAGGTCGCCCTGGCGCAGCGCGACGAGGTGGCCCTTCGCGCCCAGGTACTGCTCGACCGCGACGGGCCTGCCGTTGCGCGTCACGTCGAAGGCCAGCTGCGACTCGGCGCCGGCGCGGCTCGCACCCTCGGTGAGGCGCACGCGCAGGCCGTCGACGTCCACGCTTTCGACGGGCGCGGGCAGCGCGCGCGAGCGCACCGTGCCGTCGGCGGCGAGGTCGTCGGCGAGCGTGTGCGGCTTGCCGTTGACGGAGAAGTCGGCGAACACGCGGTAGGAGCCGGCCTCGGGCAGCGTCGCCGCGACCGACCACGTGCCGTCGGGCGCCTGCGTGGGGTGCAGGTGCTGAAAGCCCGTCATGTCGCGCCGCACGACGATGAAGTGCATGCGCTTGGTGTGCTCGACGTCGAAGTCGCGCACGGTGCGCCCGCCGCGGTCGACGATGCGGAAGGCGAGCGCGAAGCGCTCGCCCGGCGTCGCGGTGGTGCGCGCGAGCCGGAGGGCCAGCCCGTCGTCGCTGACCGCGAGCCCGCGGACGGCCTGCGGGGCGATCGCCGCGCCGGCGCGCATCTCGTCCATGCCGGGCGTGACGGCGCTGGTGGCGCTCTGCCGGCCCGGGTGGACGTCGATGCGGCTGCCGGCGAACGCTGCGCCGGCGAAGACGACGGCGAGGACGGCCGTGAAGCCGGCGAGCCTGGTCACCGCCGGCCTATACACCCTGGGGGTATATGAGGACATGCGTGCAAGATACACCCAGGGGGTATAGGAGAGGCAGTACGGGTAACCCCACGGCTCGCGGCGGTGAGCGACCATGTGGCGGTGAGCCGCGAGCCGACCACCACGACCGGCGGCGGCGGGCTGCTCGAGCGCTCCGCGCAGCTCGCCGTCCTCGACGAGCACCTGAGCGCGGTACGCGCGCAGGGGCGCGGGCGGCTCGTGCTCATCGGCGGGGAGGCCGGGATCGGGAAGACGACGCTCGTGCGGGCGTTCTGCGAGGAGCATCGCTCGATCCGGTTGCTGTGGGGCGCGTGCGACGCGCTGTACACACCGCGCCCGCTCGGGCCGTTCGCCGACATGGCGCAGGCGGCCGGCGGCGAGCTCGGGGCGGTCGTCGAGGCGGGCGCCACGCCCGCCGTCCTCGTCGCCGCGCTGGCCGGCGAGCTCGGCCGGCGCTCTCCGAGCGTCGTGGTGCTGGAGGATCTGCACTGGGCCGACGAGGCCACGCTCGACGTCGTGCGCCTGCTCGCCCGTCGCATCGAGTCTGTCCCGGCGCTGGTGCTGGCGACCTATCGCGACGACGAGCTCGACCGCGCTCATCCGCTGCGGATCGTGCTCGGCGAGCTCCCGCGGCACACGACCGACCGGATCACGCTGGCCCCGCTCTCGCCCGGCGCCGTCGCCGCCATGGCCGGATCGGCGGACGTCGACCGCGGCGAGCTGCATCGCCGGACCGCCGGCAACCCGTTCTTCGTGACCGAGGTGCTCGCGACCGCCGACGACGCCATCCCCGAGACGGTGCGCGACGCGGTGCTGGCGCGCATCGCGCGCCTGGACGACGGTGCGCTGGCGCTGCTCGACGTCGTCGCGGTCATCCCGCAGCGCGCCGAGCTGTGGCTGCTGGAGGCGCTGGCCGACGGCGACCTGGCGCCGCTCGACGCGTGCCTGGCCTCCGGCGTCCTGCACGCCGACCGCGACACCGTCGGCTTTCGCCACGAGATCGCGCGGGTCGCGGTTGAGGAGGCGCTCTCGCCGCACCGGCGGCTGGCGCTGCATCGCAGGTCCCTCGCGGCGCTGGCGGCACACGGTGCGCGCCCCGACCCGGCCCGCCTCGCCCATCATGCCGAGGCCGCCGACGACGCCGGTGCGGTGCTGCGCCACGCCCCGGACGCCGGCGAGGCGGCGGCCGCTCTGGGATCACATCGCGAGGCGGCGGCCCAGTTCGCCCGCGCGCTGCGCTACGCGGACGGCCTTGCGCCCGAGCGCCGCGCCAAGCTGCTGGAGCGCGGCTCGTACGAGTGCTACCTGACCAACGACTTCGTGGGCGCCATCGAGGCTCGTCGCCGCGCGCTGCACGAGTACCGCGCCGCCGGGGACCGGCGGGGCGAGGGCGACAGCCACCGCTGGCTCTCACGCCTCAGCTGGTTCTTCGGCGACAACGCGAGCGCCGAAGTGCAGGCACGGCTGGCGGTGGCGCTGCTGGAGCCGCTCGCGCCCAGCCGGGAGCTCGCGATGGCCTACAGCAACATGGCTCAGCTGCGGATGCTCGGCAACGATCAGCCGGCGGCGACGAGCTGGGGCGAGCGCGCCATCGAGCTCGCCGAGCGGCTGGGGGAGACCGAGATCGTCGTGCACGCCCTGAACAACGTGGGCGCCGCGGAGGCGCACAGGGGACTGGGCGGAGGGAGGGCCAAGCTCGAGCGCAGCCTCGCGATGGCGCTCGACGCCGGCCTCGAGGAGCACGTCGCCCGCGCGTACACCAATCTCGGCGCCGGGCACGTCGAGCGCCACGACTACGCGATCGGGGACCGCAATCTCGACGCCGGGATCGCCTATTGCGCAGAGCACGACCTCGACGCGTGGCTGGCCTACATGACCGGATGGCGGGCGCGCTCGGAGCTCGATCACGGGCGCTGGGACGAGGCCGCCGCCACCGCGACGCTCGTGCTGACGCGCAGTGTCGCCGCGCCCAGCCGCATCACCCCGCTCACGGTGGTCGGGCGCCTGCGCGCGCGCCGTGGCGACCCGGACCCGTGGTCGCCGCTCGACGAGGCGCGCGAGCTTGCGAGCGCCACCGGTGAGCTGCAGCGCCTGGCCCCGGTGGCCGGCGCCCGCGCGGAGGCGCGCTGGCTCGCCGGTGACGCGGCAGAGATCGGTGACGAGACCGACGCGACGCTCGCGCTGGCGCTCGAGCTGCACGAGGGATGGGTGCTGGGAGAGCTGTATCTCTGGCGCCGCCGTGCCGGCCTCGTCGACGAGATCGATCTCGATGCGGTCGCCGAGCCGTACCGGCTCGAGCTCGAGGGCGCGCACGAGGCGGCCGGCGATCGGTGGGCCGCCATCGGCTGCCCCTACGAGGCGGCCCTGGCCCGTGGTCACGCCGGGACGCAGGCCGCCCAGCGGCGCGGGCTCGCCGAGCTCCAGGCCCTCGGCGCGCGGCCGGCGGCCGGCCGCGTCGCCCGCGCCCTGCGCCAACGCGGCGTGCGCGACGTACGACGGGGCCCGCACGCCGCGACGCGCGAGAACCCGGCGGGCATGACCGCGCGCGAGCTCGAGGTCCTCGCGCTCGTGGCCGAGGGACTGCGCAACGCCGAGATCGCGCAGCGGCTGTTCGTGTCCGAGAAGACCGTCGGCCACCACGTCTCGGCCATCCTGCGCAAGCTCGAGGTCCGCACCCGCAGCCAGGCCGGCGCCGAGGCCGCGCGCCTCGGGATCGTCGAAAGATAGGCAGTCCTCCCGATGTGGGGGGTACGGGCGCCGATCTACGGTTGCTCGCGACCCGATCAACCACAGAACCGAGGACTCCGATGGACCTTTACGTGATCCTGCGGCGCAGCGGCTGGCGCTCGCCCGAAGAGCTGGGCGAGGCGGCCGCGCGCTCCAAGAGCGTCGCCGACGAGCAGATGTCCGACGACGTGCGCTGGATTCGCAGCTACGTGCTCGAAGAGGGCGGCGGCTCGGTCGGCACGGTCTGCATCTACGAGGCGTCGAGCCCCGAGGCGATCCGCAAGCACGCCTCCGTCGCCGACCTGCCCGTGGACGAGATCATCGCCGTCGCCGACACGGTCGTCATCCGGCCCGATCCGCAGCCGGCCGCCGCCAGCGCCTGACGCTCACGCACCGGGGCGGCGACCACTGCGGTCGCCGCCCCTGGCTGACTTACGATTCCGGGCGATGACCGCCCTGAAGGTCCTGTTCATCGGCGGCTCGGGACAGATCAGCTCCGCCTGCTCGCAGCGTGCGGTCGACCTCGGCCTCGACCTCTACGTGCTCAACCGCGGGCGGACGTCGATCCGCCCGCTGCCCGAGGCCGCGCACGTGCTGCAGGGCGACATCCGCGACCCGGCCTCGGCCCGGGCCGCGATCGGCGAGCACGAGTTCGACGCCGTCGTCGACTGGGTCGCCTTCACGCCCGAGCACGTGCAGGGCGACATCGACCTCTTCGCCGGGCGCACCGGGCAGTTCGTCTTCATCAGCTCGGCGTCGGCCTACCAGACGCCCGTCGGCCGCCTGCCGATCGTCGAGTCCACGCCGCTGCGCAACCCGATCTGGCCCTACTCGCAGGCGAAGATCGCGTGCGAGGACCTGCTGGTGCGGGCGTATCGCGAGGACGGTTTCCCGGCGACGATCGTACGGCCCTCGCACACCTACGACCGCACGAACGTGCCCTTCGAGGGCGGCTGGACCGTCGTCGAGCGTATGCGGCAGGGCAGGGAGGTCGTGGTCCACGGCGACGGCACCTCGCTGTGGACGCTCACCCACCACGCCGACTTCGCCAAGGCGTTCGTCGGCCTGCTCGGCCATCCGCAGGCGATCGGCGACAGCTTCCACATCACCTCCGACGAGGTGCTGACGTGGAACCAGGTGTTCGAGATCTTCGCGGCCGCCGCGGGCGCCCGGCCGCGGCTCGTGCACGTGACGTCGGACGCCATCTTCGCCGCGGACGAGGAATGGGGCCGCTCGCTGCTGGGCGACAAGGCGCACTCGGTGATCTTCGACAACGCCAAGGTCCGCGCGCTCGTCCCCGACTACGTCGCGACGATCCCGCTGGCGCAGGGCGCGCGTGAGGTCGTCGCGTGGCACGACGAGGATCCCGCGCGCCGCGTGGTCGACGAGCGCGTGGACGCGCTGATCGACCAGCTCGTCGCGCGCTACGGCCGCGGGGCCTGATCGCTGAGCGCGTCGCGCGCGGCGTTCCAGCAGTCCAGGGCGGCGGCGCGCGGGTCGGCGTCGATCACGAGCTCGGCCCACGCCAGTTCGGCGCCGGTGAAGCCGTGGGCGTTCCAGATCTCCGATGGGGCGGGCGTGCGCCATGGCCCGACGTAGAGGTAGGGCTCGGGGTGGTCCTCGTCGCCCGGCGAGGCGCCGTAGCTCGCGCGCTGCCCGGCGGCCTCGTCGCCGGCGTCGAAGGCGAGGTCGAAGTGCTCGGGCCACAGGTGGATGGGGGAGGGGTCCTCGGCGCGTGCCCGCAGGCTCTGGAGCTCGGCGCGGGCGAATCCGAAGAAGCCGCCGAGAAAGGTCGCGGCGCGGGGATCGACGTCGAGGTCGTCGCCGGGGAGCTCGTCGGCGTCGAGGCCGGCCAGGCGTGCGGCGGCGCGCACGGTGGTGATCGGGGCGCGGTGCTGGGCGCCGCCGGCCGCTTCGACGACGAGCTCGGCGCCCTCGACGCGCAGCCGGCCGCCGGTGGGGAACGGGGTCGTGCCGAAGCCGCCGGGCGTGGCCTCCAGCGCGATCTCGCTGCCGGTCGCCCGCACCCGCGCCGGAGCCAGCACCTGTTCGGCGAGCGCATGCAGCGCGTCGCGCGTACGGGCCAGGTCCGGGGGAGCGGAGTGCAGGCGCATCACGACCCAGTATCGCCCGTGGCGCGGCGGCCGCAGGCGCAGTTGGCGCATCCGTAGGCTTCATGCGGGGTGCAGATCGAGACGCGCTACGCCCGCAACGGCGAGACCACCATCGCGTGGACCGTGGCCGGCAGCGCCCCGACCGACCTGCTCTTCATCCCCGGCTTCATCTCGCACGTCGAGCACATGTGGGAGCAGCCGGGTCTGGCCGGCTTCTTCGAGCGCCTCATGGGCTTCAGCCGGCTGCTGAACATGGACCGCCGCGGCTGTGGCCTGTCGGACCCGCGCAACGAGGCGCTGTCGCTGGAGGACGAGGCGCGCGACGTGCTCGCCGTCCTCGACGCCGCCGGCAGCGAGCGGGCGGTCCTCATGGGCTACACCACGGGCGGGCCGCTTGCCATCACCACCGCGGCGCTCGCGCCCGAGCGCGTGCAGGCGATCGTCCTCTACGCCTCGATGGCGCGCGCCGTGGCCGACGACGACGTCGACTGGACCTACGACGAGGAAGAGCGCCGCGCGGTGTGGGCGCGGCTGGCGCAGGTGTGGGGGACGGGCTCCAACCTCGCGCAGCTCGCCCCGTCGCGCGCCGACGACCCGCGGATGAAGGCGTGGATGGCGCGCATGGAGCGCCTGTCCTCGAGCCCGGGCGAGCTCGTGCGGCTCATGGGCTACATCGGCGATCAGGACATCAGCGCCCTGCTCGGCGAGCTGCGCGTCCCCACGCTGATCCTGCACCGCACCGGCGACCGCCTGATCGACGTGCGCCACTCGCGCTATCTGGCCGCGCGCATCCCCGGCGCGCGCTTCGTCGAGCTCGAGGGGGTCGACAACCTGCCGGGCGCGGTCGACAGCGCGGACATCCTGGGTGAGATCGAGGAGTTCCTCACCGGCGGGCGCTCGCGTACGGTGGCGCGCGAGCTGCTCACCGTCATCTTCAGCGACATCGTCGACTCCACGGGGCACACGGCACGCCTGGGCGACGCGGGCTGGCGCGACCTGCTGGGCGCGCATCAGACCGCGGTGCGCCGCGAGATCGACCGCTTCGGCGGGCGCGAGGTCAAGACGATCGGCGACGCCTTCCTGATCGCCTTCGACGGCGCGCCGTCGCACGCGGTCCGCTGCGCGGAGGCGATCGTGCGCGCGGTCCGCGCCCTGGACCTCGAGGTCCGCGTGGGCCTGCACACCGGTGAGTGCGAGGTCATGGGCGGCGACGTCGGCGGCATGGCGGTACACATCGCCGCGCGGGTGGCCGCGCTCGCGGCGCCCGGCGAGGTGCTGGCCTCGGGCACGACCTACGGGACCGTGGTCGGCGCCGGGCTGAAGTTCGAGGACCGCGGCACCCAGGCGCTCAAGGGCGTGCCGGGGCACTGGCCGCTGTTCGCGCTGCACGCCGACTGACGGTCCGCGTGCAGACCGCAACCTTCGCGGTGGCTGCCCTGTTGGGGCCCGTAGGCACAGCCCCCCAATCAGGAGGAAGCAACCTGATGCGATCCCGCATCCGCAAGGCACTGAACGTGCGCGCCAACGGTCCCTGGATCCTCGCCGCCGCACTGCTCGTGGCGCTCATGGTGGCCCCGTTCGCCGGCGCCTTCGGCGAAGGCAACAGCGTGCGCGGCGGCGCCCGCAACCCGTCTCCCGACGCGCGCCGCGCGTACACCAAGGAGACCGAGATCATCGCCAACGTCAGCTCGTACGGCACGCGCCAGTCGAACAAGTCCACCAACGGCGGCGGCGCGGTCTACGGCTGCCGCTCGGCCGCCGGCGGCACCCCGAAGGGCAACGAGCCCTGCGTGCGCGCCAGCAACCTGGCCGACGGCCGCGCGTTCGAGTTCAACGCCAACGGCGGCACCGAGGTCGGCGCGATCACCGGTCCGGCCACCGCGGCCCCGTTCACCACGACCGCCAAGGGCGTGGCCACCGGCCTGAACGCCGACCAGGTCGACGGCAAGAGCGCCGACGAGATCGTCGCCGCCGCGCAGGCGCTGAACCGCTTCGGCGCCGTCGCCGCTGACGGCACGCTGGCGACCGGCGCGCGCGGCGCCAAGACGGTCACGCACACCGCGGCCTCGGGCGACTACAACGTCGACTTCGACAGCGACGTGAGCAAGTGCGCCCGCACGGCGACCATCACCGGCGCCACGCCCGGTGAGATCACCACGGAGGCGGCTGACGCCGACACGATCACGGTGCACACGTTCAACGGCGCGGGTGCAGCGCCGGCCGACCGGGCGTTCCACCTCGTGATCACCTGCTAGCACCCGGCAACGTTCACCGGGTCGGAGCGATGCGCTTCCGACCCGGCGAACGTCCGGGCGCTCCACCAGTTGTGGCCCGAGGACGGGCGAGTGGCAGCCCAAGCGTCCCGACTAAAGGTCGTCTGGCGACCTCAAACCGGGACGCTGACGCGGAACCGCGCCCGATTGCCCCCTAGCCCGCCACCGGCGCCAGGGCGCTCACTCTCCCTCGGTGATGCCTTTCGACCGCTCCACCATCCACCGCGCATCCCCAGGGGAGCAACGTCAGGAATGACGGCTGGCGGAACTAGCCGGCTGACCACGGATCGCGCCCTCGCGCGCGCGCACACGCGTAGCGCGCGAGGAGCGCGGTCAGGTCGGCCACGCCGCCGTAGAGGTGGCCGACGGGGCCGGTGACGATCCAGGCGGCGAGGCGGCGGCGTGGGCCCATGGGCCCACGCTATCGTCACGCTCCCATGTCCGCCGCCGTCAAGACGTCCGTCACCGAGCTGCCCGATTCGCGCGTGCGCGTGGAGGCCGAGGTCCCGCCCGAGGAGATCGAGCGGCGCATGCAGGCCACGGCGCGACAGCTCGGTCAGAACCTGCGCATGCCCGGCTTTCGCAAGGGCAAGGTGCCGCCGCCGGTGGTGATCCAGCGCATCGGGCGCGAGAGCGTCCTCGACGAGACGGTCCGCGGCGCGATGGGCCGCTGGTACCTCGAGGCGATCGACGCCGCCGGCATCCATCCCGTCGGCGACCCCGAGCTCGACGTCGGCGACCTCCCCGGAGAGGGCCAGCCGCTGACCTTCACGATCGAGATCGGCGTGCGGCCCACGGCGACGCTCGGCGAGTACAAGGGCGTGGAGGTGGGCAAGCGCGAGCCGGCCGCCGACGACGAGGCCGTCGACGCCGAGCTCGAGGCCCTGCGCGAGCGCAGCGCGCGCCTGGAGACCGCGGAGGATGCCGCCGCCGACAAGGGCGACTTCGTGGTCATGGACTACGTCGGCTCGATCGAGGGCGAGAACTTCTCCGGCGGCGAGGGCCGCGACCAGCTCGTCGAGCTGGGCTCCGGGCGCCTCGTGCCCGGCTTCGAGGACCAGCTCATGGGCGCCAAGGCGGGCGACGAGCGCACGGTCACCGTCAGCTTCCCCGACGACTACGGCGCCGCCGAGCTGGCCGGCAAGGAGGCCGAGTTCGCGGTCACGGTCAAGGAGATCAAGCGCAAGGACCTGCCCGCGCTCGACGACGACTTCGCCTCCGACGCCGCCGGCTTCGACAGCCTCGCCGAGCTGCGCGAGGACATCATGGCCAAGCTGCGAGAGGCCGACGAGTCGCGCGTGGAGGCCGAGTTCCGCGAGGCCGTCCTCGATGCCGTGGTCAAGGACTCCCAGGTCGAGGTGCCGGCGGCCCTGGTCGACGCCCGCGCCCAGGAGCTGTGGGAGCGCATGCTGCACTCGCTCAGCCACCAGGGAATCTCCAAGGAGGCCTACCTGCGGATCGCCGGGCGCGAGGAGGAGGAGATCCTCGAGGAGGCCAAGCCCGACGCCGAGCAGGCGCTGCGCCGCGAGGCCGTGATCGCCGCGGTCGTCGCGGCCGAGGGCATCGAGGCCACCGAGGGCGACGTCCTCGACGCGCTGCAGACGACCGCTGCGCGCGAGCAGACGACGCCCGAGAAGCTGCGGGCCAGCCTCGAGAAGGCCGGGCGCCTGGACGACCTGCGCGAAGACCTCGCCCAGCGGGCCGCGATCGACCTGCTGGCCGAGAGCGCGACTCCAATATCCGTCGAGCAGGCCCAGGCGCGTGACAAGCTGTGGACACCGGGCCGACAAGGCAGCGACGACGCGCCCGCACGGCTGTGGACGCCCGGCGCGCGGGATTAGCGACAGGCCACCCTCAAACCAGCACGAAACCGTCCGACTGCCCAGGAGGACGGCCCACAGGTGGTTGCTAGGCTGCCCCGACACGCAGGAACCACCCGAACGACCGAGAACGAAGCGAGGACCATGAGCCCCCTTGTCCCCATGGTGGTGGAGCAGACGTCGCGAGGCGAGCGTGCCTTCGACATCTACAGCCGCCTGCTGAATGAGCGCATCGTCTTCCTGGGGACGCCCGTCGACGACCAGATCGCCAACCTGATCGTCGCCCAGCTCCTGCACCTGGAGTCCGAGGATCCCGACAAGGACATCTCGGTCTACATCAACTCGCCGGGCGGCTCCGTCTACGCCGGCCTCGCGATCTACGACACGATGCAGTTCATCAAGCCCGACGTGCAGACCATCTGCGTCGGCATCGCCATGTCGATGGGGGCGCTGCTGCTGGCCGGCGGCGCGGCGGGCAAGCGCATGGCGCTGCCCAACGCCAAGATCCTCATCCATCAGGTGAGCTCAGGCTTCCAGGGTCAGGCCACGGACATCGAGATCCACGCGCGGGAGATCATCGACATCCGCCAGCGCCTCGACCACATCATCGCCAAGCACACCGGGCAGGAGTACGACAAGGTCCGTACGGACACCGAGCGCGACTACTTCATGTCCTCGGAGGAGGCCGTGAAGTACGGGATCATTGACCGGGTGATCTCCGAGCATTAGCTTGGAGAGAGCTCGGAGGGAGGCAAAGAGGGAATGGCTCGTCCGACTGACGCGAACGAACAGCTCCTCTGCAGCTTCTGCGGGAAGTCGCAGAGGCAGGTCAAGAAGCTCATCGCCGGGCCGGGCGTCTACATCTGCGACGAGTGCATCGATCTCTGCAACGAGATCATCGACGAGGAGCTGACCGCTCCTCCCTCGTTCGACATCGAGAACCTCCCCAAGCCACGCGAGATCTACGGCGTGCTCGACGAGTACGTGGTCGGCCAGGAGGAGTCCAAGCGCACGCTGTCCGTAGCGGTCTACAACCACTACAAGCGCGTGCAGATGATGCAGGCCGACGACTCGGACATCGAGCTGCAGAAGTCCAACATCCTGCTGCTCGGGCCCACCGGCTGCGGCAAGACGCTGCTGGCCCAGACGCTGGCGCGCATCCTCAACGTCCCCTTCGCCATCGCCGACGCCACGGCGCTGACCGAGGCCGGCTACGTGGGCGAGGACGTCGAGAACATCCTCCTCAAGCTCATCCAGGCCGCCGACTACGACGTCAAGAAGGCCGAGACGGGGATCATCTACATCGACGAGGTCGACAAGATCGCCCGCAAGGCCGACAACCCGTCGATCACGCGCGACGTGTCGGGCGAGGGCGTCCAGCAGGCGCTGCTGAAGATCCTGGAGGGGACGACCGCGAGCGTGCCGCCGCAGGGCGGGCGCAAGCATCCCCACCAGGAGTTCCTCACGATCGACACGACGAACGTGCTCTTCATCTGCGGCGGGGCGTTCGCCAACCTCGACAAGGTCATCGAGCGGCGCATCGGCTCCAACGGCGTCGGCTTCGGCGCCTCGATCGAGTCGCGCATCGACCGCGACAAGGGCGAGGTCTTCTCGCAGTGCCTGCCCGAGGACCTCGTCAACTACGGGCTGATCCCCGAGTTCATCGGCCGCCTGCCCGTCATGAGTGCCGTCCACCAGCTCTCGCGCGACGACCTCATCACGATCCTCACCGAGCCGCGCAACGCGCTGGTCAAGCAGTTCCAGCGCTTCTTCTCCTTCGACGGGATCGAGCTCGTCTTCTCCGAGGACTCGCTGACCTCGATCGCCGATCGCGCCCTGGAGCGCGAGACCGGCGCCCGCGGCCTGCGCTCGATCATCGAGGAGATCCTGCTCGAGGTGCAGTTCGAGCTGCCATCGCGCCGCGACGTCAAGAAGTGCGTCGTCACCCGCGAGACGGTCGACAAGGGCATGCCGCCCACCCTCGTCACCGAGGCGGTCTCGGACGAGGGCGAGCAGCGCCAGGCCGAGTCCGCGTAGGGCGGGGCGAATGCTTCCCGGCGCGCTCCGGGTTCCGATCGTGCAGGCGCCGCTGGCCGGCGGCGCGTCGACGCCCGCGCTCACCGCCGCCGTCGCCGACGCCGGCGCCTTCGGCTTCGTGGCCGCGGGCTACAAGAGCGCCTATGCGCTGCGCGACGACATCAGCGCCACCCGGGCGCTCACCGGCGCGCCCTTCGGCGTCAACGTCTTCGTTCCCGGTCGCCCCACCGCGCGCGGCCGCTACGAGCGCTACATCGAGGCGCTGCGCGACGAGGCGGGGCGCCAGGGCGTGGCGCTCGGCGAGCCGCACTTCGAGGACGACGGGTGGGACGCCAAGCTCATGCTGCTCGAGGACGACCCGGTGGCCGCGGTCTCCTTCACCTTCGGCTGCCCGCCCGCGGACGTCGTGGCGCGCCTGCAGGCCGTCGGCAGCACCGTCTGGGTCACGGTGACCGACGTCGACGAGGCGCAGGACGCCGCCGCCGCCGGCGCCGACGCCCTCATCGTCCAGGGCATCGAGGCGGGCGGGCACCGCGCGTCGTTCGTCGACGACGAGGGCGCCGGCGAGTACGGCCTGCTCGCGCTGCTGCAACTCGTCGGTGCCCACACCGACCTGCCGCTCGTCGCCTCGGGCGCGATCGCCTCGGGCGGCGCGGTGGCGGCGGTCCTGTGCGCGGGGGCGCAGGCCGCGCAGCTCGGCACCGCCTTCATGCGCTGCCCGGAGGCGGGCACCTCGCCGGCGCACCAGGCGGCGCTGGCGGCCTCCGCTCCGACGCGCCTCACGCGCGCCTTCACCGGCCGCAAGGCGCGCGGCATCGTCAACCGCTTCCTGGAAGAGCATTCCGCCGACGCGCCGCCCGCCTATCCCGAGATCCACCACGTCACGGCGCCCCTGCGCGCCGCCGGCCGCGCGGCGGGCGACGCGGACATGATCAACCTGTGGGCCGGGCAGGCCCACGAGCTGGCGCGCGAGGCGCCGGCGGCCGAGGTGGTCGCCGCGCTGGCCGCCGACGCGAGCAAGCGCCTCGAGGCCGCCCGCCGGGCGCTCGCAGATCACTGATCGCTCGGCTGCGCGCGCATCCGCCGAGCGACTTCCAGCGCATCGATGTCGATGAGATCCTGTGGGCGCCCCGCGGCGCGCTTCATGGCGAGGAGGTCATCGAGCGCGGCGACAGCTACGACGACACCCTCCAGGTCTACGCGGTCGGCACGCTCGCGCAACGTCGCGTACGGCGGTGCGCCCGGAGGATCGGCGATGAGGTCGAGGCTGCCTTCGTCGGTGTCCAACGTCAGGAGCCGCGTGCGCGCGAGCGTTCGGTCGTCCGGGACGAAGGGGACGTCCTCGACCACGCCTCGGAGCCGAGCGTGCAAAGCCACCAGCACGCCGCCGAGTCGGCCCAGGTTCTCGTGATCGGTCGAATAGGTGATGTCCAGGTCCTTCGTCGCCCGGCCGTATCCCTGGAAGGCCACCGCGACGCCGCCGACGACCACGAAGTCGACCTCGGCGCGCCCGAGGCGGCTCAGCAGCGCTTGGAGCTTTAGCTCAGGGAAGCTCACCGCGACTGCGCGCGCCCGCGATCATGAGTTGACGGATCTGCGCTGAATGCCGCTCCAGATCACGCAGCCGCTCGGCGGGCGGCAGCTCGAGCTGCTTACGGATAAGGGACTCATCGACGGCCGGCGACCACGTAGGCGCGAAGAGCTCGAGACGATGACCGGTGGCACGCAACACCCGGTCTAGCGTCCGGACCGTCGGATTCGCCCCCGGGCGCTCGAGCTTGACGATCGCCGGTTGCGAGGTGCCGAGACGGCGCGCGAGGTCCGCCTGCGTCAGTCCGGCGGCGGCACGTGCGTGGCGGATGAGGGCGTCTGCCTCCATGCTCTCATTATAACCTCAGGGTTATTGTCTCGCGCCAGGCTTGACCGCGAACCACTGACCGCCCACGCCCTCGCCGTTGGCGTCCGCCTGGGACCGGTCGCCGGCGTAGCGGTAGAGGGGGTGGCCGTCGTAGGTGAGCTGGAGCCGGCCGTCGTCGGGGCGCTTGACCGTCGCGACGTGCTCGGGGAGCCCGGACGCCGCGGCGACCACGGCCGGCAGCCAGGTGCCGACGCAGGCGCCGGTGCACACCGGCAGGCCCTGGGCCTCGGCGGTGAAGCGATAGAGCGTCCGGCCCTGCGCGTCGACGATCACGCTGCCGACCTTCGCCTTCTTGGCGCTGGCCACGACGGTCGACGCGTCGCCGCTCTTGGCGCCGTCCGTGCCGCCGCAGGCGGCGAGCGCGCCCGAGACGGCCACGAGAGCGATGAGCGCAGGGAGCCTCATGTCCTCAAGGACCCGGCGGTCACCGAAAGGTTTCTGCCGCCGACCGGTGCGTGTCGCACGGCACGCGCGGGGTAAGGCCCGAGCATGCTCCTGCGCCGTCTCGCTCCCTGGCTGATCGTCTTCGAGGTCCTGCGCGCCGGCCACGACCATTGGGGCCGGCTGGATCCGGCCGACCGCAGGCGGGTCTCAGAGCTCATGCGCCGCACGCGCGGCAACCCGGCCAACCTCACGCCGGCCGACCGCGCCGAGCTGCTCGCCATCGGGCGCAGCATGCGCCTCGGCCGCCTCGGCTTCTCCATGGCCACGGCGGCGGTCATCGGGCGCCGGCGTCATCCGCGCCGGGGACGCTAGCCTCGGTGTGGTGCCGCGCTCGCTCGCACTTCGCGCCGTCAAATGGGCCGTCCTCTTCGACGCCCTCGTCGTGGCCCGCGAGCACTGGGAGAAGCTGACCCCCGGCGAGCGTGCGCACCTGGCCGCGCTGCTGCGCAAGTCGCGCGCGCGGCCGGGCAACCTGACACCCGCCGAGCGCCGCGACGTGCGCCGGCTGGCGGCCAAGCTCGACCTGCCCACGCTCGGGCGCAACCTCGCCCCGGTGGCGCGCCGTCTGCGGCCTCGTCCGCGCTGATCTGCTGCGTAGACTCTCGCGCCCGATGACCAGCCTGCAGGATCGCACCCGCTTCGAGCCCTCCGAGGTCGAGCCTCGGATCGTCGAGCGCTGGCTGGCGGCGGGCCTGCACCACCCCGAGCCCGCGGGCACCGCGGACGAGAACTACTCGATCGCGATCCCACCGCCCAACGTCACCGGCGTGCTCCACATGGGCCACGCGCTCAACGGCTCGATCCAGGACTGCCTGATCCGCTACCAGCGGATGCACGGGCGCCGGGCGAAGTGGATCCTCGGCACCGACCACGCGGGCATCGCGACCCAGAAGCAGGTCGAGCGCCAGTTGCAGGCCGACGGCACGAGCCGCGAGGAGATCGGCCGCGAGGCCTTCGTCGCGCGCGTGTGGGAGTGGCGCGAGCAGTACGGCGGCAGCATCATCGAGCAGTTCAAGCGGCTGGGCGCGACGGTGGACTACGACGACGAGCGCTTCACGCTCGACGACGCCTACGTGCGCGCCGTGATGAAGGTCTTCGTCGACCTCTACGACAAGGACCTCATCTACCGCGACCACTACCTGGTCAACTGGGACCCGGGGTCGCGCTCGGCGATCTCCGACCTCGAGGTCGAGGACCGCGAGGTGACCGACACCCTGTTCCACATCGCCTATCCGCTGGAGGACTCCTCGGGCGAGATCGTGGTCGCCACCGTGCGCCCGGAGACGATGCTGGCCGACACCGCGGTCGCGGTGCACCCCGACGACGAGCGCTACCGCCACCTCATCGGCAGCACCGCGGTGCTGCCCCTCGTCGGGCGCCACCTGACGATCATCGCCGACGAGTACGTCAAGCCCGACTTCGGCACCGGCGCGCTGAAGATCACGCCCGGCCACGACCCCAACGACTTCGAGATCGGCCGCCGCCACGACCTCGACGAGCTCAGCGTCATCGGCGAGGACGGGCGCATGACGGCCGAGGCGGGCACCGCCTACGCGGGCTTCACCGTGGAGGAGGCGCGCGAGAAGGTCGTCGCGGCGCTGACCGAGCAGGGGCTGATCCGCGACAGCGAGCCCTACACCCACACCGTGCCCTTCAGCCACCGCTCCGGCGAGCGCATCGAGCCGCTGATCTCGCTGCAGTGGTTCATGGCCATGAACGAGCTGGCCCAGCCCGCGATCGCGGCCGTCGAGGACGGGCGCGTGCGCATCCACCCCGAGTCGCAGGCGCGCCGTTACCTGGAGTGGCTGCGCAACATCCGCCCCTGGTGCATCTCGCGCCAGCTGTGGTGGGGCCACCAGATCCCGGTCTGGTATCGCGAGGACGAGGAGACCTACGTCGGCATCGAGCCGCCCGAGGGCGCGGGCTGGGAGCGCGATCCCGACGTGCTCGACACGTGGTTCTCCTCCGCGCTGTGGCCGTTCGCGACGCTGGGCTGGCCCGAGGAGACGCCCGAGCTGACCGCCTTCTACCCGACCGATGTGCTTTCGACGGCGCGCGACATCCTCTTCCTGTGGGTCGCGCGGATGGTGATGATGGGCCTCGAATTCACCGGGGAGGTCCCCTTCGCCGACGTCTACGTGCACTCGGTCATCCAGGCGCCCGACGGCCGGCGGATGAGCAAGTCGCTGGGAACCGGCATCGACCCGATCGACGAGATCGACGCCCACGGCGCCGACGCGGTGCGCTTCGGGCTGCTGGCGATGTCGAGCACCCAGGACGTGCGCTACTCCTCCGAGAAGGTCCGCCAGGGCCAGGCGCTGGCCAACAAGCTCTTCAACGCCGCGCGCTACGTGCTCGGCAACGTCGTCGCCGCGACCGAGCCCGCGCCGCGGCCCACGACGGTCCACGACCGCTGGATCCTCAGCCGCCTGCAGGAGGCCAAGGCGCAGTTCGACGCCAACGTCGCCGCCTTCGACTTCTCCAAGGCCGCCCTGGGGCTCTATGACTTCGTCTACGGCGAGCTGTGCGACTGGTACCTGGAGTTCAACAAAGGCCGCGAGTACGACGCCGAGCTCTCGGCCACGATGCTCCACGTCCTGCGCGAGACGCTGCTGCTCGCCCATCCGATCATCCCCTTCGTCACCGAGGAGCTGTGGTCGCACATACCCGGCGCCGAGCGGCTGCTGGCCGCTCAGCAGGCCGGCGCGCCCGACGACAGCCTGCGCGACCCCGACGCCGAGGCGCGCGTGGGCGCCGTCATCGCCGCGGTGACCGCGCTGCGCTCCTGGCGCGACGAGGCCGGCGTCAAGCCCGGCCAGGTGCTCCCTGCGCGCCTGGACGGCCTCGACGGCGACGCCGAGCTGGTGGCGCGTATGGCGCGCCTGGACCTCGAGGGCGACGGCGAGACGACCGCCGCCGTCCCGTTCGCGGGCGGCATGGTGGAGATCCGTGCGGGCGCGCTCGTCGACCCCGCCGAGGAGGAGCGCAAGCGCGCCGCGGAGCGCGATCGCCTGGGCCAGGAGATCGCGCGCGCCGAGGCCAAGCTGGCCAACGAGGGCTTCGTGGCCAAGGCTCCGGAGCAGCTCGTCGCGGCCGAGCGCGACAAGCTCGATCGCCTGCGTCGAGAGCTCGAGCAGCTGTGACCCTGGCCGACGCCGAGCGCTATCTCCTCGGCCTCGAGCTGTTCGGCATGCGGTTCGGCCTGGACCGCATGCGCCGGCTGATGACCGTCCTGGGCTCGCCGCAGGAGCGCTACGAGTCGATCCACGTGGTGGGCACCAACGGCAAGTCCTCGACGGCGCGCATGACCGCCGCCATCCTGCGCCGCCACGGCCTGCGCACGGGGACCTACCTGTCGCCGCACCTCGTCTCCTTCACCGAGCGCGTGCGCATCGACGACGAGGACTGCACCCCGGAGCGCTTCGCCGCGGCGGTCGAGCGCGCCCGGCGCGCCGCGGAGAAGGTCGACCGCACGCTGGGCGAGGACGACGGCGTCACGCAGTTCGAGGCCCTCACCGCGGCCGCCTACGACGAGCTGGCCGCCGCCGGCGTGCAGGTCGCCGTCGTCGAGGCCGGGCTCGGGGGGCGCTACGACGCCACCAACGTCATCCCGTCGCGCGTGCAGGTGCTGACCAACGTCGGTCTCGAGCACACGCGCTGGCTGGGGCCCACGGTGGCCGACATCGCGCGCGAGAAGCTCGACGTCGTGCAGCCGCACGGCATCCTCGTCGTCGGCGACGACCTGCATCCCGACGCGCTGGCGCTGGCGCGCGACACGTGTGCGCAGCGCGGAGCACGGCTGGCGCTGACGGCGGTGGACTCCCTGCCGGTCACCCTCGAGGTGCTCGCGCGCGGCCCCCACCAGCGGCGCAACTTCGCCCTCGCGCGCGCGGCCGCCGAGGCGTACCTGGGCGCGCTGGACGAGGGCATGGTGGCGGCGGCCGCCGCCTCGACGCTCGTCCCCGGGCGCTTCGAGGTCATCGACTCGGGGGGTGGGCGGGGACGAATTGTCCTCGACGGTGCGCACAACCCGGGGGGCATGGCCGCCCTGGCCGAGGCGCTGCGCGGCTTCCTCGACGGCCGGCGGCTGGTGGCCTGCATCTCGATCCTCGACGACAAGGACGCCGCCGCGATGCTGCGCGAGCTGCTGCCGCTGTGCGACGAGGTCATCTGCACCGCGAGCGCGAACCCGCGCGCGCTGCCGCCGGGGACCCTGCAGTCGCTGTGCGGCCAGCTCGGCGGCCCACCGGCGCGCACCACCCCCGATCCTCGCCAGGCGCTCGAGCAGGCGCGCGCCGCCGCGGGGCCCGACGGCGTCGCGCTGGCCACCGGCACGATCTACCTGATCGCCGATCTGCTGCGGCCCGCGGGCGCCGAGCGGCGGAGCACGCTATGAACGACGACGGCCCGTCCGTACCCGCGATGATCGCCGCCGTCGCGTTCATCGTGGCGCTCGTGATCCTCGTGTTCTTCGCGCTCGGCTACGGATTCGGACGACTGTTCCTGTGATCCGGGTACACCCCGGTGCCGGATTCCTCCGCCCCGTCGTCTAGCCTTCGCCCCTGCCATGCTGCCCATAGGCCTCTTCGGCATCAACAACGACGGCCTCGACACGGCCGTGAAGCTGCTGATCCTCGTCCTCGTCGTCGTGTGGCTGGCGCTCGTCTACTACACCTACGCGGACGCGCGCCGGCGCATCGCCGACCCGATGCTGGTCGTGTGCGCCACCGTCGCCTCGCTCTTCCCGTTCGTGGGGACGGTCGTCTACATGATCGTGCGCCCGCCCGAGTACCTCGAGGACGTGCGCGAGCGCGAGCTCGAGATGCAGGCGGCCGAGGCGCGCCTGCACTCGCTGAACTACTTCCTGTGCCCGCATTGCGACACGGAGGTCGAGCGCGACTTCCTGCGCTGCCCCAGCTGCATGCGCAAGCTCAAGGACCCGTGCGCGAACTGCGCCAAGCCGCTGGACCCGGCCTGGCGCATCTGCCCGTACTGCGAGGCCGAGATCCCGGGCGTCACGCCCGCGCCGCGCAGCAGCCGAAGGCGCCGCCGGCGCTCGAGCACCGACGAGATCGAGCTCGAGCCCGAGGCGACGGCGTCCTTCGAAGCGCCACCTCAATAAGAACCCAAGGAGAGCTCTCCCAATGGACCGGACCCTCATCCTGGTCAAGCCGGATGCGTTCGCACGCGGCCTGACCGGCGAGATCATCGCCCGCTTCGAGCGCAAGGGCCTGCGCATCGCGGCCCTGAAGTACATGACGCTCACGGGCGAGGTCGCCGAGCAACACTACGCCGAGCACGAGGGCAAGCCGTTCTTCGGCGAGCTCGTGGCGTTCATCACCTCCGGCCCGCTGGTCGCCATGGTCCTCGAGGGCCACGAGGCCGTGGTCGCCGCGCGCCAGGTCATCGGCGCCACCAACCCGCTCGAGGCCGCGCCGGGCTCGATCCGCGGCGACTTCGCGCTGGAGATCGGCCAGAACATGGTCCACGGCTCGGACTCCAACGAGTCGGCCGCGCGGGAGGCGGCACTCTTCTTCGGAGAGCTGTGACGCTCGTCCTCGCGAGCCGCTCGCCCCAGCGGCGGGCGATCCTGGAGCAGCTCGGGGTGCCGTTCGTCGAGCGCCCCGTCGACGTCGTCGAGGAGGACGCGGGCGCCCCGGAGGCGGTCGCGGGGGAGAACGCCCTGCGCAAGGCGCTGGCCGCCGGCGCCACCGAGGGCGAGATCGTGCTCGGAGTCGACACCCTCGTCGCCACCGAGGTCGAGATCTGGGGCAAGCCGCCCAACGCGTCGGCGGCGGCCGAGACGCTGCGGCGCCTGTCGGGGCGCACCCACCGCGTGGTCAGCGGCGTCGCGCTCGTGCACGCCACCGGTGACGTCGTGGCGGCCACGGCGACCACCGAGGTCACCTTCCGCGCGCTCGACGACGCGCTCGTGCAGTGGTACGTCGGGTGCGGCGAATGGTCCGGACGCGCCGGTGGTTACGCCATCCAGGGCCGCGGCGCGGCGCTCATCGAGCGCATCGACGGCGACTACCTCAACGTGGTCGGCCTGCCCGTCGCGACGCTCATCGCGCTGTGGCCGGGCCTGCTGGACCTCGCGTCCTGAGGCTCGATCGCATGCGCGCTTTGCAGCGCATTTTGCGGGCTCCGCGGGGCGGAGAGGTGAACGGACTCTCCGATACACTGGCCCGACCGCAGCCGCCGGTGCCCTCCCCGAGGAGGGCGGGGCAGGACGTGCGCCTGCGCCCCTCTCTCACATGGGCTTCTTCAGCTACCTCACTGGCTTCGGTGGCCGCGACATGGCGGTCGATCTCGGCACGGCCAACACGCTGGTCTACGTGCGGGGCCGGGGCATCGTGCTGTCCGAGCCCAGCGTGGTGGCCATCGACTCGCGCACCGGCGAGGTGCACGCGGTGGGTATCGAGGCCAAGCGGATGCTCGGCCGCACGCCGGGGACGATCCAGGCCATTCGGCCGCTGAAGGACGGCGTCATCGCCGACTTCGACGTGACCGAGGAGATGCTGCGCCACTTCATCCAGAAGGTCCACCAGAACCGCTGGGCGCATCCGCGCGTCGTGGTCTGTGTTCCGTCGGGGGTGACCGGCGTCGAGAAGCGTGCCGTGGAGGAGGCGTGCCTGAGCGCGGGAGCGCGGCAGGCCTACCTCATCGAGGAGCCGATGGCGGCGGCCATCGGAGCGGGGCTGCCCGTCGGCGAGCCGACCGGCAGCATGGTGGTCGACATCGGCGGCGGGACGTCCGAGGTGGCGGTCATCAGCCTCGGCGGGATCGTCGTCTCGCAGTCCATCCGCGTGGGCGGCGACGAGCTCGACGAGTCGATCATCAATTACGCCAAGCGCGAGTACAAGCTGCTCATCGGCCAGCAGACGGCCGAGGAGGTCAAGCTCGAGATCGGGTCGGCGTACCCGATGGAGGAGGAGGTGCAGGCCGAGATCCGTGGACGTGACATGGTTTCGGGCCTGCCCAAGACGGTCGTTCTCACCTCGGAGGAGATCCGGCAGGCACTCGAGGAGCCCCTGTCGCAGATCATCGATGCGGTCAAGGAGACCCTTGACCGCACCCCGCCGGAGCTCGCGTCCGACATCATGGATCGCGGCATCATGCTGGCCGGCGGCGGATCACTCCTGCAGGGCCTCGACGAGCGCCTGCGCGAGGAGACCCAGATGCCCGCGCACCTCGCGGAGTCCCCGCTGACGTGCGTGGCGGTGGGCTCCGGCCGCTCGCTCGAGGAGTTCGAGGTCATCCACCGCACGAACAAGAATTCGAGGAACCGCCGCCGTGGCCGCTAATAGCGCTGCGCGGCGTAACTCCATCAAGGCTTTGGAGAATCTCTCCGCGTGTACGACAAGACGGTCCGCCGGCGGCGGGTAGTCCTCGGACTGCTCGTAGCCAGCTCCCTCATCCTGCTCACCGCGTACTTCGGCGAGTCCGCCGGCGGCGGCCTGCACTCCGTGCAGCGCGGCGTGCTCGACGTCGTCTCGCCGATCCAGGAGGGCGCCAGCAAGGCGCTCAAGCCCGTGCGCGACCTCTTCGGCTGGGCCGGCGACACCTTCAACGCCAAGGGCGATCTCAAGGACCTGCGCAAGGACCGCGACGCGCTGCGCGCGCAGAACATCCAGCTGCAGGCCAAGCTGCGCGAGCAGGGCCAGCTCGGCGACCAGATCGCGCTGAACAAGCAGCACGGGCTGACCGACAACCGCCCGGTCTCCGCGCACGTCATCGGGCAGGACCCCAACCTGTGGTTCACGCAGGTCACGATCGACCAGGGCACCTCGTCGGGCGTGAGGGTCAACCAGGCCGTGGTCAACGGCTCGGGGCTCGTGGGCAAGGTCACCTGGGTGTCGCCCGGGACGTCGATCGTCACGCTCACCACCGACCACACGACGCAGATCGGCGCGACGGTGAGCGAGAGCGGCGTGAAGGGGATCGTGCAGGTCGAGGCGGGCCACCCGACCGACCTCGTGCTCGGATCGCTTTCGGGCAAGGACGTCGTGCGGCCCGGCCAGACGGTCGTGACCTCGGGGACCGTGTCGAACGTGGGCAAGTTCCCCTCGCCCTATCCGCGCGATGTCCCGATCGGGCGCGTGACGCGCGTCGACGACGCCGGCAGCGACAACCAGCAGGTCCACGTAGCGCCCTTCGTCAACGGGCGCCGGCTCGACCTCGTCGAGGTGCTGACCAAGGGCGACGTGGGCCGGTGAGGGTCGCCGTCCCTCAGCTCGTGCTGCGCCTGGCCCTCGTGGGCGTGGTCACCGTGCTCCTGCAGGTCTCGGCCGTCACCCAGCTGCAGATCTTCGGCACCAACGCCGACCTCATGCCGCTCGTCATCGCCGCCGTCGGCCTGCTGGCCGGCTCGGTGGCCGGGGCCTGCTTCGGCTTCGGCGCGGGCCTCTTCCTCGATCTCGCGCTCGTGCAGACGGTCGGGTTGTCGTCTTTGGTCTACGTCGCCGTCGGCTACTGGGCCGGGCGCTTCCGCGAGCTGCGCGACCCGCAGAGCGCGCTCGTGCCGCTGGCGGTGGGCGCCGCGGCGACCGCGGCCGCGATGGTCGGCTACTCGCTGATGCAGTTCCTGCTCGGGGTCGACGCGCCCGTCAGCTTCCTGCTGGCGCGCGAGATCCTCGCCACCGTGCTGCTCAACGGCGTGATCGCCACGCCGGTCTACGCGGTCGTGCGCCGGGTGCTGCTGCCCGCCCTGCCCGAGGACCCGCGCCGGCGCCGGCGCCGGGCCTACACGACCGGCGGCCTCTCGCCGCTCTCGCGCGCATGATCGATCCCGTCCCCATCCACGAGCGCCGCCCGCCGATCACGCCGCAGCTGGCGCTGCGCGTCGCCGTGCTGGGCGGGATCGCCTTCGTCCTCTTCGCCATCATCTTCTTCCGCCTGTGGTACCTGCAGGTGCTCTCGGGCGACCAGTACCTCCAGCAGGCGCGCGACAACCGCGTGCGCGAGCTGCGCGTGCAGGCGCCGCGCGGCGACATCCTCGACCGCAACGGCAACGTGCTGGTCGAGAACCGCGCCGCCACGGTGGTCCAGCTCGATCCCGAGAGCCTGCCCGCGGCCGAGCGCGATGCGGCCGCGACGTGGGGCCAGCACGTGACCGCGCGCTCGCGCCGGCCGAAGGGCAAGAAGGGGCCGCTGATCGCGATCCCGCCGCCCGCCACGGCCCACCTCGCCCAGCGCTTCACGAGCCTGGCGCGCGTGCTCAACATGTCGCCCAAGACGATCCAGGAGCGCGTCGTGCAGTCGCTGGCGACGCTCCCGTACGCCAACGTCACGGTCAAGGTCGACGTCGACATCCCGCGGCGCAACTACCTGGTCGAGCATCCCGAGGGCTTCCCCGGCATCGACGTCGAGCGCAAGTTCCTGCGCCGCTACCCGCATCACTCGCTGGCCGCTCAGCTCGTGGGCAGCATCGGCGAGATCGACGACTCCGAGCTCAAGCTCAAGCGCTTCAAGGGCGTCAAGCAGGGAACGGTGGTCGGCCAGGGCGGGCTGGAGCGCGCCTACGACCAGTACCTGCGCGGCGTGGACGGCTCGACCAAGGTCACCATCGACGCGCTGGGACGGCCGAAGAGCTCGGCGCCGGGACACAACCCCGTGCCCGGGCGCTCGGTGCGCACCACCCTGGACTTCGATCTGCAGCAGACCGGCGAGAAGTACCTCGACCAGACGATCAACTCGGGCCCCGGCACGGCGGGCGGCTTCGTGGCGCTCGACCCCCGCGACGGCAGCGTGCTGGCGCTGGGCTCCTATCCCACGGTCAACCCGTCGATCCTCTCCAAGCCGTTCTCTCAGGCCACCGCCGATCGCCTGTTCGGCGACAGCGGCGGCGCGCCGCTGTTCAACCGCGCGATCGGCGGCTCCTATCCGACCGGCTCGACCTTCAAGCCGATCACCGCGCTGGCCGCGATGACCAGCGGCGTGGTGCAGCCGGGCGACATCATCGACGACAACGGCTGCATCAAGATCGGGACCGCGGGCCAGGAGGCGTGCAACGCCGGCAAGGAGGCGCTCGGCCCGGTGAACATGACGAGCGCGCTGTCGAAGTCCTCGGACGTCTACTTCTACACGATGGGCCAGCGCCTGAACGCCCTCGCGGGCCAGCCGCTGCAGAAGTGGGCGCGGCGCCTCGGCCTCGGCCACCGGACCGGCATCGACACGCCCGGCGAGTTCGGCGGCACGGTGCCCGACCGCGCCTGGCGCGATCGCCTCAACGCCGAGGAGGCGTCGTGCCGCAAGAAGAAGCATCACCCGTGCGGCATCGCCGACGGCGAGAACCGCCCGTGGACGGAGGGCGACGAGGTCAACCTCGCCGTGGGCCAGGGCGACCTGCAGGCCACGCCGCTGCAGATGGCGGTGGCCTATTCGGTGCTGGCCAACGGCAACCACCGCGTGCGCCCGCACCTCGGCGCCGCCGTGGAGAACTCCGGCGGCCAGCTGCTGCAGCGCATCGAGCCCGGCGCCGCCCAGCACGTCACGATCGACCCGGCCGTGCGCCAGGTGATCCTCGACGGCCTGCACGACGGCACCCTGCACGGCACGTCGGCCGACGTGTGGAAGGGCTGGAACCAGAGCCGCTACCCGGTGTTCGGCAAGACCGGCACCGCCCAGCGGCTCAACCGCCCCAACGACCAGTCCTGGTACGTCTGCTTCGTCAACGACCCGCAGCACCCGATCGTCGTCGCGGTCACGATCGAGGACGGCGGCTTCGGCGCCGACGCGGCCGCCCCGGTGGCGCGCACGATCGTCTCGAAGTGGTTCCACCAGCCGATCAAGTACATCGCGGGCAAGTCGAAGACGTTCTGATCCGATGACGCCCCCCGTCAGCACGCCCATCCACGACGTCGACGACGTCCCCGCCGCCTCGAGCGCGCGCCCGATGACGCTGGCCCTGCCCTTCGACCCGATCCTGCTGCTCGCCGTCATCGGCCTGTGCGTCGCCTCGCTGATCACCATCAGCGGCGCGACGGTCGACGACATCGCCGGCGACCCGCACTACTACGTCAACCGCCAGGCGGTCTACTTCGTGGTCGGCGCCGTGCTGGCCGTCGTGCTGGCGCGCGTGGACTACTCGCGGCTGCGCGGCGCCAAGTACGTCGTCTACGGGCTGCTCATCACCTCGATCGTCGCCGTCTCGGCGCTGGGCTCGGTGGCGCGCGGCTCGCGGCGCGCGATCGACCTGGGCTTCTTCTCCTTCCAGGCCTCCGAGCTGGGCAAGGTTCTGCTCGTCGTTGCGTTGTCGGCCTTCGTGGTCGACCGCCCGCGCGCGCTGCACAACCGCGACACCACCGTCCGGGTCATGCTGCTGACGCTGATCCCGGCGGCGCTGGTGATCGCGCAGCCCGACCTCGGCTCCGGCCTGGTCTACATCGTCGTCGGCCTCGCGGTGCTCTTCGTGGCGGGCACCAGCTGGCGGCACTTCGCCGCGCTCTTCGCGCTGTTCGCGGTGGCCATCACCTTCACCCTCGTCGTCGCGCCGAAGGTCGGCGTGACCGTCCTGCACGGCTACCAGAAGGACCGCCTCACGGCCTTTCTGAACCCGACCGACAACCCGGCCAAGCAGGGCTATCAGCAGAACCAGTCGCGCATCGCCATCGGCTCCGGTGAGAAGACCGGAAGAGGCGATCGCGCGACGCAGACGAAGTACAACTTCCTGCCTGAGCACCACACCGACTTCGTGTTCGCCGTCGTGGGCGAGCGTTGGGGCTTCATCGGCGCCGCGCTCATCCTCTCGATGTACGCGCTGCTCATCTGGAGGGGGCTGCGCATCCTCACGATCGCCAAGAACCTGTTCGGCGCGTTAATCGCCGGCGGCGTCGTGTCTATGCTCCTCTTTCAAGTCTTCATCAACGTGGGCATGACCATTGGCATCATGCCCATCACGGGCATCCCCCTGCCGCTCCTTTCCTACGGCGGCTCGTCGGTGCTCACAACCTTCCTGGCCGTCGGCCTCTTGCAGTCGATCTACGCGCAAGGGCGCGCATCGGCCGCCACCAAGGGCCGCGTCCTGGCTCTCTAGGAGAACCTCTTGAAAAAGCAAGTACTCGTCAGTGTTGACCGTGGGGAGACCCGCGTCGCGCTGCTCGAATCCACAGGCACACCCGGCGCCGCCAAGTCCGGGGGCCGGCGGGGGAAGAACCCCGCCGCCGGCTATCGCGTCGCGGAGCTCTACTTCGAGCGCCGCGGCAACCGCTCCATCGTGGGCAACATCTACAAGGGCAAGGTCGACAACGTCCTGCCCGGCCTCGAGGCCGCCTTCGTCGACATCGGCCTCGACAAGAACGGCTTCCTGCACGTCGACGAGATCGTGCTGCCCGGCGTCGAGACCCCCCGCCGCGGTCGCGGCAAGGAGGGCGGCAAGAAGATCGGCGACCTGCTCAAGCCCGGGCAGGAGATCGTCGTGCAGGTCGTCAAGGACCCGCTGAAGACCAAGGGCGCGCGCCTGTCGATGGACCTCACCATCGCGGGGCGCTACATGGTCTACACGCCGACCGGCGAGGGCGTCGGCGTCTCCAAGCGCCTGGACGACAACGAGCGCGAGCGCCTGCGCCGCGAGGCCCGCGGGCTCGACCTGCAGGGCGGCGGCGCGATCGTCCGGACGGCCGCCTCGGGCGCCAAGCGCGAGGACTTCGAGCGCGAGTTGCAGTACCTCTTCAAGCTCCACGAGGTCCTGCAGAAGCGCGTGGCCGAGGCCACCGCGCCCGAGCTCGTCTTCCAGGAGGCCGACCTCTCGGTCCGCGTGGTGCGCGACATCTTCTCGGCCGACTTCGAGCGCGCGCTCGTCGACGACGAGAAGCAGTACCACCGGCTGGTGTCGTTCTTCACGCGCACGGCGCCCGAGCTGGTCGACCGCGTCGAGCTCTACCAGGACTCCACGCCGCTGTTCGAGGCCTACGGCGTCGAGGACGTCATCAAGGGCCTCATCTCGCGCCGCGTCGACCTGCCCTCCGGCGGCTACCTGATGATCGACTACGCCGAGGCGCTGACGGTCATCGACGTCAACTCGGGCTCGTTCGTCGGGCGCGGCAAGCAGGCGCGCCTGGAGGACACGATCACGCGGACCAACCTCGAGGCCGCCGAGGCGGTGGTCAACGAGCTGCGCCTGCGCGACATCGGCGGCATCATCGTCATCGACTTCATCGACATGGCGCGGGCGCGCAACCGCGACGCGGTGCTCAAGACGCTGCGCAAGACGCTCGACGAGGACCGCACCAAGACCTTCACCGCGGAGATCTCCAAGCTCGGCCTGGTCGAGATGACGCGCCAGAACGTGACCGAGGGCGTGCGCGAGATCATGACCCGGGCCTGCCCGGTCTGTCACGGCGACGGCGTGGTGCTCTCCGAGGAGACGATCGCCATCGAGTTCGAGCGCCGCCTGCGCGAGCTGGCCGCGCGCGCCCCGCGCAAGATCGAGGCCTTCCTCATCCGCATGCACCCGCACGTGAGCTCGCAGTTCACGGGCAACCAGTCGCGCGTGCTGCATGCGCTGGAGGCCGAGACCGGCCGCCACTTCCACTTCACCGGCTCGGAGGGGCTGCCCCACGACCACTTCGACATCGTGCTCGAGGGCTCCGACGAGGACGTGCGCGAGCAGGCGATCCCCTTCCGGGCGGGCGACGAGGTGCTCGTCACCATCGTCGAGCCGCACATGTACGCGGTCGACGACGCCGTGGCCAAGGTCGACGGCTACATCATCTCGGTCACCAACGGCGGCCCCCACGTGGGCGAGAAGCGCCTGGTGCGCATCGAGGAGGCCGGGCGCTCGTCGGCCACCGCGGTGCTCGTCGACGACCAGCCCCGGTCGGGCAACGGAGCCCCGCCGAAGTCCGCGGCCAAGCCGGCGGTGAAGGCGGCGGCGAAGCCCGCCGCGAAGGCCGCCGCCAAGGACGACGACGAGAAGCCCGCGCCCAAGAAGCGGGTCCGCACGACGCGTCCGAAGTCCGCGCCCAAGGCCGAGGCGAAGGCCGACGAGGAGGCCGCGTCCACCGAGGACAAGGCGGCCTCCGACGGCGATGACGTAGAATCCACTCCTCGGCGCCGCGGCCGCAGAGGCGGACGGCGCCGTTCCGCTGCCAAGGCGGAAGCGACCTCAGACTGAGACTGGACATGTACGCGATCGTCAAGACCGGTGGCAAGCAGTACCGCGTCGAGAAGGGCCAGACCCTGCTCGTCGAGCGGCTGCCCGACGACGCCGGCGCCACGGTGTCGCTGGAGCCGATCCTCTTCCGCTCCGATGACGTCGTCTTCGACTCCGACGGCCTGGCCAAGGTGAAGGTCGACGCGAAGATCGTCGAGCATCTGCGCGGCGAGAAGCTGCGCGTGTTCAAGTTCAAGCCCAAGCGGGGCTATCGCAGGCGCACCGGCCACCGCCAGGAGCTGACGCGCATCGAGGTCACCGAGATCAAGCAGCTCACGCGCAAGCCGCCGGCCGCGAAGGCCGACGAGCCGAAGGAGGACGACGAGTAATGGCACACAAGAAGGGCCTCGGCTCCTCCCGCAACGGCCGCGACTCGAACGCCAAGCGCCTCGGCGTGAAGGTGTTCGCCGGCGAGGTCGTCACCGGCGGCGAGATCATCGTCCGCCAGCGCGGCACGGTCTTCAAGCCCGGCGAGGGCGTCGGCATCGGCCGCGACGACACGCTGTTCGCCCGCGCCGCCGGCACGGTGCAGTTCGCCGAGGGCCGGCGCGGCCGCGTGATCTCGATCCTCCCCGACGCCGCCGAGTAAGGCGGTGGATCGCGACGTCGCCAGCGCCATCGCGGCGATCGGCGACGTCGTGAGCCCGCAGACGCTCGACGCCTCGCGCGCGATCTACGCCGACGCGCACGAGCAGCCCCCGTACGATGGCGTCGTGCTCGCGCGCGACGTCGCCTATGGCCCGCACGAGCGCCATCGTCTCGACCTGTTCGCCGCGCCCGGATCGCGTGATCGGCCGGTGATCCTCTTCGTCCACGGCGGCGGCTTCGTCCGCGGGGACAAGTCCACGCCCGGCACGCCGCACAACGAGAACGTCGGCCTGTGGGCGTGCCGGTCGGGCATGGTCGGGGTGACCATGAACTACCGCCTCGCGCCCGAGCATCGCTGGCCCGCGGGCGCGCAGGACGTCGCCGCCGCGGTGGCGTGGCTGCGCGCGAACGTCGCCGAGCACGGCGGCGACCCCGACCGCATCGTGCTGATCGGCTCTTCGGCGGGGGCCACGCACATCGCGAGCTACGCGGCACTGACGCAGCTGCATCCCGACGGCGAGCCCGGCGTCCGCGGCCTGGTGCTGTTGTCGGGCGCCTACGACCTGCCGTCCTTCGACGACGAGGCGGTGCTCGGCCCGTACTTCGGCGATCGCTCGGGCTGGGAGGCCGCGTCGCCGCTGGCGGGCACGGCCGACTCGCAGCTGCCCGTGCTGATCGCCGTGGCCGAGCACGATCCTCCGGTCTCACATCAGCAGGCGGCGATCGCCTTCAACGCGCTCTACGAGCGCGGCGGCCGCGTGCCCCACCTCGTCTACGTCGCCGGCCACAACCACTTCACCGAGGTGTTCCACCTCAACACGGACGACCGCCTGCTCGGCGACCAGATCGCCGCGTTCGTGCACGCCCACGCGCCGCAGCGGGAGCGCTCCGGGCGCGTCTAGCCGTCGCCCTCGCGCTCGGAGTGCCTGTCGTGGTCGCGCAGCGCGTCCTCCACGCGCTCGAGTTGGTCCTCGCGGTCGTCGGGCGGCTCGCCTCCCTCGACAACCTCCTGTTCCCGCGCCTGCTCGCGCGCGACGGCCTCGCGCGCGCGCCGCAGCGCCTCCTGTGGGTCGGCCTGGCCGCCACCATGCTGTGATCGCTCGAAACGTCCCATGCGTCGAGGCTACCCCGACTGCGCCGTGGGCCGTATGAGGATCTCGTTGACGTCGACGTGCGGGGGCTGCTCGATCGCGAACATCACCGCGCGGGCGATGTCGTCGGCCTGCAGGCGCCCCTCGCCGGGGTTGTCGAAGAACGGCGTGTCGACCATGCCGGGCTCGATCACGGTGACGCGGACGCCGGTGCCGTCGACGTCCTGGCGCAGCGACTCGCCCATGCCCGTGATCGCCCACTTGGTGGAGGAGTAGAGGCTGCCCGGGATCGCGCGCCGGCCGGCAACCGAGCCGGTGAGCAGGATGTGGCCGGTCGAGTCCTTCAGGGCGGGCAGCGTGGCGCGGATGGTGTAGGCCGCGCCGAGCACGTTGGTGAGCACCATCTCGCGCCAGTGCTCGGTCGAGTCCTCCAGGAAGCCGCGCGCGGCGCCGAAGCCGGCGTTGGCGAAGGCGACGTCGAGGCGCCCGTAGCGCTCGAGCGTGGCCGCCACGAGCGCCTCCTGCTCGGCGAACTCCGTGACGTCGCAGCGCACCGCCAGCGCGCGCTTCTCGCCGCCCAGCTCGTCGGCCAGCGCCTGCAGCTTGTCCACCGAGCGGGCGGCGAGCACGAGCCGGAAGCCCGCCTGGGCGGCGTGGCGGGCGGTTGCGGCGCCGATGCCCGAGCTCGCGCCGGTGATGAGCAGGACCTTGTCGTCGTCGGTCATGGGGTGCGTCCTTTCTACGATGGGGCGTGCATGCTCTTCGACAAAGCGCGCATCTTCGTGCAGGGAGGCGGCGGCGGTGATGGCTGCCGTTCGTTTCGCCGCGAGGCCCACGTGCCGCGCGGCGGGCCCGACGGCGGCGACGGCGGCCGCGGCGGCGACGTCGTGCTGCTGTGCGACGACTCGCTGCGCGACCTGCAGTCCTTCAAGCGCAAGGCGCACTACAAGGCCCAGCGCGCCGGCCACGGCCAGGGCGCGCTGCGCCACGGCGCCGACGGCGATGACCTCGTCGTGCGCGTCCCGCCGGGGACTCAGGTCGTCGACTGGGACGGCACCGAGTACGACCTCGTGGTGCCGGGCGGGCGCGTCGTGCTCGCCCGCGGCGGCCACGGCGGGCGCGGCAACAAGCGCTTCGCGACCGCCACCCGCCAGGCGCCGCAGCTGGCCGAGCGCGGGCTGCCCGGCGACGAGGGCTGGGTCGAGCTGCAGCTCAAGCTGCTGGCCGACGTCGGCCTCGTGGGGCTGCCCAACGCGGGCAAGTCGTCGCTGCTCTCGCGCCTGACGCGCGCCGCGCCCAAGGTGGCCGACTACCCGTTCACCACACTCGAGCCCGGCCTCGGCACGCTGGACTCCGACGAGCGCCAGCTCGTGCTGGCCGACATCCCGGGGCTGATCGAGGGCGCCAGCGACGGCGCCGGGCTCGGCCACGACTTCCTGGCGCACGTCGAGCGCACGCGGCTGCTCGTGCACGTGCTCGACCTGGCGCCGCTCGACGGCTCCGACCCGCAGGCCAACTGGGAGACGATCGAGCACGAGCTCGCCGCCCACGACCCGCGGCTGGCCGCGCTGCCGCGCGTGCTCGCGCTGTCCAAGGCCGACCTGGTCACGCCGGAGGCGGCGGAGCAGGCCGCCGCCGCCTGGCGCGAGCGGCTGGGCGACGGCGTGCCCGTGCTGGTGACCTCCAGCGCCACGCGCGCCGGCCTCGACGAGCTCGCGCACGAGCTCCTGCGCCGCGTCCCGGTCGAGGCGCCGCACCCGGCTGCCGCGCTGGCCGCAGAGGAGGAGCTCGCCGAGCATCGCGTCTTCCGCCCGGCCGCCGACCGCGGGTGGCGGGTGGACCCGGTGGGGGACGGGGCCTTCCGCGTCAGCGGCGTGCCGGTCGAGCGGCTGGTGGCGCGCTTCGACCTCGACAACGAGGAGGCGCTCGCGCACATCGAGCACCGCCTGCACCGCATGGGCGTCATGCGCGCCCTGGAGGCGGCGGGCTTCGAGGCGGGCGACGACGTCGAGATCGCCGGCATCGTGTTCGAGCTGGACCCCGGATAGCCTGCGCCGACCCGATGGCCCGCTACGTCGTCAAGCTCGGTTCGAGCATCGTCGCCGAGGACTCCGGCGCGTTGCGGCCCGACGTCCTGGCGCGCGTCTGCGATCGGGTCGCCGCCCGCCACGCCGCGGGCGACGACGTCGTCGTCGTGACCTCGGGCGCGATCGCGCGCGGCATCCAGCTCATGGGCCTGTCGCCGCGCCCCACCGCGATCGAGGACCTCCAGGCCGCGAGCGCCGTGGGCCAGGGCAAGCTCTACCGCGTCTACGACGAGCTGCTGCGCGAGCGCGGCGTGACGAGCGCGCAGGTGCTGCTGACCTTCTTCGACATGAGCGCGCGCACCCACTACCTCAACGCCCGCCAGACGCTGCGCCGGCTGCTCGACTGGAGCGTCGTCCCGGTCATCAACGAGAACGACACCACGACGACCGACGAGATCTCCTTCGGCGACAACGACTTCCTCGCCGCGCAGGTCGCGATCCTCATCGGCGCCGACCTGCTCGTCCTGCTGACGGACATCGACGGCCTGTTCACGGCCGATCCGCGCACCGACCCGGCGGCGGCGCTGGTCGACGAGGTCAACGACTTCGAGCGCCTGGATGCCATCGACATCGGCCACGGCACCTCGCCGCTGGGCTCGGGCGGGATGCGCTCGAAGGTCGTCGCGGCCGAGATGGCCACGGCTGCCGGCATCCCCGCGGTCATCTGCAGCGGCCTCGACGAGACCGCCCTCGGCACCGTCCTCGACGGCGGCGCCGCCGGCACGCGCTTCCCGGCCCAGCAGGCGCGCTACTCCTCGTTCAAGCTCTGGCTGCGCTACGCCAAGCCCTCGCACGGCACGGTCGTCATCGACGCCGGCGCCGCGCGCGCCCTGCGCGAGGGCGGCACGTCGCTGCTGCCGGTCGGGATCGTCGAGGTCAGCGGCGGCTTCGACGCCGGCGACGCCGTCCACGTGGCCGAGGGCACCGCGGTCATCGGCAAGGGCATCTCCAACTACTCGGCCGCCGAGCTGCGCCAGGTCAAGGGGATGAAGAGCGCCCAGGTGCGCGAGGTCCTGCCGCGGGCCACCGACGAGGCCGTGCACCGCGACTACTTCGTCTTGGTGTAATAGGCCGATGGCCACCACCGCCCCGCCGGTCGCCAGCACCCCTTCGGTCGCCGAGCTCTGCCTCGCCGCGCGCGACGCCTCGCGGACGCTCGCCGCGCTGCCCACCGGGACCAAGGACGCGGCCCTGCGCGCGATCGCCGACGCCCTCCAGGACCGCACGCCGGAGATCCTCGAGGCCAACGCGCGCGACATGGAGGCCGGGCGCTCGAACGGGCTCGACGGCGCCCTGCTCGATCGCCTGGCGCTCGACGCGGGGCGGGTGAAGGCGATGGCCGACGGCGCGCGCGCGATCGCGGCGCTGCCCGACCCCGTCGGCGAGGTCATCGACGGGCACCGGCTGCCCAACGGCCTCGACGTGCGCAAGGTCCGCGTCCCGCTCGGCGTGGTCGCCGTGGTCTACGAGGCGCGGCCCAACGTCACCATCGATGCCGCCGCGCTGTGCCTGAAATCGGGCAACGCGGTCGTGCTGCGCGGCTCGTCGTCGGCCGCGCACTCCAATGCCGTGCTCGCCGCCGTGGCCGGGCAGGCCGCGGCCGACGCCGGCCTGCCCACGGGCGCGATCGTGCTCGTGGCCGGGGGAGGGCGCGAGGAGCTGGCCGAGCTGGCCACCCAGGAGGGCGTCGTCGATCTCATCGTCCCGCGCGGCGGCGAGGGCCTGAAGGCGGCACTGAAGGGCGTGGCCACCGTCCCGGTCATCTACGCCGCGTCGGGCAACTGCCACGTGTACGTCGACGCAAGCGCGGACCTCGACGCCGCCCAGCGCATCGTCCTCAACGCCAAGACCCAGCGCCCCGGCGTGTGCAATGCCGCCGAGACGCTGCTGGTGCACGCCGACGTGGCGCCGGCCTTCCTGCCCCGGGTGCTCGGGGCCCTGCGCGAGGCCGGGGTCGAGCTGCGCGTCGACGGGCGCACGCACGCGCTGTCCGGCGGGGCGCTGGCCGGGACGATGGCCGACGCGACCGAGGCGGACTGGGACACCGAGTTCCTGGCGCTGATCCTCGCGGTGGGGATCGTCGACTCCGTCGAGGAGGCGATCGCCCACGTCAACGCCCACGGCTCCGGGCACTCCGAGGCGATCGTCACCGCCAGCGAGCCGGCGGCGCGCGCCTTCGAGCGCGGCGTCGACGCGGCCTGCGTCTACATCAACGCCTCGACGCGCTTCACCGACGGCGGCGAGTTCGGCATGGGCGCGGAGATCGGCAACTCGACCCAGAAGCTGCACGCCCGCGGGCCGATCGGCCTGCGCGAGCTGTGCACCTTCAAGTACGTCGTCCACGGCGACGGCCACGTCAGGGGCTGAGGCGCCCCGGGCGCCCGCGCTTCACGCATGGGTCACATCGGCATCCTCGGCGGCACGTTCAATCCGCCGCACATGGGTCACCTCGTCATGGCGCAGGAGGCGCTCGATCAGCTCGACCTCGAGCGCGTCGTGCTCCTGCCCGTGGCCGTCCCGCCGCACAAGGAGGCGCGCGAGGACCCTGGTGCAGCCGCTCGCGTCGAGCTCTGCCGGCTCGCCGTGGAGGGCGACGAGCGCCTCGGCGTCTCGACGCTGGAGGTCGACCGCGGAGGCGCGTCGTACACGGTCGATACCCTGAGGGAGTTACATGAGCATTCACCGGAGCACGATCTGACCTTCATCGTCGGCGGCGACATGGCCCACAGCATGCCGGCGTGGCGCGAGCCCGAGGCCGTCCTGGCCCTGGCTCGGCTTGCCGTGGCAGAGCGCGCCGGGGTCCGCCGCGAGGACATCGCCCGCCGCCTGGAGCCGTTGCACGGCGGCGATCGCGTGACGTTCTTCGACATGCCGAGGATCGACGTCTCGTCCTCGGACATCCGCCGTCGCGTCGCCGAGGGGCGCCCGATCCGGTACCTGGTGCCGGACGCCGTCGCCGACGCGATCGCCGAGCACAACCTGTATCGAACCGCAGCGGGGAGGCCTGCCGCATGAGCATGAGCCCGGAGCAGCTTGCGATCACCATCGCCGCGCACGCGGCAGACCGGAAGGCGATCGACATCGTCTCTCTCGACCTGCGCTCGGTGGCCGGCTACACGGACTTCTTCGTCATCTGCTCGGGCAACACGGACCGCCAGACGAAGGCGATCCACGACGCCGTCCACAAGGGCCTCAAGGACGAGCACGGCCTGCTGCCGCGGCGGGTCGAGGGCGCCTCCGAAGCGCGCTGGATCCTCATGGACTACCTCGATGTCGTCGTCCACGTCTTCACGCCGGAGACCCGCGACTTCTACCGCCTCGAGGCGCTGTGGGGCGACCTCCCGCGCCGCGACTTCGATCCGCAGGAGCTGCTGGACGAGCTCTCCGCCGGGTCGGCGGCCGGCTGACGCGATCGGGCGTCGGAGGGCCCGGCTGGCCTGTTCGACCCGCCGAGCCCCCCGCTCCGGATGCCGGAGCCGGCCGCTGCGAGACCGATCCAGCGCGCGGCCGGGCCCATCCATAACGCACGCCGGGGCACGGCGGCCCTAGCCGATCTGCCAGTCACGTCCGAACGGGAGAATCGCCCATGAGCGCCGAGGCGCCCTTGTTCGCCGGTTTCGAGGCCCGCCAGCTGCCCACTTCGCGGGGAGTCGTGCACGCGCTGGTCGGGGGCAGCGGCCCGCCGCTGTTGCTGCTGCACGGCTATCCGCAGTCGCACCTGATGTGGCACGCCGCGGCGCCGCTGCTCGCCGAGCGCCACACCGTGGTGGCCGCCGACCTCGCCGGCTACGGCGCGTCGTTTCGCCCCGCGCCGGCACAGGACCACGCCCCCCACAGCAAGCGCGCGATGGCCCTCGACCAGGTCGAGGCGATGGCCGCGCTGGGCTTCGAGCGCTTCGCCGTCGCGGGCCACGACCGCGGTGGGCGCGTGGCCTACCGGATGGCCCTCGACCATCCGGAGAAGGTGCAGCGGCTGGCGGTGCTCGACATCGTCCCGACGGGCGAGGTCTTGCGGCGGGCCGACCGCGACTTCGCGCTGGGCTACTGGCACTGGGCGTTCCTCGCCCAGCCGGCACCGCTGCCCGAGCGCCTCATCGGCGGCGATCCGCAGGCGTACTTCGAACTCCACGTCGGCGCGGGCATGGGCCTGGGCGCCGCTCCCGGCCGCTATCCCGCCGCGGTCCTGGAGGCCTACCGGCGCGCCTTCGACGACCCCGGCGCGGTCGAGGCGATGTGCGAGGACTACAGGGCCGGGGCCTCGGTCGATGCCGCGTTCGACGACGCCGACCGCGAGGCGGGCCGCACGATCGCCTGCCCGGTCCTCGTGCTGTGGGGAGGGCGGGGCGGTCTGCCGCGCTTCTACCGCGACGTGCTCGAGGTCTGGCGGCCGTGGGCCCCCGACGTGCGCGGGCAGGCGCTCGACGCCTCGCACTTCCTCCCCGAGGATCGCCCGCAGGAGACCGCCGAGGCGCTGCTCGGCTTCCTGGCCGTCCCGTAGCGGCCGCAACCCCGGCATTGGCACGGCCGCCTCGCCGCTCATGGAGGGATCCCTCAGACCGGGGAAGCAGCCCGGCTGATGCGTGAACAGCGACTAGCCTGCGGGCACCGTGCAAACCACCTCAGAAGCGGCCGTCAGCGACCGCCGGGCCGCGCTCTGAACCGCGGCATCTACACCGAAGGAGACGACGAGGCCGCGCACGCCGGCGACTCCCTTCGCGCCGAGCAGTCCGCCGTACTGCGTCCGTACGTCGCCACCGTGGTGGTGGCCTGCCCGCCCGGCGCCCTCACCGGGGCGCTGCGCGACATCGTGTCCGACGCCTCGCTGATCCGCAATGCCCTGGACCGCGCGCTGCTGGACGCGGCACCCCCGAGATCCATCGTCGCCAACCGCGCCGAGACCGCAGCGTGGGAACTGGCGGTGGCGACCGTACGCGCCTCGGGACTCGAGATCGGAGTGGCCTACGCCGCGCGTGATCTCCCCGACGCCATGCACCGCGCCGGGCGCGCCGCCTCGGCGCTGATCACCGTGCTCGCAGAGCACGACATCGCCGCCGCGGACTCCGGCACGGTCAGCGTCACCCCGATGGAGGCACGCTGAGCGCGCACAGCTCGGTGGGTGCCGTCCGGCGCGCTCGTGCCGTTCGTTCTGGCCGTTGGCGGTGTGCGACTGACCACTCGCCGATACGCGGTGACTGGTCCGCGGCTGGCGGGTAGCCGTGCGTCATGCTCATCTTCGGCGGGACGTCGGCGCGCGTGGTCTGCGCGCTCCTCCTGGCGGCGCTGCTCGCCCTCACCCCCGCCGCCGCGACCGCGGACGTCATCCCGCCGACGACCACGTCGCTGCTACCGGCGCTGCTGGATTCCCCCAACCTCACCGGGTTCGACTCGAGCTCCCCGGACGCGTGCACCGCCGGGCGGCCGTCGTGTCTGCAGGACGTCATCAAGGAGATGACCACGCGCAGCGACCAACTGATAGCCGGCTGCGAGCACAACGCCGCATTCTCGCTGCTGTACCTGCGGGTCACGCAGGCGCTGCGCGACCACATCAGCAGCGACCCCGCGCTGTTCCGGCACGCGGACTTCATCACCCACCAGGACAACCTGTTCGCGCGCATGTACTGGCGCGCCTACGACCGCTGGCAGACGGGGCAGCGCGCCGGCGTGCCCGGGGCGTGGCTGGTGGCGCTGGACGCCGCCGGCAGCAAGAGCATGCCGGCGCTCGGCGACCTGTACCTGGGTATCAACGCGCACGTCCTCGCGGACCTGCCGGTGCTGCTGTACCAGCTCGGCCTGGCCGATGAGAACGGCGATTCGCGCAAGCCCGATCACGACGCCGTCAACGTCGTGCTGCGCGACGTCTTCGAGCCGGCCATCCACGAACTTGCACAGCGCCTCGACCCGACGATGTCGATGGCGGACCCGCTGCCGTGGACGACCGCCGACGGCGACGCGCTGTTCCAAGCGCTGGCCGGCTGGCGCGAGCAGGCGTGGCGCGAAGCGGAGCAGCTGGCAGCGGCACCCGACGACGCCACCCGCCAAGCGGTCTTCACCACGATTGAGGGCTACGCGACCACGCAGGCGCTCGCGTTGCGCACGACGCTTGCCTACCCACCCCTCCTCGCCGGGACGCAGCGCGCAAGCCGCTACGCGTTCTGCCTCGCGCATCGCTGACGGCCGCGCCTAGCGGATGATGCCGCGGCGCAACGCGATGGCGACCGCCTCGGTGCGCCCGGATGCTCCCAGCTTCGACATCACGCGCTCTACGTGGGTCTTGACCGTCTCCGGTGAAACGCCGAGCGCGAACGCGGCATCCTCCGTGTCGAGCCCGTCGGCCATCAGTCGCAGCAGCTCACGCTGGCGTGGCGTCACCTCAGCGGACTCAGCCGGGCCAAGCGCCGAGTGCATCGCAGGTGAGATGTGCTGCTTGCCGCGCGCCACCACATACCCGGCGCGCAGCACCTCCGCCGTGTGCTCGCTCTTGGACACGACCCCCAGCGCGCCGGCGTCCAACGCACGCTGCACCGTTCCCAGCGCTTCAGACTCGCAGTACGCCACCACCGCCACGCCGGCGTCCGTCAACGCCCGGCACAGGCTCAGCGCTTCCGTCTCGTCGGCGCGCGGGATGTCCAGCACCGCGGCCTGCGCACCCGCGCGCTTCGCGCGCTCGACCGCGCCGTCCGAGCGCGCCAACATGCCCGCCACCTCCATCTGCGGTGCGCGTCTGACCCGCCACGCGAGCCCGAGCAGCGTGAGTTGATGCTCGCCGATGAGCGCGACCCGAACGGTCATTCGATGAACCTGTGACGCAACCCAATGGCCACGGCGTGGGTGCGATCGTTGGCCTCGAGCTTCTTCAGCACCGCACGCACGTGCGTCTTGATCGTCTCCGTGCCAAGCCCCATGCGCTCCGCGATCTCCCGGTTGTCCAGGCCGAGTGCCATCAGCTCGAGCACGTGACGCTGACGGTCGGTGAGGTCCCGGAGCGGCAGGGTGCGCGCGAACACGGGCGACGTAAAGGGCTTCCCGGCGGCCGCGAGCGACAGCGCCCGCCCGAACTCCGAGTGACGCTCGCTCTTGGCCACCACAGCGAGCGCCCCCGCCTGACGCGCCCGCGTCACGATGCCGGGCTCCTCTTGGCCCGTGTAGACCACCACGCGCGGTGGGTCGGGCAACGCGGACAGCCGCTCGCATACCTCGAAGCCATCCAACTCCCCTGCGAGCGCCAAATCCAGACACACCAGCTGTGGGGTGAGCTCGCGCGCGCGCACGAGCGCTTCCTCACCGGACGTGACCGCCCCGAGGTCCTCGTATTCCGCCAGCGCCCCGATGTAGGCGCGCAGCCCCAGGAACGTTGCCGGGTGGTCCTCCACGATGAGGATGGTCGTACCCACTGCCGTCAGCATAAGGACGCCCTTGGCGCGGCTGGGCTAGGCGGCCGGCAGCGTCAGCCCGAGCCGGCCCGCGCCGTCACGGTCATCCACGTCTGCCCATGTGCGCCCGCCCAGCAGGTTGCACGCCAGCGCCACCAGCCCAAGGGCCACCTGCCCGCGCACTTCCACCCAGCCGACGCGTCGCGTCCCCCGCGCGGCGCCGGCGCGCTCGAACTCGACCGCCCAACCGTCGATGTGCTCTGTCACCCGCACCCGGTCGACCTCGCCGCCGAGCGCGGCCACGGGCACCGCCAGCAGCTCCATCAGCACCTCGTCCTCGAGCGGGAGGGCGACCGCGCCCGCCGGCGGCGTGATGAGCTCAGCCGCCGGCGCCAGCTGCCGCAGCGCCTGCCGCAGCTTTCTCGTCCGTCCCCCCTCCGGCACCGCTGCGCGCGCCTGCAGGCCGACCAAGCGCAGCGTGTCACGCGCCTGAGCGAACGTGTCGTCGATGGCCTCGCGCGCCGCCTGGGTGTCGGTGAGCGCGCCGTCCAGCGTCAGGTCAGCCAGATTCCTCAGCGCGGACAGGTCGTTGCGCGCCGCATGGGTGAACTGGCTCATCGTGTGCGCAACGAGCGCGCGACGGTCGCGCGCCAGCCGCTCGCTGCGGGTGCCTGCGAACGCGCCCAGCGCCAGCGCCAGCGCCAGCGCCGCGCCCTCGCGCCCGGACTCCTCGGGCGGGGGCTCGCACCACAGCGCCGCGCGGTCGGCGCCGTCGCATACCGACACACACGGGGCGCGTCGGGTGGCGGTCTCGCCGCGCGCGGCGACCACGACCGCGCGGGCGCTCCCGGGGCTGTAGCGGACGACGAAGCTGGTGCCGGGCGCGAGCATGCCCTCCAGCGCGATCGCGCAGCGAGCCCAGCACGCGTCCTCCGCGCACCGCGCGAGGTCGCTCTGCAGCGCGACGGCGGCCATCCATGGCGCCTCGCTCCACGGCGTGGTCAGCATGCCGGCGAAGCGTATCCCGAGCCGGAGCGGACGCCCTATTCCGTCGTCGCCGGAAGCTCGAGCAGGTCGGCGAGCACCCGCAGCAACTCGTGGAGGTTTCCCTTGACGACGCTGGCGTCGGCCATCCCCTGCGAGGCCTCCGCCAGGCCCTGCTCGTCCAGCGCGGAGTACACGACCACCGGCAGGTCCTCCGGTGCTCCCGCCTTGAAGCGCCGCACCGTCTCCGCGCCCTCGGAGTCCATCAGCGTGAGGTCGAGCACGACGATGTCGGCCTCATCGGCGAACGACAGTGCGCTCTCCAGCGTGCGCGCCGGACCGAGCGGCGTCATGCGCCCATCGAACTGCACCGCCATCGAAAGGCCCGTGGCCGCGCCGCGATGGTCGTCGACGATAAGCACCTTCTTCACGGCCAACAAACCGTAGCGAACCGTGCGCACCAGCCCGCGGGCAGCGGACCGGCGGCGTTCCCACGCGGGTACCGGCGCGCTACGCTCGCAGACCACGGTCATGAGCGGCCCTCCGGCACCCGGCGAGCGCGCCCTCTCAAGAGTGCTCCTACTCGAAGACCACCCGCTCCAGCACGTGATGCTGCGCGACGGTCTGGCATCCCGATTGGGCGAGCACGCGAGCGTGTGCGCGTGCCACGGCCTCGACGAGGCGCTCGCGGCCATGGCCGACGGGACCTTCGTCGCGCTGCTCACCGACTGGGCGCTCCCCGGCGGGACCGCCGCGCCGGCCATCAGCACGTTCCGCGAGCGCTTCCCTGCCGCGCCCATCGTCGTGTACACCGCCCACGTCGAGAACATCGCCGCCGCCGGGGAGCTGGGAGCGCATGCCGTCTACGACAAGGCCGACCGTCGGGCCGGCGACGTGCTCGACGAGTTCGTCGCGCGGCTGGCGACGCAAACGCGCTGCGAACGCCGCGTCTGACGGGCGTACGCGCGCGGCTGTCCTCCCCGCCGCGCCGTTCAGCGCGTCGTTTTGCGGACACCCACGAAACGTGGTTGAGTTACTTCGCAGTCGTGATGTGACGACTTGGGACCGTCGTGTTTGTGGGAGGACCCGGGTGGAGGTCGGTGAGCGACATCGGTTCGAGGAGCGCCTGCAGCGCGTGCTCACCGCCGCCCGGGTCGGGCTCTTGGGCTGGGACACCGAGACCGGCCGGCTCGAGCTCTCCGAGCCGGCGCTGAGGCTGCTGGGGCTTGAGCGCTCCGCGCTGCCGCTCACCGTCGAGGACGTGGTCGCGCTGGTGCATCCGGAGGACCGCGACCGGATGCTCGGCGTGCTCAGCGGGTGGCGCCAGCGGGTCACGCCGCTGCGCGCCGAGGTGCGCGTTCGCCGCCCGCAGGGCGATTGGCGCTGGCTCGGCGTCGAAGGATTCGAGGACGCGGAGGGAACGCTCGTCGTGCTCCGCGACATCCACGAACTGCGGACCCGGGAGGAGTCGGAGACCCGCTATCGCTTCGTCGTCGACGAAGCGGCCAAGGACGGCGTGTTCGATTGGGATCTGATGACCGGGGAGCTGTACTGGAACGACCGCATGCTCGAGATCGTCGGTGTGACCCGCGAGCAGTTCGATCCGCTGCACGCCCACGAGCTCTTTCACCCCGACGACGCGCAGGCCATGGATGCGGCGAAGGAGGCGCACTTCAGCGGCCGCGCTGCGCTCTTCGAGGTCGAGCATCGGATGCGCCACTCCAGCGGCGGTTACCGGACGGTGCTGACGCGCGGCCGGGCGTTGCGAAGCCCGCAGGGGACGCCGGTGCGGATGGTCGGGATCGTCACCGACCTGACCGAGGAGCGCGCGCTGGCGGAATCCGAGGAGCGCTACCGCGTGACGCTGCAGGCCATCGGCGTCGGCGTGCTGGACTGGGACGTGCGCACCGACGCGGTGCACTGGGACGAACGGTTGGCGCAGATGTGCGGCTGGCCGCAGGACGGGTCGCCGAACGGTGCCTGGGTACTCGAGCGGGTGCACCCGGCCGACCGCGATCCGGTCCGCACCGCCTTGCAGACGGCGCTGGCGGAACCTCGCGACGTGCAGGTCGAGGCGCGGATGCGCGACGCCGACGGCCGCTACCGCTGGCTGCAGCTGGCCGCCCGCTCACAGGCCGGCGACAGCGGCCGAGTGGAGCGCATCGCCGGCATCGTGCGCGACATCTCCGACCTGCGGCGCGTCGAGGAGCATCGCCGCAGGCTCGCGCGCGACCTGCACGACTCGGTGGTCCAGGAGATCGCGGTCTCGGCAACGTATGCCGACGCCGCGTTGACGGTCATCGCGCCGACGCTGCCCTCCCGGCAGCGCGCACTGCTCGAGACGCTTCGCGACCAGATCATGCGCGCCAGCGACGACATGCGCAGCCTCATCGGGACCCTGCGCGACCCCAGTCAGCCGGGCGGGGGGCCGCCGCTGGCCGCGATGGCCTCCGAGTTGGCCGCGGACCTGCAGGAGCACACCGGCGCGGCGGTCGACCTGCACGTCGGCCTACCGGCCACCGAACCTCTGGAAGCGGGGACCAGCGAGGCCATGGAGTACGTGCTGCGCGAAGCGCTGAGCAACGTGGAGAAGCATGCGAAGGCGTCAACGGTCCGCGTCGAGCTCACGTTCGCCGACGGCGCGGTGCGGATCACGGTCACCGACGACGGTCGCGGGTTCGAGGTGGGCGCGCTCGACGACGAGGGTCACTACGGGCTCGTGGGAATGCGAGAGCGGCTGGCCGAAGCCGGCGGCGATCTCACCGTGCACAGCGCCCCCGGGGAGGGGACGATGCTCGCCGCGGTGGTCCCCAGCGCCTGAGAGCGCCTCCCCCATCCGGGGGAACCGACATTGACCGCGCGGCGCCGTGCGAAGGACACTTCGCCGCGCGACACCCCCGCTCTACCGCTGGACCGGGGGCGGGGGGTCGCTTATTGCTCGTCGCTGCGCGGGTGCGCCAAGCGCCGATGGACCGGGGGCGGCGTCACACCTAAGCTACCCATGCCCCGCGGAGAGCTAACCGGCGGGGTCTCAGCCGCGCACAGCGACCGCGGATGGCGACGCGGTCGCCGCGATCACTTCACCCGAACCGGGCGATGACGCCGGGGACCGCGGTCGGCCACGCTTGATCGCAACGTGGGCCGAGTCGCGCGACGAATGGTGGTCGCCGTCACCGTGGCAGCGCTTTTCGCGGCCGGGGCGGCGGGCTCAGCTCTGGGCCAGGCGAGCGATTCGGGAGGCGCGGATCGGGGGGAGTCGGCCTCCGCCTGGCACGACGTCCTCGCCTTCCTCGGCTGGATCCTGCTCGCGGTCGTCGTCCTCGGGGGCCTGCTGTGGATGGTGCTCGGCCGTCGCCGCAAGCGCGCGCGGCCCGACGCCCCAGAGGCGCCGCCGCCGCAGGCCTCGCCGCCGCGGGTCGTGGCGCGGCCTGACGGCCAGGACGCCCGAGAGCTCGCGGTGCTCACCTTCGACCACATCGAGGGCGCCGAGCGCGCGTACGCCGACGCGCGCGGGCGGGCGGGCGACGCGCCATGGCTGCGCGAGGTCGTCTTCGTCGAGTGCCATCGCCACGGCCGGATCGTGGTCCGCGGGACCTTCGCGGGCCACTACCTCGACGTCGACGACGTGGCGGACGCCATCGGGCACGACACGGCGGTGGGGGCGGTGGCGGGCGCCGTGGTCGGCCTCGCCTTCGGGCCGCCCGGCTTCGCGGCGGGGCTCGTCGCGGGTGGCATCGCGGGCGGCGTGCACGAGTCCGCCGTCCACCGTCCGCAGGAGCGTGGCGCGCTGTTCGACGAGATCCGTCGCGACATCCCCGAAGGGTCCTCGGGGATCGTGGCCCTGGTGAGCGCGGACGACAGCGCGGCGCTGATCGAGGCGCTCCATGAGCGCGCGGTCCGCCTGACCCATCACCGGCTCTCCGACACCGAGGCCGCGGCGCTCCAGGCGGCCGTCGTGCAGGCACCCCCGGCGGCGACGCCCGACATGTGAGCCGCGGCGCGTTGAACGCGGGCGACCGCCGGGTGCTGCGCGAGGCGCGCACCGAGGCCGTGGTCGCCCTGGCGCTGGACGTCGCGCTGCTCGCGGGCCTCGCATTGGTGGACAAGGCGAAGAGCTGGAGCATCGTCGACCTCCCGTGGTGGGCGTGGCTGCTGCTCGCGGCGCCGGCCCTCGTGTTGATGACGCTGCTCCTCGCGGCGCCGGCCGCCGAACTGAGCCCGGGCCGGGTGCGTAACGCGGGCATCGTGTTCCTCGGGCTGCTGGTCGCCTCCGACGTCGTGGCCGTCGGCGTGCTCGTCGTCGCGCTCGCGAGCAGCAGCACGGACAACCTCAGCGCCGGCGACCTGCTCGCGCACGGGACGGTCGTCTGGCTCTCGAACATCATCACCTTCGGCCTGCTGTTCTGGCTGCTCGACGAGGGCGGCCCGCTCCTGCGCGCCGAGCGCGGCCGGTCCGACCCCGACTTCGGCTTCCCGCAGGACGCCGTCCCGCGCGCCGGTTGGAGCCCGCGGCTGAGCGACTACCTCTACGTGGCGCTCACCAACGCGATCGCCTTCAGCCCGACGGACACCATGCCGCTGACGCGCCGGGCCAAGGCCCTGCTGGCTGCCGAGTCGTTGATCTCCTATGTCGTGGTGATCCTCGTCGTCGCGCGCGCGGTGAACGTCCTCGGCGCCGGCGGCTGACGCGGCTCGGGTGGCCAGGCGCGTCGCCGCTCTATCGTGATCGCAATGGAGGCGCATTCGTCGCCCTGACGACTCCCCGGCCGTGAACGAGCAGCCCCTCCTGGAGCCAGAGCCGCCAGACCGCGCTCGCGGGCATCCTCAGCGTCGCGCGTTGCCGACACCGTGGGACGGCTCCATGCAGCTCGCCGACCGCATCATCGTCGCCGGCATCGCGATCTCGGGGCTCTACGGCCTGGTGCTGTTGCCGCTGTTCCCGCTGCTCGGCGCCTCGCACCCGGCCCTGCTGGAGCTCCTGCGCGGCTCGACCGCCTCCATCGTGAACATGGGCGCACGCGCCAGCGTCGGGCAGACGTCCTTCGCGCTCGCGGTGCTCCTGGGCGTTCCGAGCGTGATGATGTTCGACTGGCTGTTCTGGTGGGCGGGCAGGCGCTGGGGCGACCGCGTCTTCGTCTGGCTGCTCGGCCGCGACGACGCCAAGGGCAAGCGCCGTCTGGCGCGCCTGCACGCGGTGGAGCGCCGCGTCGGTCCTTTGGCGGTCGTGCTCGCTCCCGTGCTCCCGATTCCCTCTCCGCTCATCTACGCGGCGGTCGGCGACGGCGGCATGCGCCTGGCGACCTTCCTCGCGCTCGACGTGGCCGGCACGCTGCTGTGGACCGGCCTGCTCGCCACGCTCGGCTACGAGCTCGGGCAGCGCGCCGTCGACGTCACCGACGCCATCGCGCACTACTCACTGTGGGCCACGCTCGCCCTCGTCGCCGTCGTCATCGCCGCTCAGGCCGTGCGCGCTCGCGCGGCTGAGCGCCCTGGACGCTAGGCCTCGGCGGCCGCCGGCGCGACGTCGATCCCACGCGCACGGGGCAGCGCCCGGGCCAGCAGCGTCACGATCACGAGGCACCCCGCGGCGACGATGACGGCCACGTGCAGGCCGGTGACGGGCCCACCGCTCGCCGCGATGGTGCCGAGGAGGGCGACGCCGATCGCCCCGCCGACCTGCCGCCCGGCGTTCAGGCCCGCGGACGCCACGCCGGCCAGCCGCCGTGGCGCAGCGCCCATCACGGTGGCGGTGACGGCGGGAATGATGAAGGCGCCGCCGAGCCCGGTCAGGGCGAGTCCGGCGCCCATCACGAGGTACGGGGAGGTCTCGTCCATCCCGAGGAGGACCAGCGAGCCGAGCGTCGCCACCGCGCCGCCGAGGGCGACGGGAAGGCGCGGGCCCACAGCGCCGATCAGGCGCGAGGTGAGCGGTGCGGCCGCGATGAACGCCAGCGGCTGGGGCAGGAAGGCCAGGCCCGCCTCCAGCGCGGACATGCCGCGATGCTGCTGCACGAACAACGACAGCACGAACAGATTGCCGTAGAAGGCGAGGTTCGCGAGCCCACCGGCCGCCGTCGACGCCGAGAAGCGCCGGTCGGCGAGCAGCGACGCCGGGAGCAGCGGTGAGGCCGCGCGGCGCTCGTGGCCGACCAGCCACAGCCCCGCCACGACGGCCACGGCGAAGGCGCTCAGCACGAGCGCCGAGGTCCAGCCGCGGTCGCCGCCCTCGATGAGCCCGAACGTCAGCGCGCCCAGCGCGACGATCGTCGCCGCCTGGCCGGCCACGTTGACGCGCGCCGTCGTGAGCGCACGCCCGGGCGGCGCCTCACGCCAGGCCAGGAACGCCGCCAGCAGCGCGAGCGGAAGGTTGATGATGAAGATCCAGCGCCAGCCCAGGGCGTCCGTCAGCGCACCACCGATCACCGGCCCCAACGCGAACGCCACCGCGCTTCCGGCCGCCCACACGCCGACCGCGCGCGCGCGCCGGACGGGCTCGGGATAGCTGTACACGAGCAGCGCCAGCGAGGTGGGGAGGACCAGCGCCGCGCCGACCCCGAGCACCGCCTGCGCGGCGATCAGTGCAGCCGCCGAAGGGGCGGCCCCGGCGGCCGCGGACCCCGCAGCGAACGTGACCAGCCCGGCGAGGAACACCCGTCGCGCGCCAAGGCGGTCCGACAGCGCGCCCATGGACAGCAGGAGCCCGGCGAACGTGAGCGTGTAGGCGTTGATCACCCACTGCAGGGTCGACGCGCTCGCGCCGAGATCGTCCTGGATCGTCGGAGCGGCGACGTTGACGACGGTCGTGTCCATCAGGATCAAGGACATGCCCAGCGAGCACGCCGCCAGGACGAGGGCCGGCCGGGCGAGCCGCGGAGGGAGCGGGACCTGGGTGTTCGGGGTCTCGGGCATGAGGGCGATCGGGGCGTGCCACCGGGCGGCCCGCTCCAGTTCGCGGAGATGATGCCGACCGCGTCGCTTCACCCGTTCGGGGTGAGACCATCGCGGGATCGATCATGAAGGATCGTTGCGCGTGCCCAATCGTCCGAACGTCCTGCTGATTCTCACCGATCAGCAGCGATACCCGCCGCCATATGAGTCAGAGGCGTTGCGGGAATACCGCCGCAAGTACCTGCCCGGGGTTGAGCGTCTGCGCGAGAACGGCGTGTCGTTCCGCCATCACTATCCGATGTCGGCGGCCTGCGCGCCGAGTCGTGCGTCGCTGTTGACCGGTCAGTATCCGTCGCTGCACGGCGTGACCCAGACCGACGGGATCGCCAAGAGCGCGGAGGGCGACGACATGTTCTGGCTGGCGCCGGATGCGGTGCCGACGCTGGGCGACTGGTTTCGCGCCGGCGGCTACCGGACCTTCTACAAGGGCAAGTGGCACGCATCGCACGCGCATCTGGACGCCGAGGACGGCGAGGGGTTCCTGCTGTCGATCGACGATGACGGCACGCCGATCGAGGAGAACATCGAGCAGTATCTGAAGGCGGACCTGCTCGACGAGTACGGCTTCTCGGAGTGGGTCGGCCCCGAGGCGCACGGGCTCGGCAAGCACAACACCGGGGTGGTCAGGGATCCCTTCACCGCCGACGAGACGATCGCTCTGCTCGAGCGTCTCGCTGCCGACGACGACGACGAGCCGTGGCTGACGGTCTGCTCGCTGCTCAACCCGCACGACGACTCGCTGTTCGGCGTCATCGCGCTCGCGCAGGGGCTGCGCTACCACCCCTCGCAGGTGCCGCACGTCGACCAGGCGCCAACGCACAAGGAGGATCTGTCGACCAAGCCGTCGTGTCAGCAGAGCCTGGTCGACACGTGGGGCAAGCTGCTGGCGCCGCAGCCGTGGATCGAGACGCACCTGAAGTTCTACTACCAGATGCACGCCGCGGTGGGTGAGCAGATCACGCGCGTCCTGGATGCCCTGCGCGACAGCAACGCCTACGAGAACACGATCGTGGTCTTCAGCTCCGACCACGGCGACATGCAGGGCGCCCATGGCGGGATGCACGAGAAGTGGCACGTGGCCTACGAAGAGGCGCTGCACGTCCCGTTCATCGTTTCCAGCCCGCTGCTGCCCGGCGGCGCCCGCGAGCTGGACATCCCGACCAACCACGCCGATCTGATCCCCACGCTGCTCGGCCTTGCGGGCATCGACCACGACCAGGCGCTCGCCCGGTTGCAGGCCGACCACAGCGAAGCCCGCGCCCTCGTCGGGCGAGACCTCTCAGCCGCGATCGGCGCTGCCCGGCCCGCCGCGCCGTCCGAGCCGGTCCTGTTCACGACCGACGACGAGATCAGCGAGGGCAGCATGCCGCCCGCGAGCCCGTTCCAGCGCGTCGCGCGCAAGCTGAACGTGTACGCGACCGTCAAGCAGCCCAACCACCTGCAGACGGTCATCGCCGAGGTCGACGTCGACGGCGAGCAGCACCTCGTCAAGCTCTCGCGCTATTACGACAACGCGCAGTTCTGGACGGTCCCCGGCGAGCGCGACGAGCGGCTACACGGCCGCCACACCGACACCGTCACCGAGCCCGAACCCGACGAATACGAGCTCTACGACCTCACGCTCGACCCGACCGAGGAGCGCAACCTCGCGCACCCCGCGAACGCCGACGAGCGCTCGCGCGCGATGCAGCAGACGATGCTCGGACTCCTGACCACGCAGCTCGCCGCCAAGCGCCTCACCCCGTCAGCCGGCGAGGTCCCCGGCTACCGCCCGCCGGCGAGCGCCTGACGGCTCTGACTCAGGACTGCGGCGGGGCCGGCGCGAGCGGGCCGCGGGTCCGGTGAGAGGCAACGGGTGTGCTCTCCATCGGTGGACGACGGTCATGCGGGTGGGCCTCGTACCAGCGGGCGTAGCGTCGCGCGAGGGGGGCGGCGGAGAGACCGTGCGCCAGTACGGACAAGCCGATCGTCGTGTACGTCGCGAGCAGGATCGTGTCCGTGTGCGGGAGCTGTGCCTCCTCGACGATGAGGACGGCGAAGACGATCGAGGCCAGGCCGCGCGGGCCGAACCAGCCGATGAAGCCGACCGTCTGTCGGCGGGCGCCGCTGCCCAGCAGCGCGATCGCGACCGGGAGGATCCGTACGAGCGTGAGGCTGAGCACGGCGTAGAGGACGACGCGCCAGGTCAGCTCGCCGAGCGCCGGCCCGAGCAGGATGGCGCCGAAGGCGATGAACGTCACGCCGTTGAGCAGTCCGCCGAGCTCCTCGTTGAACGCGGCGACGCTGCCCGGGTCGCGGCGCAGGAGACCCCCGAAGCACATGCCCGCCACGAAGGCGGCGATGAAGCCCGACCCGCCGAGTGGGTCCGCGATCCCGTAGGCGAGCGCCGCTCCGGCGACCGGGACGATCTGCAGCCACGAGTCGCTGATCAGCCCGCGACGCCCGGCGAGCACGACCACAGCGGCCGCCACCGCGCCGGCGGCCACGCCGCCCGCGATCCCGTATCCGATCTCCTCGAGTACCACGGTGAGCGCGTGATGGCTGCTCGTGAGGTCGGCGTCGACGTCCGCGGTGGCCAGAACGATCAGCAGCAGCGGGACGCAGATCCCGTCGTTGAGGCCGCTCTCGACGTTGAGGCCTTGACGGACGCGCAAGGGCAGCCGGGGTTCGGTGACCACCGCTTGGCCGAGCGCGGCGTCCGTCGGTGCCAGCAGGACGGCGAGCACCAGCGCCTCGGAGAAGCTCAGCTGGTCGAAGAGGAGCGCGGCGAGGAGCGCGCCGGCCCCGATCGTGAGCGGAAGGCCGAGCCCGAGCAGACGCACCGGCAGGTGATAGTCCCGGCGCAGCGCGCGCAGGTCGATCCGCGAGGCATCGGCGAAGAGGACCAGCGTGAGCGTCGCCTCGGCGAGCGCGCGGACCGACTCACTCAAGGGCGACAGGTCCACCTCGCCGAGCACCCGCGGCCCGACGAGAACTCCGATCGCCACGAAGACCATCGCAGGCGTGATCGGCGTGCCGGAGAGGCGGCGCGAGAACGCGGCCACGGCGAGAACCGCGGCGGCCACGATGGCGAGCGTCCACTCCATCTCGGCCAGCATGACGGCGGCGCGCCGGCATTGCTTGGTGCGCCAGCCTCTGGTCGATCGCAGATGCCACCGGCTGGGACCAGAGCCCGACCGAGAACGGAAGCCGGCACCCCTGAGGTCCACATGTACGCCGCCTAGTGCCCGCTCCCGTCCCCGGAGATCATGGCGACCGATCCCGTCGCCTACGAGGAGTGCTGTGCACCATGCCGATCGCCGCTGACTACCCGTTCCTGAACGTCCTGTGGTCGATGATCATCTTCTTCGTCTGGGTGGCGTGGATCTGGATGATGGTCTTGATCCTGTCCGACGTCTTTCGCCGGCATGATCTCTCCGGGTGGGGCAAGGCCGCCTGGACGGCCTTCCTGATCATCCTGCCGTTCCTCGGCGCGCTCATCTACCTGATCGCACAGGGCGACGGGATGGCGCGGCGCCGGGCCGAGGACATCCAGGGCCAGCGGGCGCAGATGGACGACTACGTCAGGTCGGTGGCCGGCAGCGGCGGTGCGGCGGCCGAGATCGACAAGGCCAAGCAGCTGCTGGATACCGGCGCGATCAACCAGGCGGAGTTCGAGGCTCTGAAGGCCAAGGCCCTGGCGTAGGCGGTGGCGACGGTCAGCGTTCCACGCCAGGAAGCCGGGAGCACGCGGCTGTCGCTCTTGTTGGCGGCGGCGATGTTCGTGCTGGTGGTGGATACGTCGTTGATGAACGTGTCGATCTCGGCGGTGGTCAAGGATCTCGACACGACGGTCAGCGCCGTGCAGAGCGCGATCGCGCTCGAGGCACTGGTCTCGGCCGCGTTCATCCTGATCAGCAGCAAGATGGGCGACCTGTTCGGTCGCAAGAGGGCGTTCGTGTTGGGCCTGCTGGGCTACGCGGTGGGCGCGGTGGCGATGACGCTCGCGCAGAGCCTGACGGCGATCATCATCTTCTGGGCGATCATCGGCGGGTTGGGCGCCTCGCTGCTGCTGCCGGCGATGCAGTCGCTGATTCATGGCAACTTCGAGGGCGCGGCACAGAAGAAGACGTACGCGCTGGTGGGGGCGGCGGCCGCGATCGCGGCGGCGGTCGGGCCGCTGCTGGGCGGCTTTGTGACGACGTATTTGTCCTGGCGCGTCGGCTTCTTGCTGGAGGCCGTCGTGATCGCGGTGGTGCTGGCGCAGATCGGGCTCTTGAAGGACGTTCCGTACACGGGGGACCGCCGGGTCGATGGGGTGGGCGCGGTGCTGTCGGTCGTGGGGATGGGCGGCGTGGTGCTGGGCATCCTGGTGTGGCAGGAGGGCGGCGACTACGTCGTGTTGCTGATCGCGATCGGCGCGCTCGCGTTGTGGGCGCTCGCCCGCTGGCTGGTGCGCCGTCATCGCGAGGGCAAGGTGACGGTGCTCGATCCGGAGTTGTTCGCGCTGCCGCATTTCCGGACTGGATTCTCGGGGCAGTTGCTGCAGAACGTCACGCTGGGCGGGGCGATGATCGCGCTGCCGATCTTCCTGCAGATCAAGCTCGAGTACGACGCCCTGCAGACGGGCCTGTCGCTGGCTCCGCTGTCGCTGACCATGTTCGCCGTCGCGATCCTGGCGGGGCGCAAGTCCGGCGGCCGCCGCCCGGCCAAGATCATCCGGACCGGGTTCGTGCTGACCACGCTGGGGTTGGCGCTGATCGTTCCGATCGTGCCCCACGCCGACTCGGGCTGGTACCTCTTCATCCCGCTCGTGATCGTGGGCGCGGGCCTCGGCCTGCTGGTGTCGCAGCTCAACAACTACACGCTTGCCCCGATCGATGACGAGCGGATTAGCGAGGCGGCCGGCGTGAACTCGGCGTCGGGGTCGTTCGGGCTGTCGTTCGGCCTGGCGGTCGCCGGTGGCGTGCTGCTCGCGACGCTCTCGCTGGCCTTCACCAACATGACCAACGCAAGCCCCGTGATCCCGTCCTCGCAGCAGCAGCAGATCGCGCAGACGCTCGAGGACGACGCTCAGGTGGTGAGCAACACACAACTCGACAAACTGCTCGCCGACGAGCCCCCTGCCGTCCGGGAGGCGGTCCTCAGCATCAACACCGACGCGACGAACCTCGCCCTGCAGGTCGCGCTGCTCGTGCCGATCCTCGCGGGCCTCCTCGGGTTGTTCGACTCGTTCCGCATGATCCGCCTACCGGACATCGAGCCCTCAGCCGCCGTCGAAGCAGCGGCATTGGGCTGACCGGCAGGAGCGCATCGGGTCGAACGCGGGGGTTCTGGCAAGCGCCGGCGATCACTTGCCGGCTCGCGGTCCCAGCTCGTCCAGCCGTTCCTCGATCGCGCGCAGCCGTGCGGTCACCTCCAGCATGAGCTCCGCCAGCTCCTCGCGATCGCGAGCGTGCGGCGCGCGGCGCCGGGCGGCTTCGATGAGCGTCGCGGTCACCGCGGCGGTGATCACGGTGAGGAAGGCGATCCCGCTGATCATCACGAACGCACCGATCACGCGGCCGGTACCGCTGCTGGGGACGACATCGCCGTACCCGACCGTGGTGATCGTCTGCAGCGCCCACCACAGCCCTTCGCCCAGGCTGTGGAAGTCCTTCCGGTCCGTCAGCCACGCAACGAAACCGCCGGCCAGCGTCACGAACGCGGTGTAGCCCGCGATGATCACCGCCGCGTGGCGGGCGGTCAGCGGCTTGCGCCGCAACGTGGCGATGAGTCGTCCGGACGGGTCTCGTGACCACGCGCGCGCGCCGGCGCGCTGGTTTCATCCGTATCGAATGATGCACCGCGGTGCGCGTGCCCGCCATCCTCGGCACGGTTCCGTCGAGAGGTGCACGGCAGATGGAGGGCTTCCACGAAGGTCAGAAGGTCTGGGTGTCGCAATCCGACGGCTCGCAGCGGTCGGGCATCTTCGTCAGCGACGCCGAGACCCCGGGCTGGTTCGGCGGCGCGCCGGCCGCCTACGTCGTCTATCCGGACACAAGGACGGGCGAGGAGGTCTCGATCCTTCAGATCACGCCTCGCGAGGAGGGGTAGGCGCGAGGCTCGTCGCGCGGACGGAGGACCCCCGCCCGCGCGGGGGTCCACCGGCGTGCGTCGCTAGGTGCGCGCGTGTCGCGTCGCCGTCGCGATCGCGAACTGCGAGACGACCTTGCCGTAGTTGCCCGAGTAGGCGCCGACGCAGTTGGTCCCCCAGCCGGGGAAGTCGCCCTGGCAGGAGAAGGAGTCGCTCGTGACGGCGTTGCCCTGGAGGTTCGCCCAGTCGGGCGACGCGGTGACCTGCGTGTTGCCCGCCGCGGGGTACTTGGCGATGTCGACCGCGGCCCGGGGCGGCTGGCGCCTGATCGGCCTTCGCCCCGATGGCGCGACGCCGGCTAGGTTCGACCGTCCTGCTCGTCCTCGGCTGCGCGACGCGAAACTCGCTCGCGGTGGCGTGCGACGGTGCGCTCCTCGGCCTCCACCGAATGCGCATCGGCGTGCTCGACGTCCTGCCGGACGCGCTCGATGTCACTGCCCGTGGCGGGTCCGTGGGCCAAGGCACTTGCGGGCCTGTCTCGATGATCGGGCATCCGGCCCGCTCCTCTCGTCATGGGGCGCCAAGCGACGCTCGCTGCGGGTATAGCAGGTCGTTGCGCGGCAATTGGAGCAGGGCCGCCGCCGTCGCGAGGGGCCGTGCTGGGTGCGACCAGTCGTCCGGGACTTCATGCCGGTCAACGCCATGAGTGAGGCCAAGGCCACCCGCGCCGCCATCGCCCGGCCACCGCGTTCCACGCTCACCCGCGTCGTCAGGTTCACGCGCGAGCACGGCAGCGACGCGATCGCGCAGGCCCTAGTCTCCCCCCATCGTCGCGTCCATGGCCCGCGTCCTGAGCGTCAACGTCGGTCGTCCACGCCCTGTCGCCACCGGGCGGCGTACCGTCAGCACCGCGATCTGGAAGGCCCCTGTCGAGGGCCGCGTCGCCGTACGCGGGGTCAACCTCGACGGCGACGACCAGGCCGACCGATCGGTGCACGGAGGACCCGACAAGGCCGTCTACGCGTACGCGATCGAGGAGACTCGCGCGTGGGAGGCCGAGCTCGGGCGTGCGCTCGGGCCGGCCGCGTTCGGCGAGAACCTGACGATCGAGGGCCTCGACGTGTCCGGCGCCCTCGTGGGGGAGCGCTGGCGCATCGGGACGACCCTCCTGGAGGTCGTCCAGCCGCGACTGCCGTGCTTCAAGCTCGGGCTGCGCATGGACGACCCGTCCTTCGTCAGGCGGTTCGGGCAGGCGTCGCGTCCGGGCGCCTACCTGCGCATCGTCGAGGAAGGAGAGCTCGGCGCCGGGGATGCCGTCGACGTCGACGTCGCGCGCCTGCCCGACCACGGCGTGACCGTGCGCCTGATCTCCGACGCGATTCTGATCGACCACCGCCTCATCCCGCAGGTGCTCGAGGCACCGCAGCTCCTGCCGGAGCTGCGGGAGTGGATGACCGCGAGGACTCCATAGGTAGAGCGTCCGGCGCTCTGCATGGGCATGCAGGAGGTCGCCTGCGATCTGCAGGGCATTCTCTGACTCCAGCGGGTCGGTTTCGCGGCACACGACTGTGCGGAGTCTCCGTACGTTCCGATGGGACCGGGCGAAAGGGAACGGTCTCGCTGTCGCCGGGTCCGTGGCTCGTCTAACGCAACCCCAAGGTGGGGCGAACCCGACGCCAAGGCTTCGCGCCGCAAGCTTGTCCGGTCGGACCGCTGTCCGGCGCTCCCGCTCGAAACGGCCCATGACATGAGGTCCATCGCCACGATCGACACGACGCGACCGCTACCGAGCCGACGCTCGGCCGCGTGCGCTCGGAACGTCGCCGGGATGCAGGGGCGCGCGGTGGCTGTGGCCGCCGCCGGGCCGGTGGCGCTGATCACGGTCGTCGGGGCGGTGCTGCGGCTGTGGTCATTCGATCGCGTCGGTGCGAATCCGTTCTACGACGCGGCTGTACGCAGCATGAGCCTCTCGTGGCACAACTTCTTCTTCGGGGCCTTCGAGCCCGGCGGACAGGTGTCCGTTGACAAGGCCCCGGCCGACCTCTGGCTGCAGGTCGCCAGCGTCAAGCTCTTCGGGTTCAGCGACGTCGCGATGCGACTGCCGGAGGTGGCCGGCGGGATCGTGGCGATCCCGCTGCTCTACGACCTGGTGCGCCGCCTCTTCGGTCCCGTCGCCGGCCTTGGGGCGGCGGCGACACTCGCGGTCCTCCCGGCGGCGATCCTCACGGCGCACAGCGACACGATGGACTCGGTGATGATGGCGCTGGACGTTCTGGCGGCGTGGCTGGTGGTCGTCGGAGCCCGGCGGCGCAGCGCTTGGCCGGTCGTCGCCGCCGGTGCAGTGGTCGGGCTGGCCTTCAACGTCAAGCTCTTCGAGGCGCTCATCTTCCTGCCGTCGCTGGGGTTGCTCGCCCTCCTGGCCGGCGAGGGTCCGATGCGGCGGCGGGCCCTCGCCCTGGGCGGGGGCGTGGCCGCCCTGTTGACTGTCGGCCTGAGCTGGATCGCCGTAGCGTCGCTGACCGCGCTGGGGCACCGGCCGTGGCCGATCGGGTCGAGTGACGGCAGCATCTGGAACGTCGTCTTCGCGTATAACGGGGTGGACCGGGTGACGGGTCGCGCGTCCTCCGCCGCGCTGGCCCTCGACCCGCCCGGCGCGCTGCGCTTCTTCTCCGGGGCCGGGCACGGATACGCGATCACCGTGGGGACGACGCTGCTGGCGGCTTTGCTGATCGGAGGCGCGGCGCTCGTCGTCGCGCTGGTCCGGCGGAGCGGCGGGCGAGGGGGTCGGCAACTCGCCGGCGCAGCGTTCTTCGGAACGTGGCTGCTGATCGGTGTGGCGCTGCTCAGCCACATGCAGCGGATGCAGCCCCGGTACCTCGACGCGGTGGTCCCGGCCATCGCCGCGGTCGTCGGGATCGGCATCGCCGCCCTGGCCGGCGCACCGGGTCGGGTCGCGCGCCTGACGCTGGTCGCGTCAGCGGCCGCGGTCGTCGTCGCCGGCATCCTGCTCGGCCATCCGCCCAGCTGGCTCGCGGCCCTGGCGCTCGCCGCAGCGGCCGGCGGCGGTCTGGCGGTGGCGGTCCCGCCGGACCGGGGGCGCGCCGCGCTGCTCGCGGTCTGCGCCTCGCTCGCGGTCCTGGCCGTGCCCGCCGCGGGCGCTGTCACGGTGGCCGGGCAGCACCGCTCTGACGCCGGGCTGCCGAGACACATGACCGCGGGCGAGGTCGCCCGGCTCAGCGCGTTCCTCGTCCGCCACCAGGGCGGCGCCCGGTTCGAGGTCGCCAGTCCCACCGTCGTGCGGGCCGCGCCGCTGATCGTCCACGATGGGCGCCCCATCCTGATGCTCACGAGCCTGGACGGTCGCCCCCTGCTCTCGTCCGCGAAGCTGGCCGGGCTCGTGTCGGGCGGTCAGGTGCGCTACGCACTGCTGGGACCGGGCGCGTGCGCGACGTCCGCCGGACGGGCCTGTGCCCCCGCTGTGGAATGGGCGATGAGCCACGCGCGCGACGTGAGCTCCTCGGCGGGCCTTCCCCCGGGGACGCTCTACGTCCTCGGGACGCGAACCATGACGACCGCCGGCCTGTGATCCATCAGGGCGCGGGGGCGCCCGGCAGCCGCAGCGCGAAGCGCGCGCCGGGCGATCCGTCCTCGAGCGTCAGGTCGCCATCCATTTGGCGTGCCAGCTCGCGCCCGATGGCCAGCCCCAGTCCGAACCCGCCCTCGGTCGCGTAGGCCCCCCGCGCGAAGCGCTCGAAGATCCGTTCACGGTCCTCGGGCGCCACCCCGGTGCCGTCGTCCTCGACGATCACGCTGGCCATGCTGTCGCGCATCTCGGTTCGGACGCGGATACGCCCACCGGATGGCGTGTGCCGCAGCGCGTTGTCGAGCAGGACACGCACGATCTGGGCCACGCCGCCGGGGTCGCCGACGGCCCACAACGTCGCGTCGCCGTCCACCTCGATGCTGCGCCCCTGCTTCTCCAGGCGCACGTCGAGCTCGGCGATGACCGAGCGCACCACGGCCGGGAGCTCGACGAGCTCGCTGCGCAGCGGGATGCCGGCGTCGATCCGGCTGAGGTCGAGCAGCTCGGCGGAGAGCAAGGACAGCCGTTGCACCTGGGCCTCCGCGTTGGCCGCCTGGGTCCGTGCGCTGCGCACGTCGGCGGGCTGGGCGTGAAGGTCCCCGACGAGCATGTCGAGCATGACGCTGAGCGAGGCCAATGGGGTGCGCAACTCGTGCGACGCAGTGGCGACGAACGCTCGCCGCGCCTGCTCCTGCTCGCGCAGGCGGTGCTGCATCGTCGCGAACGCCCGGCTCAGGTCGCCGATCTCGTCGTGGCCTTCGTCGGGCTTGAGCTCGGCGTCGGGCCCGATGTCGGACAGGCGCAGCGCGGTGTCGCGCAGCCGGCGCAGGCGGCGTATGAGGCGGCCGGCGAGCAGCAGGCCGACGAGCAGCGCGCCGGCGAGCCCGGCGGCGGCGGCGACGGTGAAGGCGCGCCTGACCACCGCGGTCGCGTCCTGGACGTCGTTGAACGGCTTGCGGGCAGCCACGATCACCGGGTGGTCGTGGATCGTCAGCGGGAAGGCGACCTCTGCCTCGGCGCGGCGGCCCTCGCCGGTCACGACCCTCTCCGTCTTGCCGGAGCGAGCAGCGGCCGCGGCCGTGCTGAACCGGTCGGTGCGGTCGGGATCGGTGCTGACCAGCACGTCACCGCGGGGGTCGAGCACGCTGACCTCGGCCCCGTTGTGCCGGGCCAGAACGCGCGCCGCTCGCAGGAGGCGCTCGTCGCCGGCGACGACCTCGCCGGCGCGCAGCGAGGTGAGCGCGCCCCGTTCGTTGCGCAGGGAGAGCGCGAAGTTGCTCACCGCGCTGTTGCGCAGGCGCTGGTTGAGCGGTGAGAGCAGCGTGACGGCCGCGACCGCGAGGGTGAAGGCGCTGACCATGACCAGCACTGCGATGACGCGCGCTCGCAGGCCGAGGTGCATCGCTCAGGGCTCGCCGATCCGATAACCGGCGCCGCGCACGGTGACGATCAGTTGCGGCTCCTCGGGCACGGCCTCGAGCTTCTCGCGCAGATGGCGAACGTGGACGTCGATCGCGCGCGGATCGCGGTAGGCGCTGTCGCCCCAGATCGCCCGCAGGAGATCGTGGCGGCTGTGGACGCGGCCGCGCTGCGACATGAGCGCGTGGAGCAGCTCGAACTCCGAGAAGGTCAATGCCACCGGCAGCCCGTCGCGATGGACCTCGCGGAGCCCGGGATCCAGGGTCAGCGGACCCGCGGTGAGTGGCGTGTCCGCGCGGGCGCCTGAACCGACGCGGCGCAGGACGGCGCGGATGCGACTGCGCAACTCGGCCGGACGGAAGGGCTTGACGACGTAGTCGTCCGCCCCCGCCTCGAGGCCGAGGACGGCATCGGCCTCACTGTCGAGCGCGGTGAGCATGATGATCGGCACGTTGTTGCGGCGGTCGCGCAGTGTGCGGCAGACCTCGTAGCCGTCGAGGCTCGCCCGTCCCAGGGCGACGTCGAGCAGGAGGATGTCGAACTGCTGGGTGCTCGCTCGGTCGATCGCCGAGCGCCCATCGGCGACCGCCAGCACACGATGGCCCTCCCGCTCGAAGGACAGGCGCAGCGCCTCGCGCAGCGACGGATCGTCGTCGCAGACGAGGATGTCGAGGTTCTGGGCGGTCATCTCGCCGCCTACCGTATCCCGCTGGTGGCCGTCCGACGGCCGCCAGGAGCTATGCCTGGACAGCGCGCAGACTCCGGTGCAGCACGGCCAGCTCGCGGAACGCGCGCGCGACGACCCTGGGGTTGGCGCCGCTCTGCCGGCCGGCCAACCGGGCGCGATGATGGACTCCGAGTTGCTCCAGGCGGCCGCCCGCGGCCAGGCACCGGACCACGAGCTCCGCGCTGATCATCGCGCCCGTCGCCCGCAGATCGCAGCGTTGCAGCAGGTCACGGCGGATCAACTTGAACGCGCAGTCGACGTCGCGCACGGGCAGCGCGAAGACGCGGCGCACCAGCCAGTTCCACGCGGCGGCGTTGAGGCGCCGGTTCAGAGGATCCTGGCGCAGGATCCGCCAGCCGACGACGAGGTCGGCCCGCGCGGCGCACGGCAGGAAGTCCTCGAGCTCGTTCAGGTCGAACTGCAGATCGGCGTCCGTGAGCAGCACCCAGGGCATCTGCGCGGCGGCGATCCCCGAGCGCAGCGCGTCCCCGTAGCCCTGGTTGTTCGAGTGCACCACGAGGCGCACCCGGCGGTCGCGGCTGGCGAAGCGTGCCGTGATCGCGGCGGTTGCGTCACTGCTGCCGTCGTCGACGACGACGATCTCGTGCTCCGTCGCGCAGCGCTGCGCCGCGCGGGTCGCGTAGCGGATGGCGTCGGCGACGTTGTCCGCCTCGTTGAAGCACGGCAGCACGATGGTCAGGCCCGACAGCGCGTTGGGGGCGCGCCCGGCCGTCTCGACGACGTCCGCTCCGACGGCCGTGAGGGCTTCGATCGGGTGATGCATCGGTCTGCTCCTTGGTGCGCGTGAACTGACGTCTGCAAGCTCGCACCGAGGCGATTGCGACCGGGCGCACGAGGCGTTGCGATGCCGTTAGCGCACGAGCAGCGTGACGTCGAGCTTCCCGGACGGGAACGCGGTGCCGGTGAACCCGTAGGAGCGATACGCGCGGCCGCCGTAGCTGACTGTGTGCAGCCCGGGCACGAACGCCGGGCCCGGCGACAGGGTGCTGCCGGGCACGGTGCCGGTGCTCGTGTGCAGGACGACGTCGGCACCGGTGAACCGGTGGACGAGCTTGATGAACCCGGTGTCGTCCTGGACTGAGAGCATGAAGCGGCCGGCGACGGCACCCCCCGGGCCGCTGATCGTGCCGGTCGCCGGGCTCAGCACGTACGGGCCGCCGACGTCGTTGATCAGCCGCGTCCCGAGCCAGGCGCGGACGCGCACGATGTGGAAGCGGTGGTCGCGGAAGAGGCCGACGATGGCAGCACGCACGGCCGCTGGGTCGCCGGCGGCGACGGCGCGGCGGAAGGCCGGATCGAGCGCGGCATGGTGCAGCGTGCGCGCCACGGCGGAGCCGTGCGCCTCGCCGCGCATCACGTTGCGCGCCACGTAGGCGATCGCGTTCAGGCGGGTGTCGGCCGCGGTGGGGCCGCACAGCGACGACGACAGCCGCGGGGGCGTGAGCGAGATCGTGGCATGCCCGGACGGGAACCGCGTCGCCGCGAACGCTGCGCCGGAGCCCGGACCGCGAGCGAAGCTCACGGTCGCCCCGGTGAGGCTGTGCACGAGACCCGCGAAGGCACGATCGTCGCTGACGGCCAGGACGTAGCGTCCGACGACCCGCCCGCCGGAGCGGATGGAGTCGCTGACCGGCGCGTAGGCCGGCGTGGACCCGATCCGGGCCAGCGTCCGGGCGCCCGCGGTCACGTCGATGCGCGTGATCTGGTGCTTGAGCAGCGGAGCCAGCGCCGCCCGGACGGCGCGCGGATCGCGGGCCGCGACTGCACGCGCGAGGCTCGAGGATCGGGCGATCCGCCGGACCGCCGAGACCTCGTTGCGGCCGTGGGCGGCCTGGGCGTAGATGCGGCGCGCCACGGCCGCCAGCTCGGCGTGGGCCACGCCGGCGCAGGGCGCGGCGGCGACGGAGACCGCCGGCGACGGCGTGATCGCGGTCGTGCTCGCCCCGCAGGCGATCGGCATCCCCGCAAACGCCATGGTGGCCATCGCCGCTACGCGTCTCATGGGCGTCACGGTGCCAATCCCCCGGCAGCGCGTCCAGAGCTTCGGAGCGGGGCAAAGCGGATCCTAACCCGCCATGAACTCGACGCTCACCGAGGCGGAGCGATCGTCGTGCCATGGCCAGCGCCCCGGCACGAACGGCTGTGCTTCTCCGGGCCCCGATGAGCCTCGAGCGAGCGGGGTTGGCCGCACTTGCCGGCCTGGGCGCCACCGGCGTCCTGGGGGCGACCGCCTGGATCGTGGCGGCCGCCGCGGAGCGCCGGTCGCCGCTGTCGCCGCCGACGCTCCGCGCGCCTGCGGCGTGGCTGCTGGGACCGCTCCACGGCCTGCTCCCGCACCTGACCACCGGGACCGCGCGACTGCACTCCGACATGGTGGTGGCGCTGGTCGTCGCCGGGGCCGCGTGGGCGCTCGCCTGGGCCGCGGCACCCGGGCTGCGCGCGGGCGTGCTGCTCGCGCTCAGTGCGCTGGCTCAGGCCATCCTCGTCCTGGGGCCGCCGCTGCCGCTGACCGACGTCTTCAACTACGAGCTGTATGGGCGGATGGCCGCCCTGCACGGACTGAACCCCTACCGCGCGCTGCCGATCGCCGCCCGGCACGACCCGGTCTTCGCGCTGGCCAACTGGCATCACCTGCACAGTCCATACGGCCCGCTGTTCACGTGGCTCTCCGAGGCGCTGGTCGGGTTCGGGGCCCACGGATGGCTGTGGGCGTGGAAGGCCGTCGTGCTGGCGAGCGGCGTCGCGACGGTGGCTCTCGTGGGCGCGATCGCCGCGCGGCTGGGCGTCTCCCGCCAGCGCGCCATCGCGGGCTTCGGCCTGAGTCCGCTGCTGCTCATCGCCGAGGTCGGCGGCCTGCACAACGACGTCCCGGCGATGTTGTGTCTGGTGGCGGCGGCGTGGTGCCTCCTCCGCGGTCGGGACGCGGAGGCCCCGTGGTGGAGCGATCCTGCCGCCGGCGTCCTCGCGGTCGTCGCGGCGGGCATCAAGCCGTCCTTCGCGATCGTCGTGGGGATGGTCGTGCTCGGCGCCCGGCACCGCCCGCGGGCGGCCGCCGGCGCCGGCGCCGCCGGGCTCGGCGTCGGCCTGGTGACGCTGCTCATCTACGGCGGCGCGCTGCCCGACATCGGGACGCAGGGGGCGCTCGTGACGCCTCTGAGCGTGCCCAACCTCCTCGGCCTCGCGGCCGGCCACGGGGGCGCGGACGCGGCCGTGCGGTCCGTGGCGCGGGCGGTGATAATCGCCATCGCGGCGGCGGGGACCGTCGCGGTTGCGGTGCGGCGCCAGTGGGCGCTGACGGCGATCGGGACGGTGCTCTTCTGCGCAGTCCTCACGCTGCCGTGGGTCATGCCCTGGTACCTGGTCTGGGCGCTGCCGTTTGTGGCGGTGGGCCGACCGCGGGTTCTCGTGCCCGTGGCAGCGATCGCCACCTGCTGGCTCGTGGTCGGTGGTCTGCCGCAGCTGCCGGGGATCCTCCACGCCTTCGGCTATTACCCGACCCGCCTGCCGACCGGCCTCGCCAACCACCGCGAGTTCGTGCGGCTGGTGCGATGACCGCGACCATGGAGCGCGAGGCGGGCCGGGCAGTGCGCTTCTGCGTCGTCGGGGCCGCCAACACCGCGATCACCCTGACCACCTTCGTGCTGCTGACCGCGCTCGGCTGTCGCGCTCCGGCGGCGTCGGCGCTCGCCTTCTGCGCCGGCGCCGCCAACAGCTTTCACCTCAACCGCCGCTGGACGTTCTCCGACATACCGACGGCGCGCTGGGCGCGGACGCGCTTCGTCGCCATCCAGGGGCTCGGGGCGCTGGCGAGCGCGGTCGGCCTCGGCGCGCTGCAGAGCGACGGATGGGCACACATGACCGCCGAGTGCGCGGTCCTGCCGTGCGTCACCGCCGGTCTGTATGGCCTCTCGCGCCTGCTGGTCTTCCGGCAGCCTGCCGCGACGGCCCCGGCCTTGCCCGATACTCGATTGGCGGCACCGTGAGCCCCCTCGCGGCGGGCCTGGGCCTCGCCCTGCTGGCGTCGCTGGCCCTCAACAGCAGCTACCTGCTGCAGCACGCCGGCTCGCGCGGCGGCCCGCCGGTGACCGTGCGCCGGCCCGTCACGGCCCTGCGCGGGCTGCTCTCGTCGCGAGCGTGGCTGGCCGGCCTCGCGCTGGGTCTGTCGGGCTGGGGCGTGCACGTGGCCGCGCTGTCGCTGGCCCCGCTCTCGCTCGTCCAGGCCTTCGCCGCGGGGGGCCTCGCGCTCGCGGCTCCCGTGGGCGCCCGCGCATTGCGCCAGCCGCTGGGGGCGCGCGAGCGCCGCGCGATCGCCGCGATCGTCCTTGCCCTGGCGCTGCTGGCCGTCGGTGCGGTCTCCGGGCCGGTCGGCACGTCTCCGCCGGCGGGCCTCGCGGCCGCCTTCATCGTGCCATGTGCCGCCCTGGCCGCGTTGCTGGCCCTCGTCCGCGGGCCGCGCCGCGCCCACGCCCTGGGCGCGGCGGGCGGCGCGTTGTACGGCATCGGCGACGCGGCGACCAAGGCGCTGACGGCGGCGGCCCACGGCGGACTCGCGGTGGCGGCCGCCACGGTGTGGCTCGCCGTCTTGGCGGCCGCGGCCACGGGGGCGTTCGTCTGCTTCCAGCGTGGGCTGCAACTCGGTCCTGCCGTGCCCGTGGTGGCCCTCATGACCGCGGCCACCAACGTGGTCGCGATCGGCGCGGGCCTCGTCGTCTTCGGCGAGCCGCTGGGTGCCGGTCCGGCGCTCGCGATGTTGCACGTGCTGGCCTTCGTGCTCGCCGGCGCTGCGGCATGGTGGCTGGCGCCCGCGCAGGCGCGCCTCGAGCGCGAATGACGACCTCAGAGCGCCGGTCGGCGCGAGCGCCGCGCGAGCGCCGGCGCCACCAACCCCAGCGTGAACGCCAGGACGTGCTCGATGCCCGCCAGCCCGGATCCGAGGCCGAGGGCGGCAAGGACCGCGACGCCCGCCGCGACCGCCGCCAGGCCAACGGACTCTCGTCGGGCCCGCAGGGCCTCCCCGACGAGCGCCCCGACCACCGCGAGCGACACGCAGGAGATCCCATAGTCGGGAGCGTCGACCACTCCGTCGACGTCGGCCCGCGCCGCCAGCCACACGACGCCCACCCCGACGTAGGCCAGAAGCGTGGCTCCCACGTGACCCAGGGCGGCGGCGAACCAGAACGTCCGCGCTCCGAGCCTGCGCACCGCGAGCGCGGCGATGGCCGCGGCCGCGGGCAACTCCGCCCCGACCGGCCCCGAGATGACGAGCCCGCTGGTGAACAGCCGCCACAGCTCGCCGCGCACCACGCCCGCCGGGCTGGAGGCCAGCAGCGCGGCGTGGGGCGCCCCGCCCAGCCCGCGAGCCACGGCGATCGCCGCCACCGCCGCGAAGTACGCGACCGCCAGCACGCCACCGATCCCGACCGTCCTGCGCCCGTGCACTCGAAGCGGAGCGAGCGACAGGCGGGGCATCCGGCCAGGGTAGCCGTGCGCCGAGCACGGGCGCCAGCCCTGCCGGCGGCGTCGCTAACCAGATCCCAACACGGACGCAAAGCCGAGCCAGCGGCGCGACCGCCACCATCGGCCCATGCCGGCCACAGCGATCGCGCGCATTGCCCGTGTCGAGCGCCACGCGCTCGGCCCGCGGGTGTTCGTGCTCGGCCGGCGCGTGCACGAATGCCACCTCGGCGTGGCCGCGCTGATCGCCGGCGGCGCACTCGCGCTGGCCGGGCTGAGCGCTGTGCCGCTCGCGGCGCTGCTCGCCGCCGGCGCCTGGCTGGTGGCCAAGGACTGGCGCGACCTGCATCCGGCCACGCGCGACACGGCCATGTGGCGGCCCGGGCTGCACCGCCCGCCGGACCTCCCGCCCACACCGGTCAACCAGCGCGTGCCGCTGCTGGCGGCTTGGGCGACCGCGCTCGTCGGCGTGGTCAATGTCGCCTCCGCGCTGACGCCCGAGGTCCCGCTGCGGTTGCGCGCGCTGCTGGCCATCGCCCCCGTCCACGAGGTCGCCCTGGCCCATGCGCTGGCCCTGCCCGCGGGGCTCGCCCTCCTCGGCGCCGCGTGGCAGCTCGCACGCCGCCGTCGCCGGGCCCTGAGCGTCGCCGTCGCGCTGCTCGGCGTGCTCGGCGGCCTGAATCTGCTCAAGGGCCTCGATGTCGAGGAGGCGGTCATCAGCTGGGCGCTGGCCGCCGTGCTGTGGCGCGCGCGACCGGCCTTCGCCGTCCGCCACAGCGACGCCGACCTCCCGCGCGCGCTCGCGCGTGCCGCCGCGGTCCTGGGCGGGGCCTTCGCGCTCGCGCTCGTGGCCGTGCTCGCGGCCGGGTCGGGGCTGGCCCCCGCCGTCCCGACCGGCGCCGCCCCCGGGCGGCCCTGGCGCTCCTGGCGCTGGACACCACCGCGGTAAGCGCCGCCGGGCCGTTCGCGTGGCTACCGCTGGGGATCGCCCTGCTCGGGGTCGGCGCGGTGGTCGTGGCCGCGGCGCTGCTCTTCGCGCCCCTGCGGCCCAAGCAGCTCGCCGACGGCCTCGACCGCCGCCGCGCGGCCGCGCTCGTCCGCCGCCACGGGGCGGACACCCTGAGCGCCTTCAAGCTGCGCAACGACGTCCTGCGACAGTGGTCGTCGGACGGCCGCGCCATGGCCGCCTACCGCGTCGAAG
>CAWDWM010000001.1:0-596383 GCA_963806015.1 uncultured Actinomycetes bacterium | reverse complement strand
GTAGGGCGGGCGCGCGCGTTCGGAGTCGGCGATGGGCCGCCATGCCAGTCCTGCCTGGAGCGCTCGGGCGTGAGCGTCGCGCATCGCGGCCGCGGCGTCGGCGAGGGCTCGGAGTCGATCGCGAAAGCCGGCGTCGGGCGGTGCCCGCTCGTGGGCGCGCATCGCGCCGCTCCACGACGCCCGCGCTTCGTTCACCGACGCCCACGCGTGCTCCTTGGCACCCTCCGCCGGTGTCCCGGCCCGCTCGTCCGGCAACTCGCTCACGGAGCGGTCCTATCGCACCCGAGGACCGTCACGCGACGCGCTTCGCCATTCAAGCCGCTCCTTGCGGACGAAACCACGCGGTCGCCAACACCCACACACGGGCGCACACGGACGGTTGGTGTAGCTTCAGAACCTGGGACCGAGGGAGCACGATGACGCGGACGCCAGCCGAAGACGAGCCGGAATACCTGAAGGTCGAAGAGGTCGCCGCGCGCCTGAAGCTCAAGGAGAAGACGATCCGGGATTGGATCCTGCGCGGCGAGCTGCCGGCCTACAAGCTGGGCAAGGAGTGGCGCATCCGCCGCGACCACTTCGACGAGGCCATGGAAGCACGACTCGTCACAGGAGAGCCCGCCCGAACCGGTGGACTTTGGGATCCCGACGCCGCCACGTAGTTACGCTCGATCGCCAATTTCGCACATGTGGCCTGCGCGGTCGATCAACGCGGCGGTCGACCGACACCTGGGAGACGTCCCAGCGGTGAACGATGAGACCAGAATGAGACCACGAGCTCGCATGCGACGGCCTGCAACGCCATGCAGGCTTGTCCCGCGCATTTGCTCCGAAACATGAAGATCCCCGCGATTGCAGGGATCTTCATGGTCTCACGGCTTCTCGCCTAGAGCGGCGGACGAGGCTCGAACTCGCGACCCTCAGCTTGGGAAGCTGATGCTCTACCAACTGAGCTACCGCCGCCTGCGTCGCGCAATATAGCCGCCGATTACCCTTCGGGGCGTGAAGCGCTCCGCCATTCCCATCGCCGTCGCCGTGCTCGCGGCTGCCCTCGTGGGGCTGCTGGTGTACGGCGTGGTGGCGCGGCGCGACGACACGTCGCTGGACTCCGCGGTCAAGAGCGGGAAGCGGCCGGCGGCGCCGGGCGCGGGGGTCACGCTGCCCACGCTGGACGGCAAGGCGAGCGGCTCGCTGGCGCAGCTGCGCGGCAAAGTGGTGGTGCTCAACTTCTGGGCGTCGTGGTGCGGGCCCTGCGAGGCCGAGGCGCCGGTGCTCGAGCGCGCGCAGCAGCGCTTGGCGGGCAGCGGCGGCACGGTGCTCGGGGTGACCTACAAGGACGACGCCGACGCCTCGCGCGACTTCGTGCGCAAGTACAAGCTCACCTACCCGAGCCTGCGCGACGACCGGCTGGACCTCGCGCCGAAGTACGGGACCACCAAGCTGCCCGAGACGTTCGTGCTCGACAAGGGCGGCCACGTGGTGGCCATGTCGCGCGGCGAGGTCTCCCAGGACTTCCTCACCCGCGCCATCGATCGGGCGCAGACGAGCTGATGCGCGCCGCCCTGGTCGCGTTGCTGGTGTTGGTCGCGCTGGTCCCGGCGACGGCCCTCGCCGCGGCGCCGCGCGCGTCGTTCAACGACGTCGAGGACGAGGTGATGTGCGACACGTGCAACGTGCCGCTGAACATCGCCGAGTCCGACCGCGCCGACCAGGAGCGGATCGCCATCCGCAAGCTGATCGCGCGCGGACTGACCAAGCAGCAGATCCTGGCCGAGCTCGAGCGCACCTACGGGCCCGGCATCCTCGCCAAGCCCCGGGACAGCGGCTTCAGCCTCGCCGTGTGGTGGGTGCCGGTCGCCGTGGTGGCCGGGCTGCTCGCGCTGGTGGCGGCGCTGCTGCCGCGTTGGCGACGGCGCGGGCGCGAGGGCGGCGAGGATCAGGACCAACCGCGCGCGCCCACGCTGAGCAGCGCCGAGGCCCGGCGCCTGGACGAGGACCTGGCGAGGTACGACGTTTGATGCTGCCGCTCGCGGCGGCGCAGGCCGACACGACGGTCATCGCTGCCTTCGCGGTGGGCTTCATCTCCTTCATCTCGCCCTGCGTGCTGCCGCTGGTGCCCGGCTATTTGTCGGCGGTGTCGGGCGTGAGCCTCACCGACATCAAGGAGGGCCAGCACAGCGTCTCGCGCGTGCTGGGTCCGGCGATCATCTTCTGCCTCTCGTTCACCCTGATGTTCGTGGCGCTGGGGATGACCGCCACGGGCCTGGGCTCGACGCTGCGCGACCGCAAGGAGACGCTCGACAGGGTCGCCGGCATCCTGATCGTGGCGATGGGCGTCTTCTTCCTGCTGACGCCGTTCGTGGCGCGCCTGAACCGCGAATGGCGCCCCGACGCGCTCATCCGCCGCGCCGGCGCCGGCGGCCCGATCATCGCCGGGCTGGCCTTCGCGGTCGCGTGGACGCCGTGCGTCGGGCCGACACTGGCCTCGATCCTCGCCGCCGCCTCCACCTCGGACACCGTCGCCCACGGCGGCGTCCTGCTGGCCTTCTACTCGCTTGGCCTCGCCGTCCCCTTTCTGCTCACCGCCGTCGCTTTCGACCGCGCGACCACCGCGTTCAGCTGGATCCGCGAGCACTACCTGCTGGTGACGGCCGTCTCCGGCTGCGTGCTGATCGTGATGGGCACGTTGATCCTCACCGGCGAGCTGACGCAGCTCAACGTCCAGGCCCAGAAGGGATTGAGCAACCTGGGCCTCGACTTCCTCTACAAGATCTAGCGGTAAATCCCGAGGACGTTGTTCGGGTCGGGCGCGAGGTCGTTGCGCCGATTCGCAGCGCGCGGTCGCGCCGCGAGCGAGTGGCAGGCCAAGCGTCCCGACTAAGGGTCGTCTGGCGACCTTAGACCGGGACGCTGACGCAGGATTCGCGTGGATTGCCCGCCTCCGTCCTGCCCTGAGGTCACAGGACACTTCACGCCAACGCCCCTCCACCATCCGCCGCGCATCCCAGCAGGAACAACGTGCTCAGGAACTGCGGCTACTAGCCCTCGAGCAGGCGCTCCACCGACGCGACCTTGTCGTCCAGCGTCTGCTCGCGGTCGCGGCGCTCGTCGAGCTTGAGCACGCTGTACACGCGCGGGAGGCCGAGCTCGAACGGAACCGCGTGCAGCTCGCCCACGATGCGCAGGATGTCCTCGGTCGAGCCCTCCAGGGACGTGCCCATCGCGTGGAGGCGAAAGCGGACGCGATCCTGGGCCGCCAGGCGGCGCTGGATCTCGGCGATGTAGGCCGAGGCGCTGGAATCCGGTCGGCCCAGGCCGATGACGGTGAGGTCGGCGGTGGCCATCGCGCGACAGCATCGCATGGGTTGACGGCGGGCGATGGCGGGTAGCGAGAGGACGTCCAAGTCGGGAGAGAAGCGTCTTCATGTCGCCTGTTTCGTGCTGCCGCCGCGGCCTGTCCGCGGCGTTCCTCGCTCTGGCCATCGCCGTGGTCGTGCCCGCCGCCGCGGGCGCCGCGCCCAATGCCACCGCGCCCGGGGCGCCCGGGGCGAAGGCGTTCTGGACGCCGGCCGACAAGCAGGGCTTCGGCACCGCGATGTCGAGGACGAGCAAGCTCTGGCACACGCTGCAGGGCGGCGAGCTGACCGAGGTCTTCTACCCCGACCTCGGCACGCCGGCCGTGCGCGACCTGCAGCTCATCGTCACCGACGGCAGGACCTTCACCGATCGCGAGACCGACGACACCAACCAGCACGTCGAGCTCGTCGACAAGCGCAGCCTGACCTACCGCCAGATCAACACGGCGAAGTCAGGGCGCTACCGGATCATCAAGACCTACGTCAGCGATCCGTCGCGCAACACCCTGCTCGTCGACGTGCGCTTCCAGTCGCTGACCGGGCGCCCGTACAAGGTCTACGCCTACCTCGACCCGGCGCTGAGCAACGACGGCAACGACGACTCGGGCACGACCTCGCACGGCACGCTGCTGACCCAGGACGCCGATGCCGGCAGCGCGCTCGTCGCCGAGCCGTCCTTCGGCCGCACCTCCACGGGCTACCTCGATGCCAGCGACGGCTGGACCGACCTGCGCGACGACCACCGCATGGACTGGCAGTACCGCTCCTCGCCGGCCGGCAACGTCGTGCAGACCGCCGAGACCAAGCTCGACGGGCGCCGCCATCAGCACCTGCAGCTGGCCCTCGGCTTCGGCGACACCAGCAGCGCCGCGCTGGCCACGGCGCAGACCTCGCTGAAGCGGGGGTTCTGGCGCGCCGCCGGCGCGTACGCCGAGGGCTGGCACCGCTACCTGGCCTCGCTCAAGCGCGAGCCGAACAGCGCCAGGCCCTACGGCTCGGAGTACGACGTGTCGGTCATGACCCTCGCCGCCCACGAGGACAAGACCAACCGTGGCGCGTTCATCGCCTCGCCGACGATGCCGTGGGCATGGGGGACGGGCTTCGAGTCGCCCAAGTCCGGCGTCTACCACGCGGTGTGGTCGCGCGACCTCTACCAGATCGTCACCGGGCTGATGGCGGCCGGCGACCGCGGCGCCGCCGAGCGCGCGCTGACCTTCGTGTTCGACAAGCAGCAGCGCCCCGACGGCTCCATCCGGCAGAACACCTTCGTCGATGGCACGCCGCACTGGGACGGCACCCAGCAGGACGAGGTCGCCTTCCCGATCGTCCTCGCCTGGCAGCTGCACCGCGACGACGCGCCGACCTACGCCCAGCACGTCAAGCCGGCCGCCGACTGGCTGGTCAGGACCGGGCCCCAGACCGACATGGACCGCTGGGAGAACCAGTCCGGCTGGTCGCCGGGCACGATCGCCTCGGAGATCGCCGGACTGATCTGCGCCGCCGACCTGGCGCGCAAGGCGGGCGACGACGCGAGCGCGGCGACCTACGAGGCGACCGCCGACCAGTGGCAGAAGAGCGTCGAGAGCTGGACGGCCACCACCAACGGCCCGTACTCCGACAAGCCCTACTACCTGCGCCTGACCAAGGACGCCAACCCGAACGACGGCAGCACGTACTCGATCGGCGACAGCGGGCCGAGCGCGGCCGACGAGCGCACCGTCGTCGACCCCAGCTTCCTGGAGCTCGTGCGGCTCGGCGTCAAGCGCGCCGACGACCCGACGATCCTCAACTCGATCGCCGTCGTCGACCAGCAGCTCGCGGTGGACACCCCCAACGGGCGCTTCTGGCACCGCGCCAACTTCGACGGCTACGGGGAGCAGCTCGACGGGCAGCCGTGGAACTCGTTCCCGCCCGACAGCCGCGCCACCCGCGGCCGCGCGTGGCCGATCTTCTCCGGCGAGCGCGGGGAGTACAACCTGCTCGCCGGGAGCCCGGCCAACGCCGAGCTGGCCGCGATGGCGGGCGCCGCCAACGAGGGCGGCCTGATCCCCGAGCAGGTGTGGGACGACCAGCCGCCGTCGGGCACGCCCGGCTTCCCGAAGGGGGAGGGCACCCTGTCGGCGACGCCGCTGGCGTGGTCGCACGCCCAGTTCGTGCGCCTGGCGTGGTCGATCGACGCCGGCCATCCGGTCGAGCAGCCGAGCATCGTGGCCTGTCGTTACGCGCGCAGCTGCTAGCTCGGCAGGCTGGAGCCGGCGAAGGCGAAGAACCAGACGCCGAAGCACAACAGGGCCAGGGCGACGCTCCACACCATCACGACGTCGAGGACGGTGCGCTCGCGACCGCTGTCGCGCTCGCCGCGCATCGACTTCATCCACGGGCTGCGCACGCGCGTGGTCGGCGTCGTGCCCGTGACCTCGCCGTAGACGCGGTTGAGCTTCGACAGCGCCTTGCCCACCACGATCATCGAGGCCGGGATGCCGACGATCAGCAGCACGTAAGGCCCCATCGACGGCTGGGAGGACTTCACCAGCCGCGAGACGAGGTACAGCCAGCCGACCGGGATCCCGAGCCAGAGGAGGATCGAGCCGATCGCCATGAGGGCGATGAGCAGCGCGGCGAGCAGTCTACGGCCGACGACCATCGTCGCCCAGTATTCCCGACTACCGCGTGGACCAGCGCAGTTCGGGCGCTACCAGGCCTGGGCGGTCCCGCAGTGCGGGCACGTCACCGACGTGGTGACGTCGGCCTCGAAGACGTAGCCGCACGAGCAGGTGTACATCGCGCGATCGTCGGGCCCGCCGGACTCGCGCAGGCGGCGCTCGTCGACCAGATCGTCGGTGGGCGCGGGCGCCGGGGACGACCCGTGCGGGCGGCGCAGCAGCCCCGGGCGGGTGCGGGCTTCGGACTGATTGCGATTGGAACGAACGCGCATCGTGGCTCTAGTTCATACAGACGCATTAACGGGCCGAAGGTTTCTCGTCTCACGTCGGGGTTGTGTTAGGAAACATTGAGCCGGGCGCGCTCGCGCTGGACTGATGGATCGTCCGCCGCGAGCGCTCAATAGACTGCGAGCAGCGCATGGATCCCTCTCGCAAGCGCCGCATCCGCCTCGTCGTGGCCCTCACGGCCGCGCTCCTGCTGGCCGGTGCGCTGGTCTATACGAGCTTCTCCGCGTCCAGCCCGGCGGTTCAGCCCTCCCGGCTGCTGGCCAGCGCCGACACCGGGCGCTCCTACCAGCTCACCGGCAAGGTCGTGGACGGCTCGATCGAGAAGCGCGGCAACGCGACGCTGTTCCGCGTGCGCGACCGCAACGGCCACGCCTCGGTGCCCGTCCGCTACGTGGGCGCGGTCCCCGACCCCTTCAAGAACGGGCGCGAGGTCATCGTCACCGTGCGCAAGTCCGGCGGGCTGTTCGTAGGCGAGAAGGACTCGCTGGTGACGAAATGCCCGTCGAAGTTCACCGACAAGCCGGCCTCGCAGAGCTGACGCCATGGCCCCCGTCGGCCAGGCCTGCCTGATCCTCGCGCTCGCGACGTGCGCCTACGGCATCGGCGCCTCGCTGTACGGCGCGCGCGCCGGGCGCCGCGATTGGGTCGCCTCCGGCCGGCGCTCGGTCTACGGGCTGGCGCTGCTGACGAGCGCCGCCTTCGCGGTCCTCGAGGTCGCCTTCCTGCGCTCGGACTTCCACTTCGACGTCGTGGCCACGCATTCCTCGACCACCACGCCGACCTTCTACCGCGCGGCCGCGGCGTGGTCCTCGCAGGAGGGCTCGCTGCTGCTGTGGGTGTGGCTGCTGTCGCTGTGGTCGAGCCTCGTGCTCTTCCTCGTGCGCCGGCGCCTGCGCGACGTGGCGCCCTACGCGACGGCGGTGCTGCTGGGCTTCGGGGCGTTCTTCACCGCGCTGCTCGTCTTCGCGGTGTCGCCGTTCGGGACCGTGGCCAACGCGCCGCCCGAGGGCAGCGGCCTGAACCCGCTGCTGCGCCACCCGAGCATGATGATCCACCCCCCGATGCTGTACTCGGGCTACACGCTGTGGGCGGTGCCCTTCGCGTTCGCCATCGGGGCGCTCGTCGTGCGCCGCGTCGACGCCGACTGGATCCGGGCCACGCGGCGCTTCGCGCTGGCGGCGTGGTTCTTCCTGGGCATCGGCATCCTGCTGGGCGCGCGCTGGTCCTACGCCGAGCTGGGCTGGGGCGGCTATTGGGCGTGGGATCCGGTGGAGAACGCGTCGCTGCTGCCGTGGCTGACGGGCACGGCGTTCCTGCACTCGGTGATGGTGCAGGAGAAGCGCGGGATGCTGAAGGTGTGGAACGTCTCGCTCATCCTCGCCACCGGCACGCTGGCGGTGCTGGGGACCTTCCTCGTGCGCTCGGGGATCCTCGACTCGATCCACGCCTTCGGGGCCTCGACGCTGGGCGTGCCCTTCGTGTCGCTCATCGGGGTGATGATCGCGGGCTCGGTCTACCTGGTCGTCTCGCGGCGGGCGGCCCTGCGCTCCGAGCACCGCCTCGACTCGCTGCTCTCGCGCGAGGCCGCCTTCCTGGGCAACAACCTCGTGCTCGTCGGGCTGGCCTTCGTGGTCTTCTGGGGCACCTTCTTCCCGCTCATCTCCGAGGCGGTCACCGGGACGAAGGCCGCCGTGGGGCCGCCGTGGTTCAACCGCTACACGGTGCCGCTGGCCCTGGTGCTGGTCCTGCTCTCGGGGATCGGGCCCGTCATCGCGTGGCGCCGGGCCACGCTGGCCAACGTGCGGCGCAACTTCCTGTGGCCGACGGCCGTCGCGGTGGTGACCCTCATCGCGCTGCTGGGCTTCGGCGTGACCGGCAGCATCACGGCGCTGATCATGTTCGTCTTCGCGACCTTCGTGGTCGGCGTCCTCGGCCAGGAGCTGTGGCGGGGCGTGGGCGCGCGCCGCGCGATGACCTCGGAAGGGCCCGCACGCGCGGTCGTGAGCCTCGTGCGGCGCAACCGCCGGCGCTACGGCGGCTACACGGTCCACCTCGGCATGGCCGTGCTCTTCGTCGGGGTCGCGGCCTCATCGGCCTTCCAGCAGGCCCGCGACGTGCGCCTGACACCGGGCAAGACGGCGGCGGTCGGCGGCTACCAGATCACCTACGTCAAGCCGACCGCGCGCGTGGTCGACCGCGACGGCGGGGTCGAACGGATCGCGCTCGGCGCGGTGCTCGACGTGCGCAAGGACGGCCACAAGGTCGGGCGGCTGCACACCGAGCGCGGCTACTACCCGTCCGCGGCGCCGTTCGCCTCGGGCGGACTGGTGCGCGGGCTCTTCGAGGGCGAGGCGACCTCCGAGGTCGGGATGAAGGCCGGCCCGCTGCGTGACGTCTGGACCGTCATCCAGCCCGACCCCGAATACCTCAACAAGGTCATCGACAGCGTCGCGGAGCGGACGGCCGACAAGCCCGTCGCCCAGCAGGAGCGGGCGGTGAGCGGCCTGATCGGGGTCTACGAGCGCGGCGTCTTCCCGGCCCAGTTCCGCCTGCTCGTCTCGCCCCTGGTCGCCTGGATCTGGCTCGGCGGGCTGATCGTCTTCGCCGGCGGGCTGATCGCGCTGTGGCCGGCACCCGACGCGGCCCGCGGCCGGGTGCGGGCCGGCTACGCCGCGCGCGTGGCGCAGGATCTGGACCGCGCGTAGCGCGCTCGCCTCGGTGGACGTCCTGGCCCCGCTGATCGTCATCGTGCTGCTCGGCGTCGTCGTCTGGCTGGTGAGCGGGCCGCTGCGCACCGGCGCCGGCGCCGCCGACGAGGCCGAGGGCGCGCGCCGCGACGACCTCGAGGCGGCCAAGGAGGCCAAGTACCGCGAGATCCGCGACGCCGAGCTCGACTACCGCACCGGCAAGCTGTCCCAGGAGGACTGGCGCGCGCTGGATCGCGAGCTGCGCGCCGAGGCGATGGACCTGCTGCGGCGTTTAGACGAGCTGGGCTGACCTTCCAACCTGGGCTCCCGCACGGCGTTGGAGCCCCCATGAACGCCAAAACGAAGATCATCGCCCTGGCGTGCAGCGCGCTGCTGGCCCTCACCGGGACCGCCAGCGCCCACCACGGTGCGAACACCACGAAGGTCTACGCCGGCAAGGTCGCCGGCACGGCCGCTGTTACCGACCCCGCTACCGCCATCGGCGGGCGCGCCCTGCTGTTGGACGGCGCGAGCAAGAACCTGCTCGCCGTCAAGATGCGCAACCTCAAGCCGAACACGGCCTACTCGTTCGCGCTCGACGGCGTCTCGGACTTTCCGACGACGACGGCGACGACCGACGACAAGGGCAAGCTCAAGGGCTTCGTCAAGTCCGACACGTTCAACGCCACCGACGGCGCGACCTATACGGTCGTCGTCAAGGAGGGCGACACCACCGTCGCCTCGGCCGCGCTGGCGCCGGTGACCGGACGCCACAAGGGCTTCGGTCATGGCCACAAGCGCCATCACAAGCACGGCGGCCTCAAGCGTCACGCGCGCGCCGCCCAGAGCGGCGCCGGCGGGCACGACTGCCAGGGCGCCAAGGCCGAGACGGCCAAGGCCTAGCACTCGGAGGAGGTAGGGCGCGGCCCGGAGGCGGAGGGGCCCGGTACCATCAGCTGCGATGGAACTGATCCTCTCCGTCCTCCAGGTCGTGATCTGCATCGTCCTGATCTTCCTGATCCTCATGCACTCGGGGAAGGATGCAGGGCTGTCCGGCGCGTTCGGCGTCGGCAGCGGGCAGGGTCCCCTGGGCGGCGGCTCGCTCGTCGAGCGCAATCTCAATCGCTGGACGGTCGGCTTCGCCATCGCCTTTGCGGTCAACACCATCCTGTTGATCAAGAAGCCCTGGTAGCAGGCCCGCCCGGCGCTCAAGCCGAGCGGCCGCGCGCCGACCTACACGGGGGTGCATCTCCTCCGCCTCGTGCCCCTGGGCGCGCGCCTGGCCGCCGCCTTCGCGATCCTCGCCGCCGCGTTGCTGGTCGTCGGCCTGGTAGGGGTGAGTGCGAGCCGCTCGCTGGACCTCTCCTCGACCTCGTCCTCGTCGGCCAACCGGCTCAAGGCGCTCGGCCTCGTCTCGTCGCTCGGCCTCAACGCGCAGTCCAACGCGCACGAGATCGTGAGCCATCTCTACGTCTACGACGGAGAGCTCCAGAACCAGGACGTCAGCGCGTGGCGCATCGGCCAGGGCAACGCGCAGGTCGTCACCCAGATGCGCCAGCTCGCCCCGCTGGCCACCGACACCCGCACCAAGCGCGACCTGGCCAACCTCGCCGGTGCGCGCGACGCCTTCCTGCGGGCCTCCACCAAGGCCGTGTCGCTCTCGCGCACCGAGACCGTGCACCATGCGGACAGCGCCCAGCAGCGCAGCGCCTCGCGTACGGTCTACACGGGCGAGGTCATGCCGGCCCTTGCGCTGTTCGAGACCGCCCGCTCCAGGCTGGCCCGGGACTTCGAGAACGAGAACCGCGACGCCTTGGCCGCCACGGCGGCCAAGGCCGACAGCGGTCAGCGGACGATCCTCATCGTCATCGCCCTGGCGCTCGGGCTGTCCGCGGTCATGGCCTTCGTCATCACGCGCTCCATCACCCGGCCGGTGGCCGTGCTGGTCGAGCGCCTGCGCAACGTCACCGACAAGGGTCTGAGCGGCCTCGGCCGCGCCCTGGAGGCCACCGCGCACGGCGACCTCACCGTCACCGTGGAGCAGGGGACGGCCAAGATCGGCTCGCGGGCACGCGACGAGATCGGCGCCGCCAGCAGGGTGGTCGACGAGCTCATCGACGGCGCGCGCGCCTCGATCGCCGCCTACGAGACCACACGCGTCAACCTCGGCGCCATGATCGGCCAGGTGACGTTGAGCGCTCGTGGCGTGAGCGTCGCCTCCGAGCAGGTCGCCGCCAACTCCGAGGAGACGGGCCGCGCGATGGCGGAGATCACGCGAGCCGTGGGCAGCGTCGCCAACGGCGCCGAGCGCCAGGTGATCATGGTCGCCTCCGCGAGCAACACCGCCGAGCAGATGGCGAGCGCGGTGGGGGAGACGGCGCGCACGACCGAGGACACCGCCGGCGCCGCCCGGGAGACGCGCGAGGTCGCGCGCCAGGGCGTCACCGCCGCGGCCCAGGCCACCGACGCCATGAGCGGCGTCCGCGACGCCTCACGCGAGGTGTCGACGGCGATCCAGGGCCTGGCCGGCAAGTCGCAGGAGATCAGCGGGATCGTCGAGACGATCACCGCGATCGCCGCGCAGACCAACCTTCTCGCCCTCAACGCGGCCATCGAGGCCGCGCGCGCCGGCGAACAGGGCCGCGGCTTCGCCGTCGTGGCCGACGAGGTGCGCAAGCTGGCCGAGGAGTCCAAGGGCTCCGCCACGCTGATCACGCGTCTCATCGAGCAGATTCAGGAGCAGACGGCCCTCGCGGTCGACGTCGTCGAGCAGGGCGCCCGGCGCACCGACGAGTCGGCGGCCACCGTCGAGCAGGCGCGCGAGGCCTTCGAGGCCATCGGCGATTCCGTCGACGACATGAACTCGCGCATCGAGCAGATCGCCGCCGCCGCCCAGGAGATCGCGGCGGGCGCCACGCGCATGCGCGACGACGTCAGCGAGATCGCGGCCGTGGCGCAGGAGTCCTCGGCCACCACCGAGCAGGTGTCGGCCTCCAGCCAGCAGACGTCGGCCTCCACCCAGCAGATCGCGGCTTCGGCCCAGGAACTGGCGCGCACCGCCGACGAGCTCGAGCAGCTCGTGGGGCGCTTCACGCTGGCGTGATCGAGCGGAGCGATGTCGTGATGCCCCGGACCGCCTGGCTGCGCGACGTGCCCGACCTGTGGCACCGCGAGCCCATGCTCACCGGGCGCGTCGGCGGCGCGCTCTACTTGGGCGCCGGGCTCTACGCCCTCCTGCTGCTCATCCTGCCGGGCACCATGCTCGAGCACCGCGCGCTGGTCCTGGCGCTCGGGCTGGCCAGCGTGAGCTACGGCCTGCTCAGCCTGTTCGTGCTCAACTGGCGCACGCTGCCGGAATGGGTGCTGCGCGCGGGGACGCTCGCCGCGCTCTTCAGCACCGCCCTCACCGTCTACGCCACGGGCGGCTTCGACTCGCCGGTCGAGCAGATCCCCGTCTTCGTCGTCGTGTACTCGGCCTGCTTCCTGTCCAGCCGGTTCACGGCGGTCTGCGTGGCCGGCGCCGTCGCCGTCCACGAGATGCCGCTGCTCTACGACGCGCACGCCCGCTCGCAGAGCGTGGTGGCGGACTCGCTCAGCGCGGTGCTCGTCTTCGCTGCGCTCGCCGCCGTGGTCGTGGTCGGTCGCGTCCTGCTGGTGCGGGTCTCCGAGGAGCACGCCGTGATGCGCGAACTGGCCACCGCCGTGGCCGCCGGCATGCCGCCGGCGGATGTCTTCGTCCTCGCCTCGCGGCGCATCGCCGCCCTCATGGGCGTCGATGGCTGCGGCATCGTCGAGTTCACCAGCAGCGAGTCGGCGGTGGTCGCCGGGGCGTGGTCGAACGACGTCGGCTCCGCGCTGGCCCCGGGGACGATCCTGCCGATCACGCCGGGCGACGACATGCATCGCGTCTACACCGAAGGCCGCAGCGTGCGCGTCGATCGCCATGCACCGGGTAAGCGCGCCGCGCGCATGGGCTACGGCTGCTCGCTGACGACGCCCCTGCCCGTGCGCGGACGCGTGTGGGGTGTGATCTCCGTGGCCTCGGTGGTACCCGAGACGTTGCCGCCCGACGTCGAGCGCGTGCTCGACGACTTCGCCGAGCTCATCGGCCTGGCGGTGGCCAACACCGAGGCCCACGCCGTTCTCGTCGAGCAGGCGGCCACCGATCCGCTGACGCGCCTGGCCAACCACCGCGCCTTCCACGAGCGCCTGCGCGAGGAGCTCTCCCGCGCGCAGCGCCACGATCGGCCGCTCACCCTGGCGCTGCTCGACGTCGACCACTTCAAGACGATCAACGACTCGCTGGGCCACGAGCGCGGCGACGTCGTGCTCGCCGCGGTCGCCGCCACCCTGAGCGATGTGGCCCGCAGCGAGGACGTCCTCGCCCGCCTCGGGGGCGACGAGTTCGCCATCCTCATGCCCGAGACCAGCGAGGAGCAGGCACTCGCCGCCGTCGAGCGCGCGCGCAGCGCGATCGCCGCCATCGAGCTGGGCACCGGCCTGCGGGTCACCGTCTCGGCCGGCATCTGCGGCCTCGAGCACGCCGGCGATCCCGACGCGCTCGTACGGCTGGCCGACGGCGCGCTGTACTGGGGCAAGGCGCACGGGCGCGACGCCGCATGGGTCTACGACCCCGCCGTGGTGCGCGAGCTGTCGATCTCCGAGCGCGCCGACCAGCTGCAGCGCACGCAGGCGCTCGTCGGGATCCGCGCGCTGGCGCGCGCCATCGATGCCAAGGACCAGTCGACCCGCGAGCACTCCCAGCGCGTCGCCACCCTCGCGTGCGAGATCGCGCGCCGGCTGCAGTGGAGCGACGACCGCGTCGCCCTGCTCGAGGACGCCGCGCTCGTGCACGACGTGGGGAAGATCGGCATCGCCGACGCCGTGCTGCTGAAGCCCGGGCGCCTCACCGAGGACGAGTACGACCTGATCAAGACCCACGCGGAGCTGGGCGCGCAGATGGTCGACGACCTGCTGCTGCCCGAGCAGGTCGCGTGGATCCGCGCCCACCACGAGCGCCCCGACGGGCGCGGCTACCCCGCCGGGCTGACCGAGGCGGCGATCCCCGACGGGGCCGCGATCCTCGCGGTCGCCGACGCCTTCGACGTCATGACCGCCACGCGGATCTACTCGGCGGCCCGCACGCGCGAGGACGCGCTGGCGGAGTGCCGGCGGCTCGTGGGCGCCCAGTTCTCCCCCGCACCGGTCGCCGCGCTGGCGGCGCTGTGCGCGGACGAGCTGCTCACAACGTCTGCCCGGTGATCCGCAGGCCCTGCGCGCGCAGCGCCGGGGTGACCACGCCGGTGGCGAAGCGCCGCCCGTAGAACTCGGCCTCGGCGACGAGCCGCTGCGTCGCCGTGAGCGCCTCGGTGGCCTCGAGCAGGCGCAGGATCGAGTCGGTGAAGCGCACGTCCTTGACCGGTCGCCCGATCCGGCCATCCTCGATGAGGAAGGTGCCGTCGCGCGTGGTCCCGGTCACCAGGGTGGACTTCTGGTGCACGGCGTTGATGTACCACAGGCGCGTCACGTAGAGGCCGCGCTCGATCGGGGCCATCAGCTCGGCCTCGTCGGCCGCGCCGCCGCCGGTGAGCACGAGGTTGACCGGCGCCGGCCCGTAGGCCGACCCGCCGGGGGCCAGCGCGTGGCCCGTGGACGTGGTGCCCGCGCGCGCGGCCGAGCGCGTGTCGTGGACGACCGCGTGGGCGACGCCGTCCTGGATGAGGGGCAGCGGGCGCTTGGGCACGCCCTCGGCGTCGATCGCGCGCGGCAGCGTGCGCGCGAAGCGCGGCGAGTCGGCCAGGTTGATGTTCGCCGCCGCCACCCGCTGGCCCAGGCGCCCGACCAGCGCGCCGCGGCCCTCGGTGTGGGCCATGCCGTTGAAGGCCAGGCCGCCGAGGAAGTCCAGCAGCGAGCCGACGGCGTCGTGCTCGAGCACGACCGGGTACTCACCCGGCGCGAGGTCCATCGGCTCCTCGCGTGAGACCTTGGCGGCCGCGCGCGCCGCCAGCGCCTCCGGGTCCAGCGCGGCGATCGAGGTGCCGGCGCCCGCCGCCCAGCCCGAGCGACCGCTCTCGTGGCGAGCGATGACCTTCATGTACGCGTCGGTCAGCGCGTCGGTGGCGCGTGCGCCGGTCGACGAGGCGATGGCGGTCTCGACCGCGCCCGCGGTCCAGATCCCGAAGGCCTGCAGCCCGGCGGCCGCGCAGCGCTCGAAGGCGGTGCGCAGCGCGCCGCCGGCACCGGCCGGGTCGAGCCGCGCGGTGATCGGATCGAACCCGTCGTGCGGGCGCGCGGGGGCCGGCGCGGGCAGCCCGGGGTAGTCGCCGGGCCCGGCGGCGGCGGCCGCCGCCGCGCGTGCCGCGGCCCCGGCGCGCGCGGCGACGTCGCGCAGCGCCTCGTCGGTCGTCGCATTGGTGTCGGCCGAGCCGGTGTGGCCGTCGTGGACGCGCAGGATCGAGACCGTGAGGTCGTCGACCTCGGTGGCCTGGGTCGGGCGCGAGACCGCGAAGCGCGACAGCAGCGAGCGCTCGCGGACCACGGTGGCCTGGGCCTCGCCGTCGGCGAAGCCCAGCGCGCGCTCGGCCAGCTCGAGCGGCGAGGCGCCCGTCATGCCACGCCGACCTGCACGTCGCGAAAGCGCGCCGGCGCGGCGCCGTGGGAGACCACCATGATCTGGCCGGGCTCGCCCTTGCCGCAGTTGGTCAGGCCCCACAGCCGCCACTCGTCGGGCCCGCAGACCGCGTCGAGCGTGCCCCAGAACTGGGGCGTCACGCCGGCGTAGGAGCCGTTGCGGTACAGGCGCCCGAGCTCGCCGCCGCGGATCTCGCGGCACACCTCGGTGGCGAACTGGAACTGCAGCCGGCGGTCGTCGATCGACCAGGAGCGGTTGCTCTCCATGTAGAGCCCCTCGCCGGTGTCGGCGATGAGATCGGCGAGCGTGGGGACGGTTCCGGGCTCCAGCGAGACGTTGGTCATGCGCACGATCGGCTGGCGGGCGAAGCCGTCGGCGCGCGCGCAGCCCCCGGAGGCGCCGAGGCCGACGGCCGCGGCGCTCTCGCGGTTCGACAACGCGGTGCGCAGGACGCCGCCCTCGACGAGGTCGGCGCGCACGGCGGCGACGCCCTCGTCGTCCCAGCCGAACGACCCCAGGCCGCCGGGGAGGGTCGCGTCGGCGGTCACGTGCACCAGCTCTGAGCCGTAGCGCAGCGAGCCGAGGTCACCGGGCGCCACCCAGCTGGTGCCGGCGTAGGAGGCCTCCCCGAGGAGGATCCGGTCGAGCTCGAGGGCGTGCCCGATCGACTCGTGGACCTGCAGTGCCACCTGCTCGCCGTGCAGCACGATGGTGCTCGTGCCCTGCGGGCAGGGCGGCGCGGTGAGCAGCGCGATCGCCTCCTCGGCGACGCGCGGCGCATGGGCGGCGAGGTCGAGGCCGCGGACGTGCTCCCAGCCGGCGGCGGCGGTCAGGCCGCCACCGTGGGCCGTGGGGTAGGAGCGCACCTGTAGGTCGGCGCCGTCGGTCGCATAGGCGGCGAGGCCCGCGCCGCACGCGACCGTCTCCTGGGTGCAGGCAGCGCCGTCGGTCGAGGCGAAGGCCTTGCGCTCGCGCCACGCGCGGCTGGTGGCGAGCGTGCGGACGAGGCGCTCGTCGCCAATGCGCAGGGCCTGCTCGGCGGCGAAGAGCAGCTCGAGCTTGTCCTCCAGCGTCACGGCAAACGGGTCGGCCTCGTAGGGCGAGGCCCAGTGCCCGAGGGCCGGGGTCACCGGCGCCAGCGGCGTGGCCTGCGTCGCCGGCTGCGACTCGGCGACCGCGAGCGCCCGGGTCAGCGCCGCCTGCGCCCCGGCGCGCGTGACGTCGCGGGTGGCGGCGAAGCCCCAGCCGCCGCCGACCCGCACGCGCACGCCGATCCCCGCCGACGCGGAGCTGTCGATCGCGTCGATCGCGCCGTTGACCACGGCGATCGCCTCGTCGCGCGAGTCGACGTGCCGCGCCTCGGCATACGCGCAGCGCCCCTCGGCGGCGCTCATCAGCTCTGTCAGCAGGTCGAGCATCGTTCAGTAGGCCGCCTCGTAGAGGGCACGGATCTCCGCCTCGCCCGCGGCGGGCGGCGTGCCGGCGAGGTCGCCGGAGCGCTTGAGCACCTCGCCCACGCACGTCTCCAGCGTTGCCTCGTCGACGCCGAGCTCGTGCAGCTGCTGCGCCCCCGCGTGGTGGGCCAGCCGCCGCGCCAGGGCCTCCATCTCGACGCCGGCCGCGGCGTCCAATGCGGCCAGCGCCAGGGGCGCGCGCTCGCGCAGGGCGACGGTCGTGTGCGGCAGCATGGCGGCATTCGCGTGGCCGTGCCACACGCCGGCGTAGCGCGCGAGCGTCTGGGCGAGCACGTGGTGCAGGCCGTAGCCGGTGGAGTCGATGACGTAGCCCGCCAGCAGCGCGCCGAGGGCGAGCGCGTCGCGGTCGTCCTCGTGCGCGAGCAGGCGTGCCGCCTCGCGGGCGGCGAGCACGGGCACGGGCGAGGCCGCGGGCGTCAGCGTGCCCTCGATCGCGTGGCCGAGCGCGTTGGCGGCCGAGGCCGCCAGGTCGCCTGCGGGCTGCGAGGCGCTCAGGGCCGGGTCGTTGAGCACGACCCGCGGGCGCACGCGCGCCGTGGCCGGGTCGACCCCGCGCGCGTGACGGTGCCCGCGCGTCATCTCGGCGGCGCTCAGGGTCGTCGGGATGGCGGCGGCGCCGGCGCCGTGCGCGGCCGCCAGCGCCTTGGCGACGTCGACCACGCGCCCGCCCCCGAGCGCGACGAACAGATCGCCCGCCACCGTCTCGCGCAGGTCGCCGGCGACCTCGTCCACCCGCCCGGCGGGGACGTGGTGCACGGCGGCGGCGCCGGCGACCACGGCGGGCGCCGCCGCCGCGGCGCGCGGCGTCGTGAGCAGCGCGTAACCGTCGCCGAGCAGGTCGGGCGCCTCCGCCAGCGCGCCGCGCCCGAAGCGCACGATGCGCTCGCCATCGCGCCACGTGAAGTCGCAGGTCACGGGCGGCAGCATCGCAAACGCCAACCGCGCGTACGCGCGATCTTCACCTCGCGCAAAGGGTTGGCTGACACCCTCCGCGGCCGCATGTCTGTTTCGATCCCCACCCCTGAGCATCCTGATGGGCCGCCCTCAGCGCCCCTGGCCGACCTGCACGCGCGCATGGTCGAGGCCGTCGCGGTCGGCGGCGGGCTGGGCGCGGTCGCCCGGCTGGCAGCGGAGGCGGCGGGCGGCGCGGTCGCGATCGTGGCGCCCGCCCAGGGCGCCGGGACGATCGCGCCGCGCTCGGCCGACGGGCGCCTGGCGGAGGTCCGCCGCTACGTGACCGACCGCCTCGTGGACCGCCCGGCCCGGGTGCCCGCGGCACTGGCCGCCGAGGCGCCGATTCGCGCCGGGACGCAATCGCTTGGCGCGGTGGTCGCGCTCGCCGACGGCCGCGAGCCGGTCCCCGCTGTCGGCGACATCGTCCGCCTGACGGCACTGGTGGCGCTGACGGCCCTCACCCTCGGGCGCGACGAGCCCGAGGCGGGCGGCGGCGGCGCACTGGTGCGCGCGCTGCGCGAGCGCCCCGGCTCCGACGCGGCCATGCTGCTGGCCGACGCCGGCGACCGTGCCAGCGCTCTCGCGCATGGAGGGATCGGCCTGTGCGCACAGGAGCCCGAGCGCGCGGGCTGGGTCGTTCCCACCATCACCGAGCAGTTCCCCGGCGCTGCTTCGCTGCAGGAGGACGGCGTCGTGTGGGCCCTGCTGCCCGCCCGCCGGACCGATGACACGCCGCGGGCGACCATGGCCGCCGCCCAGCGTGTCGCCGAGCGCCTGAACCAGCGCACGGCGGTGGGCCTCTCGCCCTTCGCCGCCGGCCCCGAGCGCCTGCACGGCGCGCTGCGCCAGGCGCGGATCGTGCTCGAGCTGGCGCACGGCGGCCAGCTCGACGTCGAGGAGGCCACCACCGGCACCTGGCGCCTGCTGATCAAAGCCGCCGTCGCCGACCCCGACGAGCTGGCGGAGTGCGTGGCCACCAGCATCGGCCCGGCGGTGGACCACGACGTGCGCCTGCGGACCGAGCTGGTCGCGACCTTCCGGGCCTACCTCGACCACGGCGAGAACATGAACGCGACGGCGTCGGCCATCTACGTCCACCGCCATACGGTGGCCGCGCGCCTGGAACGCCTGCACGCCCTGACGCGGCTGGACCCGATGTGCCACGACGACCGCGAGCGCCTCGGCGTGGGGATGAAGGCCCGCGCCGTGCTGGCGGCCGCCTCTACCATTTCCCACTGAATTAGTATAGAATGGTCGGCTCGAGCGCCTGCGCGAGGTCACCGGCCTGGACCCGGCGCGCGCCGACGACCGCGAGCGCCCTCGGCCTCGGCCTCGGCGTCAAGGCTCAGCTCGTGCTGGCGGCGCTCGCGGAGGTACGGTAGGCGCATCGGTCATCCAGCAGGAGGAGCGAGTGCCATGTACGACTACGTGATCGTGGGCGCGGGCTCGGCGGGCTGTGTCGTCGCGCATCGGCTGGGCGAGGATCCCGGCGTGAGGGTTGCTGTCCTCGAGGCGGGGCCACCCGACGACGCGCCCGAGATCCACATGCCGCTCGCGTTCGGGCCGAACCTGACCAGCGATTGGGACTGGGCGCTGTTCAGCGAGCCCGAGCCGGGCCTCGACGACCGCCGCAACTACCTGCCGCGCGGGCGCGTGCTCGGGGGCTCGAGCTCGCTCAACGCGATGATCTACATCCGCGGCCATCGCGCCGACTACGACGAGTGGGCGGCGATGGGCCTCGAGGGCTGGGGCTACGACGACGTCCTGCCGTACTTCAAGCGCGCCGAGGACAACGAGCGCGGGCCCAGCCGCTACCACGGCGTCGGCGGCCCGCTGAGCGTCAGCGACAGCCGCTCGATGCATCCCGTCGTCGAGACGTGGATCGAGGCCGCGGGCGAGGCCGGCATCCCGCCGAACGAGGATCTCAACGGCGCCACGCAGGAGGGCGCCGGGCGCTATCAGCTCACCCAGCGCGACGGCCGGCGCTGCAGCACCGCGGTCGCCTATCTGCACCCGGCGGTGGCGCGCGGCAACGTCGACGTGCTCACCGACGCGCGCGTCCACCGGATCCTGTTCGAGGGCGAGCGCGCCGTCGGCGTGCAGTACATGCGCCACGGCGGGCTCGAGGAGATCCGCGCCGAGCGCGAGGTCATCCTCGCCGCCGGCAGCTACCACACGCCGCAGCTGCTCATGCTCTCGGGCGTCGGCCCGGCCGACCAGCTGACCCCGGTCGGGATCGAGGCGCGCCACGAGCTGCCGGTGGGGCAGAACCTGCAGGACCACGTGATGCTGAGCTTCGTCTGCCTGACCGACAAGGGCAGCCTGATCTCCGCGGCCACCCCCGAGGCCTTCGCGCTCTACGAGACCGAGGGGCGCGGGCCGGTCACCTCCAACGGCGGCGAGGGCGGCGCGTTCGTCCGCACGCGCGACGGGCTCGACGCGCCCGACGTCCAGTTCCACATCGGCTGCCTGCTCCTGCACGAGGAGTTCCTCGGCGTCCCGTTCGACGACGCCTACACGTTCGGCCCGGCGGTGGTGAAGCCGACGAGCCGCGGCCAGGTCACGCTGCGCTCGCCGGTCCCGCACGCCCGCCCGCGGATCCTCCACAACTACCTGGAGACCGAGGAGGACCGCCAGAGCATGATCGCCGGGGTGCGGCTGAACATGGAGATCAGCGCGGCGCCGGCGCTGCGCGAGTGGCGGCGGGCCGACTTCCTGGCTCCGAAGTCCGACTCCGAGGCGGACATCATGGACTTCGTCCAGCGCCGCGCCCACACGCTGTATCACCCGGTGGGCACGTGCGCCATGGGCTCGGTGGTCGACGCCGAGTGCCGCGTCCTCGGCCTCGAGGGCCTGCGCGTGGTCGACGCCTCGGTGATGCCGACGATCCCGCGCGGCAACACCAACGCGCCGACGATCATGGTGGCCGAGAAGGCGTCGGACATGATCCGCGGACGCGCCCCGCTGCCGCGCGAGGCGCAGGAGGTCACCGCCTGACGGCGGCGGCCGTCCGCTGCGCTCTCTGGCGGCGCGCGGCGCGAACTGCCCTCCCTCGGTGAGTAGTTGTAGAGCCGCTCACCGCGGAAGGCAGCAAATGGCGGAGGGCCCGCTCCCAGACGGGCCCTCCGCCGATGTACCTCGCTGCGAAGCTAGGTGCTGACCGGCTGCGCCTCGAAGGAGGCGGCCTTCTCCTCGTTCCAGGAGTAGGCGTAGGCCGGGTTGTCGACCGACTGCCACAGGGCGGTCAGCTTCAGCGGGCGGAAGGTGTCCCACATGACGGCGAGCTCGTTGGTGGACTTCGAGCCCAGTGCCTTCTCGACCGCCCCGGGCTGCGGGCCGTGGGGGAGGCCCGAGGGGTGCAGGGTCAGGCAGCCGACCTCCACGCCCTTGCGCGCGGCGTAGTCGCCGTCGGCGTAGAACATGACCTCCTCGGACTGGATGTTCGAGTGGTGGTACGGGATCGGCACGGCCGTCTCGTCCCAGTCGAGCATCCGCGGCGCGAAGGTGCAGATGACGAAGTTCGGGCCCTGGAAGGTCTGGTGCGCGGGCGGCGGAAGGTGGAAGCGCCCCGCGCGCGGCTCGAAGTCCATCGCGTTGAAGGTGTAGGGATAGACGTAGCCGTCCCAGCCCACGACGTCGAAGGGGTGGCGGTCGAGCAGGTAGGTCTGATAGCCGTCGCGCACGCGCAGCGTGAGCTCGTACTCGCCGTCGGCCTCGATCGTCTCGAGCTCGGTCGGCCCGTGGAAGTCGCGCTGGGAGTACGGGGCGTGCTCGAGCAGCTGGCCGTAGCGGTTGCGGTAGCGGTTGGGGGTCTCGATCTCGCCGGGCGTGTGGAAGCACACCCAGAACTGCTCGACGTCCGCGGCCAGGTGCCAGCGATGCGTGGTGCCGCGCGGGATGACCACGTAGTCCTTCTCGCGGAAGGGCACCGAGCCGAACATCGTGTGCAGGACGCCCGCGCCGCGGTGGATGTAGACGACCTCGTCGCCCTCGCCGTTGCGGTAGAAGCCCTCGTGGGCCTCGGTCGGCTTGCAGATCGAGGCCTCGATGTCCGCGTTGAACATCAGCAGGCGCCGGCCGCTGATCGCGTCGCCGCCCGCGTCGACGGGGTTGGCGTCGGCCAGCCGGTGCACATGGGTATCGGGCACCCACTCATCGCGGACGATGGGGGTGAAGTCGCCCACCTCCGACAGCCGGCAGGGCGAGTGCAGGTGGTAGAGGATCGACTCGTTGCCCGAGAAGCCCTCGTAGCCGAGGACCTCCTCGGTCAGCAGTGTGCCGTTGCGCCGCGTCTGGGCATGACGCTTCGCGGGCACGTCGCCGAGGCTGACGTAGCGCATCGCTGCCCTCCTAGAGGTTTCCGCGCCGCTCCTGCTCGCGCTCGATGGCTTCGAACAGGGCCTTGAAGTTGCCATCGCCGAACCCGCGCGCCCCGTGGCGCTCGATGATCTCGAAGAACAGCGTGGGCCGGTCACCGACGGGCTTGGTGAAGATCTGCAGCAGGTAGCCCTCGTCGTCGCGGTCGACGAGGATGCCCTGCTCGCGCAGGTCGACGAGCTGCTCGGCCACCTCGGGCACGCGCGTGGGCACGTCCTCGTAGTAGGCGGGCGGGATGGTCAGGAACTCGACGCCCCGGCGGCGCAGCTCGGTGACGGTGGCGACGATGTCGCGCGTGGCAACGGCGAGGTGCTGGGCGCCCGGACCCTCGTAGAACTCGAGGTACTCGTCGATCTGCGACTTGCGCTTGCCCTCGGCGGGCTCGTTGATGGGGAACTTCACGAGGCCCTTGCCGTCGCTGACGACCTTGGACATGAGCGCGGAGTACTCGGTCGAGATGTCGTCGTCGGAGAAGTGGATCATCTCGGTCATCGCGAAGACGTCCTCGTAGAACTTGACCCACGTCTCCATCGCGCCGAGCTCGACGTTGCCGACGATGTGGTCGATGGCCAGCAGCATCCCGCTGTCCTCGGTGGCGTCCTCGACGGCGGCGAAGCCGGGGAGGAAGGGACCGTCGTAGCCGTCGCGCTGGACGAAGGTGTGCAGCGTGTCGCCGTAGGTCCGGATGCTCGCCACGTGGACCGTGCCGTGCTCGTCGGTGAGCTCGTGCGGCGCGGCGACGCTGACGGCGCCGCGGGTGGTGGCCTCGCGGTAGGCGTTCTCGACGCTCGGCACGCTCAGGGCGATGACGCGGACCCCGTCGCCGTGCTTGTGCTGGTGGGCGGCGATCGGCGACTCGGAGTGCAGGGCGCCGGTGAGGACGAGGCGGATGCGGCCCTGCTGAAGGACGTGGGAGACCTGGTCGCGCGTGCCCGTCTCCAGGCCGCGGTAGGCGACGCGGCGGAAGCCGAAGGCGTGCGCGTAGAAGTAGGCGGACTGCAGGGCGTTGCCCACGTAGAGCTCAACGTGGTGGATGCCGTTGAGCGGCATGTAGTCGTGATCGGGGACCGGCGTGGCGACGGTCGACGGCGCGGCCTGCTGGGCCATGCTCCGTCCTCCTCATTCATCGGGGGTGCCCGGTGAATGATTCTCCTGTTGGACCGACCTCTCAATGCCGATACGTTGCGCCTGGACCGTCTAGCATCCCCCAATGGACGAGATCGACCGGCAGATCGTTGCGCTGCTGCGAGCCAATGCCCGCACGTCCTTTCAGGCCATCGGCACGCGCGTCTCGCTGAGCGCGCCGGCGGTCAAGCGGCGCGTCGATCGGCTCGAGGCCGACGGCGTGATCCGCTCCTACGCGGCGGTCGTCGATCCGGCCGCGATGGGCTGGCGCACGCACGCGCTGGTGTCGCTCTTCTGCGAAGGCCGGATGGCGGCGGCCGAGGTGCGCGGCGCCGTCGCCGGGCACCCCGAGGTCGCCGCGGCCTACACCGTGGCCGGCGAGGCGAGCGCGATCCTGCACGTGCGCGCGCGCGACACCCAGCATCTCGAGGAGGCGCTGGAGCGCATCCGCGACACGCCGGGGATCATCAGGACCCAGACGCAGGTGGTGCTGTCGACCCTGTTCGAGCGTCCGGTGACAGGATGAGCAGGCTGGCCGTGCCGTGGGCGAGCAGGCGCTCGCCGGCCACGACGCGCGCTTCGGCCGTCGCCAGCCTGCGCCCGACGTGCACGACGTCGCCGATGCACTCGATCCGCCCGGTGTCGCGCGTGATGGGGCGCACGAAGCGCACCTGGACGTCGGTCGTCGTGTAGCCGGTGCCGGCCGGCAGCGTCGTGTGCACGGCGCAGCCGGTGGCCGAGTCGATCAGCGTCGCGGCGAGCCCGCCGTGGACCATGCCGATCGGGTTGTAGTGCTGCTCGCCGGGCTCGACGGCGAAGACGACGTGGCCCGCGCGGACCTCGACGAGCTCGAAGCCCATCAGCGTGGCGATGGGGGGCGGTGGGAGCTCGCCGGCGATCATCGCCCGCATGGCGGTGAGGCCGTCGAGCTGGGCGAGGTCGCGCGCGGTCTCGACGGGGTCGTGGTCGAGTGCGGTCATGCCGCCTCGCGCAGCGGCGCGGGCTCCGGCGCCTGGAGCCGGATCGGGCGCGGCTCCTGCGCGGGCATGATCGCGGCGAGCCAGGGGAAGAGCGATTCGATGGTGACGAGGGGGCCGGGCACGTCCTGGGGGGTCATGGTCGCTTCCTTGTCGTCGGTTGTATCACGAAACTGAGTCTACGACAGCAGGTTGCGTGATGCAACGCGCCTCCTCGCGGACCGGCTCCGGCACGGGGTCGGCCGCCGGGCGCGCGGTCTCGCGCCGGACGATCACCGCCACCGAGGCGACGATGAGCGCGGCGCCCGCCAGGGTGCCGACGCTGAGCTGCTCGCTCAGGAGCGCCCACCCCAGCAGGACGGCCACCAGCGGGTTGACGTACGCGTAGGTCGCGACCTTCGAGATCGGCACGTTCTGCAGCAGCCACGCGTAGGCGGTGAAGGCCACCAGCGAGCCGGCGACCACGAGGTAGGCGAAGGCGAGCAGCGACTTGGTCGACGCGCTCGCGAGGTGCAGGTCGCCGGACTCGCCCGATACCAGCGCGCCGGCCAGCATGGCTGCGCCGCCGGCGACCATCTGCCAGCCGGTCGACACGAGCGGATCGGACGGCATGCTCAGGCGCGGCGAGAGGAACGACCCGGTGGCCCACGAGCACGCGGCCACGAGCACGAGCAGCACGCCGCCCACCGCGACGTCCGCCGGCCGGCTGCCGGGGAGCAGCAGCACCGCGAGGCCCACGAAGCCGACGGCGACGCCGGCGAGCGTCCCGCGGTTGACGCGCTCGCCGCCGACCGTCGAGCGCAGCAGGACGACCCATAGGGGCACCGAGGCGATGAGCAGGGCGGCGAGGCCGGCGGGCACGTCGCGCTCGGCGACGGTCACGAGGCCGTTGCCGCCGGCCGGCAGCAGCAGGCCGATGAGTCCCGCCGCGGCGAGGCTGCGGGGCGCGACGCGCACGCGATGCCCGCGTGCGGCGAGGAAGCCGAGCATGGCAACGCCGGCGATCGCGAAGCGCGCGCCGGCCCCCAAGAGCGGCGGGATGTCCTCGACCATGACGCGGATGGCCACGTAGGTGCCGCCCCACAGGATGTAGACGATGGTGAGCGCCGACCACACCTTCCAGGAGGGAGGAGCGAAGGTGTGGCCGGCGCTCGGCGCTGAGGAGGGAACGCGCCTCACGGGCGCGCGGGAAGCGCGCGCACCACGGCCGAGGGGCCGCGGTTGCGCTTCGGGCGCGCTTCACGCAGGGGCGCGGCGCGCGTCTCGAGCAGGGTCACGAGGCCGGCGGTGGGGACGAAGGGGTCGGCGATGGCGCGCTGCTCGTCGACCGAGTAGGCGGCGAGGACGGTCCCGTCGCTCTCGGCGACGAGCACGTCGCCCAGCAGGGCGCGCGCGGAGTCCAGCGCGGCGAGGTAGCGCAGCGCGTCGAGGTCGTCCGCCACGGCACGGCGGATGACGATGGTGTCGGTGTTCACGTGGGCCATGACATTCAGGATGGCACTGGCGTGATATGAGCACAAATGGAAGTTCTGGACGCGCTGATAAGCTCGTCTAATGCTTGATGTCCGCCGTATGCGCGTGCTGCGCGAGGTCGCCGCCCGCGGCTCGTTCTCGGCCGCAGCCGACGCGCTGGCCTACACCCAGTCCGCGGTCTCCCAGCAGATCGCCGCCCTGGAGCGCGAGGCGGGCACGACGCTCGTGGAGCGCAACGCGCGCGGCGTCCGCCTGACCGACGCGGGGCGCGCGCTCGTCGAGCACGCCGACGCGATCCTCGCCCGCCTGTCCGACGCCGAGGCCGAGCTCGAGGCCATCGCGGGCCTGCGCGGCGGACGCCTGCGCCTGGCCGCCTTCCCGAGCGCCGGCGCGTCGATCATGCCCGAGGCGATCGCGCGCTTCCGCGACCGCCACCCGGCGGTCGAGCTCACGCTCGAGCCCGCCGAGCCGGGCCCGGCCCTCCAGCGCCTGCGCGGGGGCGAGATCGACATCGCGCTCGACATCACGGTGTCCTTCCGGTCGGTGGCCGACGACGGGATCGTGCGCCTGCATCTGCTCGACGACCCGATGTACGTCGCGCTGCCCAAGAGCCATCCGCTGGCGCGCAAGCGCGGGCTCAAGCTGGAGGAGCTCGCCGACGAGAACTGGATCCTCGGCACGACGGGCTCGTGCCCGGACGCGTCGATCTTCCTGCGCTCTTGCCAGGTCGCCGGCTTCGAGCCGCGCATCGCCTTCAACTCCGACGACTACTTCGCCATGCAGGGCTTCGTGGCGGCCGGCGTCGGCGCCTCGTTCATCCCCGATCTCGCGCTCATGTCGGTCCGCGACGACATCGTCGTGCGCTCGCTGGGGCCGCGTCCGCCCGTCCGCCAGATCATGGCCGGCACCCTGAAGGACTCCTTCCTGTCGCCCGCCAAGCAGGCGATGCTCGACGTCCTCGTCGAGGTGGGCGAGGAGTTCGCCGGCAAGCATCGCGGCCTCGCCCTGGCCTCATAGCCGAGAACGCCGACATCGTCCGCCGCGCCTTCGACGCCTTCTCGCGGCGCGACCTGTCGGCGCTGCTGGCGATCGCCGACCCCGAGATGGAGTTCATGCCGGCGACCGCGCGCGTGGCGGGGCGCGGCGAGCCCTACCGCGGACACGAGGGCCTGCGCACCTACCTGGCCGACGTCGCGCGCGTGTGGCAGGAGCTGCGCTCCGAGCCCGCGGAGTTCATCGAGGTCGGTGACGTCGTCGTGTGCACCGGGCGCGTCTACGCCTGGGGCGTGGGCCGCGTCATCGACGCCCCCGCCGGCTGGGTGTGGCGGCTGCGCGACGGCAAGCTCGTCGAGGGCCGCGTGTACGAGAACCGCCGCGAGGCGCTGGCGGCCGCGGGGCTGAGCGAGTAGGACTGCGCCATGGCGATTCCGGCCTTCATCGCGCGCCACCTCGGGGAGCAGGCCTACCGCAGGCGGATCGCCAGAGGGCTGACCGAGGCGCATGAACGGGCGGGGCGCCGTGACATCGAGCTGAGCGACCTGCGCGCCGTCGTGTTCAGCGATCACCATCGCGGGGTCGGCGACGGGGCCGACGACTTCCGCCGCTGCGAGCCCGCCTACTGCGCCGCGCTGGGCTGGTACCTCGAGCAGGGCTACGAGCTTTGGCTGCTGGGCGACGTCGAGGAGCTGTGGGAGAACAGCCCGCGCAAGGTCATGAAGCACTACGAGAACGTGCTCGCACTGGAAGCCCAGTTCGGCGATCGCCTGCGGCGCTTCTACGGCAACCACGACATGGAATGGCGCAGCGGTCGTTACGTCGAGCGGTTCCTGGCCCGCCACGTTCCGGAGACGGCGGTCGAGGAGGCGGTGCGCATCGTGATCACCCGGTCGGGCGAGCCGCTGGGCACCCTGTTCCTGGTCCACGGCCACCAGGGGACGACCGACAGCGGCAACCTCCTGGTGGTGCCGTTCTCGCGGCTGGTCGTGCGCTTCGTCTGGGGCACGCTGCAGCGCCACATGTCCTTCGCCAGCACGTCCCCGGCCAGCGACGACCTCCTGCGTGGCCAGCACGACCGCGCGATGGCGGCGTGGGCCGACGCTCATGCCGAGCGTCTCGTCATGGTGGCCGGCCACACCCACCGGCCGGTCTTCGCCGACAGCCGCCCGGCGGACCTGGCGGCCGAGGCCCGGGAGCGCGAAGCGGCCTATCAGCAGGCGAAGGCCGGCGGCGGCGACCTCGCGACGGCGCGCGCCGCGCGTGAGATGGCGCTGGCGCGCGAGTTGCGCGACGACCACTACCAGCCGGTGGCGCTCGAGCGCCCCAGCTACTTCAACACCGGCTGCTGCTCCTTCGGGGACGGCGACGTCACCGCGCTGGAGTTCTCGGGCGAGCAGGTCCGGCTCGTACGCTGGCTCGACGACGGCGGCGGGGTCGCCCCGCACGCGCTCGAGCCGGCCCGCGACCTGACCGAGATCTTCGGCCGGGTGACGGGCTCGGCGCCCGACCGCGCCAGCCGCTGATTTATCCTGGTGGGCGACGTGAAGCCCAACCGCTCGATTCCGTCGGCCACCGTCATCCCGGTCCTCATCTATCCGGACGTGCGCGCGGCCGTCGAGTGGCTGAGCGCGGCCTTCGGGTTCGCCGAGCGCGTGCAGATCGGCGAGGACCATCGCTCGCAGCTGAGCTTCGGCGACGGCGCCGTGATCATCGGCGACGTGCGCCACGAGCGCCGCCCGCCGCGTCCTGGCGAGGCGACGCACTCGGTGATGGTGCGCGTCGACGACGCCCGCGCCCATTGCGCACGCGCACGCGAGCACGGCGCGCGGATCATGATGGAGCCCACCGCCTTCGAGTACGGCGAGCGCCAGTACTCCGCCGAGGACTTGGCCGGCCACCACTGGACGTTCTCCGAGACGCTGGCCGACGTCGCACCCGAGGAGTGGGGTGGAATCTCCGTCACCCGGGACTGACGCCAGCGGATAGCATCGCGCCCGCCTTTTGTGACATCTGTGTCGAATCGAGGAGGAGCAGGATGTCTGGTTTGCGCAAGCGCACGTTCGCGGTCGTGGTCATTGCGGCCACGGCATTGGGGCTGAGTACGGCGGTGGTCTACGCCGGAACCCACGGAAACCACGCCCCGAACCACAAGGGCGCGAAGAAGCACGGCTCCCGCCACGGGCACGGCCGCCATGGCCTGCAGGGCTTTCCGCCCTCCGTGACGCGCTTCGACCTGTCGGGCTACAAGATCGAGACCCGCTACACGCTCGGGCGCAACACCGGCAACACCTTCCAGCAGACCTACACGGGCTCGAGCGTGCAGGGCGTCCCGGTCGAGGGCCCGTTCGTCGGGACGGTCTTCCCGCCCGTGGACTACGTGGCGCTGCCCGTCGGGCACAAGACGCTGTACGTGGCCTGGCTGGACCCGAGCACGCACGCGATCGTCGATGCCTTCGTCATGAACTTCAGGACGGGCGTCGTCTTCGACTACGCGCCGGGCAGCGCGCAGCCCGAGAGCTCGGGCACGGTCAAGATCCTCACGAAGGGCGCGAACCGGATCCCGTAGGCGAGGGCTGGAGCCGACGGAGCGCCTAGCGCTCCGTCGGCGGGCGGTCCCGGAGCCGCGCCGAGAGTTGCGCGATCTCCTCGTGGGAGTAGGACAGGTGGACGCGGGTGGTGGAGGCCGGGCGCTTGGCGAGCGAGAGGCCCGGCCGCCATTCCGTCACCGGCCGGATCGGCCGCGGCTCGAAGCCGCCTCCGCAGTTGGGGCAGACGTTGTGCAGCGCGTGCTCGACACAGTCGGCGCAGAACGTGCACTCATAGGTGCAGATGCGTGCCTCGGTCGATGCCGGCGGCAGGTCCTTGTCGCAGTACTCGCAGTTGGGTCGCAGCTCGAGCGCCATGGGTCTCCTTGGTGAGGCTCAGTAGGTCTCGGTGACCTTGGTGAGGCCGGCGGGCCGGTCGATCGCGTGTCCGCCGACGACGGCGTGGCGCAGGGCGAGGGCCTGGCCGGCCCCGACCGCGACCAGCGGGCTCAGCCATTCGGGCATCCCCGGCGGGAGCGGGAGGTCGGCGTGGGGTGGCTCGGCGATCAGGATCGGGCGCGCGCCGCGGCCATGCAGCGCGGCGGCGGTCTCCAGCACGGACGCGAGCGCCCTGCCGCGCGGCGCGACGATGACGGCCGGGGTGCCCGGGGCGACGGCGGCGATCGGGCCGTGCATGAGGTCGGCCGACGAGAAGCCCTCGGCGACGGTGGCCGTGAGCTCGCGCACCTTCAGCGCGATCTCCATCGCCGTCGCATAGTTGTAGCCGCGGCCCACGACCAGGACGTGGGGGGCGCCGGCGTGGTCGTCGAGGTCGCCGACGGTCGCGAACGCGTCGTCGAGCGCGTGGTGCAGCAGCGACGGAACGCGCCGCAGGGCGTCGCGATCCGCTTCGTCGTCGCGCAGTTCGGCGACGAGTGCGGCCAGCGCGGCGAGCGACGCCGTGTACGTCTTGGTCGCCGCGACCGACCGCTCGCGCCCCACGTGCAGCTCGAGCGCGAAGGCGGCGGCGTGCGCGAGCGGAGAGGCGCCGTCGTTGGTGATCGCGATGGTCGGCGCGCCCGCGGCCCGCGCCGCGGCCACCACGCCGACGACGTCCGGCGAGCGCCCGGACTGCGAGATGCCGATGACCAGGGCCTCGCCGTGGCGCGGGACCGCCGCCGCGCCGTACAGGGTCTCCAGCGACGGAGCGGCCAGCGCGACGGGCAGGCCCATCCGCTCGCCGAACAGGTACTGCGCGTAGCGCGCCGCGTTGTCCGAGCTGCCGCGCGCGGCGACCATGACGTAGCCGAGCTCGCGCCCGCGCAGGGCGCGGGCGATCGCCGCCACCGCGGAGGCCTGGCCGCCGAGGAAGCGCTCGAGCACTGCCGGCTGCTCGCGGATCTCGCGCTCGAGATGGCTCATCGCCGGTCAGGAGCCGAGCGCGGCGCGCGGCGGGCGCGCGCGGTTGTCGAACACGCTGTCGAGCGCCTGGCCGACGCCGACCGACAGCGCGCCGGTGAGCACCGCCGCCTCGCCGAGCGCCGAGACCTCGACGCGCGGGGGATAGGGCACCCAGTCGGCGAGCAGCGCGCGCACCGGCTCGAGCAGGAGGTCGCCGTTGGCGCCCAGGCCGCCGCCCAGGACGACGAGCGCGGGGTCGGTGACGGCGGCCAGCGGGACGATGTGCAGTGCGATGCGGCGCGCCTCCTCCTCGACCACGGCGCGCGCGACGCCGTCCCCGCGGCGGGCGGCCTCGAACACCCCGCGGACGTCGTAGGGCGCGCTCAGCGCCGTGACGGCCCCCGGCGCTCCGGCCAGCCGGGCCGCCAGGGCCGACACCGCGGCGGCACAGGGATCGATGTCCAGGCCGGCGCCGGCCGCGACGAAGTCGAGCTCGCCGGCCGCGCCGTGGCGCCCGCGCAGCAACTCGCCGTGCAGCACCAGCCCGGCGCCGAGGCCGGTGCCGATCGAGAGGAAGGCGAAGTCGTCGACGCCGCGGGCCACGCCGCGCCACTGCTCGCCGAGCGCCGCCAGGTTGATGTCGTTGTCGATCCGGACCGCGACCCCGAGGCGCTCCTCGAGCTCGGCCCCGAAGGCGCGGCCCTCCATCCCGGGGACGTTGTCGGCGAGGTGCACGTGGCCCGTCTGCGCCTCGACGACGCCGGGGACGCCGACCACCGCGCCGTCGATGACCGCGTCCGGGAGGCCCGCGGCGGCCACCAGCGTGTCGCGCAGCGCGGCCACGGCCGAGAGCGCGGTCTGCGCGTCGGCGCCCTCGACGTCGTGGCGCGCGCGCACGCCGCCGCCGAGGTCGCACAGCGCCCCGCGCAGGAAGCGCGCGCCGACGTCGATGCCGAGGACGAGCGCCGCCTCGTCGACCGGCTCGAAGAACACCGCGCCGTAGCTCGGCCCGGCCGGGTCGTGCGTGGCCTCGCGCACCAGTCCGGCGTCCAGCAGCGATTGCAGCGCGAGCGAGACGGTCGGCTTGGAGATGCCCACCCGCCGCGAGATCTCCGCGCGCGAGATCGGGGCGCCGGCGCGGATGGCCTCGAGGACGGTGCGCTCGTTGAGGTCCTTCAGCAGCGGCGCCGTCGCGCGGCGCGGACCAGAGCTCTGCCGCATCTCGTCAGGGAGCCTAACGCAAGTGTCGGCGGCCTTTCCACTGCAAGGGCTTGACGTGCCCGCCCGAAACCCAATACGGTCGGGTTTCGTAAGGCCGTCTAACCAGACCTGCGGGGACGGAGGGGTTTCATGAGAGCGATCGCGATGGCGTCCGCCCTGCTCGCGGCGGTGGCGCTCGGCGCCTGCGGCGGCGGGGGCGCGACCAAGTCGACGGCGACCGGCAGCAGCAAGGTCGCCACGACATCCGACCACAGCCCGGTGACCATAACCCTGTGGAACGGCTTCACCAACCGCGAGCTCGGCGTGGTCCAGCAGGCCGTGGACGCCTTCCACCAGTCGCACCCGTGGATCACGGTCAAGGTCGTCGGCGGGGTCAACGACGACAAGATCATCGCCGCCATCCGCGGAGGCAACTCGCCCGACGTGGCGCAGTCGTTCACCGCCGACAACACGGGCTTGTTCTGCTCCTCGGGCGGGTGGATCGACCTCAAGCCCTACATGGACGCCGCCAAGATCGACGCGAGCTTGTTCCCGCAGGCGGTGCAGACCTACACGCAGTACAAGGGCAAGCGCTGCGCGCTGCCGATGCTGGCCGACACCTACGGCCTCTACTACAACAAGGCCCTCTTCAGGAAGGCCGGCATCACCGCGCCGCCGAAGACGATGTCCGAGCTCACGGCCGACGCCAAGAAGCTGACGGTGCCCGACGGCGACAGCTTCAAGGTCGTCGGCTTCGATCCGGCCCAGGGCTTCTACGAGAACGCCCCCGCGCACTACGGCCCCGTGTTCGGCGCGCAGTGGGTCGACGGCAACGACAAGTCGGTCATCGCCCAGCAGCCGGGCTGGGCCGAGTTCATGAAGTGGCAGAAGGGCCTCATCGACTTCTACGGCTACGACAAGCTCAGGCGCTGGCAGGCGGGCGCCGGCGAGGAGTTCTCGGCCTCCAACGCGTTCGAGCGCGGCAAGCTGGCGATGGCCATCGACGGCGAGTACCGCACCGCGTTCATCAAGGCCGAGCACCCCGACCTCGACTACGGCACCGCGCCCCTGCCGACGGCCGACAGCCAGCCCGGCCTCTACGGCGCCGGCTACGTCACGGGCAACATCGTCGGCATCCCCAAGGGCTCCAAGCACAAGGACGCCGCCTGGGAGCTTGTGCAGTACCTGGCGACCGACGAGCATGCGCTGGCGTTGCTGTCCAACGGCCTGCGCAACGTGCCGACCACCACGTCCTCGCTGAAGTCGAGCGAGCTGACGCCCGACCCGAAGTTCAAGGTGTTCCTCGACATCTTCGCCCACCCGAAGACCGCGACGACGCCGATCACGGCGGCGGGCAGCGCCAACCAGGAGCTCTTCCAGAACTACGTCGCCAAGTGGCAGGCCGGCAAGGTCACGGATCTGCAGGGCGGCCTGGCCCAGGTCGACAAGCAGATCGACGCCCAGCTCGCCCAGTCCTCGGGCACGCAGGTGCCATAGCCGTGAGCGCGACGCCGCTCGCGCCGGGCGGTCCCGCGCCCCGACTCCAGGTGCGGGACCGCCGAGCGGCGCGCCGCAAGGCCGCGTGGCGCCGGCGGCGGCTCGTGCTCGGGCTCATGAGCCCGTGGATCGTCGGCTTCACGGTCTTCTTCGGCTATCCGCTGCTGGCGAGCGTGTACCTGTCGTTCACGCACTACGACCTGATCTCGCGCCCGCGCTGGGTGGGCACCGCCAACTACGCGTTCATGCTCCACCACGACCCGCAGATCTGGAACGCGGTGCGCAACACCCTGTGGCTGATGGCCTTCGCCGTGCCGCTGCAGGTGATCTTCGCCTTCGGCGTGGCGGGCATGGTCGTGCGGGCCAAGGCGGGGGTGGGCTTCTTCCGCACCGTCTTCTACCTGCCGACGCTCGCGCCGGCCGTGGCGGCGACGCTGGGCTTCACTTACATCCTCAACCCGGCGACCGGGCCGGTGAACACGGTGCTGAGCTGGTTCGGCATCACCGGCCCGCTGTGGTTCGAGTCGCCGTCGTGGTCGAAGCCGTCGCTCGTGCTGCTCGGGCTGTGGGGCATCGGCAACGCGATGATCATCTTCCTCGCCGCGCTGCTCGACGTTCCGCGCCACCTCTACGAGTCCGCGCAGCTCGACGGCGCTGGCGGGCTGCAGCGGCTGCGCTGGGTGACGCTCCCCGCGGTGAGCCCGGTGCTGCTCTTCGCCGTCGTCATAGGAGTGATCGACGCGCTGCAGTACTTCACGCAGGCCTACGTGGCGAGCGGCATCGTCGGCGGCGGGGCCGGCAACGCGGCCGACCCGGCCAACCGCCTCGGCTACCCCGAGGGCTCGACGATGTTCTACCCGCTGCTGCTCTACCAGCAGGGCTTTCGCTTCTTCAACATGGGCTACGCGTCGGCGATGGCGATCGTGCTGCTGGTCGTCGCCTTCGCGGTCACGGCGATCATCATCCGCAACACGCGCCGCTGGGTGCACTACCAGGCCGGGATGCGCTGATGAGCACGGCGAGCGTCCCGGTCGAGGTGGCTCCGGCGCCCGCGCCGGCCGCCGCGTTCGTGCGCCGCCGCCCGCCGCGCGCCGTGCGGCGCAAGCGCGCGCTGATCGCGATCGCCGACCACAGCATCCTCATCGCCCTGGCGATCATGTTCCTGGCGCCCTTCGCCTTCATGCTGCTGACGGCGCTGATGACCAGCGACCAGACGCTCTCCTCGAAGCTCTGGCCGGACCCGTTCCACTGGAGCAACGTCACCGAGATCTTCCACAAGGCGCCGCTGTGGCGCTACACGCTCAACACGATGATCTACGCGGGGTTGTCGACGATCGGCGTGCTGGTCTCGAGCATCCCCGTCGCCTACGCGTTGTCGCGGCTGCGCTGGCGCGGGCGCGACGCGGTCTTCCTGCTCGTGCTGGCGACGATGATGCTGCCCGCCCAGGTGACGGCCGTGCCGCTCTACGTCATGTGGTCCAAGCTGCACCTCGTCGGCTCGCTGGCGCCGCTCGTCATCCCGAACTGGTTCGGCGATGCGTTCTCGATCTTCCTCCTGCGCCAGTTCTTCCTCACGATCCCCGAGGAGTACTCCGACGCGGCGCGCGTCGACGGCTGCGGCGAGCTGCGCATCCTGCTCACGGTCGTCCTGCGCCTGGCCAAGCCCGCCATCGCCGCGGTCGGGCTGTTCGCCTTCCTGTACGCCTGGAACGACTTCTTCGGCCCGCTGCTCTACACGGGCGAGAACGCCGCCCACTGGACGCTGTCGCTCGGCCTGTCGCAGTTCCGCACCCAGTACCAGGTCGAATGGAACCTGACCATGATGGCCACGATCCTCTTCATGGCGCCGGTCATCGCGCTGTTCTTCGCGGCCCAGAAGGCGTTCGTCGAGGGCGTCACCCTGACCGGGGTAAAGGGATGAAGATCGCGGTCGTCGGCGCCGGCTCGACCTACACGCCCGAGCTGGTCTCGGGGCTCTCGCGCGAGCGCTCGCGCTTCGATGTGGACGAGCTCGTGCTCCACGACATCGACGCGCAGCGCCGCGAGATCGTCGGCGGCCTGGCCGGGCGCATGCTCGCGCGCCAGGGCTTCGACGGCTCGCTCGTGCTGACCGGCGACCTCGACCGCGCCGTCGAGGGCGCCGACGTCGTGCTCATCCAGATCCGCGTCGGCGGGCAGGCGGCGCGGCTGTCCGACGAGACCGTGCCGCTGGCTTGCGGCTGCATCGGCCAGGAGACGACCGGCGCCGGCGGCTTCGGCAAGGCGCTGCGCACGGTGCCGGTCGTGCTCGACATCGCCCGCCGCGCGCGCGAGCTCGCGGCGCCCGGATCGTGGATCGTGGACTTCACCAACCCGGTGGGGATCGTGACCCGCGCGCTGCTCGACGACGGCCACCGCGCAATCGGGCTGTGCAACGTGGCGATCGGCTTCGAGCGCGCGATGGCGCCGATGCTGGGGGTCGAGCCCGAGCGGCTCGTCGTCGACCAGGTCGGCCTCAACCACCTCACGTGGGTGCGCGCAGTGTGGCTCGACGAGCGCGACGTGCTGCCCGAGCTGCTGGCCGGCCACGGCGACGAGCTGGCCGAGATGGCCGGAGGGCTACCGCGGCGGCTGCTCGACGAGCTCGGCGCGGTGCCCTCCTACTACCTGCGCTACTACTACGCCCACGACGACGTGCTGGCCGAGCAGCTCTCGGGGGCGACGCCGCGCGCGGTGACCGTCGCCGAGATCGAGCGCGAGCTGCTGGCGATGTACGCCGACCCGGCGCTGGCGTCCAAGCCGGCGCTGCTCGAGCAGCGCGGCGGCGCCTTCTACAGCGAGGCGGCGACGCGGCTCGTGGCCTCGCTCGCGACGGGCGACGGCGCGATCCACGTCGTCGACACGCGCAACGCCACCACCATCTCCGGGCTTGCCGAAGACGACGTCGTCGAGGTGCCGGCGCGCGTCGGCGAGCACGGTCCGCTGCCGCTGCCCCAGCGCCCGCTGGCGCCCGAGCTGCTGGGCCTCGTCGCGCATGTCGCGGCCTACGAGCGCCTGGCGGTGGAGGCGGCGGTCACCGGCAGTCGCAGCGTCGCGCGGCGCGCGCTGCTCGCGCACCCGCTGATCGGGCAGTGGGGCATGGTCGAGCCGCTGCTCGAGCGGTTGCTCGGCGCGACCGCGGGGGCGCGGCCGTGACCGCCGCGATCGTCCTGGCCGTCGACGGCGGCAACTCGAAGACCGACCTCGCGCTGGTGCGCGCCGACGGCGCGCTGCTGGCCCTGGCGCGCGGGCCGCTGAGCTCGCCGCACCACGTCGGCCTCAGCGGCTGCCTGCGCGTGCTCGAGGACCTGCTCGCCGAGGCGATGGCGGCGGCGGGCCTGCGGGCCGGCAAGCCGGTCGCCGAGGTCGGCCACGTGCTGCTCGCCGGCGCCGATCTGCCCGTCGAGGAGCGTGCCCTGCACGACGCGATCGGCGCGCGCGGGTGGGCGACGCGGACGACGGTGAGCAACGACACCTTCGCGATCCTGCGCGCCGGCACCGAGAGCGGGTGGGGGGTCGCCGTGGTCTGCGGGGCGGGCATCAACTGCGTCGGCGTGGCGCCCGACGGTCGCCACGTGCGCTTTCCCGCCCTGGGGACGATCACCGGCGACTGGGGCGGCGGCCACGACGTCGGGCTCGCCGCGCTGTGGGCCGCGGCGCGCAGCGAGGACGGGCGCGGCCCCAAGACGACGCTCGAGGCTCGCGTGCCGGGGCACTTCGGGCTCGTGACGCCGCAGGAGTTGGCCGAGGCGATCCACCTCGGCCGCATCCCGGCGCGGCGCGTGCTCGAGCTGGCGCCGGTGGTCTTCGCCGAGGCGCAGGACGACGACGTGGCGGCCGAGATCGTCGACCGCCTGGCGGCCGAGGTCGTCGCCCTCGCGCGCGTGGCGGTGACGCGGCTGTCGCTAGCCGGCGCGCCGGTCGAGGTCCTGCTGGGCGGCGGGCTCATGCGCGCGGGCAACGGGCGCCTGCAGGCCGCGATCGCCGAGGGCCTGCACGCGGTCGGCCCGCAGATCACCGCGCGCGTGGTGCACGAGCCGCCGATCGTCGGGGCGGCGCTGCTGGGCCTCGACGACCTCGCCGCCGATCCGGCGGCCCACGCCCGGTTGCGGCGCGAGCTGGCCATCGCGGCCGGCCCCGCCGACGAGCTCGCGACCACGGGGAGCACGACGCATGTCTGAGGTGCGCTTCGAGCAGGCGACCAAGCTGTACGCCGGCAACGACCAGGCCGCGGTCGACGCCCTGGAGCTCGAGATCGGCGACGGCGAGCTCATGGTGCTCGTCGGCCCGTCGGGCTCGGGCAAGTCGACCGCGCTGCGGATGCTGGCCGGCCTCGAGGAGATCGACGACGGCGCGGTGTGGATCGGCGAGGACGACGTCACCGACGTCCCGCCGAAGGATCGCGACGTGGCGATGGTCTTCCAGAACTACGCGCTGTACCCCTATCTCGACGTTGCCGCGAACCTCGCCTTCCCGCTGAAGATGACGCGCGTCAAGCGCGCCGAGCGCGACCGGCGCGTGCGCGAGACGGCCGAGCTGCTCGACCTCACGCCCTACCTGGAGCGCAAGCCCGCCCAGCTCTCGGGCGGCCAGCGTCAGCGCGTCGCGATGGGCCGCGCGATCATCCGCGAGCCGGCCGTCTTCCTGATGGACGAGCCGCTGTCGAACCTCGATGCCAAGCTGCGCGTGCAGATGCGCGCGGAGATCGCGTCGCTGCAGTCGCGGCTGGGCGTGACCACCGTGTTCGTCACCCACGACCAGGTGGAGGCCATGACGATGGGCCATCGCGTGGCCGTGCTGCGCGACGGGCGCCTGCAGCAGTGCGACACGCCGCGCCGGCTATACGACCGGCCGGCCAACGTCTTCGTCGCCGGCTTCATCGGCTCGCCCGCGATGAACCTGTGCACCCTCGCGGTGGTCGACGGGCGCGCGGAGCTCGGCGGCCGCGCGCTGGCGATGCCGGCCGGCGTCAACGGCGCGCGCGAGGTCGTCGTTGGCCTGCGCCCCGAGTCCCTGGAGCTCGCCGACGACGGCCTGCCCGGCCGCGTCGAGGTGGTGGAGGAGCTCGGGGCCGACGCATACGCGTTCTGCGTCGCGCAGCTGCCGACCGGTGAGGTGCGCCTCGTGGCACGCGCCGACGCCCGCCATCCGCCGGCCACCGGCAGCCGGGTCGGGCTGCGGCCGCGTTTCGAGGAGGCCCATCTGTTCGATGCGGTCAGCGGGGTGCGGCTGGGAGGGTAGATTGGCCTCCCGTTGACGGGCTCGCGCGACTTCTCCGACGACTTCGACGGCCCCGGTCTCGACACGGAGACCTGGCTCCCGCACTACCTGCCGATGTGGAGCTCGCGCGCGGAGAGCGCCGCGACCTATGTCGTGGCCGGGTCCGAGCTGCGTCTGAGCATCCCGGCCGAGCAGGGGCTGTGGTGTCCCGGCGAGCACGAGCCGCTGAGGGTCTCCGGTATCCAGTCCGGGGTGTCCTCGGGCCCCGTCGGCAGCACGATCGGCCAGCAGCCCGTGCGCGAGGGAGCCGTGGTGCGCGAGTTCCAGCCGGCCCACTGGGGCTGGACGCCGCACTACGGGCTGCTCGAGGTACGCGCGCGGATGGATCTCAGCCCGCGGTCGATGGCCGCGGCGTGGATGGTCGGCTTGGAGGACGAGCCGGCTCGCTGCGGGGAGATCTGCATCTTCGAGGTCTTCGGCGACGCCCTGCGCCTCGAGGACGGCGGCGCGACCGCGGCGGTGGGCATGGGCGTGCACCCGTTCCGCGACCCGGCGATCACCGACGAGTTCACCGCCGAGCGGGTGGCGATCGACGTGAGCGAATTCCACGTCTACGCCGCCGACTGGCGGCCCGGGCGGGTCGACTTCCTGATCGACGGCGAGCCGGTGAAGACGGTCCAGCAGGCCCCGGACTACCCGATGCAGATCATGGTCGCCGTGTTCGACTTCCCGGACAAGGCGGCGTCGGCGCCACCGGACCACGTACCGCAGCTGGCGGTGGACTGGGTCCGCGGCGGCGCCTAGCTCGAGGCCGCGAGCCGCTCGGCGCGCTGCTTGATCCCGTGGAGCATCTTGCGCTCCATCACCAGCGAGCCGGGCTCCATCGGCAGCATGCCGATCCGCGCCGCGAGCGACGGGAGGCGGAAGCGGTTGCGGCTGATCAGCCGTGTCCGGCCGTCGTGCTCCTCGAGCACGAACGTCCAGACCCAGTTGCCGTCCTCCGAGCGCGAGGCGAGCACGTGACCGGGCTCGACCCGCGCGACTCGCATCCGGTTCGAGCCGTAGCCGATCGTGTCGCCCACCTGGGGATGCTGGAACTCCGGGAGGACGCGGTCGGCGCTGTGCATGTCGAGGCCGAGCAGATTCTCGATCCAGTCGTACGTGTAGGCACCCCCACGCGGGGACGGGCCCATCTGCGCGAGCCAGGGCCACACGGCGGCAGCGGGGGCGTCGATCCCGATCGCGCGCGTCGCCACGCCGTCGGCGCCTTCGAGCAGTTCGTCACCCGGCAGGCGCGACGTGGCCTCCGCCTCGGTCGCGCCCCAGGTGAGGATCGGCCGGCGCAGGAGTGCGTGGTAGAGGACGCCGAGCGTGCCGGCCAGCGCGAGCGCAACGTGATGGCGCCGCAGGCCCATCCGACGATGATGACACCCACGCGCGGCGCCGCCCCCGGCGACCAGCTGTAGTCCCTGAGGACGTTGTTCGTGTGGTCCGCGGCGGGTGGTGGCGGGCTCGAACAGCATCACCGAGCGATCCTGCGCAACCGTCCCGGTTTGGGGTCGCTACACGACCTCTAGTCGGGACGCTTGGCCGGAAGCTCGCTCTCGCGAGGACCGCGCGCCGCCCCGCGGCCACGGACTTCCTTCCCTCGGTGACTGGCCGCGAAGCGGCGCCACGCGGCGAGTCTGACCCGAACGACCTCCTCGGGACCTTCACTTAGCTCGACACCGCGCTCACCACGGCCGCCGCGACGCCCGCCTCGCCGCGCGCGTTGGGGTGGAAGGGCGCGGCCAGGTTGGCCGGGACGAGCGGCTCGACCCAGCGCGTGGAGGGCGACTTGCAGGCGTCGCGGCCGATGCTAGCGGTGTAGTCGTCGACGATGCGGGCGCCGTTGGCGGCCGCCTGCTGGGCGAGCATCGCATTGAGGTTGCGCTCCACGCTGCGCAGGTAGCTGACGTCGGAGAACGCGATGGGGACCTGCGGCCAGCAGCCGGTCCCCGTCTCGGGCAGGATCGCCGCGTAGTTGACGACGAACACGCGTGCCTGGGGCGAGCGCGTGTGGATCCCCTGCAGGACCGCGGCCACCTTCGGCGCGGTGGCGGCGATCTTGTCGGCGAGCGTGTCGTGTCCGTTGACCACGTAGCGGTCGCGGCACGGGTGCGCGAACGGGTTCGCGGTGGCGCAGTTCTGCAGGATGCTCGTGAAGCCGATGTCATTGCCGCCAATCTGCAGCGTGACGATCTGGGTGTCGGTGGTGAGCGCGTTGAACTGCGGCGGGTTGGGTCCGGGCGTGACGTCCTGAGGCGCGGTCATGTCGTCGGTCTTCGCGCCGCTGCACGAGGCATCGGCCAGCGAGCGGCCGAGGGTGGCCGCGGCCAGATGGGCGAAGTTGTGATCCGAGCGCAGGCAGCCCAACGGGTTGAGCTGCTGGTTGGGGATCAGCGGCCCGGCGGCATAGGAATCGCCGAGACCGGCCCAGTTGGCGGCCGAGGCGCCTGCCGCGCCGACGGTGAGCGCCCCGACGATCGAGGCGAGGACGACGAGGACCCGAACCCTGCGCAGCATGTGAACCTCCGGTGGCTGTGACCCGCCGGCTCCATACCCCCGGGCCGTCAGCGAAAACCTCGCTAGGTTTCGCGCATGTTCCGCGCGGAGGTCATCGGGTCGATGCTGCGTCCGTCCTACCTGCAAAAAGGCAGGGCGGCGTTCGAGCAGGGGCGGCTCTCCCCCGCGGCGTTCAAGCGCCTGGAGGACCGGGCGGTCGACCAGGTGATCGCCCTGCAGGAGGGGGCGGGCGTCGACGTGGTCAGCGACGGCGAGATGCGCCGCTTCCTCTTCATGGGCCCGATCACCGAGACCGTCGACGGGATCGAGCTCGTCGAGCACGACAGCGCGATGCCGTGGAGCACGCCCGAGGGCGACGTCGAGTGGACCTCGCCGGCCGCGGTGACCTCGAAGCTGCGCAAGCGCCGCTCGATGGTCACCGAGGAGTACAGCTACGCGCGGGCGCGCGCGAGGCTGCCGCTCAAGGTCACCGTGCCGAGCCCGCTCGTGCTGTACGGGTTCTGGAGCCCGAAGCACTCGACCGGCGCCTACGCCGACGCGTTCGCGATGTTCGCCGACGCCGCCGAGATCGGGCGCTCGGAGATCCAGGAGCTCGTCTCGCTGGGATGCGAGTACATCCAGGTCGATGCGCCCGAGCTGGCCACGCTCGTCGACCCGCGCGTGCGCGACTGGGCCGAGCGGATGGGGTTCGGCGCCGAGCGCATGCTCACCGAGGGCATCGACCTCATCAACGCGATGGTCGAGGGCGTCTCGGGCGTGCGCCTGGGGATCCACCTGTGCCGCGGCAACAACGCCGGGATGTGGATGGCCAGCGGCGGCTACGAGTACATCGCCCAGGCGCTGTTCGAGCGCGCGACCGCCTTCGACGCGTTCTTCCTGGAGTACGACGACGCCCGCTCGGGATCGTTCGAGCCGCTCTCCGGCGCGCCCGACGACAAGCAGGTCGTGCTCGGGCTGGTGTCGACCAAGACGCCGGCGCTCGAGACCGCCGACGACCTGCGCGGGCGCATCGACGAGGCGGCACGCTTCTTCGCGCGCGATCAGCTCGGCTTGTCGACGCAATGCGGGTTCGCCTCCATCGCCGCGGGCAACCCCATCACCGAGGCCGACGAGGAGCGCAAGCTGCGCCTCGTGGCCGACACCGCGCACGCCGTTTGGGGTTAGCGCCGACCCCCTTCTCGGTAGGATCAGGAAACCTGAGACAGGAGCGTGGTCATGGCCGATAAGAACCTGCAAGAGCTGCTCGACACGGTGCAGAGCCCGGTCGAGCTCCTGCGCAATGCGCAGGTCGGGCCGAACGTCTATCCAGGCGTGCCGGCGGAGTACACGAACTGGCGCGACGAGCAGCAGGCATGGCAGCAGTCGTGCGTGCTGTTCAACCAGACCTACCACATGGCCGAGCTCATGGTGGAAGGCCCGGATGCGCTGGCGCTGCTCACGAGCCTCGGGGTCAACAGCTTCGCGAGCTTCGAGCCGGGGAAGGCCAAGCAGTTCGTCCCCTGCACGCCCGACGGCTACGTGATCGGCGACGTCATCCTCTTCGGCCTCGCCGCCGATCGCTACAACCTCGTCGGCCGCGCGCCGGTGCTCAACTGGGTCACCTACCACGCCGAGACCGCCGGCCACGACGTCGAGGTCCAGTTCGATCAGCGCACGGCGCTGCGCAGCGACCTGCGTCGCCGCCACTACCGCTTCCAGGTCCAGGGGCCCAACGCGATGGCGGTCCTCGAGAAGGCCCTCGGCCATGCGCCCGAGGAGCTCAAGTTCTTCAACATGCGCACCGAGCAGATCGCGGGCGTCAACGTCACCGCGCTGCGCCACGGGATGGCCGGCCAGCCGGGGTGGGAGCTCTTCGGGCCGTTCGAGGACGGCGAGGCCGTTCACGAGGCGCTCGTGAGCGCCGGCCAGGATCTCGGGCTCACGCTCGTGGGCGGGCGCGCCTACGGGTCCAACGCGATCGAGTCGGGCTGGATCCCGTCGCCGCTTCCGGCCGTCTACACGGGCGAGGGTCTCGCGGCCTATCGCGAGTGGCTGCCCGCGGCCGGCTATGAGGGCTCGGCCTCGCTGGGCGGCAGCTTCGTCTCGGCGGACATCGAGGACTACTACCTCACCCCCTGGGACCTCGGCTACGGCCACCTCGTCAAGTTCGACCACGACTTCGTCGGCCGCGAGGCGCTCGAGCGGATGGCGGACGGCGAGCACCGCACCAAGGTGACGCTCGTGCTCAACGACGAGGACGTCACGCGGACCATCGGGATGATGTTCCGCGACAGCGATCGGGCGAAGTTCATCGAGTGGCCCAACGCGGTCTACGCGATGCACCAGTACGACGACGTGACGGTCGACGGCGAGAACGTCGGGGTGTCCACCTGGGTCTGTTACAGCGCCAACGAGGGCAAGCTGCTGACCCTGGCGATCCTCGACGCCGACCACGCCGAGCCGGGCACCGAGGTGACCCTGGTCTGGGGCGAGGAGGGCGGCGGGACGGCCAAGCCCACCGTCGAGCCCCACGTGCAGACCGAGATGCGAGCGGTGGTCGCTCCGGTCCCCATCGTGGGCGCGGTGCGCAGCTCCTACGCGCCGGGCGGCTGGCGCGCGGCGCACGCCTGAGCGGGCACGTGCGATTAGGCTCCCGCTCGTGGCGCCGCTGACCGTTGCCCTGCTCGGCCTCGGCGAGGCCGGGAGCGCGTTCGCCCGGGATCTCGTGGCCGCCGGTGCCTCGGTGCGCGGCTTCGATCCGGCCGGCGGCGAGGACGTCGCCGGCGTGCAGCGCGCCGCGGATGCGTGCGCGGCCGTGACCGGCAGCGACGTCGTCCTCAGCCTCACCGCGGCGTCGGCTGCCGTCGAGGCCGCCGGCGATGCGGCCCGCGGGCTGCGTGCCGGGCAGGTCTACGCCGACCTCAACGCGTCGGGCGCCGCGCTCAAGCGCACGGTGGCCGAGCGGATCGAGCCCACCGGCGCGTCGTTTGCCGACGTCGCCCTCATGGGCGTCGTCCCCCGCGACGGGCTGAGCACGCCGGCGCTGGTGTCCGGGTCCGGGGCGCAGGCCTTTGCCGCGCGCCTGCGACCGCTCGGCATGCCGGTGGAGGTCCTGGGCGACGAGCCCGGCGTGGCCGCGGCGCGCAAGCTGCTGCGCAGCGTCTTCATGAAGGGTCTCGCCGCCTCGTGCCTGGAGAGCCTGCGCGCCGCGCGCGCGGCCGGCTGCGAGGACTGGATGCGGGCGGAGATCGAGGCCGTGCTCACCGGCGCCGACGCCGCGCTGCTCGAGCGCCTGGTCACGGGCAGCGCGCGCCACGCGACGCGCCGCATCGCCGAGGTCCGCGACGCGCGCGAGCTGCTGGCCGAGCTCGGCATCGAGCCGCGCGTGACGGTGGCGGCCGGAGGCTGGCTCGCGCAACTCGAACAGGAGGGCAGTGACAGTGGCTGACGAGGACCTCACTCCGTCCGCGCGGGGCCGCGAGCTCGTGCGCGGCGCCTACGACATGCACGTGCACATCGCCCCGGACACCGTCGAGCGAATCATCGACGACGTCGGCCTGGCGCGCCGTTGCCAGGAGCTCGGGCTCGCGGGCTTCCAGCTGAAGTCGCACTACACCTCGACCGCCGAGCGCGCCCGCGTCGTCAGCGGCGTCGTCCCGGGGGTCGAGGTCTTCGGCGCCGTCACGCTCAACCGCGCCGTCGGCGGGATGAACCCGCTCGCGGTCGAGATCGCCGCCCGCGAGGGCGCGCGGACGGTGTGGCTGCCGACCGTCGACTCGCTCAACGAGATGACCGGCGCCCACCAGATCGCGCCCGGCGCCAAGCCGCCCGTGTGGATGCGCCTGCAGCAGGAGCTGCGCGACCAGGGCGTGCACATCGAGCCCGTCAGGGTGGTCGACGACGAGGGCGCGCTGCTGCCCGAGACCCTCGCCGTGCTCGACGCCGTCGCGCGCCACGGCATGGTGCTCGCCACCGGCCACCTCAACCGCGACGAGATCTTCGCGGTGGTCGATGCCGCCGTGGAGAAGGGCATCGAGACGATCGTCGTCACCCACCCCGAGTTCCCCGCCCAGGACATCGGCCTGGAGGATCAGGCGCGGCTCGCCGACAGCGGCGCGCTGCTCGAGCGCTGCTTCACGACGCCGCACACCGGCAAGGTCACCTGGGAGCGCGTGTTCGAGGCGATCCGCAGCACGGGCCCCGAGCGCTCGGTCCTGTCCACCGACCTCGGGCAGGTCTTCAACCCGCCCGTCGAGGACGGGCTCGCCGTGATGGCCGACAAGCTGCTCGGCGCGGGCTTCGACGAGGAGGAGATCCACACGATGGCAGTGACCAACACGCGCCGACTGGCTGGTATCGAGCGGCAGGATGCCGCGCGGCGTGATCAGAACGCGGGGCCGGACGCCCCGCGGAGGTGACCCCCATGAGTCGCCGGGTGCAGGTCATCGGCGCGCACTCCGCCGACTTCGTCTGGCGCGCCGGCGGCGCCGTCGCGGTGGCGGTCGAGCACGGCGGGACGGCCGAGGTCGTCGCCCTGTCCTACGGCGAGCGCGGCGAGTCGGGCGAGCTGTGGAAGCAGGAGGGCCAGACCGTCGAGAACGTCAAGAGCATCCGCCATGACGAGGCGGAGGCCGCGGCGACGGCGCTGGGCGCGACCTTCCGCTGCCTGGATCTCGGCGACTACCCGCTGCAGATCGACGCCGACGCGCTGGTGGCCATCGCCGACGCGATCCGCGCCTTCGCGCCCGACGTGCTCATCACGCATACCGATCGCGATCCGTTCAACCCCGATCACCCGGTCGCCTCGGTGGCGGTCGATCGCGCCCGCGGCCTGGCGGCCGGCGCGGGCGTGCAGAGCGCCTTCGACACCATCGCTCCGCCGGCCCTGTTCCTGTTCGAGCCCCATCAGCCCGAGCTGTGCAACTTCACCCCGACGACCTTCGTCGACATCACGTCCGTGTTCGAGCGCAAGCAGGCGGCGATGGCGCACATGAAGGCGCAGAGCTACCTGCAGACCTACTACGCCCAGCGCGCCGAGCAGCGCGCCAACCACGCGCGGCGCGCGTCGGGCGACGCCTCGGTGCGCTACGCCGAGGCCTTCCAGCGCGTGATCCCGCAGGTGGTGAGCGAGCTGTGAGCCACCACGACCACGCCGAGCTCGCCCGGCTGGGCAGCGCGACCGTCTACGAGGGCGGCGGGCGCCGCGGACTGATCGACGCGCCGCTGCACCAGGTGGTGCCGGGCACGCGCGCCGCGGGGCCGGCGCGCATCGCGCGCTGCGCGCAGGACGACAACCTCATGGTCCACGCGGCGATGGCCGCCCTGCAGCCCGGCGAGGTGCTCGTGCTGACGATGCCCCAGCCCGCGCCGGTGGCGCTGGTCGGCGACCTGTTGGCCACGCAGGCCAAGGTCCACGGCGCCGCGGCGATCCTCGTCGACGCGTCGGTCCGCGACCTCGAGGAGCTCGTCGAGCTCGGCCTGCCGATCTGGGCGCGCTACGTGCGCATTCGCGGTGCGGTCAAGGAGACGCCCGGCGAGCTCGACGTGCCCGTCGAGGTGGGCGGGGCGACGATCCGCCCCGGCGACATCGTCGTCCTCGACGCCGACGGCGCGGCCGTCGTCGAGCACGAGCGCGTCGCCGAGGTCCTCGCGGGCGCGCTCGCGCGCGAGGAGAACGAACGGATCAAGCGCGCCAAGCTGCAGGACGGTGCGCTGTCCTACGAGCTCGACGGCCTGCGGGCCATCGTGGAGGGGTCGTGACCGAGGCGCTACACGAGATCGCCCACATCAGCCACGCCGAGCTGCTGACCCCGACGCCCGAGGACAGCCTGCGCTTCTTCGTCGACGTCATGGGGATGGAGATCGAGGCGCGCGAGGGGCAGTCGGTCTTCCTGCGCGGCTGGGGCGACTACCAGCGCTACTGCCTGAAGCTCACGGAGTCCGCCACCTCGGGCCTCGCCCATGTGGCGCTGCGCACGTGGAGCCCTGAGTCGCTGGAGCGCCGCGTCGCGGCGATGCAGGAGGCCGGCTTCGGCGTGGGCTGGAGCGAGGGCGACCTGGGCCACGGCCCGGCGTTTCGCTGCACCGACCCCGACGGCCACGTCTTCGAGCTGCTCTACGAGGTCGAGCGCTACGAGCCGCCGCCGGAGCTGCGGCCGTCGCTGAAGAACCAGCCCCAGCGCTACGTCGGGCGCGGCGCCGCGATCAAGCGTCTCGACCACATCAACGTCCTCGCCGCCGACGTGCGCGCCAACCGCGTCTTCGCCCAGGAGCAGCTCGGCTATCGCCTGCACGAGCGCATCGAGCTCGACGACGGCACCGAGTCGGGCGCCTGGCTGAGCGCGAGCATCGCCGCGCACGAGCTGATCTACACCGCCGACGCCTACGGCGCGCGTGGGCGCCTGCACCACCTCGCCTTCTGGGTCGACACGCGCGAGGAGTGCCTGCGCGCGGCCGACCTCTTCCTCGACAACGACGTGCCCATCGAGGCGGCGCCCTCCAAGCACGCGATCGCTCAGGGCTTCTTCCTCTACGGCCTGGAGCCCGGTGGCAACCGCATCGAGGTCACCACCGGGGGCTACTTCGTCTTCGACCCCGAGTACGAGCCCGTGGTCTGGACGGAGGCCGAGCGCCGCAAGGGCCAGGCGTGGGGCGTGAAGACGGTGGAGAGCTTCCACACCTACGGCACGCCGCCGGTGCCGGCGCCGGCCTGAGGCGCTCGCCCGCCTCAGGTGGCCACCGCCTGCGCCAGGTCCGGATCTTGGCGCAGCCGGGCCAGCGCGCGCTCACGCGTCGGGCCGATGGAGCCCACCGGCATGTCGAGCGTCGTCGAGAGCTGCTCGTAGGTCGGAGCCGGCGACGCGAGCATCGAGGTCAGCAGCACGCGCTGGCGCCCCTCGAGCCGCTCGACCGCGCCCCGCAGCGCCACGCGGCGCTCGCGCGCGATCACGAGCACGTCCGGGCTGGCCGGATCGGGATCGTCGATCGCGGCCATGTCGTCGGTGAGGACCTCGCGCACGCCGCGCTGCAGCGTGCGCATCGCCTCACGGCGCGTGGTCACGACGAGCCAGCCCGCGATCGCCCCCGGGTCGTGGAGGCGGCCGACGTGGTCGATGGCGCGCAGCCAGGTGGTCTGCACGACGTCGTCGACGTCGGCGGACGCGAGCCGGTAGCGCCGGGCGACGCCGCGCAGCACGCCGTCCAGGCGCCGGACCAGCTCGTTCCACGCCGACTCGTCGCCGGCGGCGGCGTCACGCGCCAGGCATGAGAGCTCGACGCGGCCGCTGAGTGCGAGCTCAGGCATGCGAGACCCCCACCGGGCCGCGGTTCGCGGGCACGCGCAGCAGCGCGCGCAGGCGCCGGCGGATGGACGACCGGCGGGCGCGGGCCTCGCGCATGACCGGGCGTGCCGGTTGCGGCGCGTCGAGCAGCAGGTAGGACTGGTGCAGCTGGTGCAACATCATCGGAACTCCCCCATGGCGATGTGAGCGGTCGGGCACGTCGGCGCGTGCCGGGGAGGCCGCCGGCGGCGGCGTCCCCGGAAGTGCGCTGGTCAGGCCGTCTGGCGCTGGCGCACGAGCTGCAGGCGCTTGCGGCTCGCGAGGCCGATGCCGCCGACGAGCAGCAGCGCGCCGCCACCGAGGGCGACCAGGACGCCGCCGTCGACGCCGTCGCCGTCAGCCACCGGAGCGTTGGTGGTGGCGACGGGGTTCGAGATCGGCTGCGGGTTGGTGGGCCACGTCGGCATCCCGGCGGGCGTCTGACTGTCGACCGTCGAGCCGTCGACCTGGTCGGGCGCGCGCATGTCCTGCGTCTGGGGCGCAGGCGTGCCACCGTCGATCGCCGGGCTGGCGAGCGCGGCGGTGGGCGAGATGGCGGCGGCGGCGATGCCCGCGACGACCAACCGGTTGAACTTGCTGCTTCTGGGCATGGCCCCTCCTGGGAGATGAAGAGCGCTGGATGCGCTCTGCGTTGGTAGGAGCACGGTCCCAGCGGGCGGTCGCCGCTTCCCCGTCGTTTGACCCTCTGGGGGTGTGGGCGTCATCACAGAGGTCTCTAGACTTGCGCCGTGAAGACGTGCTCTCGGTGTGGTGAGCGGACGCTGGAGCGATCCCGCTTCTGCCCCGCCTGTGGAGCGCCGGTCTCGGCGACACCGCTGCCTCGTGAGCGGCGCAAGGTCGTCACGATCGTCTTCGCCGACGTCGTCGGCTCGACGGCGCTGGGGGAGCGTGTCGATTCCGAGACGCTTCGGTGGGCGATGCAGCGGTGGTTCGTCCGCATGCGCGACGTGGTCGAGGGCCACGGCGGCACGGTCGAGAACTACATCGGCGACGCCGTCATGGCGGTCTTCGGCATTCCGGTCGCCCACGAGGACGACGCGTTGCGCGCGGTGCGGGCGGCCGCCGCCATGCGCGAGGAGGTCGTCGCTCTTCGCGATGAGCTGCGCGGCGAGCGCGGCGTCGAGTTCGCCGTGCGCATGGGGGTCAACACGGGCGAGGCGGTGACCGGCAATGCCGCGGCCGGCGGGTTCTTCACCGCGGGCGACATCGTGAACGTCGCCGCTCGGCTCGAGCAGGCGGCGCGACCCGGCGACATCCTCGTGGGGGGCGATACGTACCGCTTGGTGCGCCACGCGGTGCAGGTCGAGCCGATCGCCCCGCTGGCGGTCAAAGGCAAGGCCGAGGCGCTCGCGGCCTTCCGGCTGTTGCACGTCGCGCCGGACGCCACCGGGCGACCCCAGCGCCAGCGGGCACCGATGGTCGGACGCGGCGCCGAGCGCCGGCAGCTGATGGACGCGTTCGACCAGGCCGTCACCGATCGCTCCTGCCAGCTCCTCACCGTCCTGGGCGCCGCCGGGGTCGGCAAGTCGCGCCTCGTCGCCGAGGTGACCGATGTGCTGAGCGGCGCCGCGACGGTGGCCACGGGCCGCTGCCTTCCCTACGGCGACGGGCTCACCTGGTGGCCACTCGTCGAAGCGCTGGGAGAGACCGGGCTGTTCGAGCAGGTGGCGGCGGACGCCGAGCCCGCCATCGCGCGGGCCGGTGAGCTGCTCAAGCCGCAGGGCGAGCCGGTCGCGCCCGAAGAGGCGTTCTGGGCGGTACGCAGGGTCCTCGAGACCCTCGCGCAGCGGCGGCCGCTCGTGCTGGTGGTCGACGACCTCCACTGGGCCGAGCCGACGTTCATGGACCTCCTGGAGCACGTGACCGACTGGGTCCGCGACGCGCCCCTGCTGCTGCTGGTGATGGCGCGCCCCGATCTGCTCGACGTCCGGCCCGCCTGGGGCGCGAGCCGACCGAACGCGGCCTCGGTCCGGCTCGAGCCGCTGGCCGACGCCGAGGCGGCCGACCTGCTGCGCCACCTGGTGGGCACGGCGAGGCTCGGCGGCCGGGCCTCGGCACGCATCCTCGCGGTGGCCGAGGGCAACCCGCTGTTCGTCGAGGAGGTCGTGGCCATGCTGGTCGACGACGGCATCCTGATCCCGGGTGACGGGCACGCCGCGGCGGGCGAGCTGACGGCGATCGCCGTTCCCCCGACCATCCAAGCGCTGCTCGCCGCGCGGCTCGATCGCCTCGAGCCCCTCGAGCGCGCGGTCCTCGAGGCGGCGTCGGTGGAGGGCAAGGAGTTCACGCGCGAGCGCGTGGCGGCGCTCCTGGAGGACGCGGGCGCCTCGATCGGCGCCCTGCTGCGGGCGCTGGTCCGCAAGGACCTCATCCGGCCCGTCGGCGCCGATGCACAGACCTTCCGGTTTCGCCATCAGCTCGTCCGTGACGCGGCCTACGAGGGAATGCCCAAGGAGCTGCGTGCCGGGCTTCACGAGCGCTTCGCGGACTGGCTGGAGGCGCGGCCATCGGTGTTCCCGGTGGTCGATGAGCTGCTCGGCTACCACGTCGAGCGCGCCGTCCGGCTGCGCCGCGAGCTCGGCGAGACCGAGGAGGCGACCGCGGAGCTTGCGATACGGGCGTTGGCGCATCTCGGCGCCGCCGGCCTGCGCGCTGCCCAGCGCGACGATCCGTCGGCCGCGAGCACGCTGCTGGAGCGCGCGATCGCTCTCGCCGAGCCCGACGACGTGGCGCGTGGCGCGCTGCTCCCGGCCCTCGGAGCCTCGCTCTTCGAGGCCGGCCGCCTGACCCAGGCGATCAGCGTGCTCGACGAGGCGATCGCCCGGGCCCCGGAACGGAGGCTGGAGGCACGCGCGCGGATCGAGCGCGAGTTCGTGCGCCTCGAGTCCGAGGCGGGCGTGGGCACCGAACGCGCGCGTCGGGCCGCCGACGAGACGCTCCCGGTGCTCGAGCGTGAGGGCGACGATGCTGGGCAGTGCCGGGCCTGGTATCTCCGCGCCCAGGCTGCCTGGATCGCCGGGCGCGTGGGTCAGGCTGACTCGGCCTGGTGCGAGGCCGCGGTCTGCGCGCGGCGCGCGCACGACGACCGCGAGCTGTTCCGGATCCTCGGCATGCGCGCGACCGCGGCCGTGCTCGGCCCTACACCGGTCGACGACGCGATCCGTCGCTGCCATGGATACCGCGAGCTCGTCGAGGCGAGTCCGGTGGCTGCCGCGCTGATGGTCAATCCGCTCGCTTCGCTCCACGCCATGCAGGGCGACTTCGAGCTGGCCGACCGCTTCCTCAACGAGGCCAACGAGACGCTCGACCAGCTCGGGAGCCTGGGCTGGGTGTCACATCACGAGGCGCTGGTCAGGATGCTCGAGGGCCGGCCCGGGATGGCTGAGCTCCCGCTGCGCAGCGCCGTCGAGCGGCTCGCCTCGATGGGCGATGGCGAGTTGCTGGCGACGACGCTCGCGATGCTCGCCCAGGCGGTCTTCGCGCAAGGGCAGCTGGAGGAGGCCCAGCAGCTGTGCCGGATGGCCGCCGGCGCGGGCGCACACGACGACATCGTGACCCAGGTGATCTGGCGCGGCGTCCAGGCCAAGATCCTCGCCCACCACGGCCGCCCGGAGGAGGCAGAGACGCTCGCCCGCAACGCCGTCGCGCTCGTCGCGCCAACCGACTTGCTCTCACACCACGGCGATGCGATGCTCGACCTCGCCGAGGTGCTGCGCACGATCTCGCGCACTGACGAGTATCACGGCGTCGTGCACGCCGCTCTTTCACTGTACGAGAAGAAGGGCAACGCCATTGGGGCCGCGCGCGCGCGATCCCTGCTCAGCCAACGAGTCCGGGGGACGTAGATGGGATTCAGCGGAAACTTCACTCATATCGCTCTCCGCGCCGATCCGGAGCGCGCCGGGGAGAAGGCACTCTTCGTGAAGGGCCGGACCGACGATACGGCGGAGCCACCGTTGGCGATCCATGTCGTCATGCCGCATGACGACGAGCCCCTCACGGCCACCGTCCTGAAGCCCACGCTCATCGACTGGGAGGTGAAGTTCCCGGCGGGTACCCCGCCCATCAAGGACGGCGACGACGTCTTCGTCGTCGGTGTGGCCATCCGACCGGCCCCGCATGACCCCTTCGTCTGGGAGGGCAGCTTCACGGTGGCGACCGAGGAGGAACCTTGACCGGCCCCCGGAGGACCTCGACGAATCACCAGACGACGTCGGCCGCCAGCACGGCGTCCCCTCGCCGCTCGGCGAGCCACTGACGCAGCGCTCGCCCGGAACGCGCGCCCGCCTCGGTTCTGATCCCGGCGACCGCTTCGGCACGATCTTTCGCGCGGAGGACGGCCTCCGCCTCGGTAATCCCGGTTGCCCAGCGCTCATGGAGCTCGCCCGGCGGATGGTCTACGCCGAGCAAGCGTCCGATACGAACCCTTGGGTGCCGGCGGGCTACACCTACCTGGGTCAGTTCATCGATCACGACATCACCTTCGACCCGACGTCCCGGCTCGACCAGGACAACGAGCCGACCAGGCTGGTCAACTTCCGCACCCCGCGCTTCGACCTCGACTCGCTCTACGGCAGGGGGCCGCTCGACCAGCCGTACCTGTACGACGGAGACCCGCCCCGACGCGGCAAGAAGAAGCTGCGTGGCGTGAAGCTGCTGGTCGGAAGCAACGAGGTGGATGGCAAGAAGGTCGCCGACCTGCCGCGCAACCACCAGAACCGTGCGCTCATCGGGGACCCCCGCAACGACGAGAACGCCATCGTCTCGCAGTTGCAGCTGCTGTTCGTCCATTTTCACAACAAGGTCATCGACCACGTGCTCGATGGGAGTCCGCAAATCTCTTGCGAGGACCTGTTCGACGAGGCGCAGCAGCTGGTCCGCCGGCATTACCAGTGGATCGTGGTGCACGACTTCCTGCCGAAGATCGTCGGCAGGGAGATGGCGGATTCCGTGCTGCGTCCGGGCGTCGACGGCGCCCCGCCGACGGTCCACCGCGAGTTCTACGAATTCGACGAGAAGCCGTACATGCCGGTCGAGTTCTCGGCCGCCGCCTACCGCTTCGGACACAGCATGGTCCGCGAGAACTACGTACTGAACGATGACACCCACGCGGTGTCGATCTTCGGCCCTTCCCCGCGCCGCGCGCGCTCGCTGGTCGGCCGTCGTGCGCTGCATCCCGATCTCGCGATCGAGTGGAAGCATTTCTTCGACCTCGAGGGGCCTGCGGTGAACCAGAGCATGCTGATCGACCCGTTCCTCGCTGCAGCCCTGCGCCACGTGCCTCCGACCGGACGGCCGCTGGCACAGCTGAACCTCGAGCGCGGCGTGCGGCTGAAGCTGCCGGCCGGCGGCGCTGTCGCGGCGAAGATGAAGGTCAAAGCGCTGAGCCGAGAGGAACTGCTGGATCCGCTGCCCGGGATCGACCGCAAGACCGGCGACGCGCTGTTTGACGCCACGCCGCTCTGGTACTACGTGCTGTGTGAGGCTCAGGCCTCCCGCTACCACGGAGTGCGACTCGGAGACGTCGGGGGCCGGATCGTGGCGGAAGTGCTGGCAGGTCTGCTCGAGGGCGATCCGCAGTCGTTTCTGCACGAGCAACCGGCCTGGCGGCCCTCGCTACCCAGAGCCACCGACGCGGACTTCACGATGATCGATCTCGTGCGCTTCGCGCAGGGCGCCGTCTAGCGCTGCTCGCACGCGGGCGGGTCCTTCATGGGAGGATCGCGCTCGCCATGCCCGAGCCTGGCGACGCGCGCTTCCTGGACGTGCTCAGCCCCGAGCACGTCGACACGCTGCGCGGGCTCGGCCGCACGCGGCGCTTCCCCGTCGGCGCCGCGCTCTTCCACGAGCGCGCCCCGGGTGACGCCGTGCTCGTGCTGACCTCGGGGCGGGTGAAGCTCAGCTGCGTCACCGACAGCGGCCGCGAGGCGCTGCTGGGCATCCGCGAGCCCGGCGAGCTCATCGGTGAGATGTCGGCCATCGACGGCAGCGAGCGCTCGGCCACGGCCACCGCGCTCGAGCCCGTCGAGGTCATCGTCGTCTCGCGCGACGCGTTCGTTGCCTTCCTGGACCGCACCCCGGGGGTGGCGCTCGTGCTCGCGCGGGTCTTGGCCCGCCGCCTGCGCGATGCGGACCGCAAGCGCATCGAGTACCTCGCCCAGGACGCCGTCGGCCGCGTGTGCTCGCGGCTCGTCGAGCTGGCCGACCGCTTCGGGGAGACCGACGCCGACGGGACCCACATCGAGCTCGCGATCACCCAGGAGGAGCTCGCGGGCTGGACCGGGTCGTCACGCGAGGCCGTGATCCGCGCGCTGCGGTCCCTGCGCGAGCTGGGCTGGATCGAGACCCGCCGGCGCGGCGTCACCCTGCTCGAGGTCGAGCAGCTGCGCCGCCGGTCGGTGTGACGCGCGTCAGGGCCGGGCGGCCGCGAGGTCCTGCTCGATCGACTCTGCGGTGGCGCGCAGCGGCGGCAGCAGCCTGCCGCGCAGCGTCGCCACGGTGACGCGCCCGGCGAGCGTGCCCACGTTGGCGGCCGCGATCACGCGGCCCGCGGTGTCGCGGATCGGGGCGGCGGCGGAGCGCAGGCCGCGCTCGAGTTCCTGGTCGACGACGGCGAAGCGCTGGCGGCGAACGCGCTCGAGCTCGAGGCGCAGCTCGGGGGCGGTGGCGACCGTCGCCGGCGTCAGCGCGCGCAGCTCGACGCGGCCCAGATAGCTGTCGAGCTCCTCGGTGTCCATGCCCGCGAGCAGGACGCGCCCGACGCAGGTCGCGTAGGCGGGCAGCCGTGTGCCCACCGGCATGGCCACGTTCATGATGCGCGCCGGCGCGACGCGCGCCACACACAGCGCGTCGTCGCCGTCGAGCACGGACACCGAGCAGAACTCGTCGGTGGCCTCCATGAGCTGCTGCAGGTGGGGGCGCGCGACGTCGGGCAGGGCGAGCCCGGCGCGGTAGCCGTGCCCCACGTCGAGCAGCTTGGGCGCGAGCGTGAACCGGTGCTCGTCGCAGCGCAGGTAGCCGAGCTGCTCGAGCGTGAGCAGCGTGCGCCGGGCGCTCGCCCGCGTGACGCCGATCGCGCGGGCGACGTCGGCCACCGTCAGCCCGGCGCCGGGGTGCCCGAGGACCGCGATGACGGCCAGCCCGCGCTCGATGGAGCGCACGTAGTCGGGGTCCCGTGGCTGGAGCGGCGTACCGGGCATCGGGCGCGAGCGTAATCTGCGCGCGCAGGCGCGGTCAACGAGAGGAGTACGGGATGGCGTATGTGGTGTCGGCCCTCTGGCGGGCCAAGGAGGGCTGTGAGGAGCGGATCGCCGAGATCATCGGCGAGCTGGCCGGGCCGTCGCGCGCCGAGCCCGGCGCGCTCCTCTACCAGCCCCATCGCTCGCCGGAGGACCCGCGGCTCTTCTACCTCTACGAGCAGTACGTCGACCGTGCCGGCTACGAGGCGCACATGGACTCAGAGCACTTCACCCGCCTGGTCAAGCAGGAGGCGATCCCGAAGCTGCTCGAGTCGCGCGAGCGCGCGTTCTACCTCACGCTGGACTGAGGCCGAGCAGCCGCGCCGCGTTGTCCTTGAGGATCTTCGGGCGCACCGCGGGCTTGATGTCCAGCGTGTCGAAGTCGGCCAGCCAGCGCTCCGGCGTGAGCGCCGGGTAGTCGGTCCCGAAGAGCACCTTGTCCTGCAGCAGCGAGTTGGCGTAGCGCACGAGCTGGGGCGGGAAGTACTTCGGCGACCAGCCCGAGAGGTCGATGTAGACCTGCGGCTTGTGGACGGCCACCGACAGCGCCTCGTCCTGCCACGGCACCGACGGGTGGGCCAGGATGATCGGCATGTCGGGGAAGTCGGCGGCGACCTCGTCCAGGCACAAGGGATTGGAGTACTTCAGGAGGATCCCGCCGCCCCCGCGCTGCCCCGAGCCGACGGCGGTCTGGCCCGTGTGGAAGACGGCCGGCAGCCCGTGCTCGGCGATGACCTCGTAGAGCGGGTAGGCCATCCGATCGTCGGGGAAGAAGTGCTGCAGGCTGGGGTGGAACTTGAAGCCCGCGACCTCGAACTCGTCGATCAGGCGGCTGGCCATGGCGACGCCCTCGGCGCCGCGGTTCGGGTCGACGCTCGCGAACGGGATCAGGGTGTCGCGCTCGGCGCGGGCGAGCTCGAGGATCTCCTCGTTGCTCACCGGCGAGCCCCAGCGCACGCTGTCGACCATGAAGGCCACGCAGGCCATGCGCCGCTCGCGGTAGTAGGCCGCCAGCTCGGGCACGGTCATCAGGGCATCGGACCCGAAGACCTTGGCCACCGCCGCCTCGGGCGAGTCCTCCGGGAAGCCGCGGCCGTCGAGCGAAGCCTGGACGTGGGTGTGCACGTCGATGGCCACGAGGGCGTCGAGGTCGATCACGGGCGGCAGTGTATGCATCGCCGAAGTCGTTGTGCGTGCAACTACATGCTATGCTGCGGTGCATGGAACTCGGAGTCGCCACCTTCGCCGATCTCAGCTCGGGCATCAGCCCGCAGCAGCGCATGCGCAACCTCATGGAGGAGGCGCAGCTGGCCGACCAGCTCGGCCTCGACGTGTTCGCCATCGGCGAGCACCACCGCGAGGACTTCCTGATCTCCTCGCCGGCGATCGCGCTGGCCGCGGCCGCCGTCACCACCGAGCGGATCCGCCTTTCGAGCGCGGTCACGGTGCTGAGCTCCGACGATCCGGTGCGGGTGTTCCAGGACTTCGCCGAGGTCGACCTGCTCTCGGGCGGGCGCGCGGAGATCATGGCGGGCCGCGGCTCGTTCATCGAGTCCTTCCCGCTCTTCGGCTACGACCTCAAGGACTACGACGCGCTCTACGCCGAGAAGCTCGACCTGCTGCTGAGGCTGCGTGACGACGTGCACGTCACGTGGGCCGGGCGCCACCGCGCACCGCTGGACAACGCGGGCGTGTGGCCGCGACCGGTGCAGGAGCAGCTGCCGGTGTGGGTGGCGGTCGGCGGCTCACCGCAGTCGATCGTGCGCGCGGGCACGCTGGGCCTGCCGCTGGTGCTCGCGATCATCGGCGGGCAGCCCGAGCGCTTCGTCCCGCTCGTCGACCTCTACCGCGAGGCTGCGAGCGCCGCCGGCCACGACCCCGAGCAGACGCGCGTCGCCATCAACACGCACGCCTTCGTCGGCGCGACCTCGGCCGACGCCGACGCGGCGTTCGCCGCGCCCTACCTGGCGATGATGAACCGCATCGGCCGCGAGCGCGGCTGGCCGCCCTCGGGCCGCGCGGAATACGAGGCGCTGCGCGCCCCGCGCGGGGCCGTGGCCGCCGGCTCGCCGCAGGAGGTGGCCGAGAAGATCCTCTTCGAGCACGAGCTGTTCGGCCACCACCGCTACATCGGCCAGATGAGCGTCGGCGCGGTCGACCACCAGGCGGTGCTGCGCTCGATGGAGCTCTTCGGCACCGAGGTGGCGCCGATCGTGCGCGCCGAGGTGGCGCGGCGCGAGGCTCAGGCGCGCGCTGCCGCCTAACCGGGCGGCGTCGCGAGCCCGTCGACCGCGCGCAGCAGGTACGGCCCCAGCGTCGCCGCGAAGGTGGCCGTCATGTGGGTGATGTCGCGCAGGACGAGCGCTCCCCCGATCACCGGGTAGCACGAACGGGCGTCGCAGAAGAGCCGGCGCAGGTCGACGACCTGCAGCCGCGGCGGGCCGAGGATGTGAGCGGCGGCCACGAGCGGGTCGGGATCCAGCGCGACGCGGCGGGGCACCGCACACGCTGCGCCTGCGGGCCGGTGCGCCGCCATCGCGCGCGCTACGCAGTCGGCCGTCGTGCCCAGGGCCTTCGGTGTGTCGTGGATCACGATGATCTGCTTGACCGTCGCCGGCAGGGCGTTCCAGGCGCCGATGTAGCCGGCCACCGAGGTGGAGAACTCGTCGCGCCCCGCGCTCGCGATGACCCCGAGTCCGCCGGAGAGGCCGGCGACGAACACCGTGCTGATCTCCGGGTGGTGCGTGAACCACTGAAAGACGTGCTGCTTCCACTCGGCGCAGTGCGCGAAGCGCACGGGATCGGGCAGGTTCCTGACCGCGACCGACAGGGGGCAGCTGGTGTGCGTCACCGACAGCCCGTGCCACCGCTTGGCCAGCGCCACCGTCTGGGCGGCGGCGCGCCAGCCGCTGGCGTGGCTGTCGCCGACCAGTGCCACGGTGGCCGTCGCCTGGTCGGCCGGCACGCCGAAGTCGCACACGTCGATGCCGTCTTGGTGCTCGACCTGGGCGCACGGGGCGTTGGGCAGGGTCGGGGCTACGGTCGGCGTCGGGACGACCTCGTAGCGCAGGTTGGCGTTGTGGCACGGGCGCCGCGCGTCACGCGACGCGGCGCCGAAGCACTTCGGCGTGCCGGCGGACGCCGCGTGCGCGGAGGAACGGGCCTGGGCCTGGGCCTGGCCGCGGGTCGCCGCGCCGAGGACGGCGACCGGCGCAGCCGCGACGCCGGCGACGGCGAACGCGATCAGCAGCGGCCGGATGAAGGGAGCGTTGGGCATGCGATGACGGGTCCGCGCGGAGAACGCGGCAGACTGGACCTGTCCGCTGTCAGACGACGAGCGCGCGGAAGTGTTGCAGGTCCGGCGGCCGGTACGCGGCCCGGGCGCCTAGCCCAACGTGCGCAGCACCAGTGGCCCGAGCGTGGCGGCGAACACGCGGGTGAGGTGGTGGGAGTCCTTGTAGACGAGCGCGCCGCCGATGACCGGGTAGCACGGTCGCCGATCGCAGAAGACCCGAGTGAGGTCGACGACCCGGACACGGCGCGAGTGCAGCCGCGCCGCGGCGGCCACCAGCGGATCGCGCTCCAGGGCGACGGAGCGCGGCACGGCGCAGGTCCGGCCGGGACGTTGATGGCTCGCCATGGCGCCCTGGACGCAGCGGTTGTTGTCCCACCGCATCTTCGGCGTGTCGCGCAGCACGACGATGTGCCTGACCGAGGCGGGCAGCGCCCTCCACGCGTCGACGTATCCAGCCACCGCCGTGGCGAACTCGTCGCGGCCGCCCCGCGGGATCACGCCGCTTCCGCCGGAGAGACCGGCGACGAAGACCGTCCTCACCTCAGGATGGCGCCCGAACCACGAGAGCACCCGGTGGCGCCACTGCGCGCAGCGCCGGCGGGCGGTTCCGGGGAGATTCCGCGTCGCCCTGGAGAACGGACAGCTGCTGTGCGTCATGGAGAGCCCGTACCAGCCATGGGACTGGGCGACGACCTCGATCGCGGCCCGCCAGTGCGCCGCGTGGCTGTCGCCGATCAACGCGATGGTGCCGGAGGACACCTCGGCGGCGACGCCGAACGCGCAGACCGGGAGGGCGCCCTGCAGCGTGAGCCCGCACGGAGCGTTGGGGAGGTTGCGCGCTTCAGCGGGCGTCGGGGCGACGACCAGCCGCAGGCTGGGGTTCTGACACGGTCGCAGAGGGTCGCGCGACGCGGCGCCGAAGCACCTCGGAGTCGCGGCCTGCGGGGGGTCGGAGGCCTGCACGTGGGCCACGCCCGCGGCGGCGAGTGCCATGACCGCGGCGCCCAGCATGAGCGGGAGTCGCATTCGGCGGCCCGCCTCAGCCCGACCGCCGGGCCGCCGCCGGCCACTGCTTCATGAGCTGTTCGACGTCGCGCTGCAGGTAGGGCCCCAGCGACGTCCCGAAGACCGCGGTGAGATGGTGGATGTCCTTGTAGACCAGCGCGCCGCCGATGACGGGGTAGCAGGCCCGCCGATCGCACAGGAAGGGCGTCATGTCGACGAGCTCGAAGCGTGCTGAGCCCGCGCGGGCGACGGCGACGGCCGCCGGGTCGCGGTCCAGGGAGCGCCGGCGCGGTACCGCGCAGGCCGGGCCGGCGCGCCGATGGCCGGCCATCGCCTTCTCGATGCAGCCCAGCGTCGTGCCCCGCATCTTCGGCGTGTCGCGGATGACGATGACGTGGCTGACGGACCGCGGCAGCGCCTTCCACGCGCTCGTGTAGCCGCCGACCTGCGCCCCGAACTGGTCGGCGCCGCGGGGCGCGACCACGAGACCGCCGGAATGCTCGGCGACGAAGACGGTGCTGACCTCGGGATGGCGGGCCAGCCATCGCGGCACCTGGCGATTCCATTGGACACACTCCGAACGGTCCGGCTCGACGATCTGAGCCGTGGCCTTGGACAGCGGGCAACTCGTGTGGGTGACCGAGAGGCCGCGCCAGTGCTTGCGCCGCGCGACGACGGCCAGGGCGGCGCGCCAGTGCGACGCGTGGCTGTCGCCGATGAGGGCGATCGTGGCCTTCGCCTTGCTCGCCGCCACGCCGAAGGCGCAGACGCGCACGCGCCCGGACTTCTCGACGACCTTGCAGGGGGCATTGCCGAGCTTGGGCGCCTGGACCGGCGTCGGCACGACGGTGAACGTCAGCTTCGGGTTGTTGCACGGATGCTGCGGGTCGCGCGCGGCGGCGCCGAAGCACGCCGGCCTGGAGGCCAGCAGGCGCGCCGATGCCTTCTGGTCCTTGAGGACCTGGGCGTGGACATAGGAGATGCCGCCGACGGGGACGGCCAGCACCATCGCGGTTGCCACCGCGGCGAAGGCGAAGGTCCAGCGCGCCCTGCGCTTGACCAGGAAGGCGCCGGTGCGGACGGGGTCCTCGACGAACAGCTTCGACAGCCAGGAGAGCAGGATCGTGAGCATGAGGATCACCAGAGCGGTAGAGGTGTCGACGCGGTGGTTGATGACGAAGGGCGCGAGGATGATCAGCGGCCAGTGCCACAGGTAGATCGAGTAGGAGATGTCGCCGATGAACTGGACCGGCGCCAGCCGGAGCAGCGGCGTCGGCGCCCAGCGGCGCGTGGGCGCCCCGGCGTGGATCACGGCGACCGCCCCGAGGACGGGCAGCAGCGCCGCGTACCCCGGGAACGCGGTGGCGTTGGTGAAGGCGAGGGCCGCGACGAGGATCGCAGCGATGCCGACCCAGGACAGCGCTGCGCTGAACCTGCCGCCGACGCCTTCCAGGCGCGGCAGGAGGGCGAGCAGTCCGCCGGCGGAGAACTCCCATGCCCGCGTCGGGGTGATGAAGTACGCCGCCGCGGGTTCGCCGCCGTGTGGCGTATCGAGTAGGCCAGGCTGAGCACCGTCAGGATCGCCATCGCGACCCCGATCGCCGACCGCCGACGACCGGGGGCTGTGGCGGACGACGAGGATGGTGAGGATCAACAGGACGGGCCAGACGATGTAGAACTGCTCCTCGGCCGAAAGCGACCAGAAGTGCTGGACGGGCGACGGGCCATCAGCTGCGGCGAAGTAATCGACCGCCGAGGAGGCTAGATGCCAGTTCTGGACGTACTCCGTGCTGGCGCTCATGTCCTGGAAGAACTGCTGCCAGTAGCAGAGCGGCACGAAGACGATCGTGGCTAGCGCGCATGCCACGAGAGTCACGAGCGAGGCCGGCAGGATGCGCCGCGCCCGCCGCGCCCAGAAGCTCGAGAGCGAGAGCGCCCAGTGCGATCGATCTCGCGCAAGCAGCGAGGTGATCAGAAGCCCAGATCACGAAGAAGACGTCGACCCGACGAACCGCCCACCGCCACGCCACAGGTTAGACGACGACGAGCAGCACCGCGATAGCGCGCAGGCCTGGATCTCGCGCACAGCCGTGGCCGGCTCGCGTCGCTGCCGCTTGCCGCGGGCGGCCGCCGGCCGCCGTTCGCGTGCGCCGCTACGGCGCTGCGCGCGAGCGCCGCCGGCCTCCGGCGGTGTGTCACCGGTGAGCGGCGCCCACGCGCCAAGCAAACGCCCATCGTCGGCCCGCATCCGCTCAGGATGTCGAGCGTCCGCGAAGTACTCAGCGATTGTGCAGCCCCCCCCGTAGGCCACGAAGGCGTCGAGCGCCTCGGGGTCGACGAGCGAGTCGCGGCTGGCGACCTGGTCGGGGCGCGCGCCGAGCAGGATGCGCTTGACCGGGGCCTCGAGCTTCTTGCCGGTCATCGTGCGCGGCACCGAGGGCACGGCGACGATCGCGTCGGGCACGTGGCGCGGAGAGAGCTCTGAGCGCAGCGCGCCCGCGATCCGCGCGCTCAGTGCGTCGTCGAGCTCGAGCCCCTCGGCCAGCGCGACGAAGAGGATCAGCTCGCCGGCGCCGCCCTCGTCGTCCTCGCGGTGCACGATCAGGCTGTCGGTGACCTCCGTGAGCTCCTCCACGACGGCGTAGAGCTCGCTGGTGCCCATGCGCACGCCGCCGCGGTTGAGCGTCGCGTCGGAGCGCCCGGTGATCACGCAGCTGCCGCGCTCGGTGAAGAGGATCCAGTCGCCCTGGCGCCACACGCCGGGATAGACGTCGAAGTAGGCGGAGCGGTAGCGCTCGTCGCCCGGGTCGTTCCAGAAGCGCACGGGCATCGAGGGCATCGGCGCGGTGATCACCATCTCGCCGAGCTCGCCCACCACCTCGTGGCCGTCGGCGTCGAAGGCCTTGACGTCGGCGCCCAGACAGCGGCCGGAGATCTCGCCGTCGTAGACCGGCTGCAGGAAGCTGCCCGAGACGAACGCGCCGCAGATGTCGGTGCCGCCGCTGCCGTTGAGGCAGAGGATGTCGGGGCCGAACTGCTCGTAGACGTAGTGGTAGCCCTCGCTCGGCAGCGGCGAGCCGGCGAAGCCCAGCGCGCGGATGCTCGAGAGGTCGAAGTCGCGGCCGAGCTTCAGGCCCGCCTTGCGGCAGGCCATGAGGAAGGTGGGGCTGACGCCCATGAAGCTGGGTCGCGTCTCCTCGGCCAGCCGCCATTGAAACGACGGGTCGGGCCACATCGGGTCGCCGTCGATCATCACGATCGACGCGCGCACGAGCAGCGCGGACACCAGCGCGTTCCACATCATCCACGCGGTGGTGGAGAACCACAGCAGGCGCCCTCCCGGCTTGAGGTCCCAGCCGAGCCCGACGCCCTTGAGGTGCTCGATCAGCTGGCCGCCGTGGCTGTGGACGATCGCCTTGGGCAGCCCGGTCGTGCCCGACGAGAAGAGCACGTAGATGGGGTGGTCGAAGGCGACGGGCTCGAAGGCGAGCGGGGTGGGTGGGGTCCGATCTTCCAGCACGTCCTCCCAGCCGACGGTGTCTGGAAGCTCGTTCTCGCCGTAGGGGACGTGGACGACGTGCTCGAGCGTCGGCAGGCCCGCGCGGATCTCGGCCACCTGCTCGCGGCGGTCGATCGGCCGGTCGCGATAGGTGTAGCCGCCGACCGAGAGCAGGACCTTGGGCTCGATCTGCCCGAAGCGCGCCAGGACGCTGCGTGCGCCGAACTCGGGGGCGCACGCCGCCCAGGTGGCGCCGAGGCTGGTGGTGGCGATGAAGGCGACGAGCGTCTCGGGGATGTTGGGCAGGTAGGCGACGACGACGTCGCCCGGGCCGACGCCCAGCCGCTGCAGGCCCGCGCGCGCCCGCGCGACCCGGTCGCGCAGCTCGCCGAAGGTCAGCTCGATCGGCCCGCGCGTCTGCGAGCGCGCGACGACCGCCACCCGATCGGCGTCCTCGTCGGTTCCCAGCACGTGCTCGGCGTAGTTCAGCCGCGCGCCCGGGAACCACTCGGCGCCGGGCATCTCGCGCTGGGCCAGCACGCGCTCGTAGGGCGTGTGCGCGCGCACGCCGAAGAAGTCCCAGATCGACCCCCAGAAGCCCTCGAGGTCGCCGACCGACCAGCGCCACAGCTCGTCGTAGCCCGCGAGGTCGCGACCGTGCTCGTCGCGCAGCCAGTTGAGGTAGCGCCCGATCTCGGTCGTGTCGCGCACGTCCGCGGGCGGGCTCCAGAGCACGTCGCCGATCACGGGCGCCATGTTCGCACGTCGCACACCTCGTCGCAGAGCGCACAGCTACTCTGCTGCGCCATGGCCACGGTCGACGGGCTCACGGTCGAGGTATCCGACCTCGCCGGCGATCGCGGACGCCGCGCGCTCGTGCTCCTGCACGAAGGCCTCGGCTCGGTCGGGCTGTGGCGCGGCTTCCCGCAGGCCCTGCAGGCAGCCACCGGCCGGCGCGTGCTCGCCTTCTCGCGCTTCGGCCACGGCAGCTCGGACCCGCCGCCGCGCCCGCGCACGCCGGCGTTCTTCCACGAGGAGGCGCTCGACGTCCTGCCCGCCCTGCTGGCCCAGCTCGACGCGCCCGAGCCGCTGCTCGTCGGCCACAGCGACGGCGGCTCGATCGCGCTCATCCACGCCGGCCGGCATCCGGTGAGCGGCCTGGCCCTGATGGCGCCCCACGTCGTCGTGGAGGACGTCACCGTCGCGGCGATCCGCGTGACGCGCCGCGAGTTCGAGCAGGGCGAGCTGCGCGCGCGCATGGCCCGACACCACGCCGACCCCGACGCTGCCTTCCGCGGATGGTGCGACGTCTGGCTGGATCCCGCCTTCCGCGCCTGGAGCCTCGAGGCCGACGCGGAGGCGGTCACGGCCCCCACTCTGCTCATCCAGGGCGCCGACGATCCGTACGGCACCCTCGACCAGCTCGACCGCATCGAGGCGCGTGTGCGGGGGCCGGTGACGCGCCTCGTCGTGGCCGGCGGGCACAGCCCGCACCTCGAGCAGCCCGAGGCGGTGGTGGCCGCGATCGCGGAGTTCGCGGCGGCTTTGCCCTAGCGCCGGGCGCTGGAACAGCATGACCGGGAGGGCGGCCGCGCACTGTCGCGGCCGGGCCCGTGTGGTAGGTCGCGACGGGAGCGCGGCCCGGGGGCACGACCGCCTTCCGAGAAGCGCGAACTGCCTGGGATTGGGTCCGGATTCCGGGTCTGATCCCAGGCAGTTGGCGCCCGCCCGGCCCACCGGGGGCTTCGCGAGGTGCGGGTCAGCGCGCGCTACGCCGAACAGCGTGAGGTGCCTGAATCGCAAGTCTCGACCAGCGCGGACGCGATGTTGTTGGATCGCCTTCGATGGTCATCGATCTCACCGGATGCGTCGCGCTGGTCTCCGGTTCGACCCTGGGGATCGGGTACGCCGCCGCCGCGGACTGCACGACGCTGGCGCGACGGTCGTGGTCAACGGCCGCGACCCGGACCGCGTTGACGCGGCGGTCGCCGCGCTCGGCGAGGCGATCGCGTACGCGGGGTCGCGGCCGATGTGGGGACGGCGGAGGGCTGCGCGGCGCTCGTCGAGGCCGCCGGCGACGTCGACATCCTGGTCAACAACGCGGGGATCTATCGGCCGCGGCCGCTGTTCCAAATCGCCGACGAAGAGTGGGAGCACATCTTCGCGGTCAACGTGATGAGCGGGGTGCGCCTGTCGCGGCGGTACGTACCTGCGATGGTCGAGCGCGGCTGGGGTCGCGTCGTGTTCGTCTCCAGCGAGTCCGCGCTCCACATCCCTCCCGAGATGGTCCACTACGGGATGACGAAGACCGCGCAGCTCGCGGTCGCGCGTGGCATCGCGGAGTGCGTCAGCCGCACCGGGGTGACTGTCAACAGCGTTCTGGCAGGCCCAACGCGCAGCGACGGCGTCGAAGCGTTCATCGACGAGATCGTCGAAGGGGGCGGGGGTTCTCGCGAAGAGGCCGCCCAGGAGCTCGCCGACGGCCGGCCGACCTCGCTGCTCGGCCGGTTGACGACGCCGATCGAGGTCGCCAACCTCATCGTCTACCTCGCCTCTGAGCAAGCTTCGGGTACCACGGGCGCGGCGATGCGCGTCGATGGCGGCGTTGTTCGCGCGATCGCCTGAACGCGGCGCTGCTCGGCTGCCGAGCGCTCGATCTGGCAGGCCGCCAACCCCGCTCCCGGGCACCGCACGGGGATTGCTCGCGCACCCTTGCGAGGTAGCATCGGGCGATGGCCCGCCTCCCGTACATCTACGAGGACGACCCGTCGGCGCCCGCCGATGCGCTGGAGGCGATTCAGGACTGGGACAACCTGTTCCCTGGACAGGTCATCAACCTGACCCGCCTCGTCGCGAACGAGCCCCGGCTGCTCAAGGCGTTCAGCGCGTTCATTCGCGAGGTCTACATCGAGAGCGACCTGACCTCGTCGGAGGTCGAGTTGGCCTACACGGCGGCGTCGGTCGCCAATGAGTGCCACTATTGAATTCCGACGCACACCGTCTCCGGTCGGAGCCTCCACCTCACAGAACAGCAGCTTGAGCACCTCGGCAGCGACCGTTGCCGCCGGGTGTCTACACCGATCGCCAGGCGGCGATCGTGCGCTTCTCGCAGGCCCTGACGCGACAGCCGCCGCGGGTCAGCGAGGCCGTCTACGCCGACCTCGCGGCCCACTTCGATCGCAAGCAGATCGTCCAGATCACGTTCATCGTCGGTCAGTCGGCGATCGTCAACCGGATCCACGCGGCCCTGTTGACCGACGTCGACGAGGCGACGCTCGAGCAGCTCGAGGGCGTGGCCTGCCCGATCCCCATCCCGTCGCAGCCAGGGGCCTCACCGGTACCGGAGTCCGCGCCACCGAGCACGGTCGCCTCCGACGCGGTGCGATTGGATGGCGAGGGGTTGGCCTAGCAGGGCGGGCGCGTTCGCGTGCCCCGCCGGCTCACCCGCCAACCGATTGGTTGACTAGCTGCTCGGGCGCGCAGTACCTTGCGGCTGCGATGGAGACCGCCGGGATGTAACTGCTCGACCTCGTCGATGCCGATGATCCATTCGGCTTCCCCGACGAGGACATCCTTCCGCTGCAGATCGCTGCGGCGCAAGAGTCCTTCGCGCGCCTTCGCGGCGTGATTCCGCTGCTCGACAGCCGCGCCGAGGGTGCGGGGATCGAGGAGATCACGTCGCTCGACGACGTCGTTCCGCTGCTCTTCAGCCACACGGTCTTCAAGTCGTACCCGCAGTCCTTCGTGACCAAGGGCCGGTCGGACCGGCTCCTCGCGTGGTACGACTCGCTGGCGGCGCAGAGCGTGAGCGACGTCGTCGACCTCGACGGCGTTGAGAACATCGACGACTTCGCCGAGGCCCTCACGCGGGCCGGCGCGTCGCCGTACGTGACGAGCTGCACGTCCGGCAAGGTGTCGCTGCTGAACAACACGGTCGGCGATCGCGAGCGCTCGCATCGGATCGGCGCCGCCATCCTCGGCTGGCCGCGGCCGCTGCGCACCTACCGCTCGATGCGTTTCTACGCGCTCGGTCCGTCGCGCGGCTACTCGAAGCACATCGAGTTCTCCCACAGCCTCGGCGAGATCTTCGGCGCCCCCGACCACATCCGCTTCCTGACGGACGAGCCCATGCTCCCGTCGCAGGCTGCGCGGGCTGCGCAGATGCGGTTGCGGACGATCGACGGGTCCGCGACGCCGGAGGAGGTATCCGCCTTCGAGGCCGAGGTCCAGGATCGTACGGCCCGTCAGGCGCGCAACCTGCACGATCTGGCGAGCGACATCGCCGATCATCGCCGCGAGCCCATGGTCGTGATGGGCGTGTGGACCCAGCACTGGGCGATCATGGAGCGGGCCCACGAGCTCGGCTTCGGCGACGGCGAGTTTCACCCCGACTCGTGCGTCTATCTCCTGGGTTGCCTGAAGGGCGTGAGCCTCCCGCCGGACTACCGGGAGCAGATCTACCGGTTCTACGGCGACGTCCACCGCTTCATGACCTACGGCATGACCGAGATCGACCCGACCGCGCCGATCTGCGAGGCCGGGCGCTACCACCGCCCGCCGTGGCTCATGTGGCTCGTGCTCGATCAGGCCGGCGAGCGACTCGCAGAGCCGGGGGCCGACGGGATCCTCGACGGGCGCTTCGCCGTGCTCTCGTTCAACAACGAGGGCCGATGGGCCGGGCTCATCTCCGGCGACCACGTTCACATGGACACCGGGCTGTGCGCCTGCGGCCGCCCCGGTCCGACGATCCTCGACGACGTCGTCCGCTACAGCGAGCAGGAGGGCGGCGACGACAAGATCGGGTGCGCAGGATCGATGGATGCCTACATGAGAGGGGTGGTAGGAGCATGACCACCGACGCCGCCGCGCCGGCAGTCCCGGTCTGTCACGTCGTCAGGGGAACGATCGTCGAGGGCGGGGAGGTCGAGTACGGCCCGCGCGACGGTGCGCGCTTCGCGACGCCCAGGCTCGAGCTCGGCGAGCTGCTGTGGCCGCGCACCGAGCCGCCGCCGGCGCTCGGCGTCGGAGTGAGCGAGATCGTGGATCTGCTCGTCGCCGTCGGCGAGCGGCTGGCCGACGATCCCGACGGCAGCCTCGCGGTGGTCATCGAGCGCTCGTCCCTCACGTCCCCGTACGACCGCCGGATCGTCGAGAACAGCTACGCCGACCTGCACCGCAACTTCGACGCGCAGGCGATCCGCTTCCAGATCGACCAGGCCATCGGCGGCCCCGACATCCTCGACGGCTGGCGGGCGGTCACGCGACCGGACGGCGGCCTCGCGCAGGTGCGGGCCTTCCCGGCCCGGCTCGTCCACGTCATCGCCGGGAACGCTCCGGGCGTCGCAGCGTGGTCGGTGATCATGGCCGCGGTCACCAAGAGCGTCAGCCTCTTCAAGCTTCCCTCCAACGACCTCTTCACGCTCCCGGAGATCCTGCGCGCGATGGCCGCCGTCGCGCCGGGCCATCCCGTGACGCAGTCCTTCTCGGCCGCCTTCTGGCGCGGCGGCGACGAGTCGGTCGAGGCCGCCCTGTACCGGCCGCAGTACTTCGACAAGCTCGTCGCCTGGGGCGGCGAGGGGACCTGCGCGGCGTCGGGAAGTACATCGGTCCCGGCTTCGAGCTCGTCGCCTTCGACCCCAAGACCTCGATCTCGCTGATCGGGCGCGAGGCCTTCCTCGACGACAACGACGCGCGTCGTCGCCGCGCGAGCGGCGGGCGACGTCATGACCTTCAACCAGGAGGCGTGCGTCTGCCCGCGCTTCCAGTTCATCGAGGGCGAGCTCGGTATCGACCGCTGCTGCGAGCTGCTCGCCGAGCATGGGCATCGACCGTCGCTCCGGCGCGGCCGCCGGACCGCGCCCGCCCTTGGCGATGCGCGGGGGATCGAGGTCCTCGGAACCCTCTCGGCCACCGCGTCTAGGGCGGCTTCGGCGGCGAGGGCATCGTCATCCGCTCCGGAGCCGTCGACTTCCATCCCAGCCACAAGGTCGTCAACGTCGTCCCGGTTGCGACGCTCGACGACGCGATCAGCTTCGCGAACGTTGCCACCCAGACGGTCGGCGTCTTCCCGTCCGAGCGCAAGGCGGCGCTGCGCGACGGGCTCGTCGCGAGCGGCGTGCAACGGTCCTTGCCCTCGGGCGCGCCGGGACCTCGACGCGCGGGCTGCCGCACGACGGCTTTATCCCCTTGCACAGGCTCGTGCGCTGGGTGGCCGACGAGGACTGACCCGGCTGGTCAAGCGCTCTCGAGCGCCGGCGCCGGCTCCGGCCGGGCGAACGCGACCGCCCTCTGGGGATGTAGCGTTCGGGGACGTGATCGGATCCCGCGCACGGTGTTCGCCGCGTCGAGCCCGACGACATCGCGGTCTTCTTCGAGCAGCAGCTGATCCGGCAGCAGCCGCGATGGCGGCTTCCGTCTCGTGACCCGGTGGCGCACGACGAGCACTGGGCCAGGATCCTCGGCGACAGCTGTGCGTCGCCCGCGCAATCGTCCTCCCCGATGGCCAGATCGTTGGCGACATCGGCAGCTTCGACGTCGAAGGCGAACGACACGTCGGCTACTGGATCGGCCGCGAGCCTGGGGCCAGGGTCCCGCGTCGCGCCTTGACCGAGCTCGTCGGCGAGTTGCCCGAGGGGCCTCTCTACGCGCGTGTTGTCAGCGCAACGCCGCCGGCGTGCGGTGCTTGCCGAATGCAGCTTCGTCGTCGTTCGTGAGGCGCAGGAAGCAGGCGACCGGGTCAAGGAAGTCGTCCTGCGACTGAGCTGAACGTCGGCCAGACGAGGAAAGCGCTGCGCGCTGTCGTCTTCTCCGGGCGGATCGGGATGGGTGAGATGCGCGAGCACCTGGTCGCGGTCGTGCGGCTCTTCCTCGACGCGGGCGCCGTCGCCGGCGATCTGCGCTCCGACGTGGCCGCTGACGACGTCGCGGCGAGCCTCGCCGGCGTCCTCGCGGTCGCCGGGGCCCCGGAGCAGCGCGCGCAGGCGATGCGAATGTTCGACCTGCTCATCGACGGCCTGCGCCCCGCGGCCCGCCCCTGACCCAGGTCAGCAGGCGGAAGCAGCGGCGTAGCCGCGTTGTCTCGCCGCCGAGGCGCGCGTAGATTGTTCGCATGTCTCCAGAGCGCCTACGCGGAAGCATCCCCTTCGCGTTGGTCGGGGTGCTTCTGATCCTCTCGGTGTTCGTTCTTCACGGCGCGGCAGCGAGCGTCGCGGCGTTCGCCGCGTTCCTCGGGTTCATCGCTGCCTGCATCGACGCGTTGCGCCGCAAGGACGCCGACGTTCGTCGCGACGCAGACCGGTCGGGCCTCGCCGCTGGTTCGGGGCTGGTTCTCAACCGACGCGTCGACTGGGCGCAGCCCGAGCCCGCCGGAACACATGCCTTTGGCGGCGGCGATCGAATGGTTCGTGGTTGCTGATCCCAAGGGCCGCGCCGGGCCGGGCGTGGCTACGCGTCGTCCGGGAGGCCGGCGAACTCGCGCTTGACGTCGCGATACCACCCGAGGCCGCTGATCGGGTGCTTCCATCGGCCGCGCATCGCTTCGTGGGCCTCGCGGTGTCTCTCGTCGCCGGCCGCGACCTCCTCTTTGAGGTGGCGGTCCTGGGCCTTGATGACCTCGTTGTGGTTGTTGCCGTGGTGCTCGACATCGCAGGGGCCGCCGAGTTGCTTGCAGGTCATGGTCTTCATGGCGGCAAGGTACGGCTGCCCGGCCGTCGGGGCTTCTCGAATCCTGATCGATCTGCCGTGGACTGTTCGGAGAACGCCCGGGCGCCGCGCGGCGACGGCGATCCTGGGTGCGCTTTACCGGAGGTTTGGCCTGCCCGGCGTGGGATTGTTGGAGGTATGGATACGAGCACTGCGCCTGTGCGCGAGTGGGACTGCTCGTGTCAGGCGAAGGCGGAAGTCACGTCTGGTCGATCGCGGGGAACTCCCAGCCGTCGCCGAGTATCCCTTGCGCGGGCGATACAGCCGAACCGTGTAATTCCAGCCCTCGACGATCGGGAGTTGGTTGGGCAGGCTCTCATCACCTCCGAAATGAATCGTCACTGAGCCGTCGGCGTTGCGAGCGGCGGTGAGGTTGTTGACGCTGTACGCCCCGCGCTGGTTTGGCTCGAAGTAGCCGGCGGCGTTGTAGACCGACACCGACCAGAAGCCGTCGACGGGGACATCGCGGACGGTCAGCGAGTCGCGCCCACCGGAAGGTTTGGCTCGACGCCGATGTAGCGGGCCTCCCGCTGGGGAAGTCCGCCCCAGCCCGCGGCTGTGCCCAGCAGGTGGCGGACAGCGTCGACTTCCTCCTTTGAGCCGAACGCTCCGTCGAAGGCGTCAGTCCCTTGGCGAGCGTCAACAGCGCGGCGCGCGTGTCGTTCAGGCTCTCGGTGTCGTACTCGGGACAGTCGAACGCTGTCGCGGACGGCGCTTCGACAGCGAACCCGTCCTGTAGCCGGTTGACCGTCGAGACGTCATCGACGTCACTGGGATCGACCAGGACGCGTGCCGCGACGGCGACCCACGGGGTGTCGAAGGACTCCAAGGTCAGGCGATATTGCCCGGGCTGATGGAAGACCTGGTTTATGTAGTGGTCCTGGTTGACCACCATCACCGAGACGTAGCGCTGCCCGCTGTCGGGGATCGTGAGCGTCGCGCCGCGCGAGATGTCCACGATCGCCGCGCTGTAGAGCGTGTCGCGGTTCATGCGGATCACCGGCTGGTCCTCGACCGCCGTGGGCTCGCGTCGGTGCTTGAAGACGTTGACGCCCCCGGCCTCCGTGACGAACGAAGCGAACATGCGGTCACTCTCCGCGCGGACGAAGTTCTCCACGTTGACGCGCGTGGCGCTCACGAGGGTGCTCCTTTGGTCGTGCCCGGCTCTGGGCAGGCAACCCGAATGGTCGCCTCGGGTGAGTCTCCCACCCGGCTTCCGCTGCGAGGCAAGAGGCAATGGCGACGGCGCGTCGCCGGGCCACTGTCGCAAGGGACGAGCACCGGCAGCCGCCGCCGCGCGGGCCGCTCGCTACTCCTCTTGGCGCACCGCGGTACTCGGCGGCGGGCGCAGGCAGCAACGCGCACCGCGCCGCACGTCAGTCCTTCTTCCAGCCTTTCCTCCGCGCGAGCCGGCCCAGTGCCACGGCCGGCCGGTGGCCCGGTGCGCGACGCGGTCATGCGCGCCGTACGCGTGGATGCCGAGCGCACCAGCGAATCGTGTGGCTGCTGCGTACAGGCGAAGCACGTGCGCTGAAACGGCTTAGATCCATCCCCGTCGCCTCGCGGGGCAAGCAGACGTCGACGTGCTGACGGGCCACGGCGGGCGAGAGCGAGCGCTGGCGCCAGGATCACCCGATCGAGGTGAGCGAATGGTCAGCCTCCCTGCGCATAGTGTTCGCAGATGGGCAGGCGGTGGATAGCGCTCATGTCGGGGGTCGCAGTCCTCCTGGCGTGCGCGACGCCCGCGCGCCGCATTGACGCCGTCGCCCGACCCGCTCTCCGGCAGCAGCTTCCAGGGTGCCGACGGCAACCAGGCGAGCGAAGCAGGCGGCGTGACGGTCGAGGACACCGACACCATTCCTACGGCGCTGACGGGCCCGGACACGCTGCCCCCGGATCCGCCCAAGCCCATCGATCCGCCGGTGGCGCCGAGCCCGCCCAACCCGCTGGTGCCGCCGCAGCCGGCCGCCCCAGATCCGCTGGAGCCCGTGGTGCCGGGCCAGCCCGTCCTGCCCGGTGTGGTCATCCCACCGGGGCCTCGGCCGCCGAGGGCCGGCGCGGCCGGCGTGGCCGGCCTCGCCGAGTCCAAGTCGGACGCTGTCTCGCCGGGCTACCGCATCTCGTGCTGCGGGGGAGGCACATCAGCCGGGTAAGGGGTCTCCGTCGACAGGCGCGTCGTGCGGCGCCTGCGCGGCAGGCCGCTGGAGCGCATGCTGACAATCGTGCTGCCGCGCCACCTCGCTCCTGGTCCGCATCGGATGGTCGCCCACGTACAGTTCCGGCTTGGCTCGGGCACGAGCCAGCTCACGCTGATCCGCCGCGTGAAGATCTGCCGCGCGCTGGCGCCGCGCTTCACGGGATAGCGCAGCGGGATACGACGGGAAGCGCAGACTGAGTCCGCGGCCGTCGTGCCGCGCGCCAGCGCGCCATCCGGGGACCGCCGCCTGTGCGGCCGCCGCGACTCGACAAGGCATGACGTCAGCGCCAGACGGGACGTGTCAGCCGGCAGGGCTGCCTCGGACGAGGGGCTGACCCGGCTTCACCCGTATCGGGGGAGGCCGGCGGCGCGCGCCCGGCGTAGGTTCGTCGACAACTATGACCACCAAGGCTGACTTCTCAGAGCAGGAATGGGACCTGATCCGCGAGGCCCCGGTGGACGCGGGCATGGTCGTCATCACCGCCGATCAGGGCGGGATGACGCGCGAGACGTTCGCGATGGCGAAGGCGTATGCGGAGGCGCGTGCGCAGCACGGCAACAGCGAGTTGCTGGACGAGATCGTCAGCGCGCGGCCGGAGCGCGACCACACGCGCCACCACTCCTTCGGCGAGCTCGAGGAGCACGCCCTCCAGACCATCCGCGACGCCGTCGCGCTGCTCGAAGGCAAGGCGAGCGCCGAGGAGGTCGAGGACTACCGTCGCTTCATCGGGAGCCTGATGGAGCGCGTCGCTCGCCGCCATGAGGAGCACGGGACGGCGATCAGCGCCAAGGAGCAGGCCGCGATCGATGAGATCACCGCGGCGCTCGGCGGCGGCGGCGGCGCCTCGGGCTAGTAGGCCGGCAGCGACCGGATGTGCGGCGCGGCCTCCGCTGCGGCCCGGGTCGCTGTCCGGCGCGTCGCGGTTTCTCATCACGACGGCAGGACGCCTACATCACCGCCGGGTCGAACATGCACGCATCCGCCGCCACCGGTCGAGCAGCCCGAGCCGGGCACGCCAAAGGCCGACTACTGCGCCGTTGTTGACCAGGGGTGCCATGGCTGGCCGCGGTGGTCGCAGGGCTCTTCACCGGGTCGGCGCTGCTGCTGGTGTGTCGTTGGGGCGCGACAGCCGTCGGCGTTGTAACCGTCCTGTTGTGCCTCGCCTGTTTAGCCTCGATCCACCGTTCCATCCGGGCTCTGGGTGGAGTGACCTCCCAAGCGGGGCTTGATAGCGGCTGATTGCAGCAGCCGCGGCCCGGCTCAGGAGGTCACCCTCATGGTGAACGAGTCGGCGGTGGTCGTTTTTGACGATGAGCGGGCGGTCGCGAACGCGGGTGTGATGCTGCCGGCGTTGCTGGCGCAGCGGTTGGGGGTCGAGGCGCTGGTCGATGAGACGGTCGATCTCGGCGACCGCGACGGCGCTGCGCATCCGGGCCGCAAGGTGATGACGATGATCTCGGCGATGGTGCTCGGGGCCGACTGCATCGAGGACTGCGACATCTTGCGTTCGGGCCAGACGACCGCCGTGCTCGGTCACCGCGTCGCGGCGCCGTCGACGCTGGGGACGTTCCTTCGCGCGTTCACGTTCGGGCATGTCCGTCAACTCGATCGCGTGCTGGGCGAGTCGCTGCGCCGTGCGTGGGCCGTGGGCGCCGGCCCGGGCGGCGATCGGCTGGTCGTCGACGTCGACAGCTTCGTCGGCGAGGTCCATGGCTATGCCAAGCAGGGCGCCGGGTTCGGCTACACCAGCCAGCGCGGCTATCACCCGATCCTCGCGACCAGGGCGGGCACCGGCGAGGTGTTGCACATCCGCCTGCGGAAGGGGTCGGCGAACACGTCGCGCGGGATGGGTCGCTTCTGCGACGAGCTGATCGCGCGTGTCACGCGCGCTGGCGCCAGCGGCCCGAAGCTGCTGCGCGCCGACTCGGGGTTCTGGTCTAACCAGACCTTCAGCAAGCTCGACCGGGCAGGCTGGCAGTTCTCGATCGGTGTGCGCCTGCAACCGCACGTGCGCGCGGCGATCGAGCAGATCCCCCAGAGCGCGTGGATCACGCTTGAGGACTACCCGCCGACCTCGATCGCGCAGATCGCCCAAACCACCCTCGGCGAGCGGCGGCTGATCGTCCGCCGCGTGCGTCGGCTGTCCCAGCAAGGCGAGCTGCTGCCCGTCTGGGATCACTACCCGTTCCTTACCAACCGCACCGACGTGCTCGACGTGGTCGAGGCCGAGCATCGCCAGCACGCCGTCGTCGAGCTGTGCATCCGCGACCTCAAAGACCAGGCGCTCGCCCATTTCCCGTCGGGCAAGTTCATGGCCAACGCCGCCTGGACGGTGATCGCGTGCCTGGCGCACAACCTGCTGCGCTTCACCCAGACCATCGCCCTGCCGCACGCCACGACACGAACGGCGCGCACGCTGCGCCGCCGACTACTCACACTGCCTGCACGACTGGTCCGCTCCGCCCGCCGCACGACCCTGCGGATGCCCGCCCGCTGGCCCTGGGCCGACGACTTCCTCGCCGCCCTCCGGCGACTGCGGGCACTCCCACCGCCAGCCTGACCTCAGGCCCGGCCCCGCGACGACCACCCAACCCCGACCGCCGGCCTCGGCCTGCCACGACCGCGCCCTCCAATAGCCACCGCCAGACCCCTGCCAGCCCCTCAGAGCAGACCGACGCGGCCGCTGCGCAGCCCCGCCGCCACCACCGACCACCCCAATCGCTTGCAGACCCCCGGCCCGCAAACCCCAACTCAAAACGGTGGATCGAGGTTTAGCGGTGCCCATGGTGGCTAGCTCGTTGGAGTCGGCCTACACGATCTCAGACGCGTCGTCGCTCGCTTCCCCTATGGACGAGTTGCGACTGCCGTGTCGTTCGGCGGTTCGGCGCCGCGCGTCTTCGTCGGGTGACCGGAAGCCCGATGACGTCGAGCCCGTCGCCCCTAACGGTGAGCAGTCCGTCTCCGCGACTCAGGTCACCCAGCGCGTAGACGCGCAAGCCCGGCACCCGCCGGTGTGCGCCCGCGTCCGACGAGGGCGTCGTACGCGCCACGCGCGAGGAGCGGCGTGCGATGGGTGGCGATCCGGCGCGACCGGGTAGACCCGCCGCATGCCCAAGCCCGAGCAGTACGGCCACGCCGCCCTCGTCGGCTGGCGCAAGGCCCTCGCCGACGCGACCGCCCCGCGCGTCGCCAATCGCGCGCCACTCTCCGAGGACCAAGTGCGCGCGGCGATCGGCGGCGTGCTGTTCGCCGCCTCGCTCTACTACGTGATCAGCACGATCGTCCGCCTCGTGCGCACCTGAGCGGTCGTGGCTACGACCGGCTAGCGGGGGTTCGGCGGCCGCCTGCGCGGCGTCTGGGCTCGGTTCGCCGGAGCCGCGTTCGCGGTGGACGCGGCTATCCTCTTCGGCGAGGTCGCGCGTTTGCCGGCCGGAGAACCGCGCTCAGCGCGTCGCAGTCGCGCCAAGCAGCGCCGCGTTCGCCCTGCACGACCTGGAGGTCAACCTTGGCTGGCAAGAAGAGAACGACGTTCGCGAAGTTGAACCGCGAGCAGAAGGTGCGCGAGAAGCGCCAGGAGAGGAGCCTCCGCAAGGAGCAGCGTCGAGGCGAAGGCGACGCCGGCGGTGAGATGCAGCAGCAGGTGGAGGACCTCAGCCATCTTGACGTGGCTGTTGTCCAGGGCGTCGAGCCCGACGTCACCGTCAAGCGATAGCGCGCCGCTGAGGCATCGGCAGCACCCTCGGCGCCTCGCCGCGGGACTGCCGAATGGACGAGGAGCAGCGGTAGCGCAGACGCGCGCTTCGCTTGGAGGCTGTTGCATAAAGCCGTGTGCGGCACCGTCCGGCGCGGTTAACAGGATGCGTGGATGGCGCAGAACTTCTTGGGGTGCGATCGCGGTCAGGTGTTCTTGTTGCCGCCGAGCGTGGACGACTGGCTGCCCGCCGATCACTTCGTGCGGTTCGTGATCGCGATCGTCGAGGAGATGGACCTGGCCGCGTTCTACGCGGAGTACCGCGTGGACGGTCAGGGGCGTCCGGCGCACGATCCGGCGATGATGGTCGCGCTGCTGGTCTACGCGTATGCGCGCGGGCGGCGGTCTTCGCGGGTGATCGAGCGCGCGTGCATCGAGGACATGGCGTTTCGGGTGATCGCGGCGAATCGGCGGCCCGATCACTGCACGATCGCGCGCTTTCGTCAGCGTCACGAGACGGCGCTGGCCGGGCTGTTTGGTGAGGTCTTGGCGTTGTGCGCGCAGGCCGGGTTGACCGGGGTTGAGGTGCTTGCCGTCGATGGCACGAAGGTGCATGCCAATGCGTCTGAGCGCGCGACCCGTGACTACGAGCAACTCGCCTGCGAGGTGCTTGAGCAGGCCGCGGAGATCGACGCGGCCGAGGACGAGCGGTTCGGTGATCGCCGCGGCGACGAGCTGCCGCCGGAGCTGGCCAGCGCCCAGGGCCGGCAGAAGTGGCTGGCCGACGCCAAGCGCCGCTTGGACGCCCGGCGCGCGCGGGAGGCGCGACCGATCCCGGCGTCACGTGCGGCGCGGGTGCGGGAGGCCAAGCGCCGGCTGGAAGAGGAGTTGCAGACCGAGTGCGCCGCCAACGCGGCCTATGAGGCCTACCGGGCGCGCGGGGTGATGAAGAACGGCCGCCGGTTCGGGTCGCCACCGAAGCCCTATGAGCCGCCGGCGCAGCCGGCCGGGAAGATCAACCTGACCGACCCGGATTCGCGCAACCTCAAGACCCCGCGCGGCTACCTGCAGGGCTACAACGCCCAGGTCGTCTGCAACGAGCAGCAGATTGTGCTGGCCGCCGAGATCTCGGTCAGTTCGGCCGATTTCGGTCTGCTCGGCCCGATGGTTACCGCCGCGGAGCACGAGTTGACGGCGGTCGGGATGACCATGGCGCCGGAGGTGGTCCTCGCCGACGCCGGCTACTGGCACGGCGAGCAGATGGACCACCTCACAGGCCGCGGCGTCCAGGTCCTGATCCCACCCGACGCCGCGAAACGCCGGGGCGCCCGACCCGGCTGGAACAGCGGACGCTATGCCTTCATGCGCCACGTGCTCGATAGCGAGATCGCCGGCGAGCTCTACCGCAAGCGCCAAGTCATGATCGAACCGGTCTTCGCCGACACCAAGTTCAACCGTGGCATCGACCGCTTCTTGCGCCGCGGGCGATCCGCCGCGCGCTCCGAGTGGCGTCTGATCACCGCCGCCGGCAACCTGCTCAAGCTCCACCGCCACCAACTCCGGCCCGCCATTCCCTGACGGCGCCGGCACAGCGGCCACAGCCCGCAGCCCGTTCGCTCGCGAACCGCGCGAGCCGATCACGGCTCGGTCGCAGCCCCGGCCACCCCAGCGCGCCTCGTTGGACACCAATGCCCCCACGACCGGCGGCGCTCAGGACACGGCCACCCGCGCTCGCACCTTTACGCAACAGCCTCCATGGAAAGCACCGGTCGGCCGCAGCGCCAGCTGGTCTCAGGCCGTCGGTGCGGCCACAACCACTAGGGTCGCAACCTATGGGCTACACGATCGATTGGGATTCGGCCGCGGTGGAGGAGGGGCAGTTGAGCGTTCGGGTGCGGCCGGATCCGGACTTCGCCTTCCTCAAGGTCTTCGACATGGTGCTGATCGAATCTCCACCGCCCCCTGGCGGGGCCGCTTGGGGCCAGGTGCAGTTCGCTGGCGACGGGATCGTCGTCAGCGACGTGCAGCCTGGCTCGGCTCCTGCTTTGGAGCAGTTTCTGGATGGAGTCGTCCGCGAGGCAGACCAGCGCGTCGGTCCCGAGCGCGAGCGCCTGGAACGCCAGGCCGAGGACGAGCGCCAGGCCGCCGAGGAGAAGCGCCGCGCTGACGAGGCCGCGGCGGCGGCGTCCGAGCGCCGCGACGACGACCTCGAGGACGAATTCCGGCAGCGCGACTGAGCGATCCGCGGGCAAACCGGCGCGCTCTCGCGGGGAGAGCGGCAGCTTGCGCGACGTGGACGATGTCGCATGGACGAGGAGGAGCGGTCAGGGGAGGCCCGCCGCGCATGTGGAGCAGCGAGCACCGCGCGCCGCTCATTGCCCGCCTGGCGGCGGCTTGCCCGCTCCCCAGGCCGGTCAGCGCAGGCGCGGTGCACGAGCCGGATCAGGTGTGACTCCACTGACCCGGCCGGCGCGGGCAACGGTGCGTCGCCAGGACATGCGCAGCCTCGCGATGATGCTCGCGAAACCTCGCTGCAGGCCAATCCTGACGGGAAGTACGGCGAAGTCCGGGTGCCGGACCCAAGTGGGCACATACGTGACGTGTGTGACCCGCGCGATCTGGCCGTCGACCGAGATCCGCAGTAGCGCGATGAGCCCGTCCTGTGTCTGCGGGGGACAGCACGCTGCGTTTTGGTTTGAGAGGAGGTTGCCCTCGCCGTACACGACGAGGCGGCCATGCACTCGCGCTATGGGCTGAACCACATGGACGTGCTGGCCGACCAGCGCGGTCACCAGGTGGCCGCGCATGATCGCCCCGGCAAGCCTCCGCTGGAACGCGCTGGGCCGGGAGTGGTATTCGTCGCCCCAGTGGACGTTGACGACGACGACCTGCGCTCCCTGAGCGCGCGCACGTCGTGCCTCGGCGCGAATCGTGCCGGCGCGGGCGAGATTCACCGACCACGGATGGGGAAGCGCGATGCCGTTGGTCATCTCCGTGTAGGCAAGGAAGGCAACCTTGACCCCGCGCACCGTGAGCAGCGTGATGCGCCGTTGCGCCGCGGCGGAACGGAACGAGCCGGTGTGCAGGACGCCGGCCCGGAGTAGGGCGACACCGGTCGAGTCGATACCCGCCTGACCCTGGTCGAGGGAGTGGTTGGAAGCCGTGTCGCACACGTCCCAGCCGGCCCATCTCACCGCCCGCGCGAGCGCGGACGGCGTGTTGAACACGGGATAGCCGGCTGGGGGACGGTCCGACATCGGCGTCTCGATATGGCACAGCGCCACATCGGCCTTGGCGATGATCGGCTTCACATAACGCAGCATCGGGCGAAAGTCGTAGTGCCCTTCACCGTTCGCTCGAGCCCGCACCCACACTGGCTGGTGGATGAGCAGGTCGCCGGACGCTGCGACGGTGAAACTGGTGTGAACGGGCGGCGACGCCAGCGGTGCCATCAACGCCAAGGCGGAGGCCATCAACGCCAACACGGGCCCAGTCTAGGCCGGGTCCGGATGGGCCGCGACGCGCATCACCATAATGGACGAGCCGCAACGCGTCGGGCGGGCGCCCGCCGCCGTCACGACCGCGGATACTCGTCGTGGCGGGGCAGGTCATCGAGGATCTCGTGCCAAGTCGCCTTCGAGCCTACGAAGATGTGCGCCGTGGGCTTGAGCGTCGGCTCGTCGACGAGCGTCCCGTAGGGGACGCGGACGTACGCGCCGCTGCGTACCGACCAGTACAGAAGCGAGAGGCACGTTCCGCAGGCGAAGGCGCGGCCCGCGTCGCCATCGCCGACTGCCAGCACCGACTCTGCGTCGGCGATCAGCCGGATCTTGTCTCGCTCGATCTCGCCCCAGGGCAAGAATGCAGAGCCGGTCATCGCGCGACAGTTCGAGCAGTGGCGGTTGAACGCGGCGACGAACTCGTCCGCGACCTCGTACGCGACGGCCTTGCACGCGCAGCGTCCTCTCAGCACCACAACACCGTACTTCTCACGCTTTCCTTGCCCGGGCGTGTGTCACAGGGATGCCGTGAGCGCGCGCGGCATCACCGTGCGCCCGGAGCCCAACCACGCGTACGCGGTCGACGGCGCAGCGTCTCCCGCGCTCTGGGAGGGCTTCAAGGCGGCAGCGGTCGACGAGCGGTAACGGCGGGTTCGAGCGGGACGTCGGCGTCCTCAGACGCGGAATCGAAAGAGCTCGCCGCGAGGGTTGAGGGGTCGCGGGACCCCGACGAAGCGGTGCACGCCGACGGAGAACAGCACATCGTCGGGCGCGTCGAAGGCGTGCTCGACGAAATCGGCCGCGGCCAGCCATCGCCGGACCGCGTGCGTGAGGTCCGGAGCGCGCCTGGTCCGGGTCCAGATGACGGTCGCGTCGGGCGCGCACAGCTCCGGTAGGGCGGTGATCGTCCGCCGGACATCGGCGTCGCTGATGTTGCCGAAGACCCCGGCCATCAGCACCAGGTCAGCCGGGACCGCTCCGACATAGGCGGATCGGTCCCCGGCGTCCGCGCGCACCACGGTGACATTGCGCAGGGCGCCGTCGTCGACCGCGGCCTGCGCGGCAGCGGCATTGCGCTGGTCGAGCTCGAGCAGAGTCGAGCGCACCCGCTCCGCGTCGGCGCGGATGGTGAGTACGCCGAGCAGGTCGTGGGCTTGGCCGGCGCAGGCGCTGACCACGGTCAGCGTCTCACCGCGCCGGTCGTCCAGCCAGCAACCGATGTGCCGCTGCACGAGTCGCAGGCGGCGTGACAGCGGTGAGGTCTCGTCGGCGTAGGGCCGGTGCCACGCATGCCAGTCCGTATCAACCGTCATCCCAGCAGGCTGGCAGAGAACAGCCACCGAGATGGCCCGGCCCACGCGTGTAGGAAACAATCGGCAGCGTGATCGACCGGTCGCTCGACGGTGGACAGGGGGTGACGCACGCACCCCTGCCTCGGCAGACGGCGGCGCTCGAAGCGGCCGTCCGGAAGAACGCCAAGGTCTGCGCCGTGCTCGCCCGAGCCCCGCAGCTGGGACTCGCGTCGTGGTACCTCGGCGCAGGCGGGGTGACCCAGACCGTGTGGAACCTCCAGCACGGCTTCGAGCCGACGCACGCGATCAAGGACTACGACCTCGTCTACTTTGACGCCGGCGACCTCAGCATGGACGCCGAGCGAGCCGTCCAGGAGCACGCCAACCAACTCCTCGGGGACCTCGGCGTGGCGGTAGATGTCACCAACGAGGCTCGCGTGCACCTCTGGTACGCCGAGCGCTTCGGCCGCTCGATCCCGCCGTACGAGTCGGTCGAGCAGGCGATTGCCACATGGCCGACGACCGCGTCGAGCGTAGGGATCACCGACGCTCCGGCCGGATTCGCGGTGTGCGCGCCGTTCGGCCTGTCCGACCTGTTCGCCATGGTCGTGCGGCCCAACAAGGCGATCGTCTCCGAGGCCGTCTACCAGGCCAAGGCAGACCGATGGGCCCGGCTGTGGCCAAAGCTCACCGTGCTGCCAATGGTGAAATCCACCTTCGCCGTGGGTTGGCGGGTGTCCCGCGGTGACGTAGCGTCGCCGTTCGATCGGAAAGGAACGCGCGATGGCCACGGCAGGTGACCGCTTCAAGATGCCCGATGGCAGCGTCTACATCGTCCGGCACCCAGCCGCCGAGACGGACGGGCGGTCAGTCGAGATGGAGTTCGTGCTGCCGTCAGGATGCGTGGCACCCCCGCCTCACGTTCATCGCCATCAGGTCGAGGAGTACGAGGTGCTGGAAGGACGCCTGGAGGTGGTTGTCGAGGGCCACTGGCGGCTGCTGACGCCTGGCGAATCGACCTCCGTGCCCGTTGGGGCCCTCCACACCTTCAGAAACCATTCAGGCGACGTGGTCCGCGTTCGGAACTGGCACCGGCCGGCGATGCGCTTCGAGGACTTCATCGAGCGGACTTCCGTCACCCTGCGGGCGGCGGGCGTCAAGCGCAAGCGCGACCCACGCGTCCTGCTGTACCTCTCGATGATCATGCTCGACTTCGACGACACGCTCGTCCCGGGACGGAGACGCGAACGACTGCCCATGGAGGCCCTCGCGCGCATCGCGCGAATGCTTCGCGTCCGTACTCCCCGGGAGGATCGGTGACGACGGCCCGGCGGAGCACGTGAACGCGCCCGCTCGGGTCAGCGCGCGCGCCCCTCCGCGGCCATCGTGCGCAGCTTGAAGCGCTGCACCTTCCCGCTCGGCGTCCGCGGCAGCTCGTCGACGAAGTGCACGACGTGGGGGTACTCGTACCGGCGCAGGCGCTCCTTGCACATCGCCCGCAGCTCCTCGGCCAGCGCGTCGGCGGGCAGGTCGGTGCTCCGGCGCTCGACGAAGGCCGCGATGCGGCTGGCGTCGTCGAGCATCACGCCCACGACGCCGGCGGCCTGGACCTCGGGGTGCTCGCCGATCACGTGCTCCATGTCGATGGGGGAGACCCACAGGCCGCCGACCTTGAGCATCTCGTCGGTGCGGCCCACGAACACGTAGGCGCCGTCGTCGCGGCGCTCGTAGCGGTCGCCGGTGGTGAACCAGTCACCGCGCATGCACGCCTTGGTCTTCTCGTGCTGATGCCAGTAGAAGGCCGCGCACGAGTCGCCGCGGACCTCGAGGTTGCCGACGGCGGGCCCCTCGAGGACGTGGCCGTCCTCGTCGGTGATGCGCAGCTCGTACCCCGGCACCGCCTCGCCCGTCGTGCCGCGCCTGACCGCGCCGGGCCGGTTGGAGCAGAAGATGTGCAGCATCTCGGTCGAGCCGATGCCGTCGACGATCTCCAGGCCGAAGCGCTCGTGCCAGCGATCGAAGGTGTGCGGCGGCAGCGCCTCCGCGGCCGAGACGCACAGGCGCACGGAGTCCAGCGCGCCGTCGGCGCGCTCCTCGCGCACCAGCGCGCTGTAGAGCGCCGGGACCGAGCAGAGCACCGTCGGGCGATGCTCGCGCAGCTTCCCGAGGATCGGCTCGGGGCGCGTCGGGCCGGTCATGAGCACCGCCGTCGCGCCGAACCACAGCGTGAACGAGAGGCTGTTGCCCAGTCCGTAGGCGTGGAACAGCTTGGTCGTCGAGAAGACGACGTCGTCCTCGCGCAGGCCGAGCACCTGGCGCGCGAAGGTCTCGCACGTCACCTCGATGTCGTGGTGCAGGTGCACGACGCCCTTCGGCTTGCCCGTCGACCCCGAGCTGTACAGCCAGAAGGCCATGTCGTCGCGGTGGGTGGGCGCGGCGTCGAGCTCGTCGCTCTGCGCCGCCAGCCCCGAGTCGAGCTCGGCCACGTCGCTGTCGGCCACGCCGCGGACGAGGTAACGGACGTCGAGCCCGTCGAGCGCCTCGCGCACGCGCGGGAGCAGGCCGGCGTCGGTGGCCACGACGGCGGCGTAGGAGTCCTCGGCGTAGTGGCGGTAGTTGTCCAGGCGGTCGAGCGGGCCGACCGGCACCGGCACGGCGCCGATCTTCATGGCGCCGAGGAACAGGGTGGGGAACGCGGTCGTGTCGTCCAGGACCATCAGCACGCGATCCTCGCGGCGGATGCCGAGCGCGCCCAGCAGGTGCCCCGCGCGATTGACCTGCCGGCGCAGCCCGTCATAGGTCAGCGTCGCGTCGGGGGCCACGTAGGCGGGCTTGTCGCCGCGCCCCGCCTCGACGTTGCGCTCGATCAGGAGGCTCGCGTTGTAGCGCTCGGACACGGCGACGCTCACGCTATCCCTCCCCGCGCCTGACGACCACCGCCTTGAGGTCGCTGTAGTGGTCGAGGGCCTCGGAGCCGTGCTCCTTGCCGTAGCCGCTGGCCTTCACGCCGCCGAAGGGCAGCTCGTCGTAGACCTTGGTGGGCGAGTTGACCCACGTGTACCCGCACTCGAGCTCGGCCGCCGCGCGCTCGGCGCGATCGAGGTCGCGCGTCCACACCGACGAGCCCAGGCCGAACGGCGAGGCATTGGCGCGGGCGAGCGCCTCGTCGAGGTCGCGCACCCGCCAGACGGGCAGCACCGGGCCGAAGATCTCCTCGGTCGCCATCGGCGAGTCGTGGGGCGGATCGACGACGACGGTGGGCTCATGGAACCAGCCGTCGGCGAGCTCGGGCTCGGCCGGGCGCCCTCCGCCGGCGAAGACCTCGCCGCCCTGCGCCAGCGTCCGCGCCAGCTGGTCCTCCAGCAGCGCGCGCTGGCGCTCGGAGTGCAGCGGCCCGATGTGGACGCCCTCGTGGGTGCCGACGCCGACGCGCAGCCGGCCCGCCTTCTGGACGATCGCGGCGATCACCTCGTCGGCCACGGCGTCGAACACGTAGACGCGCTTGATCGCCAGGCACGCCTGGCCGCAGTTGTAGAAGCGGCCCATGCTCGCCGCGCTCGCCGCCTTCGCGAGGTCGGCGTCCTCGCAGATGATCATCGGGTCCGAGCCGCCCAGCTCCAGCGTCACGCGCTTGGTGCCCTGCGCGGCCAGCGCGGCGACGCGCTGCCCGGTGGGCGTCGAGCCGGTGAAGGCCACCTTGCGCACGAGCGGGTGGCCGACGAGCGCCTCGCCGGCGATCGGGCCGGTCCCCGGCACGACGTTGAGCACGCCGGGCGGCAATCCCGCCGCGGCGAGGATCTCGGCGAAGCGCAACGTGGTGAAGGGCGTCGTGTCGGCGGGCTTGGCCACCACGGTGTTGCCGCACAGCAGCGCAGGCCCGAGCTTGTTGCTCAGCAGCGTGGTCGGGAAGTTCCACGGCACGATCGCCGCGACGACGCCCAGCGGGCGGCGCAGGACGCGGCCCTCCACGCCGACGTCCAGGCCGTGGACCGCGATCCCGCGCACCTGCTTGGCCAGCCCGGCGTAGTGCTCCAGGGTGTCGGCCGCCTTGCGCAGCTCGAGCTTGGCCTCGCGCAGCGTCTTGCCCTGTTCGGCCACCAGGCCGGGGGCAAGCTCGTCGACGTGCTCCAGCAGCGCTTCGGCGCCGGCATGCAGGATCGCGCCGCGGTCGGTGATCGCGCGCCGCGACCAGGCGCCGAAGGCGTCCTGCGCCGAGCGCACCGCGCGATCGACCGTCTCGGTCGACGAGCTCGTCACGCGCCCGACCTCTGCGCCGGTGGCGGGGTCGGTGATGGTCAGCGCGTCGTCGCCGATCGCCTCGACGGCGCCGTCGAGGAACGCCCCGCGCTCCAGTGTGGCCTGTGCCGTGCGGCTCATGCGCCCACGAACTCCGCGTCGCGCTTGTCGACGAAGGCGGTGAGGCCCTCGGTGGCGTCCTTCGATCGGAAGAGCTGCTCGATCAGCTCGCGCTCCAGCGCGAGGCCCTCGTCGAGCGTCCGCTCCGCGCCCTCGTGCACGCAGCGCTTGATGGCGGCGAGGGCGACCGGTGGCCCTGCCGCCAGCCGCTGGACGTGGGCGGCGAATGCGTCATCGTCGGCGAGCAGCTGGCCGACGAGGCCGAGGCGCAGCGCCTCGTCCGGCGTGACCGCGCGCCCGGTGAGCAGGAGCTCGAGCGCCGGGCCGCCGCCGATGAGCCGAGGCAGGCGCTGGCTGCCGCCGTTGCCGGGCAGCAGCCCGAGCGTCACCTCGGGCGTACCGAGGCGGAAGCGCCCCTCGGCCGCGTAGCGCAGGTCGCACGCCAGGGCGATCTCGAGCCCGCCGCCGAGCGCGTGGCCGGCAATCCACGCCGCGAACGGCTTGCCGGAGGCCGCGATCCGGTTCAAGGCGCCGTGCGCCGTGCGGATCATCTCCATGTTCGCGTCGACGTCGTTGGCCAGGAAGCGCTTGATGTCGGCGCCGGCGCAGAAGAACTTCTCGCTCGCGCTGCGGATCACCACCACGCGCGAGGTCGCGTCGGCGGCGGCCGCGTCGATGGCGTCCCCGAGCTCGGTGACCATCTCGATGTCGTAGGAGTTGGCCGGCGGGTTGTCGAGCGTGATGGTGCCGACGGGCCCGTCGGCCGTGAAGGTCACGGCCATCAGCCCAGCCCTCCGACGACGACCGACTTGAGCTCGACGTAGCTGTCGAGCGCCTCCAGGCCGTGCTCCTTCCCGACGCCCGAGTCCTTGAGCCCGCCGAAGGGCAGCTCGTCGTAGCCGTAGTGGATCTGGTTGACCCACGTCATGCCGGCGTCGATCTCCTGGGCCGCGCGGTTGACGTTGCGCACGTCGTGGGTCCAGATCGACGAGCCCAGGCCGTATGGCGTGTCGTTGGCGCGCCGGATGGCCTCGTCGAGGTCGGCGAAGCGGAAGATGGGCAGCACCGGGCCGAACACCTCCTCGGTGACCAGGCGCGAGTCGGCGCCCGGCTCGGCCACCACGGCCGGCTCGAGGAACCAGCCCTTGTCGTGGCCGGCGGTGCCGCCGCCGATCAGCAGCTCGCCGCCCTTGGCCACGCCGTCGTCGAGCTGGGCCACCAGCTCGTCACGCGCGTGGCGGGTGTGGATGGGGCCCATCCGCAGGCGCGGCTTCTCGGCCTTGATCGTCCCGTCGCCGGGCTCATAGCGCGCCACGCGGTCGACGAGCTGTCCCGCGAAGTCGTCGTAGACCGCGTCGGCGACGAACACGCGCTTGCAGCCCAGACAGGCCTGGCCGGCGTTCCAGTAGCGCCCGATGATCACGGCCTTGACGGCGGCGTCGACGTCGGCGTCGGCGCAGATGATCACCGGATCCGAGCCGCCGAGCTCGAGCGTGACGCGCTTCAGCGCCGGGCCGGCGATCGACATGATGTGGCGCCCGGTCGCGGTCTCGCCGGTGAAGGCGATGCGGCGCACGTCGGGGTGGCCGACCAGCGCGTCGCCGATGGTCGCGCCGCGCCCGGTGACGACGTTGAGCACGCCGTCGGGCACGCCGGCCTCGGCGAACAGGCGCGCGACCTCGAGGGTGGCCAGCGGCGTGGTCGACGCGGGCTTGGCCACCACCGTGTTGCCGCCCGCCAGCGCCGGCGCGACCTTGGTCCCCAAGAGGGTCAGCGGGAAGTTGTAGGGCGTGATCGCCGCGCACACGCCCATCGGGCGGCGGATGACCATCCCGTAGGAGCGCCCGAGGGTCGACGGCAGCTCCTGATGGGCGCCGCGCACCTTGGTCGCCGCCTCCGCGTAATAGCGCACGCCGTGGGCGAGGTGGGTGACCTCGCCGCGCGCCTCGGCGATCGGCTTGCCCTGCTCGGAGGTCAGCAGCGCGGCGAGCTCCTTGGCGTGCTCGTCGATCAGCGCCGCGGCGGCGCTGAGGACGTGCGCGCGCTGCTCCACGTCGGTGGCCGCCCACGCCGGGAAGGCGGCCTTGGCGGTGGCGACCGCCAGCTCGACGTCGGCGACCTCGCCGCTGGGGACGCTGCCCACGACCTCCTCGGTCGCCGGGTTGACGACCTCGATCTCCTTGCTCGACGCGGCCTGGCGCCACTCCCCGCCGATCAGCATCGCGGCTTCCATGGTCAGCTCCCTTCGATGACGGCGCTGGTGGTCAGGTAGCGCTGGCGGTAGTGCTGGTACTCGCCGGCCGCGTTCTGCGTCCAGGCCTGGGCCGAGCCCGAGAGCGACTTCTTCTCGCGCGCGGGCACGCCCGCGGCCAGCATTCCGGCGGCGATCTCCGAGCGCTCCGACAGCACCGCGCCCGCCGCGAGCATCGAGCCCGCGCCCAGTCGCGCGCGCTGCAGGACGATGGCGCCCATCCCCACGATCGCGCCGTCCTCGATGACGCAGCCCTCGAGCATCGCGCTGTGGCCGACGATCACGTTCTCGCCGACGACGGTCGGCAGGTCCCGGGCGCAGTGCACGACGGCGTTGTCCTGCACCGCGGTGCCGGCCCCGATGTGGATGGTCGAGCTGTCGCCGCGCAGGACCGCGCCGAACCAGATGCTCGCGTTGTCGCCGACGTGGACGTCGCCGACGAGGACCGCGGTGGGAGCGAGCCACACGTCGCGGCCGATGGTGGGGGAGACGCCGTCGAGCTCCATGAGCAGAGCTGCGCTTGACGACATGCGGGCAAGACTATACGTTGTCGGTCGTTAGTCAAGTGTCACATGTGGAGGGACGGCCGATGACGCCGAGCGTCGAGGAGCTGGCTCCGCGGTCCGAGGAGGAGGTGCGCGCGCACCTCGCGGCCGGGAAGCTCGTCGAGGGCCTGCAGCACATGTCGCCGGAGTACCTGAACGGGATCCGGCGGATCCTCACCGTGTCGGCCGACACCGAGCTCATCAGCGCGCCCGCCTACCTGCGCGCGGCGGCGCACGCGCCGGCGCTCAACAACTTCGGCTCGGCCGTCTCGATCATCCAGGACGAGCTCGCCCACGCCCACATCGGCTACCGGCTGCTCGGCGACCTCGGCGTCGACATGAGCGCGCTCATCTACGAGCGCGAGGCCGCGGTCTTCAAGTACCCCTACGCCTTCGACGTGGCGCTCGACTCCTGGCACGAGCTGGTGATGGCCAACGCGCTCTACGACCAGGCCGGCTTCGTCCTGCTCTCCGACGTGCACCGATCGAGCACGTTCGGCCCCTGGAAGCGCGCGCTGGCCAAGGTCGACAAGGAGGAGACCTTCCACCTGCGCCATGGGCGTACGTGGGTCAAGAAGCTGTGCGCCGATCCGGTCGAGAAGGCGCGCATCCAGGCCGCCAGCGACTGGATGTTCATCCTCACGCTCGAATGGTTCGGCCTCCCCGACGAGCGCAAGCGCCACGGGATCCAGCTCGAGTACGGCTTCAAGGGCCTGACCAACGACGAGCTGCGCCAGGAGTGGATGGCGGCCGTCGTGCCCTTCATGGAGGAGGTCGGCATCGACGTGCCGGCCCACCGCGACGACGAGGCCGGGCGCTATGTCGTCGACTGCCCGTTCCCGGCGCGCTTCGACGCAGAGGCAAAGCGCTGGCTGCTCGACGAGGGGCCGATCGGGTGGGACGAGGTGGTCGAGCGCTGGAAGGGCCGCGGGCCGATGAACGTCGACTACGTCACGCGGCTGCAGCGCGGATACCGCTCGCGCCTGGCGATGGCGGCATGACCGCGCCGGTCGAGGCGCGCCTGTGGCGCGCGCTGCAGGAGGTCGAGGACCCCGAGATCCCGATCTCGGTCGTGGGCATGGGGCTGATCGTCTCGCTCGCCTACCGCGCCGGCGAGCGCGCGGTGGATCTCGAGCTGACCTTCACCTCGATGGGCTGCCCGGCGATGGACTTCATCGAGGACGACATCCGCGCGCGGCTGCTGACCGAGCCCGACGTCGACGAGGTGCGCATCGAGGTCGTGTGGGATCCCGTGTGGACGCGCAGCCGCATCCGCGAGGACGCGCGCGCGACCATGCGCAGCCTGGGGATCGTGGCGTGAGCGCGACCCGCGATCACGTGTGGGAGGTCTTCGCCCGCCAGGCCTACGAGGAGCCGCTGCACCATGTCGGCGCGGTGACCGAGGAGGACGAGGACCTCGCCCTCGTCAGCGCCCGCGCCATCTACGACGAGCAGCAGTGGGTGCAGATGATCATCGTCCCGCGCGCCGCCATCCGGGAGGCGATCCGCGCATGACGATGACCGTCCTCGTCGCCTCGCTGGCGGACAACAAGGCCGCGCTCGGGCGCCGCTACGCCGAGTGGGCGGTCAGCGCGCCCACCCTCGAGTCCGCCGTGGCCGCCGCGGCGATGGCGCAGGACGAGCTCGGCCATGCGCGCTCGACCTATCCGGTGCTCAAGGCGCTGGGGGCCGAGCCTGAGGAGCACGGCGTCGACGGCGGGCCGCGGCGGCTGGCCCTGCTCGACGACGAGCTGCCCGACTGGACGTCGTTCATCGCCGCGAACCTGCTCGTCGACGGCGTGCTGGCCACCTTCGTCTCGGCCTGCGTCGACAGCAGCGTCGTGCCGATGGCCCAGCGCGCGCGCAAGATCCTGCAGGAGGAGGGCTCGCACCGCGTGCACGCCGAGGCGTGGGCGCGGCGGCTGTGCCGCAGCGGCGAGCGCGACGCCCTGGTCGCGCGGCTGCAGGAGACCTGGGAGCACGCCGGCCGCTGGCCCGGCCCCGCCGGCGATCCCGACGTCGGCGCCGCGGTCGAGCAGGGCATGCTGCGCCACGACGCGGCCCAGCAACGCGAGCGCGTGCGCACGTGGCTGGTCGACCTGCTCGGCGGCGAGGGCGTCCCGATCGCCCTCGACGAGCCGACCGACTGGTCGCGCTGGGACCCCGAGCTGCGTCGCTACGAGCCGTGAGCGCCCCGCCCGCCTGTCCGTTCTGCGCGGCGCCGGACGTCGAGCGCATCGGCCAGTGGGGCGGGCAGATGATCACCGAGCAGTGGCGCTGTGAGGCGTGCGGGTCGTACTTCGAGGCGGTGAGGGAGGAGTTCGGGAACGCGGTCGCCCAAGATCCGCGCGAGTGAGCGGTTGCGTGCGCGTGACCGCCCCTTGAGCCGGGCGGCGACGGCGCGGGCGATCGCCGCCTGCCCGTCCGCGGTCGGATGCCCCCGTTGACGCAGCGGGCCGTGGCCCACAGCGCGGATCCACGAGTCCGCCGTACACAGCTCATGGCCGGCCAGCGCCTTGCGCACCGAGACGTACGAGGCTCCGGCAGCCGCGGCCGCGCGGCGCTGCTCGTCATCGAGCGCGCGCTGCAGACGGCGTAGGCGCGGCGTCTCGTCGGCTGTGAGCCACCGGCAGTTCACGAGCTGCCTGCCCGCCGGGGCGATCAGGTCCGGATAGCCGATCAGTACGACGTCTGCACCGCCCGAGTCGGTTCGTGCGCCGCTTAGGGCATCTGTGACGGCAGGCTGGACCATGTCGCGCAGGTGGGGCAGCTGACGGGTTTCCAGGTGCGTCAGGCAATTCGCCACGAAGCAGTCCGCGAGGATCGACGCGAAGTGCAGGTCGTTGCCGCCGATCGTGACCACGACGCGTCCGATCCGGCCCTGGGCTGCGATGGCGCGCAGGCGCACGAGCTGGCCGACGTTGTCGGGCCGGCCGAGAGTCTTGCCGGTGCGGAAGTTCTTCGTTGCCGCGCCCGAGCACGCGAGGTGGTCGGCCATCGGGACGCCGAGCAGGCGAGGCCAGGCATTGGCGCTGCGGTGGCAGCGGTCCAGAACCGTGTCGGTGCCCCGGTCGAACGGGCCCGCGCCCTCACCCGACGAGTAGGAGTCGCCGAGCGAGACGAGTGGCGTGCCGGCGGCACTGGCCACCGCGCACGGCGCGAGTGACGCCGCGGCAACGGTGGCTAGCACCAGCCGGGCTGAGCGATTCAGGATTCGCACGCACCGCCCTCCTGCACGAGAGGGCCCTTCGGACCTGGGCCCACCAGAGACGTGGCACCGGACTCGGCGCGCGTCGGCCAGTCCACGAGCTGGCCCTTGTTGTGCGCCGCGAGGAACACGTGGCGTGGTTGCTTCGCCGCGTCGAGGATGACGTCGATGTGTTCCCAGTCGCCTTGGTGGTAGTCGCGATTGAACACGGTCGCGGACGTCGGATTGTCGGCGAGGCGAGCAACGCGCGCAACGATCGGCAGGTAATTGAAGGGATAGAAGAACCAGTACTGGATGGTGGTGAGCCCGTCGGGCAGCGTCCGACCGGTCTTGTCGGCCGGCGGAGGCGTGTTCGAGATGTAGGCGTACTCCTGCGCGCTCGAGTACGGGTTCGCGTGGAGGTTGACGGTCCACGTCGCGGCGACGTCATAGGGGACGCCGTTGCTCGTCGCGAAGGCCAGGAACTGCTCCTGCGCGTCCGCAATCGGGGTCGGATAGACGAGATAGTCCTCGGCTCCCTGACCACGCAGGAGGGCCGCCAACCTGGGCGCTGCGCCGCTTACACGCCCGGAGAACAGGCACGTGCCGACCGATCCGTAGCGCAGCGACAAAACGGCCTGGACGGATACCGGCCAATTGCGATCGGCGCGAGCCACCACGAGCGTGGGCTGATACTGCGTGGCGAGCCCGATGGTCCTGCCCTCGCCCGGCTGGGCTTCGATTGCCTGCTCCCGGGCGGGCGGAGGTGCAGCGGCACTCGACTTGCAGATCCCGAGGCCTGCCAGGACGATAGGCGCGCCGTCGGGTCCGGACCGATGGAGGCGGTGGATCGTCGCCACAACCGCGAGCGTCACGAGAACGCCCAGGATCACACCGAGGCGCAAGCGATGGGCCTGCACGTAGGCCGCGATCCAACCGATCACGCTGACGCCGCCCTGCGCGTCCGGGACCCTGCGTCCTCCAGCGCCTTGAAGTGCCCCTGCGCGGCGCCATTCCACTGCGCATGACGCTCGCGGAACAGGTCGTGCGCGCGCTCGCGCGGCCAGCGCGCGGGGAGCATGTCGGCGGGGAGGTCGGGGTCGAGGAAGGGGAATTTGCGCCACTCGTGGACGAGCTGGGTCTGGGCGCGGAACGCCGTCTCGGGCGAGCCGGGGCGCAGGCGGCCGAAGCGGGCGGTGAAGGTGCGGTAGGCCGCGGCGACAGCGTCGAGATCCCAGGCCTCGGCGACGACCTTCAGCGGATCGCCGACGTCGCCGATCTCGGCGTGGAAGGAGACGACCTCGGCCACCGAGCCGGCCAGGGCGACGTCTTGCAATTCGCGCTCGCGTTCGACATGCGGGCTGATCCACAGCCCGCCGCCGAGTGAGCCGAACCCGGCCCAGGCCAGGCGCACGCGCACCTGGTGGCGGACCTCGCGGCGCTCCTCGGGCACGCGCAGGACGACGAGCAGCCAGCGCCCGTCCCACGTCCAGGGGTCGCCGAAGGAGTAGATGCGCTCGGTGCCCGATCGCAGCATCTCGGCCGTCGCGGGCGTGAGATGCACGCGCGAGCGCCGGCCGTGGCGCTCGGTGCTCAGCCACCCCGCGGTCACGCTGCGCGCCAGGGCCCGGCGCGCGGCGGGCGTCTTGTGGTCGAGGGTCTCGAGCGCCCCGATCAGCGTCTCCTGCCACACGCTGCCGGCGGCCGGCAGGACGTACTCGCCGAGCAGGGTCAGCAGCACCGACCGCGCGGCCGGCCGGCCCACGCTCCGGCGACGCAGCTGCTCGTTCACGACCCGGCACGTTACCGGCGCGCGACGAATCTGATTGCATCGTCACCGAGATGTCGCACGACGATCGGCTGTCCGACCCGGCGAGGGTGGTGCTCAAGCGGCGCATCGAATGGATGGACACCGACGCCGCCGGGATCTACCACTGGACGACCGCGTTCCGCCTCGCCGAGGCGGCCGAGGCCGTGCTGCACACGGCGCTGGGCATCGCCGACTTCACCTTCGGCGCCACGCCGCGCGTCGCGGTGTCGGCGAGCTTCACGCATGCGCTGCGCTTCAACGACCTCGTCGACGTCGCGCTCGCCGTCGAGACCATCGGGCGCACGTCGGTGCAGTACCGGCTGACCATCACGGCGGACGCCGGACCGGCGGTCGACGGGAGGCTGAAGGCGTGCCTCATCGACCGGTCGACCGGGCGGGCGATACCGTGGCCGCAGGACGTCCGCGAGCGCTTGGCCACCGGAGGACTGCAGGATGCTGATCGCTGAAGCCGTCGGCCGCGCGCTGGCCGGGCTGGGCGTGGACACGGTGTTCGGCCTGATGGGCAGCGGCAACCTCACCGTGACCAACGCGCTGCGCGACGCCGGCGCGCGCTTCTACGCCGCGCGCCACGAGGGCGGAGCGGTCTGCATGGCCGACGGCTACGGGCGCGTCAGCGGGCGGCTCGCCGCCTGCAGCGTGCACCAGGGCCCGGGGGTGACCAACACGGTGACGGGGCTCACCGAGGCGGCCAAGAGCCGCACGCCGCTGATCGTGCTTGCGCCGGAGATGCCGGCCGCGGCCATCCGTTCGAACTTCCGCATCGATCAGGTCGGCCTCGTCGAGGCGGTGGGGGCGATTGCCGAGCGCGTGCACGGCCCGCAGACGGCGCTGGCCGACGTCGCGCGGGCGGTGCGCCGCGCGCGCGTCGAGCGCCGCGCGGTGGTGCTGATGCTGCCGCTCGACGTGCAGGCGGCGCAGTGCCCCGACGGCGCGGGGGCCGTCGACGACGGCCCGGCCCCGGCGCCGCCGCGGCCGGCCGACGCCGCCGTGGCCGCGCTGGCCGACCTGCTGGCGCCGGCGCAGGCGCCCGCGATCCTCGCCGGGCGCGGCGCCGTGCTCGCCGATGCGAGTGCGCCGCTGCGCGCCCTCGGCGAGCGCAGCGGGGCGCTGCTGGCCACGAGCGCCGTGGCCAACGGATTGTTCGCCGGCGACCCCTTCGACCTCGGCATCTCCGGGGGCTTCGCCACGCCGCTGGCGGCGCAGCTGCTGGGGGAGTCCGACGTGGTGGTCGCCTTCGGCGCCAGCCTGAACCAGTGGACGACGGGCCACGGGACGCTGCCCGCGCCGGACGCGGGCGTCGCCCAGGTCGACCTCGACGCGGACGCGATCGGCGCACACCGGCCCGTGGCGCTGGGGGTGATCGGCGACGCCGCGGCGACCGCCCACGCGCTGCTGGCCGAGCTCGAGCGCCGCGGCGTGGACGGCGCAGCGCGCCGCACGCCCGCGCTGGCGCAGGAGATCGCCACCCGACGCTGGCGCGACGAGCCCTACGCCGAGGCCGAGACGGCCGGCGTGCTCGATCCGCGCACGCTCAGCATCGCGCTCGACGACCTGCTGCCCGTCGAGCGCACCGTCGCGGTGGACTCCGGCGCCTTCATGGGCTGGCCGTCGATGTACCTGCGCGTCCCCGACGCGGCCGGCTTCGTCTTCCCGCAGGCCTTCCAGTGCGTCGGCCTCGCGCTGGGCAACGCGATCGGGGCGGCGATCGCGCGGCCCGACCGCCTCACGGTGGCGGCGCTGGGCGACGGCGGCGCGCTGCTGTCGCTGCCGGAGTTCGAGACGCTCGGGCGCCTCGGGCTGCCGATCCTCGTCGTCATCTACAACGACGCGGCCTACGGCGCCGAGGTCCATCACTTCGCCCCGATGGGGGAGGCCGTCGACCTCGCGCAGTTCCCCGACACCGACTTCGCCGCGCTCGCGCGGGCGGCCGGGTGCCATGGCCTCACCGCGCGCTCGCTCGACGACCTCGCCGACCTGCGCGCCTGGCTCGCCGCTCCCGACGGGGCGTTCGTGCTCGATGCGAAGGTCGACCCCGCGATCTACGGCGAATGGCTCGCCGAAGCGTTCAGACACTGACCGAGGAGACCCATCGCATGCCCGTGCTCACCGATCTCGTCGACGCCCTGCAGTCGGGGTCCGCCCGCATCGTCGACCTCACCCAGCCGCTCAGCGAGCGCACGCCCGTGCTCGTGCTGCCCGAGCCGTTCGCCAACACGCCCGGCCTGACGCGCCGCGAGCTCAGCCGCTACGACGACCGTGGCCCGGCGTGGGCGTGGGACGTCCTGGAGATCGGCGAGCACGTCGGCACGCACTTCGACGCGCCGATCCACTGGATCACCGGCCGCGACGGCGAGGACGTGGCCAGCGTGCCGCCGGCGCGGCTCGTCGGCCCGGCCGTCGTCATCGACAAGGCGGCCGCGGCGGCGCAGGACCCCGACTACCTGCTCACGATCGACCAGGTGCGCGCCTTCGAGGCCGAGTACGGCGCCATACCGCAGGGCGCCTGGCTGCTGCTGCGTACCGGCTGGGACGCGCGCGCCCACGACCAGGACGCCTTCCTCAACGTCTCCGACGGCCAGCCGCACACGCCGGGGATCGACGCCGAATGCGCCCGCTGGCTGGCGCAGGAGAGCCCGGTCGTGGGGGTCGGCGTGGAGACCGTCGGCACCGATGCGGGCGCCGCGGGCGGCTTCGACCCGCCCTTCCCGGTCCATCACTTCATCCTCGGCGCCGGCAAGTACGGCCTCACGCAGCTGGCCAACCTAGCCGAGCTGCCGCCGGTCGGCGCCGTGGTGATCGTGGCGCCGCTGAAGCTCGCCGGTGGGACCGGCAGCCCGACGCGGGCGCTGGCGCTGGTCGGCGCCTGAGTCAGCAGGTCAACGCGGCTTCGTCGGCGCCGACCGGGAAGACCCGCGGCAGGCGCCCCATGCGCCCGCGCTCGGCGCGCTTGACGCGTCGTGCGCGCTGGGCGAGGTCGAAGGCCAACTCGCCGCTCAGCCGGAACGGGTCGGCGATCAGGTGGCCGTCGTCCAGCGAGATGGCCGCCCACAGCTCGTCGCCGACCTCGGCCAGGAGCACCACGCCGCGGGGTGGGCGGCTGGAGTCGAGCTGGGCGAGGCGCGCGAGGGCGCCGGCATCGTCGGGCGTCGCCCAGCGGATGGTCAGGCGGCGCCCGCCGCCGTGCGGCGCGCGCTCGGCGCCGGTCGCCGGGTCCTTCGTCGGCCCCTTCAGGAGCCGCCACCATGCTTGTGCAGACATACCGACATGCTCCGCCCGCGGCGCACGGCGCACATCGGGCAAATGGAGCGTTTTCGGCCGGGGAAGCCCTTACCCGGGCGCGGTGGCGCGCAGATAGGTGAGGACCGCGGCCACACGCCGATCCGCGGCGCGCTCGTCGCGCAGGTCGAGCTTCACGAAGATCTGACCGACGGCCTTCTCGATCACCTCGCGCGCGACGGCCAGGCGCTCGGCGATCGCCTCGTCGGAGAGCCCCTCGGCGATGAGGCCCAGGACCTCGCGCTCGCGCTCGGAGAGCTCGGCGAGGGGGCCGCCGGCCCCGGCCCGCGTCACCAGGCGCTCGACGATCGCCGGGTCGACGACGCAGCCGCCGTTGGCGACCCTACGCACAGCGTCCAGCAGCGTCTCGATCTCGCCGACGCGGTCCTTGATCAGATAGCCGCGCCGTGCCTCCTGGCCTTCGACGAGGCGCAGGGCGTAGGCGAGCTCCAGATACTGCGAGAGGACGAGCACGCCGACCTCGGGGTACTCGCGACCGATGTGCTCGGCGGCGACCAGCCCCTCGTTGGTGCCGGTCGGCGGCATGCGGATGTCGACCAGGGCGACGTCGGGGCGGTGGCGCTCGATCTCGCGATAGAGCGATTCGGGATCGGTGGCGAGGCCCGCGACGTGCACGCCGCACTCGCGTAGCACCGCGGCGACGCCGTCGCGCACGATGGCCGAGTCGTCGGCGATGACCACGCGGATGGGCCCCCGGTCCTCGCGCTGCCATTGCGCGGCCAGCACGAGATGACGCCCGCGCAGGCCGCGCAGCTCGACCTCGCGGCTCTCCTCGAACCAGATCTCCTCCTCGAGGTCGGCGTCGGTCTCGGCCAGCTCGCGCACGATCCCCGAGACGAGCACCTCGCCGCCGTGGGCCAGGTCGGCGATCCGCGCCGCCTTGACCACCGTGCGCCCGTGCAGGTCGTCCTCGAGCGCCACCGGCTCGCCCGTGTGCAGGCCCATCCGGACGCGCAGGTCGGGCGCCGCGGCGAGCGGGAGCGCGCGCTGGACCTCGACCGCGCAGCGCAGCGCGCCGTTGGCGCTGGGGAAGGCGAGCAGGTGGCCGTCGCCCAGTGCCTTGACGAGGGTGCCCCCGTGGCGGGCGATGCTCTTGGCCAGCATCTCCTCGTACTCGGCGAGCCACGTCAGCCAGCGCGCCTGACCTAGGCGCTCGAGCAGGGCGGTCGAACCTTCGACGTCGGCGAAGATGACGGTGACGGTGGCACCGGAGGATCCAGGCACCCTCCCATCCTGACGGATCAGGGCGCCGGCGAGGATGCCGCGACGGGGCGCCGCGCGACGCCGCTGCGCGTGCCGGCCTCGGCCACCGCGGCCGCGACCGCCTCGGCGACGCCGCGGTTGAAGACGCTGGGGATGACATAGTCGGCGTGCAGCTCGTCGTCGGTGATGACCGCCGCGATCGCGCGCGCGGCGGCGAGCTTCATCTCCTCGTTGATCGTGCTCGCGCGGATGTCGAGCGCGCCGCGGAACACGCCGGGGAAGGCGAGGACGTTGTTGATCTGGTTGGGGTAGTCCGAGCGGCCGGTGGCCATGATCGCCACGTCGTCGCGGACCTCCTCGGGCTGGATCTCGGGGACCGGGTTGGCCATCGCGAAGACGATCGGGTCCGGCGCCATGGTGCGCACCGCGGCCGCCGACACCGCGCCCGGGCCCGAGACGCCGAGCATCACGTCGGCGCCACGCAGCACGTCGTTGGCCATGCCGCGCTCGCCGGCGGGGTTGGTGCGCGCGGCCAGCGCCGCGCGCTCGGGATCGAGGCCCGGACGCCCCGCGTAGAGGGCGCCCTCGAGGTCGCACACGATCATGTTCTGCACGCCGTGGGCGAGGATGATCTCCGCGCACGCGACCCCGGCGGCGCCGGCACCGACGACCACGACCTTGATCTCGCCGGCGTTCTTGCCCACCACGCGCAGCGCGTTGACCAGCGCGGCGAGGACGACGATCGCGGTGCCGTGCTGGTCGTCGTGGAAGACGGGGATGTCGAGCTCGGCGCGCAGGCGCCGTTCGATCTCGAAGCAGCGCGGCGCCGCGATGTCCTCGAGGTTGATCCCGCCGAAGCCCGGCGCCACCGCCTTGACGAAGGCCACGATCTCGTCGGCGTCCTTGGTGTCCAGGCACAGCGGGAAGGCGTCGACGCCGGCGAACTGCTTGAACAGCATCGCCTTGCCCTCCATCACCGGCATCGCGGCCGCCGGCCCGATGTCGCCCAGCCCCAGCACCGCGGTGCCGTCGGTCACCACGGCCACGGCGTTGCCCTTGATGGTCAGCGTCCACGCCTTGGCGGGATCGTCGTGGATGGCGGAGGACACGCGCGCCACGCCGGGCGTGTAGGCCATCGACAGGTCGTCGCGCGTGGTGATCGGGACCTTCGGCTCGACGGCGATCTTGCCGCCGCGGTGCATGAGGAAGGTGCGGTCCGAGACGCTCTGGACCGAGACGCCCTCGAGCGCCTCGATCGCCGCCACCACGGCCTCGCCGTGGGCGACGTCGGCGCACGAGACGGTCACGTCGCGCACGGTGTGCCCGCCCTCGACGCGCACGAGGTCGATCGCACCGAGGATCGCGCCCGTGTCGCCGATCGCGCCAGCCACCTTGGCGAACGAGCCCGCCGTGTGGGGGAGCTGCACGCGGATGGTGACGCTGTAGGACGCCGAGGGCTGCGGGCCGGTGCTCACAGGGCGCCCAAGATCTTCGGTGCGACCTGCTTCTTACGGCTCATCACCCCGGGCAGGTCGAGCGCGCCGTCCGCGAGCTCCTCCCCGAAGGCCCGCTCGAGCGGCACGGGATCGCCCGCGACGAGCATCTTCGTGTTCTTGGCGAGGATGTCGGTGACCATGAGCGCGCACAGAAGGTAGTCCTTGCTCTCGCGCAGGCGCTCGAGCGCCTCCTGCAGCTCGTCGCGGCGGTCGAGGATCTGCAGCCCGACGGTCTCGATCTGGGCGATGCAGATCGTCCGGCCCTCGGCGACCGTGTACTCCTTGGCGTCGCGGCGGACGATGTCGTCGGCGTCAACGCTCGAGACGTCGGAGGTCTCCTCGAACATCTCGCGCCCGAAGGCGGTGGCGTCGACGGCCAGGACGCGCTCGAGGTACTCGACCACGGCGTTGTCGCGCTCGGTCGTCGTGGGCGAGTTGAGGATCACGGTGTCCGACAGCACCGCCCCGAGCAGCATGGTCGCCGTCCGCGGGCTGGGTTCCATGCCGTTCTGGCGGAAGCGCTCGAGCACCAGCGTGGCGGTCGAGCCGACCGGGTCGAAGGTCGCGGTGACGGGGACCTTGGTCTCGATCGAGCCGATGTGGTGGTGGTCGAGGATCTCGACGATCTCGGCCTGCTCGACCCCCGGCACACTCTGCGCCTCCTCGGCGTGGTCCACGAGCAGGACGCGGCGCGGCTCGGGGTCGGCGAGCTCGGCGTGGGTGATGAGCCCGACGGGCTGCCGGCGCCCGTCGACGGCGATCGCCGCGCGGTAGTCCGTCGCGTTGACCTCCTCGGCCACGTCGCTCAGCAGATCGTCGGGGCGCACGGTCAGCGGCTCGGCGTTCATGAGCGCTCGGCACGGCGCCGAGAGCGTGACCATGCGGCTGGTCACGTAGCTGTCCAGCGGGGAGCAGACGACGGTCGTGCCGTGCTCGCGCGCGAGTTCCAGCACCTCGTCGGAGGGCGCCGTGCCGTTGCTGGTGACCAGCAGCGCGACGCCGAGCTCGACCGCGCGGCGCTGGGCATCGGGCCGGTCGCCCACGACGACGACGTCACCCGCGGCGATGTCGCCGGGCAGCGACTCCACGGCCATCGCCAGCACCCACACGCGGCCGGTGATCTCGCGCTCCTCGCCGGCCACCAGCTTGCCCTCGGTGACCTCGACGATCGCCGCCACCGAGGCGGCGGCGTCGGACAGGCTCGTCGCCTCGCGCGACTCGCGGATGTAGCGCCGGGCCAGCGTGCGCTCGGTCATCACGCCGACCAGGGCGCCGTCGTCGTCGACGATGGGCATGAGCTCGAGGTCCTCGCGCGCCATCGCCTGCCCGACGCGGCGGATGGGCTCGCGGTTGCTGGCCGATGGGAAGCTCTCGCGCATGACGTCCCGCACGCGCAGCATGATGTGGGGCAGGAACTCGGGCTCCTCGATGCCGGCGCGCCCCAGCACCCACGCGGTCTGCGCGTTGACGTCGCCGAGGCGCACGGGGACGTAGTCGTGGCGCGGGTCCAGCCGGCGCTTGAGCTCGGCGTAGCCGATCGCCGACGCGATCGAGTCGGTGTCCGGGTTGCGGTGGCCCGTCACGTAGATGGTCGACACGCCGCCATTGTCCAGCGCGCGACCGCCCGGCGTCGGACGGCTTCGCTTCGCCGCGCGGTGCGGGAACGGGATGACGCCGCTCCCGCACCGTGCCGGCTATCGCGAGCTGGTGTGACGGCGGTGCGCGCGCACCCTGCGCGCGTGGCGTGTCGTGGCGCTCGCCGTGGTCGCGGTCGTGCCCGCCGAGTCCGAGCTGGTGCTCGTCGTCTCGCCCCGGGTACGTGCCCGCGGACGAGCTCGGGGCGGTGCCCGAGCCGTCGCAGGCCATCGCGGCGCCGGCGCCGCTCGGCGCGAGCGCCGAGGCGATCGCCATCACGGCCATCGGCCGTTTGGCCTTGGTCATGCATTACCTCCTGGTTGTGGGTGGATGGTCAGGTTCAGCGTCTGTGCGGGGAAGCGGGGAAGGGCCGCCCGCACCACGAGCGCGACGCGGCCCGCGCGGCGCTGCGCGCGCGGCACGTCGACGGGCACGCCGGCCGTCGGGTGGCGTGCGGAGGTGCGATAGCTGCGCACGCCGAGCCGCCGCCCCGCGATCGAGACGGTCACGCGGCCGCGGCAGGCGCGGGTGCCCGTGGTGCAGGTGGCGGCGTCCCGCTGGGCCGGGTCGCGGCCATCGCGGCGCGGACCTTGGCCGCTGACAGGCCAGCTCCTTGGCCAGCGCGGCAGCCGGGTCGGTCGCGCCCGACATAGGTGGCGCGGTAGCCCTGGTCGCACACGACAAGCGCTTCGCGGTCAGGAATTCGTCATGCGCGAGGTCGCCGCGGCGGAGCTGGCGGTCGTCTGAGAGGATCAGTCTCACGATGGAGGCGACCGAGCTGCACGCACCGACGGGCCAGCTTGCCGCCGCGGTGGCGCGGCTGGGCACCGAGACGGCGTTCTCCGTCCTCGCCCGGGCGCGCGCGATGGAGCACGCCGGGCGCGACATCATCCATCTGGAGATCGGCGAGCCCGACTTCGACACGCCCGCGCACATCACCGAGGCGGGTATTGCCGCGCTGCGCGCGGGGGAAACGCACTACTGCCCCGCGGCCGGGATCCCGGAGCTGCGCGAGGCCGCCGCCGCGGAGCTCTCGCGCACGCGTGGCGTGAGTATCGCGCCCGAGCGGGTGCTCGTCGCCAACGGCGCCAAGCCGTTCCTGTTCTTCACCATCCTCGCCACCTGCGAGCCGGGCGACGAGGTCATCTATCCCGACCCCGGCTTCCCGATCTACGAGTCGGCCATCCGCTGGGTCGGCGCCACGCCGGTCCCGCTGCCGCTGCGCGAGGAGCTCGAGTTCAGCTTCGCGCTCGAGGACCTGCAGGCGCGCCTGGGCCCGCGCACGAAGCTCGTCATCCTCAACTCGCCCCAGAACCCGACCGGCGGCGTCACCCCCGCCGCCGACCTGGCGGCCGCTGCCGAGCTGATCCTCCAGACGCCCGCGTGGGTACTGACCGACGAGGTCTACGCGCGCCTGATCTACGGCGACGCGTTCGCATCGATCGCCAGCGTTCCCGGGATGCTCGAACGCACGGTGCTGCTCGACGGGTTCTCGAAGACCTACGCGATGACCGGCTGGCGCTGTGGGTACGCGGCGGTCCCCGAGACGCTGGTGGAGCCGCTGACGCGGTTCTTCGTGAACTCCACCTCGTGCGTCCCGCCCTTCGTCCAGCGCGCCGGCGTTGCCGCGCTCACCGGCCCCCAGGACGACGTGGGCGCGATGGTGGCCGAGTTCGCCGCCCGCCGCGACCTCGTCGTCGACGGCCTCAACGCGCTGCCCGGCGTCTCCTGCCTGTCCCCGCGCGGGGCGTTCTACGTCTTCCCCAACGTGGCGGACGCGCCGATCGGCGCCGAGGCGCTCGCCGACCGCCTGCTCGAGGAGGCCGGCGTGGCGGTCCTGGCCGGCACCGCCTTCGGCGCGCAGGGCGCCGACCACCTGCGGCTGTCCTACGCGAACTCCCAGGCCAACCTGACGCGCGCGCTCGAGCGGATGGACGCCTTCCTCGGCGCCCTGTAGCTACAGCGCCGTTGCTCCGTTGTCGTCCGCTCCGCGCTTGCGGCGCTGCGCGGCGCCTACTGCATCGGCGAGGGGAAGCGGACCTGGGGCGGCGCGACTGTGGGCGGTCGTCCTCGGCGGGTGAGACTCAGAAGGATGCTGGGTTGTGTGGCTCCTGGCCACACAACCCCGCGCGGTGGTCGATAAGTGTTCTCATGCGACACCAATCGACCACGCTAGCTCTGGAGCGGCCCGCCCGGGCGCGGCGGGGGACTCCCTCCCCTCGGTGATGCTTTGAGCGCCGCGCATCGCCGCCGGCGCAACACGGCCAGGCTCAGTCGACAGCGAGGACGACCAGCGTGGCGTCGTCCTCCAACGATCCGGTCGAGCATTCCGTCACCGCGCGGTGGATGGCCATGGCGGTGGCGGCCGCGGTCGGGGCGTCGGCGGCCTGGACCGCGCGACGGACGCCGTCGACGCCGAAGCGCCCGCCGCTCTTGAGCGTGCGCTCGGTGATGCCGTCGGTGACGAGCACGAGGCGGTCCGCGCTCTCCAGCGTGACGACGCTGGTCTCGAAGTCGGGCGGCCCGGTGCCGGCACCGAGCGCGGGGTGGATCGGGCCCTCGAGCTCGGTGAAGGAGCCGTTGAGGTCGGCCACGTAGGCGGGCGGGTGCCCGCAGTTGAGCCAGGCGAGCGTTGCCGTCGGCGCATGCCAGCGCGCAAGCACCGCGGTGACGAAGAAGTTGGGGTTGTCGAGCGCGCGGATGACCGCGTCCATGGTCGTCGCGGCCTGCACGAGGTCCTGCCCGCTGCGCCGCGCGGCGCGCAGCGCGCCCAGAGCCGAGGCGCTCAGGCCCGCCGCCGTCGGTCCCGTGCCGGCGGCGTCGGCGATCGCCAGCCACGCGCCGTCGCGGTTCTCGACGAAGTCGAACCAGTCGCCGCCGACCTCGTAGGCGGGCAGCAGCGCCCCGGCGAGCTGCGCGCCCGTGATCCGCGCCACGCGCGGCGGGAGCAGGTGGTACTGGACCTCGGCGGCGGCCGTCGTCGGCTTGCGCCGCCGCGCGGCCTCGATGACGTCGGTGTAGTCGTTGGCGAGCTCCAGCGCCGCGGCCCCCTGCTTGGCGATGTCCTCCAGCGCCACGACCGGCGCACCGACGCACAGCAGCAGCCCGATGACGCGCCCGCGCAGCCACAGGGGCACTGCGACGCAGCGCGGCAGGCGACGCTTCAGCGCCTCGTAGAAGGAAGGCAGCCCCTCGGGCACGATCTCGGGCCCCAGCGCCGGCGGCGCGTCGAGGGTCTCAGGGAAGTCCTCGGAGCCCGCAAGCCGGATGAGTTGCGAGCCGTCGATGTCGACGATGTAGAGCGCGACGGCGACGCCCGCCGCGCGGCGGGCCTCGGCCACGAGCTGGTCGGCGATGAGGTGGGGCGGGACCTCGTCGAGGACGTGGGTGACCTCGAGCGCGAGCGGCTGGGTGCGTCCCAGGCGGCCGGGCGCCTGATACGGGAGCGAGGCCAGCCGCCGCGACGGCTCGTGGGCGGGGCCGGCGTCGCGCTCGTCGTCGGCCTCCTCGGCGAGGGCGGCGGACAGCGCCTCGCGCGTCGCGAAGTGGCGATAGAGCGTCGAGCGTCCGACGCCTGCGGCCGCGGCGATCTCGGCCATCGTCGCGCGGCGATCGCCGGCAAGGGCTGCGGCCGCGGCGAGGATGCGCTGACGGCTGACCACCGCGTCCGCGCGCCGCGGTGCCGCCTCGGGCTCGGGACTCTGCGCAGCCTCGGACACTGGCGACACCGTAACCGCCGACGGCGACGTGTGCCGCACTAATGGGACATACGTGCCAAGTCCGTGCGATCGGTGCACAGATCGGCGACATCGGTGAATACGTGTCCCGATAAGGGGGGTAGGCGGGACAGCTACAGCCACCGTTGTGGCACAGATGTCCCACATCCGTTCTGGAGAGCGATCCATGACCGAAGTCACCGCGAAGCGTGGCGGCGCCGAACCGCGGGCGGATTACAGCCCGTCCGGCACCGACGGCAAGTCCTCCGTGTTCGCCACCGTGAAGCGCACGTTCACCGAGTTCAGCGAGGACAACATGTCCGACTGGGCGGCGGCGCTGACCTACTACGGGCTGCTGTCGCTCTTCCCGGCGCTGATCGCGCTGGTGTCGATCGTGGGGCTCGTCGGCGACCCCGCCACGACGACCAAGGCGATCACCGACATGGTCACCAAGGTCGGGCCGAGCTCCGCAGCTGACACGTTCGCGGGGCCCATCAAGTCGATCACGTCGAACCGCGGCACCGCCGGCGTGCTGTTCATCGTCGGCCTGGCCACCGCGCTGTGGTCGGCGTCGGCCTACGTCGGCGCGTTCATGCGCGCGGCCAACATCGTCTACGAGACCCCCGAGGGCCGGCCGTTCTGGAAGCTGCGTCCGCTGCAGGTCCTCGTGACGCTCGTGATGCTCATCCTGCTCGCGCTCGTGGCCGTGGCGCTGGTACTCACCGGCCCCATCGTGACGGCGGTCGCGGGCCCGCTCGGCATCGGCAGCACTGCGGTGTCGATCTGGGACATCGCCAAATGGCCGGTGCTGCTGGCCGTGATGGTGACGATGTTCGCCGTCCTGTTCTACACCGCGCCGAACGTCAAGGTCGTGGGCTTCAAGTGGGTGACGCCGGGTGCGCTGCTCGCGATCGTGCTGTGGCTGGTGGCGTCAGCGGCGTTCGCGTTCTACGTGGCCAATTTCGGCTCCTACGACAAGACCTACGGCACGCTCGGTGGCCTGGTCTGCCTGCTCGTGTGGATGTGGATCACGAACGTGGCGCTGCTGCTCGGCATGGAGCTCAACTCCGAGCGCGAGCGCAGTCGCGAGCTGGACGCCGGCGTGCCCGGTGCCCACCGCGAGCTGCAACTCGACGCCCGCTCGAAGCCCAAGCGCCAGAAGACCACTTAGCCGGTTCTCAGTCTCACCAATTCCATCCTCGAACCCGAAGGAGGAGTAGCCATGCCTACCCAGAGCCCGTCAGGCTCGGCGACCGACAACGCCAAGGAGCAGGTGCAGGAGAAGGCCCAGGAAGCGCAGGAGAAGGTCAAGGAAGGTGCCCAGCAGGCGCAGGTGCGCATGCGCGAGCAGGTCGATCAGCGCTCGACGCAGGCCGGCGAGCAGGTCAGCGCCACCGCGCAGGCCCTGCGGACCACGAGCCGGCAGCTGCGCGACCAGGGCCAGGACGCCCAGGCGCAGGCCGCGGAGAAGGCCGCCCATCACGCCGAGCGCCTCGGCGGGTACCTGAGCGAATCGAGCGCGGACCGCATCCTCGGCGACCTCGAGGACTTCGGGCGTCGCCAGCCGCTGGCCGTCATCGGCCTCGGCGTGGCCGTCGGCTTCGCCGCATCGCGCTTCCTGAAGGCCTCGAGCCGCGAGCGCTACCAGGGTCGCTTCGTGACTGCGCCCACCACGAGCGTGCCCGCGACGCCCGCCACCGGCGGGCCGGCGATGCCCGTCGCGGTCCCGCCGCCGGCGGTCAGCGGGAACGGCGCATGAGCACCGACGCACAGCCGCACAACGGCGATCCCCGCGATCAATCGGTCGGCGAGCTGGTCAAGGACCTGGCGGGCGAGACCAGCACGCTGGTCCGTCAGGAGATCGACCTGGCCAAGGCCGAGATGACCGAGCGCGGCAAGCAGGTGGGCAAGGGTGCCGGGGTGCTCGGCGCCGCTGCGCTCGTCGGCCTCCTCGCGGCCGGTGCGCTGACCGCGTGCCTCATCGCCGTTCTCGACCTGGCCATGGCGACGTGGCTGGCGGCGCTGATCGTGACCGTGGTGTTCGGCGTCATCGCCGCGGCCCTGGCCATGACCGGCCGCAAGCAGATCCGGGAGGCCGCGCCTCCCGTTCCCGAGCAAGCAATCGAATCAGTGAAGGAGGATGTGCAATGGGCGAAGACCCGAACGCAATCCGCGACGAAATAGCCGAGACCCGCGAGCGCATGGGTGACACGATCGATGCGCTGGGCTACAAGGCGGACGTCAAGTCGCGCGCGAAGGAGAACGTGGCCGGCAAGGTGGACGCCGCCAAGGAGCACCTCGGTCTGGCCGGGCAGAAGGCGAGTGACGTGACCCCGGACGCCGACCAGGTCAAGGGCCAGGTCCGCAAGGCGGCCGGGCTTGCGCAGGAGAACCCGCTCGGCCTCGCGGTCGGGGCGATCGCGGTCGGCTTCCTCGCGGGCCTGCTCGTGCCGAGCTCGCGCGTCGAGGACGAGAAGCTCGGTCCGATGGCCGATCGCGTCAAGGAGCAGGCCAAGGAGACCGGCCAGGAGGCGCTGGAGCGCGGGAAGGAAGTCGCGCAGTCCGCCGCGCAGTCCGCAGTCGACACCGCCGGCGAGGAGGGCCAGAAGCATGGCGAGCGACTGGCCGACAGTGCCAAGGAGAGCGCCGCGTCGCTGAGGGACTGATCTGAAGGGGCGATGGGAGGGCGTGCCGGCCGGCAGTGGCCGGCGCGCCCTCAAGCCGGCGGAGCGCTCGCGCGGGCGGTCGCCGCCTGGACGGCGAGGGCGGCGAGGGCGGCGGCGGTGAACGTCGTCGCCACTCCGGCCCGGTCGACCAGCACCGCCACGAGCAGGCAGAAGACCACGAAGCCCGCCATGCCGCTGAGCATCCCGCGCAGCAGCGCGCAGCCGGCGGCGCCGCCCTGCTGCTCGTGGGTGAACACGGCGAGGACGGAGGCGAGCACGGGCAACGCCGCGAGCAGGCCTCCGACCACCGGCCCGAGCCGGCTCGCGGCGGCGGCCAGCGAGACGACGAGCGCGGCGGTCAGCGCCATGCGCAGCGGCAGGTCCCAGCGCGGCGCCGAGGGAGCGGCGTCGGGTGCCGCGCCCGAGGGCAGCAGGCAGTACGCCACGACGAGCGAGACCGCGGCGGCGGCCAGACCGATGAGCGGGCCGGCGTCGACGGCGGCGAGGAGCGCGGCGATGGCCGCGGCTGTGACCCATCCCACCGTGAGGCTCGTGCGCCACCCCGCGCGCAGCGACGTCCGCCCGTAGGCCAGCGCGAAGCCGCTCAGCGCGACGAGGCCCAGCAGCGTCCCGCTCGCCGCCCGCGCCGCGAACGCCGTCCCGTGTTCGTGCGCGGCGATGAGCAGCAGCGGACCGACGATGGCCGGGAAGGCGCTGACCAGCCCGCCGAGGCCCAGGCCCCACCGGCGCGCGGCGAGCGTGGACGCCCCCACGAGCCCCGGGGCGACGACGAACTGGAGGGTCGGCGCGAGCACCGGCCGAGGCTACCGCGCTACCGGTTGCCGGCCGGCCCGCGCGCGCCGACGCCCGTGAGGAACTCGCGGGCCCGCAGGCGACCGTCGCCTCCGGGCTGCAGCGTCGGGGTCGGCGAGCCGGCCGACGACCTGATGCCTTCGAGCAGCTCGAGCAGCGCGTCGCCCGCGTCGCGCCGCGGCTGCCACTCGAGCACCTGTCGCGCGCGCGAGCTGTCCATGAGTGGGACCGCATGGGCCATGTCCACCCAGCCCGGCGGCGTCGGCGAGAGGCGCAGGTGGAACGCCGCCGCCGCGCCAGCGCGCAGCGCACCGGCCGGCACGGGGACGGGCCGCGCGTCCAGGAGGCGGCCGAGCGCCTCGCCGTCGAGGACCGGCTCGGCGGCGACGTTGAACGCACCGCGGGCGTCGCCGATGATCACGCGCCGATAGGCATCGGCGACGTCGTCGGCGTGGACCGCCTGAAAGCGCAGCCGCGCGTTGCGAGGCACGATCGGGATCCACCGGGGGGCGACCAGTCGGCTGGGCAGCAACGGCCCGGCGAAGAGGCGCCGGATCTCCGACGCCGCGCCGCGCTGGAAGATCAGCCCCGGTCGCAGGCGCACGACGCGGACGTCGGGGTGCTCGACCTCGAACCCGTCCAGCAGCCGCTCGACCTCGGCCTTGTGGCGCGAGTAGAACGACGTGGGCACGCCGCCCGTCGGCCACGTCTCGTCGACGAGGCGGTCCTTCGGGCCGCGCGAGTACGCCCCGACCGACGAGGCGTACACGAGGGCCGGGACCCGCTCCCGCGCGACCGCGGCCATGACCCGTCGCGAGCCGCCGACGTTGACGGCGCGCGTCTGCTCGAGATCGCGCGCGGGCTGGATCAGCCATGCGAGGTGCACGACGGCGTCGGCGCCGCGCACGACCGGCTCGAGCGCGTCGGTCGCGATGTCGAGCGCGCGCCACGTGGTCTTCGGCGAGTGCCACTCGCCGGGTGGACGGCGAGCCACGGCGACGACGTCCTCGACGCGCGGCTCGGCATCGAGCGCGCGCAGGAGCGCGGTACCCGCGTTGCCCGACGCGCCGAGGACGACGACCTTCATGCCCAACTCAGGAGGGCTCGTCGGGGTCTTCCTGGCCGGCGAGCGCGAGCGAGCCGTCGAGCACGGCCTGGAAGTGGCGCTCCTGGATCGGCAGCGCCCAGTCGACGAGCTGCTGCACGTCGTCGCGGCGGGCGCGCTCGTTGAGCTTGCGCAGCACCGACCAGTGCCCGACCTCGCCGGCCTCCGCCATGGTCAGGAACTCGAAGCCGTCCAGCGCGTCGGCGTCCTCGCCGAGGTAGGTCTTCATCATCTCGGTCGCCTCGGCCTTGGTCTCGCGGGCCTTGTCCAGGATCGCGGTCTTCTTGCCGTCGATCTCGCCGGCGACCTCGGTGCAGCGCGACTCGGTCTCGTCGGCCTCGTCGTGCATGCGCCCGAGCGTCGTGCTCAGATCGGGCTCGTCGGTCAGCGCCGCGACCTTGTCGGTGGCGGCCTTGGCGGCCTGGGCCAGTCCCAGCACCTCGGCCAGCTTCTCCTCGAGAACGGTCAACTCAGCCATCGTTCATGCCTCCCCTGGGTTGGTACGCGTTCCGCGGCTCTACCCGTGACGCCGGCTTAACCCGCGCGGACCTTGTCGAGGCTCGCCTTGAGCGCTTCCATGATGTCCGGGGGCGGCCCGGGGGCCTTGGGGGACGGAGGCGCCTTGATCGTCTCACCGGCCTCCTTGTCCTTGACCAGCTTGCGCAACCGCCGACGGTAGCGGTCCTTGTAGGCGTCGTGGTCGAAGTCGGCCCCGAGCGCCTCGACGAGTGCGATCGCGCGGTCGACCTTGGCCTTGGCGGGGCGCCTGCGCGTCGGCAGATCGAGGTCGTCGGTGGGCCGGATCTCCTGCTGGAAGAGCATCGTGGTCAGCGCCAGCAGCCCGTCCCGCGCGCGCACGGCGACGAGGTACTCCTTGGTGCGCAGCACGAATTGCCCGATCGCCACCTTCTCGGCGTCGGCCATCACCTCGGCCAGCAGTCGATAGGCGCGCAGCGGACCCTCGCCCTCGCCGGCGGGCAGCAGGTAGTAGGGATGGTCGAAGAGGATCGGGTCGATCTCCTCGAGCGCGACGAACTTCGCGATGTCGATCGTGCGCGTCTTCTCGGGCTGGGCGGCGGCGAGCTCGTCGTCGGTGAGCATCACGTAGCCGTCGCCGGTGTCTAAGCCGTGCGCGATCTCCGCGTAGTCGACCGGCGTCTTCTCCTTGGTGCAGACGTAGGAGACGTGCAGGCGCTCGTGGCTCTTCTTGTGGATCTGATGGAAGTGCAGGTTCTGATCGCGCACGGCCGAGACCAGCGAGACCGGCACGTTGACCAGGCCGAAGCTCAGCGACCCCGTCCACAGCGAGCGCGCCCGCGCCATCAGCGCTTGGAGCCCTTCAGGCTCGCCTCGAGCGCGGCCATGAGGTCGTCGGAGGGCTCGGGCGCCTGCGCGCGCTCCGTATCGATCTCCTCACCCTTGGCCTTGCGCTTGACCAGGTCCAGGACGCGGTCGCGATAGGTGTCGCGGTAGCGGCCGGGCTGGAACTTCCCCGACAGTCCGTCGACGAGCTGCGCGGCCATCTTGCGCAGCCGCGCGTCGGGCTTGCGCCGCAGCGGCGGGTGGTCGAGCGTGCCGGCGTCGACCAGCTCGTCCGCGAAGCGCATGGTGTGCAGGCGCAGCATCTGGTCGGCTTCGACCACCGCCACGAGCTGCTCGCGCGAGCGCAGCACCACGCGTCCGACCCCGACCCGCCCGGTCTTGCGCAGGGCGGCGGCGAGGACCGCATAGGCCTCTTCGCCACCGTCCTGCGGGGCCAGGTAGTACGGGCGGTCGTAGACGTCGGGGTCGATCTGCTCGGCCGGCACGAAGTGCTCGATGTCGACCGTCTTGCGCTTGGGCGCGCTCGCGGCCTTGAGCTCGTCGTCGTCGAGCACGACGTACTCGCCCGAGCGCACCTCGAAGCCCTTGACCACCTGCTTGCGATCGACCTTGCGCCCGTCGGCATCGACGAGCTCATGGGCGATCTCCGCGCCGTCGGGCTCGTGCAGCTCGCGGAACTGGACGCCCTGCGGATCGGTGGCTCCGAAGACCTTCACGGGCACGTCGATGCCCGCGAAGGAGACCGCGCCGTTCCAGATCGACCGCGCCACTGCGGCGCTAGTTGCGGTCGGGGTAGGGGTCGTCCGCTGCGTCGCCACCGCTCACGGTGGCCCATTCGCCGTTCTCACACGACGGGCACGGCGGGAGGTGCTTGGTCGAGCTCACGTCGAGCTCGTAGCCGCAGTTGGTGCAGCGGTAGGTGCCGGCGGACACGTCGCTGCCGGCGGGAACGGGGTTGGCCATGGTCGTCTCCTGGTCGCTGGACGAAGTCCCCGTCGCCGTACCCCGGACGGCGCTGGGCTCAAGCCTGCAATCACTGCCTTGCTGGGCAGAGATCGCGGAGACGCCGGCGAGCGTACCCCGCACATGTCCTGCATTCTGGTCACCGGCGCCTCCAGCGGAATCGGACGGGCGACCGCGCTGCGGCTCGACGCCGACGGTCATCACGTGTTCGCGGGCGTCGATGACGCCGCGGACACGGCCGCCTTGGCCGGCGCGTCGGGGCGCCTGCGCGTCGTGGTCCTCGACGTCACGCTGACCGCCTCGATCGACGCGGCCGCCGAGGAGATCGCGAGCCACCTTGCCGGCCGCGGGCTGGATGGACTGGTCAACAACGCGGGGGTGGGCTTTCCCGGGCCGCTCGAGGTGCTGGCGCTGGACGACCTGCGACGCCAGATCGAGGTCAACGTGATCGGACAGGTCGCGACGACCCAGGCCATGCTGCCGCTCGTGCGCAGGGCCACTGGGCGGGTCGTCTTCGTCGGTTCCGTCGGAGGGATTCTCGCGTCACAGTTCGCGGGCGCCTACCACGCGTCGAAGTTCGCGATCGAGGCGATCGGGGACGTCTGGCGCCAGGAGCTCGACCCGGAGGGCATCGACGTGATCCTCATCGAGCCGAGCGCGATCTCGACGCCGATCTGGTCGAAGGCGATCGACCACCTCGACGGGCTGGAGCAGTCGGCCTCCCCGCGAATGGCGCCCTATCGCGAGCGGCTGACGGCGTTCCGCGAGACCTTGCGCAGCGCCGACGAGCACGGAGCGTCGCCCGACGACGTCGCCGAGGTCATCGCGGAGGCGCTCAGCACGGAGAAGCCCGACGCGCGCTACGTCGTCGGGGCCGCCGGAAGGCTGGCCACCGCGCTGCGACCGCTCGTGCCCGACCGTCTGGCCGACAAGCTCGCCAAGCGCACCGCCACGCCCTGATCCGTGCGTGACCGGCCGCCGATCGCGGGTACGCGGCCCGAACGTACCCGACCCATCGGAGAGAGCAGATGAAGGCCCTGACCTGGCATGGCCGGCGCGACGTGCGCGTCGACACCGTCCCCGACCCGACCATCGAGCAGCCCACCGACGCGATCATCCGCGTCACCTCGACCGGACTGTGCGGCTCCGACCTGCACCTCTACGAAGTCCTCGGTCCCTTCCTGGAGGAGGGCGACATCCTCGGCCACGAGCCGATGGGCATCGTCGAGGCGGTCGGCCCGGAGGCCGGCGACCTGCACGTCGGAGACCGCGTCGTCGTGCCCTTCAACATCTCCTGCGGGCAGTGCTTCATGTGCGAGCACGGACTGCAGACCCAATGCGAGACGACGCAGGTGCGCGAGGAGCAGATGGGCGCCGCGCTGTTCGGCTACACCAAGCTCTACGGCCAGGTGCCCGGCGGCCAGGCCGAGTTCCTGCGGATTCCCCAGGCCCACTACGGGCCGGTCAAGGTGCCCGAGGGGCCCGCGGACGATCGCTTCCTGTTCCTCTCCGACGTCCTGCCCACCGCGTGGCAGGCCGTGCAGTACGCCCAGATCCCCGACGGCGGCAGCCTCGCGGTCATCGGCCTGGGACCGATCGGCGAGATGGCCTGCCGGATCGCTCAGCACCTCGGCGCGGGCACGGTCATCGGGCTCGACCTCGTGCCCGAGCGCCTGGCGCGCTCGCAGTCCCATGGCGTGCAGACCATCGACGTGACGGCGACCGACGACGTCCCCGGCGCCGTGCGTGAGCTCACCGGCGGCCGCGGACCCGACTCGGTGATCGACGCGGTCGGCATGGAGGCCCATGGGGCTCCGGGCGGCAAGCTCGCCCACACCCTCGCCGGCCTCATCCCCGACCCGATCGCGCGCAAGGTCATGGAGACGGCGGGCGTCGATCGCCTCAGCGCGTTGCGCGCGGCGGTCGAGATCGTCCGCCGCGGGGGGACCGTCTCGCTGTCCGGCGTCTACGGCGGGACCGCCGATCCGCTGAACATGCTGCAGATGTTCGACAAGCAGATCACGCTGAAGATGGGCCAGGCCAACGTCAGGCGCTGGACCGACGACATCCTGCCGCTGCTCGTGCGCGACGACGACCCGCTCGGGGTCGACACCTTCGCGACCCACCACGTGGCGCTCGCCGAGGCGCCACAGGCCTACGAGATGTTCCAGAAGAAGAACGACGGCGCGTTCAAGGTGGTCTTCCGCCCCTAGCTACTTGCCCCGGATAAACCCGGGTGGGTGAGGAACGAAAACGGCCGCGCCTTGGGGGCGCGGCCGCCTTGCAAATCGGCTCCGGGGTGGATGGTCCGGGGCGAGTTGGATGCTGTCAGGTGGCCCGGATGGCGAGGGTGTCGAGGTTGTAGGTCAGGATCGACCATCCGACCGTCGTTCTGGCTCCGTCGAGGCCTCTGAGTCGAGTGCGGCGCATGCCGTAGCCGCGTTTGAGGTGACTGATGCGGCCTTCGGCGCCGACGCGGTAGCGCGCCAGGCGCCGGTCGCTGTGTTTGGAGGCTGTGCTTTGGCGGCCGGAGATGAAGACCTTGGTCGCGTTGGGCAGCTGCTCGGCGACGGCGCCGGGCGCAAAGCCGCCGTCGAGCGCGACGTCGCGCGGGTTCAGGTCGGCTCTTCGCAGCTCTGCGACGGTGTCGGGCAGCAGGTCGGGTTCGTTGGGTGAGCCGACCTTGGTGGGGGCGGGCAGGATCAGGCCGCGGGCGCCGCGGCGGGTGTTCTCGGTGACTTCGGCGAGCTGGAAGACGTAGCCGAACTCGGTCGGGGCGCGCAGCTTGCCCTTGCGGATCGGCCGCGCGTCGGGGTCGGCCATCGACACCAAGCGGTCGGTGATCTTCTGCCCGGCCAGGCGCTGGGTGATCTGCCGGGCGACCTTCTCGGCGAGGTCGGCCAGCTCGTCGAGGCGCTCGGCGGCGCGCTGCTTGGCGCGCGCGCCGCGACCGCGGGCGCGATCGCGCAACTGCCGAGCGAGCTTGCGGGCCTCGCGGACCGACCGGCCGACCAGCTCGCCGGCCTCACCGGTCAACCGCAGCACGATCGTCTTGGCCTGACCGGTCCGCCGCGCGACGGTGCGGCTGATCGCGCGCAGCTTCTTTGCGGCGCTGCGCGAACGATCGCGCACCCCACGCGCTGCCGTGCCCGCCAGGCGCTTGACCTTGCGCGCCTCACGCGCCAGGACACGCGTCGCGTCGGCCGCCAAAGAGGCGTCGTTGGGGTAGCGGATGTCGGACTCCACAACGGTGGAATCGATCCGCACCGCCCGCCCGACGAAACGCCGCTCGCGGGTCGCCTTCTCGATCACCGCGCGGGTGATCTCGTCGATGACCTCGGGACCCAGGCGACGCGTCAGCTTGCGGACCGTCGACTCGTCGGGCACCCGCGCGCTCAGCGCGATCCGGCAGAAGCGCCGCAGGTGAATCGAGTCAGAAACCTCCCTGACCAACGTCTCATAGCCCCACCCAGTCCGCGTCTTGATCACCATCAACCGCACGAAGCAGTTCATCGCGATCGACGGACGCCCGGCGCCGCTCGCGCAGACCGACCACGCCTCGCGGATCGGCGCGAACAGCGTCGCATCGTCCAGCAGCACGTCCAACGCGGCCAGATCAGCCGGCAACTCCCGCACCTCAACCGGCAACCCGACGTCGAACAGGCACTCCGCCTGAGGCCCCACAAGTCGCAGCATCCACCCTCCAAACCGCCGATTTACAGGGAAAATGCTCTCACTCCAGGCGGACGGAACCGCCCCACTCAACGGCGACTATTTCCGGGGGAAGTAGCTAGTTGGCGCGGTGGTGGTGGTCGAACGTCGGTTTTCCCCCCTCAGGAGGGGGCAGGACCGACGTTCGGCGCCGGGGCGAACAACCACGCCACTCGTGGCCAGTGGAGACGGCCCGCCACCGTCCTGCCCTGAGGTCGCAGGACGACACCTAGGCAGGACGCTTCACCGGAACCGCCGCCAGAGCCCGGCGCCGGCACGCGCGCCGGCGGGTCAGCGCACCGACAGCGCGAGCAGCGCGATGTCGTCACGCGGGCTGCCGGGCTGCGCCGCGACCACGGCGCGCTCGACGGCGTCGACGACGGCCTGCGGCGTCTGCCCCGCCAGGCCCTCGAGCACGGAGACGAGGCCGTGCTCGCCGAAGGGCGCGCTGCGCGGGCCCGCCTCGGTGACGCCGTCGGTGTAGAGCAGCAGCAGCTCCCCGCCCTCCAGGCGCACGTCGACGTCGTGCACGGCGATGTCGGTGTGCAGGCCGGCCACCGTCCCGAACCGGCCCACCATCTCCACGCTGCCGTCGCGGCGCAGCACGGCGGGCGCGGGGTGGCCGGCCAGCGACAGCCGCGCGTTCATGCCCCCGGTCCCGCCTGCGGACAGGTACGCGACCACGACGGTCGCGAACTGCGAGGTGTCGTCGTAGAGCATCGCGGTGTTCAGGCGGCGCAGGGTGCCGCTGGGTGGCCCCGCCTCGAGCGCGGCGGCGCGCAGCGTGTAGCGGGCGAGCGCGGTGACGGCGGCGGCCTCGGCGCCCTTGCCCGACACGTCGCCCACCACCAGCACCGACTCGTCCGGGGAGCGTTGGAAGACGTCGTAGAAGTCGCCGCCGACCTCGTTGAGCTCGCCGGCAGCGCGATAGCGCGCGGCCATCAGCGTGCCCGGGATCTCCGGCAGGCGCTCGGGCAGCAGCTTGACCTGCAGGGTGTGGGCGATGCGGCTGCGCTCGGTGTAGAGCCGGGCGTTGTCGATCGCCATGCCGGCGCGCGCAGCGAGCTCCTCGGCGAATTGGACGTCGGCGTCCTCGAACAGCCGGCCCGACTCGGCGCTGGCGAGGCTGAGGGTCCCGAAGGTGCGTCCGCGGGCCTTCAGCGCCGCGATGATGACCGAGCGCAGGCCCAGGCGGTGCACGAGCGCGCGGTGCTCGGGGTCCGGGATGCCGGCGACGATCATCTCGTCGGTGACCTCGCGCACGTAGGCCGTCTCGCCCGAGCGCGCGACCCCGTACGTGCCGCGCGCCGTGTCCGGATCGGGCGGGTAACGGCGGCTCAGCTCGCGGCCGATCTCGCGCTGGGCGTCGTCGACGTGCGCGGCGGCGACCTCGTGCAGGAGCCCGTCGTCGTCGAGCACGCTGACCGCGCACCAGTCGGCGACCTCGGGGATCGCGATCTGGGCGACGGCGCCCAGGGTCTCCTCGTAGTCCAGCGAGGCGTCGAGGATCGCCCCGGCGCGCGCGAGGAAGTCGGCGCGCACGCGCGCGTCGTGCTCGGCGTCCAGCAGGGCACGGCGCTCGGTGACGTCGACGAGGACGACGATCACGCCGGCAACCGATCCGTCCGGGTCCGTCACCGCCGTGAACGAGGAGTTCCAATGGCGCAGACCGCCGGCGGTCCTCGGGGCCTCGCGGGTCAGCTCGCGGTCGAGCACCGCCTCGCCGGTGGCCAGGACGTGGCGGCAGCACGAGATGACGGTCTCCTGCGCGAGGCCGTCCTCGCCCGGTAGCTCGGAGACCGCGCGCCCGACAAGCGCCTCGACGGGCCGGTCGTTGAAGGCGGCGAAGGTCTCGTTGACCCGTAAGAAGCGCAGATCGCGATTGACGAGGGCGAGGCCCACCGGCGCGGTGGAGAACACCGTGTCGAGCAGGCTCAGCGACCGCTCGGCGCGGTCGTGCAGGCGCGCGTTGTCGATCGCCAGCGCACAGCGCTGGGCGAGCGCCGCGGCGAACGCCAGGTCGGACTGCGCGTAGTGGCGCCCCGCGCGGGTCGAGAGCAGCGTCATCGAGCCCAACGCCCGGCCGCGCGCCGCCAGCGGCACGATCATGTACGACTTGGGCGCCAGGCGCTCGACCAGCTCGCGCTCTCCGGCCTCGATGTTGTCGTCGATGGTGGCGCGGACGTCGGAGGCCAGGATCGGCTCGCCGGACTCCGCCACGCGGCGCGACTCCGACGCATCCGCGGCCTCGCGCCGCCGTCGGCGGATCTCCAGCAGCACGGCCTCGAGCGCGGGGTCGTCGTAGCCGCTGGACAGCTCGCGCTCCCCGTCGCCGGAATCCACGAGCAGGACCCCGCACCAGTCGGCGATGTCAGGCACGGCCAGGCGCGCCACCTCGCGCAGCGTCGTCTCGTAGTCCAGCGAGCGCGCGAGCAGCGCGCTGGCGCTGGCGACGAACTCGAGCGCCTGCTCGGGGCTGACAACCGGTCCCGCGGCCGAGGTCTCAGGGCCCGTCATGTGGGGCAGTGCTTACCAGGCCGACTGGACGCCCGGCAACCCCGGCGCGTCAGCCGGCGGCGCCGCGATGCTGCTCGGCGTCGGGCGAGGCGGGCCAGAAGTCGTCGAGCTTGGTCGCGTCGGAGCGCTCGACCTGGCGTGAGATGGCCCACAGCTCGACGGGCTCGTCGCCCTCGTTGCGATGCGAGCGCGGCGTGCGCGCGGCCACGCGGACGGCGGATCCGGCGCTCACCTGATGGATGTCGTCGGCGAAGCGCATCGTCAAGGTCCCGCGCGTGACGAGGTAGAGCTCCTCCCCCTCGTCGTGGTAGTGACCAGTCCCCTGCTCGAAGTCGGAATGCGGCGGGACCCGGATCAGCGTGATGGCCAGCTGCCCGCAGCCGAGCGCATCCGTGAGCGGGCGGAACTCGCCGGGCACGTCGCTGCCCTCGTAGACGTCTCCGACTTCGTCGGGATCGACGATCGCGTAGTCGCTCATGTCAGGCGAAGCGTGGCAGGATCTCGCGTGCCCAGGTGTCGAAGAACGCGTCCTGGTCGGGCCCGATCTGCTGCACGAAGAGCTCGTCGACGCCGGCGTCGAGGTACTGGCGCAGGGATGCCTCGTGCTGGTCGAGGTCGGGGCCGACGGGCGTGACCAGCATGTCGGGCGTCACGAGCTCGCACGCCTGCTCGAAGTGCGCGGGCGTGGGCAGGACCTGGGCCAGCTCTCCGGGCAGGGCCTCGTTCGGCCACAGCCGGTGCGCGGTGGCACGGGCCTGCGCCTCGTCGGCCATGAAGCACACCTTGGTCCCGGCATGCACGGGCCCCTTGCCGCCCTCCGAGCGATAGAGGTCGATCGCCTCCTTGTCGGGCGACGTGGTGCAGTAGCCGTCGCCGATGCGCGCGGCCAGGCGGATCGCCCTGGGCCCGAAGCCCGAGACGAGCACGGGCGGAGGCGGCTCTGGGAGGTCGTAGATGCGCGCGTTCTCGACCGTGTAGTGACGCCCGTGGTGGCTGCGTTGGCCGCCCTGCCAGAGGGTGCGGATGACGTCGACGGCTTCGTCGAGCATCTCCAGGCGCACGTCGGCCTCGGGCCAGCGGTCGCCGTGGATGTGCTCGTTGAGGGCCTCGCCGCTGCCGACGCCCAACCCGAAGCGACCCTCGAGCATCACCGAGCTCGTGGCCGCCGCTTGGGCGATGATCGCCGGATGCAGCCGCGCCGTCGGGCAGGTCACGGCGGTGGTGACGGGGAGGTTCGTGACCTGCGAGATCGCGCCGATCACCGACCACACGAACGGGCTGTGGCCCTGCTCGTCGTTCCATGGGTGGTAGTGATCGGAGATCCACAGGGCGTGGAAGCCGGCCTCCTCGGCGCGCCGCGCCTGCGCGACGAGATCGCCGGGCCCGAACTCCTCGCTGGACAGGAAGCAGCCGATACGCATGCCCGGCGGGCTACCCCACACGGTGGCTTGCGCAATCGGTCGACCGGGTACGGCGGCGAGAACCATCCTCGATCGAAGGCGGACGCCGTGCTCACCATCCTGCTCATCATTCTCGTGCTCCTCTTGCTCTTCGGCGGCTTCGGCTACAGCCGTCGCGGTCGGCGGCTCTGAGCAGCCACGCCTTTGGGTCGGGCCAACCCTTCACGGTGGGCGTCGAGGAGGAGCTCTTCCTCGTCGACCCGGTCGTCGGTACGCAGATCAACGCGTCGACGGCCGTTCAGGAGCGGATCGGTGATGTGCGCGGCACGGTGGAGCGCGAGCTCCACGCGTGCCAGCTCGAGCTCATCACCGATGTCTGTACCAGCACGGCGCAGGCCATCGAGATGCTCGATGGCCTGCGCCGCGCCGTCGTCGACGCGGGCGCTGGGCTGCTCGGGTCGGGCACCCACCCGGCCGCCGCCGAGGGCGAGGCCGAGATCACCGACAAGGAGCGCTACGAGCGCATCCGCGACCTGCTCGGCGACGCCGTCGCCACCCCGGTCGGCGGCCTGCACATCCACGTCGGGATGCCCGATCCCGAGACCGCGATCCGCGCCTTCAACGGGCTGCGCCGTCACCTCCCACTGCTGCAGGCGCTGGCGGCCAACTCGCCGTATCGCCACGGCCGTGACACCGGCCTGGCCTCGGCCCGCGAGGTGACGATCCGCGGGTGGCCGCGCTCGGGCGTGCCGCGCGCGATGCGCGACTTCGAGGAGTTCTGCGCCATGGCGGCGCTGCTGGCGCGCGCCGCGGACGTGCCCGACTACACGTGGTTGTGGTGGAAGCTGCGGCCGCATCCGCGGCTGGGGACCGTGGAGGTCCGCGCGCTCGACGCGCAGGCCTCGCTGGAGGACACCGCCGGCTTGGTCGCGCTGACGCACTGCCTGGCGTACGACGCCGCGCACGCCGACGACCCCGAGCCCGACCCACCGGCCGAGGTGCTCGAGGAGGGCGCCTTCCGAGCGGCGCGCTTTGGCGTCAGCGCCGAGCTTCCGGACCCGGACGGGCGCCTGCGACCGGTGACCGAGTTGCTCGACGCGGCACTCGCGGTGGCCCGTCGCCACGCCGACGAGCTGCACTGCGCCGACGCCCTCGACGTTCTGCCCGCGCTCGTGCGCCGCGGCGGCGGCGCCGGGCGCCAGCGGGCGGGCTACGAGATCGCCGGGATGGGAGCGCTGCTGCGTGAGCTCACCGCGCTGACCGGGCAGGGCGGCGGATGAACTCGGCCACCAGGCGCAGGTCCTCGGTGAACGCCCCGCGCTGGCCATGACGCGTCTCGTCGTCGCGGGCGCGCAGGATCGCTGAACGTGGATCGTCGCCGTCACGTACGGCGCGAGATCGGATTCGAGCGGACGGCCGCGCGTGTCGGTCAGCCGGAAGCTCGAGCCGAGCAGCGCCTTGCCCGCGGTGGCACCGAGCAGGACGACCGCCGTCGGTGCCACCACGTCGAGCTCGGCGCGCAGCCACGGCATGCAGGCGTCGATCTCGCCCTTCTTTGGCTTCTGGTGGATGCGCCGCTTGCCGCGTTCCTCGAACTTGAAGTGCTTGACGACATTGGTGATGTAGACGTCCCTGCGCGCGATGCCGACCGCCTGCAGCGCCTTGTCGAGCTCGCGCCCGGCCGGCCCGACGAAGACGTGGCCGGCGCGGTCCTCGCGGTCGCCGGGGACCTCACCGACCAGCATGAGCTCGGCACGCCTGGGTCCCTCGCCGAAGACGGTCTGGGTGGCCGGCGCGTAGAGGTGGCACCCGCGACAGCCGGCCGCCGCCTCGCGCAGTGCCTTCAGGTTCCTGCGCTCGGGCAGGAACGGCGTGGCGTCCTCGCCGCGAATCGCCGGCATGCGCCCGCGCTTCCCGCTGCGCGTGCGCTCATGCGCTGATCAGGTGTCCCGGGGACCGCTGCCGTTGGTGCTGGCGTCGCCGAGCACCGAGCCGACATCGGGCGCCAGCGGCAGCGTCACGTCGAGGCCGGTCAGCCGCAGGACCTTCAGCACCGCGCCGGCCGCGCCGGTGATCACGAACTCGAAGCCGTCCATGCTCGCGCGATCGTGCTCGGTGACCGCGAGCCGCAGGCCCGTCGAATCGATGAACTCCAGGCTGGTGAGGTCGAGGATGATGCGCTTGCAGCCAGGCTCGAGCCCACGGAGCACGTCCGTCAGCTCGGGGGCGGTGGCAAGGTCGAGCTCGCCAGCGAGGCGGACGATGGCGGTGCTGCCGGTGTGCTCGACGGAGACGTCGAACCGGGGTCCGTATTGGTTGCTCATAGGGCGTGCATCGCTGGACGCTGATCGCATGGTTGACCTGCGAAGCCAGCCGGCGCCTGATCGAGCGCCGCGCCCCCTTCGTGCCCTGCCGCGACACTCGCCCCGTGTGACGAAGCTCCTGCCGTGCGGCGATGCTACCACCGCACGGGCCGCCTGCCAGAGAGCGTTTTCTGGGCATCCGCCGGGCGCAAGATCATGCCCGTTGGTCGCCTGCGAGTACGCTGATCACTGAGTTCGTCGCCCGTTCGGCGTCATGCCCCTCATCCTTGCGTGCGGCTCATCTCCCTGAGGGGTCCCAGGATGCCGAACGATGCCCGTCTCCGACGAACAGCAGCAGGGCGGCCCGCTGAACGCCGCGATCTCCGATGCGATCGTGCGCATCACGGCCGACTACACGGGCCGCGGCCCGACCCGCGCGCGCACGACGATCAACGGCGAGTGGATCTTCGTGACCCTGAGCGACACGTTGACCAAGGGCGAGCGCAAGCTCGCGGCCACAGGGCGCTCTCAGTTCGTGCGCGACACGCGCAAGGCGTTCCAGGACGCCATGCGCGAAGAGTTCGTCGCGGAGGTCGAGGCCCTCACCGGCCGTTCGGTGACCGCCTTCCTCTCCGACAATCACATCGACCCCGACGTGGGCATCGAGTGCTTCCAGCTTGCGCCGCGTGCCGACGGCGCCTGAACGCGACGCAGCGCCGGCCGTCAGGCCGGATCATGGACGGCGAAGCTCATGCAGATCGAGGTTCCGCCGCCCGGGCGCGTCTCGACCTGGAAGCGCTCGGCCAGCGTCGCCACCAGTGGCAGGCCCACGCCGATCCCAGGGCTGTCGCGCCGCGGCATCATGCCGCGGCCTTCGTCGCTGACCTGGACCTCGAGGCCGTCGTCGGGATCGCGCCGGGCGAACACCTCGATATCGCCCGGAGTGGGGGAGTCCACGTATGCGTGCACGACCGCGTTGGTCACCGCCTCGGAGACGGCGACCGCGATCCCGTCGGGGTCGATCGCGCCGTGCTCGCGCGCGTAAGCGACGACCCGGCGGCGAGCGAGCGCCACCTGGTCGGGTTGCGCCGGGAAGCGGCAGGCGAGAACGGACGGGTCCATGAGCATGCGGTTCCCCGCTCGCGAAGGCGCAAACAGCCGATCGCCGGTGCAGGCGATCGGTGCACGGCGCGGCCATCTCACGGCGCATGCCGACACGTGGGCGCCCCATACCGACCGCCTGGCGCATATATGGACAGCTGTTTCCTGTATTAGTTGTCTTGTGTTGTTGGCACGGGTAGCCATCGACCATGTCTTCCAACACACGTGCCCGGCCGCGCTGTTCTCATGCGGCGCTGATCGCCATCGCCTCGGTGCTCTCGCTGGGCCTGCTCACGAGCAGCGCGCTCGCGGCGCAGCCGCCAGTCGGACTGGGCACCGCCGACAGCTTCGGCGTCCTCGCCGGCCAGACGGTGACCAACACCGGGCCGACGACGATCAACGGCGATCTCGGCGTCATGCCGGGGACCGCGGTCCCGGGCTTTCCGCCGGGCATGGTGAATGGGACCATCCACGCGGCCGACGCCGTCGCGCTGCAGGCCCAGTCGGACCTCACGACCGCCTACAACGACGCCGCCGGGCGCACGCCGCCGGCGCTGCTGTCCGCGGACCTCGGCGGCCTCACGCTCACTGGCGGCGTCTACAAGGCGCCGGGGGCGCTCGGGCTGACCGGTGCGCTCACGCTCGACGCTCAGGGCGACCCCGACTCGGTGTTCGTCTTCCAGGTCGCCTCGACGCTGATCACCGCGTCGGCGAGCCACGTGAACCTCATCAACGGCGCGCAGCCGTGCAACGTCTTCTGGCAGGTGGGCAGCTCCGCGACCTTCGGGACGACGTCGGCCTTCGTCGGCAACGTCATGGCCCTCACGTCGATCTCGCTCAACAACGGCGTCACCCTGCAGGGGCGGGCGCTGGCGCGCAACGGCAGCGTGACCCTGATCAACGACACGATCACCGCCGCGCACTGCGCCCCCGGCACCACCGGAGGCACGGGCGGGCCCGGCGCGGCAGGCGCCAGCCTGGCCCCCAACCAGAATGGCTCGGCCATCTTCACGACCGTGTCGCGCTCGGTCGCCACGACGGTGGCGCGCTACGGGATCACCCGCTGCGTCGACCGCTCCTTCCGGGCCGTCGTCACCGGCGTGATGATCCGCCGCGTCGTCTTCTCCGTCGGCACGCACGTCATCGCGACCCGCACCCGGGCGCCGTTCGAGGCCGTGGTCAAGGATGGCAGCGGGATCCGCACCGTCAGCGCCCGCGTCACCTTCACTGACGCCACCCCTGCCAAGACGCTGAAGATGCGCTCGCGGGCATGCGCCGCGGCCGCCAGCCGCATCGCTCCGCGCCGGCCGCGCACGCCGAGCACCCCCACCGGCTTCACGGGATGAGGCTCGCCGCGGCGGCCTTCGCCTGCCTGATGGTCGTGCCGGCCTGCGCCCAGGCCGCGCCGATCGCGCCGCACCAGGAGACCGTCGCCCTGTTGGCCTCGCACGGCGTGCGCAGCGCGCCATCGACCGACGCCGGTGTGGTGGCGCAGGTCAGCGCCAAGCGACCGATGACCGGCGCGCGCACGGTGCTGCCGCTGCTCGGTCAGTCGATCGACAGCACCGGCGGATCGTGGCTGCAGGTGCGGCTCCCCGGTCGCACGCTCAAGGGCAGGACGCCCCCCGCGTCGGGCTGGATCAGCGCGTCGAACACACGCATGTCGGCCACCGACTGGCACCTCGTCGTGAACCGCCGCGCGCGATCGGTCGCCGTCTACCACAACGGCCAGAAGCTGCGCACCTACAAGGCGATCGTCGGCAAGGGCTCGACGCCCACGCCCACGGGCGAGTTCTTCGTCGAGGAGAACGTCCGATTGCCGGGAAACCGGCCGGGCGCGCCGTTCGCCCTGGCCACGAGCGCCCGATCGAAGGTCTTCCAGGAGTTCGAGGGCGGCCCGGGCCAGATCGCCCTGCACGGGCTCAGCAACGTCGGCGGGTCGCTCGGGACCGCCGTGTCGCACGGCTGCGTGCGCCTGGCCAACCGCTCGATCACCTGGCTGGCCAAGCGCATCAAGCCGGGCGACCCGGTCACCATCGTCTAGAAGGCGATGATGTCGCGGTGCAGGTCGGTCTGCACCGCGAGGCCCCCGGACTGCGGCAGGTGGTCGGCGATCGTCTCTTCGTCGCGGGCGGCGAGCCATGGGGCCAGGTAGCGGCCGTTGATCTTGCCCGGCGGCCACCACAGCGTGTGCGAGGTCGCCTCGCCCTCGCCGCCGCCCCCGGCGGCGTCGTGGCGCAGGTAGCGCGGTCCGCGGCCGGTCAGCAGGCGTCCGCGCAGGACGGGGCGAAACGGCGTGCGCTCCACGTTCGCGCCCGCGTCGGCGGCGATGTCGGCGGCGGCGGCATCGGCCTGCTCGGCGGCCAGCCCTCCGAACTTGACCGGGAAGTCGATGCCGTCGCCCGCGGCCCAGACGCCGTCGGTTCCGGTGACGCGGCCGTGGGGGTCGACGCTGACGAAGCCGTCGGGGTTGGACGGCACGCCCTCGGGGGCGCGGCCGCGAAGGCGTGGGAGCGCGAGGACGCGGGTGCCCTCCAGGCGGCGGCCCGAGGGGCGCAGGACGATGCCGTGCGGCGGGTCGGGATCGAGCTCGGCGTGAGCGCTCAGCTCGACGTTCACGCCGGCGCGCTCGAGCTCCTCGCCGACGAGCTCCACCGCGCGGGGACCGAAGATCCCCAGCGGCGCCGGCTCCGGGGTGACGAGCGTGATCTCGGGCTTCATGCCCATTCCACGCGCGTCGGCGGAGATGAGCAGCGCGAGCTCGTAGGCGGGGAGCGGCCAGCCCGGTCCCGGCGGGACGACGATGGTCAGTCGCTGGCTGTACCCCTCCTCGAGATCGCGCAGGAGGCCTCCGATGGCCTCGGCGCCGGAGGTGTCGTCCCAGTTGAAGACCGGAGCGCTGCCGAACGCGGGCTCGGCCGCGGCGCCCATCGCCAGGACCAGCGCATCGTAGGAGAGCGTCTCGCCATCGCCCAGGCTGACGGACCGGGCAGCGACGTCGACGGCCTCCAGCGAGGCGCGGACGAACGTCGCCGACGCGGTCCGAGCGGCATCGGCGAGCGGCGTCCGGCGGGCGGCTCCGAGCGCGAACGGCTCGGCGACCGCCAGCGGGCGGTAGACGAAGTCCGGGGTGGGCGAGAGGAGGGTCAGGTCGACGCGGTCGCCGGCCAGTGCGCGCAGGGCGAAGAGCGCTTCGAGGCCGGCGACGCCGCCCCCGGCGACGACGACGCGACGGGGAGTGGGGGGCATCAGAACAGTGTCCTCCTGTGGTGGGTCCCGGGCAAACCTGCGCGGGCTTGCATGCCGCGCAGACGACGACCTTGATGATGACAGCGCCCCGGCTCGCTGATCAGGCGACGACGTCGCGGTGGAGGTCGGTCTGGACGGGCAGACCGCCGGACCGAGGCAGGTAGTCGGCCACTCTCTCCTCGTCGAGTGCGGCGTGCCACGCCGCGAGGTAGCGGCCGTTGATCTTCGCGGGCGGCCACCACAGCGCGTCGGTGCTCGCCTCGCCCTCGCCGTCGCCGCCGGCGGCGTCGTAGCGCAGGTAGCGCGGGCCGCTGCCGGTCAGCAGCCGGGCGCGCAGGACGGGGCGGAAGGGCGTGCGCGCCACGTTCGCGCCCGCGTCGGCGGCGATGTCGGCGGCGACCGCGTCGGCCTGCTCGGCCGCCAGGCCGCCGAACTTCACCGGGAAGTCGATGCCGTCGCCGGCCGCCCAGATCGCATCGACGCCGGCGACCCGGCCATGGGCGTCGACCGTGACGAAGCCGTCGGGGCCGGCGGGGACGCCGTCAGGAGTGCGGCCGCGCAGGCGCGGGAGCGCGAGGACGCGGTCGACCTCAAGACGCCGGCCCGACGGGCGCATGAGGATCGCGCGCGGCGGCCCCTGGTCGAGCTCCGCGTAGGCTCCGAGCTCGACCGCGACTCCGGCGCGATCGAGCTCCGCGGTCACGACGTCGACCGCGCGCGGGCCGAAGATCGCCAAGGGGGCGCGCTCGGGTGTGACGAGGGTGATCTCGGGCTCCATGCCCATTCCGCGCGCGTCAGCGGCGATGAGGAACGCGAGCTCGTACGCAGGCAGGGGCCACCCGGGGCCGGGCGGGATGACGATCGCCAGGCGCTGGCTGTAGCCCTCTTCCAGGTCGCGCAGCAGTCCGCCGACGGCATCGCTGTTGCAGGTGTCGTCCCACGTGAAGACGTTCCCGGCCGCGTAGGCCGGCTGGGCCGTGGCGCCCGTAGCGAGCACGAGCGCGTCATAGGCGAGTTCCCGGCCGTCGCCGAGGTGGACCGTCTTCGCCGCGGCGTCGACGGAGACCAGCGACGCCTGGACGAAGGCGGCGCCGGTGGCGTGAGTGGCATGCGCCAGCGCAGTCCGGCGCCGGCGGCCGAGCGCGAACGGTTCGGCGACCGCGAGCGGGCGGTAGACGAAGTCCGGGGTGGGGGAGACGAGCGTCAGCTGCACGCGGTCGCCCGCCAGCGCGTGGAGCGCGAGCAGGGCTTCCAGTCCGGCGACGCCGCCGCCGGCGACAGCAACGCGATGAGGGTTGTCGGTCATGAGTTCACCGGGGTCGTGGGCCAGGTCAGATACAGGTGTGAGGCGCGGTGCTCGTCGGCGATTGGCCGCCAGCGACGGAGGGCCTCGACGGTCGGGTGCGAGAGGGCCGCCGCGTCCAGTTCGAGGCGCACGAGCCTGCGCCGGCGTGCCTCGCGTTCCAGCGCATCGATGAGCGCCAGGGTGATGGTCGTGGAGGGAGCGAGCTCGAGATGGATCTCGGCCCGTAGCCCGTACAGGCGCGAGAGGGTGGCGCGTCCCACGATCGCGCCGTCGGCGTCGACGGCGACGACCGCCGCGCGGTCGAGCGTCTCGGGTTCGGAGGCACGGACGAGAAGAGGATCGGGAGCGGCGCTCATCCTGGAATGGTCACCTGCGGGCGTCGCGCCGGCATCGGGATCGATCCGCCGCGGTCCTGCGGATGACTACGGAAGGCGTCAGCCGCCGACCGTCCAGCTGATGCCCCCGCTGGGCAGCCTCCGAGGCTGCGGCCGCGGGCCGTCCTGCACCGCGCGAGCCGCGAGCCAGGGTGTGAGCCAGCGTGTCGCGACCTTGCTGGCGGGCCACCAGAGCGACTGGTCGGACACCTCCGCGGAGATGGCGCCCCCGGGCGGCTCGGCGCGCAGGTAACGAGGCCCGCGAGCCGTCGACAGGAGCCCCCGCAGGACCGGACGGTAGGGGCGGGGAGGATGCTCGGCGCCCACGCGCTCGGCGATCTGCTCGGCGACCAGGTCCGCCTGCTGAGCGGCGAGCCCGCCCTGCTTGAACGCACCGGCGGTCGCGTCACCGACGGCGAACAGATCGTCCGCACCGCGCACGCGGAATGACTCGTCGACCACGACGAACCCGTCCTCATCGCTGGGAACGCCGCGGCAGTTGGGTCCCGCCAGCCGCGGGAGGTGCACCACGTGGTCACACGCCAGCTGGGCGCCCGGGGCGATCTGCACCGTCGTGGGACCGGGCACGGTCGCGTGCACGCCCGTGAGGAGCGCGATGCCCGCAGCGTCCAGTTCTGCACGCGCCAGCTCGCCGGCCGGGGCGCCGAACGCGCTCAGCGGCTCGCGCTCCGGCGTGACCAGCGTCAGCTCGCGCGGCTTGGCCATCGCCGCGACCATGAGGGCGAGCTCGTAGGCGGGCAACGTCCACGCGCAGCCCGGCGGCACCACGATGGCCACGTGCTCGGCCAGGCCGACGCGCAGGTCGGTAACGAACGCATCGACCGCGTCTGCGCCGCGGCCGGCCACGAAGCTGACGCCGTGCTCGTAGGCCGGATACGGGAACGCGCCGACGGCCAGCACGAGCACGTCGTAGGCCAGTTCGCCACCGGACTGCAGGTGCACCACGCGGTCGTCGCACTCCACACGGGCGACCGCGTCGTGCACGAAGCTCGCCTCGAGGTCGGCCGCGAGCTCGGCCAGTGAATAGCACTGGGCCTGACCGAGTCCGAACGGCTCGATGACCTCGAGGGCGCGCACCGTGAAGTCATCCTGCGGCGCGACCAGGGTCAACGCGACGCGGTGACCCACGAGCCCACGTAGCGCGACAAGCGTTTCGAGCCCGCCGACTCCGGCTCCGGCGACGATCACGCGCAGCGGGTCGACGTCCGGATGCGGGTGGCGCGTCATCTCTCGGCACGATGGTCGTCGTGGCGCATTTCGCCATCCGGGCGAGGTCGCGGGTCGCGTCCGTGGAAACTACGGACCGGCGAACGTGGGACCGTTGGACGCGTGTCCCGCCGTCGCCTCGACGGCCTCGTCCTCGTGCCTGGCGGTGCGTGCGAGCACGAGCACCGGGCAGGGCGCCTCGTGGACGAGCCGTCCCGAGGTGCTGCCGAGCATCAGCCGGCGCAGGGGGCCATAGCCGCGCGAGCCGGTGACCAGCAGGTCGAGGTCGGGGGCCGCGTAGGCCAGCTCGCGGGCGGGGTCCCCGAACGGGAGGTCGCCGGTGGCGATGTCGCCCAGCTCGGCGAGCACGGCGGCGAGGCGCTCCTCGGCCTGCTCGCGGCGGATGTGCGCGTGCTCGGCCCAATCGGGCCGGTAGGCCGGGAAGGGTCCGCCGGGATCGGGCGGCACGACCACGTTGATGACGCGCAGGCGCCCGCCGCAGGCCACGGCGATCTCGTGTGCGAGCTCCAGCGCGGCCCGCGATTCGGGCGAGCCGTCGAAGCCAACGCCGATCGTCTGCAGCCCGTCGCGGTGATCGAGCTGTCCGCGCGGCGCGACGAGAACGGGGCAAGGTGCGCCGTGCAGCGTCCCCGCGGTGACGTCGCCCGCCAGGACGCGACCCACCGCTCCGCGGTGCGCCGAGCCGACCACGATGAGGTCGGCGTCATGGCCGGCGGCCGCCCGCTGCAGCGCGCGCGCCGGCGAGCCGTCGGCGACCGTGACCGCGTGGGCGGACACGCCCGTCAACTTGACCTCGGCCAGGACCGTGCTCGCTGCACGGTCGTGGATGACCTGCTCGTACTCCCCGTCGGCGCCCCGGCCGATGTAGTGGTCGAGGGGAAACGCATGCAGGGCGACGAGGTGGCTGGCGAAGACACGCTGCAGCGAGCCGGCCAGCGCAAGAGCATCGCGACCGCCCTCGCGGCCGTCGACGCCGACGATGATGGTGTTGAACATGGTGTGCTCCTCGTGGTGCGGTGTGCGACCGCTCAGGGTGGTCACGGTGCCTCCGGCAGGTCGTCGCGGTCGATCGGGCAGGACATGCAGCGCGGGCCGCCGCGGCCGCGCCCGAGCTCGGCGCCGAAGCGATCGCCCCCGGTCTCGAAGGTGCGCAGCTCGGCGAGCCCGAGCGCCGATGCGACCGCGCCCAGCAGTGCCGGGACCCGTTCGGCGGCGACGGCGCTCATGCGAGCACCCCTGCGCGTGCATCGGCCGCCTCGATGAGCAATGACATGGTTCGATCCTCGTCGGCGCGGGTCGGCGCGCCATCCGACGCAACCACGGCGACCCGTGCGGGAAACCACGGAACGCCAAAGCCCCCCGCGGGGGCGGGGGGCTTGGGTGCGACGCCGGACAGGGTTCCCGCGAGCGGGAGATCAGGTGGTGACGGCGACCCCGCCCGTCGCGACCGCCGGCTCGGTCTCAGTCTCCTCCATGCCGAAGACGCGCAGGACGCGCAGGGTCAGCACGAGGAAGCCGCCGCCCGTGATCATCAGCGCGAAGCCCATGACGATGGCGAACGTCGCCACGCTCTCGGCGAAGTAGGACGAGTGCAGCGCGGTCGTCAGCGCCGTCTCGGTCACCCACAGGTTGCGCAGCGGGTTGTCGATCGGCTTGCCGCTCTTGGGGTCGAGGGCGGCGAGCTTCTCGTCGTTGGTCGCCTTGCCGTCCTTGCCCGCGTAACGCGGCATCTGGGCGTAGGTCTGGCCACCGGTGGCCTCGAGGGTGTGCTTGCGCATGACCGTGGCGAACGCCTCGGCCTTGGTGCCGTTGTTGACGAGCTGGTTGGGGATGCTCGAGTCGGGCGTCCCGACGATCTGCTCGCGTGCCAGGTCACTGTGAACGCGGTCGCGCCCTTGGTACCCGGTGACGATCGAGCCGGCGCCGAAGGCGATCAGCACGACGCTTGCGACGATGCCTCCGTACTGAAAGAGCTTGCTCATGACCAGTTTCCTTTCCTGCGGTCGATTGATTCGGCGAGTCTGCGGTGCGGCCGGACACGCGCCATCCGGGCGGGTGACTGGTTCACGTCCGTAGCCCTCCGGAGCGGTGCTCCGCAATCGGCCGCAGCGTCGTCGCGGAGCCGCCCGGTGCGATCGGGGCTCGGGCGCCCCTAGGATCGAGGGATGCGGGACGACCTCTTGGCCGCGCTCGCGGACGCGGTGAGCCATGCCGAGGGTGGCGTTCCGGTCGCGCGCCATGAGACGCACGGCTCGTGGGTCTTCGTGGCCGCGGACCGGGCGTTGAAGGTCAAGAAGCCCGTCGTCCTCGCCTTCCTGGACTACGGCACGCTCGAGCGACGCCGCGCCATGTGTCGCGAGGAGGTGCGCCTGAATCGCCGACTGGCGCCGGAGCTCTACCGCGGCACCGTGGCGGTGGTCGTGCGCGAGGACGGCGGCGTGGCCATCGAGCCCGACGACGACGCGCCCGGCGCCGTGGACGTCGCCGTTGACATGCGCCGCTACGACGAGGACGACACCCTGGCGGGCCGGCTGCGCGGGGGAGAGGCCACGCCGGCGCAGCTGCGCGCGGTGGGCGCACGGCTGGCGGCGTTCCACGCTTCCGAGCCGCGGCCCCAGGAGGCGCGGCGCGCGCTCGCGGCGCTGCGCAGCGCCGTGCGCACGACGCTCGACGATCTCCAGGGCGCAGCCGGCCTGGAGATCGGCGCCGGCCCGCTGGGCGCGTTGCGCGGCGTCATGGAGGCTGCGCTGGCCGCCCGTCGCGTCGAGCTGCTCGAGCGCGGGCGCCGCGGGCTCGTGGTCGACGGCCACGGCGATCTGCGCGCCGAGCACGTGCTGCTGACCGATCCGGTCCAGGTCGTGGACGCGCTCGAGTTCGACCCTGCCCTGCGGGTCGCAGACGTCGCATGCGACCTCGGCTTCCTGGTCATGGATCTCGCCGGCGCCGGCGCCGGCGCGCTGGCCGCGGCCCTGGTCGACGGCTATCGCGAGGCCGGCGGCGATCCCGGCGACCGCGCGCTGCTGGCGACCATGGCGTGCTACCGCGCCCTGGTGCGCGCCAAGGTCGACCTGGTACCCGGGGGCCACGGCAGCGCGAGGGCCCGCGAGCGCATCGAGCAGGCGGTACGGCTGGGGTGGCAGGCCCGCGGGCCGCAGCTCATCGCGGTGTGTGGACCGCCCGCCAGCGGCAAGACCACCCTGGCGCGCGAGCTGTGCGCCCAGAGCGCCATGGCCCACCTCTCCTCCGACGTCGTGCGCAAGGCGCGGGCCGGCCTGGCCCCGACCGAGCGGGCCCCCGCCTCCGCCTACGAGCACGAGGCGACGCTGGCGACCTACAGGGCGCTGGGCGAGGAGGCCGCGTTGGCGCTGGCCGCCGGGCGCGGCGCCGTCATCGACGCGACGCTCGGCGAGCGGGCGGCGCGCGACGCGCTGCGCGACGGGCTGGGCGCGGCGGCGATGCAGCTGCGCTGCGTGGAGTGCCGGGTGCCCGCCGCCGAGGCGGCGCGCCGCGCGCGCGCTCGCGAGCGCGACGCCGGCCGCGAGTCCGACGCGACCAGCGACATCGCCCAGCGGCTCGCCGCGGCGTGGGAGGCCCTCGACGAGGTGCCTGCGGACCGCCACCTCGTGGTCCGCGCGGACCGCCCGACCGGGGAGGTCGTGCGCGACATCGCGACGTGGCTGGATCGCGCGTGGGTGTGAGGGTGGACGGCTCGGCTCCCTGGCATGCGCAGCCCGAGGCGGAGGTCGTCGCCGCGCTCGACGCCGGCGCCGACGGCCTGACCTCCGCCGAGGCGCAGGCGCGGCTGACGCGCTACGGGCCGAACCGGCTGCCGCAGGCCGAAGGTCCCTCCGCCGCCCGCCTGCTGTTCGAGCAGGTGAACACGCCGCTGATGTGGGCGCTGCTGGCTTCCGGCGGCCTCGCGCTGGCGCTCGGGGAGCTGGAGGACGGCCTGGTCGTGCTCGCCGTCGTGATCCTCAACGCGCTGATCGGCTTCGCGCAGGAATACCGGGCCGGACGCGCGATCGCGGCGCTGGCCGAGCTGGTCGCCGAGCCCGCCCGTGTGCGGCGCGACGGAGGGTGGGTCGAGGTCCCGGTCGAGCAGGTGGTGCCGGGTGACCTGCTTGAAGTGGCGCCGGGCGACCGCGTCGCCGCCGACCTGCGGCTGCTCTACGCGGCAGCCCTGCGCGCGCACGAGGCGGCCCTGACCGGCGAGTCCGAGCCGGTCGACAAGGGCGTTGCCGCCGTCCCCGCCGACACCCCGCTGGCCGAGCGTCGCAGCCTCCTGTACGCCGGGACGGTGGTCGCCGCGGGCAGCGGGCGGGGCGTGACGGTGGCCACCGGCGTCGGCACGGAGCTGGGCCGGATCGCTGGCCTGCTCGGAAGCGTCGAGGCGCTCGAGACGCCGCTCACGCGCGACCTGGCGCGCTTCGGACGGGTCATCACCGGCGCGATCGCTGCTGCTGCCGTGCTGCTGGCAGCGATCGCCGCCGTGCGCGGCTTCACGCTCGCCGACGCCGCGCTGGCGGGGATCAGCCTGGCCGTCGCGGCCGTGCCGGAGGGCCTGCCCGCGGTGGTGACGATCGCGCTGGCGGTCGGTGTGCGGCGCATGGCGCGGCGCCAGGCGATCGTCCGGCACCTGCCGGCAGTGGAGACGCTCGGCAGCACCACGGTCGTCGCGTCCGACAAGACCGGGACGCTGACGCAGAACCGGATGACCGTCGCGGCGCTGTGGACGCCGTCGGGCGACGACCGCGAGCTGCTCCTGGCGGGCGTGCTCTGCAACGACGCGCAGCCCGCGGACGGCGGGCCGCTCGGCGACCCCACGGAGACCGCGCTGATGGACTCGGCGCGCGCGGGCGGGATTGACGTCGAGGCGGCGCGGGCGGCGCATCCACGGCTCGCCGCCCTGCCCTTCGACGCCACGCGCAAGCTGATGGCGACGCTGCATCCGGTTGCGGACGGCATCGCGCTCTACGCCAAGGGCGCGCCCGAGGCCATGCTGCCGCGCTGCCGGCCCGAGCCCGGAGCAGACGCCGCCGCGGAGGTCGAGCGCCAGGCCGCCCTCGGCCGGCGCGTCCTGGTCTTCGCCACCCGCGAACGCGCTCACCCCACCGACCCCGCGGCGCAGCTGCACGACCTGCGGCTGCTTGGCCTGCAGGCGATGATCGATCCTCCGCGCCCCGGGGTGCAGGAGGCGATCGCTGCCTGCCATGCCGCCGGCGTGCGCGTGACCATGGTCACCGGCGACCATCCGCGCACCGCCGAGGCGATCGGCGCGGCCATCGGACTGAGCAGCCGGCGCGCCGTCACCGGCGCGGAGCTCGAGCGCCTCGACGAGGGCGAGCTCGGCCGGGCCGACATCTACGCGCGGGTGGCCCCGGAGCACAAGCTGCGGCTGGTGCAGGCGCTGCAGGCGCGCGGCGAGGTGGTCGCCGTGACGGGCGACGGCGTCAACGACGCGCCCGCCCTGCGGCAGGCCGACATCGGGGTGGCGATGGGACGCAGCGGGACCGCGGCCGCCAAGGAGGCTGCGGACATGGTGCTCGGCGACGACGACTTCTCGACTCTGCGCGCGGCCATCGAGGAAGGCCGCCGCGTCTATGACAATCTCGTCAAGGCGCTGGCCTTCGTGCTCCCTACCAGCGTCGGCCAGGCGCTGCTCATCACCGTCGCGGTGCTCGCCTTTCCGGCCAACGGGGGCACGCCGGTGCTGCCGGTCGAGCCCGTCCAGATCCTGTGGATCAACCTGATCGTGGCCGTCGCCCTCGCTCTCCCGCTGGCCTTCGAGGCGCCCGAGCCCGACCTCATGCGCCGGCCTCCACGCGACCGCGCGGTGGCGCTGCTCGACCGTCCGCTGCTGGTCCGCACGCTCGTCGTCTCCGCCACGCTGACCGCCGTGACGCTCGGGCTGTTCGAGCTCGCCCGCCACGAGCACCTCTCGGTCGCGCGGGCGCAGACGACGGCGGTCACCGGTGCGGTGGTGCTGCAGGCGCTCTACCTGCTCGCCTGCCGCTCGCTCACGCGTCCCAACCGCGAGCTCGGCCACTGCAGCAACCCATCCGTCTACGCCGGCATCGCCGTCGTGCTCGCCCTGCAGGCGCTCTTCGTCTTCGCCCCCTTCATGCAGACGATCTTCGGCTCCGCTGCGCTGGGCGCGCGCGAGCTCGCGTGGGCGGTCATCGCGTCGGTCGCCATCCTGCCGGTGACGTGGGCCGAGGAGCGCTGGCGCGTGGCGCGATCACGGCCGCGCGCGGCGCCGGGCTGACGCGTCAGACGGCGGTGCCGACGAGCGCGCCGATGGCGGCGGTGATCGCCATCGCGATGGCGCCCCAGACGACGACCCGGACCGTCGCACGGACCCGCGGCGCGCCGCCCAGTCGCGCGCCGAGGTCGCCGAGCAGCGCGAGCGCGAGGAGGGTGACGAGCACCGTGACCGCGATCCGCGCCGACGCCGGGGTCAGCGCTACGGCCAGCAGCGGAAGTGCTGCGCCCGCCGAGAACGAGACGGCCGACGCCCAGGCGGCCTGAAACGGCCGCGCGAGCCGGCGCTCGTCGAGACCCAGCTCGTCGCGGAGGTGGGCCTGCAGCGCGTCGCCGCTCGACAGGGCCTGAGCCACCTCGGTCGCCAGCGCCGGCGAGAGTCCCCGGTGCTCGTAGACGCCGGCGAGCTCGCGCAGCTCGCCCTGTGGGTCGCTGCGCAGCTCGCGCTCCTCCAGGCGGATGTCGGCCCGCTCGGCGTCGCGCTGCGAGCTGACCGAAACGTACTCGCCGGCGGCCATCGAGAGCGCTCCGGCGACCAGGCCGGCGATCCCGGCGGTGACGATCGCCGCGCCCGACGCGCCGGACGCGGCGACGCCGAGCACGAGGCTGGCGGTCGACACGATGCCGTCGTTCGCGCCGAGGACGGCCGCGCGCAGCCAGTTGGAGCGGTGGCTGAGGTGGACCTCCTGCCGCCGCACGGAAGCGGACATTCTCAGTTGCCGGCCGCGGGCGCGCCGCTGTGGTGGTGCTCATCGGCGGCCGGCGCGCCGGGGATCGCGTGGGCGCCGCGCGGGGCCACCAGCAACGGGCAGGCGGCATGGCGCGCCAGCTTCGCCGACGTGCTGCCGAGCAGCGCCCGGCGCACCGGTCCATAGGCACGCGCGCCCACGACGAGCAGGTCAAGGTCCGCACTGCGCGATGCGAGCTCCTTCCACGGCGTGCCGACCAGGACCTCGGGCGTGACGTCGGCGTCCAGCTCGGCGGCGACGTCGGCGAGCACCCGCTCTTCTGCCTCCAGCGTCGTTGCGTCGTACTCCGACCACTCGGGGTCCCACGCCATCGTCGGCCACGGCGGGATCGGCAGCGCCATAACCTGGATGGCGCTGATGCTGGCGCCCGCCTGGCGGGCGAGGCGGCAGGCGAGCGCGAGCGCAGCGCGCGACCCCGCCGAGCCATCGAGCCCGACCCCGATGCGCCGCAGAACGCGCGGGGCGTCTGCGAATCCGCGTGGGGCGACCGCCACGGCGCACGGGGCGCAGTGCAGCGTCGCGGCCGCGTCGTCGCCGGCGAGGATCCGATCGGCCCCGGCGCGGCGGGAGGACCCGACCACGACGAGCTCGGCTCCGGTGTGCTCGGCGGTGGTGCGCAACGCGTGGGCGGGCGAGCGATCGTTGACGGCGAGCGCCCGGCCCTTCGCGCCGGCGCGCGCCAGCTCGCCCTCGACCCGGGCCAGGGCGTCCTCGTGGAGCAGGGGCGCGGGCGCGCACGCATACGCCGCCACGAGCTCGCCTCCGCCGGCCGACTGCAGGAGGGTGGCCAGGGCGAGTGCGTCGCGGCCGCCTTCGCGGCAGTCGACGCCGACGACGATTCGCGTGAACATGGGGTCCTCCTTGGAAGTCACCCGGCACGCTACGCCTGCAGGCCGGCGCCGCCATCCGGGACCGCCCGCGCCGCGGCGCGGGAAACCACCGTTCGTCAGGCGCGACCCCAGGCGACCACCCCGGCGACGTCGAGCGTCGACAGCACGCCGATCGGCCGGGCGTCGCTGTCGGCGACGACGAGGTGCGCCACGCCGTGCTTGAACATGAGGCCGACCGCCTCGGCCAGCGACGCGGTCTCCTCCACGGTCACCGCGGGGGTGGCGGCGATCGTGCCGGCGTCGGGCTCCTCGCCACTCCATGCCGCGCGGGCGAGGTCGAGGTCGCTGATCGTGCCCCACACGAGGCTCTCGCCGTCCTCGGCACGCACGCCCAGGACGGCGATGCAATGGACGTGGTGGGTGGCCATGGTCCGCGCGACGGTCGCCAGGGACGCGTCGGGCGGGCAGGTGACGATGCCGACGTGCATGGCGTCGGCCACGGAGGCGCGCTCGAAGGCGGGGGTCACGTAGCTGCCCTCGACGGGCCGCGGGGATCGGGGAGCGATGGACATCGGTCAAGCGTGGCGGCGCATGACCGCGGGCGCATCCGCCCAACGCCTCAGGTCGGTTCAGTGCTTGTCCGCAGCCCTTACGACTCGGGACCGATCAGGTAGCGCACCGGGACGTAGTTCTGGTCGCGCTGGGGCGGGCGCACGTACGCCCGCTTCTGCCGTGGCGGGAGCTTGATCTTCTCGCGCGGCACGTCCTGGTAGGGGATCAGGCTCAGCAGGTGGCTGATGAGGTTCAGCCGCATCGTTCGCTTGTCATCGGCCTCGACGACGTACCACGGCGACTCGCGCGTGTCGGTGTAGGCGAACATGTCGTCCTTGGCCTCGGCGTAGTCGACCCAGCGCCTGCGCGCCTCGAGGTCCATGCCGCTGAGCTTCCACTGCTTTGCCGGGTCCTTGAGGCGCGCCTTGAAGCGGCGCTCCTGCTCTTCGTCGCTGACCGACAGCCAGTACTTGACGAGGATGATCCCCGAGCGCAGGAGGTCGCGCTCGAACTGCGGGCACGTCCGCATGAACTCCTCGTACTCCTCCTGCGTGCAGAAGCCCATGACGTGCTCGACGCCGGCGCGGTTGTACCAGCTGCGGTCGAAGAGGACCATCTCTCCGGCGGCGGGGAGATGGGCGACGTAGCGCTGGAAGTACCACTGGGTGCGCTCGCGCTCGGTCGGCGTGCCGAGGGCCACGGTGCGGACCACGCGCGGATTGGTCTTCTCGGTGATCCGCTTGATCGTCCCGCCCTTGCCGGCCGTGTCGCGGCCCTCGAACACGACGACGACCTTCAGGTTCTCGTGGACGATCCATTCCTGTAGGCGCGCGAGCTCGACCTGCAGGCGTTCGAGCTCCTTCTCGTAGCCGCGCTTGCCGAGCCGCTGCGGCTCGGTGCCCTGGCCGTCATCGAGAGAGGGTCGCTGCCATGCGGGCTCGACCGTTGCCATCACTGCGACGGTAACGCACGTGCGACGCGCGAGCGAGCGGACGCGCGCCTCATCCCGGCATGCCGCCCGACGCAGCGGTGAAGTGCAGGTCCTCGAGCGCCTCGAGCGAGAAGCCGCCGGCGGCGCCCGGGGCGACGTCGATGTGGAAGCTCGGGTGGCGCCAGCGGCTGTCCTGATCGCCGTCGATGACGACGGGAACGCCGGCGACGATGCCGAGCTCCACGTCGTGCGGGCCGGCCGGAAGGTCGGCCGCCCGCAGGCACATCGGGGAGCTGCCGTCACAGCAGCCCCCCGAGAGGTGCACGATCAGGTCCCCGTGCCCGGCTTGCAGGCGCTCGAGCAGCTCGAGCGCCCGCGCCGTCGCGGTGACCCGCGGTGCCATCAGAAGAAGCCCAGCGCGCTGGGGTCGTACGACACCAGCAGGCACTTCGTCTGGCTGTAGTGGTCGAGCATCATGCGGTGGTTCTCCCGCCCGACGCCCGAGTTCTTGTAGCCGCCGAACGCTGCGCCGGCGGGGTAGAGGTGGTAGCAGTTGGTCCACACGCGGCCGGCCTGGATGCCGCGGCCCATCCGGAAGGCACGGCTCATGTCGCGTGTCCACACGCCGGCGCCGAGCCCGTAGGGCGTGTCGTTGGCGATCCGCAGCGCCTCGGCCTCGTCCTTGAACGTGGTGACCGCGAGCACCGGCCCGAAGATCTCCTCCTGGAAGACCCGCATGGCGTTGTTGCCCTTGAGGACGGTCGGCTCGTAGTAGTAGCCGCCGGCGAACTCGCCGTCGACGACATGGCGCTTGCCGCCGCACAGCAGCTCCGCGCCCTCCTCGAGGCCGATCTTCACGTAGCTCTCGATCTTCTCGAGCTGCGCCTGGGAGACCTGCGGGCCGATCATCGTCGACAGGTCGAGCGGGTTGCCCTGCTGGATGCGCGCGATGCGCTCCAGGCAGCGCTCCATGAAGGCCTCATAGATCGACTCCTGGATGAGCGCCCGCGACGGGCACGTGCAGACCTCGCCCTTGTTGAAGGCGTAGAGCACGAGGCCCTCGATGGCCTTGTCCAGGAACTCGTCGTCGGCGTCCATGACGTCCGCGAAGAAGATGTTCGGCGACTTGCCGCCGAGCTCCGTCGTGGACGGGATCAGGTTCTGCGCGGCGTACTGCATGATCAGGCGCCCGGTGACGGTCTCACCGGTGAACGCGATCTTCGCGATGCGCTTGCTCGACGCCAGCGCCATCCCCACGGAGGCGCCGGGCCCGGTGACGACGTTGATGACGCCTGCCGGGATGACGTCCTCGAGGACCTCCATGAGCTTCAGCAGCGACCAGGGCGTCGGGCTCGCGGGCTTGATCACCACGCAGTTGCCTGCGGCGAGTGCGGGCGCGAGCTTCCACGCCGCCATCAGCAGCGGGAAGTTGAACGGGATGATCTGCCCGACGACGCCGAGCGGCTCGCTGAAGTGGTAGGCGATCGTGTCCTTGTCGATCTCGGAGATCCGGCCCTCCTCCGAGCGGATGGCGCCGGCGAAGTAGCGGAAGTGGTCGATCGCCAGCGGAAGGTCGGCCGCGAGCGTCTCGCGGACGGGCTTGCCGTTCTCCCAGCTCTCGGCGACCGCGAGCATCTCGAGGTTCGCCTCGATCGCGTCGGCGATCGCGTTGAGGATCCTGGCGCGCTCAGTCGTCGAGGTCTCGCCCCACGCCTCGCGTGCCGCGTGCGCGGCGTCGAGCGCGAGGTCGATGTCCGCAGGCGTCGAGCGGGCGACCTCACAGAACGGCTGCCCCGTGGCGGGGCTCGGATTGGGACTGTAGGCGCCCTCGACCGGGGCGACCCAATGGCCGCCGATGAAGTTCTCGTAGCGCGCCTTCAGCGAGACGGGACTCTCCGGCGATCCTGGTGCGGCATAGATGGTGGTTTGCTCGGCAACGGCCATTTCGCAGCCTCCTCGAGGCGTTCTTGGGTTCCCAGTCAGCCCAGCAGGTGGCGGGCGTGGGGGCATCCGCAATAGTCCGGTCGCTGCTGCGGAGAGCTACGGTGCCGCCACCGGCGCGGGAAACCCGCGATCGCCATCGTGGTCGCCACGGATCCGCATGCGGCACGCCCGGTCGATGCTGGGGGGGTGACGGTCACCGCAATCAGGGGACGCGCGGATCACGGCCGCCGGCGTCGAGCGACGTGGCGCCTCGATCCCAGCGGTCGCCACCCTCGCCGCGGCCTGGACCCCGAGCCCGAGGACGTCGAGCTCTGCCTCGCGCTGCTCGACGCGGCGATCGCGCGCGCCGAGCGCTGGTTGGTCCGCCGCGAGCGTGCGCTGGCCGACTTCGACGATCGCGCCGTCGACATCGTCCGCGGATTGCGCGGCGCAGGTATGCTCGGGCGGTCGACGAACTGGGAAATCCCGTGACGGACGCGCGCGGCGACGTCACGCCGCTGCCGGACCTGCTGCACGGGCGCTCCCGTGCCGGAGCCGTGAGGGACCGCCGCCCGGTCTACGTCGACCTGCTCCCGCCCTGCAACGCCGGCTGTCCGGCCGGCGAGAACATCCAGGCCTGGCTGGCGCACGCCACGGCGGGCCGTCACGAGCAGGCGTGGCGTGAGCTGGTGGCGGACAACCCGCTGCCCGCGATCCACGGGCGCGTCTGCTACCACCCGTGCGAAAGCGTGTGCAACCGCGCGAACCTCGACAGCGCCGTCTCGATCCACTCGGTCGAGCGCTTCCTCGGAGACCTCGCGCGCGAGCGCGGCTGGGCGTTCGACCCGCCCGCGCCGAGCACCGGCAAGCGGGTGCTCGTGATCGGCGCCGGCCCCAGCGGGCTGTCGGCCTCCTACCACCTCGCCCGGCTCGGCCACGACGTCGAGATCCGCGACTCAGGTGACGAGCCCGGCGGGATGATGCGTTACGGCATCCCGGCCTACCGGATGCCGCGCGACGTGCTCGACGCCGAGATCGAGCGGATCGCGGCGCTGGGCGTGCGGATCACCTGCGGGCACCGGGTCGAGGACCTGGCGGCGGAGCGCGAGGAGGGCCGCTTCGACGCGGCCTTCGTCGCCGTCGGCGCACACCTGTCCAAGCGCGTCGAGATCCCCGCCCGCGACGCCGGGCCGATCGTCGACGCAGTTTCGTTTCTGCGCAGCGTGGCCTCGGGCGAGCCGCCGGTCATCGGGCGCCGCGTGGCCGTCTATGGGGGCGGCAACACCGCGATGGACGCCGCGCGCGTGGCGCGCAGGCTCGGCGCCGAGGAGACGCTGATCGTCTATCGCCGCACCCGCGCGCAGATGCCGGCGCACGAGGAGGAGGCGCAGGACGCCGAGCGCGAGGGCGTGCGGATCAACTGGCTGCGCACGATCACCGCCTTCGAGGGCCCCGAGCTGCAGGTCGAGGTCATGGAGCTCGACGAGTCCGGCTACCCGCAGCCGACGGGGCGCTTCGAGCAGCTGGCCGCCGACACCGTGATCCTGGCCCTCGGACAGGAGACCGAAAGCGCCTTCATGCGCGCGCTCCCGGGTGTCGAGTTCCAGCGCGACGGCACGGTGGAGGTCTCGCCGTCGATGATGACCGGGTGCCCGGGCGTGTTCGCGGGCGGCGACATGGTCCCCAGCGAGCAGACGGTCACGGTCGGCGTCGGGCACGGCAAGAAGGCCGCGCGCAACATCGACGCCTGGCTGCGCGACACCGCGCCGGCGAGCGCGCCGAAGCATCCCCTCGCGACGTTCGACGGGCTGCATCTGTGGTTCTTCGGCGACGCCGACCGCCGGCAGCAGCCCGAGCTGGCGATCGCGGACCGCGTCGCCGGCTTCGACGAGGTGCTCGGCGGGCTCTCCGAGCAGGAGGCGACCTACGAGGCGGGCCGCTGCCTGTCGTGCGGCAACTGCTTCGAGTGCGACGGCTGCCTGGGCGCGTGCCCCGAGGACGCCGTCATCAAGCTGGGGGTCGGTCACCGCTACCGCTTCGACTACGACCGCTGCACCGGCTGCAGCGCGTGCTACGAGCAGTGCCCGGTGCACGCGATCGAGATGGTCCCGGAGCCGTAGTGACGCGCGCGACGATCGACGGCAACGAGGCGGCCGCCTCGGTCGCCTACCGGCTCAACGAGGTCTGCTGCATCTTCCCGATCACGCCCTCCTCGCCGATGGCCGAGCTGGCCGACGAATGGTCGAGCCGCAAGCAGCCCAACGTGTGGGGCACGGTGCCCACCGTGGTGGAGATGCAGAGCGAGGGCGGTGCCGCCGGCGCGCTGCACGGCGCGCTGCAGAGCGGCGCGCTGTCCACGACGTTCACGGCCTCGCAGGGGCTGCTGCTGATGATCCCCAACATGTACAAGATCGCCGGGGAGCTGACCGCGGCGGTGATGCACGTGGCCGCCCGCTCGCTGGCGGCGCAGGGGCTGTCGATCTTCGGCGACCACTCAGACGTGATGGCGGTCCGGCAGACGGGCTTCGCACTGCTCGCCGCCGCATCGGTGCAGGAGGCGCACGACCTGGCGCTCGTCGCCCAGGCCGCGACCCTGCGCACGCGCGTGCCGTTCGTGCACTTCTTCGACGGCTTTCGCACCTCGCACGAGCTGAACACGATCGAGATGCTCTCCGACGACGACCTGCGGGCGCTCGTGCCCGAGGACCTCGTGCACGCCCATCGCGGACGCGGCCTCTCGCCGGAGCGCCCGTTCATCCGCGGCACCGCCCAGAACCCCGACGTCTACTTCCAGGCGCGCGAGACCGTTAACCCGTTCTACGCCCGCGTCCCCGACGTCGTCGAGGATGCGATGGCGCAGCTCGGCGAGCGCACGGGCCGCCGGATGCACATCGTCGAGTACGCCGGACACCCCGAGGCCGAGCGGGTCGTGGTCGTGATGGGCTCGGGCGCGGAGACCGTCGGCGAGACCGTCGCCGCGCTCAACGAGCGGGGCGAGCGCGTCGGCGTCGTGCAGCTGCGGCTCTACCGGCCGTTCCCCGAGCGCGCGCTGCTCGATGCGCTGCCGCCCTCGGTGCGCAGCATGGCCGTGCTGGACCGCACCAAGGAGCCCGGCTCGATCGGCGAGCCGCTGTTCCTCGACGTGGTCGCCGCGCTCAGCGAGGCGCACGCCGACGGCGAGCGGGCCGTCATGCCGAGGGTCATCGGCGGGCGCTACGGCCTGTCGTCGAAGGAGTTCACGCCGGGCATGGTCGCCGGCGTCTTCGCTGAGCTGGCTCGCGAGCGCCCTCGGCGGCGCTTCACCATCGGCATCAACGACGACGTCTCCGGGACGAGCCTCGCCTACGACGCGGCGCTGGACATCGAAGCGCCCGACACGGTGCGCGCCGTGTTCTTCGGCCTGGGCTCCGACGGGACCGTCGGCGCGAACAAGAACACGATCAAGATCCTGGGCTCCGAGGAGGACCTGCACGCCCAGGGGTACTTCGTCTACGACTCCAAGAAGTCGGGCTCGCAGACGGTGTCGCACCTGCGCTTCGGGCCGCGGCCCATCCGCGCGCCCTATCTCGTCGAGCAGGCGAGCTTCGTCGGCTGCCACCAGTTCGGCCTCCTCGAGCAGGTCGACGTGCTCGGGCGTGCCGCGCCCGGCGCCACCCTGCTGCTCAACTGCAAGCACGGACCAGGCGAGGTCTGGGACGCGCTGTCGCGCCCGATCCAGGAGCAGATCCTGGCCAAGGGCCTCGAGGTCTACGCGATCGACGCGGGCCGGATCGCCCGCGAGGCCGGCCTCGCCGGCCGCATCAACGTCGTCCTTCAGACCTGCTTCTTCGCCATCTCGGGCGTCCTGCCGCGCGAGCAGGCCATCGCCCGCATCAAGGAGGCGATCGCCAAGACCTACGGCAAGCGCGGCGAGGAGGTGGTGGCGCGCAACCACGCGGCGGTCGACGCGACCCTGGCGGGACTGCAGCGCGTCGAGCTGCCGGCGGCGGTGACGGCCACCCGCGAGCTCGCGCCGATGGTGCCCGCGCACGCGCCGGCGTTCGTCCGCACCGTCACCGCGGAGATGATGGCCGGCCGCGGCGACGCGCTGCCGGTCAGCGCGCTGCCGGTGGACGGCACCTACCCCAGCGGGACGACGGCCTACGAGAAGCGCAACATCTCAGACCTCGTCGCGGCATGGGACTCCGAGCTGTGCATCCAGTGCGGCAACTGCAGCTTCGTCTGCCCGCACAGCGTGATCCGCTCGCGCTATTACGACGGCGCCGAGCTGGAGGGCGCGCCCGACCTGTTCGCGTCGGCGCCGCTGGACGCCGTCGGCCTCCCCGATGCCCGGTTCACGCTGCAGGTCTACGTCGAGGACTGCACCGGCTGCGGGCTGTGCGTCGAGGCGTGCCCGGTCGCGGCGCCGGCCGACCCGGCCCACAAGGCGATCAACCTCGCGGCCCGCGAGCCGCTCGTCGCCGCCGAGCGCGAGAACATCGCGTTCTTCGAGACGCTACCGCAGGCCGACCGCTCGCGCGTGGACTTCGGAACGGTGCGCGGCACGCAGTTCCTCGAGCCGCTGTTCGAGTTCTCCGGCGCGTGCGCGGGCTGTGGTGAGACGCCCTACATCAAGCTGCTCTCACAGCTCTTCGGCGATCGGCTCATGGTGGCCAACGCGACGGGCTGCTCGTCGATCTACGGCGGGAACCTGCCGACCACGCCGTGGACGACCGATGCCAACGGGCGCGGTCCGGCATGGTCGAACTCGCTCTTCGAGGACAACGCGGAGTTCGGGCTGGGCTTCCGGCTCGCCGCCGACGCGCAGACCGCGCTGGCCCACCGGCGCCTGCTCGAGCTGCGCGAGGCCGTCGGCGCCGAGTTGGTGGACGCCATCCTGGAGGCGCCACAGCTGCGCGAATCCGAGCTCGCCGCCCAGCGCGAGCGGGTGGCAGCGCTGACGGCGCGGCTCGCGGGCCTCGACGGCCCGGCCGTGACCGATCTGCTCAGCGTCATCGATCACCTCGTCCGGCGCAGCGTGTGGATCGTCGGCGGCGACGGCTGGGCGTACGACATCGGATCGGGCGGCCTCGACCACGTCCTCGCCAGCGGGCGCAACGTCAACGTGCTGGTCCTCGACACCGAGGTCTACTCGAACACCGGCGGGCAGATGTCCAAGGCGACGCCGCTGGGCGCCGTCGCCAAGTTCGCCGCCGCCGGCAAGACCGTGGCCAAGAAGGACATCGCCCTGCAGGCGATCGCCTACGGCAGCGTGTACGTCGCACGGATCGCCATGGGCTCCGATCCCCAGCAGACGCTGGTGGCCTTGCGCGAGGCCGAGGCCTACGACGGGCCGTCGCTGGTGATCGCCTACAGCCACTGCATCGCCCACGGCATCGAGATGCGCAACGGGCTGGACCAGCAATCGCGCGCCGTCGACAGCGGCTACTGGCCGCTCATCCGGTACGACCCGATGGCGCGCGCGGCCGGCGGCAACCCGTTCCTGCTCGACTCGCCGCGGCCGCGGATCCCGCTGGCCGACTACACCAACCGCGAGCTGCGCTATCGCACGCTCACGAACAGCGACCCGGCGGAGGCCGAACGGCTGCACGGCCTGGCCGAGGAGGCCGTCGCGCAGCGCTGGGAGGTCTACGAGGACATGGCGACCCACGGCGCCCACCGCTTCCCGGCCGACGCGCGCAAGGACGGCTGATGCAGCTCACGACGTCCTACATGGGCCTCGCTCTGCGCAACCCGCTGGTCGCGTCGGCGTCGCCGCTGTCGAAGACGCTCGACGGCGTGCGTCGCCTGGCCGACGGCGGCGTCGGTGCGATCGTGCTCTACTCGCTGTTCGAGGAGCAGCTGCGGCGCGAGGCCGAGCTGAACGCGCGGCTGGCCGACGCCGGCACCGAGAGCTTCGCCGAGTCGCTGTCCTACTTCCCCGCCGAGGCCGAGGAGGAGCCGGGCCCGCGTCAGTACCTGAGCCTGCTCGAGCGCGCCGCCGCGGCCGTCGACGTCCCGGTGATCGGCAGCCTCAACGGTGTCACGCCGGGCGGCTGGGCCTCCTACGCGCGGGCGATGCAGAACGCGGGTGCGGCCGCCATCGAGCTGAACATCTACTACCTCCCGGGCGACCCGCACATCTCCGGGAGCGACGTCGAGCAGCGCCACCTCGACGTCCTGGCGCGCGTCAAGCAGGCCGTCAGCGTGCCGGTGGCGGTCAAGCTGAGCCCGCACTTCAGCTCGACCGGCGCGATGGCGCTGCGCCTCGACGAGGCCGGGGCGGACGGGCTCGTGCTGTTCAACCGCTTCCTGCAGCCCGACATCGACGCCGAGACGCTCGCGGTGGTGTCCGGGGTGGGGCTCTCCACTCCGGCCGAGGCCCGGCTCCCGCGCACGTGGATCGCGCTGCTGCGCGGACGCGTGCGCGCGGCGCTCGCGGCGACCACGGGCGTCGAGGAGCCCGACGACGTGGCGAAGTACCTGCTGGCCGGCGCGGACGTCGTGATGACGACGTCGGCGCTCCTGCGCCACGGCCCGGCGTACGCCGCCGTCCTGCTCGACGGCCTCTCCGCGTGGATGACGCGCAAGGCCTTCACGTCCGTCGACGACCTGCGGGGCATGCTCGCGGTGGCGCCGAGCGCCGACGGGGCCGAGCACGAGCGCGCCGGTTACGTCAACGCAATGCGCGAGGCCAACAGCACCCCGTACGGTTCCTGGTCATGACCGAGACCCAGATGGCAGCGCCCCCGGGGCCCCTCTCAGCGGACGAGCTGCGGCGCATGAACGCCTGGTGGCGCGCGGCCAACTACCTGTCCGTGGGCCAGATCTACCTGCTCGACAACCCACTGCTGCGCGAGCCGCTGCGCATCGAGCACGTCAAGCCGCGGCTGCTCGGCCACTGGGGCACGACGCCCGGGCTGAACTTCGTCTACGCCCACATGAACCGGGTCATCCGCGCCGCCGACCTCGACGCGATCTTCGTCACCGGGCCAGGCCACGGGGGCCCGGGCCTGGTGGCCAGCACCTTCCTCGAGGGCACCTACACCGAGGTCTATCCCGGCATGACGCCCGACGAGGAAGGACTGCGCCGCCTGTTCCGGCAGTTCTCCTTCCCGGGCGGGATCCCCAGCCACGTCGCGCCCGAGACGCCGGGCTCGATCCACGAGGGCGGCGAGCTCGGCTACGCGCTGGTGCATGCCTACGGAGCGGCGTTCGACAACCCCGACCTGCTCGTGTGCTGCGTCGTGGGCGACGGCGAGGCCGAGACCGGCCCGCTGGCCGCGAGCTGGCACTCCAACAAGTTCGTGGACCCCGCGCGCGACGGCGCCGTGCTCCCCGTCCTGCACCTCAACGGCTACAAGATCGCCAACCCGACGGTGCTGGCGCGGATCCCGCACGACGAGCTGCGCGCGCTGCTGGTCGGCTACGGCCACGAGCCCTACTTCGTCGAGGGCGACGACCCGGCGACCATGCACCAGCTCATGGCCGAGACGCTCGACCAGGTGGTGGGCGACATCCGTGCCATTCAGTCCCGCGCGCGCGACGGCGCCACGGAGCGACCGCGCTGGCCGATGATCGTCCTGCGCACGCCCAAGGGCTGGACGGGGCCCAAGGAGGTCGACGGCCGGCCGATGGAGGGCACCTTCCGCGCCCACCAGGTGCCGCTGGCGAAGCTGGCCGAGAACCCCCAGCACCTCGCCGCGCTGGAGACGTGGATGCGCTCGTACCGCCCGGAGGAGCTCTTCGACGACGACGGACGGGTCCTCGCCGAGATCACCAGCCTGGCCCCGGACGGCGAGCGACGCATGGGCGCCAACCCGCACGCCAACGGCGGGCTGCTGCTGCATGACCTGTCACTGCCCGACTTCCGCGACTACGCGGTGGCGGTCGACGCTCCGGGGAAGACCAGCAGCGAGGCCACGCGCGTGCTCGGCACGTGGCTGCGCGACGTGATGCGCGCCAACGCCGGCGAGGCCAACTTCCGCGTCTTCGGCCCCGACGAGACCGCCTCCAATCGGCTCGACGCGCTGTTCGAGGCGACCGACCGCGCGTGGATGGCCGAGCGTCGCGACGGCGACGACCACCTCGCCCCGGACGGCCGCGTCATGGAGGTCCTGTCAGAGCACCTGTGCCAGGGGTGGCTCGAGGGCTACCTGCTCACGGGTCGCCACGGTGTGTTCAACTGCTACGAGGCCTTCATCCACATCGTGGACTCGATGTTCAACCAGCACGCGAAGTGGCTGAAGGTCACGCGCGCGATCCCGTGGCGACGGCCGATCGCGTCGCTGAACTACCTGCTGTCCTCGCACGTCTGGCGCCAGGACCACAACGGCTTCTCCCACCAGGACCCGGGCTTCATCGATCACGTGGTCAACAAGAAGGCCGAGATCATCCGCGTGTACCTGCCGCCCGACGCCAACACGCTGCTGTCGGTCATGGACCACTGCCTGCGCAGCCGCGACTACGTCAACGTCGTGGTGGCCGGCAAGCAGCCCTGGCTGAACTGGCTGTCGATGGACGACGCCATCCTGCACTGCACGCGCGGGATCGGCACGTGGGACTGGGCGAGCACCGACGCGGGCGCGGAGCCCGACGTCGTCCTGGGCTGCGCCGGCGACGTCCCGACGGTCGAGGTGCTCGCCGCCGCCGCGCTGCTGCGTGAGCACCTGCCCGAGCTCAAGGTGCGCGTCGTCAACGTCGTGGACCTCATGCGCCTGCAGAGCGCCGACGAGCATCCCCACGGCCTCTCCGACCACGAGTTCGACGCGCTCTTCACGCCGGACCGTCCCGTGATCTTCGCCTACCACGGCTACCCGTGGCTCATCCATCGCCTGACCTACCGCCGCAACAACCACCACAACCTGCACGTGCGCGGCTACAAGGAGGAGGGCACCACGACGACGCCCTTCGACATGGTCATGCTCAACGACATGGACCGCTTTCACCTCGTCATCGACGTCATCGACCGCGTCCCGGGGCTCGCGCCGCGGGCCGCGCACCTGCGCCAGCAGATGGTCGACGAGCGCCTGCGCCACCGCGCCTACACGCGCGCCGTCGGCGACGACTCGCCCGACGTGCGCGACTGGACCTGGCCGCACTAGGCGTGCGCGTCCTCGTCGTCAACGCGGGCTCCAGCAGCCTCAAGCTGCGCATGCTCGGGCCCGGCGACGAGCTCGAGGCCGAGCGCGATCTGCAGCCCGACGAGCGCGAGGCACTCGAGGCGGTGCTCGCCGAGCTGCCCACGCCCGACGCCGTCGGCCACCGCGTCGTGCACGGCGGCGCGCGCTTCCGTGGGGCCGTGCTCGTCGATGACGGCGTCGTGGCCGCGCTGGGCGAGCTCACCGACCTCGCTCCCCTGCACCAGCCCGCGGCCCTGGCCGGCGTGGCCGCCGTGGGTCGTGCCCTGCCCGACGTGCCCGCGGTCGCCTGCTTCGACACGGCGTTCCACGCGACGCTACCGGCGGCGGCCGCCACCTACGCGCTGCCACGGGAATGGCGCGGGCGCTTCGGCCTGCGGCGGTTCGGCTTCCACGGCCTGTCGCACGCGTACGCCTCGCGCCGCGCCGCGGCGCCACGCGTGGTGAGCTGCCACCTCGGCGCCGGCGCGTCGCTGGCCGCGGTGCGCGACGGCGTGTGCGTCGACACGACGATGGGCTTCACGCCGATGGAGGGCCTCGTCATGGCCACGCGCGCGGGCAGCGTCGATCCCGGGCTGGTCCTGTGGCTGCTGCGCCACGGGCTCGACGTCGACGCCCTCGAGCGCGGGCTCGATCGCGAGGGCGGCGTGCGCGGCCTGGCCGGCGACGCCGACATGCGCGCCGTGCTCGCGCGCGACGACGATGACGCCCGGCTGGCGATCGACGTCTACATCCACCGCCTGCGGGCGGAGGTCGCGGCCATGGCGGCCGCTCTCGGCGGGCTCGACGCGCTCGTCTTCACCGGCGGCGTGGGCGAGCACGCGCCCGCGATCCGCGCGCGGGCGGCGGAGGGGCTCGGCTTCCTGGGGGTGGAGCTCGACGTCGAGACCAACGCGCGCGCCACGGGCGACGCGGAGATCGGGGCGCCGGGCGCGCCCGCGCGCACGCTCGTCGTCACCGCGCGCGAGGATCTCGAGGTCGCCCGGGGCGTGCGCCGCGTGCTCGCGCGATCGCCGCAACCGTAGGAAGCCGCAGGGTCTCCGCGGAAGCCTCGCGATGGCGTCCGGGGGGTGCGCCACCATGATCCCGCGATGGTTCGGCGCGGCTGCGATCGCTCATGAACTCTCTCGAGCTGGCCCGCTGGCAGTTCGGGATCACGACGCTGTACCACTTCATCTTCGTGCCGGTGACGATCGGCATGGCGACGTTCACGGCCTACTGCCAGACACAGTGGTACCGGACGGAGCAGGAGCACTGGCTGCGCGCGACGCGCTTCTGGGGCAAGTTGATGCTGATCTCCTTCGCCCTCGGCGTCGCCACCGGGATCGTGCAGGAATTCCAGTTCGGGATGAACTGGTCGAACTACTCGCGCTTCGTGGGCGACATCTTCGGCGCCCCGCTCGCGATGGAGGGACTGGCCGCCTTCTTCGTCGAGTCGACCTTCCTCGGGCTGTGGATCTTCGGCTGGGGCAAGCTCTCCAAGGGCGTCCATCTCGCCTGCGCCTGGGCGGTGGCGGCCTCGACCGCCCTCTCGGCCTACTTCATCCTGGCGGCCAACTCGTGGATGCAGCACCCGGTCGGCTACGACGTGCACAACGGCCGGCCCCGGCTGACGAACATCTTCGACGTCCTCTTCAACAGCACGGCGATCTACGCGCTGGTCCACACGCTCCTGGCCGCGCTGCTGACGGCGGGGATGCTCGTGCTGGCGGTCTCGGCCTGGCACCTGCGGCGCGGGAGCGACGGCGCGGGCGTGTTCGGCGCATCGCTGCGGCTGGTGCTCCCGATGCTCACGGTGACCGCGTTCCTGCAGCTCTTCGTCGGGCACTTCGACGGCGTGCTGATGAGCCACCAGCAGCCGATGAAGATGGCGGCGGCCGACGCCGTCTTCGACACCAAGGACGGCGCGGGCCTCTCGCTCTTCGCCGTGGGCGACTTCAAGTCCAACCCCGAAGGGCTCAAGCGCAACGTCCAGATCCCCAACCTCCTCTCGTGGATCTCGACCGGCTACCCGCGCGGCAAGATCGAGGGCATCAACAACCTCAACCGCCAGTACCGCGCGAAATACGGCCCGGGGGAGTACGCGCCGATCGTCGCGGTCGTCTACTGGACGTGGCGGGCGATGATCGCCTGCGGGATGTTGATGTTCCTGATCGGGGCCTACGGCTGGTTCCAGGCCCGCAAGGGCAGGCTGGAGGAGTCCAGCCGCTATCTGAAATGGGTGGTGCCGGCGGCGGTGCTCCCGTTCGTCGCCAGCCTGACCGGCTGGACGTTCACCGAGATGGGGCGCCAGCCGTGGGCGGTCTTCGGGCTGCTGAAGACGAGCGCCGCGGGGTCGCCGAGCGTCAGCACGGCCGAGGTCGTGATCACGCTCGTGGGCTTCACGCTGCTCTATGGCGTACTGGCGGCGATCGCCGGGCGCATCTTCGTGCAGAACGCGCGCAAGGGGCCCGCGAAGGAGGGCACGGCCGAGGAGCCGGGCCAGGAGCTGGCGCTCGCGTATTGACATGAAGGACTACACGACACTCCAGGCGATCTGGTTCCTGCTCATCTCGGTCCTATGGATCGGCTACTTCGTGCTCGAGGGCTTCGACTTCGGGGTCGGGATGCTGATGCGCTCCGTCGGGCACAACCAGGCCGAGCGCCGCGCCGTGCTGCATTCGATCGGGCCGGTGTGGGACGGCAACGAGGTCTGGCTGATCGTCGCCGGGGGCGCCACGTTCGCGGCCTTCCCGCAGTGGTACGCGACCCTCTTCTCCGGCTTCTACCTCGCGCTCTTCTTGATCCTGGTCGGCCTGATCGTGCGCAACGTCGGGTTCGAGTTCTGGGGCAAGGGGGCCACGGAGGCGTGGCGCACGCGCTGGGAGTGGGCGATCCTGGCCGGCAGCTTCCTGCCGGCGCTGCTGTGGGGCGTGGGCTGGGCCAACATCGTCCACGGCGTGCCGATCGATCGCCACGGCGAGTACACGGGGACGCTGTTCACGCTGCTGAAGCCCTATGCGCTGCTCGGCGGCGTGGCGACCCTGACGCTCTTCCTCGCCCACGGCGCGATCTTCCTGAGCCTCAAGACCGCCGGCCCGATCGAGGTGCGCGCGCGGGCGATCGCCGCGCGGATCACGCCGGTCGCGGCCGTCGCGGTGACCGCCTTCCTGGCCTGGACGCTCGTCAATCAGGACGGCGTCGAGGCCGCGTCGGCGATCTGCGCCGCCGGCGCGGTCGTTGCGCTCGTCGCCGCCACGGGGCTCGCAGGCCGGCAGCCGGCGCGGGCGTTCGCCGCGACGTGCGGCGGGATCGTGCTCATGTTCTGCACGTTGTTCATCGACCTCTTCCCGCACGCGATGGTGTCGAGCACCAACGCCGCCTTCAGCCTCACCCTCAACGAGGCCTCCTCGTCGCACTACACGCTGTCGGTGATGACCGTGGTCGCGGTGCTGTTCCTGCCCTTCGTGCTGCTCTACCAGGGCTGGACCTACTGGGTCTTCCGTCGCCGCGTCTCGGCCGAGGACTTCGGCGCGGTGCGCTCGCCGATTGACCTCCTCTCGGGCTCGCGGCCGGAAGGTGATGGCGGACCCGCAGGCGCCTGAGGCGCCTCCCCGCAGCGCTCGGCGCCAGACGCGACGCCGGCTCGCCTCCGTCAGCGCGGCGGCACGAACGCATCTGGGCGTGACGGTCGCGCTCGGTCTGGTCGCGACCGCGCTCATCGTGGCGCAGGCGACGCTGCTCGCGCACGTCGTGACGCGCGTCTTCCTGGACGGCGCGACGCTGGCGGACGTTGCGCCGTCGCTCTGGTGGCTGGCCGCCGTGAGCGTCGCCCGCGGCCTGGTCGCCGCGGGCTTCGAGGTGGCCGGGCGCCACGGCGCGGCGCGCGTCATGGCCGGCCTGCGCGAACGGCTCATGCGCCATCTGCTGCTGGCGCGCCCGGGCGACCTGCAGGACGAGCAGGCGGGCGAGCTGGCCGCGACGGCCGTCCAGGGCGTCGACTCGCTCGAGGCGTACTTCGCGCGCTACCTGCCCCAGATGGTCCTGTCGGCGCTGGCACCGCCGCTGATCCTCATCTGGGTCCTGCCGCGCAACTGGGAGTCCGCCGCGATCCTGGCGGTCACGGTGCCGCTGATCCCGCTCTTCATGGTCCTCATCGGCATGGCGGCCGAGCAGCGCACGCGCCGGCGCTGGCGCACGCTGTCGACGCTCGGCGCGCGCTTCCTGGATCTGGTGTCGGGCATGGAGACGCTGCGCGCCTTCGGCCGTGAGCGGGCGGCCGCCGCCGCGATCGACGACGCGGGCGAGCGCTACCGCCGCGAGACGATGGCGACGCTGCGGATCGGCTTTCTGTCCGCGCTGGTCCTCGAGCTGCTGGCGACGCTGGGCACCGCCCTGGTCGCGGTCACCGTCGGCGTCCAGCTGGCCTCCGGCTCGCTCGGGCTGGAGGCCGGGCTGGCCGTGCTGATCCTCGCGCCCGAGCTCTATGCGCCGCTGCGCGAGCTCGGCGCGCAGTATCACGCCGGCGCCGACGGGCTGGCCGGCGCGGAGCGGATCCTCGAGGTGCTCGACCTGCCCGCCACCGTCGAGGTGAGCGAGCCCGCACGTGCGGCGCCTGACCCAACGGCCGCCGCGGTCGCGCTGAACGGCGTGCGCTTCGCCTATGCGGGGCGCGGCGCGCCCGTCCTCGACGGCGTCAGCCTCGTGCTCGCGCCCGGAGAGACCACGGCGCTGATCGGGCCCAGCGGCGCGGGCAAGACGACGCTGGCGCGATTGGTCGCGCGCCTGGCCGATCCGCAGGACGGGACCGTCACGTGCGGCGGCGTCGACCTGCGCCACGTCGATCCGCGCGCATGGCGCGCCCAGGTCGCGTGGGTGCCGCAGCGCTGCACGCTCTTCGCCGGCAGCATCGAGGACAACGTCCGGCTGGCGCGGCTGGATGCACCGGCGACCGACGTCGCGTTGGCCCTGCGCGCGGCGGGCGCCGAGGACCTCGTGGCCGCGCTGCCCGACGGTGGGCGCACGCGCATCGGCGACGGCGGGCAGCGCCTGTCCGCCGGCCAGTCGCGGCGCATCGCGCTGGCGCGCGCCTTCCTCGACGACGCGCCGCTCGTCGTGCTCGACGAGCCCACGGCGCACCTGGACCCCGAGTCGGCGGAGGCGATCGAGGCCGCGATCGCGCGCCTGGCCCACGGTCGCACGGTGCTGCTCATCACCCATCGCGCCGCGCTGGCCGCGCGCTGCGACCGCAGCGTGGAGCTGCGCGACGGGCGCGTCGTGGCCTCCGCTGGGCGGGCGGTGGAGGTGGCGGCATGACGGCGAGCACCGCGGCGCTCTGGCGGATGGCCGCGGCCACGCGCTCGCGCTGGAGGCTGCTGGGCGCATCGGCGCTGCTGGCCTCGGGCACCGTGCTGGCCGGCGTCGGCCTGCTCGCGACCTCCGGCTACCTCATCAGCCGCGCGGCGCAGCATCCGGACATCCTCGCGCTCGGCGTCACCATCGCCGCCGTGCGCTCGCTGGCCATCGCCCGGGCCGCGCTGCGCTATGGCGAGCGCCTGGTGTCCCACGATCTGGCCTTCCGGACGCTGGCCGATCTGCGCCGGCGCTTCTTCGACCGCCTCGTCCCGCTCGTACCGGGCGGCCTGCCCGGCGTCGGGCGCGCGGACCTGCTGAGCCGCTTCGTCGCCGATGTCGATCGCCTGCAGGACCTCTATCTGCGCGCGATCGCCCCGCTGGGCACGGCGATCGTCGCGGGCGGCGCGAGTGTGCTCATCGCCTTCCTCATGGTGCCGGCGGCCGGCGCCGTCCTCGCCGCGGGCCTGCTGACCGCCGGCCTCGTCGTGCCGCGCGTGACCCGGGCCGCGGCGCGCGCCGCGGGTCGCCGGCAGGCCGCCGATCGCGCCGCGCTGACCGCGACCATCGTCGAGGCGGCGGGCGGCGCCGCCGAGATCGCGATGGCCGGCCGCGAGCACGACTGGATCAGGCGCGCCGACCACGAGGGCGCCCGCCTGGCGCGCATACAGCGCCGCGACGCGCTGGCCGGCGGCCTGGCCGGGGGGCTGACCACCGCGGTGACGGGCCTGACCGCGGCCGCGGTCGCGGTGGTCGCCATACCGGCCGTGCGCGACGGCGAGCTGGCCGGAGTCCTGCTGGCCGCGGTGATCCTGCTCTCGATGGCGGCCTTCGAAGCGGTGCGCCCGCTGGGCGCGGCCGCCGCGAGCATCGACGCCTGCGCCGGCGCCGCGATCCGCATCGAGGACGTGCTCCACGCGCCGGCGGCCGTGGCCGATCCCGCCGCGCCCGCGGACCTGCCGCCGGACGGCGCCCTCGAGCTGCGCGGCGTGCGCTTTCGCTACGGCGACCTCGGCCCGTGGGTGCTCGACGGCGCCGACCTGCGCCTCGTTCCCGGCCGGGCGGTGGCCCTCCTCGGCCCCAGCGGCTGCGGCAAGACGACGCTCGCCGAGCTGCTGGTGCGCTTCCGCGATCCCGTCGCCGGGGACGTCGCGCTCGGGGGGATCGCCGTTGCCGGCGCGGCCCAGGACGACCTGCGCGCGGCCGTCTGCCTCGGCGCGCAGGACGCGCACCTGTTCGCCGGCACGCTGGCCGAGAACCTGGTGCTGGCGCGGCCCGGCGCCACGGCGGCGGAGCTCGAGCGCGCGCTGGCGCGCGTCGGGCTCGGGCCGTGGCTGGCGTCGCTGCCCGACGGCCTGCAGACGGCGGTCGGCGAGCATGGCGCGAAGGTCTCCGGGGGCCAGCGCCGGCGCATCGCCGCCGCGCGACTGCTGCTCTCGCCGGCGCGCTTCCTGATCGCCGACGAGCCCGCGGCCCACCTGGACGCGGAGGGGGCCGCGGCGCTCGTCGGCGAGCTCGCCCGCGAGGCCCGCGCGGGGCGCGGCGTGCTCGTCATCGCCCACGAGCCCTATGGCCTGGAGTGCTTCGACGAAGTATTCACCTTGCGCGCCGGGCGGCTCGGTTAGGCTGACCCGACTGCCGCGGTCCTCGGGTGAAAGGAGCGGCGATGGAGGGTTCCCAACGGCGCTCGCTGTTGGTCTCCAAAGGGTGGATCCAGGCGGTCGTCCTGGTCATGCTCGTCGGGTTCTTCATTCTCGGCCTGCTCGCCTACCGCACCTACATGGCGCACCCGCCGGTGCCCCAGCGCGTGCTCGATGCGCAGGGCCGCGTCCTCTACACCGGCAACGACATCTCCAAGGGCCAGCAGGTCTTCCTGCACAACGGGCTCATGGAATACGGGTCGGCGTTCGGCCACGGCGCCTATCTGGGCCCCGACTTCACGGCCGACTACCTGCGCCGCTCGTCCGATCTCGTCAACCGCTTCTACGGCGGCAACGCGTCGGACTCGGCCGCGCGCAGGACGATCGCGGACTTCCGCACCAACCGTTACGACAAGCGCACGAAGACGCTGAGGCTCACCGCGCCGCAGGCCCAGGCCTTCCGCGCCCTCGTGCCGTACTACAGCCGGTTCTTCTCCGACCCGACGACCGAGCACGGCCTGCGGCCCAACGCGATCACCGACCGCACGCAGCTGCGCCGGCTGACCGCGTTCTTCGCGTGGACGGCGTGGGCGGCGTCGACCGACCGCCCCGGTCACGACTACTCCTACACCAACAACTGGCCCTCGGAGCCGCGCGTCGACAACAAGCCGACGGCCGACGTGATCGTGTGGTCGGTGCTGTCGCTGATCGCGCTGCTGGGCGGCATCGGTGTGCTCTTCGCCGCCTTCGGGCGCTGGGGGCGCAGGCTGGGATGGCACGGGCGCGAGCAGGCCACGCTGTCCTTCCGCGCTCCCGGCGACGTCGCGCTCACGCCGGCGCAACGCGCGTGCGCGTGGTTCTTCTTCGTGATGGCGGCGCTCTTCCTCCTGCAGACCCTCGTCGGTGCGGCGTCGCAGCACTACCGCGCCGAGATCGACAGCTTCTTCGGCTTCGACCTGGCGAAGGTCTTCCCCTACAACCTGCTGCGCACCTGGCACGTCCAGCTCGCGCTGTTCTGGGTGGCGACCTCGTTCGTCGCGGCCGGCATCTTCCTGGCGCCGATGATCGCCAGGCGCGAGCCCAAGCACCAGGGCACGCTGGCCTTCGCGCTGCTCGGCGCGCTCGCCGTGGTCGTCTTCGGCACGCTGATCGGCTCGTACCTCGGCGTGCACGGCGTACTCCAGAACGCCGCGTCCAACTGGTTCGGCCTGCAGGGCTTCGAGTACCTCGACCTCGCGCGCCTCTGGCAGGTCCTCCTGTCGATCGGGCTCTTCTTCTGGGTGTTCATGCTGTGGCGCGTCCTGCGCCGGCGGCTGGCCACCGAGCACGCGGGCAACATGCCGTGGCTGTTCTTCCTGGCCGCGTGCGCGATCCCCGCCTTCTATGCCGTGGGGCTGATCGCCCGCACGGCCGACAACTTCACCACCACCGAGTTCTGGCGCTTCTGGGTGGTTCACCTCTGGGTCGAGGACTTCCTGGAGCTCTTCACCACGGTGATGGTCGCCTACATGTTCGTCCTGCTCGGCGTGGTGCGCGAGAAGATCGCGCTCACGGTGGTGTTCCTCGACATCATCCTGTACTCGGTGGGCGGGGTGGTCGGGACGATGCACCACCTGTACTTCTCCGGCGAGCCGGCCGAGCACATGGCGCTCGGCGCGTTCTTCTCCGCCGCCGAGGTGCTGCCGCTGACCTTCCTGACCGTCGAGGCGTGGTCGTTCCTGCAACTCGGCGCCGCGCAGCAGTCACGCTCGCAGACGCCGTTTCCGCATCGCTGGGCGGTCATGTTCCTCGTCGCGGTCGGGTTCTGGAACTTCCTGGGCGCCGGCATCTTCGGGTTCCTCATCAACCTGCCGATCGTCTCCTATTACGAGATCGGCACCGCGCTGACCGCCAACCACGGCCACGCGGCGATGATGGGCGTCTACGGGATGCTCGCCCTCGGTCTGGCGCTGTTCTGCCTGCGTTACCTGATCCCGGCCGAGCGGTGGCCGGAGAAATGGGCGCGGATCTCGTTCTGGTCGACGAACATCGGCCTCGCCTGGATGTGCTTTGCGACGCTGCTGCCGCTCGGGATCCTGCAGCTCTACAAGTCGGTGAACCACGGCTACTTCGAGGCGCGCCAACTGAAGTTCCTCACCAACGACACCAACCACCTGATCGAGTGGCTGCGACTTCCCGGGGACATCGTCTTCATCGTCGGCGGAGCCGTCCCGGCGCTCTACATCGCGTACCTCGGCATCCGTCATACCGTCAAGCGCGTCACGCTCGATGAGCCCGACGACATCCTCTTCACCGAGCTCTCCGGGCCCGCCGGCATCGTCACCGCCGGGAGCGACGAGGCGACCGCCGCGAGGCTGACATGACGCCCGAGGTGGTCCTCGCCGCCGGCTACGCCGGGTTGCTCATGACCGGCGCCTTCGTTCTGGAGTGGCTGTCGGCTCACACTCACCGGCGCTCGCTGCGCTACCGCACCGCGGGCTTCGCCTACGACGCCGACCACGACCACTGGGAGTGCCCGCAGGGCGAGCACCTGTGGCCGTACGAGTTCGACCACCAGCGCCGGCTCGTGCGCTATCGCGCCAAGGCCCACGTCTGCAACGCGTGCCCGCTCAAGGAAGCCTGCACCGACTCCGACCACGGGCGCGAGATCGTCCGCCCGGTGGACCCGTGGCCGCACTCCGAGGCCGGGCGCTTCCACCGCGCCATCGCGCTGATGATGGTGGGGCTCGCGTTGCTGCTCGTTGTCGCCGAGGGCGCCCGCCATCACCGGGCGCCCGAGCTGGCGCTGCTGGCAGCCCTGCTGGTGGTCGGCGCGCTGGCGGCGCGCTGGATGGCACGCGACCTCCGGGTCCACCCGGCCAACTTCCCCGACCCGAGTCCCTCGCACGGCCTGCGGATGGTCGTCACGGGCGCCGACGGGCGCCCGACGCGCGGTCGCGGCGAATGAGGCGCTCGGCGGCCCTCGCTGCGCTGTCGCGTGACCACCACCATGCCCTGGACGCAGCGCTACGGCTGCGCCGCGCCGGCGCCGCCGATCTCGATGCCGCGGTCGCCCATCTGCAGGCGTTCTGGCAGCCCCGCGGGCGCCGGCACTTCGAGATCGAGGAGCGGCTCCTGCTGCCCGCCCTGCCGGAGACCGATGCGGACTGGCGCGCGGCCGCAGCGCGCGTCCGCGACGAGCACGCCCGGATCCGCGCCGCCGTCGACGCGCTCCCCGCCGGCGGCGGCGTCGATGGCGCTCACGAGCTCGGCCGGCTGCTGCACGATCACGTCCGCTACGAGGAGCGCCACCTCTTCGCGCTGCTCGAGGAGCGGCTGCCCGAGCATGACCTCGCGCAACTCGGGGACGCGATCGAGCGGGCGGAGGCCGGCGACGGCTAGAAGCCGAGCTCAGCCCAGCTCGCCGCGCAAGCGCTGGACCCAGGCGGCGTCCAGCCGCTCGAGCCGGCGCTTGCGCAGGTTCTCGCGCACGATCCAGCGCAGGTCGCGTTCGCCGCTGCGCACCGCGCGCTCGGCCAGCGCGTCGAACGCGGGGCGCCCAGCCTGGGGAGCGGCCGCGACGGCAACGCTCCAGCAGTAGCCCAGACCCTTGCGAAGGGCCTTGAACTCGTCCGAGCGGCGCTCGTCGCGGGCGGCGCCCGTGACGCCGGCCGTCGCCTCTTCGAGCACCGCCAGCACTGCCTGCACGCGGCCGAGATCGGTGAGCAGGACGGGCTCGCACAGCGCTGCGGCTGCCGCCCGGCGTTCCAGCCAGGACCCGTGCGCCCAGCCGGCCATCGCCGTCGCCAGGGCTTCGAAGTCGTCAGCGCCCCAGCGCTGGAGCGCCACCGCCACCGCTTCGCGGACGCGCCACCGGGGGTCGTTGGCGTGCGCGCGCAGCTCGCTGAGCGCGTCCGCGTCGCCCTCGACGAGCAGCCGGCCGAGGCCGACCACCCCGCAGAAGGTGAGGAACTCCTCCGCGCCGCCGGTGGGCGCAGCCTGCGCATCGAGTGCCGCCCAGCGCCGCAGCTGCGCCGGCTCGCACACCCGTGCGGCAGCCAGGCCGAGCTCGATGTTCCCGCGTGGGCCCGGTAGACCGGAGTGCTCGAGCAGATAGGGCTCGGGATCGTCGAGCCCGTCGAGCGCGCGTGCGTAGTCGTCGAGCTTGCTCATGTCAGCGCAGCCAGATCCGGATGTGCTCGCGGATGCACTCGACGAGCTGGCGCACCTCACCGGTCGCCTCGCCGTAGGCGGGGGACACCAGCACGTAGCTGCGCGGGAAGGCCAGGCCCTCGACCGCGACGGGGATGAAGTCGCTCTGAGCGATCACGTGGCGGCTGAGGAGTACCGGCGCGCGGCGGCTGCGCGCCTCGGCGATGGCGGCGCGCGGGGTGGCGGCCTCCACCAGCGGCGGGGCGGCGTGGAGGTCGCCGGCGGCGAGGACCGCGTCGACCGTCCAGCGCGCGTTGGAGGATGGGTCGCGCACGACCATGGGCGTGCTCAGGAAGCGCTTTGCACTCACCGTGCCGCGCGTGGCCCAGGCGTGGCCCGGCGGAACCGCGCAGACGATCGCGTCGTCCACGAGCTCGGTCTCGCGCACGCCCGGATTCGGGGTGGAGTTGGGTCGCGAGGCGGCGACGCCGACGTCGGCCCGCCCGTCGGCGACCAGCGCGCGCACGACCTGCGAGTTGGCGGTGACCAGCTCGACGGCGAGCTGCTGGCGCGCGTTGAGCTCGGTCAGCAGCGCCGCGACGAATGCCTCGCTCGCCGAGTGGCTGGCGGCCAGGCGCACGACGGCGCCGGTCTCGCGGATCCCCACCATGACCTCGGCGACCTGGTCGGCGGCCTCCAGCAGCGGGCGCGCGTGGCGGTACAGCCGCCGCCCGGCTCCCGTGAGGGTCACGCCCCGCGCCGAGCGCTCGAGCAGGCGCGCGCCGACCTTGGTCTCGAGTGACGCCAGGCGTTTGGACAGCGATGGCTGCGAGACGCGCAGGCGCACGGCGGCGCGTCCCAGGCTGCCGAGGTCGGCCGCGACGCAGAAGCCGCGCAGCTCGTTGAGCTCGGGGGTGGCGGGTGGCGCGGCCACGCCGTCACGATACTGACCAAGGGCATGCTTGTCACGCATGGCAACGACATGGTCTGTGGCGGGAAGGACGCCGATTGCACCGAACTACTGAGGGCCAATACGCGATTTGCCCCATTCCATACGGGCATGAGGCGGACGCCCTCTGCGCATGACTTTCGGGCCGCGGATCGCCCGTCACGGTGCTCCGTGGCCGATGCTCGAAACAGCACAGGAGATCACCGAAGAGGAGCACTTCCATGGCGACGGACTTCCACCCAGATACCGAGCAGACGCGCTCTGCAGCGGACATCGACTACCAAGCGGCCGAGGGTCTCGTGAGCCCGGCGACCGCTCCTGCGAGCGACGGCAGGGGGCGCCAGGAATGGATGATGGTCGGCATCGGCCTGGCCGCCCTCGTGGCCATCCTGGCCATCGTCGTCTCGATCTTCGCGTTCGCGTCATCCGGCGGCTCGGGCGCGACGACCACCGTCGTCACGCACGGCCCGGCGGCGACGCCGGCGGCTGCCGCCCCGGCCAAGGCACCCACGCTGGCCGACGCCAAGGGCGTGGCCTTCGAGAAGTACGCCAAGGTCGATCCCACGCTCCCGGCCGTTCCCGCCGGCGCGGTGAAGAGGTTCACCGTCGACGTCTTCCAGCACGTCACCCAGGTCGACCCCGACCTCGCGCCCACCGAGGCGTGGAGCTACGCCGTCAACGGCAAGGCCTACCGCGGCACCGCCGCCAGCCCGCCGATCGTCGTCAACCAGGGCGACCGGGTGCACATCACCTTCGTCAACGGCGGCTCGAAGAAGATGGCCGTCAACATGGCCCACTCGATCGACTTCCACTCCGCCGAGGTCGCTCCGAACAAGAACTACATCGACGTCGCGCCCGGCAAGAAGCTGACGATCGACTTCGTGGCCAAGCACCCGGGTGTCTTCATGTACCACTGCGCCACGCAGCCGGTGCTCATGCACACGAGCGCGGGCATGATGGGGATGATGGTCGTCAAGCCGCGCAATCTCCCGCCGGTCGACAAGGAGCTGTGGCTGACGCAGGAGGAGTTCTATCTCGGCGCCCCCGGCAAGCCGGCCGACGCCGCCAAGATGGCGGCCGAAACGCCCGACGTAATGGCCTTCAACGGCTACGCCAACCAGTACAAGGCGCACCCGATCACCGTGCGCCGCGGCGAGAGGATCCGCATGTACGTCCTCGACGCCGGGCCGAGCAAGTGGAGCGCCTTCCACGTCATCGGCACGGTCTTCGACACCACCCACGTCGAGGGCGTGGTCGGGCATGACGCCCAGACGGTGTCCTTCGCGCCGAGCCAGGGCGGCTGGGTCGAGTTCACCCTCGACCGCGAGGGCAACTACCCGTTCGTCACCCACGCCTTCGGCGACATGGTCAAGGGCGCCGCCGGCATCCTGCACACCACCGGCGCGCCGAAGGTCGTCGCCCCGGCGCCCACCGCCGCGGCCACCCCCGGTCACGACATGGGCGCGATGAAGGCCGACGTCAACGCGACGATGGGCGAGATGTTCGTCAAGGCCGACACCACCTCGGTCAAGGCCGGCAAGGTGACCTTCGCCGTCAAGAACACCGGCGGCACGATGCACGGGCTGGCGATCGTGGCCGATCCGGCCAAGGCCCCGGGCGGGATGCTCGACGAGTCCACCTTCCTGGCCAAGGGCAAGGAGCTCCCGGCGGGCGCCGGCGACGTGGTCACCGCCGACCTGAAGCCCGGCAACTACGAGCTCGTGTGCTTCCTGCCCGGCCACTATGCGGCCGGACAGAAGCTCGCCTTCCAGGTGAAGTAAGCGGTCAGCCGGCGAGCGCGGGGCGCGGCAGGATGCCCGCCTCGCGCGCCTGCGCCTCGAGCTCGTCGCGGTGGTCGGGATGCGCGATCGCGATCAGCGACCGTGCCCGCTCGGCGAGCGGCCGCCCACGCAGCGAGGCGATGCCCCATTCGGTCACGACGTGATCGACGGTGTTCTTCAGCGTGGTGACGACGGAACCCTCGGTCAGGCGCACGCGGATGCGGCTGCGGCCCTTGCTGGTGACCGAGCGCAGGACGACGAACGCCTGCCCGCCCTCGGCGTACATCGCGCCGCGCGCGAAGTCCGCCTGGCCGCCGCTGGAGGACCAGTAGCGCCCGGCGATGGTCTCCGACGCGCACTGGCCGTAGAGGTCGACCTCGGTGGTGGCGTTGATCGACACGAAGTCGCGCTCGCGTGCGATCACCCGAGGATCGTTGACCCAGTCGACGGGGAGCATCTCCACGACCGCGTTGAGGTCGAGCCAGTCGTAGAGGCGCTGGCTCCCGAGCGCGAAGGTCGCCACGACCTTGTGCGGGCGCAGTTGCTTGCGCGTGCCGGTCACCACGCCGCGCTCGACGAGGTCCACGATGCCGTCGGAGAGCGCCTCGGTGTGGATGCCGAGGTCGCGATGGTCGCGCAGGAACGCGAGCACGGCGTTGGGCACACCCCCGACGCCGATCTGGAGCGTCGCGCCGTTGGGGATGCGCTCGACGATGCGCGCGGCGATCGCCTCGTCGCGCTCGTCGGGCACCGCGGAGGCGACCTCGACGAGCGGCCGCTCGGCCTCGCAGAAGCCGAGCACCTGCGAGATGTGCAGCTGGTTCAGGCCGAACGTCCGCGGCATGCGCGGGTTGATCTCCAGGAAGAAGGGCACGTGGCCGATGAGCGCGGCGACGTACTCGGCGTTGGTCCCCAGGCTGACCAGACCGTGGCGGTCGGGTGGCGTCGCCGCTGCGATCACCAGCGAGCAGCGCGTGCTCGAGCGCAGCAGCGCCGGGACCTCGGAGAAGTGGTTGGGGACGAGGTCGCAGCCGCCGTTCCAGTAGGCCTCCCGCGTCGCCGCGGCGAGGAAGTAGGAGACGTGACGCAGGCGCGGCGCGTATGCGCCGTGGATATAGGGCCGTTCGTACAGAGCGTGCATCTGGTGCAGGCGCACATCCTCGAGGCGCTCGTGGTTGGCCTCGAGCGCATCGATGATCGCGACCGGCTCGCCGTTGACCATCGGGACGATGACGTCGGCGCCCGGGGGTACGTGCGCGAGCACGTCCTCCGGCGGGCAGGGTGCGGGTGGCATGCAGGCACCTTAGGCGTGCGAAGCCAGGATGGTGGAAAGCGCGCGCAGCTCGCGGGGTCTGAGCGCGGGGACGAAGAGGAAGGGCAGCTCGATGACCTCGACGGCGAGTTCCGCGCGCAGCCGGCTGAGCTGGTGCTCCTGCTCGCGCGCCCGCTGCCAGGCCTGCCGCGCCGGCGCGCCCACGGCGCGCAGGAGCGGATCGTCACCCGCGTCCAGGGCGCGGTCGACCAGCTCGATCTCATCGCCGTCGAAGCGATCGGGCAGCACCTGGTTGGCGATGACGGCGTCCGGCCGGCGACCGGTGACGTCCTCGATCGCGGCCGCGAGCTCCACGGTCTCCGTCACGGGCATCTCGGACGGGGTGCAGACCAGCACGATCGCGCTGCTCGACGGGTCGGCCAGGAAGTCGCGGACGTGCGCGGCCTGATGCCCGATCGGCCCCACGCCGCCGAGCCGGCTGAAGGTGCTGGGCGCCTGCAGCAGTGCCACGGCGTGGCCGGTGGAGGGCGCGTCGACGACCACGAGCCTGCCGCCGTCGCGCCGGCGGGTCAGGTCCCACGCCTTGCCCATCGAGATGAGCTCGCGTGCGCCAGGCGCGGCGGCGACGAAGTAGCGAAAGGCGTCGGAGCGGGCCAGCAGCGCGGCGCCCGGGCGCCCGATGTTCCTCCCCATCCATTCCTCGAGGGCGGCGTCGGGATCGATCGCGATGCTGGACAGCCCTCGTGCGAGCTCGAGCTCGGCTCCCGGCCGCGGGGGCGTCAGCCCGAAGGCTCGAGCCAGCTGGGCCCGCGTGTCGGTTTCGCACACGACCGCCTGACGCCGGCGCCCGGCGCCGGCGAGTGCGAGCGCGACGGCCACGGTGCTCTTTCCCACGCCGCCCTTGCCGGTCACGAAGACCATGCGTCGCGACAGCAGGGACGCCACCGGCGCCGTGGCCTCGGCTCGGGCGGGGGGCGCTTCGGGGGCGCGGACTGTCACATGACCTACGGAAGCACTGCGCCAAGCACCGGTCGTCCGTGCTTCCCCGCGAGAACTCGGCGGGATTGCGCCGATGCCCGGATCGTCGCGCGCGCGTAGAACCTGGCTATGAACACGATCACCGACCGTTCCATGCTTTCCGCCGTCGAGGCAGGCGACGTCATGGCGCCCGGCCTGGTGGCGTGCCCTCCGGGCGCGGCGCTGACCGAGGTGGCGACGCTGATGAGCGTCCATCAGGTGCACGCCGTCGTCGTCGGTCCCGCCGCGCCGCACCTGATCACGGCGCGCGACGTCGTCCGGGGCGTGCTGGCCGGCGCCACGACGGCCGGCGAGATCCTCGCCGGCGACACGCCATCGCTGTCTCCCCACGACACGCTGCAGGCCGTGGCCCGGCGCATGGTCGACGAACAGGCGGCTCACGTGCTCGTCCGCGAGGGCGGCGAAGCTCAGGCGCGCGGCGTGCTCTCGACCTTCGACATCGCCGCGGTGCTGGCGGGACACGAGCCGCGCACGGCGCGGATGGTGCGTCCCGCGCCGGCGCGCCCCGCGCTCAGCGTCGGCCGCCTGGACGCCCACACCGTGGCCGACGTCATGCACCCCGGCATCATCGCCTGCCCGCCGACGGCCTCGCTGGCCGACGTCGCGGCCGCGCTCGTCGAGCGCCGTGCCCACACGGTGATGGTCGCCCGCGACGGCGGCTGGGCCTTCGTCACCGACATGGACGTCGTCGCCGGCGCCCTGCGCGGCGAGCCCGTTCCGACGGCCGGCGAGATGGCGAGCATGGGGCTTGCCGTCGTCCGCGTCGATGCGTCCCTCGAGCTCGCGGCGTCGATGGTCGCCGAGAGCCGCGCGGCGCACGTCGTCGCTGTCGACGGCGAGGGCTTCCCGGTCGGCGTGGTCTCCACGCTCGACCTCATCGGCGTCATCGCGGCGGGGACGTAGCGAACTCGGTGTGCATGGCCTGCGCCGTGCACGTCCTGCAGCGGCCGGGTGCTGGCGAGCGCCGCCCCGGCCCGGCGCCCGGTCTACGTATGGGAGCTGCCCGTCCGCATCGTGCACTGGACGATCGTCCTCGCGCTGATCGTGCTGTCGATCACCGGCTACTACATCCATCACCCGTTCCTGGCCGGCAGCGGCTCGCCGGGGCATCCCGGCTTCACGATGGGGCTCGTCCGCTTCCTGCACGAGGCCACCGGGTTCGTCCTCGTCGCCGCCGTCCTCTTCCGGATCTACTGGGCGTTCGCCGGCAACCGCTACGCGCACTGGCGCGGGCTGCTGCCGATCACCGCCGCGCAGCGGCGCGACCTGCGCCACATGATCGGCTTCTACGCACTGCGCCGCCGCCACCCGCCGGCCGCCAACGGCCATAACCCGCTCGCCTCGATGGCCTACATGGCCATCTACGGGCTCTTCGGACTGTCGATCGTCTCGGGGCTCGGGCTCTTCGCGTGGGTCAGCCGGATCCCCGCCTGGCAAGCGCTGTTCGGCTGGACCTACGACCTGATGGGGATCGAGCAGTTGCGCCTCCTGCACTTCCTGCTCATGTTCGTCTTCGGCGCGTTCACGATCCACCACGTCTACTCGGCGATCCTGGTCGACATCGAGGAGCGCAACGGCGAGGTTTCGAGCATCGTCACGGGTTACAAGGCCGACGTGCTCGACGGTGACGAGGCATGAGCGCGGCGGATGCGGTCGTCATCGGGGTGGGCAACGTGGTGCTCAGCGACGACGGGCTGGGCGTGCACGCCGTTCGGCGCCTGGCCGAGCGCCACGACGTCACGGGCGTGGAGATCGTGGAGGGCGGGACCGCGGGACTGCTGCTGCTGCCGTGGCTGGCCGATGCGCGGCGGGCCATCGTGGTGGATGCGATCGACACGGGCGCGGCGCCGGGAACACTAGTGCGCCTGGACGGCAGGGATCTGGAGCGCGGGCTCACCAACGGCATGACCGTGCACGACGTCGGCCTCGCCGACCTGCTCGGCGCCGCGCGCATCAGCGGCGCGTGGCCCGAGGAGGTCATCCTGCACGGCGCGCAGCCGGGGTCGACCGCCGTCGGAGCCGACCTGACCGCGCCGCTCGCGGCATGCCTCGATCCCCTCGTCGATCGGGTCGCGGCCGACCTGGCGCGGTGGGGGACCCCGCCTAGGCGACACCGCCCTCTGGCTGTGTGACACGCCGCAGGCGCGCGCCGTCCTCGCGCTCGAGCTCCTCGAGGGTGAGCTCCAGCGCACGCAGGGCCTGCTCGTGAGCCGGGATCCAGTTGCGCTGGATCGCGTTGCGTCGCAGCCTCGTGGCGTGCAGCGCCGCGTCGATGCGCCGCAGCCCCGCTTCGGCCGCAGCGACCTGCAGCGCTGCCTCCAGCGCGCGGCGGTGGGCCACGGCTGCGGACAGGAGCGCTGCATTGCCGCCGAGCTCCATCAGCTCCGCTTCGCGATAGGGCGCGACCGACGCTTCGCTCGGACAGGTGACGCCGAGGATCGCGCGCCAGCGAATGGTGACCTCCGCGGGCCGGGCCGCGGCCGCCGAGAGGGTGAGCCCGCGCTCGCCGCCCATCATCGCCGCGCGCGCGAGCCAGCGCTCCGCCTCGCGCGCGCTGCGCTCCCACTCGGCGCGCGCCGCGGTGGCCACCGGCTGCAGTCCCATACGCTCGCGCACCAGGGCGCGGAACTTCTCGTCGAGCAGCTCGGCACCGCGCCGCGACACCTCCAGGCGATGGACCAGCCACGGACGACCTGCGCGACCGGGCGGATGGCGGATCTTCACCGCGCGCCCCCGACGTAATGCGCATCGAGCGAGGCGTCGGAGAGCATCGTCAGCTCTGCTCGCGGCAGTCGCGAGACCACCCGCCATCCGCGCTCCAGCGTGTCTTCGAGCGTGCGGCCCTCGCCGCGCTCCTGCCCGATGAACTCAGCGTTCATCGCCTCGGCGAAGTCCAGCCTGCGGTGCTCGGCGTCCGACAGCGCGTCCTCGCCGAGCACCTCGGCCAGCTCGCGCGCCCGGCGCGCCTGCGCCGCCAGCGCGTAGAGCTGGGCGGCCAGCTCGAGATGGTCCTCGCGCGTGCGGCCGGGACCCGCGCCGAGCCGCATGAGCCGCGAGAGCGAGCCCAGCGCATCGAACGGGGGGTAGAGGCCCTGGGCGTGGAGCTCCGGCGAGAACACCAGCTGACCCTCGGTGATGTAACCGGCGGTGTCCGGCACAGGATGGGTGACGTCGCCGGCGGGCATGGTCAGGACCGGCAGCTGCGTGACCGAGCCGGCCCGGCCCTTGATGCGCCCGGCCCGCTCGAGCAGCGCTGCGAGATCGCTGTAGAGGTGCCCGGGGTAGCCGCGACGCGACGGGATCTCGCCGCGCGAGGCCGAGACCTCGCGCAACGCCTCGCAGTAGCTGGTGAGGTCGGCCATGACCACGAGCACGTGCCGGCCGCCCTCGAAGGCCAGGTGCTCGGCGATCGTCAGCGCGATGTTGGGCGTCACGAGGCGCTCGATGAGCGGGTCGTCGGCCGTGTTGAGCAGCACGGTGAGGTCCCCGGAGCTGCGCGTGGCGAGTGCGGCGCCGACCTCCGCCGCGTCGGCATGGGTGATCCCGATCGCCGCGAAGATGACGGCGAAGGGCTCGTCGCCCGTTCGCGCCTGCGCGGCGATCTGCGCGGCGAGCTCCAGATGCGGCAGGCCGCCGACCGAGAAGATCGGCAGCTTCTGGCCCCGCACGAGTGTGGCCAGGCCGTCGATCGCGGAGACGCCGGTGAGCACCGGCTCGCGTGGCGTCTCGCGCTGCCATGGGTTGATCGGGTCCCCGGCCACCTCGCGCGTCTCCACGCCGAGGACCGGGGGCCCGCCGTCCAGCGGCTCGCCGCGGCCGTTGCACACTCGGCCCAGCCAGCCGTCACCGACTGGGATGCGCAGCGGAGAGCCGGTGAAGGCCACGCGCAAGCCCTCCGTGCCGATCCCATCGGTGCCCTCGAAGACCTGGACCACCGCAAGGTCGTCGTGGACGTCCAGCACGACCCCGTGGCGGACCTCGTCCGAGGCCAGGCGGATCTCGGCGATCTCGTCCCATCCGACGCCGGCGACGTCGCCGATCACCACCAGCGGGCCGCGGACGGAGTCCACGCGCGTGTGCTCGACGAGCGCCCTCACGCCAGGCCCTCCATGCGCGCCAGCAGCGCGTCGCGGATGGCATCGACGCCGCCGGCGTCCTCGGGGCCGACGCGGTCGCGCGCCCGCGCGGCGTCCGAGAAGTCGAGCTCCTCGATGCGCGCGCCGGGCACGCCGCGGTGGGCGAGGTCGATGGCGCGGTCGTGGATCGCGAGCACCATCGCGAGCAGCGCGGCCTGCTTCGCGGCGCCCGCCCAGGCGTCGTTGTCGCTGAGCGCGTTCTGCTGCAGCACCGCCTCGCGCAGCAGGCGGCCGGTGAGCAGCACCACCCGCTCGTGGTCGGGCAGCGACGCGGCGCCCACCAGGTCCGCCACGGCCTGGACGCGGTCGGCCTCGGACAGCAGGCGCACGGCGCGGGCGCGGCGCTCGCCCCACTCCTGGTCGCCGCCCTGCGCGGCGTGCCAGCGCGCCACCTGGGCCACGTCGCGCGAGGTCGACGCCGACCAGCTCACGGCCGGGTAGTGGCGAGCGTAGGCGAGGTCGCGATCCAGCGACCACACGGCGCGCACGAAGCGCTCGGTGTGCGCCGTCACGGGCTCGGCCATGTCACCGCCGGGGGGCGAGATCGCCCCGAGGATGGTGACCGAGCCCACGTCGCCGCCCAGCGTCTGCACGCGCGCCGCCCGCTCGTAGAACGACGCCAGGGTCGGGGCGAGGCTCGCCGGATAGCCCTCCTCGGCGGGCAGCTCGCCGGTGCGCGACGCGATCTCGCGCAGCGCCTCGGCCCAGCGCGAGGTCGAGTCGGCGATCACGAGCGCGTCATAGCCCATGTCGCGGTACAGCTCGGCCACCGTGACGCCGGCATGCACGCTGACCTCGCGTGCCATGAGCGGCATGTTCGACGTGTTGGCCACCAGCACCGTCCGGTCCAGCAGCGACCGACCCGTACGCGGGTCCTCGAGGGTGGTGATCTCGTGCAGGACGTCGGCCAGCTCGTTGCCGCGCTCGCCGCAGCTGACGTAGACGATCACGTCGGCGTCCGACCACTTGGCGATCTGCTGCAGCAGCACCGTCTTGCCGGTGCCGAACCCGCCGGGAACCGCCGCCGTAGACCCTCGCGCGACGGGGAAGAGCAGGTCGAGCGAGCGCTGGCCGGTGCTGAGCGGGACCGAGGCGTCGAGGCGCAGGCCGCTGGGCCGCGGTCGTCGCAGGGGCCACGGGTGGGCGAGGCGCACGTCGCGCCCGGCGATCCTCGCGATCGGCTCGGTCACCGTGTACTCGCCCTCCGCGGCCAGCCACTCGACGGTGCCGGCGACGTCCGGGGGGACCAGCACGCGCGCCTCGATGGCCACGGTCTCAGGGACGCTTCCCAGCACGGCCCCGGCGCCGAGGCCGTCGCCCTCGCGCACGCGGGGGGTGAAGTGCCAGCGCCTGTCGCGCGACAGCGTGGGAGCCCGGGCGCCGGGGGCCAGGCGCTCGCCGAGGTCCTCGAGCCGTCGCAGCATCCCGTCGAAGATGCCGCCCAGCAGCCCCGGGCCCAGCTCGGCGGTGAGCGGGCCGCCGCCCAGCGACGCCGACGCGCCGGGTCCGAGCCCGCCCGTGTACTCGTGCAGCTGGACGACCGCGCGCTCCCCGCGCAGCGAGATGACCTCGCCCGCCAGCCGTTTGGGGCCGACCTCGACGAGCTCGAGCAGATGCGCTGCGCCCATGCCGTCGATCTCGACGACCGGCCCGCTGACGCGGGTCACGGTGGGTGCCGTCACGTCCACAGCGCCGCGAGTCGCGGGCCGAGGTCGTCGACGCAGCGGTCGGCCAGGGCCGCCAGCGTGTAGTCGACCGCGCGGGTGCCCGCCGTGGCGCGCACGCCACCGAGATCGGGCGGGTCGATCTGCAGTTGCGCATCGTCGCCGAGGTCGCGGCGCGCGGCGGCGGCCAGGCGTTCCAGCAGCTCGGGGTAGTCGGCCTCGTCGCGCAGCGTGAGGACGGCGGCGCGGGCGCGTCGGCGCAGCTCGTCATAGGACGCGCGCTGCGCGCCGAGCACGGTCATGCGCGCGGAGAACCGCGCTACCGCCTCCTCGCGCGCGGCCTCGAGGCGACCGTCGGCCTCACCTTGCGCGCGCGCCTCGGCGACGAGCGCGTCGGCTTGGCGGTGCGCGGGCTCGACCTGCTCGCTCGCCTCGGTCTCGGCCTGGGCGAGGATCTCCTGCGCCCGGCGACGGGCCTCGGCCAGCAGGGCACCGCTCGCGGTGTCCAGGCTCACTGCGCCACCACGGTCCACACGAGCTCGGGACGCTCGGGGAGGCGCGCGGCGAGCGCCGCGTGCGCGGCGGGGGTGAGGATGAGGCACGCGACGTCCGCGGGGAGATGCTCCCATGCCGCGTCGGCCGCCGCCCGGTCCTCGGCCGGGAGGACCTGGACGCCGGCCAGGGCGTAGCCGGCGAGCCGGACGTGCTCGCCGATCGCCGCCGCGGCGCTCATGTCTTGCCGATGAGGACGACGGCGATCACCAGTCCGTAGATCGCGATCCCCTCGGCGAGGCCGACGATCACCATCGCCCGGCCGAACATCTCGGGCTTCTCGCTGATCGCCGCCAGCGCTGCGGCGCCGGTGTAGGCCACTGCGATCCCAGCGCCGATCGCCGAGCCGGCGATGGCGATCCCGGCGCCGATGAAGGCCGAGCCGGAATCGCCGGCGTTCGCGGCGCCGGCCGCCTGGGCGGGATCCACCACGCCGAGTGCCAGTGCGGCCGCCGCGGCGAGCCCGAACAGCGCGATCACGGCGTCGACGGCGACGAGGCGGCGCAGCGCACGCTGTGGGTCGCGCCTCGCCCAGCCCGCCGCGATCAGACCCGATACGGCGGCGATCGGCGCCGCGGCGAGCAGGGAGGCGCTCATATCGGTCGGGCCTTTCGAACCACGGGGATCCTCCAGGGTGAGAACGGCTCGCCCTCCCCAGCGAAGAGGCGCGAGAACAGCTCGTAGTATTCCAGCCGCATCGCCTGCACTCCGGCCACCAGCGCCTCCAGCGCGAACGCGCCGGCGTGGCCCACGGTGAAGACGAGGACGGCGGCGACGCGGCCGATCGTCCCGGCGCTCCACATCCCACGCGCGCCGTCGAGCAGGACGGCGCCGAGCGCCGCGTGCATGAGGCCGAAGGCCGCCAGCCGCGTGAACGAGATCAGGTTGGCGCCGACGCGGACGACCGCATCGAAGACCTCGACGAGGGTCTCGGCGACCGCGCCGCCCGCTCCGCCCGCATCGGCGGCGAAACCGGCGAAGAGCAGGATCGTGCCGCCGACGACGACCGCGGCCCCGCCGGCCGTCAGCGCTCCCACGCCCAGGTAGGACCCGAGCACGAGCAGCCCCGCACCGGCGAACACCGCGAACCCGGCGATCCCCGACGGCGCCAGCAGCGCAGCCCGCGGGCCGCCCTCGCGCCAGCGGTTGACGACGCCCATCGCGTAGCTGGCGGCCAGCAGCAGCGCACCGATGGCGACCGCGACCGCGAGCAGGCGGACCGGCTCGTCGAGCGGCGCGAGCCAGACGGTCGGCACGATGCCCGTCGGGCCGAACGCCTCCCCGTAAAGCAGGCCGAACGCTGCCGCGGCCAGACCGCACGCCACGGGGAACGGCCACAGCGGGCGGGCGCGGGCCAGGCGCTCGGAGCGCGACCGGCGCAGCAGCAGGCCCAGCGCCGCGAGCAGGAGGCCGTCGCCAACGTCGCCGAACATCATCCCGAACATGAAGACGAACGAGGCGGCGGCGAACGGGGTCGGGTCGAGGTCCGCGTAGCGCGCCGCTCCGTAGGTGTCGACCAGCGGCCGGAACGGGCGCGCCAGCCGGCGCGGGCGCAGCAGGGTCGGCGGCTCGACGAGCAGCGGGCGCCGCAGCACCACGGCAGCTGCCCCCACCGTCGCGAGCCGGTCGCTCAGCGCCGGAAGCTCCTCGCTGGGCACCCATGCCAGCAGCGCGGCGAACGGCCCGCGATGCACGGCCGCGCCGGCGCGACGAGCCAGCTCGACCTCGCCGGCCAGCAGGTCGCGCTGCCCGGCGTCCTCCAGCGCGGCCACGTCGCTCGGCGCCTCGGCGACGCGCGGGGCGGCCTTCGCGACCTGCGGGTGCGCGCGCTCCAGGCGGCGCAGCGCATCGACCGCCTCGCCCTGGGCAGCGGGTAGCGGCCCGACGAGCTGTGCCGAGCCCGACTCGGCGAGGGCGACCAGCATCGCGCGCACGCGATGCTCAGGCGCGATCAGCGCCACGCGGCTCATCGGCGTCGGGAAGCGGTGATCAGGCAACGGCTTCGAACGCGTCGTAGGAGTCCCCGGCGCCGCCGCGCGCCGCGGATTCCAGCGCCGCAGCCGTGCGCCACGCGTCGATGCCGAGGCTGACGACGCTGCCGATCACCATGGGCTCGCCCATGAGCGGCGCATGCACGAGACCCTCCGCGTCCTGCTCGACGCGCCGCCACCAGGCCACCTCGGCGCGCCACAGATCGCCGGGCTCCTCGATGCCGTCGAGCGCCCACGCGGCCTGGGCCGGGAGGGCGTCGCGCAGCGTCCGCAGGCTCCCGGCCTCGGCCCATCCAACGCCGATCCCCGGCGGGCGGTGGGTCACGAGATCGTCCGGCGACCGCCCGGCCAGGAACAGCTCGCGCGCGACGACCAGCGCGACCGCGCCGGCGGCCCAGTCGCCCGCCTCGGGAACCGACTGCAGCACTCGCCGTGCCCACGCGAGGCGCAGCGCCAGGCGCACGCCTGCGGGCTCCTGCGTCCCGGGGTCGCCCCACGGCGAGCCCGCGAGCGCCACGCGGACCTCCGACACGGTGCGTGCGTCCGCCAGCCGCGGCCACGCCGTCGCGAGGCCGCCCAGCGTGAACGGCGTCGCCGCCTCGCCGCCGGCCAGGAAGGCAAGGCGATCCTCGACGTTGGCCAGCTCGAACCACGCCGACAACGCCCGGATGGCCTCTTGCGCCCCCGGCGGCGCCCAGCCGGCGAGCACCCGGACGTGCCACAACGTCGTCTCGGCCACGCCGCGCTGCGCGTGCGCGAGACTCATTCCGGGCCGCACGCGGCGCCCGTATGCACTCCCCGCCAGCGCTCCGAGGGCGTCCTCGAGCGACGCCGAGGCGGCGACCGTGCGCGCATGTTCGCGGCCGAGGCGCCGTGAGAGCAGGCTGCGGGCACGGACGCTGCCCGCGACCCAGCCCGGACTCAGCGTCCACTGCGCCTCACGCACTCCAGCACCTCGTCGGCGAGCTGTTCGACGCGTTCCGCGCGCACGGCGGCGATTCGCTCGCTCTCGCCCTCGGCGTCCGCGCGGGTCGCCTGCATGGTGGCCGTGGCGGACGCCTGCTGGTGGGCCGCGGCGCGCGCGCGCTCCCCATCGGCGCGCACCTGTGCTTCAGCGAGGATCGCCGCCGCCTCGCGGACCGCCTGATCACGCCGGCGCCCAGCCTGTTCACGCGCGCGCGCCACGATGTCGGCGGCCTGCGCACCGACGCTGTCGAGCTGCTCGAGCACCGGCCCCAGCTCGCCCTCGAGCTCCTGGCCCGACGCCGGCACGCCGACGGCCTCGGCGGGTCGTCCAGGCGGCGCGAGGACGCGCCGGAAGCGCTGCAGGAACGACGGCACGCGCGCCACGAAGCGCCACCCTAGCGCCCGTGGCGCTAGCCGGTGAAGATCTCCCGCACCGGGGGCGGCAGGACGCTGATGACATCCTCGAGCTCGCCGCTCGAGACATGCGCCCGCAGCACGCGCGCGGCTGCGCTGGCCGCGAAGGACGCCTGCGTCTCGCCCGCCAGCCCTGCCTCGGCGGCCATCCGATCAAGGAACACACCGAGGGCGTGGTAGGTCTGGGGCGTGTGGCTGGGCACCCAGCCCTCGTAGTAGATCCCGCGGATGAGCACAGGCAGTTGTGCCGACAGCTGCGCGGACTCGTCGATCGGGATGCGATCGCGCAGCGCGTGCAGGAAGCCGCGCAGCACGTGATAGGCGTATTGGCGGTCGTCGGATCGGAGCTCCTCACACAGATCCCTCAGCCAGACGTTGGTCTTCTCGACGCTGCGGTCGATGATCGTCGGATGGGTCGTCGGCACGACACTCGCCTCCTCAGGCTTGGCCCCAGGCCAGGACGCCGGCGACGTCCAGCGTGGACAGGACACCCACGGGACGGCCGCCGTCAGCGACGATGAGGTGGCTGGTCTCGTGCTCTTCCATCAGGCGCAGCGCCTCCACCAGCGGCAGTGACGGCTCGACCGTGACGGGCTCGGTGGCGGCGATCTCGCCCACGGTCAGGCCTTCGATGCCCGCACGCCCGGCGCGCAGGAGATCCATGTCGGAGACGACGCCCCACGAGAGACGCTCGCCGTGGACCGCGTCTTCGTGGATGCCCTCCACGACGACGGAATGGATGTGGTGCGTGGCCATCATCCGCGCGGCGGTCGCGGCCGGGAGGTCGGGCTCGCAGCTCATCACCCCGGTGCGCATGGCGTCGGCCACCGTTGCCTTCTCGAGGCTCGGCGTCAGGTAGCTGCCCTGATAGGGCTGAAGCTTGGCGGTCATGGTGGCCCTCCGGTTTTCGCGTGTGTCCTCAGCTTCGCGCTCCCGGTGGCGAGGGGCATCCGTCCGTTGCACGCTCGGCTCTGCGGGGAAGTACCGACCACGCCCCACCGGCGCGGGTCAGCCGTGGGCGGCGTCCATGACGTCGGCCAGCGGGCGGCGTGGCGTGGGCTTGGCGGGATGGGCCGGGTGCCCGAGTTGGAGGATGGCCTGCGGGAAGCACGGGCGGTCCAGGAGCGCAGCGATATGGATGCGCAGCTCGGGCACCTGGATCGGCTGGTTGAGGAAGGCGGCCTGCAGCCCTCTGGACGCGGCGTGGAGGAGGACGTGCTCGAGCGCCATCCCGGCGATCAGCCAGTCGCGCGGGCGGTCGCGGTGCGTGTCGAGCACGGCGATGGCAGGCGCGTGCTCGGTGCGCTCGCGGTCACGGGCCGCGGTGGGCATGCCGGTGTCGAGCGTCGCGACCGCAGCCCGGGCCAGCGGCGCACTGAGCCACGGGGTCACCAGGCCGTCCCCCGTGCGACGCGGGTGAAGCCAGGCCGCCAGCTCGCGGCGCCAGTGACGGTTGGCCCACTGCATGCGATCGCCCTCGGCGACGAGGTCGGCGAGGCGATCACGCTCGTCCTCGTCGAGCAGCGCCAGCCAGGCGCCCTCCGCGTACGCGCGGGCGCGCAGCTCATCGGACAGGCCGGTGGGGAGCGCGCGGTCGACGAAGCCGTCGCGATGGGTGCGGCGCACTTCGATCGCGGAATGCAGGCGGTCGACGTCGGCGAGCGGCCGGCCGCCACCGTGCAGGTGCACGGTGGCCAGCAGGTCGGGATCGCGTGCGTCGGGGAGGATCGAGACGGTGGGCGCGGCGCCGGCGTGCCAGGCGGCCACGCGCAGATTGAACAGCGCGGCGCCGCAGCTCATGATCAGCTCGCGGTCGTCGGGGTCGTTGACGGGCAGCGCCCGCGTGCGATCGGCCCGCACCTGGATGACCCCGGGCTCGACGGCGAAGATCCACGGCTGCGTGTTGTGCGAGGACGGGGCCCAGACGGCGGCGCGCAGCAGGGCGTCGACCGTCTCGGGTGCCAAGTGACCCGAGGGACAGTCGGTGATGGTGCTCATGCTATGAGCATGCCCGGCGCACGGTGCGCGCGCATCGGCAGCGGACCGCCGGCGCCTACGGAGAACTACGGTTCGCCCCGAGGTGGCGCAAGCGCCTCGGATCCCCGGCTCAGGACGCTGTCTCCTGCAGCCCGCGCGCCGTCTCGGCCAGCGCCCGCAGCCGCTCCTCGACAGCCCGGTGCAGCGTCTCCTCGGTGAACTCCCCGTCGGGGCCGCGGTCGCCGGCCGGGATCCCGGTCAGCAGCTCGAGCCCCTCGTCGATCGTCGCGACCGCCCAGATGTGGAAGCGCCCCGCGCTCACGGCCTCGATCACCTCGTCGCGCAGCATCAGGTGGCGCACGTTCGAGCGCGGGATGATCACGCCCTGCTCGCCGGTCAGCCCCGATCGACGGCAAACGGCGTAGAAGCCCTCGATCTTCTCGTTGACCGCGCCGATGGCCTGCACGTCGCCGTGCTGGTCGACCGAGCCGGTCACGGCGATGCCCTGGCGCAGCGGTATGCCCGCGAGGCTCGAGAGCAGCGCGTAGAGCTCGGCGCTGGCCGCTGAGTCGCCCTCGACGCCCGCATAGGACTGCTCGAAGGTGACGCTGGCCGACAGCGTGAGCGGGACGTGCCCGCCGTAGCGCTGCTCCAGGTAGCCGCGCAGCGTGAGGAAGCCCTTGTCGTGGATGGCCCCGCTCAGCTCGGTCTCGCGGTCGATGCTCAGCACGTCGCCGCGTCCGGCCGCGGTGGTCGCGGTGATCCGCGTCGGGCGGCCGAACGCATAGTCGCCGAGCTCGATGACGGACAGGCCGTTGACCTGACCCACGCGATCGCCGTCCACGGCGATCATGATCGTGCCGTCGGCGATGAGCTCGTCGATGCGCTCCTCGATGAGGTTCGAACGGCCGATCCTGCGCGCGATCGCCTCTTCGACGTCGCCTCGCGTCACCACTTCGCGGCCCGCCGATCCCGCCCAGTGGCTCGCCTCGTCCACGAGTTCCGCGATGCCCGCGAACCGTGCGGTGAGCTTGCGCTGGTCGCCCGCGACGCGCGCCCCGTGCTCCACGACGCGTGCGACGGCGCCCGCGTCGAAGTGGCGGAGGTCGTGCCGGCGCACGCGATCGGCGACGAAGCCTGCGTACTCGAGCACGTGGTCGTCGGTCCACGGCACCTCGACGTGGAACTCGACGCGCACGCGGAACAGCTCGCGGACGTCCTCGTCGAGCGCGTACAGCAGCCGGTGGATGTCCGGGGTGCCCACGAGCACGACCTTGAGGTCGAGCTCGATGGCCTCGGGGGTCAGCGTGGCCGTGGGGAACAGCATGAGCTGCTCGGCCGGGTTCTCGAGCTGCGCGCAGCCGGTGCGCAGCACCTCCTTGAGCTTGTCCCACACCAGCGGATGCGAGAGGACCTCCAGCGTGCGCAGCACCAGATAGCCGCCGTTGGCGCGGTGGACGGCACCGGCGCGCAGGTGCCCATGATCGGTTGCGACCGCGCCGAACACGCTCTCGAACTCGATCCGGCCGAACAGGCTCTGATAGCTGAGATTGGTCTCGACGATGACCGGCGCTCCGTCGCCGTCCTCATGGGCGACGAACGCGTTCACGCCGTAGCGGCGCAGGAAGCGCTCTCCACCGTGGGCGCCCACTGCGCCCTCGGCTGGCGTGGCGCGCGCCTCCGGCGCCATCGTCGCGGTGAAGCGGCCGAGGTTGTCGATCACATCCTCGCGCACCTGTTCCAACCAGGCCTCGACCGCCGAGATCTGCGCGAAGCGGGCCTTGACGTCGTCGATGAGATGGCCGACGGAGAACAGCGCGACATCACGGTCCAGCGTGCGCACGCGCTCGTGCGCCTCGCGATCGATCTGGCGGAACGTCCTGACGAGCTCTGCGATCTCCGCCTGTATGTCGTGCTGCGCGGAGGTGAGCGCGTCCCTGGTCTCCTGCGGTAGGTGCTCGAGCTCGTCGGGCCCGACGGGGTGGTCGTCGACGAGCGGGATCATCATGACGCCGGTAGGGGTCAGCTCCACCGCGACCTGCCGGCGTGCCGCATCGTCGCGGACCCGCGCCAGGACGTCCTGGCGGCGCTGCTCGAGGTCGGCGACGGCTGCGTTGCGCCGCTCGCGGTAGCTGTCGCTCTCGAACGCGCGCGGGATCTCCTGGCCCGCCGCCTCGACGAAGGCCTCCATCGCCGCCGCGAGCTCGCGCGCGCGACCGCTCGGCAGGCGCACGGCGATCGGGCGCCCCGGGTCGTCGAAGTTGAACAGGTAGACCCAATCGGCGGGAGCCGGGCGGCCTGCGGCGTGCTCGCTGAGCAGCGTCTCGACGGTCGTCCGGCGTCCAGTGCCCGGTGCGCCCGTGACCAGCATGTTGTAGCCGGGCCCCGGAACACCGAGGGCAAACGCGATTGCCGCGGCGGCGCGGTCTTGATCGATGAGACCCGACGAGGGCGCGAGCTCGGCCGTGGTCTCGAAGCCGAGCGTCGCCGGATCGCACGAGCGGCGCAGCGTCTCTGCGCCCAGTCGTGCGTCGAGCGCCGGCGTCCTCGCTTCCGGCGCGGGGCCATGGTGGCGAGCCATTCCCTCACCCTGGCGTCGCCGTGGTCGGCGGGCATCCGGAGAATCCCGCGATCCCCGGTGGGAATCTCCGTGCTCGCGGGCGTTGGACGGCCCGGGGCGGCGGCCCTGGTGGCCGCCGCCCTGCCTCGTCAACGAGGCGCGGGCCGCATCGGCACTACCCGACCGTCGGGGTGATGGTGACCGGCTCCTTGGCCGCTGCCTTGGGCAGCGGAATCGTCACCTCGAGCACCCCATCGTGCGTCTTGGCCTCGATCTGCTCGGCCTCGACGCCGTCGGGCAGCGCGATGGTCCGCGAGAAGGCGCCGTAGCGCCGTTCACGGCGCACGTACCTCTTGTCCTTCGCCTCCTCGGTCTCCTCGTGCTCGCCGGACACGGTGAGGTAGCCCTCGCGGATCTCGATCTCGATCTCCTCGGGCTTGATCCCCGGCACGTCCGCCCGCACCACGAGCCTGTCGTCGTCACGGACCACGTCCACGGCCGGCAGCCATGAGCGTTCGCGGCCGGCGCCGAACTCGTCCAGCATCCGGTCGAAGCGCCCGCGGAGCTCGGCCATGTCGGCGAAGGGATCCCAGCGGGTCAGGGTCCCGGGCATACGCACCTCCTTTGGTTGGAAGAGAGGCTGAGCACCGACGCTAGGCCCGACAGGTGCCGCCCGCATCCGGGCTGCTGTGTACTTCGCATCCGTAGAAGCCCACCGGGCAGCCGCCGTCCGGGGTTTCCCGCATCGCCCGCGGGGCAGGGAGCGGATGGCACGGCGCGTGCGCGGGTCTACCGTCGGAGTGGATGCTCGATCCGCTCGATCTCTATGGCATGAAGCGGATGTTCGCTCGTGCGAACGAGCTCGGAGATCTGCTGCACGAGACGGCCGACCCGGCGTTCCTGCGCCGGGCGCGCCGTGCGCTGCTGCCGATTCCCGGGCTCGAGCAACCACCGTCGGTCGAGAACCCGCTCGCGCGCCGGCCGACGGTGCGGCCGGCACCGGCGCTCGAGGGCAAGAAGGCAGCGGTGATCGCGACCGGCGGCGGTGGCGCCTGCGTGTCGCTGATCGGCGTCGCGCGGGCCTTCGAGGAGGCCGGGGTCCGGCCCGCGTCGCTGACCGCGTGCTCGGGCGGCGCGATCTGGGGCGCGATGTGGGCGGCGGGGCTGAGCGCGTACGACATGGCGCGCTTCTCGCTGTCGTGGCGCCCCGAGGACTACCTCGACATCCAATGGCGCCATCTACCCGGCTTCGCGCTCAACGCTCTGCGCGGGTTCACCGGCCTGGCCAAGGGCGAGGCGATCGAGCACCTCTTCGACGAGCGGCTGCGGGCGACGGCCGTCGGCACGACCCGCTTTCCGATCACGACGATCGTCTACAACATGGACCTCGGCCGGGTGGAGTACCTCGGGACGCGGCGGACTCCCGAGCTCACGATCGGCGAGCTCGTCCGCATCGCCATCGCCCTGCCGGTCTTCATCGAGGCCGTCCGGGTGGGCGAGCACCTCTACGTCGACGGCGGGATCATCGAGCTCTTCCCCGCCGAGCCGGTGCTCGCGGAGGGCGGCTACGACCACGTCTTCGCCGTCAACTTCATGCTGCCGCCGCAGTTCGAGCCGCGGGACATCACGGGCTGGCAGGACCACCGGCTTGGCATCCTGCGCGCGAGCCGACAGCTCGAGCAGGGCTATCACCTCGAGTTCGCCCAACGCGCCAAGCGCCGGCTCGGCGACGCGCTGACGATCATCGACCCCGTCGACTACGGCGAACTGCGGGGCGTCAGCTTCTATGACCTCTTCATCGACCGCTCGCACTGGCCGCGGCTCATCCGGCAGGGCTATGAGGCCGGCACGCGCGCGCTCGATCGCTTCCGCGATCCGGCGGGGTCGTCATGAGCGCGGATCCTCATGCGCGGCCGCTCGCCTTCCTGCGCCGTCCACGCGGGCGGTGGGTCGGCCTGCGCGAGTTGGCGATCTTCGCGGCGGCCTACCTGACCTACTTCGGCGTACGCGCGCTCACGGAGGGCAGCGTCCCGCAGGCGCTGACCAACGCCGGCCGCATCGCTCACCTCGAGCGCCTCTGGGGCGTCGATTGGGAGGACGCGGCGCAGTCGGCGATCCTCGGCCACGACGCTCTGGTGCGGCTGGCGAACTGGGTCTACATCTTCGGCCACTGGCCGCTGCTGCTGCTGGCCGGCGTGCTGCTGTTCCGCTACCGGCGCCGGGAGTACTACCTGCTGCGTGACGTCTGCCTGATCTCGGGCGCCATCGGGCTCGTCATCTTCGCGCTGTTCCCGGTCGCGCCGCCGCGGCTGACCGGTCTCGGGGTCATGGATACGATCACCCACTACGCCGGTGGCTATCGAACCGTCCTCCCGGCCTCGCTCGTCAACGAGTACGCCGCCATGCCCAGCTTCCACGCGGGCTGGAGCGTGTTGCTCGGCATCGTGATCTTCCGGGCCAGCAGGCGCTGGCCTCTGCGGGCGTTCGCGGTGCTCATGCCCACCGCGATGGTGCTCGCGGTCGTGGTGACCGCCAACCACTTCGTCCTCGATGTCTTCGTCGGCACGGCCATCGTGCTGGCGACGCTGTTCGTGATCGATCATCGCAATCGCGTGCGACACGCTCCTACACTGGCCGTCGATGGAGGGACTGCCGATCATCGCGTCGCCGGTTCGCCCGGCGCCCCCGGGCATCCGCCCGTTCGTCGTCGCCCACCGGGCGGGGAACGACCTCGATCGCCTGCAGCGCGCACAGGCGCTCGGGATTGGGGTCGTCGAGGCTGACCTGCACCTCTTCGCGGGCCGCATCGAGGTCCGCCACCTCAAGACGCTGGGCCCTGTCCCCGTGCTGTGGGATCGCTGGACGCTGGCCCCGCCGTGGGCGCCGCGGCTGCGGCTCGACCGGCTGCTGGCCGCGGTGCGCCCCGGCACGGAGCTGATATTGGATCTCAAGGGTCGTGACCGGCGGCTACCGGCGCTCGTGGCGGCGGCGTTGGCAGAGCACGCGCCGGGCATGCCGGTGACCGCCTGCGCGCGCCACTGGCCGCTGCTGGAGATGCTGGCCGACACCCCCGGCGTGCGTCCCGTGCACTCCGTCGGGGCGCTTCGTCAGCTCGGGACTCTGCGCCGTCGCTTCGAGGGCCGCCGCCTCCACGGCATCTCGATTCACCGCAAGCTGCTCGACGCGCCGACGGTGGACGACCTGCGACGGCGCGCGGAGCTCGTCATGACGTGGCCGGTGCAGACCCGCGAGCAGGTGCGCCGGCTGGTCGGCTGGGGCGTGCAGGGACTCATCACCGAGGTTCCCGAGCTCGTGGCCACGGAGCTCTCCAGCATCGGCGCGGCGGCATGATCCAGCTGTTCGCGGCGGTGGTCCAGCGCTTCGGGGAGGTCGACGTCCGGCTCGCCATGCTCGCGCTGTGCTTCCACCTTGCCAACCATGTCCTGCGCTCCGTGGCGTGGCGCAACGTCCTGGCCGCCGCCTATCCGGACCAACGCGTCCGGCTGCTCGACATCGGCGCCGCCTACGCGATCGGCGTCGCCCTGAACGCCGTCCTGCCCGGGCGCGGCGGCGACGCCGCGAAGGTCGTGCTCGTCCGGTCGCGCGTCCCCGGGTCCAGCGTGCCCACGGTCGCCGCGACGATGTCCGTGATCGTGCTCTTCGACATGGTCGCCGCGACGCTGCTCGTCCTGGTCGTCTGCCTCACGGGAGCCGTGCCGTTCGCTCCGAGCCTGCCGGCGCCGAGCGCGGTCGCCCTGCTCGCGGCGGCCCTGGTCGTGCTCGTGGTCGTCGTTGGCGCGCTGGCGGCGCCGCGCCTCGCCGCACGGCTGCGCACGCTCCGCCAGCGCATCGCCCAAGGCGGGGCGATCCTGAGAACACCTCGCCGCTACGCGCGTCAAGTGGTGCTGGTGCAGGCGGGCGCGTGGACGTGCCGGATCGCAGTCGTCTTCTTCCTGCTCGCCGCCTTCCAGCTGCCCGCATCCGTGCCGACGGCGGGGCTGGTGATGGTCGTGGCTGGGCTCTCCACGCTCGTGCCGCTGACTCCGGGCGGGGCCGGCACGCAGCAGGCCATGCTCGCCTACGCGCTGCGCCAGACGGTCACCGCGGCGGGCGCGGTGTCCTTCTCGGTGGGCATGCAGGCGGGCGTCACCGTGGTCAACGCCCTGCTCGGCGTGGCGGCCGCGATGGTGGCCTTCCGCACGCTGCGTCCGGTGGCGGCGGTGCGGTCCGGCCTCGGGTTGCTCGGGGCCCGCTGACCGTCCCCAGCGAGCCGTGCGGGATCTCCGCACCGAGCGTGACCGAGCTCGTCACACGGAGGCCCTGCGGGCAACTACGGGTGCGATCGAGGGGCTATCGCTCGTCGCCGGTGGCCGACCGCTGATGGCGCAGTCGATGCCCCTCCGTAGCGTGCCCGATCGTAGGACCGTGACAGAGAGGAAGCCATGTTCGGCCCGTTTCAAGCCTTTGCCGCCAAGAGGCGCGGCGCCCGCAATGCACCGCCACCGCCCCCGGTCGGGGTCGACCGGGAGGCCGGTGGCTATCTCACCGACGGCATCAACCTCTACCGCGTAGTGGACGCTCTGCGAGGCTCGCGCGGTCAGCCGGTCGTCGGCGTCGAGGACTGCCGGTCGCTCGAGCTGATCCTCCTACCGGCCGACGAGTTCCGGGCGTTGCGACTGCGGCCGATCCGCCCCGCTGCGGCGAGCTGACGGGCCTGGCGAGGCAAGCAGCGCGGGCCGGCCGCCGGCGGCGCCCGGCCCGGGCCGGTGACTCGCTCCATCGCCGCGTCGATGCTCGCCCGGATCTCCTCGCCCCCCTTCTCTCGAGCCTTGCCAAGATGGCCGATCCGCTCGGTCAGCGGCGTGCGTGACCGCGGTGGAGTCCGGGCGGGGCCGCCACGTCGGTGCCTGCGGCGATGCGCAGGAGCTTTCTGAGGACGGGCGAGAGCCCGACCTCGGGGATCGGCATCTCGATCTCAACGGTGCCGACCTCGCGATCGACAACGCGCAGCGGACCGAGGCGCTCGAGCAGGGTCATCATCTCTTGGTTGGTGGCCAGCATCAGGGCGGTGAAGCTCCTGATGTCCTCCTCGCGCGCGCGGGCGCTGACCACCTCCAGCAGCAGCGTCCCCAGACCTCGTCCTTGCCAGTCGTCGATGACGGTCACGGCGACCTCTGCCACGTCGGGGCGTGCGCCGTTGCGCACGTAGCGCGCCACTCCGATTCCCTCGCCGCTCTCCTCATCGAGCGCGACGATGGCCTCATGGTCGTGGTGGTCGACCTCGGTCAGGTAGCGCACCACCGCCTCGCTCAGGTGCGGTGTCGGCACCAGGAAGCGCCGGTAGCGGGACTCGCTGCTCAGCCGCTCGAAGCCGCGCAGCAGCAGTTCCTTGTCCGAGCTGTGGATCTGGCGCAGGCGGACGTGCGAGCCATCGCGCAGGGTGATCGGCGCGCCCAGGGCAACGAGCTCATTGGTAGAGGGAGTCCAAGACATCCTTGAACCTGGCGTGGACGACGGCCCGCTTCGCCTTTTGGGTCGGCTCGCCCGGCCGGACGCCGAGAGCGACCAGACCGCCGGCGATCTTGCGCACCGTGGCGGCGAGCTCGGGGTACGACAGGTCGACCCAGCGGTCGCCGCGCGGGAAGCGCAGAGCCGCGCCGTCGTGGCGGGCGACGCTCTGGCAGATCATCTCGGGGAGCGTCTGGGCACCCGTCGCGTGCTCGACGCTTGTGGTTGTTGGCGGCACGGTCGCCGCCATCAGACGGCTCGTCCTGTCTGCGGTTGTTCCTGGCGCCGGTGGTCGTTCAGGCGGTAGGCGAGCACGGTGCCGCCGCCTGCTGCCCGGCGTTGGTGGACGCGCTTGATCGGATAGCCGGCGAGTTGCAGCTCGTAGACCGATTGGCCGGGAGTGGCGATTCCGTGCGCTCGGAGCTCGGAGATCGTCAGCGCGTGCTCCTCGGCGCCCTCGAGCAGCGCGAGAACCCGCGTGAGCTCAGCGACCGCGCCGTGCGTCGCGGTCGGGTCGATGTCCGACCATTGCGCGATGCCAGTCATGCGGCTCAGGCCTCCAAGCATGTCGTTGCGTTCACCTTTCACGGTATGCGGCCTGGGCGCGCACGCCATCCCGCGTTTCCACCGCAGCGCTTGGCGGTGAACTACGGTCGTGCTGCGGGGGCCTGGCGCGGCAACGTCCGGGGGGCACGGGCTATGACATCAACTGCGGCGTCCGGCTGCTCGTCCTGGCGCTGATCGCGCCCGAGCTCTCGTGCGCGGCCTCGAGCAGGGCCCGAACCTCGCCGTCGGCGGTCGGGCTGAAGCGCTCGTAGGCCTGGCCGACGGCGAAGAAGTCAGAGGGCGCCTCGAGCTGCACCAGCTCATCGACGACGCCCGCGACGCGTTCGCCCAGTCGGGGCGGGCCGACGGGGACGGCGAGCACGATGCGCCGCGCCCCCCGTGCGCGCAGCACGCGCGCGCCCACGAGCGCCGTGCCACCCGTGGCCACTCCGTCGTCGACGAGCACCACCGTGCGTCCCTCGAGCGCGATCGGCGCGCGATCTCCCCGGTAGCGCGCCAGCCTGCGCTCCAGCTCCTCCTGCTCGCGCGCGACAACCGAGTCCAGCTCGGACGCCGTGATCCCCAGCGCTGCCACCGCCGCCGAGTTGACCAGCCGCACGCCGCCCTCGCCGAGCGCTCCGACGCCGAACTCCGGCGCTCCGGGGGCACCGAGCTTGCGCACCACCACCACGTCGAACGGCGCACCCAAGCGCCGCGCCACCTCGAAGGCCACGGGAACGCCGCCGCGCGGCAGGGCCATCACGATCGGCGCCTCCAGCCCCAGCCCCGCCACGCGCTCGGCGAGCCGCCGCCCGGCATCCCGACGATCGTGGAAGGCAGGCGCTGCCGGCAGGTCAAGGGAGTGCTGTGCCATACATCGACCGTAGGCACCCAGGACCGCACGATCATGCGTGAGGCCGTGCAGCTCGGGCTCGGGCAATTACGGACGTCGACCGGCGGGGACTCGCTGCCGGCCAACTGCAACGGAGGGCCGCTGCTGGTCAGCTGCCTACGTGAGCGCCTCGAGCGATGCTGGAACGCCGCGCGGCAGCACGATCAGGGGGCAGTGAGCCTCCGCGGCCACGCGGCGCGACACTCCCCCGAGCAGGACCGCGCGGACCGGCCCGTACCCGCGTGAGCCGCACACGAGCAGGTCCAGGCTCTCGGACACGGCGATCAGCGTCTGCGCCGGATCCTCAGCGAAGGCGTCGACCTCGACCGCGACGTCGCCTCCGAGCTCCGCGACCGCGTCGCGCGCCGCCGTCTCGGCGAGCACCCGGTGCTCGCCCTCGACCTCGTCGAAGTCCTTGCCCGGTCGCCCCGCGGTGCGCGCCTCGGTCTCGGAGTACGCGCTGAAGCGCGCGCCCGCCACGGTGAGCACCCGCAGCGTCGCGCCCGCCTGGCGGGCCAGCGCATGAGCGCCACGCAGCGCCTCGCGTCCCTCTTCGGTGTCCACGTAGGCGACGCCGACCGTCTTGAGCCCCTCGCCCGCCCGCCAGCCGTGCGGGACAACGGCGATCGGGCACGGTGCGCCATGCATCAGGCGCTGCGCTGTCGAGCCCGGCAGCAGGCGGCCAACCGTTCCCTGACGGGTCGAGCCGATGACCAGCAGACCCGCGTTCTCAGAGTCCGCGAGCTCGTGCAGCGCCCGCGGCGCGCTCGTGCCGGCCAGGTCGCGGTATTCGGCCGCGATGCCCTGTGCGTGGAGCACTCCCTTGAGCTCCTCGAGCGTCTCGGCGGCGTCGGCGAGGAGATCCTCGCTCAGCTGACGCTCGGCGAGCCGGTCATCTGCGAGGCCATGTACCGAGGCGATCATCAGCGGGGCCCCCGTGAACCGTGCCGCGGCGACGCCGAAGTCCACGGGAGCGAGATCGCACGTCTTCGGGTCATAGCCGACGATGATGTGCATGCTCACGGTCATGCCACCGTACTGGGCCGATCGACGCTCGGACAACGGTGGTAGCCCGCAGCCGTCCGTCGCAGGAGCACTCCGCACGTGCGTACGCGGGTACTCCGGCGAGATGTGAGCGCCGCTCAGGCGGCCTGGCGCGCGTGCGGCAGGTGTTCGTCGAAGACCATGCCCGCCTCGATCGAGCGCCGTACCGGGCACGTCTCGGCGGCGCGCATCAGGCGCCGTACCTGCTCGGGGGTCAGGCCATCGGGCAGGTTGATGGTCACGTCGAAGTGGCGCGGTGTGGACTTGTTGTCGTAGACGACGTCGACGCTGAGCTCACCCACCGCCCAGCCCTTGGTGCGGGCGTACATCCGGATCGTCACCGCGACGCAGGCCGCGAGCGCCGCCGGCAGCAGCTCGTGCGGCGCGGGTCCGGTGTCGGTGCCCCCGAGCTCTCCCGGCTCGTCGGTGACGAGCCGGTGGCGGCCGTCGACGAGCACCTCCTGCCGGAAGCTGTCGCCGATCGAGCGTGCGGTGGCGGTGAGGCTCATGCTCTCAGTGAACGCGACCGCGGTCGCTCGTGCATCCGGGACCACGGGTACACGCAGTCCGTGCTTTACCGCAGCGCAGACGCGGGAGCGGCCCGATGTGCTGCGGGTGCCGATGGAGTTCGATGGCGGGAGCGAAAGGAGCGATAGCAATGCCTGCCAAGCTCACCCCGGGCCGCCCGGGAGAAGGAATCGAGATCGCCAGCATCGGGGGCGCTGCGGCGCGTCGCGGTCGCATCGTCGAAGTACTCGGAGGACCGCATCACGAGCACTATCTCGTCCGTTGGGAGGATGGGCGAGAGTCGATCCACTATCCGTCGGATGGCACCAGGTTCGTTTCGACGACCAAGCACGCCGGCAAGGCGTAGCCGTTTGGGGGGGCGAGCGCGCCCGGCGCCGGCGGCGACTTCGTGGACTGCGGTCCGTTGCGAAGCGCTCCCGGGGCCGGGCGTGCAGCAGCATTGAGCGTCACCGGCAGCACCGGGCCTCAGCCGAGGTTCTGAATGGCGAAGGCCCCGCAGATGATGCGGGGCCTTCAACCGGCCTGATGCGGGGCCTTCAACCGGCCGACCGCTTCGGCGGCCGGCGTCGATCGCCTCGCTGCTACGTCTTGTCGGCTTCGGAGCCGCTCAGCGACTTGCCGGCGTCGTGGACGACCTTGCGCAGGAAGTCGTACTGCGTGTGGACCAGCCGGTCGGCCATCTTCATCGCCGCGTCGACGACGGTCTGGCGCCTGGAGGCGCCCTCGCCGTGCGGAAGCGCCGGAAGGACCCGGTCGACGGTGTCGAGGAACTCGGTCACCGCCTCGATTGCAGCGCGCTGACCGGCCTCCAACCGCTGGAGCACCTCGTCGGAGAGCTCGGTGGTCTTGGTCACCGCAGTCTTGTGCTCCTTCGCGGCCGCCGGGCGCTTGCGGCTCGCCGGCGCCTTCGCAGCGGGCGCCCTGCGCGGAGTCTTGGTCTGGGGCATGAACGTCCCTCCCTTGGGAGTGGTGATCGAGCGGACGGGAGGACACCGCGATGTTGCGGCGGCCGGCGTCGGCTCGCTCTGTATCTCACCGACCGTAGTTGCGCGACGTCCCGGTGCCATCGGTGCAAACTGCCGGTAGGCCGCTCGGGAAACGTGCACGGCTCGCTCACCCGGGAAGGCGGCCGATGCGCTGGTCGAGCAATCCGAGCATGTCCGCGGCCAGATCGTCGACGGGGCGGTCGGTGCGCAACGTCAGGTGCGCGTTGGGCGCGACCTCGTCGAGCGGCTCCCAGCTCGAACGCTCGCCGGCCGAGACGTCCCCGGACTCGGCACTGGTCTCTTCGGCACGCCGCGCGAGGATCGTGGCCGGAGCACAGCACTCGACGAACAGCAGCGGGGCGGCAGCGGCGAAGGCGCCGGCGAACGCGTCGCGGTCCGCGCGGCGTCCGAAGCTCGCGTCGATGATGGCCCCGCCGCGCGCGCCGACCTGGCGGGCCGCCCGGCGGCCGAGCTCGGCCGCGGCGAGGGCGTCGAGCTCGACCTCGCAAGCCGGCCGCGCGGGCGCGAGGTCGGCGAGCCGCGCGCGGGTGCGATCGGAGCTCAGATGCGCGAGTCCCGAGAGCGACGCCAGCATCTCGGACACGCGCGTCTTCCCGCTGTACGGGACGCCGCACACGACGATCGCCAGCGGCAGACGTGCCTGCCAGGCAAAGCGCTCGGCGAGCGTCAGGAGGTCGCGTGCATGGGCGCTGTGATGACCGTGCGCGGCGCTCTTCGGGGGCTTCTCGGCAGCCCGCAGTAGCGCCACCTTCGCTCGCACCAGCGCACGATGCGCCGCGCAGAAGGCGAGCAGCGCGTCGTCACCGGCGTCGCCACCGCTGTCGCGGTACCCGCGTACGAGCGCCCGCGCGTAGCGCTCACCTCCGCGCGCGACGAGATCCACGATCAGCGCCGCGAGGTCATCGGCAACGTCGAGCTCGCGCAACCGGCGGTCGAACGCCACGCAGCCGACCAGCTGAACGCCGCCGTCGACCAGCACGTGCTCGGCGCGCAGGTCGCCGTGCCCTTCCCGTATGCGGCCGTCCCTCGCGCGGGCATTCAGCGTCCGTGCGCGCGCCACGACGAACGCGTGCGCGAAGCGCTCCAACGCGAGCACGCGCTCGATCTCGGCCCGCTGCTCGACGATCGCCAGCAACTCGTGGAAGTTGTCGGCCATCCGTCGCTCGACGGCCAGCGCCGGCACCCCGACCGACGAACAACGCCGTGCCCGCGCGTGAAACCGCGCCAGCACGCTCCCCACCGCGCGTACCTCGTCGCGCTTGAGCTCGCCGCGCTCCAGTCTCCACGCCAGCGTGGAGCGCTCGTCGTAACGGCGCATCTCCACCACATGGTCGACCGCGCGCGGATCCTCCTCGGGCGCCAGCTCCAAGCCGCCCGCCGTCGCCACCACCGCACGGACACCGAGGTACACCTCCGGCGCAGAGCGGCGGTTGAGGCGCACCTCCTCGTCGCAGACCTCGCGCCGGCGCTCGAGCGTGCCCTGATCCAGGGCTGCCGGCGGTCGCGGCTTGAAGAGCCTGTAGGCGCGATCGCCCGCCAGGAACACCCACGATCGCTGCGCCTCGTGGATCACCACCCGGTCGATCGGCACGGGGTAGAAGTCCGGCCGCGTCAGCGCGGCGCGGACGTCGAGGGCTCCGGCCGGCGCCCCGGTGTGCTCGCTAGCGACCGTGGTTCGCGGGGGTCGCTCGCTCATCGTGCGGCGGGAGCTGGCCGACCTGGATCAGCTCGTGGTGGACGACGCGGTGATAGGCGTCGCAGATGACGAGCTCGCACGGGCCACGGTGCGCCGCGGACAGGAATCCCACGTGCCTGGCCTCGCCGAGCGTCTCGCACGCGATCCGGGCAGCAGGATCTGGGAAGGCGACCTCCCATCCGCCCCGTCCGTCGGCACCGACTCGCACGTGGGCCCGCCTCGTGCGCGCGGCGATCTGCCGCGCGATCTGGTCGAGGGTGGACTGCGACTGGGGACGGGGCGTCATGGGCACGGTCCGCAGCGTTTCAGGCGCGCGCGCACACGGCATCCGGAGGTGCCCGCCGCGCGGTCCGTAGTTCTCCACCGTGGCGTGCACCGCGGTGCCGATGCATACCGGCCGCGGTGCGAGCAGGCTCGATGCATGCATGTGGACATCACACTCAGGGGATCGGTTCCCGATCAGGTCGTCGAGAAGGCGCGCAAGGAGGTGGGTGCGCTCGAGCGCGTCGTGAAGGGTCCGCTGACGGACGCTCGCGTCGTCCTCACGCTGGAGAAGAACCCGCGCATCGGGCTCCCGGCCCGCGCCGAGGGGGAAGTCCTGCTCGCCGGACGGCCCGTACGCGCCCGCGTGGCGTGCAAGACGATGGTCGCGGCGGTCGACGAGCTCGCCGAGCGCCTGCACGACCAGCTGCGCCGCCACGTCGAGCGGATGATCACGCAGCAGCGCAGCCCCGCAGCGAACGGTCCCGGCCACTAGCGCCACACGGCACGCAGCCGCGCCGGTCGGTGCGGGTTTCCCGCACCGAGGTGGAGGGATGCTTCCGATGCCCGGCGCGGGCGCCGGGCATACGGTCGGTGCTATGGCGGGCATCGTCGTCGCACCCACGCCCAGCACCACACGCATCCGCAAGCCGCCGCGCCCGGGCGCTCCCGCGCCGAACGTCGCCGACTATGACGCGGCGCGGCGCGCCTTCACCTGGGAGGCGGCGCGGGCCGCGCTCGACGGGCTTCCGGGCGGGCGCGGGCTGAACATCGCCCACGAGGCGGTCGATCGCCACGCCCGCGGCGCCCTGGCCGGCAAGACGGCGTTGCGCTGGCTGGGTCGTCAGGGCGAGCGGGTCGAGCTCAGCTACAGCGAGCTGGCCGGGGCGTCGTCGCGCTTCGCCAACCTCCTCGACGGCCTCGGCGTCGCCCGCGGCGACCGCGTCTACGCCCTCGCCCCGCGGCGCATCGAGCTCTACGTCGCCGCCCTCGGGACGCTCAAGCACCGCTGCGTCTTCTCACCGCTGTTCTCGGCCTTCGGTCCCGAGCCGGTGCGCGAGCGGATGTCGATCGGCGGCGCCCGCGTGCTCGTGACCACCCCTGAGCTGTATCTGCGCAAGGTCGCGCCGATCCGCGAGCAGCTGCCGAGCCTCGAGCACGTGCTGCTGATCGGCTCGCCCGGCGATGCCGGCGAGTGCGCGGGGGCGTGCGACCTGGACGCGGCGCTGGCCGGCGCGTCCCAGGACTACGAGATCGGGCCCACCGATCCGCAGGACCTGGCCCTGCTGCACTTCACGAGCGGCACGACCGGGCGCCCGAAAGGCGCGATGCACGTGCACGAGGCGGTCGTCGCCCACCACGCAACCGGTGCCATGGCTCTCGACCTGCACGCCGGCGATGTCTTCTGGTGCACGGCAGACCCGGGCTGGGTGACGGGCATCTCCTACGGGATCATCGCTCCGCTCACCCACGGCGTCACCATGGTCGTCGACGAGGCGGAGTTCGACGCCGCGCGCTGGTACGAGACGCTCGAGCGCGAGCGGGTCAGCGTGTGGTACACGGCGCCGACCGCGGTGCGCATGCTCATGCGCCACACCGTCGAGGCCCCAGGCGCGCGCGACCTCTCGGCGCTGCGCTTCATCGCCAGCGTGGGCGAGCCGCTGAACCCGGAGGCCGTCTTGTGGGCCCAGGAGACCCTGGACCAGCCGATTCACGACAACTGGTGGCAGACCGAGACGGGCGGGATCATGATCGCCAACCTCGCGGCGATGGACGTCAAGCCCGGCTCGATGGGGCGCCCGCTGCCCGGCATCGAGGCCACCGTGCTGCGGCGCGACGCCGAGGGCAAGCTCGTGCGCCCCGTGGTCGAGGTTCCCGTGGGGGAGGAGGGCGAACTGGCCCTGCGGCCGGGCTGGCCCTCCATGTTCCGTGGCTATCTCGGCGACGACCAGCGCTACCGGGACTGCTTCGCCGACGGCTGGTACACCTCGGGCGACCTCGTGCGCCGTGACGACGAGGGCTACTTCTGGTTCGTGGGCCGCGGCGACGACGTGATCAAGTCGGCGGGCCACCTCATCGGGCCCTTCGAGGTCGAGAGCGTGCTGCTCGAGCATCCCGCGGTGGCCGAGGCCGGGGTGATCGGCAAGCCCGATCCGGTCGCCGGGCAGGTCGTCAAGGCCTTCGTCGTGCTCGGGCGCGACCACGAGCCCAGCCGCGAGCTGCGGCGCGAGCTGCTCGCCCACGCCCGGCGCCGGCTGGGCGCGGCGGTCGCGCCGCGCGAGATCGAATTCGCCGACGCGGTACCGCACACGCGCAGCGGCAAGATCATGCGCCGCCTGCTGCGAGCTCGCGAGCTCGGGCTGCCGGAGGGCGACGTGTCGAGCCTCGAGGAGCAGTCGTGATGATGGCACCGATCGAACGCGACCACGGCCTGCACCTCCTGCAGGAGATGCTGCGGGTCCGCCGGTTCGAGGAGCGCTGCGTGGAGCTCTACAGCGCGTCGAAGATCCGCGGCTTCCTGCACCTGTACATCGGCGAGGAGGCCGTCGCCGTCGGGGCCATGCAGGCCCTCGACGAGGGCGACGCCGTCCTCAGCACGTATCGCGAGCACGGCCACGCGCTCGTCCGCGGTGTGCCCGCCCGCGCGGTGATGGCCGAGATGTTCGGCAAGGCGGCCGGGTGCAGCGGCGGGCGCGGCGGGTCCATGCACCTCTTCGACGCCGCACGCAACTTCTACGGCGGCAACGCCATCGTCGCCGGCGGCCTGCCGCTGGCGGTGGGGCTCGCGCTGGCCGACAAGATGGCCGGCCGCTCGCGCGTCGTGGCCTGCTTCTTCGGCGAGGGCGCGATGGCCGAGGGCGAGTTCCACGAGTCGATGAACCTCGCCGCGCTGTGGCGGCTGCCGGTCCTGTTCTGCTGCGAGAACAACCTCTACGCGATGGGCACCGCGCTCGAGCGCTCGGAGTCCGAGACCGATCTGGCCCTGAAGGCAGCCGGCTACGAGATGGCCGCCTGGTCGGTCGACGGGATGGACGTGCGCGCCGTCGAGGACGCCGTGGGGCGCGCGGCGCTGGTGGTGCGCGGTGGCGAGCCGTGCTTCCTGGAGCTGCAGACCTACCGCTTCCGCGCCCACTCGATGTACGACCCCGACCTCTACCGCAGCAAGGACGAGATCGATCGCTGGCGCCTGCGCGACCCGCTCGTGCTGTTGGAGGCCGAGCTGCGCGAGGCCGCCCTCCTCGACGACGCCGAACTCGAGCGCATCGAGCAGGAGGTCGCCGCCGAGATCGACGACGCCGTCGCGTTCGCCGAGGCGGCCGAGCTCGAGCCGGTCGAGGACCTCGAGCGCTTCGTGTACGCCGAGCAGGAGGCGCCCTCATGACCGCCACGACGACCACCACCACCTTCCGCCAGGCGCTGGGCGCCGCCATCGCCGATGCGATGCGCCGCGACGAGCGCGTGTTCCTCATGGGCGAGGACGTCGGGCGCTACGGCGGGTCCTTCGGCGTCAGCCGCGACCTGCTCGACGAGTTCGGCCCCGAGCGCATCCGTGACACGCCGCTGTCGGAGTCGGGCTTCGTCGGCGCCGGCATCGGCGCCGCGCTGGGCGGCATGCGGCCGATCGTCGAGGTGATGACCGTCAACTTCAGCCTGCTGGCGCTCGATCAGATCGTCAACAACGCGGCGACGATCCCGCACATGTCCGGCGGCCAGTTCCAGATCCCGCTGGTCATCCGCATGACGACGGGGGCCGGGCGCCAGCTCGCCGCCCAGCACTCCCACAGCCTGGAGTGCTGGTTCGCCCACGTGCCGGGACTCAAGGTGCTCGCGCCCGCCACGCTCGAGGATGCCCGCGGCATGCTCTGGCCGGCGCTGCTGGACCCCAACCCGGTCGTCATCTTCGAGCACGGCTCGCTCTACAACGTCGAGGGCGAGCTGCCGGCCGATCCGCCCGAGGTCGACATCGCGCACGCCGCGATTCGCCGCCCCGGCGATGACGTGAGCGTGCTCAGCTATGGCGGGAGCCTGCCCAAGGCGCTCACCGCCGCCGAGGAGCTCGCCGCGGCCGGCATCGACGCCGAGGTCGTCGACCTGCGCGTCCTGCGCCCGCTCGACGACGAGACGATCCTCGCGTCGGTCGCGCGCACCCACCGCGCCGTCGTGGTCGACGAGGGCTGGCGCACCGGCAGCCTCGCCGGCGAGATCAGCGCCCGCATCATGGAGGGCGCCTTCTACGAGCTCGACGCGCCCGTCGAACGAGTCTGCAGCCGCGAGGTGCCGATCCCCTACGCGCAGCACCTCGAGCAGGCGGCGCTTCCGCAGGTCGCCGGCATCGTCGCCGCGGCGCGCAGGACGGTGGGGGCCGATGTCTGAGTTCCGGATGCCCTCGCTGGGCGCCGACATGGAGGCCGGCACGATCCTCGAGTGGCACGTGGCGCCGGGCGACGTCGTGCACCACGGCGACATCGTCGCCCTCGTCGACACGAGCAAGGCCGAGATGGATGTCGAGGTCTTCGAGGACGGCGTGGTGGAGGAGTTGCTCGTGCCCGTCGGAAAGCGCGTGCCCGTCGGGACGCCGCTCGCGCTGCTGCGCGCCGTCGGCGCGCCGGCTGTGCCGGCGCCCGTCGTGCCCGCTCCGGCACCCGTCGTACCCGCACCGGCGCTCGCGGCTCCCGCACCCGCCCCGGTGGCGCCCGCCGCCGCGGCGCGCGGCGGCCACCGCCCGCGCGTCTCGCCGCTCGCCCGCCGCATGGCGGCCGACCTGCAGGTCGACCTCGAAGCGCTCGTGGGCTCCGGCCATGGCGGCGCGATAGTCCGCGCCGACGTCGAGCGTGCGGCCACGGGCGCCGCGGTCGCGCCGCCCGTCCCGATCCCGGACGCCGCCAACGGCAACGGGGCGCCGCCCGCCTCCGCGCCGGCGCCGCCGCGGACCGACCGTGGCGCTGCGCTGCGCATCGCGATGGGCGAGCTGATGGCGCGGTCCAAGCGTGAGGTCCCGCACTACTACCTGCGCTCGGAGATCGAGCTCTCCGAGCCACTGGCGCGCCTGCGCGCCGACAACGCTGCGCGACCCGTGGCCGAGCGCGTGCTCCCCGCCGCCCTGCTGCTGCGCGCGGTCGCGCGGGCCGCGCGCGAGGTGCCCGAGGTCAACGGCTTCTGGATCGACGGCGAGCACCGGCGCAGCGACGCCGTGCACCTCGGCGTCGCCATCTCCCAGCGCGGCGGCGGTCTCATCGCGCCCGCCATCCACGACGCCGACCGCAAGGACCTCGACGAGCTGATGGCCGACCTGCGCGACCTCGTCGCGCGCGCGCGCCGCGGCGGACTGCGCGCCTCCGAGATGGCCGACCCCACGATCACGGTCACGAACCTCGGCGACCAGGGCGTCGACGAGGTCCTCGGCGTCATCTATCCGCCGCAGGTCGCGCTCGTCGGCTTCGGGCGCGTACGCGATCGCCCGTGGGCAGCGGAGGGCATGCTGGGCGTGCGGCCGGTCGTCGTGGCCACCCTCTCGGCCGACCACCGCGCGAGCACCGGCGCCGAGGGTGCCCGCTTCCTGACGGCCCTCGAACGTCATCTGCGAACCCCGGAGGAGCCATGAGCACCGACATGACCGCGATCGTCGTCGACGCCCTGCTGGAGGTGGCGCCCGACGTCGATCCTGCGACCCTCGATTACGACGCGCCGCTGCGCGAGGGCCTCGAGCTCGACTCCATGGACATCCTGAACCTCGTCGTCGCGATCAACGAGGCGACCGGGATCGACGTCCCCGAGCAGGACTACGGCGAGCTCACGACGGTGGCGACGATCGCGCGCTACCTCGGCGCGCGCGCGTCAGACACCGCGACGGCGTGACGGCTTCCGGCCGGAGGGCTTCCGGTCGGAGCGGCCGGGTTCGAGACCGACGACCGACTCGATCCGGCGAGACGGTTCGCGCAGCACCCGGATCGTGCGTTCGAACAGGTCCGCCTGGGTCTTCATGAGACTGGCGGCCTGCTCCAGCGACCTGGCAGCGTGCTCGATGGCCTCGGCCTGGTCGCGCAGTGCCGCGCCGCTCTGCTCGAGGAGATCGAAGGCGGCGTCGTAGGGCTCGAAGACGCGCGTCAGCAGATCCCGCTGGAGCCCGCGCTCGCGCTCGAGCACCGACTGCATCGTCCTCTGCAACTCGCGCAGCACGTCTGTGCCTGGGAGCTCGGGCATTGCGCTCAGACCGCCGTGGGCACGCGAGGCTCGGGCTCGGGCTCGGGCTCGGGCTGGGTGGCGCGCTCGGCCGGGGCCTCGCGGGTCAGGTGCGGCAGCCACTCCAGCCAGCGCGGCAGGTACCAGTTCCAGTCGCCCAGCAGCTTCATGGTTGCCGGCAGCAGCACCGCGCGAACGACGGTCGCGTCGACGAAGACGGCGACCGCGAGGCCGACGCCCATCATCTTGAAGTCGAGCATCCCGAGGGTGGCGAAGATCGCGAACACCGCGACCATCACGATCGCCGCGCTCGTGATGACGCTCGCGGTGGCGCGGATCCCGTGAGCCACGGCGTCCTCGGTGCTCATGCCGGACTCGTAGGACTCGCGCACGCGGCTGAGGATCAGCACGTGGTAGTCCATCGAGAGCCCGAAGAGGATCACGAAGAGGAAGAGCGGCAGCCAGTCGGTCACCCCGCCGACCGACGTGAAGTGCAGCAGCGACTCGAGGTTGCCCTTCTGGAAGATCAGGACGAGCACGCCGTACGCCGCGCCGACCGACAGCAGGTTGAGCACGATCGCCTTGATCGGGATGACGATCGAGCGGAAGGTCAGCAGCAGCAGCACGAACGCAAGCCCGAGCACGTACGCGAAGACGATCGGCGCGCGCGCCTTCATCGTGTCGTTGAAGTCCTTGGAGCCCGCCGTCCAGCCGGTGACCTTCGCGTCGGCGCCGGGCACCCTGCCGATCGTCGCGGGGATGACGTCGTGGCGCAGCGCGTCGAGCGCGCGGTTCGAGGTCTCGTCGGTCCCCTTGCCGGCCAGCGGTATGAGCACGCGGGCTGCCTTGCGCGAGGCGCTCGCCTCGACGCTGATCGGCTCGCGCATCCGGCCGGTCGCCAGCGCCGCGCGCTTGAGGGCCGCGATGCCGGCCGCGACCTGGGGCCGCGTCACGTCGTTCGCGCTCACGACCACGACGGCCGGCCCCGCGCCCCCGGGGAACGTCTTCTGGACGCGCTCATAGACTTTCATGACCTCCAGGTCACGCGGCAGACCCTGCGCGCCCGAGTCGACCGTGTGCAGGCTGAGCGCGGGGATCGCGAGGGCGACCAGGAGGGCGGTGGCGGCCCCGCCCCAGACGAGAGGACGCCGCATCACGGCGTTCACGACCGCGCCCCAGAAGCGCGATTCGCCGTCCTTGGCGCGCATGCGCGCGAGGAACGGGATCCGGCCGCGATCGACGCCATCGCCGAGCTTCGACAGGACGGCGGGCAGCACCGTGAGCGAGCCGACGAGCGAGATGGCCACCACGAGCACGGTCCCCACGCCGAACGACGCGAAGATCTGCGAGCCCATGAGGAACATGCCGGACATCGCGGTCATCACGACGAACCCGGAGAACAGGATTGCGCGGCCAGAGGTGGCCGCCGCAGCCTGGAGCGCATCGGCGCTCGAGAGCCCGCGCGCGCGCTCCTCGCGCGTTCGGCGCAGGTAGAAGAGCGAGTAGTCGACGCCGACGGCCAGCCCGACGAGCAGGATCACGGAGTTGATCGACTCGTCGACGCGCATCAGATGGCTGAAGAGGGCGGTCAGCCCCAGGGCCGCCGCGACCGCGGTGATGCCCAGCAGCAGCGGGATGCCCGCGGCCAGGAGCGCGCCGAAGGCGACGACGAGGATCAGCAGCGTCACCGGCAGCGAGGTGATCTCGGCTTGCTGGAAGTCGTCCTGGACGCGCTTCATGATCGCCTTGTTCACGCTCGCATCGCCGAACTCGCCCACGAACAGGCCGGGGTGGGCTCGCTGCACGGCGGCGGTCGCTGCCAGCGCGGGCGCGACGCGGTCCTTGGCGGTGTCCGGATCACCGGTGATCTGGAAGGTCACGAGCACGGCGGTCCCGTTCTTGGAGCGCTGGCCCTCGTTGCCACGCTGCAGCGGCGACTCGAGCTGGGCCACGGCCGGCGTGTGCGACAGGCGCGCCACGAGATCGTCGACGGCGGCGCGGTAGTCGCTGCCCAGCAGGCCGCCGTTGCGGCTTTCGATGAGGACCTGCTCGGCCGCGCGCTCGCGCGGGAACTGCTGGGCGAGCACCCGCTCGGCCGTGCGCGAGTCGCCATTGCCCATGTCCTCGTGCTTGAGCGTCACGGTGCCGACCGCGCCGCCGATCATGAACGCGACGACGACGAAGGCCAGCCAGCCGAGCACAGCGGTCTTGCGATGCGTCGCGCTCCAGTGGGCCGCGCGCGCGGTGAAGGTGTCACGGGCCATGGATTGAAGGTATGCCGGGCGGCGGCGCCCTGCATCGGTAGTGCGCCGGGCAGCCGATGCGGAGAATCCACGACGCGCGCGGCCGCGTCGCCGCCAGCGCGTCGCGAAGCCCTCAGCCGTTCACGACTTCACCGAGCGGCGCACCCGAGGCGATCGCGTGATCAGGCGGTCCGGCGCCGGAGCGTCGCCGCGCCGAGGGTGAGGGCGAGCAGGGTGCAGCCCGCGACGACCGCAACGTCCACGGCGCCCCTCGCTCCGAGCGCGCCGTCGTGCGTGACCCGGTCGATCGCGTCGTAGGCGTAGGTGAGCGGGAGCACGGCCGACGCGGCGCGCAGCCCGGCCGCCATCTGGTCGCGCGCCACGAACAGCCCGCACAGCAGCAACTGCGGGAAGACGACGGCGGGCATGAACTGCACCGCCTGGAACTCGGTCGTGGCGAAGGCCGAGACGAAGAGGCCGAGCGCCATGCCGAGGATCGCGTTGCCCACGGCCAGCGCGATCACCGCCACGGCCGGCCCCGCCGTGTCGAGTCCGAGCGCGCCGAAGGCGAGGACGCTCACGGCGATCGCCTGGACGGTCGCGACCGCGGCGAAGGCGAGCGCGTACCCGACGAGGAGGTCGAGCTTGGCCAGCGGCATGCTCATCAGGCGCTCGAGCGTGCCCGTGGTGCGCTCGCGCAGCATCGTGATCGAGGTGACCAGGAACATCGTGATGAACGGGAAGAGGCCCAGCAGCGGACCGCCGATCAGCTGGAAGGCAAGCGGCCGGGCAGCGAACGCGTACTTGAGCAGCGTCAGCAGCGCGCACGGCACGACGAGCAGCAGGGCGATGGTCCGCGGGTCGCGCCGCAACTGGGTGAGCACCCTGACCGCCGTGGCGCCGGCGATCCCCGCGTTCACGCTGCCTCACCGTGCTCGATCAGCGCGATGAACGCGTCCTCGAGGTCGTCGCACCCGGTCTGCCGGCGCAGCTCGCCCGGCGTCTCGTTCGCCAGCACGTCGCCGTCGCGCATCAGCACGAGCGCGTCGCAGTGGGCGGCCTCGTCCATGACGTGGCTGGAGACGAGCAGGGTCACCCCATCGGCCGCCAGTGACGCGAACGTGCTCCACAGGTCGCGGCGCAGGAGCGGGTCCAGGCCCACCGTCGGCTCGTCGAGGACCAGGACCTTCGGATCGGCGAGCAGCGCCGTGGCGAGCGACACGCGGGTCTGCTCGCCGCCCGAGAGCGAGTTGGCAACCCGGTCGGCGTGCGCGCGCAGGTCGACGGTGGCGATCGCCTCCTCGACGCGTGCCTGGGGAGCCCCGAGCACGCGCGCGAAGTAGCGCAGGTTCTCGCGAGTCGTCAGGTCGCCGTAGACCGAGGGCGCCTGTGTCAGGTAGCCGACCTGGCGACGCAGGACCGGTGAGCCGGCCGGCAGGCCGAGGACCTCGACGGCGCCGCCGTGGACCGCCTGGACCCCGACGATGGCGCGCATGAGCGTCGTCTTGCCGCACCCGCTGGGGCCAAGCAGGCCGGTGATCGCGCCCCGCGCGGCCGTGAGCGACACGGCGTGCAGGACCTCACGACCGCCGCGCTGCACCCGCAGACCGTCGACGCGGATCGCGAGCTCGCCTGTGTCTCCTCGGGCCGTGGCGCGGAGTGTAGGGCTGGCACCGGGCAGACCGGCGGCGTCGCCGCCACCGTACTTCGCCGAAGTCCGCCGCGGCTCGTTGCCGATCTGCCGTGCGCCCGCTCATGTAGCGTTGGCCAGGATGGACGCTGAGCCCGCGATCGTCGCCAGGACCGAGCTCGACTCCCTCTTCGGCGCCCTCCGCGAGCGTGGCTACACCGTCATCGGCCCCACCGTGCGCTCGCAGTCGCTGGTCTACGACGAGCTGGGCAGCGCCGACGAGCTGCCCGCGGGCTGGGTCGACGTCCAGGAGGGCGGCACCTTCCGCCTGCAGCGCGGCGACGACGAGGCGCTCTTCGCCCACACCGTCGGACACGACTCGCTCAAGCGCTTCCTCTTCCCGCCGCAGCTGGCGATCTGGCGCGCGCGGCGCGGGGCCGACGGGGCGCTGGAGGTCGATGAGCCCGAGGCGCCGCCGCGCTACGCGTTCGTCGGCGTGCGCTCGTGCGACCTGCACGCCGTGGCCATCCAGGATCGCGTCTTCATGGGCGATCGCTACGTCGATGCTGACTACGAGGCCCGTCGCCGCGACGCGTTCTTCGTCGCCGTCAACTGCGGGCGCGCCGGCGGCACCTGCTTCTGCTCCTCGATGGACACGGGCCCGCGCGTCAGCGGCGGCTTCGACCTGGCCTTGACCGAGCTGCTCGACGGCGACGGCCACCGCTTCGTCGTCGAGGTTGGCAGCGACCGCGGCGCCGAGGTGCTGGCCGCGCTCGACCACCGCCCTGCCGGCGCGGACGAGGCCGCCGCCCCCGACGAGGCCGCCGCGCGCGCGACCGCCTCGATGGGCCGCACGCTCGACGTCACCGACATCCGCGACCTGCTGCAGGCCAACGCCGAGCACCCGCGCTGGGACGAGGTGGCGGACCGCTGCCTGAGCTGCGGCAACTGCACGATGGTGTGCCCGACGTGCTTCTGCAGCACGGTCGAGGACACCACCGACCTCACCGGCGCGGAGACCGAGCACACGCGGCTGTGGGACTCGTGCTTCACGCTCGGGCATTCCTACGTCCACGGCGGCAGCGTGCGCCAGACGGGGCGCTCGCGCTACCGGCAGTGGATGACGCACAAGCTCTCGACCTGGATCGACCAGTTCGGCACCTCCGGCTGCGTCGGCTGCGGGCGCTGCATCACCTGGTGCCCGGTGGCGATCGACATCACCGAGGAGGCGGCGGCGATCCGCGCCAACGACCTGCGCGAGGACGGCCATGCGCACGATTGAGGAACTGCTGGGGGAGGTGCCCGCGCTGCAGGCGCTGGCGCCCGAGCACCGCGACACGGTCGCCGGCTGCGCCCGCAACCAGGTGTTCGCGCCCGGCGAGCGGATCATGCGCGAGGGCGATCCCGCGGATGCCTTCTACGTCATCCGCGAGGGACAGGTGGCCCTGGAGACCAACGTGCCGGGGCGCGGGGCGGTGATCCTCCAGACACTGCACGACGGCGAGCTGCTCGGGTGGTCGTGGCTGGTCCCGCCCTACCGGACGGCGTTCGACGCGCGCTCGATCGCGACCACGCACGCGATCGCGTTCGACGGCGCCTGCCTGCGGGGCAAGTGCGAGGCCGATCCGGCGCTCGGCTACGACCTGCTCAAGCTGCTGTCGGGCGTGTTCGTCGAGCGCCTCCAGGACACGCGCCTGCGGCTGCTCGACCTCTACGCCAAGTCGAGCCATGGCTGAGCTGCCGATCGCCTTCCGGGTCGCCGACAAGCAGCGCGAGACCGGCGACACGTGGACGCTGTGGCTCGAGCCGGCGGACGCGACGGTGCCCGAGCGCTTCGCCCCGGGCCAGTTCGCGATGCTCTACGCGTTCGGCGCCGGCGAGGCGCCCATCTCCGTCAGCAGCATCGGCGGCGACGGCGCCGTCGTGCACACGGTGCGCGCGGTCGGCGCGGTGACCGCGGCGATCTGCGCCGCGAAGCCCGGCGACCTGCTGGGCGTGCGCGGCCCGTTCGGGACCGCGTGGCCGGTCGCGGAGGCCGAAGGTCACGACGTCGTGCTCGTCGCCGGCGGCATCGGCCTTGCGCCGCTGCGCCCGGTCGTCCACGAGCTGCTCGCCAACCGCGAGCGCTACGGCGACGTATCGATCCTCTATGGCGGGCGCTCGCCCGCCGAGCTGCTCTACGTCAGCGAGGTCGAGAGCTGGCGCGCGCGCTTCGACGTCGACGTCGACGTCACCGTCGACGTGGCCGACGACAGCTGGCACGGACGGGTGGGCGTGGTCCCGCGTCTCATCCCGCAGGCCGTCTTCGATCCCGAGCGGGTGGTGGCGATGATGTGCGGGCCCGAGGTGATGATGCGCTTCACCGCGGTCGCGCTGCAGGATCGCGGTGTGAGCGACGACCGCATCTGGCTGTCGCTGGAGCGCAGCATGACCTGCGCGACCGGGCACTGCGGGCACTGCCAGCTCGGCCCGCTGTTCATCTGCAAGGACGGGCCGGTGCTGCGCCGCGACGTCGTCGAGCCGCTCATGCGGGTGGCCGAGCTGTGAGCGAGAAGCGCAGCCTCGCGGTGTGGAAGTTCGCGTCGTGCGACGGCTGCCAGCTGTCGATCCTCGATTGCGAGGACGAGCTGCTGGCGCTGGCCGGCGAGCTCGACATCGCCTACTTCACCGAGGCCGGGGCCGAGCGCCTTGACGACAGCTATGACCTCTCGATCGTCGAGGGGTCCATCACCACGGCCCACGACGCCGAGCGCATTCGCGACATCCGCGCCCGCTCGCGGCGGGTCGTGTCGATCGGCGCCTGCGCCACGGCGGGCGGCGTCCAGGCGCTGCGCAACTTCGCCGACGTCGAGGACTTCGTGTCCATCGTCTACGCCAGCCCGCAGTACATCTCCACGCTGGCCGATTCGACGCCCCTGTCCGACCACATCGCGATCGACTTCGAGCTCAACGGCTGCCCGCCGGACAAGGGCCAGCTGCTGGAGGTCATCAGCGCGTACCTCAACGAGCGCAAGCCGCAGATCGCCGGCCACAGCGTCTGCGTGGAATGCAAGCGCCGCGGCAACGTGTGCGTGATGGTCGCCCACGGGACGCCGTGCATGGGCCCGGTGACGCACGCCGGCTGCGGGGCGCTGTGCCCGAGCTACCACCGCGGCTGCTATGGCTGCTTCGGGCCGATGGAGCAGCCCAACGCCCCGGCGCTCGGTTCGTGGATGGCCGGCCACGGCATGCCCGAGCAGGACGTCGTGCGGCTGTACCGCACGTTCTACGCGGGCGCCCCTGCGTTCCGCGCGGAGAGCGAGGCGCGCGATGGCTGATCGCGAGATCCTGACCGAGGTGCTCGCCCGCGTCGAGGGCGAGGGCGCGATGGAGGTCCGCATCCGCGACGGCCAGGTGCAGGACGTGCGCCTGCGCATCTACGAGCCGCCGCGCTTCTTCGAGGCCTTCCTGCGCGGCCGGCGCTTCACCGAGGTCCCCGACATCACCGCCCGCATCTGCGGCATCTGCCCGGTCGCCTACCAGATGAGCTCGATCGCGGCCATGGAGGACGCCTGTGGCATCGAGGTGGCGCCCGAGGTCCGCGCCGTGCGCCGCCTGCTCTATTGCGGCGAGTGGATCGAGAGCCACGTGCTGCACGTCTTCATGCTCCATGCACCGGACTTCCTCGGGTACGGCAGCGCATTCGAGATGGCGCGCGACCACGGCGCGATCGTCGAGCAGGCGCTGGCGCTCAAGAAGGCGGGCAACACGATCATGCGCGTCGTCGGGGGGCGGGAGATCCATCCGATCAACGTCCGCGTCGGCGGCTTCTACCGCGCGCCCACGCGCGCCGAGCTCGCACCGGTGGTCCAGGAGCTCGAGCGCGCGCGCGAGTTCGCCCTGCAGGCCGTCGGCTTCACCGCCTCGCTGCCCTTCCCGGACTTCGAGGAGGACTACGTCTTCGTCGCGCTCAGCGATCCCGACGTCTACGCGATCGAGGGCGGGCGCCTGGTCTCGAGCACCGGCCTGGACCTGGCCCCGGCGCAGTACGAGGACCACGTCGTCGAGGAGCACGTCGAGCACTCCACCGCCCTGCACTCGCGGATGCGCGACGGGACGCGCTTCCTCGTCGGGCCGCTGGCCCGCTACGCCCTCAACCGCGACCGGCTCTCGCCGGTGGCCCGCGAGGCCGCCGACGCGGCGGGCCTCGAGCCCGTCTGCCGCAACCCGTTTCGCAGCATCGTCGTGCGCGCCGTGGAGATCCTCTACGCGCTCGACGAGGCCCTGCGCCTCATCGAGGCCTACGAGCCGCCGGACCCGCCGGGCGTCGAGGTCCTTCCGCGCGCCGGGACGGGGCACGGGTGGACCGAGGCGCCGCGCGGCATGCTCTGGCACCGCTACGCGATCGACGACGATGGGACGATCCTCGACGCGAAGATCGTGCCGCCCACGTCGCAGAACCAGGGGCGCATCGAGGAGAGCCTGCACGGCTTCGTCCAGCAGCACGCGGAGCTCGACGACGACGAGCTGCGGCTGCGCTGCGAGCAGGCCGTCCGCAGCTACGACCCGTGCATCTCGTGCGCGACGCACTTCCTGCGATTGGACGTCGACCGCGCGTGATGGTCATCGGGGTCGGCAACCGCTGGCGCGGCGACGATGGCGCCGGCCTCGCGGTCGCCCGGCGCGTGCGCGAGCTCTCACCGCCCGGGGTCGAGGTCCGCGAGCTCGAGGGCGACGCGACCGCGCTCGTGGAGGCGTGGTCGGGCGCCGAGCACGCGGTCGTCGTCGACGCCGCCGAATCGGGTGCCCCGCCGGGCACGGTGCGCCGCTTCGACGCCCAGGCCGGGCCCGTGCCGGTGCACAGCCTGCGGTCCTCGACGCACGCCTTCGGCGTGTCCGATGCCGTCGAGCTGGCGCGTGCGCTCGGGCGCCTGCCCGGCCGGCTCGACGTGTACGCGATCGAGGGCGCGAGCTTCACGGCGGGGGACGCTCTGAGCCCCGATGTCGAGCGCGCGGTCGACGAGCTCGCCACGGCGCTGGGGTCCGCGCGCGGGCCCAGATGATCCGCTCGACCATCGCCCGCGCATCAGGCCCCGTCAGGAATTGCGTCGCCGACCGGCGTCGACGCCCGTCACCCGCTCTCCGGCGTCAACGACCGATCCGTCCCCTTCTTCCGGACCGTCGCGGCGTCGCCTGCGCTGGTCGCGCGCGCGAGAGATCGCCTCCGACCTTCAGCGGACTCTCGCCGAGGAGCTCGAACGCGACCCGACCTTCGACGGCGACGGGACGTTGCTCGCCGCCTTCTTCATCGCCGGTTACGCCACCGCGATGGTGGAGACCGCGCGTCGCCTCATCGCCGGAGAGCCACCGAGCGCCGTGGTGGGGGTCAGGAGGCGTCCGCCGGGTAGTCGAGCTTGCTCTCGACCGACGCGTCAGTTCTCGGCGGGCTTCTACTGACGGCTGCGCGGTCCGATGCGGATGGTTCGACGTCCATCGCGACATAGCGTCCGTTCCCAGAAGGCCAACAGGAGGACGCATGCTCACGATCGTCGTCGGTGTCGAGGAATCCGAGCGCTCACTCGACGCGCTCGCCCTGGCGCACCGGCTCGCGGGGCGCGATGGCGTGCTGCTGCTCGTCTGTGCGTACCCGGTCGACCGGCCGATGGCCGGCGACGGTGGTGCAGCCGATGCGCGGGGCCTGCATGCACAGGCCGAGAAGACGCTGGCCCGCCTGGGCGGGGAGGCCGGATCACGGACTCTGGCAGTGCCCGATCGCCATCCGGCGCACGCACTGACGCAGGTGGCGGCCGAGGTGCAGGCAGCGGCCATCGTGGTGGGCTCCAGCCGGGCGGGGCCGCTGCGACGGGTGCTTGCTGGGAGCACGGGCGAGCATCTGCTCGAGTCGGCGTCGTGTCCGGTGGCGATTGCGCCGCGCGGCTACGGCGCGCACGCCGAGCAGTCGATCGACGTCATCCTGTGCGCCTTCGACGGCACGCCCGACGCGCGGCGCGTGCTCACCGTGTCCGAGGCGCTCGCGCGCCGTCTCGACGCCAGCCTGCGCGTCGTGCGGGTCGTCGGGTCAACCGGCATCGGCGACGCGATGCTGGCGGTCGACCCGCAGGCCGCTGCGGCCGCGCGCCGCATCCGCGACCGTCCACTGGAGGATCTGCGCCGCGTCGTCGCCGAGCTCCGTCCCGGCGTGGACGCGGACGCGGCGGTTCTCTACGGCGAACCGGCGGAAGAGCTCGTGCGCACGTCGTTCTTCGCGGGCCTCATCGTCGCCGGGTCGCGCGGCTACGGCCCGCTCCATGCGCTGTTTGCGGGCGCCGTCTCCGGTCGCCTGATTCGCGGAGCCGCGTGCCCGGTGATCGTCGTCTCACGGGCGGCGCGCATGGGCAGGGGTGACGGCAGCGGCGCGACGAACGGCGCCTCCGTAGTTTCGCTCGCCCCGCGACCAGCGGTTTCCTCCGATGCGCGCCGCTCAGGGGCCGGTGAGAATCGGATGGACATAGGCCATACCACGCCACATACCACGCCAAGGAGATGAGCCATGGCGGACGACACGCGGACCACGCCCGGCATCGAGATGCTGCTCGGACGCGCCGAGGAGCGAGGCTGCGTGAGCGAGTCGGAGATCGATCGGCTCGCCGACACACTGGAACTCGACGATGAGGCTGTCGAGGACGTCCGCGACCAGCTCTCCCAGCGCGGCATCGCGGTCCAGGACGATTGCGGCAAGTCCGCCGTGCCCGCGACCGGCTACGCCAACGGGGACCTCGTGTCGCACACGATCGACTCGATGGGCCAGTTTCTGCGCGAGGCCGCGCGCCTGCCGCTGCTGACCGGCGCCGAGGAGCTCGAGCTGGCCAAGCGCATCGAGCGCGGCGACCTGGCGGCCAAGGAGAAGCTCATCAACCACAACCTGCGCCTCGTCGTCTCGATCGCCAAGCGCTACCAGGTGACGACGCAGATGACCCTGCTGGACCTCGTCCAGGAGGGGATGATCGGCTTGATCCGCGCCACCGAGAAGTTCGACTGGCGCAAGGGCTTTCGCTTCTCGACCTACGCCACCCTCTGGATCCGCCAATCGATCCAGCGCGGCCTGGCGACCCAGGCGCGGATCATCCGCCTTCCGGCCCACGTCGAGGCGCACGAGCGCAAGATCGCGCGGGTGCACCGCGAGCTCGCGGCCCGGCTCGGGCGCGACCCGACGGAGGAGGAGATCGCGAGCGCCGCGGGCCTGCCGGTCGAGCAGGTGACCGAGATCAGGCACGCGACCAGGGTCGTCACCAGCCTGGACCGACCCGTGGGAGAACTCGAGGCAACGACGCTCGGCGAGCTCATCGCCGCCCCCGGGGGCGACGTCGGCGAGGAGCTTCACATCACCCTCGCCGGCGACACGGTCCGCCGCGTCGTGGACGAGATGCCCGAGCTCGAGCGCGAGGTCATCCGGCTGCGCTACGGCATCGACGGCGCGGATGAGCCCAAGACCTACGCTGAGATCGGCCAGCGACTCGGTCTCACCCCGGTGCGCGTCAGCGCCATCGAGAAGCGCGCGCTCGCGGAGCTCGCGCTGCGTCGCGAGCTGCAGGCGCTCTCCGACGCGGCGTGAGGTCGCGCCGCCGGCGCCTGAGGCACCGCGGCGAGCAGCACCTCCCAGGCCACCGACGACGTCTCATCACCGTTTCCTCGACTTCGCTGAGTGGCGAGTGCGGGAGTCGGACCCGCCTGATCGAAGACAGGGCCGCGGCCGTGAGCGAAGGATGGGCCGCGTGGGTGGCCGCCACCGGGCGGTGCCACTCGCCATCGCAATCTTCGCGTCGCGGCGCCGTCGTGCCCACCGAGGAAGACCCGGTTGATGGCGCGGATCCGCCGAACGGGAACCGCGTGGTTCCCCACAGCTCCGAGCCACAGATGCTGGATGCCGGCGAGGCACGGTGGGCGCGCCGGATCAGCGCTCCGCTGGCGCGGCTCGGTCCCCCGCGTTAGCGTCGTCGGACGGAGATGCGCACGATCGTCGTCGGTGTCGAGGAATCCGAGCGCTCGCTCGATGCGCTGGCTGGCGCGCCGCATCGCCGGGCGCTCGGGCGGGCTGCTGCTCGTCTGCGCCTATCCGGCCGACGCGCTGATCAGCGGCGACGGCGGCGCGAGCTACGGGCGCGCCCTCCGTGCGCAGGCGGAGGCGACCCTGGCGCGCCTGGGTGGGGAGGCCGGGTCGCGCTCGCTCGCGGTTGCCGATGCGCACCCGGCGCACGCGCTGGCGCGGGTCGCGGCCGACGCGAGCGCGGCGGCGATCGTGGTGGGCTCCAGCCACACCGGACGCCTGCGGCGGGTCCTCCCGGGGAGTACGGCCGAGCATCTGCTCGACGCCGCGCCGTGTCCGGTGGCCGTCGCGTCGCGGGGGTACCGCAACACGCGAAGGCATCCATCGAGGTCGTCGCCTGCGCGTACGACGGCACGGCCGAGGCGCGGCGGGTGCTCACCGTGGCCGAGGAGCTGGCGCGCCGACACGGCGCCGCATTGCGCATCGTGCAGGTCGTCGAGGGATCACAGGCCGTCGACGACGTCCTGGCGGTCGACGAGCAGGGCGCCGACGCTGCGCGACGCATCCGCGAACGTCCGCTGGACGATTTGCATCGGATCCTCGCCGAGCTTGGACCCGACCTCGATGCCGACGGGGTCGTCGTCTGCGGCGATCCGACCGAGGAGCTGGTGCGCGCCTCGTCCTCCGCGGACCTCATGGTCGCTGGATCGCGCGGCTTCGCTCCGCTTCACGCGGTGCTGGCCGGCGCCGTCTCCGGCCGCCTGATCCGCGCCGCCGCGTGCCCGGTGATCGTCGTTCCCCGCGCTGCCGGCAGGCGCGAAGGCGGCGACGGCTAGACGGCCGCGCCGGTCGGCCCGCGATGACCTCTGCCGCAGCGGCGCGCTCGGTGGCGTGGTCCTCATGGGCGCCGCGCGGAACCACGAGCACCGGGCACACCGCCGCGTGGACGATCCGGTCCGCGGAGCCGCCGAGCAGGGCCCGGCGCACCGGACCGTAGCCGCGGGAGCCGAGGACCAGCAGGTCCACGTGCTCGGACAGCCCGACCAGCTCGTCGCGGGCGATGCCGGCGACCGCTTCGCCAGTGGCGCCGTTGCCGAGCTCGGCCACGGCCTCGGCCACCAGGCTCTCGGCGTACTCGAGGCGCTCGGGCACCAGAGCGACCCAGTTGATGCCGTAGGAGATGCTGGGTGAGAATCCCTGCGGGGGCTCCGCCGCGCACAGGACGCGGACCGTGGCGCCGACAGAGAGGGCGAATCGTCCCGCCCACGCGAGCGCGGCGCGGCTCTCGGGCGATCCGTCGTAGCCGACGCCGATGACCTGGCCGGCGAACGGGGCGCCGTGCCGCGCCACGAGCACCGGGCGGGCGGCACCCTGGATGACTGCGCGCGCGGTGTCGCCGGCGACGACGCGGCCGAGCGAGCCGCGATGCGGCGAGCCGATCACGATCAGGTCGGCGTCGAGCGCATCGGCGATCCGGTGCAGCCCGCGCCCCGGCGATGTCTCGGCGGTCGCGATCGCCCGAGCCTGGACGCCGGTCTCGGCGAGCTGCTCCTCGAGCAGCGCCTGGGCCTCGTCGTGCGCCAGTGCCTCGACGTCGGTCCGCAGGCCACGGAACGGCAGCGGCTCGTAGGGGTGCACGTGGACGGCGACGAGCGCTCCGCCGGCGAGGTCGGAGAGGCGCTGCGCGAGCGCGAGCGCGTCGCGACCTCCGGGGAGCCCGTCGACTCCAGCCACGATGGTGGTGAACATGTCTGTGACCTCGGACTCGGAGTACATGCTTCGAGCCTAGGCATCGCGCGGCCGCCCGCCATCCGGGGCGATCGCGCCTTGAGCCTGCGGAAGAGCCGCAATCCCGCCCTCGATCAGGCCGCCTTCGTGAAATGCAGGCTCGTGCGGGCCACCGCGAGCGAGTCGCCGATGGCCGGGCCGAGCGTCTCTCGCCACGTGCCCGCGTGGCATTCGTCGCCCGCGCGGGATACCGCCGTCACACGGATCAGCGTCCACGCCACCTGTCCGGCCGGCGCGATGTCCATGCGCTTGGTCAGCACGCCGGCCCACAGCGCGTCGAGGCGGACGCGCCCGCCGATCCCGGGCCGGCGCACGACGCGGAAGGCGCGGTTACCGCGCGCCCCGCTGTCGATCAGGTGCCGTGAGCTGGGCGAGGGCAGGCCCGCCGTGACGTACGCCGTGGCATCTTGGCTCGGCGCCACTACGGACTTCACGGTGTAGGTCACCGTGTACCGGCAGCTCGGGTTGCTCATCGTCAGGAAGCGAAGCGTGCCGGCCGGTGCAGCAAGGCTGCGCCAGCTGGTGGGGACTACGACGCGGCCGACGGACGTCACGCGATAGCCGCTGAGGACGCCGGTTACCGCTAGGCCGGGCCTGGCCGGCTCCGCGAGGCTGCGGGTCTGGAAGACGCCGCGTTGTGCGCCCGCCGAGGCCGCGGCGGTCAAGCCGACCGCCGCGGCGAGCAGCCAGATGCGGACCAGGGTCATCGGACCGGCGCGCCCGCGCCGTTCCCAACCGGCGCACCCGCGGGGGTCTGCGCGCGCTCGGATTCGTGCCGGAGGAAGGCGCCCACCTCCTGGATGGTGCTCATGAGCGGCGCCGGGAAGACGATCGTCGAGTTCTTCTCGACGGAGATCTCGATCAGCGTCTGGAGGTTGCGCAGCTGCAGCGCGAGCGGGTGGGCCATCATGATGTCCGACGCGTTGGCCAGCTCGCCCGCGGCGAGTGCCTCGCCCTCGGCGGCGATGATCTTCGCGCGCTTCTCGCGCTCGGCCTCGGCCTGCTTGGCCATCGCGCGCTTCATGCTGTCCGGCAGCTGGATGTCCTTGAGCTCGACGAGCGTGACCTCGACTCCCCAATCCTCGGTCTGGACGTCGAGGATCTCGCGGATGTGGCGGTTGATCGTCTCGGTCTCGGCGAGCGCCTCGTCGAGCGTGTGCTGCCCGACGACGGAACGCAGCGTCGTCTGGGCGATCTGGTTGATGGCGGCGCCGACGTCCTCGATCGCGATGACCGAGCGCACCGCGTCCTTGACGCGGTAGTACGCCACCGCCGCGATGTCCACGCTGACGTTGTCGCGCGTGATGATCCCCTGCGACTGGATCGGCATCGTCACGATCCGCAGCGACACGCGCCTGACGTGATCGACGAGCGGGATGATGAAGATCAGCCCCGGACCGCGCGGTCCGTCCTTCAGCCGACCGAGACGGAACTGCACGCCGCGCTCGTACTGCTTGAGGATCCGCACCGAGGCGCAGAGCACGGCGACGGCCAGCACGCCGACCGCTGCGATGATCAACCAAGTGGACATGCTCGTCGCCTCCTGCACTGTCGAGTGTCATGCGCAACGCGCATCACCAACGTAGGCCGAGGCCGGCGCGCGAGCATCCGTGGACATCCGCACGCGTGACACGGCCGAATCCCGATGGATGCCGTCGAGGCACAGTGGAGCGCCGGGTCAGCGCTGCGCCGTATTCGAGGCGGCGACGGCCCCGAACTGCCGGCGCGAACCGTGGGCGCTGGGCAGTGTGGTGAGGCAGGTGACCTTCGGCGTGAGCATGAGGAGGACCTTAATCTCAGGCCGGCGCCGCGCCATCAGTGAAGGTGGGTCGATCGGGTGCGGCAACCACGCAGATCACGTCGGTGGCGCCGCGGGCCCGCCCGACCCCGCCATCGGTGCGAACTACGGGCCGGCGCTGCGGCTGCGCACGACGACGATCTGCCCGCGCCCAGGTCATCGGGGACAACTACTGACGCCCGGCGGCGGAAGGCACCGATGCTCCCCGGGGTCGGTTGCTGGCATCCTCGGAGGTCGCCATGGCGCCGAGTAAGAAGCCAGAGACGGGCGTGGACCACGAGTTGCGCGAGATCGTCCTCCACGGGCACCGCGTCTTCTTCCGCTCGGCGGGCACGGGCCCTGTCGTCGTGCTGGTCCACGGGATCACCTCGACATCGGCCACCTGGGCCAAGGTGCTCCCGTACCTCGCCGAGCGCTACACGGTCATCGCTCCCGATCTCATCGGCCACGGCGAGTCGGCCAAGCCGCGGGGCGATTACTCCCTCGGTGCCTACGCGAGCGGCGTTCGCGATCTCCTCTTGGCACTGGGCCACGACCGTGCCACCTACGTCGGGCACTCACTGGGTGGCGGAGTGGCCATGCAGCTCGCCTACCAGTTCCCCGAGCACTGCGAGCGCCTGGTCCTCGTCAGCAGCGGGGGCCTGGGCCGCGAGATCAACGCTCTGCTGCGCGCGGCCAGCCTTCCGGGCTCCGAGCTCGTGCTACCGCTCATGGTCGACGAACGGGTCCTGAGCCTCGGCCGGCTCGCCGGGCGCCTGCTGGGCCGGATCGGGCTGCGCGTGCACACCGATGTGGAGGAGGTCCTGCGTGGTCACGCCTCGCTCTCCGACGGCGCGACACGCGCCGCGTTCCTGCACACGCTGAGGACGATCGTCGATCTCAGGGGCCAGCGCGTGGATGCCACCGACCGTCTCTATCTCGCCGAAGCGATTCCCTTCCTGATCGTCTGGGGAGAGCGCGACCCGATCATCCCGGCCGACCACGGGCGCACCGCCCACCGGCTCGTCGCCGGCAGCCGGCTCGAGGTCTTCCCGACGGCCGGCCACTTCCCCCACCTCGACGACCCGCTGCGCTTCGTGCGCGTCCTGGACGACTTCATCGAGACCACGAAGCCCGCGCACGTCGATGCCGTGCGTTGGGGGCAGGTGCTGCGCGGCGGTGGCCACAAGCGCGCCCCGGCGCGGGCCAAGACGCAGGCGCGTCGTGCCGCCGGCGGGTGAGCGAGCGACGTCGCGAGGGGATGCGCAGGCGCTCGCGCTGACCGAGGAGCTCGGCGCCCAGCTGCGTCGGATGAAGGGCGGCGGCGCGAAGATCGCTCAGTTCCTCTCGATGCTCGCGCCCGAACGCGACCGTTCGCCGGGGGCGCTCGGCACACTGAGCCAGAGCGTCCAGGCCGTCCCCTTCGGTCGTGCTCGCAAGGTGCTCGAGCGCGAGCTCGACGCGCCCGTGCGGGAGCTGTTCGCCGAGTTCGACGAGGACCCGTTCGCGATGGCGTCGCTCGGGCAGGTCCATCGCGCACGCACGCAGGACGGGGCGGACGTCGCCGTCAAGGTCCAGCACCCCGACGTGGCCGACGCGATCGAGGCCGATCTGCGCAATCTCGGCCTCGTCGGCCCGATCGTGAAGCGCCTCGCGCCCGGCGTCGACGCCGGTGCTCTGCTGGCCGAGGTGCGCGAACGGATCTCCGACGAGCTCGACTACGAGATCGAGGCACAGCACCAGCGCCGCCTCGAGCGCCGCTTCCGCGGCCATCCGCACATTCGCGTGGCGCGGGTGCACACCGATCTGTGCACGCGCCGGGTCCTCGTCACCGAGTACGTGGAAGGGCTCGGCCCGCAGGAGATCCAGGGCCTTCCCGAGGCCGAACGCGACCGCGTGGGCGAGCTGGTCTACCGCTTCTTCTTCGGCCTTGCCTGGCGCGAAGGCGTGGTCGCCGGAGACCCGCACCCGGACAACTGCCTGCTCTGCGGCGACGGCCGCCTGTGCATCGTGGACTTCGGCCTGCTGCGCGAGCTCGAGCCGGCGCACGTCGAGGGCGAGCGCCTCGTGATGCGCGCGATCGCCGAGGGCGATCCGCAGGGCGTCCACGACGGGGTGTCGGCCCTCGGCTACCTGCCCGAGCCGGGTGCCTTCGATTCCGCGGCGCTGCTCGAGCACCTCGCGGCCGCCGGCGAGTGGATGCTCGCGCCCGGATTCCGCCGGCTCGACCACGGCTATGTCGAGCGCGTAGTCGAGCTCGGCTATCCGCCGCACTCGCCGTGGTTCGGGCAGATGCGTCGCATGCGCCTCGCACCGCCGACGCTGCTGCTGCGGCGCATGGAGCTGCAGGTCCTTTCCGTGCTCGGGGAGCTGCGCGCGGGAGCCGATTGGGGCGCGATGGCCGCCGAGCATCATTCCGCCGAGTCGCCATCGACCTCGCTCGGCCGCGAGGACCGCGCCTTCTTCGACCGCCGCGGTCGCTGACGGCCGCGACTTGCGCGTTTTCACGGAAGCGATCGCGTGGTCCGCGCGGTTGGCGGCCTGCGCCGGTGGCACGAGACTGCTTGTGTCCCACACCATCAGGAGGCCACCATGCCCACCGTTACCGATGAGCGAAGGCCCAGAAGGGCCAGGGACCATGCGATCGATCGCCTGGCCGGGCGGGTCGAGAACGCGGGCGTCATGCCCATAGTGGTCGCGCTACTGGTTCTCGTCGCCACGGTGATCGTCGCGGCGCTGCTGCTCTGACCGCGGCCGGCACGGGGTCGGTAGTGCCCGGAAGCCTCAGTGCGGGCCGACACGGATGCGCTGCGCCAGGCCGTGCGCCAATGTTGGCTCTGAAAGGAGGTCTGTCATGGACACCATCTCGCACGAAGGTGCGGAGGCTTCCTCGGAGGAGCACCGGCGGCATCTCCGGCTGCCCGTCCCCGACATGTGGGCGTCGCTGGCGATCGCTGTGATGTGGCTCGCGGTGCTGTTCGACGCCCGGTACGGGCCCGACATCGTGTCGAGCAATGTCACGAGCACGACGCGGATTCCGTCAGCGATCGTCGTGGCGCTGTTCGCGTATCTCGCCACGCGCGTGGTTGCACGGCACGGCTTCGGGCCCGCCCGGAAGGACGGGGACTGACGACCTTCAGCGCTCGCCTCGTTTCGGCCCGGGCAGCCCGCCGGCGCGGCTCAGGTCGAGCGCGACGGCGAGGATCAGCGTCGCCGCCCACGCATTCATCGGGGCGATGACCAGAGGCTCGTGTGCGCCGACGTTGTTGGCGACGAGCCAGATGACGAACCAGAGCAGTGTCATTGGGAGTCCTCCTGTCTCGTCTCGACGCTATGGCCGTCGGGCGTGCCGGGCATCGGTGCCGCGCCGGGTGGGCCCGGTGGAGAGCTACGGATCGCCAGTACGCAGAGAGGGCGGATGGCGTGCACGCGGCCGCGCCGTACGGTCGTCCTACCCGCCTTTCGAACCACAGGAGAGCCTCCATGCCCACCCGCGTCGCCATCAACGGCTTCGGCCGCATCGGTCGCAGCTTCGTCCGCTCGGCCTACGAACGTGGATCCGACATCGAGATCGTCGCCATCAACGACGTCGCCGATCCCGCCACCCTCGCGCATCTGTTCGCCTATGACTCCGTCTACGGGCGCTTCGCGCCCGAGGTGACGTGTGACGGCGAGGTCATCGCCTTCGACGGACGCGAAATCCGCGTGCTCGGCGAGCGCGACCCGGGCGACCTGCCGTGGGCGGACCTCGGCGTCGACGTCGTCATCGAGGCCACCGGGCGCTTCCGCACGCGCGCCGACGCCGAGCGCCACCTGCGGGCCGGCGCCAGCAAGGTCATCCTGTCGGCGCCCAGCAAGGGTGCCGAGCCGGTTGACGCCAACGTCGTGCTGGGCGTGAACTTCCACGAGGTCTACGACGCCTCAAGCCACCACATCATCACGATGGCCTCGTGCACGACCAACTGCCTCGCGCCGGTGGCCAAGATCCTCCATGAGGCGGTCGGGATCCGCCACGGCCAGATGACGACCGTGCACGCCTACACCGCCGACCAGAGCCTGCTCGACGGCCCGCACAAGGACCTGCGGCGCGCCCGCGCCGCGGCCATCAACCTCGTGCCGACCAGCACGGGCGCGGCGCGGGCCGTGGGGCTCGTCATTCCTGAGCTCGAGGGCCGCCTGAACGGCATCGCCGTCCGTGTCCCGACCCCGACCGGCTCGCTCGTCGACCTCACGATCGAGGCCGAGCGCGCGACCACCGTCGAGGAGATCGACGCGGCCTTCCGCGCCGGCGCCGACACCGGCCACATGACCGGGATCCTCGCCTACAGCGAGGCTCCGATCGTCTCGTCGGACATCGTCAAGTCGCCGTACTCGTCGATCTACGACGCGCCGCTCATGAGCGTCATGAACGAGACGCAGGTCAAGGTCGTGTCGTGGTACGACAACGAATGGGGCTACGCCACCCGCCTCGTCGAGCTCGCCGCGCAGGTGCTCGAGCCGGCGCAGGCGCCGCTCAGCGCGCAGGGCGCCGCGGTGGTCTGAGGTGACCATGTCCAGCACACGCGTGCTCGTGGTCTACGCGAGCAAGCATTCATCGACGGCGGAGATCGCCGAGCGCATCGCTGCGGCCATGCGCGACGCCGGCTGCGACGCGGAGGCGCGGCCGGCAGCCCAGGTCGACGACCTGTCCGGCTATGCGGCGGTCGTGCTCGGCAGCGCCGTCTATGCCAAGCGCTGGCAGCGTGACGCCCGCGCCTTCGCCCGCCGTCACGCCGGCGCGCTGCGCGACATGCCCGTGTGGCTGTTCAGCAGCGGGCCGTTCGGCGCGCCCGAGGAACATCCGACCGCGCCGACGCCACCCGCGGCCGAGCGGCTCACCAAGCAACTGGGCGCGCGCGAGCACGTCATGTTCGGCGGGCGCGTGCCGACCGACCCGGGCAACTTCGTCGAGCGCGCGATGCTCAAGAACACGCCGCCCGGGAAACGCGACGCGCGCGACTGGCCCGCGATCGAGGCCTGGGCGCGTGGGGTGGCCGAGCAGGTCGCCGCGCGCGAGCTCGCACCGGCTCGCTGAGACCCGGTCACGATCCTTCCGGCAGCCGGACGGCGTCCATCGCCGCCCGGCGCTGGCGGGGCATGCCGGCCAGACCGCCGAGCTCCTCGGCCAGCAGATGCGCCCAGCCGCGCAGCGGGCGCGCAGGGCACGAGTCCACGTCCAGGCCGAAGGTGCGGTACGGCGCGAAGAAGTACGGCGCGCGGACGTGCCACAGCGAGGTCACGACGCTGACGCGGGTGGCCACGCCGAGGGCCAGGACGATCGGCAGCGATCGCGACGCGTTCTCGGCGGTCGTGCGGCCCGCCACCTCCAGCAGGACAGGCACGTCGGCCAGCGGCCACTCGCGCGCCATCTGCTCGGCCTCGGAGAGGCCGCCGGTGTGGGTGTAGCCCGTGAGCACCACCGCGCGCACGGGCGTCTCGCGGCACAGGCGGACAGCGCGCGCCAGCCGCGCTCGCGAGTGCGCGGAGATGCGGTGCTCGGCGCTGACGCCGGGCTCGCGGTGGCCCAGGACGATGGCGACGTGGTCGCTGTCGCGACGGGCGGTCGGATGCAGGCGCGCGGCCGCCGCCCGGTCGCACAGGATCGTCAGGCACGGATGGCTGCGCAGCTGCGAGGCCGGGGAGTCGGCCGCCATCGGCCCCTCGACCGTGGCATGCAGCGCGTCGGCCTTGTCGGCCCCCGTCACGATGACCAAGAGCTCGCGCGCGGCCAGCAGGGTGCGCAGCCCGGTGGTCAGCGCCTCGCGCGGCACGCGCTCGGCGCCGCCGAAGTCGGCGGCGGCCGCAGCGATGGTCGAGGGGTCGAGCGCCACGCGGCGCACGCCGTCGCCGGGCCGCGAGCCGGGCTCGTTGAAGGCCACGTGCGCGTCGCGCCCAAGGCCGAGCACGGCGAGGTCGACCGGCGCCGTGTCGAGGACCGCCTCGTAGCGCGCGGCTTCGGCGTCGGGGTCGGCGGCCGCGCCGTCGAGCGCCTCGCGGCGGCCGATCGGGACACCCGCGAGCTCGCGATCCAGGTCGGCGCGGAAGCTGTGCGGGTCGTCGGCGCCGAGGCCGAGGTACTCGTCGAGGCCGAGCACCGTCGTGTCGGCGCTGGGCAGCGAGCCGTCGGTCGCATGGGCGCGCAGGGCGGCGTACAGACCCCGCGGGGTGTGGCCGGTGGGCAGCAGCATGCGCAGCCGCGGACGGGCTCTGATGCGGTTGGCGACGAGCTCGGCCGCGGTCAGCCCGACGTGGCGGGCGTCGTCGAGGACGAGCAGCGAGGCGGGCGCCATCGCCGCAGTCTCGCGGGTCGCGCTCCCGCCGGCAGTACTAGCGGCGGCCCAGCTGGCGGCGGACCGCAGTCAGCTCGACCTCGAGGCCCGCGATGGCCTGGCCGATGAGGTGCGGCGCCGGGTGGCGATGGGCGCGCTTGCGCAGCTCGCGTACCACCATCTCGAGTCGGTGGGCGCGGTGCTCGAGCGCGGTCGGCGCGATCGCGGTGGGGATCACGCCATGGGGAAGGGGCATGGCGCCACCCTGCCTCGCGCGGGCGCACGCGTGAACCGCAGCCGACCACACGCTCGCTGCGGGAAACCACGGAGGCCGACTGTCGCGCTCGGCGGATGTGGCGACGGCGTCGCGGTGGCAGTGTCGGGGCATGTCTCTCACCGAGCCGCTCTCCCCGCTGGACGCGACCTTCCTCGAGCTCGAGGAGGCGGACGTCACGGCGCACATGCACATCGGCGGGGTGCTCGTCTTCGACCCCCTGCCGGGCGGCGGGACGCCCACGCTGACGCGGCTGCGCCGGCATCTCGAGCGCCGCCTCGACCAGCTGCCGCGCTATCGCCAGCGGCTCTCGAGCCGCACGACCGGCGGCCTGCACTGGCCGGCGTGGGAGCCCGACGAGCAGTTCGACATCGCGGCCCACGTGACCCGCGCAGCGCTGCCGAAGCCCGGTGGCGAGCGCGAGCTGCTCGCCTGGGCGGCCGACTTCTGGTCGCACCGGCTCGACCGCGGGCGGCCGCTGTGGCGCATAGTCCTGCTCGAGGGGCTCGCCGGCGGTCGCTGGGCGCTCGTGACCAAGACGCATCACTGCCTCGTCGACGGCGTGGGCTCGGTCGACGCGGGCACCGTGTTGCTCGACGCAGAGCCCAAGCCCGCGCGCCGCAAGGCGGCGCCGCGCACGCCCCCGGTCCAGCTGCCCCACCCGCCCGGGGCGCTGCGGCGCCTGGCCGGTCTGTCGGTGACCGCGGCGGGGGCGGCGGTCGGCGCCGTGCGCCATCCCCGGCACGCCGCACAGGGGCTCGACTCCGCGCGCGCGCTCGTCGAGCTGCTCGTGCGCGACGAGCTCGTCGCCGCGCCCAGCACCAGCCTCAATGTCGCGCTCAGCGAGCATCGCCGGCTCGCGGTGACGGAGGTCCCGCTGGAGGAGCTCAAGGCGATCAAGGACGCCCTCGGCGGTACCGTCAATGACGTGGTCCTCGCGCTCGCCACGGCAGGCCTGCGCGATCTGCTGATCGCGCGCGGCGAGACGCCGCCTGACGCCGGTCTGCGAGCGATGGTGCCCGTCAACATCCGCGCGGCGGCAGAACAGGTCGAGCTCGGCAACCGCATCACGTCGCTCTTCGTCCACCTGCCGGTGTCCGTGGCCGAGCCGCGGGCGCGCTACCGGCGCGTCCGGGCCGAGACGATGAGACTGAAGGCCAGCCACCAGGCCGCGGGCAGCCGCCTGCTCATTGAGATGGCCGGGATCGCGCCGCCCGTGCTGCACAGCGTGCTCGCGCAGGCGCTGTTCGCGACGCGCCTCTTCAACGTCACCGTCACCAACGTCCCGGCCTCTCCGAGCACCGTGTACGCGTTCGGTGCGCCGCTGCGCCGGATCGTTCCGCTCGTGCCGCTGGCGGCCGAGCACGCGGTGGGCATCGCGGCGCTGTCCTATGACGGCACGGTCTGCTTCTGCGTGCACGCCGACCGCGACGCCGTGCCGGACGTCGAGCGGGTCGCCGCCGGAATCAGCGCCGAGCTGGACGCCCTCAGCGCGGTGGCCGGCAAGGCCGCGGAGGCGGCGGAGCGCGAAGCAGCCCTGCGTTGACGCGCGATTGCGCCGCCCTCAGCGCAGCTCGGCGGCCATGACGCTGCCGGTCAGGCGGGTCCGCACGCCCCAGGCGGCGAGCAGGCCCTGCGGCTCGTAGGCGAGGCGGATGCCGAAGGCGCCGGGCCCACCGGGCAGCTGCCGGGCGTCGGCGAACGGGTCGCCGGCGGGGGCGGTGGCGACGAACCCGGCGAGCGCGCCGCCGAAGCCATCGAGCGTGCTCCACGCGATGGCAGCCGTGCCCGAGGGTGCGATCACCAGGTCATCGAGGATGGCGTGTTCGCCCTCGCCGGCGGTGAAGGTGGTGGTCATCGGCTCGCCCTCCAGGCGCGCGCTGCGGACGGCCGAGTGGCCATCCACCATCGTCTGCCAGGCGGCGATCGGCGTCTCGCCCTGGAACACCGCCCGGGTCGGGGGCCCGAACTGATCGTAGGCCTGCGGTGCGGTGGGGTCCAGCGGCACGCGCTCGAGGACGCGGGTCGCGAAGGGCTCACCCGGAGCGGCGATCGCCGCGCGGGAGATCAGCACGCGGGCGGGGCCCTGCGCCTCGCGCGCGCCCCAGACGATCAGCACCTTGCCGCCGGCCGAGACGCGGGCGGTCAGGCTAGGGAACGCCTCCGGCGAGGGCCCGAGGTAGCGCACCGGACCGTACGTGCGGCCGCGGTCACGCGAGACGCGCGCCTCTATCCGCCCCGTGCGCTGCCAGGCCACCACCACGGTTCGGCGCGCGCCGGTGGCGGTCGTGAGGGCGGTGGCGGACAGCGCGGGTCCGAGCCCGCCGCCGTAGGGCGGACCCGGTGGCAGCGGCGAGATTCGCCGCGGCGCGCCGAACCCGGCCTGCGACCCGCGCGCGACGACGACGACCCGCGGGCGCAGGTTGCTGCCGGCGCCGCGGCGAGGACGCATGGTCGCCCATGCGATCACCGCGGAGCCGTCGGGGAACGCGGCGACCGGCCCGGCCGCCCACGGCTCCTCCGGCAGCACGCCGCCCAGGCGTGCGGCGCCGACCGTGGTGCCCTGCCACCACGCAAGTGCCTGTGCATTGCCGCGGATCGCGGTCGCGAGCCCGAGCCAGCGGTTGGCGCCGCAGGCGGCAATGCCGCTGAGGCTGCTGCCGACCCCGGACGCTCGCGACGGGCCGCCGCTGACCGGCAGCAAGACCCCGAACGCACGCCGTGGCCCCCAGCGACCGTCAGGGCGGCGTGACACGGCGTCGACGCCGGACACGCCATTGCCGAGGCGGTAGCTCCACACGATGAGCACGCGGCCGTCGGACCCCCCGACCAGCTGCACGCTGTCGGTGCCGGCGAGCGTGTCCGACAGCTGGATCGGTGGGCCCCAGGTCGCAGCGCTCGACGGCGCGGCGAGGGCGGCCGCCAGAGCGGCGCCCAGCAGGAAGCGGACGAGGGTGATGGACATGGCGGATCTCCTGTTCATGAGCCGCCGCGTGCGGCGGCCATCAGGCGGCCGCGACTCAGCCACACGGCGACCGCGACGCGGTCGCCGGCGGCCAGGACGGGGAAGTCTCCGGTGCGGGCGATCTGCTCGGCGGGGCCGAAGGCGGCCCCGGGCGGGCGTACGCTGGCCCGTAGCGCGGTGGTGCTCCAGACGGTGATGGCGGTCCCGTCGGCGAGCATGACCAGCGGCCCGGCGCGCAGCCCCGGCGCCGCCTGTGCCGCCCCGAAGGCTCCGCCGCGCGGCCGCGCCGCCCAGAAGAGCTGCGGCGCGCCGGCGGTGGGGTCGAGCGCCTCGCTGGGGGCGCTCCACGCGATCACGGCCTCACCGGACGCGCTGACGGCGAGCTGTGGGCCGACGGTACGCGTGTACGACAGCAGCAGCGGAGGCTCGCCGCCACCTGCGGGCGTGCGCTCGGCGACCATGGCGAAGCCGGTACGGGTGGCGCCGGCGCCCTGCTGGCTGCCGCGGAACGCGACCAGGAGGCTGCCGTCGCCGGGAAGGACGATCTGCGGGCCGCTGGCGCCGACGGCGGCGACGGTGTGCGGGCGCGTCCACGAGCCGCTCCGCGTGCGCCGCGCGAGCCTGATCGACGACGCGACGAAGTTGGGGGCTCGCGTGTGCGACCACACCGCGTAGGCCGTTCCGCCGTCGTCGAGCGCGACCTGAAGGTCGATGCCCGGCTCGCTGAGTGACCGCGCGCGTCCGAACGCGCCGCCGGCGGCCCGGTAGGCGGCCTGTAGCACGTCGCGGGCACGCGACCCAGTGCCGCGCAGTCCTCGCCACAGGACCACCGCGTCGCCGCGGGAGTTGGCAGCGAGGCGCGGCTGGCCGTCGATGAAGTGACCCGTGCGCCCGAGCGTGCGCGGTGCGCCCCAGCGCCCGTCGGCGCTGCGGATGGCCACGCGCACGTAGTTGGGCCCCTGCGGCGGCGCGGCGCCGCGGACCGTGTTCTGCGTCCAGGCGACGATCACCTCGCCGGCGCCATCGAACGCGACGTCCGGTGCGGCGATGCCCGTCGCACCCGCCGACACCTTCTCGGCGCGCGTCCATGCGCCGCCGGGCGCACGGATTGCGACGCGGATGCCGCCCTGGATGAAGGCCACAGCAGTCGCTCCGTCGCGCTTCGCCGCAATGTCGTAGGGGAAGCCCACGCCGTTCGAACCGGGGACGGATGCCGGCGCGGTCCAGGGGCCGGCGGCCTCGGCGGCGGGCGCCGAGAACGTGGCAAGCACGGCAAGCGCTGCCAGTGCGCGCCGGATCATCGCCGCGCACCCCCGTCGCGGGCGAACACGCCGAGCCCGCTGTTGTGGTCGCCGCCGACGCCGACGTAGGCGAACCGCCCGTCGGCCGAGATCGTCACGCCCCACGCCTGTCGCATGCCGCGCCCGCGGGCGCAGGCCGGAGGCTCGCGCCCGGCCGCCACGCAGCCAAGCCGGCCAGGCAGTCGCGTCAGACGCCCGTCGGCTGCGCGGGCGAAGGCGCCGAGCGCCGAGTCGGAGAAGGCGCCGGTGTAGACGTTGGCCCCGTCGGGGGAGACCGTGACCCCGCGCGCGCCGCGCAGGCCGCGGGTGGCACCGCAGCCGGGCTCGGGTTTGGTCGACAGACAGCCCGCCGTCCCGGGCTTCTGGCGCAGCGCGCCGGTCGCCGTGTCGACGTTGAAGACCGTGAGCGCCGCGCTGTGGCGCGCGACGACGTAGAGGCTGCGCCCGTCGGGGCTGAGGGCGAGGTTGAACGCGCCACGCAGCCCGCGGCCCGGCGCGCAGCCCCGGGCGCCGGTGGCGGCGACGCAGCCGCCGGGTGCCGCCACCGGCTCCAGCCGTCCGCTCGCCGGATCGCGGGCGAAGGCGGAGACCGCATCGTCGTGGTAGGCGGTTGCGTAGAGGAAGCGGCCGTCGCGGCTGAGCACGAGGTCGGTGACGCCCTCGAGCGCCGGTGCCGGCGCGCACGTGCCGGCGGCGCTCGCCGCGGACGTCGCGCAGGCCTTTGGCGCGGGCGACAGCGCGCCCCGCGCCGGCTCGCGCGCGTACCCGAGCACCGCATCGGCGCCGAAGGCAGCGGCGTAGAGGAAGCGACCGTCGGGCGACACCGCGATCGTGCGCGGATAGCGCAGGCCTTCGACCGACAGGCAGCCGTCCTCGCCCACCGCCGGCCCGCCCTGCGTTGCCCCGCCACGGCTGTTGCGCACGCACCCCGGTGTGCCCGCGGGCTGCGCGAGCGCGCCGGTCGCCGGATTGCGTCGCAGCACCGCGACGCTGTTGCCGATCCCTCCGCTGACGTAGACGTTGCGCCCGTCGGGGCTCATCGCTGCCCAGAACGCCCACACTATTCCGCGCGCCCGCGTGCAGCCGGGCGTGGGCCGGCTCGACAGGCAGCCCGCGGCGCCGGGCCGCTGGCGTAGCCGCCCGGTCCGCGCGTCGCGGCGGAAGGCGACGACGCCCCAGTCCATGCTCGACGGGGCGTAGAGATCGCGGCCGTCGGGACTGAGCACGGCATGGTGCGTGGCTGCCATCCCGCGGGCCACGGCGCAGCCCTGTGACGGCGCGCCCGACATCGGATCGACGAAGCAGCCGGCCTGGCCGTCGAGCTGGCGCAGCGCGCCACGCGTAGTCGCTGCCGTCGCCGCTGTGGCGCGACGGCGCAAGGGCGCGGAAAGGCGGAGCAGCAGCGCGTCGTGGAGGCGCAGGCCGCGAACGCGCAGGACCAGCTCTCCGCGTCTGGCGCGCACCACCACCGGCGCCCGGACCGCGACCGGCGTGACCGGGGCCTGACCGCTACTGCGCACGCGGTAGGCGGTCAGGTGCGGCACGGTGGCGCCGCGCATGAACTTCAGCTGTGACAGGCCGCGCACAGCGAGCAGGACGTCGGTGCGGGGCGGCAGCGGGCGGTCGTGCGTGTCGAGGTAGCCGAGCAGGATCTCGGCATGGCGCCAGTCCGAGCCACCGGGCCGGCGCGCCGCCATCACGGCCAGTGCCGGGTCGGTCGAACGGCTGCGCACGCGCGAGTCCGTGCCGCGGGCGTACCAGCGCATCGCCCACCACGGCGCCCGCGGGCGCATGGTGGCACCGTCGAGGAGGCCGTCGAGCGTGTGCTGGGTGCAGGTGTCCGCTCCGGACGGGTCGTGCCAGCAGGCATGGGCCGCCTCGCTCGCGCCGCCGCTCTCGAGCTGTGCGAGGTAGCCCAGCACCTCGCCGGGCCAGAGCGCATCGCCCTCGCCGACGTACTCGCCGATGTACAGTCCACGGACGCCGAGCGGGACGTAGGCGGGGTTGCCCAGCAGCCCGGCGCGCGCGCGGCGCAGGTGGTCGGCGATCGCCGCGACGCCACGGCCCCCGGGAAGCTCGTGCCAGCTGAGTGCGTCGACCGCACAATCGGCGCCGCGGCAGTAGTCGAGCAGCCCGACCAGCCAGTCCCAGCGGAAGGCACTGACGCTGGGGCCGGCGATCGTGGCCCGCGCCCCGAGCTCCTGCCGGATCGCGACGTAGGCGCGGCGGTACAGCTCGTGGTACTGGGCCTCGGTGCCGGTCCAGAAGTAGGGGACGTCGGGCTCGTTCCAGATGTCCCAGACCATGTCGTGGTCGCCGTAGCGGCGCGCGAGGTCGCGGACGAAGGCCGACCATGCGTCCCAGTCCTCCCACGGCGCCTGGCGCCCGTACCACCCGGCTCCCGGGTAGCCCCACAGATCGGAGACGACGAGCATGTAGCGCGCCCCGAACCCGACCGCGCGCACGAAGGGGGCGCTGTCGATCGAGCCGCGCCACAGGGTCGGATGCAGGGGGACCACGAGCCGGTCGGCGGGCTGGAGGTCGTCGAGGCCGTGCAGGAAGCCGACGAGCGAATGGGTCGCGACCGGGCGCGCGAAGTCCACGGAGGTCAGCGCGGTGAGGGCGGGCGGTGCGACGGCGGCGCCGGCCGGCGCGGCGCCCGCCATGGCCAGTGCCACGGCTCCGGCCATGGCAGCGAGCACGATGAACGACGGATGGGACACGGCATCTCGACCCTACGCGGCGACGAGGCTCGTGCCATCCGGGGCGCGGCCCAGTCGCCTCCGGGTGTTCTACGGACGCGTGCACGGGTGCGCGCGGATGTATTCGGGCCGGCCGCGGCCTACCGTCGGAGCATGTCCCGACGCGGATCGACGTTGCGCATCGGGCGCCTGGCGGGCGTCCCGATCGGCGTCCATCCGCTGTGGCTCGTCATCGTCGCGCTGATCACGCTCACGCTCGGGCGCGACTACTTCCCGTCGGAGGCGCCCGGGCTCGACGAGGGTGCCGCCTACCTCCTGGGCCTCGCCAGCGCCCTGACGCTGTTCCTCGGCATCCTGCTGCACGAGCTCGGCCACGCGGTGGTCGCGCGACGCCATGGGCTCGAGGTCGAGGAGATCGACCTTTGGCTGCTGGGCGGCGTCGCGCGCATGACCGGTGAACCAAAGGCGCCCGGTGACGAGCTGCGCTTCGCGCTGGCGGGGCCGGCGGTGACCGCGGTCGTACTGGCCGTCTTCGGGGTGCTGCGCGTCGTCGCAGGCGGCGCCCTCGCGGACTGGCTGCGCGCCTTCGTCGACTACCAGCTGTACGTCAACGCCGCGATCCTCGTCTTCAACCTGATGCCCGCCTTCCCGCTCGACGGCGGGCGGGTCGCCCGGGCGCTGCTGTGGCGGCACATGGGCGCCCGCGAGCAGGCCACCGCGCTCGCCGCGCGTATCGGCCGCGCCTTCGGCATCGGGCTCGTCGCATTCGGGCTCGTCTCGTTCGCGGGCGGAGCCGTCGGCGGCCTGTGGATGGCGCTCCTCGGCGGCTTCCTGATCGTCGTGGCGGGCGCCGAGGCCCAGAACACGCTGGTCGAGCGCAGCTTCGCCGGGCGCACCGTGCAGAGCCTCATGACGGCGCCGGCGGCCACGCTGCGCGGCGATCTCACGGTGCAGGAGGGCATCGTGGTCGGGTTCGCGCGCCACCTCTACAGCGCCTTCCCGGTCGTCGACGCCGACGACCGCGCGCTGGGCGTGGTCACGATCGACGACATCCGCGCGGTCGCGCCGCTGCGGCGCGGGCAGGTCACGGTGGCCGAGGTGGCCCGGCGCGATCCGGCGCTGCTGGTGGCCCCCGACACGCCGGCGACCGCGCTCCTGGGCCGGCCCGCGTTCGTGCGCACGGGGCGCGCGGCCGTCGTGGACGGTGAGGGGCATCCGCTGGGCATCGTCTCGGTGACCGACGTCCAGCGGCGGATGCGCGCCGATGCGCTGCTGCCGGACAGCGCGACCCGCGCCGCGGCCTGAGCGGCGGTCTCAGTGCAGCTGGCTCTTAGAGCGCTTGGAGAGGCGCGCGAGGGTGAGCACGTCGCGGCGCACGGCGGCGGCCAGCGACTGGGGGTGGGCGACCAGGCCGGCATCGACCAGGAACCCGACGTTCACCTTGCCCGCGTAGCTGAAGACGCTCACGCTCATCCCCACGCCCCCGGAGCACGGAGCCCACACGAGCACGCCGCGCACGGGCGTGCCGGCCAGCGTGACCGGGCGCGTCGGGCCCGGGACGTTGGTCAGGACCATCGTTCCCTTGGCGCTGAAGAAGTTCACCAGGCGCTCCTCCACCAGCGGCGGGGTGCGCCCGATCACGCCGAGGATGCCGTAGGCGATCGCGCCCTCGTGCGAGCTCTTGATCGCGCCCATCCGCTCCTGGACGGCGTGCAGGCGTTCGACGGGGTCCTCGATGCCCACCGGCAGGCCGAGCAGGACCAGGCCGAAGCGGTTGCCCAGGTCGCGCGGTAGCGGCTGGTCGAGCGCCCGCAGGTTGAACGGCACGAGCGCGTGGATCTCGTTGACCTCGTCGCCACGGTCGCGCAGGTGGTCTCCCACGGCGCCGGCGACGGCCGCGACGAGGACGTCGTTGACGGTCGCGTCGTACGCGCGCGCGGTGCGCTTGACGGTCGCGAGCGACATCGTCGCCCAGGCGACCTCATGAGCGACTCCCAGATCGCCCTTCAGGGCGCTGCGCTGGTCGGACCCCGGCAGCAGGAACTTCGCGAACACGCGAGCGTCGGACTCCACCGTGTGGGCCAGCGTCTCGGCGCGCTCGGGATGCAGCAGCATCTCGACGCCCTCGTGGGCAAGCGCGCGACCCGCGGAGATCGCGCCGGTCGCCGGCCGGGCGAGCGCGGCCAGCCCGGAGCGGACGCCGCCGTTGGGCGGTGCGCCGGGAGCGAACTCGACGGGCTCCCCGTCGGCGTCCGTGAGCGAGAGCAGGACCCGGCCCAGGGCGATGCCGTCGGCGATCGCGTGGTGCATGCGCACGAGCAGCGCACACCCAGCTCCGTACCCCTCCAGCAGGTAGACGTCCCAGAGGGGCTTGGAGCGGTCCAGCGGCGTTGCCACGAGATCGGAGACGAGCTCCTGCAGGGCGCGCCGGTTACCGGGCGCCGGCACCCCGCGACGGTGCAGATGCAACGCGAGATCGAAGTGTGGGTCGTCCTCCCATGCGGGGGCGGCGCCCGGCCGGCCGTCGACGGCGAGCTGGCGGAAGCGCGGGAAGGGCTCGACCATGCGCTTGCGCAGCACGGCCTGCGTCGCCGGCCAGTCGATCGGCTCGTCGAACCACAGCACGGAGTTGATGACCATCAGGTTGGTGGGACGGTCCATGTGCAGCCATGCCGCATCGGCGGACGACATCCCGTGGCGTTTGGACATGAGCCGACGCTACGCGGGCCCGGCCGCCACGGCATCCGGTGAGTGCCGCAGTCCTGGTGTGGGGACACCCCGATGTCGCACGGCGGCCGTGGCGTAGGTTCACGGACGATGCGACAGAGGCGCCCATGACCGTTGCCCCGCGGCCGCTGCAGACGATGATCGGCCGCTACGACCAGACGGCCTTCGAGCCGGACGGTGGACGCGCGCGCGTGCGCCTGTCGATCACCGATGGCGCGGCGTGGGATGCCGTGCTCACCGGCGCCGGCGCGCGGCTCGTGCCCGCCGAGGGCCGGCCGGACGCCCTTCTCGCCGCGGACGCGCCGACGTGGAGGAAGATCGCCGAGGACGTCCGTGGCGGGATGCCCGCCTACTTCTCGGGCCGCCTGGCGGTCCGCCGCAACCTGCATCTCGGGGTCGGGTTCCTGGCGGCGACGAGCGGCGCGACCGACCCGGCCCGGCTGGAGTTCCACACGATCACGACCCGCCGGGCGCGGGTCTCGACGGTCGAGGCCGGGAGCGGGCCGCCGGTTCTCGCCCTCCACGGACTCGGCGGGACGAAGGGGTCCTTCCTGCCGACGGTGGCAGCGCTCGCCGGGGAGTTTCGCGTGATCGCAGCGGACCTTCCGGGCTTCGGCGACTCCGACAAGCCCCTCCGGGCGTCCTACGATCCCCGCTACTTCGCCGGCGCGGTCGTCGACCTGCTCGACGCGCTGGAGATCGATCGCCCACATCTGGTCGGCAACAGCCTGGGCGGTCGGGTGGCGCTCGAGGTCGGCCTGTGCCACCCGGATCGCGTCGGGCGCCTGGTCCTTCTGGCTCCGTCGATGGCGTGGCGACGCGGCCGCCCGTGGGCGCCGCTGCTGCGCCTGATCCGGCCGGAACTGGGGCTGATCCAGTTCGCGCCGCGACCGGTCGTCGAGGGCATCGTCCATCGTCTCGTCCCGGACGCCGACGAAGGCTGGATAGCGGCGGGCGTCGACGAGTTCCTGCGCGCCTTCATGGTCCCGGCGGGACGCGCTGCGTTCTACGCGGCGGCCCGCCAGATCTATCTCGAGGAGCCACACGGCGCGCAGGGCTTCTGGCCGAGGCTCCACGGGCTGCAGCCCGAATCGCTGTTCGTCTGGGGTCGCCGCGACCGCCTCGTCCCGATCGGCTTCGCGCGCCATGTCGCCGATGCCCTGCCGCAAGCCCGCCACCTGGAGCTCGAATGTGGGCATGTGCCCCAGATCGAGCGCCCGCGCGAGACGCACGCGGCCATCGCCGAGTTCCTGCTGCAGGACGCGCTCGCGGCGCGTTGACGGTCGTCCTTTCCCGAGGCGGCCGTGCGTGGTTTCTGCCGATGGCGCCGGCGCCGCGAACCCGGATCATCGGCCTATGGGCGAGGCGCGCAGAGACGCGGTGCTGGATCGCACGCACGCACGCGCCCGCGGGCGCGGCGTGCTCGTGCCGCTGTACGCGACCGTTCGCTTCCTGCTCGCCGGGATGCTGCGGGTGTGGTTTCGCCTGCGCGTCTCGGGCCGCGAGCACATCCCGTCGGACGGGCCCGCGATCATCGCGCCGAACCACAAGAGCTTCTTGGACGCGTTCTTCGTCGGCGTCGCGACGCGCCGCCACGTGCGCTACATGGCCAAGACGGAGATCTTCCGGGGCCCGCTCGCGTGGCTGCTGGTGCGCCTGGGCGCCTTCCCCGTCCGCCGCGGGGGGGCCGACGCCGAGGCGATCCGGACCGCGCGCGCGATCCTCGAGCAGGGCGGCATCGTCGTCCTCTTCCCGGAGGGGACGCGCGTCGAGGATCCCGACGCGCTCGGCGCGCCCCACCACGGCGCCGGCAGGCTCGCGCTCGAGACGGGCGCGCCGATCGTCCCGGCGGCGATCACCGGCACCGCGCACCTGTGGTTCGGCCCGATCCCGAAGCCGCGGCGGGTGCAGGTGGCGTTCCTGGTCCCCATAGCTGCGCCGGCCGGCCCAGCGCCCGATGCGCTGACCGAGGTCGTCGACCGCGAGCTGTGGCCGGCCGTCCAGGAGGAGTACGGTCGCCTGCGAGCCCGCCCCGGGCTCGTCCTGGCCGGACTGGCGGCCGTCGGCCTCGGTGGTGGGCTGGTCGCCCGCCGGCGGGCGACCGCGAAGCCCCGCGTGCTGGGCGTCGTCGAGCCGCGGAACGTGCGCCGTCACAGGCGGCGCCTGCTCGCCCGCCTGCGCAGATGATCGACCTGCACTGCCACATCCTCCCGGGCGTCGACGATGGCGCGCTCGATCTCCCCGACAGCATCGCGATGGCCCGCCAGGCCGACGCCGATGGTGTGACGCTCGTGTGCGCGACCCCGCACATCCGCCATGACCACGACGTGCGCATCGCCGAGCTGCCGGGCCGCGTCGCCGAGCTCAACGAGGCGCTGCGGGCCGCGGGGACGCGCGCTCGCGTGCTGGCCGGAGCCGAGGTCGCCGAGACGATCGTCCAGCAGCTCGACGACGCCGAGCTGCGAGCGCTCTCGTTCGCCGGCGCCGGGCGCTGGCTCCTGCTCGAGCCGCGCCACGGACCGCTGTCGGACTCGTTGACCGCGACGGTCGATCACCTCGCGGCGCGCGGGCTGCGCTGCCTCGTTGCCCATCCCGAGCGCCACCTCGCGCCCGACATCGTGGACCGGCTGGCCGTGCTCGTGCGCCACGGCGCGCTCATCCAGGCGACCGCCGCGCACTTCGAGCACGGCCCCACCGCTGACGGGATGCTCGCCCTGGCCCGCCAGGGCGTCGTGCACGTCGTCTCCAGCGACGCGCACTCCTCGCATGGCGGCCGGCCGGTGCGGCTGTCGGGTGCCCTGGCGCGGCTGGCCGAGATCGAACCGGTCGCCGGCCATCTCGACTGGGTCGCGCACGAGGCGCCGCGGGCGATCGTGTCCGGCGAGGACATCTCCCCGCCGTTCGCGCCCGCTCCCGCGTGACGCCGAGGGCCGCTACAGAGGGCGCACCTCGACGCGGCCGGCGAGCTCCTCGACGACGTCGGCGGCGGCGGTGCCCAGCCCGTGGCGCAGGAAGTTCGCGGCCCCGGCCCCGGCACCGAGCACGAGCGCGTCCTGCCACGAGCGCCCGGTCGCCAACCCGGCGGCGAGCGCGCCCATCATCGCGTCGCCGCAACCCTCGCGCGAGCCGCGGTCGAAGCGCGGCGGGGTGAGCTCGAGCGCGCGATCGTCGCTCACGAACAGCGCGGGCTCCGGCCCCCGCGTGACGAGCACGGCGCGCGCGCCGGCCGCGCGCAGCCGCTCGGCGGCCGGGCGCAGGTTCGGCCCGTCCACCGGCCCGCGGACGTACTCGGCCAGCTCCCAGTCGTTGACCTTCACGAGGTCCGGGCGGCCCTCGAGCGCGGCGTCCAGCCGCGGCGCGGAGAGGTCCACGAGCACCAGCGTGCCATTGGCGCGGACGTCGCTCACGAGCGTCGCATACGCCTCGGGGGTCAGCGCGTCGGGCGGGAACGGATTGCAGACCAGCAGAACCCTGCTCTCGAGCGCTGCCGCGCAGGTCGCCGACACCAGCTCGTCGAGCTCGTGGCGAGAGGGCGCACCGCTCAGGCGGACCGCGAGCAGCGTGCGCACCCCGCCGCGGCGGTCGACGACCGAGCAACCGGTGGCTGCCTCGCTGCTCACCAACCGCTGCTCGCCCGGCCGGCTCGCGAGCAGGGCGGCGACGACCGCGCCGGTCTCGCCGCCGGCGAAGCCGCAGAGCACCGGCCATGCGCCGAGGCGGCCGGCCATGGAGCTGGCCCACACGCCCTGGCCGCCCGCGTGCAGGTGCACGTCGTCATCGTCGCCGCGGCGTTCGATGGTGACCGTCAGCAGCGGATGCGGCCCGAAGACGGTCACCTGCGGCGGGTGGGCGGTCGCCGGCGTCACCCCGGCGCGGCCACCGCGGCCAGCAGCTGCCGCAGCTCGACGACGAGCGGCATGCGCGGGTTGGTGCGCAGGCTGGGGTCGCGGAAAGCGGCCATTGCCAGCTCGTCGATCGCCGCGCGGAACTCCTCGGGATCGATGCCCACGTCGGCCACGGTGCGCGGCATGCCCACGGTCTCCAAGAGCTCGTCGACGCGGGCGAACAGGCGCTTGCGCGCGATCTCCTCGGAGTGGCCACCGAGGCCGAGGACCCACGCGACCTGCGCGTACTTCTCCGGGGCGACGTAGGCCGAGTAGCCCGGCGCCGGCATGAACTTCGTGGGGATCGCGGCGTTGTAGCGCAGCACGTGGGGGAGGAAGAGGGCGTTGGCGCGGCCGTGCGCGATCCCGAAGCGCGCGCCGACCGCGTGGGCGAGCGCGTGGTTGACGCCGACGAACGCGTTGGAGAAGGCCAGCCCGGCGATGGTGGCGGCGTTGGCCATGTCGGTCCGCGCCTGCAGGTCGTCGCCGTCCGCGTAGGCGCGCGGCAGCGCGGCGAGGATCAGGTTGACCGCCTGCAGGCAGAAGGCGTCGGTGTAGGGCGAGGCGAAGATCGAGACGTAGGCCTCGAGCGCGTGGGTGAGCGCGTCGACGCCTGTGTCGGCCGTCAGCACCGGCGGCATGCTGAGGGTCAGGCGCGGCTCGACGACCGCCATGTCGGGAACGAGCGAGTAGTCGACCAGCGTGACCTTGCGCCCCGCGACGGTCAGTACCGCGGCGGGCGAGACCTCCGATCCCGTGCCGGCCGTCGTCGGGACGGCGACCAGGCGGACGCGATGGGCGATCTGCGGGTACTGCGACACGCGCTTGCGCGCGTCGAGGAACGGCAGCGCGAGCTCGCGCAGCGAGAGGTGCGGATGCTCGTGGAACAGCCTGATCGCCTTGGCGGCGTCGATGACCGAGCCGCCGCCGACCGCGACGACGAGGTCGGCGCGGCTCTGGTCGAGCACCTGCACGCCGGCGCGGATCTCGTCCTCGCTCGGCTCGGGCTGCAGGTCGGAGAACACGCGCACGGCGGCGGTGCCCAAGTGGCGGCGCACCTCGTCGACGGCTCCGCGGGCCTCGGTGTCGGCGTCCGTCACGATCAGGACCTGGGCGGCCGGCACCTGGCGCAGGCTCTCGATCGCGCCGGTGTTGAAGTAGGTGTCGGAGGGAACGCGGAACCACTGCGGCGGCGCCTGGCGGCGCGAGACGACCTTGATGTTGAGCAGGTTGCGGTAGTTGACGTTGTCGGTGGTCGTCGAGCCGCCCCAGGTCCCGCAGCCCAGCGAGAAGGTGGGGGTCAGGGCGTTGTAGACCCCGCCCAGCGCCCCGACCGCGGTGGGCGCGTTGACGAGGATGCGCCCGGTGCGAATGGCCTCGGCGAAGCGTGCGATGACGGTCTCATCCTGCGCGTAGACGGCCGAGGTGTGGCCCAGGCCGCCGTGCTCGGTGACGAGTTCGCAGGCCGCGATCCCGTGCTCGACGCTCGGCGAGCGCACGATCCCCAGGACGGGCATGAGCTTCTCCTGCACGAGCGGATGCGCGGCCAGCTCGGCCAGGTCGGTCGGCAGCGGCGCGAGCAGGACCTTCGTGTCCTCGCCGATGGCAAAGCTGCCCATCGCGGCCAGATTGGCGCACGACTGGCCCATGGCGGTGACCTGCACACGCCCGTCGGGCTCGAAGGCCAGCCGCGCGATCGCATCGACCTCGGCAGGGTCCAGCACGCGTGCGCCCATGCGCCGCAGCTCGGCCACGACGTCGTCGTAGATCGCGTCGTCGATGACCAGGGTCTGCTCGGCCGGGCAGATGACCGAGGCGTCGAAGGTCTTGGAGATGAGGATGTCGACGACGGCCATGCGCACGTCGGCGCTCGCGTGCAGGTAGACGGGCGCGTTGCCGGCGCCGACCCCCATGCACGGCTTGCCCGCCTCGTTGGTGGCCTGGACGGCCTTCGGGCCGCCGGTCGTCCAGATGAAGTCCACGCCCGGGTGATGGAAGAGGTACTGCGAGACGTCGAGCGTCGGATCGGGGATCACCTGCAGGGTGTCGGGCGGCAGCCCGGCCGCCTCCCCGGCCTCCTGCAGGATCTCGATCGCGCGCTGGGCACAGCCGGCGGCGCGAGCCGACGGCCGGAAGATGATCGCGTTGCGCGTCTTGGCCGCGACGATCGACTTGAACAGCGCCGTCGAGGTCGGGTTGGTGATCGGCAGCAGTCCGAGGACGACGCCGATCGGCTCGGCCACCTCCTGGATGTTGCGCTCGGGGTCCTCGCTGATGACGCCGACCGTGCGCTTGTCCTTGAGGTAGTCGTAGAGGAACTCGGTGGCGATGTAGTTCTTGAGCACCTTGTCCTCGAAGACGCCGAACCCGGTCTCCGCCATGGCCAGCTCGGCGAGGTCGACGGCGTGCTCGAGGCCGGCGACGACCATCGCCCACACGATCGCGTCGACGGCCTCCTGGTCCAGGCGGCGGAACGCGCGGGCGGCGGTGCGGGCCCGCTCGACGTAGCCGTCCAGGCGCTCGGCGAGGGCGGCATCGACGATCGGTGCTTCGACGGTGGCAGCCATCAGGCGTAGAGCTCCTCGACGCGGTCGCCGTAGCGCTCGGCCACGACGTTGCGCTTGATCTTCAGGGTGGGGGTGAGCTCGCCGTCGGGCTGGCTGAGGTCGCGGTCGAGGATCGCGAAGCGCTTGATCTGCTCGATCCGGGCGAGCCGCTCGTTCACCGCGTCGACCGCGGTCTGCAGCTCGGCACGGACGGCCGGGTGCGCAGAGAGCGCCGCCAGATCACCGGGAGCTACGCCCACGTGCTCGGCCAGCTTGACCGCCTCGTCGGCGTCGAGCGTGAGGAGCGCGACCAGATAGGGCTTGTTGTCGCCGAACACGACCGCCTGCGAGATCCAGCGCGTCTCGCGCAGGAGCTCCTCGATGTTGGTCGGCGAGATGTTCTTGCCGCTCGAGGTGATGATGAGCTCCTTCTTGCGTCCCGTGATGCGCACGAAGCCCTCGTCGTCGACGGAGCCGAGGTCGCCGGTGTAGAGCCAGCCGTCCATGAGGCTCTCGCTCGTCGCCTCTTCGTTGCGGTAGTACCCCGCGAAGACGTGGGGCCCGCGGAGCAGCAGCTCGCCGTCGGGAGCGACGCGCACCTCGGTGTCGGGCAGCGGCCGCCCGACGGTCCCGATGCGCTGTTCGTTGGCCGTGTTGAGCGTCGAGGCCGCGCACGTCTCGGTCAGCCCGTAGCCCTCCAGCACGAGCACGCCGCAGGCGTCGAAGAACTCGATGATCTCGGCGCTGATCGGCGCGGCGCCGGTGATCGCAAGGTGCAGGGCCTCGCCGAAGGCGGCGCGGACCTTCGACAGCACGAGGCGGTCGGCGAGGTCATGGCGCCGGCGCGCGAGCGTTCCGGCCGGCTTGCCCGCGTGCCTGCGTCTGCTGTCCCGTCGGCCCTCCGCGAGCGCCCAGGCGAAGACGGCCCGCTTGAGCCGCCGCTGCTCCTCGACGTCGGCCAGGATGGCAGTGTGGATCTTCTCGAAGATGCGCGGGACCGAGGGGAAGTGCGTCGGGCGCGCCTCGGACAGCTCGGCGACGATCTGCTTGGGGTCGCCGCGCCAGTAGACGACGGTCCCGCCGACGTCCAGCACGACCATCTGCGTCACGCGCGCCAGCACGTGGGCCAGCGGGAGGAAGAGGTAGGCGACCATGCCGTTGTCCAGCTCCAGCCGGTCCCGGCAGCGTTCGATCGTGGCCAGCATGTTGGCGTGCGTGAGCATGCAGCCCTTCGGCGGCCCGGTCGTGCCCGACGTGTAGACGATCGTCGCCACGTCATCCGGCCGCACGGCCGCGGTGCGCGCGGCGGCGGTCGGCTCGTCCAGGGCCCGCCCGCGCTCGCGCAGGGCGTCCAGGGTCATCGCCCCCGGCGCCGAGCCCGTGAGGACCACTCGGTGCTCGAGGTCGGGGCAGTGCGCGCCGATGCCGTCGATCTTGGCGAGCTGTGCCGCGTCCTCGCAGAAGACGACGCGCGAGCCGGAGTGCGCGAGCACGTATTGGCATTCCTCGGGGGAGTTCGTGTTGTAGATGGGCACCACGGTGGCGCCGGCCCACAGGGCACCCAGGTCGGCCAGCGCCCACTCGGCGCGGGTGCTGGCCAGGATCGCGACCCGATCACCGGGCTGCACGCCGAGGGCGGCGAGCCCGTCGGCGATCTCGTCAGCCGCGCGACCGACCTCGGCGTACGAGAGGGCGTTGGGGTCGCCGGGATCGGGCGAACGCATCGCCACGCCCGAGTGCGAGGCGATGGCCGTCCGGAGTACCGCCGGCAGGGTCTGGGGGGCCGTGGTGGTCGAGGGGACAGAGAGCTGCGTGGTCATGGCTATACCGGGGTCGGGTCGATACGCGGCGGGGCGGTCGGCCGCGAGGGTGGGGCGGCGCCGGTGCCGCCGGGCATGGGGTGAGGCGCCCGCGTCGGCCACCAGGCGCGCCGTCCGAGCAGTTCGACGGCGGCCGGCAGCACGACCGGGCGGACGAGCAGGGCGTCGAGCAGCACGACCGTCACGAGCCCGACGCCGAACTGGCGCACGCTCAGCAGGTCGGCGAACAGGAACGGGATCGTCGCGGCGACCATCACCGCCGCGGTACCGGTCACCGCGGCCGCGGTGTGGCGCAGCGCATGACGGGCCGCGGCCCGTGGGGCGTCGCCCGCCAGCACGTGCTCGCGCATGCGGGTCAGCAGGAACACCTCATAGGCGATCGACAGGCCGAAGGTGGCCGAGAAGATCGCGATGATCGACATCGCGTCGATGTAGCCCGGGCCGCCGAGGAGCGGGTCGCTGCCCGTGAACAGCAGCGTCAGGATTCCGAAGGTGGCGGCCACGGTGAGCAGGTTCAGCGCGACGGCGACGATCGGCACGAGGACCGAGCGCAGCGCGAGCATGAGCAGCAGCGCGGTGGCCAGGGCCAGCGCGATGACAACGGCCGGGAGCTTCTCGGAGCTCACCGAGGTGAAGTCCGCGAGGTTGCCCGCCGGGCCGCCGACGGCGACCTGGGTGTGCGTCCGTGCGGCGAAGCGGTCCGACATGCTGTGGAGGCGGTCGCCGAGGGCCCGGGTGGCCGGGTCGCCGGGCGACTGCTTGGGCACCACCACGATCTGCCCGGCGGTGCCGCCGCGCAGGAGGTTGATGGTGAAGGTGGCCTGCTCGCGCGCGACGGCGGGAGCGCCCTCGACCGCGGCCAACACGAAGTAGCCGGAGTCGAAGAGGCCGGGCGCGTCACGCTGCAGCTGCTCGAGGTCCTTGGCCGACGGCAGCGATCCGGCGAACTTGTGGACCTTGGCCTGCATGACGCCCAGGCCGCTGATCAGCTGGCCGGTCGGGCCCGTGCCGGCGCTCAGGCCGGTCGCGAGCTGGCCGGCACCGTTGGTGAGCTGGCCGAGGCCCGCCTCCAGCGCACCCGCGCCGTCGGTCAGGGCGCTCAGGCCGCTGGTCAGCTCCTTGCCGCCGCCGCCGAGCTTGTTGATGCCCGCCGCGAGCTGGCTGTTGCCGCTCTGCAGCTGGGCGATGCCCGAGGCCAGCGCGGTGGAGCCGGCGCTCAGCTGGTTCAGGCCGGTGCTCAGCTGGGTGCCCTGGCTGGAGATCGCGGCGCCGAGCGTCGCGGCCGTGGCGGCCTTGGGCGCGAGAGCGTCCAGCGTCGTCCCGAGGCCGGCGGCGCTCGAGCGTGCCTGGGTCAGCTCACCCATCGCGGCCGAGTAGGCCGGATCGTCCTTGCCGGTGGTCATCGCGGAGAGCCTCGCGATGGCGGCATCGAGCTGGCCGGTCACGCCGGAGGCGCTCGTCTTGGCCTGGCCGAGGTCGCTGGCGACGGCGCCCGTGGTGTCGGCCAGCTGCTTGAACGCCGGCAGCCCTGCCTTCACCGTCTTGGAGCCCGTCCCGAGCCCGCCCGCGAGCTTGCGCGAGCCGGCCAGGGCGTCGGTGGCGCCCTTCTTCAGGGCGGTGGCGCCGTTCAGGGCGGAGGTCAGCCCGGCGGTGATCTTCGCCGCGCCGGCCCTGGCCTGGGCGAGGCCCGCATGGAGCTTGCCGGCGCCGCTCGCTGCGGCGGACCCGCCGGACTGCAGCTGGCCGGCGCCGCTGGCGGCGTCGCCGAGACCGGCGCGCAGCTGGGTGGCGCCGTCGCCGGCCTGGCCGAGGCCGGTGGCCAGCCGGCCGAGGTCCTTCTTGCCGCCCTTCAGCAACTTCTTGGAGTCATTGAGGCTCTTGGGAAGCTTCTTGAGGTCCTTGGTCGCGGTCACCAGTGCGCCCGGCCCGACGACCGATGCCACCTGCGGGTCGTGCGCGATCTGGGTCTGGAAGCTGTCGACCGAGCGCAGGAGCGCGGCGCTCGTGATGGGCTGGTTGCTCGAGGCGACGACGATGTTGTACGGGGTCGCCCAGCCCGCGCCCATCGTGGCGTTGACGGCCTCGAAGTCCTTGCGGGCCTGCGCGGACTTGGGCAGCTGGTTCACGTCGGGGGGCCCGGTGTTCAGCCCGAGCGCGGGGACGGCGAGGACGAGCAGCGCCGCGATGCCGAGGCCGGCGAGGGGCGCCGGATGGCGCGTGACCCAGCTGCCGCCGGCGACGAGCCGCGCCCACGCAGCCGCGACGGGTCGCGGCGCCGGGAAGCTGCCGGCCTCCAGGCGGTGGCCGAGGATGACGAGGACCGCCGGCATGACCACCGCCGCGGCGCCCGTGCTCAGCAGGACGCAGAGCAGAACGCCGATGCCCAGCGATTGGAGGATGACGGTGGGGGAGATCAGCACGGCGAGGACCAGGCACATCGCGAAGGCGGTGCCGCCCCATAGGACGGCGCGTCCGCCCGTGGCGACGGTGCGCGCGGCGGCCATCCCGGACGGGTGCGGCTCGGTGCCGAGCGCGCGCTCCTCGCGGAAGCGCTCGACGATCATCAGGGCGAAGCCGACGCCGAGCGCCAGGCCGGCGAGCGAGCCGACCGCGACGGCGGTGGGGTCGGTGTCGATGGTGCGGGCCAGCAGCGTCATCACGCCCATGCCGGCGAAGACGGTCGTGGCGCCGAAGGCGGTCACGACGAGAGCGGCGACGGGCGCGCGCAGGAGCAGCAGCAGGACGAGGAAGAGCAGCGGGATCGCCAGCAGCTCGGCGCGGCGCGTCTTCTCGATCATCGCCGACTTCAGAGCGGCGTCGATGGAGGCCTGCCCGGTGATGTGGGCGCGTGCCGGCGCCTGGATGCGGTTGTGGACCAGCGCCTCGATCTGCGGGAGGTCGGTCTTCAGCACCGTGGTCTCCGGGCGGTCGATCGAGACCACGATCATCCGGGCCGTGTGCGAGGGCCGCAGCGCCGCCGAGGCGGAGCCCGTGTCCCACGCCGAGAGCACGCGCGTGTGCGGCCTCGCGCGGAGGGCCAGGACGAGGGCGGGGCCCTGTTTGTCGATCGTCGCCTGGGGGCCGCGCAACAGGATCGGCGTCAGCTGGCTGGGGCCGAACTGGGCGTTGGCCAGGTGTTCGGCGCGCGCTGACTCGCTGCCCGGGACGACGAGGATCGATGGTGAAAGCTGGTGGGCGACCCCGAAGCCCACGGCTCCGAGAGCGACGGCGAGGGCGGTCCAGGCAAGCAGCGCCAGGACGGGTCGACGGAGTGAGAGTCGGGCGAGCGCAATCATGTTCAGCCGTTCTCGTGCCAGGCCAGCAGGCCCGCCACGTCGAGGGTGGAGAGGACGCCGACCGGGCGGCCGCTGGCGGCGCCGACGACGACGAGGTGCGCGACCTGGTGCTCGCTCATGAGCTGCACGGCGCGATCGAGCACGTCGTCGCCGCTGATGGCGAGCGCCTCGCCGGCCGCGATGTCGCGTGCGGTGCGCCCGTCGATGCTGCCGTCCGCCGCGGCGCCGATGAGATCGAGGTCGGACACGATGGCCCACGTCGAGGTCCCCGTGCCTTCGATGTCCGGGACGGCCACGCAGTGGATGCGATGCTCGACGAGCATCCGGGCGACGACGCGCAGCGGCGTGTCGGCCGCGCAGGTCACGACGCCGGCATGCATGGCGTCGGCGACGCGGACGTGGTCCAGGCGTGGGGCGTGCCGGCGCTCTGGCGGGCGATCGACGATCGGCACGGTGCTCCTCTTGTCGGGTGAACTACGAGTCCCCAACCTATGGGCCGCCTGAGTCCGCGCCATCCGTGCGGGCGACGGGCGCCCGACCGTAGTCCGCCCGGATTCGACACCGCTGCGGGCACGGATGCCAGGTCTCCGACCGAGGTCCACGATGTCCTGGTCCCGATCGCCGATCGGGGCGCAGGCAATGGCATTTCAAAGGAGCGCTGCCGTGTTCGACAAGATCATCGTGGGCGTCGACGGCCGCCAGGGTGGGCGCGACGCGCTCGCGTTGGCAGCGCGCCTGTCGTCGTTGTTCAACGGCGACCTGGTCGCCGTACACGCCTACCCCTACGACTTCTTCACGGTCCGGGGGACGACCCCGGATCTCGACACGATCATGCACGGCAATGCCGAGGACCTGCTCATGGACGAGCTCGAGCGCACCCATGTGGTCGCACACAGGGCCGCGATGCCCGACGGCTCGCCCGGCCGCGCGCTGCACCTGGCCGCCAAGCGCCACCACGGCAGCCTCATCGTCGTCGGCTCCGCACACCGCGGGACCATCGGCCGCGTGCTGGCGGGCGACGTGACCAGGGGGACCCTGCACGGCGCCGAGTGCCCCGTCATCGTGGCGCCGACCGGCTTCGCCGACCGCGATCTGCCCCTGCAGACGATCGGCGTCGGCTTCGACGGCTCACCGGAGTCGCGCGCCGCCATCGCGTTGGCACGTGACATCGCGGCCGCCGCCGGCGCGCGGTTGAACGTGATCCGCGTCCTCGAGCCGCCGCCACCGGGCGGGCCCGCGCTCGGCTACGACGCGGACTGGGTGCAGCGCGCGCAGGAGCGACGCGAGGAGATCCAGGCTGAGCTCGATGACGTGCTCGCCGAGCTGGGGGAGAGCGCCACCGGAGAGGTCGTCACCGGCGACCCCGCGACCGAGCTGGCCTACGCGGGCAATGACCTCGACCTGCTGGTGACCGGCTCGCGCAACTACGGTCCGGTGCTCCGACTGATGCTCGGCAGCACGTCGACCAAGCTCGTGCACGGGGCGCCCTGCCCCGTTCTCGTGCTGACGCGCGGTGCCGAGGCGGACGGCGAACACGCGGACGCCGCCTCGGTGGCGGCGCACACGAGCTGACGCGGCCACCTAGTCTCTGACGAGTTGCAAGAGATCGTGAGGCTCCGGCGGTCTGGCCGGCGCGGACTTCGGTCCGCTGCGGGCCCGACCCCGGCCGAGCGCTGACATGACGGCGCTCGGGGCGATCTTCCTGGCCGGCGTCGCCGGGCTCGTCGTCGGCGGCCTGCTGGCCGCTTGGCCCGGGCGCCTCGGCCCCGGGTTCGCGATCCAGGCGCTGGGAACGGCGCTGCTCGGGGTGAGCGGCGCGGCTGTGCTGACCGGCGCCGCACCGCTCGGCGCGCCCTTCCGCAGCGACGTCGCTCCCGCGCTGGGCCTCGACGCGCTGAGCGGTTTCTTCGTCCTCGTGCTCGCGATCACCGCGGTGCCGGCGCTCGCCTTCGCGCCCTCGTATCTCGGTGACCGGCCCGGGTCGCGCGCGGTCGGCGTGCTGACCGCGGCGTTCCTGCTCGCGCTCACCGGACTGCTGGCCGCGCGCGACGTGACGACCTTCCTGGGCTTCTGGGAGCTCATGACGCTCGTCCCGGCCGCCGCGATCATCGCGACGCGCCGCGACGCGCCGGTACGCGCGGCCGTCTTCGCCTACCTGGCCATCACGCACCTCGGCGGCGCCGGGGTGTGGATCGCGATGCTCACCCTGGCCCAGCACGGGGCGATCGGCGATCCCGCCGCGCTCGCGGCGGCCGGTGCCGGCACGCAGACGCTCGTCGCGGTCGCCGCGCTCGTCGGCTTCGGGACCAAGGCGGGGCTCGTGCCGCTGCACTCGTGGCTGCCGCGCGCGCACCCCGTGGCGCCCGCGCACCTGTCGGCCCTGATGTCGGGCGTGATGATCAAGGTCGCGCTGTACGGCCTCATCCGCGTCGAGTTCGAATGGCTCGGCGCGACGCCGCGCTGGCTCGGGATCACGCTGCTGGCGCTCGGACTGCTGTCGGCGCTCGGCGGCGTGCTGTGGGCGCTCGTGCAGCACGACCTCAAGCGGCTGCTGGCCTTCCACTCGATCGAGAACGTGGGGATCATCGCCCTCGGACTGGGCGCCTCGCTGCTCTTCGCCCGGGCCGGCGCGCGCGAGTGGGCGGCCATCGCGTTCGCGGCCGCCCTGCTGCACGTGGCCAACCACGCGATCTTCAAGGCGCTGCTGTTCCTCGGCGCCGGCGCCTTCGAGCGCACGGTCGGCGCGCTCGAGCTCGACCGGCTGGGTGGGCTGCTGCGCCGGATGCCGTGGACGGGCGGGGCGTTCCTCGTGGGCTCGATGGCGATCGCCGGCCTGCCGCCCCTGAACGGCTTCGCTTCGGAGTGGCTGACGCTCCAGGCGCTCCTGCACGTGGCGATGGAGCCGCCGGTCGGCGTGGCGCTCGCCGCCGGGGTCGCGCTCGCCGGCCTGGCGGCGACGGCCGCGCTGGCGCTGCTGTGCTTCGTGAAGGTCGTCGGGCTCGTGCTCCTCGGAGCGCCACGGCGCCCGGAGTGCGCGACCGCGATGGAAGTCCCGCTGGGGATGCGCGCCGGGATGGCGGCGCTCGCGCTGCTGTGCGTGGTCATCGGCGTCGTCCCCGGGCTGATCGTCCCCACGCTGGCCGGGCTGGCGCCCGGGGCGAGCGACGACGTCCTGCCCCGGCACGCCGGGCTGACCGTGCCCGGCACCGGCTCGTTGCCGGCACTGGGTCTCGCGGTCGCGCTCCTCGCGCTCTGCGGCGCCCTCGTCCTGGCCCGCGGGACGCGGCGCGCGGCCCCGGCGCCCACGTGGGCGTGCGGGCAGACCCTGTCGCCCGCGTTGCACTGGACCTCGGCCGGCTTCACCAAGCCGCTGCGGCTCGTGCTCGAGGCCGTGCTGCGGCCGCGCCGCGAGGTCGAGGTCGTCGAGCAGGGCGGCCTGGTGGCGCGCGTCACCTACTCCAGCGAGATCCCTTCGCTGGCCGACGCCCAGCTCTACGAGCCGGCCATCCGCGCCGGGCTGCGTGGGGCGAGCGTCGCGCGCCGCCTGCAGACCGGCAACGTCCGTACCTACGCGCTGTACCTGCTGGCGCTCGTGCTCGGCCTCCTCGCGCTGGTCCGCACCGGAGCCCTCGGGTGAGCTCGCTCGCGGCCGGCGTGCTGCAGCTCGCCGGCGTCGCCCTGGCGCCGCTGCTGCCCGGCACGATCCAGAGCGTCAAGGCGCGCCTGCAGGGGCGCCGCGGCGCATCGCCCCTGCAGCCCTACCGGGTCCTGCGGCGGCTGTGGGGGAAGAGCGCCGTCGACCCCGAGGGCACCGGGCCGATCTATCGCCTCGCCCCGCCGCTGGCGGCCGCATGCCTGCTCGTCGCCTTCGCCCTCGTGCCGCTGGGCGGGCGCTCGGGGAACTGGGCGCTCGGCCACGATGCGCTCGTGCTCGTCGGCGTGCTGGCGCTGGCGCGCTTCGCCGTCGCCGCGGCGGCGTGGGACACCGGCAACGGCTTCGCGCTGATGGGCGTCGCCCGCGACCTCACGTTCGCCGTCTTCGGCGAGGCGCTGCTCGTGCTCGCGCTGCTGGTCGCCGCGCTGCCGGCGCACAGCACCGACCTGCTCGCGATGAGCAGCGCCGCGGGCGGCGCGGGCATCTGGAGCGAGCCGGCGCACTGGTGCGGGGCGCTGGCCTTCGCCCTCGTGGTGCTCGTCGAGACCGGCCGTCAGCCGATCGACAACCCTGACACGCACCTCGAGCTGACGATGATCCACGAGGGGCCGCTGCTCGAGTACGCGGGGCGCGACCTCGCCTATCTGCACTGGGTCGCCGCCGCGCGCCACTGGCTGATGCTCACGCTCGCCGCGGCGCTCTTCCTGCCCCATCCGCGCGGCTTCGCCGGCGGCCTGGTGGCGCTCGCCGTGAGCGTGCCCGTCCTCTGCGCGGGCCTGGCGATCACGGAGACGGCGCAGGCCAAGATGCGCATTCTGCGCGTCCCCTCGCTGCTGGGGTTCGGGGGCGCCGTGGCGCTCGTCGGCATCGGCGCCTGGATCGCCGGAGGCGCGGCATGAGCGGCGCGCTCGTCGCCGCCATGCTCCTGCTCGGCCTGGGGGTGATCGTCGTGCGCCGGCGCTCGGCCGCGATCGCGCTCATCGCCGCGCAGTCGCTCGTGCTGGGCATCGGCGCGCTCGGCCTCGCGTCGGGGCGCTCGGGCGACTACCTCGTTGCGAGTCTCGTCCTCATCACGAAGGCCGTGGTGCTGCCGGTGTTGCTGCTCGTCGTCGTGCGCCGCACGCGCGAGCCGCGGCTCGTCGCGCCGGCCGCGCCTGCGCTCGTGCGCCTCGGTGGCGCGGGCGCGGTCGCCCTCGCGACCACCGCGCTCGTGCCCCCGCTCGGGCTCGGCGACGCCCAGACCGAGCAGACCGCGGTGGCGCTCGTGCTCATCGGCATCGCCATCGTCGTCGCCCGGCGCCCGGCGTTCATGCAAGTGCTGGGGCTGATCGTGGCCGAGAACGGCCTGTCGCTGCTGGCGGTCTCGGTCCCGGGCGGGCTCTCCTATGTGGTCGAGCTCGGCGCGCTGTTCGACCTGGCCCTCGTCGTCACCGTCGCGGTCGCGTTCACCCAGCGCATCCATCTCGAGCTGGGGACCGGCGACACCGAGCTGTTGCGGGGGCTGCATGACTGAGCTCGTCGGGGTTCTCGCCGCGGTGGTGCCCGCGCTGCCGCTGGCCTGCGCCGTCGCGCTGCAGGCGACCCGCACGCCCACACAGGCGGACCGCCTGAACATCGTGGCCGCCGTCGCCACCGCGGCAACCGCGCTCGTGCTGGCCGCGCTGGTGCTCGCGCACGACGACGGCGCGCCGATGCGCGGCGCCCGCTACCTCGTCGACGGGGCCAGCGGGGTCTTCCTGGCGCTGATCGCGATCGTCGGCCTCTGCAGCGCGCTCATGTCACCCGGCTACCTGCGCACGGCCGGGCGCAGCTGGTTCAGCGCCGGGCGCTCGCGCCACCGCTACTACGCCGCGCTGTACGCATTCTGGGCCGCGCTGCTCGCGGTGCCGATCGCGGGCAACCTCGCGGTCGCCTGGCTGCTGGTGGAGGCGACGACCGCCGCCTCGGCGCTGCTCATCGCGTTCACCGGCGCCCGCCACGCCCTGGAGGCCGGGTGGAAGTACCTCGTGCTGACGACGCTGGGGCTGTCGGTGGCGCTGCTGGGGATCGTCGTGCTCGCGCTGGCGCTGGCGGGCGAGGGCGAGCACGGGCTGGGCGCGCTGGACTGGCACGCTCTGGACAGCAGCGCGGCCCGGCTGCCGCAGGAGGCGCTGCTCGTGGCCTTCGTGCTGATCCTCGCGGGCCTGGCGACGAAGATCGGCTGGGCGCCCGTCCACAACTGGCTGCCCGACGCGCACAGCGAGGCGCCGGCGCCGATCAGCGCGCTGCTGTCCGCCGCGCTGCTGCCGACCGTCGTGTTCGTGGCCTGGCGCGTGAAGACGACGCTCGACGCGGGCGTAGGCGGGGCGACGGCGGGCGCGCTGTTCCTCGGGTTCGGCCTGGCCTCGGTGATCGTCGCCGTCCCGTTCCTGTGGCGCGCGCTGCCGTGGAAGCGCCTGCTGGCCTACTCCAGCCTCGAGCACATGGGGATCGTCGCGCTGGGCATCGGCTTCGGCACGCCTCTGGCCATCGCCGGGGTGGTCATCCACGTCGTCGGGCACGGGCTGGCCAAGTCGCTGGGCTTCTACGCGGCGCTGCCGCTGTTGCGCAGCGATCCCGACGCGGCGCACCGCGCTCCGGCGGGCGTCCTGTCGGCCAGCCCTCCCACGGCGCTGGCGATGGGCATCAGCCTGGGCGCGCTCGCCGGCCTGCCGCCGTCGCCACTCTTCGTCTCCGAGCTGCTGATCCTGCTGGGCGGGTTCGGGGCCGGCGAGACGGCGGTCGCCGTGGTGGCGACGGTCGCGCTGGCGCTGGGCTTCCTCGGCCTGCTGCACGCGTTCCTGGAGGGCGTGATCGGTGAGCCGGGCCGGCCGCGCCGCCGCGCGCGCCACCGCGGCGAGCGGGCGATTGCCGTCATGACCGCGGCGCTGGGCGCCGCCATGCTCGCGCTCACCGTCGTCGCCCTGCTGCTGCCGGGCACGACCTTCGTGGACACCCTCGTACGGGGCGCGCTGTGAGCCTCGTCGACGTCGAGACCGCGCGCTGGCGCCACGCGATCGGCGCCCGGCTGGGAGACGGCGCGCGGTTCGCCGGCGCCTGGGCCGTGGGGCACGAGGGCGCCGCCCGGTGGCGCGCGGCGTTCGTCGGACCCGATCACGAGACGCACGTGCTCGGGTGCGCGGCCGTCGACGGCCGCGTCCCCACGATCGTCGACCTCGTGCCGGCCGCCGACTGGGACGAGCGCGAGGCCCACGACCTGCACGGGCTGGACTTCGAGGGCCACGGGCCGCTGCGCGCGCTGGTCGCCCATCCGCAGGACCCGCGCGCGTGGACGACCCCGGTGACCGGCGACGGCGTCCACGAGGTCGCCGTCGGCCCGATCCACGCCGGTGTCATCGAGTCCGGGCACTTCCGCTTCCACGTCGTCGGCGAGCGCATCCTGGCGCTCGACGCGCGGCTGTTCTACAAGCACCGCGGCCTCGAGCGCGCGGCCGAGGGGCTGGGTCCCGGCGAGGGCCTGGCCTACGCGCAGCGGGCCTGCGCGGCGTGCGCGGTCGCCAACACCGTGGCCTACGCGCACGCGGTCGAGGAGGCGCTCGGAGTGTGGCCCGATCGTGAGCTGCGTCGCGCGCGCACGCTCCTGCTCGAGCTCGAGCGTCTCTACAACCATCTCCACGACATCGGCGCGCTGTGCGCGGGCGTCGGGTTCGCGCCCGGCACGATGGCGTTCGCCGCCCTGAAGGATCGCGCGCAGCGGATCAACGACCGGGTTGCGGGGCACCGCTTCCTGTTCGGCACGGTGGCCGTCGGCGCCGGTGCGTTCGCGGCCGACCCTCAGGTGGCCGACGCCGCCCGCGGGGCGCTGCGCGAGCTGCGCGTCGACGCTGCGGCGGCGTGGCGCGAGCTCGAGTTCGCCGGCTCGGTCCGGGCGCGGCTCGACGGCGTGGGCGTGCTCGACGAGGCCGCCGCCCTGCGCCTCGGCGCGTCGGGCCCCGCCGCGCGCGCGGCCGGCGTGCGCAGCGACGCCCGCGCCCACAGCCCGCGGCTCGCCTACGACGGGTTCGCGCCCGCCGCGCCGCGGCGGCCGTCCGGCGACGTCGCGGCGCGCCTGGAGCTGCGGGCCACCGAGCTCGAGGCGACATGCGACGTGCTCGACGACCTGCTGGCCGGCCCCGTGGCGCCCGGGACGGCGGCGGCCGGGCAGGCCCCGCGCCCGCTCGGGATAGGGCGCGTCGAGAGCCCGCGCGGCGCGACGCTGGCCGTGGTCGCGCTCGAGAGCGGGCGGATCGGGCGGCTGCGCCTGCGAACGGGGTCCTATGCCAACTGGCCCGCGCTCGCCCACGCCGCGGTCGGCAACCTCCTGCCCGACTTCCCGCTCATCAACAAGAGCTTCGAGCTCTGCTACGCGTGCGTGGACCGCTGATGCTGGTCCTCCTGCGACAGCTCGCGCGCGTCCGCCGTCAAGCCGGTCTCGAGCGCGCGCGGGGATGGCGCTCCATCGACCTGCGCCACGTCGACGCGGGCTCCTGCAACGGCTGCGAGCACGAGCTCGGCCTCGCGACGAGCCCGTTCTACGACATGCAGCGCTTCGGCCTGGACGTCGTCGCCTCGCCCCGCCATGCCGACGTCCTGCTGGTGACGGGGCCGGTGACCACGCGCATGGCCACGGCCCTGCGCGTCGCCTACGACGCGATGCCCGAGCCCCGGCTGGTCGCCGCGCTGGGCGATTGCGCCCTTGGCTGCGGGATCCTCGGAGATCCGGCCGAGCTCGTGGGCGCGCTGGAGGAGGTGCTTCCCGTCGACATCCGCATTCCCGGGTGCCCGCCCACGCCGCAGCTCATCGCCCAGCACCTCCTGGCCGGACTCGACGCGCTGTAGCGGGGCTGCTCAGCGGCCGATCGCCGGATACGGCGGACGGCGGGCCGGGCGCTGGATCCGCACCCGCGCGTCGACGACCACTGCGCCCGTCGGCGACGCGATCACGGGATTGAGGTCGAGCTCGACGATCTCGGGGTGCGCCGCGGCGAGCGCCCCGATGCGCACGACCACGTCCTCGAGCGCCCCGAGATCGACCGGCGTCGCTCCGCGGAAGCCGTCGAGCAGCGGGAAGGTGCGCAGGCCGCGGATCATCTCCGCCGCCTCGACGGCGGCGACCGGGGCCAGGCGGACCGAGACGTCGCCCAGCAGCTCGACGGCCGTGCCGCCCGCGCCGCAGGCCACGACGGGTCCGAACCGCGCGTCGGCGACGACGCCGACCAGCATCTCGACGCCGGGCTCCGCCATCGCCTGGACAAGGAAGCCGTCGACCGTGCGGCCCTCCGCGTCGAGCGCGGAGCGCAGTTCGCGGGCGGCGCGGGCCACCGCCGTCGCGCCGTGCAGGCCCAGGCGCACCGCGTCGGCGTCGCGCTTGTGCAGGAGCCCGGGCACGATCGCCTTGAGCGCGACCTCGCCGCCCAGCGCCGCCGCGCAACGCCCGGCGGCGTGCGGCGACGCCGCGACGCGTGCGGGAGCCAGCGGCAGGCCGTAGGCGCCGAGCAGCTGTTCGGTGTCCTCTACGCCGAGCCATCCGGGCCCGGCGGCCAGCGCGCGCGCGATCACTGCTGCGGCGCCGTCCGGATCGACGTCGCTCGGCGGCTCGGCGGCCGGCGGCGGATGGCGGCGGCGGTCCGCGTGTCGCGCCGCGTGCCCGAGCGCGCGAGCGGCGTGCTCAGGGGTGGTGAAGACGGGCACGTCGGGCTGGCCGGCCGGGGCCGTGGCCGTGGCCGGCGCACCGGGGGCCATGACGACTGCCGCGACGGGGACTCCTGCGCGGCGAGCGCGCTGCGCCGCCGTGCGGATCGCGCGCAGCACCGCCGCCACCCCGCGGCCCGGCAGCGCCTGGATGAAGATCGCGATGATCGCGTCGACGCCGGGGTCGGCGGCGACCGTCTCGATCGCGCGGCGGAAGTCGCTGCTCGTCGCGGCGGCGAGCATGTCGACGGGGTTCGCCGCCGACGCCGCCGGCGGCAGCTGCTTGAGCAGGGCTTTGCAGGTGGCGTCCTGCAGCGGCTCGACGCGCAGGCCGGCCGCGCCGCACGCGTCGGCGCAGGCGATCGCCGGGCCGCCGGCGTTGGTCACGATCGCGACGCGGCTGCCGCCGGGCAGCGGCTGGCGCGCGAGCAGCTCGGCGACGTCGAGCTGCTCGTCGAGCGTCTCGACGCGGATCACGCCGGCGTGGTCGAAGAGGGCGTCGACGGTGGCCTCGGAGGCGTCCAGCAGGGCGCCGGTGTGCGACGACGCCGCTCGCCGTCCCGCGACCGTTCGCCCGCTCTTGACCGCGATGATGGGCTTGGACGCGGTGAGCCGCCGCGCGATCTGGCCGAAGCGCTGCGGGTTGCCCAGCGACTCGAGGTACAGCAGCACGACGTCGGTGCCCGGGTCCTGCTCCCAGAAGCGCAGGAAGTCGTTGCCAGACAGGTCGGCCTTGTCGCCCATCGAGACGAACGACGAGAGCCCGAGGCCGCGCTGCGCGCAGAGCTCGAGCGCGGCGATGCCGTAGGCGCCGCTCTGCGAGGCGAAGGCGATCCGTCCCGCGGGCGGGCGACCGGGGGCGAAGGTCGCGTTCATCCGGATCCCGGGCGCCGTGTTCAGGACGCCCAGGCAGTTCGGTCCGACGAGCCGCATCCCCGTCTCGCGGCAGATGCCCAGCAGCTCTGCCTGGCGTGCTCGCCCCTCGGCTCCCGCCTCGCCGAAGCCCGCCGAGAGGACGACGAGCGCGGGCACTCCCGCGGTCGCGCAGGCGCGCGCCGCGTCGAGCACCGCGGGTGCGGCGACGGCGATGATGGCCAGCTCCACCGGGGTGGGCACATCGGCCACCGTCGCGTACGCCGGCCGGCCGGCGATCGTCTGGGCGTGCGGGTTGATCGGATACACGGGGCCGGCGAACGCGCCGGCGACCAGGTTGCGGACCACCGTCCCGCCGACGCTGCCCTGCCGGCGCGACGCGCCGACGACCGCGATCGAGGCCGGTGTGAGGACATGACGCACCGCGGCGACCGCCGCGGTCCGATCGCGCTCCTCGAAGCGCTCACGCGCGGCGGCGCTGAGCTGTGCGGGGAGCTCGATCTCCAGCAGCCCGGGCTCGGCGCGGACCTCCATGGCGAACCCGGAGTCGCGCAGCACGCTGAGCATGCGGTGGTTGTCGGGGTGGACGAAGGCCGTCAGCGTCACGGCTCCGGTCGCCTCGGCGAGCTGCGCGAGGTGCGCGAGCATCAGCGTGCCGATGCCGCGCCCCTGCCAGGCGTCGGCGACGGCGAAGGCCAGCTCGGCGCGATCGCTCGTCTTCTCGGGCACGAAGCAGGCATGGGCGACCACGTGCCCGTCGGCGCCGGCGGTCGCAATCAGGCCGACGCCGCGGTCGATGAGCCCTCGCGCCGCGCGCTCGGCGGAGATGCCGCCGCCCATGAAGCGAAACCAGCGCGCCTCGGGCGACAGGCCGTCGAGGAAGGTCGCCACGGCGGCGACGTCGGCGGCGACGGTCGGTCGCACGTGGACCGTGGACCCGTCGCGCAGGACGACGTCGATGGCGCCGTCGCGGGCCGTCTCGAGCTCGACGCGATGCGGGGGTTCGGAGAGGGCGGAGGGCATCGTCGTTCAGTGTCGCGGTACGCAAGCGCGCCGTGGCACAGAGCGTAGGGTGGGGGGCGCCGGCGACGCATCCGTGGAGAGCCGCAGCCGGTCGGCGGACCTCCCCGATGAACCGACGGCCACCGGGGTCTACCGTGCGAATCGGGCCCTTACGGACGGCCGATCCACCGCATCGCAAGGAGACGTCATGTACCGCACGATCATCGCCGGATGCAACGGGCGAGAGCGCGGGCGCGGCGCAGTGTCGCTCGCGCATGCGATCTCCTCGGCGACGGGTGCGCGACTCCTGCTGGTCGGCGTGCACCATCACCCTCCGCTCCCGTTCCCCGGCAGCTACGCCGGCCAGCGCGCGACGCTCGAGCACGAGCTGCGAGCCGTCCGCGACGAGCTCGCCCCCGACGCGCTCGTCCGCATCGAGGCGGACCTCTCGCCCGCGCACGCGCTGCGTCGCGTCGCGCGCGCAGAGCACGCCGACCTGATCGCGGTGGGCTCGCGCCACCGCCGGGGTCTGTCAAGGATCGTCGAGGGCGATCAGGCCATGCAGGTGCTCCACGGAGCGCCGTGCGCGGTCGCGGTCGCACCCGACACGGTCGAACCTCGGATGGAGCTTCACCGGATCGGTGTCGGGATCGACGCGACGCCCGAATCGGCGCTGGCACTGATGCTGGCGCGAGAGCTCGCGCACCACACCGGCGCGCACCTGTCCTTGCATGCGGTGGTCGACGAAACCGTGCCCGGATGGGTGGGCCTCTCGGTCACGCCGTCCTACGTGGACGCACTGCAGGAGCTCACCGAGCAGCGGCGCGCTGCGACCCAGGAGCTCCTCGCCCGCCGTCTGGAGGCGTGCGAGGGCGTGACCGCCGACGGCGCCGTCGTCGTGGGCGACCCGGCCGGCGAGCTCGTCCTGGCCACCGAGGACCTCGACCTGCTCGTCCTCGGCTCACGCCACTGGGGCCCGGTGCACCGCCTCGCGCTCGGCAGCACGTCGGAGCGCGTCATCCGCCATGCCGGGTGCCCCGTGCTCGTCCCGCCGCGCCGCACCGATGCCGAGCACGTGGATCTCGTGCTCGGCGCCCTGACGGTGGCCGCACCATGAGCGGCGCCCGGCCCCATCCCGGCAGCACCCTCGAGTTCGGCCGCATCGTCGTCGGCGTCGATCGCCGGCAGGGCGGGCGCGACGCGCTCGCGCTCGCGGCGCTGCTGCAGCACGAGGTGGGCGGCGAGCTCGTCGCGGTCTACGTCTATCCGTTCGACCGTTCGGTGAGCCTCGACGAGGCGGACGCGGTGGAGGCGGTGCTGCAGGAGGACCTGCTGGCCGCGCTCGAGCAGGAGCTGAGGTCTGCGGCGGTCTCGGCGCGGCCGGTCGTCGTGTCTGCCGCCTTTCCGGCCCGTGCCCTACAGGCGATCGCCGAGCGCGACGGAGCGGATCTGATCGTCGTGGGCGCCCCCCATCGCGCCGGTGCCGAGCGCGTGCTGGGCGGCGACGTGGCCGCCGGCACCCTCCGCGAGGCGCCCTGCGCCGTCATGGTCGCGCCCGTCGGCTTCGCCGAGCGCGAGCCGCTGCTGCGCAGCGTCGGCGTGGGCTTCGACGACTCGACCGAGTCGCGTGCGGCCTTGCGGCTGGGCGGGCGGCTGGCGCGTGCCGCCGGCGCGGCGTTGCGCGTCATCTCCGTCGCATCGGCCACCGTACCGGGGCACGAGGCCGCCGCGATCGCCGCGGGTGGAACCTGCGAGACCGTCGCCGGCCGGCCTGCCTCAGAGCTCGTCCGCCGCAGCGCCGACCTCGACCTCCTTGTGGTGGGCTCGCGCGCCCAGGGCCCGGTGCGCCGGCTGCTGCTGGGCAGCACCTCGACCCGGCTCGTGCGCGAGGCGCGCTGCCCGGTGCTCGTCGTGCCCCGCCCGGTGGCGGCGGCCGCCGTCGCCGAGGAGGCTGAGCCGAGCGCGGCCACGCGGTGAGCGAGCGCCTCACCCGCCTGCTGCCGCTGCTGACGGCGACGGCGATCGCGATCGGCGGTATCGCGCACATCGCCGGCGCCCCACGGGCGGGCGACGCGATCTGGGCCGTGGCGCTGGGGGTGGTGCTCGTGCCGCTGACGGTCTCGGTCGCGCGTTCGCTGCGCGCCGGCGATGTCGGCGTCGATGCCATCGCGCTGCTGGCGATGGGGGGTGCCCTTGCGTTGGGCGAGCTGCTCGCGGGCGCCGTGGTCGCCCTGATGCTCAGCGGCGGCAACGCGCTGGAGGCGGCCGCCGCGCATCGCGCCAAGCGCGAGCTGACCATGCTGCTCGAGCGGGCCCCGAGAATCGCGCACCGCCGCCGTGACGGAGGTGTGCAGGAGGTCGGCGTCGATGCCGTGCTCGCCGGCGACGTCGTGGTCGTCCGCTCCGGCGAGGTCGTGCCGGTGGACGGCATCGTGGCGTCTGCGACGGCGACCGTCGACGAGTCGGCGCTGACGGGCGAGCCGCTGCCGGTGACGTGCGCGACCGGCGACCCCGTGCGTAGCGGCGCCGCGAACGCGGGCGAGGCGTTCGACCTCAAGGCCACCCGCCGCGCCGCGGACAGCGCGTACGCGGCGATCGTGCGGCTCGTGCAGGAGGCCCAGCACCAGCGAGCGCCCTTCGTGCGGATGGCCGATCGCTATGCGGCCTTCCTGCTGCCGGTCACGGTGCTGCTCGCGGGCGGCGCGTGGGCGTTCAGCGGGACCCGGTGCGCGCCCTGGCCGTCCTCGTCGTGGCCACGCCGTGCCCGCTCATCCTCGCGGCCCCGATCGCGCTCGTGTCCGGGGTCTCGCGCGCCGCGCGCGTCGGCATCGTCGTGAAGGGGGCGGGTGTCATCGAGCAGCTCGGCCGCGTTCGCACGGTGCTGCTGGACAAGACCGGGACGCTCACGCTGGGGGCGCCCGGCCGTCGAGCGCGTTGTCGTGCTCGACGGCCATGGAGCGGACGAGCTCCTGCGCCTGGCCGCATCGGTGGACGAGCTCTCCGCCCACGTGGTGGCCGAAGCGCTCGTCCACGACGCCGAAGGGCGCGGCCTCGTGCTCGCCGAGGCGCGCGATGTCCACGAGTCGCCCGGCGACGGCATCGAGGGCGCGGTCGAAGGCCATCGGGTGGCCGTCGGATCGCGAGGCTTCCTGCGCGGGCGCGGAGTGGCGCTCGACGGCGAGGCCGTCGCGACGTTGCACGCGCCAGGGCGCTCGCAGGTCCACGTCGCCGTCGACGGACGGCTGGCCGGCATCATCGTGATGGCCGATCGGCCCCGTCCCGACGCGGCCGATGCAGTGGCCGCGCTGCGCACGGCCGGCGCCGTGCGCGTGGCGATGGTCACCGGCGACGATCGCGCCACGGCAGACGAGGTGGCGCGCGGCGTCGGGCTCGACGAGGTCTTCGCCGACTGCGGCCCCGAGGACAAGCTGGCCGTGCTCCGCACCGTGGAGAGCGAGCCGGGAGCCCGGCTGGTGGTCATGGTCGGCGACGGCGTGAACGACGCGCCCGCCCTGGCCGCGGCCGACATCGGCGTCGCCATGGCGGCCGCGGGGTCGACCGTGTCCGCGGAGGCCGCGGACGTCGTCATCACGGTCGACCGCATCGACCGGGTGGCCGAGCCGATCCGCATCGGCCGGCGATCGCTGTCGATCGCGCAGCAGAGCGTCCTCGCTGGCATGGGCCTGAGCCTCGTGGCGATGGTGGCCGCCGCCCTCGGCCACATCCCGCCGGTCGCCGGCGCGCTGCTGCAGGAGGGGATCGACGTGGCGGTCATCCTCAACGCCCTGCGCGCCCTGCGAGGCTGACGGCGATGATCGCCGTGAGGCCATCGAGCCCGGCGGCGCGGTGCGCCTGCCGGCGGAGCGCGGTCGGGCGTAGTTCCCCGCAGCACGGCCGCGGTCTCGGGCCGATGGCGTGCGTCGCTCCGTCATCGAAGCTCGGCTCTACGCCAGCAGATGGGATGACGCAATGACCGCGACCGAGCGCGAGACGATGCTTCTCGACGGGCTGCTCCCAAGCTTCGACGCGACCCGCATCGAGCATCGAGTGATTCCGTGTGGCCTCCCCGAGGCCTACGAAGCGGTGCGTCAGGCCGACTTCATGCGAGCGTGGCGCGACTCCGTCGCGGTCCGCGCGCTCTTCGCCCTGCGCGAAGCCGGCGAGCGCGGCGCGGCGCTCGCGCGCCGGCGCGCTCCCATCCCGGTGCCCGAGGTCGCGGCCCTGCGGCTGGCGGGGATGCCCACCCACGGAGACTGGGTCCTGCTGGGCGAGGACCCTCCGCACGAGATCGCCTTCGGCGCGATCGGGCATTTCTGGGCCGGCGAGACGGTCTGGGAGCAGATCGACGCGGACGCGTTCGCGGCCTTCGATCGCCCCGGACTGGGGAAGATCGCCTGCAACTTCTCGCTGAGGCCGTACGGGGAGCAAGGCACGCTGGTCTCCTATGAGGCCCGCACGGCCACCACCGACGAGGCCTCGCGGCGCAGCTTTCTGCGCTACTGGCGAGCGCTGTCGCCGTTCATCGGCGTGGTCATGCGCTCCCAGCTGCGAGTCGTCGCCGACCAAGCGGTGCACGCATGAGCCATCTCGCCTTTCCGATCGTGTGGGCGGTCGGGCTGCTCGTCTTCGCCGCCATCATCGCCACCAGGATGCGGCTCCTGCTGGCCGCGCGGCCGGCGGCCCGTCTGGACCGGATCGCGGAACGTGCCCGGCGCATGTTCGTCGACGGGCTGGGCCAGAGGAAGTTCCTCTCCGGCGAGCAGCCGGCGGGGATCATGCACGCGCTGATCTTCTGGGGCTTCGTCGCCCTGATGATCCAGGTGGTCACGCTGTTCGGGCGGACGTTCGACGCGGGCTGGGACATCCCCGGGTTCGGGGCGCACCAGCCGCTCGGGCCGCCGTTCTTCGTCGTGCGCGACCTGCTCGAGGTGACCGTGATCGTCGGCGTGGGCTACATGCTCTACCGGCGGCTGATCGCTCACACGCCACGCCTGTACGGGAAGGGCCGGGCCGAGCAGCGCTATCGCGACACCCCCCACTGGGAGGGTGTCCTGATCCTCTTCTTCATCCTGTTCATCATGGTCGGCGGGCTGCTGTACGACGCCGGCCACCTGGTCGCGGACGACATCCACGGCAATGAGCGCGACTTCGCGCCGCTGGCCGCACCGGTGGCGGCGGCGCTCGGCGGGCTGAGCCGTTCGTCGGCGCAGACCGTCAGCGAGATCGGCTGGTGGCTGCATGGCGTGACCATCCTGGTCTTCCTCAGCGTGCTGCCGCTGACCAAGCACTTCCACATCATCACCGCGATCCCCAACGTGTTCCTCGCGAAGCTCCCACCGCCCGGCGTGGAGCGACCGCTGGCGATCACGCAGGTGCCGGCCGCTGCGATGGCTGCCCTCGACAGCCCATCGCAGGGCACCGTCGGCGTCGCCTCGCTGGCCGACCTGAGCTGGAAGCAGGTGCTCGACACGTTCTCGTGCACCGAGTGCGGTCGCTGCACGGACGTCTGCCCGGCCACCGCGAGCGGCGCCCCGCTGGCGCCGCGTCAGCTGATCCTCGATCTGCGCGATCGGCTCTACCAGCATCCCGGCGAGCAGCGGGGCGCCAACGCGTCCGCGCCGCTCATCGCCGACGACGTCCTGTGGTCGTGCACGACCTGCATGGCGTGCGTCGAGGCGTGCCCCGTGGGGATCGAGCACGTGCCGACGATCATCGACATGCGCCGCAACCTCGTCGACCAGGGCGAGATGGATCCACTCCTGCAGCAGACGCTGCAGAACTTCGCCCAGCAGGGCAACTCCCATGGCAAGTCCGCGCGCATGCGCGCCCGCTGGGCCAAGAGCCTGGACTTCAAGATCCCCGACGCGCGCAAGGAACCCGTGCAGTACCTGTGGTTCGTCGGCGACTTCGCGTCCTTCGACGAGCGCGTGCAGCTCGCCTCGCAGTCGATCGCGCGGATCCTGCACGACGCCGGGGTGTCCTTCGGGCTGCTCTACGAGGGCGAGCGCAACGCCGGCAACGACGTGCGCAGGGTGGGGGAGGAGGGCCTGTTCGAGCTGCTCGTCGAGCAGAACATGGGCGCGCTCGCCGACGCCGACTATGAGGCGATCTTCACCACCGACCCGCACTCGCTGAACACGCTGCGCAACGAGTATCCGCAGTACGGCCTCGACAAGCCGGTCTACCACTACACCGAGCTGCTCGCCGACCTCGTCGCCCGCGGCGTGATCTCCCTGAGGACCCCGCTGACCGGGACGCGCGTCACCTACCACGACCCGTGCTACCTGGCGCGCTACAACCGGATCACCGAGGCGCCGCGCAAGCTCATCGAGGCGATCGGGGCCGAGCTCGTCGAGATGCCGCGCCACGGGACCGACACGTTCTGCTGCGGCGCCGGCGGCGGCCGGATCTGGATGAAGGACGGTCCGCAGAACGAGGAGCGCCCCAGCGAGCAGCGCATCCGCGAGGCACAGACCCTCGGCGACCTCGACTACTTCCTCGTCACCTGCCCGAAGGACCTGGCGATGTACTCCGACGCCGTCAAGGTGGTCGGCGCCGACTTCGAGGTCGCCGAGCTGGCCGTGCTGATCGAGCGCGCGCTCGCCGGGGCGCAGTCCGTCCCGAGCAAGGACGAGCCGTCGCCGGCGGCCGCCACGGTGCCGAACGTCGGTCCTGCCCCTCCTGAGGGGGTAAGACCGGCGTTCGGCCACCAACGAGCGCCCGAGCGCTACGCCTAGCCGAGCAGGGTCGCCATCTCGTCGGCGACGTCGAAGAGGTCGGCGACCGCGCCGTAGTGGGCGATGTTGAAGATCGCCGCGCCGGGATCGGTGTTGACGGCGACGATCAGCTCCGCGCCCTGCATGCCCTCGACGTGCTCGGGCGCGCCGGAGACGCCGAGGCCCAGGTACAGCTTGGGCCTGACCGTCGCCCCGGACTTGCCGACCTGGCGGATCTTGGGCAGCCAGCCCGAGTCGACGACCGGGCGCGAGGCGGCGAGCTCGGCGCCGAGCGCGTCGGCCAGCTCCTCGGCGACGGGGATGTTGTCCGCGCCGCCGATCCCGCGCCCGACGCACACGATCAGATCGGCCGTGGTCAGGTCGACGCCTTCGTCGGCCAGGACCACGGGCTCGACGAAAGTCGTCCTCAGGTTGTCGAGCTCGGCGGGCGGCGCGAGCGTGACGCGCTCGCCCCGGCCGGCGCCGTGTGGCTCCTCGCGCAGGGCGGCCGTGTTGATCGCGCAGACCGCGGGCAGCGTGGTGCGCGTCGTCGCGCGCAACTGCCCTCCGTAGATCTCGCTGACGGCCAGCGCCTCGCCGCCCTCGAGCGACAGGTCCACGCAATAGCCGACGCAGGGGAGGCCCGCCGTCGCGGCCGCGGCCGCGGCGAGGTCGTAGCCCGGCGTGGTGTTCTCGAGGAGCACGAGGTCGGGCGTGCGCGCTCGGATCGCCTCGGCCAGGACCGCCTGGTGGGCTTCGGGAAGGTAGGGGGAGAGCGCGGGGTGGGTCACCTCGAGCACCACGTCAGCCTCGGCGAGCGCATCGGACGCGATCGGCTCGGCGCTCGCCACGAGCGCGACCAGCGCGCCGCCGGCAGCGTCGGCCAGGGGGCGGGCGAAGGCGAGCAGCCTGTCGTTGACGGCGGGGTCGACATAGACGAGTACGTCGCCCATCAGCTCATCAGAGCTCCTCGTTCGCGCAGCACCGCGACGATCTGCGCGGCCACCGCTTCGGCATCGCCTTCGAGCATCGTCGCGCCGCCCTGAATCTCGGGGCGCGCCACCGAGACGAGCCGTGAGCCCGCAGCCGGCGCCTCGACGCTGACCTCGAGCGTCTCGGCCGCCGCCTCGGTCATCGCCTGGCGCAGGCGCCCCATCGAGACGTAGCGCGGCGGCGAACTGGCGGACTGCACGCCGACCACGGCGGGCAGCGTCAGGCCCAGGACGGCGAGCCGGCCGCCGGCGTATTCCTGCGTGACGCGCGCCGCGCCGTCGGCCACGGTGACCCCGACCACGACAGTGGCCTGCGGCCAGCCCAGCGCGACGGCGAGCCGCGGCGCGGTCTGGCCGAACACATCGGTGGGCGTCTGGACGCCGATCAGGACGAGGTCGGGCGCCAGCGTGCGGAACGCCTCGGCGAACGCGAGCGCCGCGGTCGGTGAGTCGTAGGGGTCGATCTCGCCCGCTTCGACGAGCACGACCCGGTCGGCGCCGCGCGCGTACGCGACGCGCAAGGCCTGCTCGGCGCCTTCCGCCTGCAGCGCCACGGCGGTGACGGTGGCGCCGGTGGCCTCCTTGATGAGGACGGCCTCCTCGAGCGCCTGGTCGTCGAACTCGCTGATGACCATGTCGACGAGCTCACGGTCGATGTCCGTGCCGCTCGGGTCCACCTCGAGCTCGTCGCCGGGCTTCGGCATGAGTCGTATTGCCACCGCGATGTTCACGGCCACTGTCCCACCTCAGCGTCGAGAGCGAATGTACGCACGTCGGGCGACACTACTGCGCTGCGCGGCGTCGGCCCACGCGGGGAACTACGGAGCCTCACGGTAGATCGCACGGATTGCCCGGTCAACGGCGGCTGCGATCGTCCGTCGCTTGGCTGCCGGCGGCATCGCGGTGGCCGCGAGAGAGCTTCAGTGCGACAGACATCTGAATCCGTGGGCGCGCTCCCCGAGATCATCCAAGGGGGGATGGGAGTCCACGTGTCCGGGCATCGGCTGGCGCGGACGGTGGCGATGGCCGGAGGGCTCGGCGTGGTCTCCGGGACGGGGCTCGATGGGGTGTACGCCCGGATGCTGCAGGATGGGGACCGGGGCGCGCGCTGGGCCATCGAGCAGTTCCCCGACCAGGCGATTGCCGAAAGGCTGCTCGCCCGGTACTTCAGGCCCGATGGCCGGGGCGGCAAGCCCTACGGCAACCTGCACAAGTGGATCATCGATCCGCAGACGGATCGCCAGCGCGCGAGCCTCGCGGATCTGCAGGAGCTTGCGGTGGCTTCGGCCTTCGCCGAAGTGATGCGTGCCAAGCACCATCACGACGGCATGGTCGGCATCAACGTGCTGCGCAAGATCGCGCTGCCGATCCCGGCCACGATCTACGGGGCGATGCTGGCGGGCGTCGACGTCGTCCTCGCCGGAGCCGGGAGCCCGGACGAGATGCCACGCCTGCTCGACGCGCTCGCGCGCCACGCGGAGGGCGTCCTGTCGGTGAAGGTGTTGCGCGCCGCGCCTGGCGCCGAGTATGCGACGCGGTTCGCGCCCGCAAGGGTCGCAGGGCTCCCGACCGGCGCACCGCTGAGGCGGCCACGCTTCCTCGCGATCGTCGCCTCGGTCGACCTCGCCGCCGGCCTCGCCTCGAATCCCTCCACGTGCCCAGATGGATTCGTCGTGGAGGGCCCCACAGCCGGAGGCCACAACGCCCCGCCGCGTGGACCGTGGCATCCCCAGACCGACCCTTCCTACGGCGAGCGCGACAGGGTCGACCTGACGGCCATCGCGGCCATCGGCCTTCCGTTCTGGCTCGCCGGCTCCTACGGAAGCCCGGAGGGGCTGCGCGGGGCGCGCGACGCGGGCGCGCGTGGCATCCAGGCCGGCACCGTGTTCGCCCTGAGCCGGGAGTCCGGACTGACATCCGAGCTCAAGAGCCAGGTCCTCGCCAAGGTCGCCGACGGCACGCTCACCGTCATCACCGACGGAAGCGCGTCTCCGACGGGCTTTCCGTTCAAGGTCCATCAGCTCGAGGGGACGCTTTCGGACTCGGCCGTGCGTGACGCACGAGAGCGCAGATGCGACCTCGGCTACCTCCGCCAGCCCGTGCTCCACGACGGCGCGCTGGTCTACGTGTGCCCGGCCGAGCCCGAGCCCACGCTGAAGAGCAAGGGCGCCAGGCAGCAGCAGGCCACCGGCCGCGTATGCCTGTGCAACGCGCTGTTTGCGTCGGCCGGGTTGGCGCAGCGACGCCACGACGGGTATCTCGAAGCGCCGATCTTCACCGGTGGCGACGATCTCGACGCGGTGCGCCGGCTGTCTCCGGAAGGGGACGGCTACTCCGCAACGGCCGCGTTGTCCCTCATCCGGGGGCTCTAGTCATCCCGCCCTTTGCCCGGCGACGCGATCCGTAGTTCCCACGCTCATGTTGCGGGCGCTGGCCGATGGCGGTGCGAGCGCGGTGTTACACGCTGCAGGTTCGAGCTGAGCGAAAGGAACTGGGCAATGGCCAATGTGCTCGATTTGGAGATGCTGAAGGTCGCGCTGCGGTCGATCGACGAGTTCGCCGAGCGCGAGCTTCCCGACTCGCTGCTGATCGACCTCGACGAGCGCGACGAGTTCCCCGAGGAGCTCGTGCGCCGGATGTCGTCCGGCGAGGACCTCGGCATCCAGTTGCTCTTCGTCCCCTTCGAGTACGGCGGCATGGGCGGCGGCGCCTTCGACGTCTATCGCATCTGCGAGCGCATGGCCGCGATCGACCTCGGCCTGGCCACCTCGGAGCTCGCGACCTTCCTCGGCAGCGATCCGATCCGGGTCGGCGGCACGGAGGAGCAGAAGCGCGAGTACATGAGCCGGATCGCCAAGGACGGTGTGCTCTTCGCCTATGGCGCGACCGAGCCCGAGGCCGGCAGCGACCTCGGCGCGCTGAAGACCATCGCCGAGCCGGTCGCCGACAACGGGTCCGTGACCGGCTATCGCATCACCGGCGTCAAGCAGTGGATCTCAAACGGCGGCGTGGCCGACCTCTACACGATCCTGGCCATGGCTCCGGGCGGGCCGAGCTGGTTCGTGGTCGACGCCGGCACCGAGGGCTTCACGCACGGCGAGCACGAGGACAAGCACGGGATCAGGCTGAGCAACACCGCTGCGCTGTTCCTCGACAAGGTCTACGTCGACGCCGATCGGCTCATCGGCGGCCTCGAGGGCCAGGGCCTCGTCCAGGCCCAGCAGGTCTTCGGGTACACGCGGCTGATGGTCGCCGCCTTCGGGCTGGGCGCCGGATGGGCGGCGCTCGACCGCGCGATCGCCTACTCGCGCAAGCGCATCCAGGCCGGCGGCCCGCTGTCGGAGAAGCTCGGCTACACCCACAAGCTGATCGTGCCCCACGTGGTCGCGCTGGAGACGGCACGCGCAGCCATCGAGGAGACCGCCGAGCGGATCGACGGCGGCGAGGGCTCGCTGAACGTCGAGGGCGCCGTGGCCAAGTACCTCGCCACCGAGGCCGGCGACGCGGCCGCCGACGCGGCGATCCAGGCCCATGGCGGCTACGGCTACACGCACGACTACATCGTCGAGAAGATCAAGCGCGACGTTCGCATCACTCGGATCTACGAAGGCACCTCGGAGATCATGGAGATGACGATCGCCCGCGGGCGCTGGCAGGAGCACCTCAAGAGCGCCGGCGACCACTACCACGCTCAGGCGCGCGAGCTCGAAGCGCTCCACGCCGAGCATCCGGCCGTCGGCGCCGACGTCGCCGCGCTGGCCCACCACGCGCTGGCCGAGCTGCTCGAGCGCTGTCGCGTGGCGAAGCTGACGCGCAACCAGCACATCCTGCTGCGCCTCGGCGCGCTGATCGCGCAGGCCGAGGGGGCCGCGGCGATGGCGCGGCGCGCGCAGCGCGCGGCCGTCAAACAGCTCAACCCGAAGTCCGCGCGCGGCCTGCGCGCCGACGCGCTGGCCGCGGTCAGCCGCGTGGGCGCCCGCGACGCCGCGCTGACCGTCGCGACCGAGGCCATCCGCTGGGTGGCGGGCGCCGACGGCGGCGAGCTGGGCGAGCTCGAGCAGCGCCTCGGCCTCGCGGCCATCCACCGCGCCCAGGGCGGGCTGCTCGCCGATCTCCAGGCCGTCACCGACGCGATCTACGCACGCAAGCGCCCGTGACCGACACGTACTCCCAACGAAAGCCTCTCCGATGAGCTCCACCGCCGACCATGCCGTCGCCATCATCGGCGTCGGCGCGATCCTCCCCGACGCCCCCGATGCCGGAGCCTTCTGGTCCAACGTCCGCGAGGGCCACTACGCGATCAGCGAGGTCGATCCGGCCCGCTGGGACCCGGCGCTCTACTACGACGCCGACCCGCACGCGCCCGCGAAGACCTACTCGAAGATCGGCGGGTGGGTGCGCGACTGGGAGTGGAACCCGCTGGCCTGGAAGCTGCCGCTTCCCCCCAAAGTGGCCGACGGCATGGACGACGGCCAGAAGTGGGCCGTGGCGTGCACGCGCATGGCCCTGGCCGACGCGGGCTGGCCGGACCGCGCGCTCGACCTCGATCGCACCGCGGTGATCATCGGCACGGCGATGGCGGGGGAGAGGCACTACCTGACCAACCTGCGCATCGCCTACCCCGAGCTCGCCCGCGAGCTCGAGCACGCCGGGAGCTTCGCCGCCCTGCCCGCCGACGTGCGGGCGGCCATCGCCGGCGAGCTGCGCGGCAACCTCGAGGCCCTGCTGCCCGAGATCACCGAGGACACGATGCCCGGCGAGCTGGCCAACTGCATGGCCGGGCGCATCGCCAACCTCTTCAACCTCCACGGCCCGAACTTCACGGTCGACGCCGCCTGCGCCTCGGCGATGGCGGCGATGGACGCGACGATCGAGGGCCTGGCCGCGCACGAGTTCGACGTCGCCATCACCGGCGGCGTGGATCGCAACATGGGCGTGTCGAGCTTCGTGAAGTTCTGCGCCATCGGCGCGCTGTCGCCGAGCGGCACGCGCCCCTACGCGGAGGGGGCCGACGGCTTCGTGATGGGCGAGGGGGCGAGCCTGTTCGTCGTCAAGCGCCTCGCCGACGCCGAGCGCGACGGCGACCGCGTCTACGCCGTGATCCGCGGGGTGGGCGGCGCCAGCGACGGCAAGGGCAAGGGCATCACCGCACCGAACCCCGTAGGCCAGCGCCTCGCCGTCGAGCGCAGCTGGCGCAACGCCGGGCTGTCGCCCGAGGAGTGCACGATGATGGAGGGCCACGGCACCTCGACGGCCGTCGGCGACGTCGTCGAGGTCGGCAGCATCGCGGCCGCCTTCGCCGGCGCGCAGCTCGCCCCCGGGTCTGTCGCCCTGGGCTCCGTGAAGTCCAACATCGGCCACCTCAAGGGCGCGGCCGGCGCCGCCGGCATGCTCAAGACCACCCTGGCGCTGCACGACAAGGTGCTGCCGCCCAGCCTCAACTTCGATCGGCCCAACCCGAACGTGGACTGGGCCGCCTCGCCCTTCGCCGTCAACACCGAGCTGCGCGACTGGGAGGTCGCGCGCGGCCGCACCCGCGTGGCCGGCGTCAGCGCGTTCGGGTTCGGCGGCACGAACTTCCACATCGTCATGGAGGAGCACGTGCCCGGCCACCTGACCAGCAACGGCCACCGAACCTCGATCTCCGTTCCGGCGCAGCCGCCGGCGGACGCTCCGGCCGTGCCGCCGCGCGTCGCCGCGCCCGCCGGCGCCAAGCCCCCGCTGCGTGGCGCGCTGGTCCTCGGCGCCGCGGACGCCGCCGGGCTCGCCAACGAGCTGCGCAGCGCGCTGGCGGAGGCGCGCCAGGGCCGCCATCTCGACCCCGCCGCGCCGAGCGCCACCGCGCTGCGCGCGGCCGAGCGCATCGCGATCGACTACGCCGACGGCGAGGACCTGGTGGCCAAGGCCGAGCTCGCGCTGCGCGCGCTGCAGGGCGACAACCCCGCCGCCGCGTGGACGGCGCTGCGCGCGCGCGGGATCTACCGCGGCGCCGGCGCGCCGGGCAAGGTCGCCTTCCTCTACACCGGCCAGGGCTCGCAGTACGCCAACATGCTCGCCGTGCTGCGCGGCCGCGAGCCCGTCGTGGCCGAGCTGTTCGACGAGGCCGACGCGATCATGGCCCCGCTGCTCGAGGGCCGCCGGCTGACCGACGTCATCTTCGCCGACCCTGCGGACGCGGCCGCGATGGCGCGCGCCGAGGAGGAGCTGCGCCGCACCGAGATCACCCAGCCGGCCGTGCTCACGGTCGACATCGCGCTCACGAAGCTGCTCGGCGAGTACGGCATCGCGCCCGACCTCGTCATGGGCCATTCGCTCGGCGAGTACGGCGCGCTCGTCGCCGCCGGCGCGCTCTCGTTCGAGGCCGCGCTGGAGGCGGTCAGCGCGCGCGGACGCGGGATGGCCAGCCTGAAGCTCGACGATCCCGGCGCGATGGCGGCCGTCATCGCCCCGCTGGCCGAGGTCGAGGAGGTCGTCGCGGCGACCGAGGGCTACGTCGCTCTGGCCAACGTCAACTCCACCCACCAGGTCGTCCTGGGCGGCGCCACGGAGGCCGTCGGCCGCGCCGTCGTCGCGCTGAAGGAGCGCGGCCACCAGGCGTTCGCGCTGCCGGTGAGCCACGCCTTCCACACCCAGATCGTGGCCCCGGCCAGCGAGCCGCTGCGCGCGGCGCTGAAGGACCTTGGCCTGCGCGTGCCGATCCTGCCGATCGTGGCCAACGTCGACGGCGAGCTCTACCCGACCGGCGACGACGTGCAGGAGCGCATGCTCGACCTCCTCGCCGGCCAGGTCGCCTCGCCGGTGCAGTTCGTCAAGGGCCTGCGCACGCTCTACGACCAGGGCGCGCGGGTCTTCGTCGAGGTCGGGCCCAAGCACGCGCTGCAGGGCTTCGCGTCCGACGTCCTGGGCGACGATGCGGTCCTCAACCTCGCCACCAATCACCCCAAGGCGGGGGACGTGCCGTCCTTCAACGGCGCGCTGTGCGGCTTGTGGGCGGCCGGGCTGGGCGCGGGCATCGAGCCCACGAAGGCCCAGGACGTGGCCCTGCGCACAGGCGCGACCGCGCAGCAGCCTGCTACGCGGCGCGCCACTGCTCCCGCGGCGGACGCCGCCCCGCCGGCGGGTAGCGCTCCTGCAGCAGCCTCTGCCAACACCGAGCTCGAGCGCCTGTTCGCCGAGTTCCTCGAGCGCGGCCGCGAGCTGATGGGCGCGTCCGAGGGCGCACCGGCTCCGACCACGGAGCCGGTGGTGGTCACGGGCGCAGCGCTGGGCCTCCCGGGCACCGAGCAGCTCTTCGACGACGCCAACGTCGCCCGCGCGCTGGACGGCGCGCAGGGCATCGACGTCATCCCGGGCCGCATGCGGCGCGAGATGCTCGACAAGCACGTCACCCGCCTGGTCAAGGGCGACGACGGCAGCGCCCGCTTCGAGACCATCGACCACGTCGACGACGTCATCAAGCTGGCCGCGCGCGCCGGCGCCTTCGATCTCGGCGAGGAGTTCGGGGTCGACGCCGACCGCCTTCAGGCGCTGGGGCGCAATACCCAGCTGGCGATCGCCGCGGGCATCGACGCGCTGCGCGACGCCGGCATCCCGCTCGTCCAGCACTACAAGACGACCACCACGGGCACCCAGCTGCCCGATCGCTGGTCGCTGCCCGACGAGCTGCGCGACGACACCGGCGTGATCTTCGCCTCGGCCTTCCCGGGCCTCGAGGAGATGACCGACGAGGTGGCGCGCCAGACGACCGACCGCATGCGCCGCGAGCGGCTGGACGCGCTGGAGTCGCTGCGCGCCCGCATGGTCGACCACGACGGCACTGACGCCGTGGTGCTGGCCGAGGTCGACCGCCGCATCCACGACCTGAGCCGCCAGCTCGAGGAGGAGCCCTATGACTTCGATCGGCGTTTCATCTTCCGCGTGCTGTCGATGGGCCACTCGCAGTTCGCCGAGCTGATCGGCGCCCGCGGGCCCAACACCCAGATCAACTCCGCGTGCGCGAGCACGACGCAGGCCGTGGCGCTGGCCGAGGACTGGATCCGCGTCGGGCGCTGCCGGCGCGTGGTCGTCGTGGCCGCCGACGACGCCACCTCAGACGTGCTGCTCGGCTGGCTGGGAGCCGGCTTCCTGGCTTCCGGTGCCGCCGCCACCGACGCGGTCGTCGAGGACGCCGCGCTGCCCTTCGACGAGCGCCGCCACGGGATGATCATCGGGATGGGCGCCGCGTCCATCGTCGTGGAGAGCGCGGCGGCGGCGCGCGAGCGTGGCCTGACGCCGATCTGCGAGGTGCTCGGCTCGGTCACCGCGAACTCCGCCTTCCACGGCACGCGCCTGGACGTCAGCCACATCGGCGGCGTCATGGAGCAGATCGTCGCGCAGGCCGAGGCACGCGGCGTGCGGCGCCATGACATGGCCGGCGAGATGCTGTTCGTCTCGCACGAGACCTACACGCCCGCGCGCGGCGGCAGCGCAGCGGCGGAGATCCACGCGCTGCGCCAGGTCTTCGGCGAGGACGCCGACCGCATCGTGATCGCCAATACGAAGGGCTTCACCGGCCACCCGATGGGGGTCGGCCTGGAGGACGTCCTGGCGGTCAAGGCGCTCGAGACGGGCATCGTGCCGCCGGTCCCGAACTTCCGCGATCCCGACCCCGAGCTCGGGCTGCTCAACCTTTCCCACGGCGGCGCCTACCCGGTGCGCTACGCGCTGCGCCTGGCTGCCGGCTTCGGCTCGCAGATCAGCATGCTGCTGCTGCGCTGGACGCCGGTGGCCGACGGGCGCCGCCGCCATCCCGAGGAGCTCGGATACGACTACCGCATCGCCGACCGCGCCGCGTGGAACGCGTGGCTGCGACGGGTCAGCGGGCGCGAGGATCCGCGGCTCGAGATCGTCCAGCACCGCCTGCGCGTGGCCGACGGGGGCGCACCTGCGGTCGTAGCCCCCGTCGCGCCCGCGCCTGCGGTGCCCGCGCCCGTCGTCGCCGTGCCGGAGCCGGTGGCGGTCGAGCCGGTGGCGGTCGAGCCGGTGGCGCCCGAGCCGGTGGTGGCCGAGGTCGCTGCAGCTCCGGCCGATCCGGCACCGGTTGCGCCCGAGGCTGCCCCGGCTGTGCCTGCGCCCGCTGAGGGCGATGGGATCGAGGCGCGCGTGCTCGCGATCGTGGCCGAGCAGACGGGCTATCCGTCGGACTTGCTGGACATGGATCTCGATCTGGAGGCCGATCTGGGGATCGACACCGTGAAGCAGGCGGAGGTGTTCGCGACGATCCGTGAGGCGTATGGGATCGAGCGCGACGACTCGCTGAAGCTGCGCGATTACCCGACGCTCAACCACGTGGTCGGGTTCGCGCGTGAGCGGATGTCGCCGGCCGAGGTCGCGCCGCCGCCGGCGCAGGCGCAGGCCGCTCCGGTTGCGCCCGAGGCCGCCCCGGCTGCGCCCGCGCCCGCTGCGGGCGATGGGGTGGAGGCGCGGGTGCTGGAGGTGGTGGCGGCGCAGACGGGCTATCCGTCGGATCTGCTGGACATGGATCTCGATCTGGAGGCCGATCTGGGGATCGACACGGTCAAGCAGGCGGAGGTGTTCGCGACGATCCGTGAGGCGTATGGGATCGAGCGCGACGACTCGTTGAAGCTGCGCGATTACCCGACGCTCAACCACGTCGTCGGCTTCGTTCGCGACCGCGTCCCGCAGGCCGCTCCGGCCGAGCCGGCCGCGGAGCCGGCACCAGCGGCGTCACAGCCCGAGCCGTCCGCGGCCGAGGCTGCCCCGGCTGCACCCGCGCCCGCTGAGGGCGATGGGATCGAGGCGCGCGTGCTCGCGATCGTGGCCGAGCAGACGGGCTATCCGTCGGACTTGCTGGACATGGATCTCGATCTGGAGGCCGATCTGGGGATCGACACCGTGAAGCAGGCGGAGGTGTTCGCGACGATCCGTGAGGCGTATGGGATCGAGCGCGACGACTCGCTGAAGCTGCGCGATTACCCGACGCTCAACCACGTGGTCGGGTTCGCCCGCGAGCGGATGTCGCCGGCCGAGGTCGCGCCGCCGCCGGCGCAGGCGCAGGCCGCTCCGGTTGCGCCCGAGGCCGCCCCGGCTGCGCCCGCGCCCGCTGCGGGCGATGGGGTGGAGGCGCGGGTGCTGGAGGTGGTGGCGGCGCAGACGGGCTATCCGTCGGATCTGCTGGACATGGATCTCGATCTGGAGGCCGATCTGGGGATCGACACGGTCAAGCAGGCGGAGGTGTTCGCGACGATCCGTGAGGCGTATGGGATCGAGCGCGACGACTCGTTGAAGCTGCGCGATTACCCGACGCTCAACCACGTCGTCGGCTTCGTTCGCGACCGCGTCCCGCAGGCCGCTCCGGCCGAGCCGGCCGCGGAGCCGGCACCAGCGGCGTCACAGCCCGAGCCGTCCGCGGCCGAGGGCTTCCCGCGCCGCGTCCCGGTCGCCGTCCTGCGCCCGCCGCTTGACCAGTGCGTCGCCACGTGCGTCGAGCTCGGCGAGGGCAGCCGCGTCGTCCTCATGCCCGACGGCGGCGGGGTCGGCAAGGCCCTGGCCACCCGGCTGGCCAAGCTCGGCGTCGAGGTGCTCGCGATCGACGGCGCGCCCGACGCCGAGGCGCTCGAGGCGACCCTCGCCGAGTGGGCGGCCGCCGGCCCGATCCAGGGCGTCTACTGGCTGTCGGCGCTCGACGATGAGGGCCCCCTCGCAGAACTCGAGCCCGCGGATTGGCGTGAGGCCCTGCGCGTCCGCGTCAAGCTCCTGGCCGTCACGATGCGCGCGCTGGCCGCGCCCGACACCTTCCTCGTCGCCGGCACGCGCCTGGGCGGGCGCCACGGGTACGGCGCCGAGGGCGCCATCTCGGTGCTCGGCGGTGCCGTGACCGGCTTCACCAAGGCGCTCGCGCGCGAGCGACCCGGCGCGCTCGTCAAGGCCGTCGACTTCGCGCCGAGCCGCAAGACCGCAGCGCTCGCCGACCTCCTGGTCGACGAGACGCTGCTCGACCCCGGCGCCGTCGAGATCGGCCACGCCGACGATTTGCGCTGGACGGTCGGCCTGGCCGAAGAGGCCGCAGGCCATGACCCCGCCCGCGAGCCGAGCGCCGACACGGTGTTCCTCGTGACCGGGGCCGCCGGCAGCATCGTCGCGGCGATCACCGCCGACCTCGCGGCGTCCGGGGGCACCTTCCACCTGCTCGACCTCGTCGCCGAGCCCGACCCGGGCGATCCCGACCTCGCGCGCTTCGCCACCGACCGAGACGCCCTCATGGGTGAGCTGGCCGAGCGCATCCGCGAGCGTGGCGAGCGCCCGACGCCCAAGCTCGTCGAGCGCGAGCTCGCGGGCATCGAGCGCGCCCGCGCGGCGCTCGACGCCATCGAGGCGATCCGCGCCGCCGGCGGCACGGCCCGCTGGCACCAGGCCGACCTCACCGATGCCGAGCAGGTCGCGCACGCGGTGCAGGAGGCGCTCGCCGAGAGCGGCCGCATCGACGTCCTGATGCACGCCGCGGGCGTGGAGATCAGCCACTTCCTGCCCGACAAGCCCCAGCGCGAGTATGACCTCGTCTTCGACGTCAAGGCCGAGGGCTGGCTGCACCTGATGCACGCGCTTCGCGCCGCGCCGCCGCGGTCGGCCGTGGCCTTCAGCTCGATCGCCGGGCGCTTCGGCAACGCTGGCCAGACCGACTACGCAGCCGCCAACGACCTGCTGTGCAAGAGCGCCTCGAACCTGCGCGGGACCGCCGGCACGCGCGCCAGCGTCATCGACTGGACCGCCTGGGCCGGAATCGGCATGGCCAGCCGCGGCTCGATCCCGAAGATGATGCAGGCCGCCGGCATCGCGATGCTGCCCGCGGACGTGGGCGTTCCGATCGTGCGCCGCGAGCTCACGGCGGCCGGTGCCGGCGGCGAGGTCGTCGTCGCCGGCGCCCTCGGCGTGCTCCTCGCCGAGCGCCACCCGACCGGCGGCCTCGACGCCGAGCGCGCGACGGCCACCGCGGCCGCGCACGGCGGGCCGATGACCGGGCGGATCGCCGCGCTCACGGTCAGCGGCGGGCTCAGCGTGATCACAGAGCTCGACCCGGGCCGCCAGGCCTTCCTCGACGACCACCGCATCGAGGGCACCCCGGTGCTCCCGGGCGTCATGGGCATGGAGGGCTTCGCCGAAGCCGCCCGCGCTCTGCTGCCCGGCTGGGAGGTCGTGGCGCTCGAGGACGTCGAGCTGCTGGCGCCGTTCAAGTTCTACCGCGACGAGCCGCGCACGCTCGAGCTCCGCGCGCTGGTGCGCGACGGCGGCGACGGCACGCTTGCGGCCGACTGCCAGCTGATCGGACGGCGCACGCTGCCCGGCCAGGACGAGCAGCAGACGTGTCACTTCACCGGCCGCGCGCGCCTGGCACGGCAGGCCCCCGCACCGCCACCCGCGACGGCTCGTCCGGCGGACGGAGAGACCGGCGTCGGCCACGACAGCGTCTACCGCGTCTACTTCCACGGGCCCGCCTACCAGGTGCTCGACCGCGCCTGGCGCGACAACGGCCACGCGATCGGCCGGCTGGCGGGCGACCTGCCCGCCGACCACGAGCCGCCGGGCAGCCCGATCGACTTCGTCCCGCGTCTCATCGAGCTATGCTTCCAGACCGCCGGGGTGTGGGAGCTCGGGACCGCCGGGCGGATGGCGCTGCCCACCCGCGTCGCGCGCGTCGTGCGCTACGCCGGAGCAGACGCCCCCGGTGTGTTGTGGGCGGTTGTGAGCCAGCGTGCCGACGGTGACGGCGTCGACGCCGAGGTGGTCGACGAGACCGGCAGCGTGCGCGTGCGGATGGAGGGCTACCGCACCATCGAGCTGCCCGGCGGGATCGACGCCGACGCGCTCGCGCCGATCCGCGCCGCGATGGGCGGCGACTGAGCATGCGGACCCCGTTCTCGCGTCTGGCGATCGTCAACCGCGGCGAGCCGGCGATGCGCGTCATCCACGCCGTCCGCGAGCTCAACGCGCAGCGCCCTGAGCCGATCCGCGTCATCGCCCTCTGCACCGAGGCCGAGCGCGAGGCCATGTTCGTCCGCCACGCCGACGAGTCGGTCGCCCTGACCGGCGGCTACCTCGACCTCGCCGATCTGGAGCGCGCGCTGCTCGAGGCCCGAGCCGATGCGGTGTGGGTCGGCTGGGGCTTCGTCGCGGAGCGCCCCGAGTTCGCCGAGCTGTGCGAGCGCCTGGACATCGTCTTCGTCGGCCCCGACGCCGCGGTCATGCGCCTCGTCGGCGACAAGATCGCCGCCAAGCGCCTCGCCGAGGAGGCCGGCGTCCCGGTGGCGCCCTGGAGCGGGGGTCCCGTGGAGACCGCCGACGAGGCGCTGCGCCACGCTGCGCGCATCGGCTTCCCGCTGATGATCAAGGCCACCGCCGGTGGCGGCGGGCGCGGCATCCGGCGCGTGGACGCGCCCGATGCGCTGCCGGCCGCATTCGCCAGTGCGCAGGCGGAGGCCAGGCAGGCCTTCGGCGACGGCACCGTGCTCCTGGAGAAGCTCATCACGCCCGCGCGCCACATCGAGGTGCAGATCATCGCCGACGGCCAGGGCAGCGCCTGGGCGGTCGGCCTGCGCGACTGCTCCTACCAGCGACGCAACCAGAAGGTCATCGAGGAGTCCGCGAGTACGGCGCTGACGCCCGAGCGGGAGGACGACGTGATGCAGGCCGCGCAGCGCCTGGCGCTGCGCGCCGGCTATCGCAACGCGGGCACCGTCGAGTTCCTCTATGAGCCCGCCGCCGACCGCTTCTCGTTCATGGAGGTCAACGCGCGCCTGCAGGTCGAGCATCCCGTCACCGAGGCGGTCACCGGCCTCGACCTCGTCAAGCTGCAGCTCCACATCGCCGCCGGCGGCCGGCTGGAGGGCAAGCCGCCCGCACCGAGCGGGCATGCCGTGGAGGCGCGGCTGAACGCCGAGGATCCCGCGCTCGGATTCGCGCCGGCCCCCGGCCGCATCGCACTGCTGCGCCTGCCCACCGGACCGGGGGTGCGGGTCGACACCGGCGTCGCCGAGGGCGACGTCATCCCGGCCGAGTTCGACTCCATGATCGCCAAGATCATCGCGTGGGGCGAGGATCGCGACGAGGCGCTCGCCCGCCTGCGCCGCGCCATGGCCGACACGATGGTGGTGATCGACGGCGGGACGACCAACCAGGGCTTTCTGCTCGAGCTGCTCGACCGCCCCGAGGTTCGCAGCGGCGAGGTCGACACCACGTGGCTGGATCGCCTGCACCTCGACGGCGGGATCGTCCCGATGCGCCACGCCGACGTTGCCCTGCTGCAGGCGGCGATCGTGCTCGCCGAGGAGGCGACGGCCGCCGATCGGGCGCGCTTCTACGCCCTGGCGCGCCGCGGGCGCCCGGAGGCCGACGCGGAGCTCGTGCGCACCGTCGACCTGCGCCACCTGGGCCAGACCTATCGCCTGGCGGTGTCGCAGATCGCCCCGGGCCGCCACCGCGTGACCGTCGACGCCGAGCAGGTCGAGGTCACCATCCATCGCGTCGGCCTGCACGAGCGCCGCCTCGAGGTGCGAGACCGCGCGCACCGCACCCTGACCTCGGTCCAGGACGCGGACCTGGTCGTGGAGGTCGACGGCGTGCCCCACCGGATCGCGCGCGACGACGGTGGGCTCGTGCGCAACCTCGCGCCTGCCGTCGTCGTCTCGATTCCGGTCGCCGTCGGCGACGAGGTCCAGGAGGGCGATGTCGTGGCGGTCGTCGAAGCGATGAAGATGGAGAGCTCGCTGACGGCGCCGTTCCACGGTCGCGTGCGGCAGGTCCTCGTGGGGGCGAACGTCCACGTCCCGGCACAGGCCCCGCTCGTTCAGGTCGAACCTCTCGACGGGGGCCCGCCGCCCGCCACCGGCGACCGCGTCGCGTTCGCATCGAGCCCGCCGCGGTACGCCGGCGCCGAGGGCTGTCGCGAGCAGCTGAAGCGCCTGGAGTGGCTCGTGCTGGGCTACGACGTCGGCACCGGCGAGGTCGAGCGGATCGTGGCCGACGTCCACGCGTGCGCGGACCCGTCGGCGGGCGACTCCGCGCTCCTGGCCGGCGAGGACCGCCTGCTGCGGATGTTCGCCGACGTACGCGCGGTATCGCGCCCGCGCCACGACGAGGCCGATCCCGAGACCCCGTGGCTGCGCAGCCCGCAGGAGCACCTCAATGCCTGGCTGGGCTCGCTCGACGCCGAGGCCGAAGGCCTGCCCGCCGACTTCGTGGCTCTGCTGCGCGCGGCGCTCGCCCACTACGCGATCGACGACCTCGACCGCACGCCGGCACTCGAGGAGGCGTGCTACCGGCTGCACCTCGCCCAGGAGCGCGCGGAGACCGCGCGGACCGCCGTCGTGGCGATTCTCAACCGTCGCCTCGAGCAGGCCGGGCACCTCGCCGGGCACCTCGCCGGGCAGCTCGGCCATGGCTTCCGCGAGGCGCTCGACCACCTGGTCGCGGCCACCGACGGGCGCGACGCCGTCGTGGCCGACCTCGCCCGCGAAGTGCGCTACCACTACTTCGACGAGCCCGTGATCGCCGCCGCGAGCGACCGCGTCTACGCCGAGATGGGGGTGCACGTCGCCGCGCTCGCCGAGGACCCCTCGCGCCCGGACCGCGACGAGCGCCTCGCGGCGCTGGTGGCGTGTCCACGGCCGCTCGCCGCTCTGCTCACCGCACGCATGCGCGACGCCGAGCCGGCCCTGCAGCGCCTGCTCGTCGAGGCGACCGCGCGGCGCTACTACCGCGTGCGCGCGCTCGAGGGCTTCGAGCTCGCCCGGATCGACGGCCGCGAGCTGCTGCTGGCGCAGTATCCCTTCCAAGGCCGCCGGCGCCACCTGGCGGCTGCGTACGTCGACCTCGGCGACGTCGGCGCCGTGGCGGCCGCCTTCGCAGACCACGCCCGCACGCTGCCCGACGACGATCTGGCCGTGCTCGACCTCTACGCCGAGCAGGCCGGCGCGGCCCCGACGCGCGACGAGCTGGCCGCGACGCTGCGCGGCGCGCTTGCGGGGATCGCGCTGCCCCCGGCGCTGCATCGCATCGTCGTCGCGGTCACCCAGCCCGAGCGCGGACGCGGGATGTCGGCCATCGACACCTTCACCTTCCGTCATCAGCCCGAGGGCCTCGTCGAGGACGAGGTCGTGCGCGGGATGCATCCGATGATGGGCCACCGGCTGGCGCTGTGGCGCCTGGAGAACTTCGCCCTGGAGCGCCTGGTCTCGGCCGAGGACATCTACGCCTTCCACGGCGTCGCGCACGCCAACGCCAAGGACGAGCGGTTGTTCGCCCTCGCCGAGGTCCGCGACCTCACCCCGGTCCGCGACGAGCAGGGGCGAGTCGTCGCCCTGCCCGAGCTGGAGCGCATCCTCGTGGGGGTGCTCGAGACCATCCGCGGCTTCCAGGCACGCCGGGTGCCCAGCAAGCGACTTCAGTGGAACCGCATCCAGCTCTACGTGTGGCCGGTGGTGGATCTCACCCCCGAGGAGATCAACGCGGTGATGCAGCGCATGGCACCGATGACCCTCGGCCTCGGGATCGAGCACGTGCTCGTCGGCGGGCGCCTCCGTGAGCCCGACGGCACCGTGCGCGACCGCGTGCTGCGCTTCTTCACCCTGGTCGGCGAGGGCGTCGTCGTCGAGCTCGGCGATCCGTCGACCGAGCCGTTGCAGCCGCTCGACGAGAGCGCGCGCCGGATCGTCGCCGCACGCCGCCGCGGCGTCCTGCACCCCGCCGAGATCGTCCGGCTCCTTGCGCCCGCGCGCGCCACCGCCGACCATCCGGCCGGCACCTTCGTCGAGTACGACCTGGACGACGAGGGCAACCTCGTACCGGTCGACCGGCCGCCGGCGACCAACGAGGCGGGGATCATCGTCGGAACCATCCGCAACGTCACCGCCCGCCATCCCGAGGGGATGCTGCGCGTGATCCTGCTGGGCGACCCGACGCGCGCCCTCGGCTCGCTGGCCGAACCCGAATGTCGGCGGATCAACGCTGCCATCGACATGGCCGAGAAGCTCGGCGTTCCCCTGGAGTGGTTCGCGCTCTCGGCCGGGGCCAAGATCGCCATGGACAGCGGGACCGAGAACATGGACTGGATCGCCGACGTCCTGCGGCGGATCGTGCTCTTCACCCAGGCCGGCGGCGAGATCAACGTCGTCGTCACCGGCATCAACGTCGGCGCCCAGCCCTACTGGAACGCCGAGGCCACGATGCTCATGCACACGCGCGGGATCCTGATCATGACCCCCGAGAGCGCCATGGTCCTGACCGGCAAGCAGGCGCTCGACTACTCCGGTGGCGTCTCGGCCGAGGACAACTTCGGCATCGGCGGCTACGAGCGGATCATGGGGCCCAACGGCCAGGCCCAGTACTGGGCCCCCGACCTTGCCGGCGCCTGCCGCGTGCTGCTCGCCTACTACGAGCATGCCTACGTCGCTCCCGGCGAGCGCTTCCCGCGCCGCGCCGAGACCCTCGACCCGCCCGGGCGTGACGTCCGCCTCGCCGAGCACCGCGCGCCCGACTCGGACCTCGCCTGCATCGGGGACGTCTTCTCCGATGCGACCAATCCCGAGCGCAAGAAGCCCTTCGACATCCGCTCGGTGATGCGCGCTGCGATCGATCGCGACCACCCGCCACTCGAGCGCTGGGCCGGGATGCACGAGGCCGAGATCGCGGTCGTGTGGGACGCGCACCTCGGCGGCTGGCCGGTCGCCCTGCTGGGCATCGAGTCGCGTCCGCTGCTGCGCCACGGGCAGATCCCGGCGGACGGGCCCGATCAGTGGACGTCGGGCACGCTCTTCCCCCGCGCCGCCAAGAAGATCGCCCGCGCGATCAATGCCGCCAGCGGCCGCCGCCCGCTCGTCGTGCTGGCCAACCTCGCGGGCTTCGACGGCTCGCCCGAATCGATGCGCGAGTGGCAGCTGGAATACGGGGCCGAGATCGGGCGCGCGGTGGTCAATTTCGACGGCCCGATCGTCTTCTGTGTCGTCTCGCGCTACCACGGCGGCGCCTTCGTCGTCTTCTCCCAGAAGCTCAACCCCGACCTCGAGACCGTGGCGCTGGAGGGGGCGCATGCATCGGTCATCGGCGGCGCACCTGCCGCTGCGGTGGTCTTCGCCCGCGACGTCGAGCAGGCGGCGCGCAGCGACGAGCGGATCGCCGCGCTCGACGAGCGGATCGCCGGCGCCGAGGGCGCCGAGCGCCAGCGCCTGCGCGCGCAGCGCGCGACGCAATGGGGCGACGTGTTGGCCGAGAAGCGCGGCGAGTTCGCGGCGCAGTTCGACGCGGCGCACAGCGTCGAGCGCGCGGTGCGCATGGGATCGGTGAGCCGGATCGTCGCCCCGGGGTCGCTGCGCCCGTACCTGATCGACGCCGTCGAGCGCGGCATGCAGCGCGTCCTTGATGGCTCTGCCACCAACGGCCATGCCCGGCTGGCTGATCCGCTGCAGCGCTGATGTGCCGGGCGGTCACGCGTGGCTGAGCGCGCGTGAGCGCCGCGTGGCGGCCGGCCTGCACGTGCAGAGGCGCCGGGAGGACTGGCGCCTGGGCCGCTTCACCGCGAAGGCGGCAGTGGGCTCATGGCTCACGGTGGCGCCCGAGCGCGTCGAGATCCTGCCCGCCCCGGACGGCGCCCCGGAGGCGTGGGTGGACGGCGAGCGCGCGCCGGTCTCGGTCTCGCTCAGCCATCGCGCCGGGCGGGCGCTGGCCGCCGTCGCGCACGCCCCCGCCGTCGTGGGCTGCGACCTCGAGCGCGTCGAGCCTCGCAGCGGCGCCTTCGTGCGCGAGTGGCTCGCGCCGGCCGAGCACGGTCTGCTCGCGGCACACGGCGAGGGCGACCGCGCACGCCTGACCAACCTCGTGTGGACGGCCAAGGAGGCCGCCGCGAAGGTCCGCCGCGAGGGGCTGCGGCTCGACGTGCGCCACGCGGTCGTCGCGCCGGCCGGCGCCGGCGCCACGGACGGGACGTGGCGCGCGCTGCAGGTGCAGTGGGACGACGGCGGCGCCCCGATCGTGGGATGGTGGCGAGCAGAGCCCGGCTGGGTCATGACGATCGCGGGCGACGTGTCGCCGCTGCGACCGCTTGACGGCCGTTGACCGCCGCGCGGACCGGCCGGGCATGGGAAGCCATGAAAAATTTCATGCTCGTCTACGACCGCTTCGATTCCGCCGAGGAAGGGCTGCGGGAGACGCTGACCTCGACGGGCAACGGCTACTTCTGCACGCGGGGAACCGCCGAGTGGGAGGACGCCAGTGCGATCCACTACCCGGGCACCTATGCGCACGGCGTGTACGACCGGGAGACGACCATCATGGGAGGGCACCCGGTCCTCAACGAGGACCTCGTGAACCTCCCGAATTGGCTCGTCCTCAAGCTCCGCATCGACGGCGAGGAGATCCTCCGGCTCGAGAACCTCGAGGTGCTCTCCTACGGGCATGCGCTCGATGTCCGCAACGCGCTGGTCTCCCGCGAGCTGCGCTTCCGCGATCGAATGGGCCGGCAGACAAGGCTGGAGAGCAGGCGCTTCGTCAGCATGAACCGCATGCACCAGGCAGCGCTCGCCTGGCAGCTCACGGCCGAGAACTGGTCGGGCACGGTCGAGGTGGTGGCGGCACTCGACGGGCGGGTGCTCAACCAGGGCGTCGCCCGCTACCGGCAGCTCGAGGGGCGTCACCTCGATCCGCAGGGCCCGCGGGTCTCCGGTCCGGACGTCATCGCGCTGAAGGCCAGAACCCGTCATTCGCGCATCGAGGTGGCGGTGGCGGCGCGTGCCCGCGTCTATCGCGGGGCGCAGGAGCTCGACGTCGCCCGCCAGACCGTGCAGACCCAGGACTACGTCCAGCAGGTCCTCGAGTTCGACGTGCAGAAGGGCGAGCCCGTGCGCGTGGAGAAGCTGGCGGCCCTGTACACGTCACGGGATCGCGCGATCGACGAGCCGCTGACCAACGCGATCAAGAGCGTCGCTCGGTATCCGACCTTTGACGAGGCCTTCGTGGGGCATGCGCGCGCCTGGGAGGAGCTCTGGGAGGTCAGCGACATCCGCCTTCCGAGCCACGAGCGCGCCCAGTTCCTGCTGCGGCTGCACATCTCGCACGTCCTGCAGGTCTGCTCGCGGCTCACCACGCATCACGACGCGGGCGTCCCGGCGCGGGGTCTCAACGGCGAGGCCTATCGCGGGCACGTCTTCTGGGACGAGCTGTACGTCTACCCCTTCCTCAACTTCCGGCTGCCGGAGATCACGCGGGGCCTGCTGATGTACCGCTACCGGCGGATCAGCGAGGCGCGCGCGGCAGCGCGCGAGATCGGCTGCCGGGGAGCGATGTTCCCGTGGCAGAGCGGCAGCGACGGGGACGAGGAGACCCAGCGCGTCCACCTCAACCCGATGTCCGGGCGGTGGGAGCCAGACCTCAGCCGCAACCAGCGCCACGTCAACGCGGCGATCTTCTACAACATCTGGTGCTACTACCACGCGACCCACGACCTCGAGTTCCTCCGCGACCATGGCGCGGAGATGCTGCTGGAGATCGCGCGCTTCTGGTCCTCACTCGCGCACTACAACCCGGAGCGCGACCGGTGGGAGATCCACGGCGTCATGGGCCCGGACGAGTTCCACGAGAAGTACCCGGAGGCGGGCGAGGGGGGCCTGCGCAACAACGCCTACACCAACGTCATGGTGGCGTGGATCTGCGAGACGGCGCAGGAGGTGCTCGAGCTGCTCCCGGCGAGCCGCCGGGATGCCCTGCGGGCGAAGATCGGCCTGGGCGACGAGGAGATGCGCAGGTGGGAGGAGATGAGCCGCAAGCTGTTCGTGCCCTTCCACGCCGACGGCGTCATCAGCCAGTTCGAGGGCTACGAGCACCTGGACGAGCTCGACTGGGACGCCTACCGCGAGCGCTACGGCACCATCCAGCGGCTCGACCGGATCCTGCGGGCGGAGGGAGACGATCCCAACCGCTACAAGATCGCCAAGCAGGCCGACGCGGTGATGCTGTTCTTCCTGTTCTCCGAGGACCAGCTGCGGGGGCTCTTCGGCCGGCTCGGCTACGAGTACGGGCCCGACACCGCGCGCAAGACGATCGACTACTACGACCGGCGGACCTCGCACGGGTCGACCCTGAGCTTCGTCGTCCACGCCGGCGTCCTCGCCGCCATCGATCCGGAGAGCTCGTGGGAGCGGTTCCTGGGCGCGCTGGAGAGCGACGTCGGCGACGTCCAACGGGGGACGACGCGGGAGGGCGTTCACATGGGGGTGATGTGCGGCACGCTCGACCTCGTCCAGCGGGCCTACCTCGGCGTGGACGTCCGCGACGGTGTCGTGTACTTCGATCCGAAGCTCATCGGCCGGCTCGACGGGTTGTCGCTCCCGATGCAGTTCCGCGGCACCCCGATCAGGGTGACGCTGCAGGGAGGCGAGCTCACGGTCGCCGCCCTGGCCGACGGCTTCAGCCCGCGCATCCGAGTTGGCGTCGGCGACGACGTCCGCGAGGTGGGCCCGGACGAGCGCTGCGTGTTCACGATTCCGAGCGCCGTCGCGCACGGCTAGATGGAGAGGCGCAGCGTGCACGGGCGCTTTCGCGGCGCGATCCTCGATGTGGACGGCGTGCTCGTCGACACACCGCACGAGCGGGCGTGGCGCGACACGCTCGAGGAGCTGATGGACACCCAGTGGAGCGACATCCGCGGCGAGACGAGCTACTCGCCGCAGGGCTTCACGTCGGATGTCTACCGGGAGTCGATCGCCGGCAAGCCGCGCATGAGCGGCGCCCGCGCCGCGCTCGACTGCTTTGACGTGCCCGACGCCGAGCGTCGCGCCGAGGTCTACGCCCGGCGCAAGCAGCAGAACGTCGTCGCGCTCATCGAGGCCGGCGAGTTCACCGCGTTCGACGACGCGCTGCGCTTCGCACTCGCGCTGCGGGCCGCAGGGATCCGGCTGGCGGCGGCGTCTTCGTCGAAGAACGCCGGGCTGGTGCTCGGGCAGGTCCGGGTCGGGCCGGGCCTGACCCTGCGCGACCTCCTCGCCGCGGACGTCTCGGGGCGCGACCTCGCGCGCGGCAAGCCTGATCCCGAGATCTTCCTGATCGCCGCCCGCGAGCTCGGGCTCTCGCCGCCGGAGTGCTTCGTGGTCGAGGACGCCGTCTCGGGCATCCAGGCCGCCAAGGCGGGGGGCATGGCGGCGCTCGGGGTGGCGCGCGCCGGCGACGTCGACCTCCTGACCGGCGCCGGTGCCGACCTCGTGGTCACGTCGCTCGACGACGTGGACGTCGACCGCCTGTCAGAGGGCCGGCTCGCGGCCGGCGCGGCGAGGTAAGGTCGCGCCATGGCGCTCCAGGACGTCGAGGTCACACCGCTCGACCCCGAGCGCTTCCGCGACGTCCTCTCGCCGGAGGGCCTCGCGCAGTTCGAGCACACGATCGCGCGCGGACGCGAGCTGCTGGCGGATCGCATCTTCTGGAACGTCAACTCCACCGCGCACGGCGGCGGGGTCGCCGAGATGCTGCGATCGCTGATCGGCTACGCGCGCGGGGTGGAGGTCGACGCGCGCTGGGTGACCATCGGCGGCAACGAGGACTTCTTCCGCATCACCAAGCGCCTGCACAACCGCCTGCACGGCTTCCCAGGCGACGGCGGGCCGCTGGGCGACGGCGAGCGCGCCGTCTACGAGGCCGTCGCCTCCGAGCACGCCGACCTGCTGGCGCAGCGCGTGGGGCCCGGCGACGTCGTGCTGCTGCACGACCCGCAGACCGCCGGCATGGTCGCGCCACTGGTGGAGACGGGCGTTCCCGTCGTCTGGCGCTCGCACGTCGGCCTCGATGTCCCCAACGAGCGCGCGCGGGAGGCGTGGCGTTTCCTCATCGGCTACGTCGAGCGGGCCGACGCCTACATCTTCTCGCGCCCCGCGTACACCTGGGAGGGCCTCGACGAGGCCAAGGTCACCGTCATTCCCCCTTCGATCGACGCGTTCGCGCCCAAGAATCACGCGATGTCGTTCACCTCGGTGACGGCGGTCCTGCGGGCGGCGGGCCTGGCCGCCGACCATCACCAACCCTCACGGGCGATCTTCGAGCGCCTCGACGGCAGCGTGGGGAAGGTCGTGCACGCGGCCCAGGTCGTCGAGGAGTACGCCCTGCGCCTCGATGCGCCATTGCTGGCCCAGGTCTCGCGCTGGGACAGGCTCAAGGACCCGATGGGCATCCTGTCGGCCTTCGCCGAGCACGTGCACGCCGACGAGCAGCCGCATCTGCTGCTCGCGGGCCCCGACGTCACGGCGGTGGCCGACGATCCCGAGGGGGCGGAGGTCTTCGACGAGATCGAGGCGGCATGGCACGAGCTGCCGCAGAGGGTCCGCCGGCGCGTGCACCTCGCCCTGCTGCCGATGCAGGACGCCGACGAGAACGCGGTGATCGTCAACGCGGTGCAGCGGCGCGCCGACGTCGTGGCCCAGAAGAGCCTCGCCGAGGGCTTCGGGCTCACGGTCTCCGAGGCGATGTGGAAGGGCCGCCCGGTCGTCGCGTCCGATGTCGGGGGCATCCGGGACCAGATCGAGGACGGGAGAACCGGACTTCTGATCGATCCCAACGACCTCGCCGGCTTCGCCGACCGCGTCAATCGCCTGCTCGCCGATCCCCACTCCGCAGAGCGCATGGGCGCCGCCGCCCAGACGCGCGTACGCGACCTCTTCCTCGGCCCGCGCCACCTGGGCCAGTACGTGGAGCTGCTGGAGCGCGTGCTCGAGCGCTGAGACCCTAGGTCAGCGCCGCGCGGCAGCGGCCTGGGCCGCCGCCACCCGCGCGATCGGCACGCGGAAGGGCGAGCAGCTGACGTAGTCCAGCCCGGCGCGGTCGAAGAAGCGGATCGACGCGGGATCGCCGCCGTGCTCGCCGCAGACGCCGACCTCCAGGCCGGGACGCGCCTCGCGCCCGCGCTCGATCGCGATCTGCACGAGCTCGCCGACGCCCTGCTCGTCGATCGTCGCGAACGGCGACCGGTCGACGATGCCCGTCTCGACGTAGTTGGGGACGATGGCCGCCTCGATGTCGTCGCGCGAGAAGCCCAGGGCCGTCTGGGTGAGGTCGTTCGTGCCGAAGGAGAAGAACTCCGCCGAGCGGGCGATCTCGCCGGCCGCCAGGCACGCTCGCGGCAGCTCGATCATCGTGCCCACCTCGAAGTCGCCGTCGGGCTCGAAGCCCTCCTCCGCGGCGACGCGCAGGACGAGGTCGCGCGCGATCTCGAACTCGCGGGCGTACGCCACGAGCGGGATCATGATCTCGACCTTCGGCGCGCGCCCGGCGCGCTCCCGCACCGCGCGCGTGGCCCGGAAGATCGCGCGCGCCTGCATCTCGTAGATCTCGGGATGGATGAGCCCGAGCCGGACGCCGCGCGTTCCGAGCATCGGGTTGCCCTCCGCGAGCGCCCGCACGCGCTCGAGGGTGTGCTCGATCGCGGCGGTCTCGGGAGCGTTGCTCAGCCGCGCCTTGGTGACCTCCTCGATGAGCTCCATGCGATCGGGCATGAACTCGTGCAACGGCGGGTCGAGCAGCCGGATGGTGATCGGCAGCCCCTCCATCGCCTCGAAGATCCCTTCGAAGTCGGCCTGCTGGAGCGGGAGCAGCTCGTCGAGCGCCGCGCGCCGGCCGGTCTCGTCGTCGGCCATGATCATGCGCTGCATCTGGCGCTGGCGATCGGCGGCCATGAACATGTGCTCGGTGCGGCACAGCCCGACGCCCTCGGCGCCGAAGGCCCGCGCGCGGCGCGCGTCCTCGGGCGTGTCGGCGTTGGCGCGAATGCCAAGCGTGCGCAGCTCGTCGCACCACGTCAGCAGCGTCTCGAAGCGCTCGTCGACCGTCGGCGTCACCAGGGGCACGTCGTCGAGCGTGATGGTGCCGGCCGTCCCGTCGATGGCGATGAGGTCGCCCTCGTGGAGGACGTGCCCGTTCACGCGCACCTCGCCGGCGTGCAGGTCGATGTCGAGCGTCCCGGCGCCGGTGACCGCCGGACGGCCCATGCCGCGTGCCACGAGCGCCGCGTGCGAGGCCTTGCCGCCCTCCGAGGTGAGGATGCCCTTGGCGGCGTGGAAGCCGGCAACGTCGTCGGCCTCGGTGAACGGCCGCACGAGGATCACCGCGCGACCGTCGTTGGCCGCCGCCACGGCGTCGGGCGCGGTGAACACGATGGCGCCCTTGGCCGCGCCGGGCGAGGCCGGCACGCCGCGCGCGATGACGTGGTAGGCGGCGGAGGGGTCGAAGGTCGGGTGCAGCAGCGCGTGCAGGGAGTGCGCATCGATCGTCGTGATTGCCTTCTCGCGCGTCAGCAGGCCCTCCTGTACGGCGTCGACCGCGAAGCGCACCGCGGCCTGCGCGGGCCGCTTGGCCGCGCGCGTCTGCAGCATGTAGAGGCGCCCCTCCTCGATGGTGAACTCGGTGTCCTGCATGTCGCCGTAGTGGCGCTCGAGCTGGCGCATGATCTGCAGCAGCTGCGTGTGCGCCTCCGGCATCCACTCGGCGAGCTCGGCGATGTCGCGCGGCGTGCGCATCCCGGAGACCACGTCCTCGCCCTGGGCGTCGATGAGGAAGTCGCCGCTGGGCTCGGGCGCCCCGGTGACCTCGTCGCGCGAGAAGGCCACGCCGGAGCCCGAGGTCGGGCCCTTGTTGCCGTAGACCATCTGCTGGACGTTGACCGCCGTGCCCCAGTCGTCGGGGATGTGGTTGATGCGCCGGTAGGCGACGGCGCGGTCGCCCATCCACGAATCGAAGACCGCGAGGATGGCCTGCTCGAGCTGCTCGCGCGGGTCGGTGGGGAAGTCGTACAGCGCCTTGAAGCGCGCCGTCAGCTCGCGCAGCGCGTCGCTGTCGAGCTCGGTGTCCAGCGTCACGCCGCGCTCGCGCTTGATCTGCGCGATCTCGTCCTCGAGGCGCTCGCTGGGCACGCCGCGCACGACGTCGCCGAACATCTGCACGAGCCGCCTGTAGGAGTCCCACGCGAAGCGCGGGTTGCCGGTGCGCGCTGCGAGCCCCTCGACGGCTCCGTCGTTGAGACCGAGGTTCAGGACGGTGTCCATCATCCCCGGCATCGAGTCGCGCGCGCCGCTGCGCACGGAGACGAGCAGCGGGTCGTCGCGATCGCCGAGCCGCTTGCCGGCGTGCTCCTCGAGGCGTGCCAGCGCCGCGTCGATCGCGCCGGCGAGTCCCTCGGGGGCGACGCGGTCGGCGCGCATGTACTCCACGCACGCCTCGGTCGTGATGGTGAAGCCTGCGGGAACGAGATCGGGGCCGAGCACGCGTGTCATCTCGGCGATGCCGGAGCCTTTGCCGCCCAGCAGCTCGCGCATGTCGCGCGACCCTTCGGCGAAGTCGTAGATCCACTTGGTGGCGATCGCGGTGGGCATCACTCGGGCCTGGGAGGTCATGGTGCGATTGTGGCCGCGCCGGCCCCGCTCGCCATCGTGGGGGATCGCCCGAGTGCGTGCGGCGGACTACTGACCGCGCCTCCGGCGCAAGCTCAGCGCTGCGAGTCGTGGTGCAGCCCGAGCTCGTAGGCTGCGCGGGCGGCGTCGAAGGAGGACCAGTCGATCCGCAGTTCGGCTCCGGCCATCGCGCGGCGCGTCGCCCGGCCGTCCGCGTCGACGTTGCGGTAGGTCTGCGCCGGGTTGCGGTAGGGCTCCCGGGCGAAGCGATGCGTCCTCGCGGTCGCCGGCGGCGCGCCGGCGATGGCGGCGGCGGTGGCGGCGGGGGCGCGGGCGGGAATCTCACGCAGTCCGTAGTAATGGGCGGCGGACTCGCCCGAATGCCCGGGGCGATAGGTGCAGGGCGGCGGGCTCGAGGCGCGCACCGCCAGGGCGCTGCCGGTCAGCACCACGGCCATCGCGCCCGCGCCGACCGCGACGTCGCTGAAACGCGTCGCGGTGGCCAGGAAGGCGGACGCGCCCGCGGCCAGGAGCGCGGCCGAGGCGAACAGGCCCCCGTCCATGCGCCCGCGGATGCGATGCGCAACCCACCAGAGGCCGAGCGCCGCCGTCGCCGCGCCGGCCAGCACGATCATCCCCACGCTCTCGGGTCGCATCACACACCTCTTCCGTCGTGTGGTCAACGCTCTGATCTCGACGGGATCCCTCCCATCACGTCAAGGATGAACGTCCAGGCCACCGAGCCAAACCGTAGAAGACCGCGCAACGCGCGCTCAAACCGCGCAATCGCGCCGACTGATCAGGTCGCGACGTGCGTGCTCGCCAGCCGCTCGCGGCGCGCCGCCGCGGCGGGCGGCAGGCCGCCGCGGACCTGGCCCGCGGCGTCCAGGCAGCGCAGCGCCAGCGCGTGCTCGCCGTGGCTCGCGTGGCGCTCGGCGAGGCCGAGCAGCAGCTCGCCGACGTCGATCTCCTCGGGCTCGGCCTGCACGTCGGGTGCGCCGGGAGCGAGATAGCGTCCGAGGTGGTCTGCGGCGACCTTCGTCGGCGGCCACCACACAGGCGTTGAGGGCAGATCGCCGCGCGTGGAATCGAGGAAGCGCGGCCCCGTCGGATCGATCAGCATGCCGCGCAGCACGGGGCGGAAGGGGTCGGGCGTCACGTCGGCGCCGAGGGCGGCGGCGATCGCCGCCGCGGCGGCGTCGGCCTGCTGCGCGGCGAGCCCGCCCTGCTTGAGCGGGAAGGCCGTGCCGTCACCGGCGGCCCAGACCGCCTCGACACCGAGCACGGCCCCGTGGGCGTCGGTGGCCAGGAAGCCCTGCTCGTCGTGTGGCAGCCCACCGATCCACGGCCCGCCGAGACGGGGCAGCGAAACGATCCGCTCGACCTGGACGGGATCTCCGTGAGCCACGACGAGTCCACCGGGCCCGGCGCGAAGCGACACGGTGTGGGCGCGCATGGCGATGCCGCGCTCGGCCAGCAGAGTCCAGATGTGCGACGCGACCCGCGGGCCGAAGGCTTCGAGGGGAGCGTGCTCGGGCGTGACGATGACGAGCCCGACGTCCTGCAGTCGCTTGGCGCGCACGTGCTCGCCGGTCATCAGCGCGAGCTCGTAGAGCGGGAGGGCCCAGCTGACCGAGGTGGGCACCGCGAAGGCCACGCGCTGCACCCGCCCGGCGTCGAGGTCGTCGAGCAGGGCGCTGAAGGCGGCCACGTCGCGGGGACCGCAGAAGGTCAGGGCGCCCGGAATCGCCACGTCGGTGGAGGCACCCACCGCCACCAGCAGCGCGTCGTACTGCAGCGTGTCGCCGCGCACGGTGCGCACCTGGCGGCGCCCGGTGTCGACCGACGAGAGGCGGTCGGGCCGCAGCAGCGCGCCGTGGTCGGCAGCGATGCCGGCGAGGTCGAAGCGCGGGGCCGCCCCGCCGCCGAACGGCTCCGCGACCGCGCGCTGGCGCTCGACGAGAGCGGCGCTGGGCTCGAGCAGCTCGATCTCTGCGCCGGGTCCGAGGTGGGCGCGCAGGGCGATGAGCGCTTCGAGACCGGCGATCCCGCCCCCGGCGATGATGATGCGGGGCATGCCGTCGACGCTAGGGGCGACGGCCGCGCATGCCATCCGTAGCTTCCCCGCACCCCGATCCGGGGGCAGACGGATCATGCGGGCGGGACAGCGCTCACATCGAGCGCGTTGGCAATGGCATGAACGGCGCGGGGCACGTCGACGCTGACCGCGATGGCGTCGCGGTCGGGCCGCACCTCGGGCGCGCGCGGCGCTCCGGCGCGGGTCGCCAGATAGGGCGACAGGTGGCGCCCGGCGATCTTGCTCGGCGGCCACCACATCGAATACGGGCGCGGCTCGGAACCCTCGCCGGCCATCGTCGCGCGCAGGTAGGCCGGCTCGCGATCGGTGTAGAGGACACCCTTGAGCACCGGCTCGAACGGGCGCGGCACGATCGGTACGCCGAGCGCGGCGAGCATGGCGTCGGCCGCGGCGTCGGCCTGCTGCGTGGCCAGGCCGCCCTGCTTGAGGGGGAAGGTGGTGACGTCGCCGGCGGCGTAGAGGCCGTCGGCGCCCGGCACGCGCCCGTGCTCGTCGACGGCGATGAAGCCCTGGCCGTCCTGCGGGACCCCGGGGATGGGCCGGCCGATGAGGCTGGGGAGGGTCACGATCGTCGCCGCGCGGATCCGCCGGCCGTCATCGAGCTCGAGCTCGCCGGCATCGGCATCGCGCGCGCGCCCGCGACCCACGAACTCGATGCCGCGCGCGTCGAGCAGCGCAGCAACCGCGCCCGAGGCCACCGTCCCGAAGGCCTCCAGCGGCACGCTCTCCGGCGAGGTGATGACCACCTTCGCTCGCGTCCCGCGGCTGTCCAGCCGCGCGGCGGCGAGGATCGCCAGCTCGTAGAGCGGCAGCGTCCAGAAGGCGCCGAACGGCACGGCGAAGGCGATGGTGGCCGCCTCGCCCGGTGCCACGGCGTCGAGCGCGGCCCGAAGGGTGGCGGCGTCGCGGCGGCCGCGGAAGGTGATCGCTCCGGGGAGGGCGCGCACCGGCCGCGCGCCCACGCAGATCAGCAGCGCGTCGTAGGAGAGACGACCGGAGCACGCGGTGATGGCGATGCGCCGGTCGGGCTCGACCGCGGCGAGGGCGTCGGGCACGAGCCGCACGTCCTGGTCGGCGGCGAAGCGCTCGAGCTTCATGCTCCAGGCGGGCGCGCCTTCTTCGAAGGGCTCCAGGACGGCCAGCGGGCGGTACTCGAAGCGGTCCTTGCGGCACAGCAGCTCGATGCTCAACTCGGCTTCGCCGAGGAAGCTGCGCAGCGCCAGGCACGCTTCGAGACCGGCGACGCCGCCGCCGGCGATGAGGATGCGCGGGGTCTCTGGCTCAGCCATGCCCCAATGTTCGATCGAGGGGAGGCCCGGCGCATCAGGGACTCCCGGCTGCGAGGTTGCGGCTTTTCCGTAGCCTCACGCGGTGGCTTCAGGCCAGGGCGGCGGCGTCCACTGCCGGCGCCGCGCGCTGTCGAGCGCGCCGGGCAGCAGCTCGTCGGCGTGCTCCTTGGCGATCCAGGCCGTCGCGCCCAGGCGGTGGGCGCGGCGCTCATAGCTGGGGTCGTTGTCGAGGCCCATGACGATGACGGCCACGTCGGCCTGGCGGAGCCCGGCGGCGGCGGCGGCGAGCAGGCGATCGTCGATGACGAGCACGTCGGGCGCGGTGCGCGGCCGCTCGCGCGCCAGTTCGTCCGCGCTGCCGACCTCGCCCACGAGGACGACGCCCGGCAGCGAGCTCAGCAGACCGGCGATCGCCCGCCGGCCGGCACCCGGCACGTCGGCGAGGAGCACGCGTGTGGGGCGGTCGTTCACGGCGCCAGCCTGAAGGGCGGATAGGCGTCCGTCGCCAGCAGGAAGGCGTAGCCCGCCACGCGCAGGTGCCAGCGCGCGACGCCGACGACGAAGTCGAACAGCCCGCGCGGGTAGCGCCCCGTGAAGAGGATCGCGAACCACGCGATCACGACGGCGACGACGACGCCGATCCACAAGAACGCGAGGACGATGTAGTGCGGGATGGCGAGGAACCACTTCACGAGCGGCAGGCCGCGGCTGATGTCGCCCGCGGCGACGTCCGGGCGCGCCATCGTGAGGTGCACGGCCTGCTCGTCCTCGGTCGACGGGTAGCGGTCGTCGAGCAGCGCGACGTACGCGGCCACGCGTGTTCCGAAGCGCAGCAGGTTGAGGTTCCAATCGAACCACCAGGTGGGATAGCGCCCGCGGAAGACGATCATCAGCAGCGGCCCGAGGAAGAGCAGTCCGCCGGCCGAGGCGGCGGTGGTCCGCGTGTCGCCGCTCGTCCAGTCGATCGACCCGCCGGAGACGGTGCCCAGCAGGAGGAGGATCGGGATCGCGACAAACGGCCGGAAGGCCGTGGTGAGGCGGTTGAGCGGGCGCTCGGGGTGGTCGATCGCGAGCGCTACCGGGTACGGGGTGTCGTCCATCCGGCGAGGGTGGCAGCGCCCATGCCTCCCGCGCATCCGGGAGATCGCGCAGCCTGCTGCGGACAATCACGGTGCGGGCCGAGCTCGCGCGGCGCGCCGTCAGTCGTCCTCGCCCTGCGCCTCGTCGCCCGCGGGAGGCTTGGTGAGGTGCGGTGGGCGCGCAGTCGTCTGCGGCGACGGGCTGGGCCGCTCACGCGGAACGAGCACGTCGCCGCTCGACGGCGGCTCGCCCGACAGGCCGATCCGCTGGCTGGAGAGCTGGCTCGCCGCCATCGTGATGCCGGCGGCCAGCACGAGGCCGATCACGGCGGCGACCATCCACGCGACGACGATCCGCGCCCTCATCGCGCCGGCTCCAGCTCGGGCCGCGCGGCGGCACGGATGGCACTCGCCGGAAAGCGCACGACGGCTCGCCCGCCACCGCCGGGCCGCGTCTCGAGAGCGACGGTGGCGTCCCATTCGCCCGCCAGCTCGCGGGCGATGGCGAGGCCGAGGCCCGTGCCCGGCGGCCCGCGGCGTCCGGCGCGCCCGCGGTGGAAGCGCTCGAACACCGCCTCCTCCTCGCCCGGGGCCGGGCCAGGGCCGTCGTCGAGCACCTCGATGCGATCGGGGCCGGCGACGAGGCGCACAGCGCTGCCCGGCGGGGAGTAGCGCAGCCCGTTCTCGACGAGCACGTCGAGGATGCGATCGAGGTCGGCCGTGGCGCACCAGGCGCGTGCGCCCGAGGCGAGGTCCGTCTCGATCCGCTGCCCGCGCTCGGCGGCCGTATGCGCCCAGCGCTCAGCGGCGCGCAGCGCAGCGGCGCCGAGATCCTCGTGCACCCCGGGAAGCTCGCGCTCGCCGGCGCGGCTGAGCACGAGCAGCTCCTCGAGCACGTGGGCCAGCCGGTCGACCTCGGTCATCCCGGCGTCGAGCTCGGCGACGGCAGGGCCTTGGGGAGGGACCAGCGCCCGCGCCTCCTCGAGACGCAGGCGCAGGCCCGCGAGCGGGGTGCGCAGCTGATGCGACGCGTCGGCGACGAAGTCCTGCTGGCTGCGCAGGAGCCGGGCCACCCGACCGGTCATCTCGTTGAAGGTCCGCGCGAGCGCGCGCTGCTCGGTGCTGCCCTCGATCGGCGCGCGCGCCTCGAGGTCGCCCCCGGCCACCCGCCCCACCGCCCGGTCGAGGCGGCGCATCGGGCGCGCGATCGTGCCGGCGATGACCAGCCCGGCGACGAGCCCGACGCCGAGGACCAGCATGCCGATGAGGGCGAGGCCGACGACCGTGCGGCGCACGGCGCGGTGCACGGCGGCGACACTCTGGGTGACCCGCACGGCGCCCACCGCGGGCGGGCGGGTCGCGCTGCGGATCGGCACGGCGGTGGCCAGCAGATCTTCACCCAGCGTGTTGCTGTGCCGTGTGCCCTGGTCGATCCGGCCTGCGAGAGAGGCCGCGATCTCCGGGCGGCGGCGGTAGGAGTCTCCGAGCAGGCCCGTTCCGGTGCTGTCGGCGAGCAGGCGCCCTTGGTCGTCGACCACGATCACGCGACCGCGGACCGTCGCGCCCGATCGCTTCACGAGCGCCTGCAGCTCCGCGTGGCGTGGGGGCGAGAGGAGGTCGGCGGCGGTGGCCGCCAGCACCTCGGCCTGCGCGCGCGCCTGCGATCGCACCTCGTCGTCGACGCGCCTGCGGATGCTGGAGACGAGCGGGACCTCGAGTGCGACGATGGCCAGGAGCAGGACATAGGCCAGCGCCAGCAGCAGGCGCAGGCGCAGGCTCATGGCCCGCTCGCAGCGAGCGCGGCGTCCTCGGGCGCGGCGAGGCGGTAGCCGACGCCGCGAACGGTGTGCAGGTAGCGCGGCGTGGAGGCGTCGTCGCCGAGCTTGCGGCGCAGCCAGCCCATGTGCACGTCGAGCGTCTTGGTGGAACCGAACCAGTTCTCGTCCCAGACGCGCGCCATGAGCTCCTCGCGGGTGACGACGGCGCCGGCGTGGCGCGCGAGCTCGGAGAGCAGATCGAACTCCTTGCGCGAGAGCGCGAGCTCGCGCCCGTCCATCCGGGCCCGGCGGGCGGCGGTGTCGACGACGAGGTCGCCCAGCACGATCGGGCCCTCGGGCGCCTGCGACGACGCCACGCGCCGCAGCACGGCGCGGATCCGGGCAACGACCTCGGCGCCGCTGAAGGGCTTGACGACGTAGTCGTCGGCGCCGATCTCCAGTCCGGTGACGCGGTCGAGCTCGGTCCCGCGCGCGGTCAGCATGATGACCGGCACGCGCGAGGTGCTCCGCAGCTCGCGGCAGAGGTCGCGACCGTCGCCGTCGGGGAGCGTGAGGTCCAGCAGGACGAGGTCGGGAGGCCTGCGGGTGAGGCACGCCCGCGCCTCCGCGATCGAGCGCGCCGTGACGACATCGAAGCCCTGGCGGGCCAGGGCGCGCCCGAAGGGATCGGCGATGGCCGGCTCGTCCTCCACGAACAGGATGCGTACTCCGCGACTCATGGGCGTCTCGACTGTAGACCCGCGCGACGCGTCCGCACGCGGGTCTTTGCCGAAGCTTTGCCGGGGGTTTCCACGGTCTTGGGCGCGGCGGCGCGACCATCGTCACAGCCGCTCCCGACCCGAGGAACCGCCCATGCGCACCGCCACAACCACGTTCGCCGCCGCCGCACTGCTCGCCATCGGCGGGACCGCGGGCGCGGCCCTGAGCGCCCGCCCGGAACACGCGCCGGCGGCGGTCGCCGCGGCGCCCGTCGAGGTCCGCACGCAGGTCGTCCACCGGACCGTCCACATCGTGCGCCACATCAAGCCCAAGCGCGTCAGGCCCACCGCGCCCCCGCCGGCACCGGCGCCCGTGGTGCTGCCGGCCCGCGCGCAACCGGTGGTCGCGGCGGTCGCGCCACAGTCGGCGCGCCCGCTGCGCACCCGTTCGAGCGCCACCGGCGCGGGCGGCGGCGAGCACGAGCACGAGCACGAGGGCGGCGGCGATGACTGAGCGTCGGTCTCCGCGCCGCCCGCGCCGCCCCGGCCTGCTTGCCGTCGGCGGATGGTCGCTGGCGGCCTTCGTCGTGGTGCTCGCGCTGCTCGTGGCGCAGATGCGCGTCGGGCGCGATCCGGCCCTGGGCGCGCGGCATGCCGCGGTGGCGGCTCCGGCGGCCCGCCGCGTGCTGGTGCGCCGCGTGATCGTCAAGCGCATCGTCATCGACGAGGTCCGCGACGCCGAGGCCGGCGGCGCGACCGCGCCGGCGCGCGCCGTGGTCGTCGTCCCGCAGCGGGCCGCTGCGCCCGCGCCCGCGCCCGTGGCCGCTCCGGCTCCGGCCCCGGCCCCGGCCCCTCTCGTGACCAAGACCTCATGACCGAGCACGAGCTGACCTTCCGCTGCATGGGGACCGACGTGCGCCTGCTGGCGCCCGACCGCGCCGGCCTCGACGACGCGCGCGAGTGGCTGGCGTCGTTCGATGCTCGCCTGTCGCGCTTCCGTCCCGAGAGCGAGCTGTGCACGCTCAATCGCGATCGATGCGCCTCCGTCTCCGCGTCGGCGCTGCTGCGCAGCGCGGTGAGCGCGGGGTTGTGGGCCGCGCGCCGCACGGGCGGCCTCGTCGACCCGACCGTCCTGCCCGCCCTGCGCAGCGCCGGCTACCGGGACTCGCTGGCCGGTGTCGCTCCGGCCGGGCTGGCCGCGGCCCTCGCCGCGGCGCCGCCGCGGCGCGCCGCCCGCCCGCATCCGGCCTCGCGCTGGCCTCGCGTGCACGTCGATGACGCCCATGGCGTCGTCCGCCGCCCGTGCGGCGTCGAGCTCGACACCGGCGGAACCGGCAAGGGGCTGGCGGCAGACGCCGTGGCCGACCGCCTCGGCGCGCGCGAGCGCTTCGCGGTCGACTGCGGCGGCGACCTGCGCGTCGGCGGCGACGCGGCGCACCGACGGCCCTACGAGGTCGAGGTCGCCCATCCCTTCGGCGGCGAGCCCGTGCACCGGCTGTGGCTGGGTCCCGGCGCGATCGCGACTTCCGGCATCGACTCGCGCCTCTGGCGACGGCCCGACGGGACCTTCGCCCACCACCTCATCGATCCACTGACCGGCGCGCCCGCGTGGACGGGCCTTGTGACCGTGACCGCCCTCGCGCCGACCGCGCTCGAGGCGGAGACCCTGGCCAAGGCCGCGCTGCTGAGCGGCGCGCGTGCCGGCGCCGCACTGCTCGCCGAGCACGGCGGCATCCTGGTGCACGATGACGGCGACGTGGAGCTCGCCGGGCCGGTCGCGGACACCCGGGCCAGGGCAGCATGATCGCGCCCGACCCCGTCCACTACGGCTGGTGGCTGGCCGGGCGCGCCTCGGGCATCGTCGCGCTGGCGCTCATCACGGTCTCGGTCGGCGTCGGGCTGGCCATGGCCGGCCGCGTCGCCCGGCGGCCCGGGCTGTCGCGCGCCCTGATGGCGCTCCACGAGCATGCGGCCCTCGCCGGCCTCGTGGCCATCGCGGTGCACGCCGTGACCCTGCTGCTCGACCCGTGGCTGCATCCCGGACCCGCCGGCATCGCGGTGCCCTTCGCCATGAGCTACCGGCCGCTCTTCACCGGCCTGGGCGTCATCGCCGCCTACCTGGCCGCCTTGCTCGGCCTCTCGTTCTACGCGCGCCGGCGCATCGGAGCGCGGCTGTGGCGCAGGGCGCACCGCGCGACGGTGCTCGTGTACCTGCTGGGCGTGGTGCATGCGGTGGGTGCCGGCACGGACGCGTCGACCCCATGGCTGCGCGCCTTCCTGCTCGTGACCGGCGTACCGATCGTCGTGCTCTTCGTGCACCGCGTCCGCACGCGGCGCCCCTCCCTCATCGCCCCTCGGCTCGCCGCCTGAGCGTGAGGAGCATCCTGCGCATCATCGGGAAGTCGCCGAACTCGTTGAGCACGAGCGCGAGCAGGGCGTCGCCCGGCCGCCAGCGATAGAGCATCCGCAGGCGCTCGCCGGGCGGCGCGGCGATCGTGATCGCGCGCGTTGCCGAGTACTGGCAGCCCGGCACGAGATCGTCGCCCGGCATCGATGCCGTCAGCTCCGCGTCCGTCGCGCCCCAGCGCCGGTGCCGGCCCCGCAGCAGAAGAGCGCCGAGGAACCAGGGCACGGCCGCGGCGAGGTCCACGAGCTCGCGCAGCAGTTGCCGCGCGGTGGGCGGCGGGCCCCCGGCGTGGACCGTCGCCGTCTTCGATCTGGCTGCCTGCGACATCGCGCGCAGCGGTTGTCTCAGCTCGCGACGTCGAGGCGCGCCGGCGCCTCGCTGGTGCGCCGCCGCGCCGGCAGCGTCGCTTCGAGCGTCGTGCCGGCGCCGGGCGCGGAGTCGATGCTCAGGGTGCCGCCGGTCAGCGTGACGCGCTCGCGCACGCCGATGAGCCCGAAGCCCTCGTGGTGGGCATCGAGCGCGAAGCCGGGCCCGTCGTCGTGAACCCGGATCGTCACGACCTTCTCGTCGTCGGCGACCGAGACGTGGACGACGGCCCCGTCGGCGTGCTTGACGGTATTGGTCAGGGCCTCCTGCACGAGGCGGTAGATGGCGACCTCCGTCTCGGGGACGTGGCGCTCGGTCTCACGCCCGGACTCGTAGGCGAGGTCGATGTCGGTCGTGATGGTCAGGCCCGAGAGGCGTCGCGTGCGGTCGACGAGCGCCTCCAGCGCGGGGCCGGCGCCGAGCTCGTCGAGGGCGGCCGGGCGCATGTCGGTGATGAGGTTGCGCAGCGCGGCGATGGCCGCCGTGGCGCGCTCGATGGCCTCCTCGGCGGCCCGCTCCAGCGCCTGGGCGTCGCCACTCTTGCGCGCGCTGGAGAGCGCGATGCGCAGCGCGGCGAGCTCCTGGAGCGTCTCGTCGTGCAGCTCGCGCGCCCAGCGCAGGCGCTCGCGTTCGGAGGCCTCGACGCTGCGCCGCAGACCCTGGGCGGTGACGTTCTGCGCGGTCATCACGGCGGTCGCGGCCGACGCGGCGAAGGCCTGCATCAGGCGCATGTCCTCGGCGCTGAACTCGGGACCGGCCACCACGCGGTCGAAGGCGGCCAGGACGCCGACCGCCTCGCCGCGGAAGACCAGCGGGACGATCAGGCCGGTGGCGGCCCCGACATGCTCGGCCAGCGCGAAGCGCAGCCGCGACGGGGCGTCGGCGAGGCGCTCGGGCTGCTGCGAGCGCAGGACGTCGCCGGCGACCGACCCGGCGACGGCGATGCGCCGCCCGACGACGTCGTCCGGGATCTCACCCGCCGCGGCCTGGACCACGAGCTCGTCGCCCTGGCGCAGCGCGACGAGCATGGCGCGCGCGTCCACGAGGGCGCGCCCGCGCTTGACCAGCAGCTCGAGGATGCGCTCGAGATCGATCTCCCCGCCGACCGCCCGGGAGATCGACGACGTCGTCTCGAGCGCCGAGACGGCCCGCTCGAGCTCGTCGCGGCGGACGGCGACGCCGCGATACAGGCGCGCGTTCTCGATCGCGATCGCCGCCCAGTCGGCGAGCACGACGAGCGCCTCCTCGTCGGCCTCGTCGAAGTCGCCGCCGGCCTTCTCGGTGAGGTAGAGGTTGCCGTAGGCCTGGCCGCGGATGAGGATCGGCACGCCCAGGAAGCTGTGCATCGGGGGATGCCCGACGGGGAAGCCGTAGGAGCGCGGATGGTCGCCGACGTCGGGCAACCGCAGCGGGTGCGGATCGCTGATCAGCACGCCGAGGATCCCGTGGCCGCGCGGCAGGTCGCCGATCGTCTTGTGGGTGGCGGCATCGATGCCGCGCGTGAGGAAGCGCTCGAGCTCCCGGCGGCCTTCGTCGAGGATGCCCAGTGCGGCATAGCGCGCGCCGGTGAGCTCGCGGGCGACCTCGAGCACGCGATCCAGCACGACTTCGAGGTCCAACTCGCAAACCAGCGAGCGGCCGACTTCGAGAAGGCGGCGCAGACGCTGGGCGTCGAGATGGTCATCCATCACGGTGGCGATCCCAACGACCATAGTCCTCTTGCGGTGTCGATACGGTGAAGATTGCGCCGCGCACCGCTTGCGTTGGCCGCCTGTGATCAGCCGGGCGGGACCGACTCGCCGTCGAGCACTCCGCGCACGGCGTGCACCACGTCGCGGACGTCGACCGACATGGGGACCGATCCGGGGCGGATCTCCGGGGTCCGCGGCGCGCCCGCCCGGATGGCCAGATAGGGCGAGAGGTGACGGCCGGCGATCTTGCTCGGCGGCCACCACAGCGAATAGGCACGCGGGTCAGACGGCTCGGGGGCGCCCTCCGCCAGCGGTGCCTGAAGGTACGTGGGCTCGTCGTCGGTGAAGAGGACGCCGCGCAGGACGGGGTCGAACGGCCGGGGCGTGATCGGCAGGCCGAGCTCCGCCAGCATCGCCTCGGCCGCGGCGTCGGCCTGCTGCGCGGCGAGGCCGCCCTGCTTGAACGGGAAGTTCGTCACGTCGCCCGCGGCGTAGACGTGGTCCAGGCCCTGCACGCGACCGTGCTCGTCGATCGGGACGAAGTCCTCGTCGTCGCGCGGGATGCCCTCGATGCGTCGGCCGAGGATGCGGGGAAGCGCGATGACGTGCTCGGCGTCCAGCCGGCGGCCATCGCTGAGCTCGAGCGTTCCCTCGCGCGCCGCCACGGCGCCGGCCGAGGTGAAGACGTGGATGGCGTGGCGCGCCAGCAGATCCGCGGCGAACGCGCTCGCGCGAGGGCCGAAGAGCGCCAGCGGCGCGTCCTCGGGCGTCACGAGGAGGACCTCGGTCGCGGCCCCTTCGCGGCGCAGCTGGGCGGCGCTCAGCAGCGCCAGCTCGTAGAGCGGGAGGGGCCACGTGGCCCCGGCGGGGGCGGCGAAGGCGATGCTCCGCGGCTGGGCGTCGAGCAGCTCGCGGACCGCCCGGCCCTCGCCGGCGCCGCGGAAGGTCAGCGCGCCGTGCACCGCGTCGGCCGCGTGCCCGCCGGTCGCGACGAGCAGGACGTCGTAGGGCATCTCATCGCCGGCGCCCGTGACCGCCACGCGGGCGTGGGTTCCCACGGCGGTGAGCGCGTCGTGGACGACGGTGACGTCCTGGTCGGCGGCGAACGTGGCCAGGGCCAGGCTCCAGCGCGAGAGGCCCTGGAAGGGCTCCAGGACCGAGAGCGGGCGGTAGTCGAACCGCTCGGCCGGTGTCAGCAGCGTGATGTCGAGATCGGCTGCGCTCAGCCGCTCGCGCAGGGCAAGACACGCCTCCAGCGCGGCAACGCCGCCTCCGGCGATCACGACTCGTGGGGTGTCAGTGGCATAAGCGGGCGACATGACGACATCGTGGGCGCGGGCGTGGCCCGCTCCATCGGTGCCTGGTACGCGAGAGGGCTGCGGCTTTGCCACAGTCGCATCGGCACCCGCGCACGGATGGCCGCGGGTGCGGCCGGATCTACGGTGACCTGGTGTTCGCCTCCATCCTCGTCGCTCTCGCCGGTCGGGCCGAAAGCCGTGACGCGCTCGTCCTCGCGTCGCAGCTGGCCGGACCCGACGGGACGATCGTCGTGGCGCACGTCATGGCGAACACGGCGGCCCCGCTTGCGGGCGGCAGCGAGGCGGCGGCACGGCGCCGCGCAGACCTGCGCGATGCCGGCGAGGAGGTCTACGCGACGCTCGGCCCCGATCCGCGCGTCCGGTACCTGCCGATCTCGGGTGTGCCGTTCGCCGAGGCCGTGCGCTCAGTGGCCCTCCGCGAGCGGGCGGATGCGGTCGTGGTCGGGCAGAACGTTGTCGGCCATGAGCCCGGCGTGCGGGAGTTTCTCGCGGCTGCGCCGTGCCCGGTGGCCGTCGCGCCGTACGGGCACCGCTTCGTCCGCGCCTTCACCCCGGCGCGCATCACGGTCGCGTGTGGACCGCCCGGACCCGCGGACGATGCGGTCAGGCTGGCGACCGCGCTCGCCCAGCGCATCGCCGCCGGCGTCCGGCTCATCGCCGCCGGCGATGGGCAGGCAGAAGAATGGCTGGCCCATGCCCAGGCCCTCGCGCCGGCCGCCGCCGCGACGCGCGTCGCGGGGCGCGGAGCAGGGGCGCTGGTGGCGCAGACGCGTGGTGACGTCGACGTGCTGGTCATCGCCGGCGCGGACGACGAGATCCTGCGCCAGGCCGCCTGCCCGGTCCTCGTGCTGCCGCCGCCCACCGGGGCCACGCGGACGATCGCGGCATAGGCGTAACGCTAGGCTCGCGTCTGCATGGCGCCGGTCGACGGCCAAGACGAGCGCAGGCTTGCGCGGCTCATCGAGGCCGGACGCGGGCTGCTGTCCGAGCTCGACCTCGAGACCGTCCTCGACCGCCTGCTGGAGACGGCCGCGGAGCTCACGGGCGCCCGCTATGCCGCGCTGGGCATCCTGGACGACGAACGCCGCGAGCTCGACCGCTTCCTCACGCGCGGCATCGACGAGGAGACCCACCGCGTCATCGGCGACCTGCCACGCGGCCGCGGGCTGCTCGGCGTCCTGATCGACGAGCCCCGCGCGCTTCGTCTCGACGACGTCGGCGACCATCCGCGCTCGTACGGCTTCCCACCTGGTCATCCGCCGATGAGGACGTTCCTCGGCGTCCCGGTGCTCATCCGCGGCCAGGCCTGGGGCAACCTGTACCTGACCGAGAAGGCCGGCGGCGAGCCGTTCACGATCGAGGACGAAGAGGCGGCGATCGTTCTCGCCGACTGGGCGGCGATTGCGATCGACAACGCTCGTCTGTACCGCGACGTGGCCGCCCGTCGCGAGGAGCTCGAGCGCGCTGTCCGCGGCCTTCAGGCCACGGCCGCGATCGCCCGCGCGATCGGAGGGGAGACCGACCTCGAGCGGATCCTCGAGCTCGTGGTCAAGCGGGGGCGCGCGCTCATCGGCGCCCACGACGTGCTCATCATGCTGCGCGACGGCGAGGACCTCGTCATCGCGGCGGGCGCGGGTCACGTGACGATCGGCGACGGCGCGCGGCTCCCGCTGTCGGGCTCCACCGCCGGTGAGGTGCTCGCCGAGGGCCGCCCCCGCCGCATCGCCGACGCGCCCCACGAGCTGCGGATCCCGCCCGAGGAGCTGGGCGTCGGTCACGCGTCGACGGCGCTCCTGGTGCCGCTGACCTATCGCGGCCAGGGTCTCGGGGTGCTCGCCGCCTTCGACCGCCTCGAGGGCGACGGCGCCTTCACCCGCGATGACGAGCAGCTGCTGGAGGCCTTCGCCGCGCAGGCGGCGACGGCGGTGGCGACGGCCAAGTCGGTGGAGGCCGACCGCCGGCGCCGCTCGCTCGCGGCGGCGGAGGCCGAGCGCCACCGCTGGGCGCGCGAGCTCCACGACGAGACCCTGCAGGCGCTCGGCGGTCTGCGCGTGCTGCTCTCGAGCGCCGCGCGGCTCGACGACGCGGACGCCATGCGCGCCGCCATGCGCGTCGCGGCCGAGCAGCTGACGGGCGACATCCAGTCGCTGCGCTCGCTCATCGCCGAGCTGCGCCCGCCGGCCCTCGACCAGCTCGGGCTGGCGCCGGCGCTCGCCTCACTCGCCCAGCGGACCGGGGCCGGCACCGAGCTCGAGGTCCGCACCGACGTCGAGCTCCCACAGGACACTCGCCTGTCCCCCGAGCTGGAGACGACGGTCTACCGAGTGGTCCAGGAGTCGCTGACCAACGTGGTCAAGCACGCACGAGCCGGCTCGGTCGACATCGCCGTGCGCCACGACGGCGAGCAGATCGAGGTCTGCGTCAGTGACGACGGGATCGGCTTGGATTTCGATGGTGCGGTGGCGACCGGCTTCGGCGTCATCGGCATGCGCGAGCGCGTCGAGCTCGCGGGCGGCGAGCTGAGCGTGACTCGAGGCGCAGACGCCGGGACCGTGGTCCGCGCGCGGTTGCCGCTGGGCTGACCGCTACTCGGCGCCGACGAAGCCGTGGTCGAGCGCGTAGCGCACGAGCTCGGCCCGGGTGGAGCGCCCGAGCTTCTGCTGGATGTGCGCGCGGTGGGACTCGACGGTGCGCACCGAGAGGAACAGGTCAGCCGCGATCTCGGCGTTGGTGTGACCCAGGGCGATGAGCCGCAGCACCTCGACCTCGCGCTCGGTGAGGTCGTCCGGTGGCCCGGTGGGCTCGGGCGGGGCGGCGGCGAGGATCGCCCCAAGTCTCGGGTTGAGATACGTGCCGCCCTCGGCGACGCGCCGCACGGCGTCGACGAGCTCGTCGTCGGCGGCCTCCTTGAGGACGTAGCCGGCGGCGCCCGCGCGCAGGGCCCGGCGCGCGAACTCGGGGTCCTCCTGCATGGTCAGGACGACGACGCGCGTGGTGGGGGAGACCTCCTGCACCCGCGGGATGGCGTCGAGCGAGGTGAGCTCCCCGGGCATGTTGAGGTCCAGGACGAGGATCCTGGGCTTGTGCCCGAGGACCGTGCGGAGGGCCGAGTCGGCGTCGCCGGCCTCCGAGACGACCTCGAAGCCGCCCGCGCGCTCCAGCACCATGCGCAGCCCGGAGCGCACGACGGCGTGGTCGTCCGCAAGGACAATCGTGATCGGTCCGTCGTCGGCCGCCATGGCGCCACAATCGCACATACGGGTTTGCCGCGCGAAGTGCGCGGGCGAGCCCGCTGGTCCGCGCCGACCCAGGCCGGAAGGATGGCGCCATGCCGTATCCGTATCCCGAGGAGCCCGTCACGACCGCCGTCGACGCCCGTGTCCAGCTGCAACGCCTCTGCGTCGAGCGCCTTCATGCCGTTGGCCCGGGCGCGAACGCGGTCGACATCGCCGCGCTGGAGACCGACATCGCCTGCTCGCGCAGCGCGTACATCGGCCTCGCGGTGACCGAGATCGCCACGCTGCGCGCGCAGCTCTCGGGCGCCCAGGTCGGCTAGGCCTGCTGACAGTTCCCGGCGCCGGCGGGGGTGCGAGCGGATCGGTCCGGGCGCGTGTAGCGCCATAGTGGGCAGAGGTGCTCGTGTCGCCTCGGCCGTCCCACGCGCCCGCCAGGGCGCCCGCCCTCGAGCTCGCCACGGCCGCAGCGGCGCCGCTGGACGAGGTCTTCGACCGCCTGGGCAGCTCCGCCGACGGACTGACGGGCGCCGAGGCGGCCCGGCGGCTGGCGGCGTTCGGCCCCAACGCGATCCACCAGCGGCGCGTCACCGCGCTCGGCGTCCTCGTTGCCCAGCTGCGCAACCCGCTGCTCGTCCTGTTGCTCGGCGCCGCCGCCGTCTCCGGGCTCACCGGCGACCCCACGGACGCCGTCATCATCGCCGTGATCGTCGCGCTCAGCGTCGGGCTGGGGTTCTTCAACGAGTACCGCTCGGCGCGGGCGGTCGCAGCCCTGCACGCCGACATCCACTACGAAGCGCTGGTCCGCCGCGACGGGCGGGAGGCCAAGGTCGACGTGACGGCCCTCGTGCCCGGCGACGTCATCGCGCTGCGCGTGGGCGACGTGGTCGCGGCCGACCTGCGGCTCGTCGAGGTCCACGGCCTGGAATGCGACGAGGCGGTCCTGACCGGCGAGTCGCTGCCCGCGCCGAAGTCGGCGGTGCCTGCCCCGGCGTCGGACTCCTCGGTCGATCTGCCCTCCTGTGCGTTCATGGGCACGGTCGTCCATCAGGGCTCCGGGCAGGGCGTCGTCGTCGCGACCGGAACGGCGACCGCGTTCGGCAAGATCGCGGTCGGGCTCGGCGAGCGCGCGGCGGAAACGGCCTTCCAGGTCGGGCTGCGGGGCTTCTCGGGGCTCCTGGTGAAGGTGGCCGGCGTCCTGACCGTGGCGATCTTCGCGATCAACGTCGTCATGGATCGCCCGCTGATCGACGCGCTGCTCTTCAGCCTGGCCATCGCGATCGGCATCACGCCACAGCTGCTGCCCGCGATCGTGTCGGTGAGCCTCTCGAGTGGCTCGCGCGCGCTGGCGCGCAAGCGCGTGCTCGTCAAGCGCTTGGTCACGATCGAGGATCTCGGCAACATCGACGTGCTGTTCACCGACAAGACGGGAACGCTGACCGAGGGCGCGATCACCTTCCAGGGCGCGCTGGACGCGGCGGGCGCGCCCGCCGGCACGCCGCTGGTCCTCGGCCTCGTGTGCAACGAGGCGGAGATGACGCCGGACGGCCCGGTGGGCGGCAACGCGCTCGACCTCGCGCTCTTCGGCGCCCCGGGCGCTCCGGGCCTGCTGAGCGCTCCCGACGGGCCGCCGGCCTACGAGCGGCTCGGCGTGCTGCCCTTCGATCACGAGCGCCAGCTGGCCACCGTCCTCGCGCGCCGCGGCGCGGACGACCCCGTCCTCGTCACCAAGGGTGCTCCCGAGGCCGTCCTCGCGCGCTGCGTGGGCGTCGGCGCGGAGAGCCGGCGCGTCCTGCAGGGCCTGTTCGACGACGGCGCCCGCGTCCTCGCGGTGGCCACGAGGGTCGCGCCCGGTCTTCTGCAGCCGACCCTGGCCGACGAGCGCGACCTGCGCCTGCAGGGCTTCCTGACCTTCGTCGACCGGCCCAAGGCCGACGCCGGCGCATCGATCGCCAAGCTCGAGCAGCTGGGTGTGACGGTCAAGATCATCACCGGCGACAACGGCGCCGTGGCGGCCAAGGTCTGTCGTGACCTCGGCGTGACCGTCGAGCAGGTCCTCACCGGCGCCGAGGTCGGGCGCCTCGACGATGCCGCGCTGCGCGACGCGATCGCGCACACCACGGTCTTCGCGCGCGTGAGCCCGGAGGACAAGTCGCGCATCATCAAGATCGCGCGCACGGGCGCGGTCGACGTCGCGTTCCTGGGCGACGGGGTCAACGACGCGGTGGCGCTGCACGCCGCGGACGTCGGCATCTCGGTGGACTCCGCCACCGACGTGGCCAAGGACGCCGCGGACATCGTCCTGCTCGACAAGGACCTCGGCGTCCTCGCCGACGGGGTCACCGAAGGCCGGCGGATCTTCGCCAACACCATGAAGTACGTCCTCATGGCCACGTCGTCGAACTTCGGCAACATGTTCAGCGCGGCGGGCGCCTCGCTGTTCCTGTCCTTCCTGCCGATGCTGCCGTCGCAGATCCTGCTCAACAACCTGCTCTACGACGTCGGCCAGCTCGCGATCCCCAGCGACCGCGTGGACCCGGAGGCCCTCGCCCGCCCGGCGGCGTGGGACCTCGCCTTCGTCCGGCGCTTCATGGCCGTCTTCGGCCCCGTCAGCTCGATCTTCGACTTCATGACGTTCTTCGTCATGCTCGTGGTGCTCGACGCCGGCCACGCCGAGTTTCGCACCGGCTGGTTCGTGGAGTCGCTCGCCACCCAGACGCTGGTCGTCTTCGTCATCCGCACCCGCCGCAGCCCGTCCTACAAGAGCCGTCCCAGCCGCGCCATGATCGTGCTGCCGATCACCTGTGCCTGCATCGGCGCGCTGCTGCCGATCACGCCCCTCGCCGGGCCGCTGGGCTTCACTCCCCTGCCCCTGGCCTTCTTCGCGATCCTGGTCGGCATGGTCGTGGCCTACCTCGTCCTCGTCGAGGTGGTCAAGCGGCGCTTCTACGCCCGCTGGATGCCCCGAACACCGCCGCGTCGCTCGCACGACGCGCGCCACGTGCATCGCATCCATCGGCGCGCCGCGCGCTTCCGCCATCCGGCGCGCCTGGCCAGGCGCTCGGCGCCCGCGGCGCGCTGAGCTCGTGTGCTCCCGGAAGAGCAGAGCCCCGCATGTGCGGTGCCCCGGCCCACCTGTGACCTGACAGCGGTCGGGCGGCCCGGAAGGCCGCCCGACGGGGGATGCGACGAGACCGGCGCCGACGCGACTACTAGCGCGTCAGCTCGGGCCTGCCGCCGTACACGACGAGCCCGTAGATGACCAGAACGTCGATCGCCACGAGCACCAGCGCCCAGAACGGATACGCCGGAATCGACATCATCGCGGCCAGGATCGCAAGACCGGCGACGCCGATCCCGAACCAGCGCCCGAAGGCGCCGCCCAGCCAGATCGACAGCCCGGCCAGTCCCTCGAGCACGCCGAACCCGATCGCGACCCAACCCCACGTGTTGAGATCGCTGAGGATGTAGGACGCATTTCCGACGAAGAAGTGCGAACTCGAAACCGCGGCGATGCCCCAGATGACGTTGAGCATCGACGAGACCATGAACATGATCCCCGCGAAGACGACCCACCCCGCGCCCTTGTCCGAGGGCCCGCCGGTCCAGTACTCCGGCCCCGGTGCGGGTGCCCGCGTCTCGGTGCGCATCCCATTGGTGACGGTGGCCATGTGACACTCCTTTCCGTCCGCTCAGGTGGTTGCCCAACCGGACTGTTGGTCACAAAAGCCCTGCACCTGAGACCCTTACGCGGGTGACCCGCGGCCGCATCCGGACCAGTGAGCAGAGTTCGCGCGAGAACTACGGACGGCGCCGCCAGGAACGCGCACGACGCGTTGCCGGGGTGCTGTGCCCTGGCGAGCCCTGATACGAGGATGAGTCGCATCGAGGGTGCCTGCTTCGGTTGGTCGGTCTGGGCCGCTTAGGAGGCGCCTTGCTTGATCCCGCGCGCCATCAGGTACTCGGCGCGGGCGTGGAACCCGTCTGTGGCGATGCCGTGGCGCCCGCAGAGCGCTACGAGGTCGTGACGCAGCTCGTCCCAGCTGCCGTCCTGGCTCAGTCGCTCGCGCGCCTTCACCAGCGGGCCGTAGTGGTAGGCCATGTAGTCGACGAAGCCCGCGGCGGACCCGTACCTGACATCGGTGTGGCGCAGCTCGAACTCGAACTGGACGCCGGCCTGCGCGAAGAGCTCGCGCACGTGCCCTTGGTCCCCCCAGAGCGGGGGCGGCGAAGCGCCCTCGGGCGGCTTCGGCATCCGCGGGGCCACCGTCTTGAGGAACTGGCCGATGAATCCGGGCGGGGTCCAGGAGCACAGGACGATGCGGCCGCCGGGGCGGACCACCCGCGCAAGCTCACGCGCGACAACCTCGTGGCGCGGTGCGAACTGCACACCCACGACCGAGAGCGCGACGTCGAAGCTCGCATCGTCGAACGGCAGAGCCTCCGCGTCGCCCTCGACGAAGTCGATGTCGACGCCGGCTTCGCGCGCCCGGCGGCGCGCGATCTCCAGCAGCGACGGCGCGAGATCGAGCGCGGTCACGCGGGCCCCCGCCTGCGCCACGGCGATCGCGGGGTTGCCGGACCCGGCAGCCACGTCGAGCACCTGGGTGCCCGGCGCGGGGTTGGCAGCGTTCAAGGCGGCCGTTCCGAGCGCGATCACGAACCGGTCCGCCACGTTCGTGTAGTCGCCCGAGTCCCACATGGCCCGGTGCGCGGCCTTGAGCTGGTCGATCGCAGTTGTCGTAGTCATCGAGTTCTCCAGGTGCTGTTTCGGATCGGGCCACCCTGAACCGCGTCCGTCACAGCGTCCGTCACAGCTCGCGTGAAAGCTGCCCTCGGCTCTGGGTACGGTTGGCGCCATGCTGCGCATCTGTGTGCTGGGCGAGCTTTCGATCGAGGGCTCGGGCCGGCAGATCGAGCCCGGCGGCTCATGGCGTGCGCGCTCGTTGCTGGCCTGGTTCGCCCTCAACCGGGGCGCCCACCCGAGGGGCGAGGTGGCGTCGCGGTTCTGGCCGGACGTGCTCGACTCGAGCGCACGGGCGAGCTTGCGCAACGCACTCTGGGCGCTGAGGAGAGCGCTGGCGGACGAGGCCGACGCCGCGCTCATCGCCACGCGCGAGCGAGTGGGGCTGGCCGGGCCGCCGGAGGTGTGGGTGGACGCCACGGCGTTCCGGGAGCACGCAGCGGCCGGGGCATTTGAGGAGGCGCTGGCGCTGAGTCGCGGCGAGCTGCTCGCCGGGCTCGACGAGGAGTGGGTGTACGAGCAGCGCGACCTGCACCGAGAGGCGCTTTCCGACCTGCTCGAACGCGCGGCGGCGCGGGCCGAATCCGACGGCGACGCTGCCGGCGCGATCGCTGCGACCCGCAGGCGTGCGAGTCTCGATCCACTCGCGGAGGACGCCCACCGAGCGCTGATCGCTCGGCTGGCGCGCTCGGGCGACCGGGCCGGCGCGCTCGCCGCCTACGACCGCCTGCGCGAGCGCTTCCGACGCGAGCTGGGAATCTCGCTGTCCGACGCGACGCGTGCGCTCATCCACGAGGTGCGGCAAGGTGGTGAGCTCGGCGAGCCGCCGCGTGAGCATGCTTCAGGGTCGGCCTGGGCCCAACGGACGCGTTCCGCTGGAGCGTGGCGGCCGGGCGACCCTTTTCCGCTGCCACCCAGGCTCCGCAGGCGCGCGCCGACGGCGCTGGTCGGGCGCGAGCGCGAGCTGTCCAGGCTGCGAGAGCTGTGGCGCGCGGTGCGCGAGGGCGAGGGTGCCCGACTCGTCCTGGTGACCGGCGAAGCGGGCATCGGGAAGAGCCGCCTGGCTCGCGAGCTTGCGCTCGAGGTACGCGAGCAGGGGGCGGTCGTACTGCACGGAACAGCGGACGAAGACCTGCTCGTGCCCCACCAACATCTCGTCTCGGCGTTCGAGCACTTCTTCGCTGTCACGGCACCGGACGAACTGAGGCGCCGGATCGGATCGCGCGCCGCCGACCTCGAGCCGATCGCGTCAGGATTGTCCGAGCAGACAGGGGCGCTTCGTGAGACGGCTCCAGAGGGCAGGCGCTACCGCCTGTTCGAAGGGGTTGCCGGACTGCTCGACGAGCTCTCTGCCGAGACCCCCGTGCTGCTCCTCATCGACGACCTTCATTGGTCCGACCAGGGCACTGCTGCAATTCTCAGGTACGCGATCGACGCCCGCCCGGAGATGCGTGTGCTCGTGGTCGCCACCCAGCGGCCCGTCGAGATGCCGGCGACGGGCGCGACAGCGGAGGCTCTACGGCGCCTCAGCCACGGGCCGTACGTCGAGCGCGTGCCGCTGTCGGGGCTATCGGATCCCGAGATCGCCGAGCTCGCCCAGGACCTCAGCGGCCGTCAGCTTGCCGGCGAGGTCGTGCGCGGGATTCAGGCAGAGACGGCGGGCAACGTGTTCTTCGTTCTCGAGGTCGTCCGCGACCTCAGCGACTCCGACCGCACGGCCAGCGTGCTCTCACTCGCGCAGGCAGAGGTGCCCGAGCGCGTGCGCGACGTGGTGAACCTCCGCTTGGCACGGCTTCAAGAGGCCACGCTGCGCTTGCTGACCGTGGCCGCCGTGATTGGGTCTGAGGTCGACCTGGGACTGCTCGAGCTGATCAGCGACCTCGACGACGACGACTTGGCAGCGGCGCTCGACGAAGCCATGGCGGCGGCCCGGTTGACGGAGACGGCCGAGGGCGACAGCGAGTCGTTCGCGTTCTCGCACGCCCTGCTGCGCCGCACCGTGCTGACGCGGAGGTTGCCCCGTCCGTCGTGGAACTTCGTGACGGCGGTCCCGGTGTGATGGTCAGACGGTCGCGAGGGTAGCGGCCTCCTCGATGGTCGTGGGGTGAGCAGAGGCGCGCTGGGCGGCGAGGTCGCGCTCGACGGCGATCGCGAGCTTCGCCAGGTCGCTGTAGCCGATGATCTTGCGGAACTGCTGCTCGGCTTCGAGCATCCCGGCGGCGGTCCACCTGAGGCACATGTCGCCCGATTGCCAGCGCTTGACGTTGCGGCTGGTGCGCCTGACGATCTCGATCATCGACTCGATGGGGTTCGTGCTTTGAAGCGTCTTCTTCAGCCGGCCGCGGATTCCCAGGCGGGTGAGCGTGAGGGTCTCCTCGAGGCCTTCGCGCAGCGAACTGGCGGCACCGGGATGGGAGCGCTCGAGCTCTGAGGCGAGGACGCGCAGGCCGTCGAGCGCGAGCGCGTGGTCGTCGCTGGCCCACGCGCGGCGCAGCCGGGCCTTGACCGTGGGGCGGTCGCGCTCGGGCAGGTGATCGAGGACCCCGCGTTCCTTGTGGCGCACGCAGCGCTGCACCGCGACCGCGCCGAACACCTCGGCCACGGCAGCGCGCAGCGCCTTCGAGCCGTCGAGCACGACGAGCACGCCCTGCTCGACGTCAAGGCCGCGGTGCACGAGGTCTGAGAGCAGGTGCGCGGCGACGGTCTTGTTCTCCGTCGAGCCGTCCCACAAGCCGAGCGGGACCTTGATCCCGTCGGTCGTGACGCCCAGCGCCACGACGCAACAGCGGCCCTTCAGCTCGATCCCGTCGAGCATGATCGCGGCCAGGCGGATGTCGCACAGCGGGCGGTTCATGAGCGCGTCGAGGTGCTCGCGGGTGCGCCCGACGAACTCCCGCGACACCGCCGACTTCGAGGTGGAACGCTCGGCGCTGAGCACGTCCTCGCCGACCGGTTCACGCGTGCGCGCGAAGCGGCGCGTCGAAACGCCGGCGAGCATCTGCTCCAGCACGACCCGGGTCAGCGGGTCGCGATCAGCGAAGTGCGCATAGGTCGCAAGCGGCACCTCGCTGGCGCCGTCAGCGGTCCGGGCTCGCGGGCGCCCGACGGCGACACGCCGCCCGCCGAGCGTGACCTCGCCGGCCTCGTGGCCGTGACGCACCGCCGTGCGCTGAGGATTGCGCTGGCCCTTCGGGCCCACGACCTCGTCGACCTCGTCCTCGAGCAGCTCGGCCAGCACCCCGAGCCCGGTCGCCACGCTCAACGCCAACAACCCCTCCTTCGCTGCCCCGACCAGCTCGCCCAGCGCGTCCTGCACACGCTCGGGCAACACCGCTTCTTGCGCGGTCACGGCACGCGCGACCGATACGGTCTCCTTCACGGCGGTTCCTCCTTCGATCTTGGTCGATCACCCGCACGCTGCCAACGGCAACGGACGGGGCGGAGGGACCGCCGTCTTCAAGTTCTACGAGCTAAGGGACAACCTCCTGACGCGGTTCACTCGCTCCAACCGGCGCCGGGTGCACGCCCGAGTGGCCGCTGCCCTCGAGGCAACCAAGGGCGACGCCGCCCTGCTCGAGATCGCGTATCACCTGTGCGAGGCGCTGCCGGCGGCGGACCGCGACCGCGCGTTGGACTACGCCACCCGCGCGGCCGAGCGGGCCACGTTGGGACTGGCGTATGCGGAGGGCGTCGAGCTGTTCACCCGCGCGCTCGCGATCCTTCCGCCCGAAGACGATCGCCGCAAGATGCTGTCGCTGAAACGCGCGGTTGCCTATCAGGGGCTCTTCCACGCGCTGAGGGATACGCGCGTGGAGTAGCCCGAGCTCAGAGCCTGACCTCGTCCGGCGAGAGGTCACCGACGATCTCGTAGATGCTCGTGATCATGATGCCGCCGACGCTGTCGGCGTGCTCCTGTAGCCGCTCCGGGCTGGGCGCCGCGTAGACACAGAAGCTCTTGATCCGCCCGCCGTCGGCGCACACGTGGCTGTGCTCCCAGGTGATGTCGGGAAACTGCTCTATCGCCGTGAGCTTCGAGCGCGCGGCGATCTCCCCCATCTCCTCCTCGCTCACCACACCGAGATCTCTCTCGAGGACGTACCTGGGCACGGCGATCTCCCTTCGTGTCGGCTTAGATGCTCATCACGCAGTGTGACGGGGCTTGCGGGCCAAGGACGGCGGTCTTTGGCCCGATCCGACAAGGCCTGGAGTGCCGATAGCCGCCGACTACGGCGCACTCGGGCGTGTGCGATGCGCCTGAGCGCGAAAGCCCCGCGTTTGCGGGGCTTTCGTCATACGCCGAAGAGGACTCGAACCTCCACCCGGGGATCCCCGGACAAGGCCCTCAACCTGGTGCCCCGCCGGGTTGCAATCTCCCATCGTTCCGAAGAACCAATCTGGCTTCGGAACAGAGGCGGGCGCGTAATCGAAAGGCCTGCAAATAGGTCAGATACTGGGCACCGGACGGCGACTTGGTCTTCTACTGCAACAGCGACGCTCCGTTCTTCAACGGCACTCGAGCGAACGCGCGCTCGATCTGGCAGCGACGTTCAGGCGTCGTCGCTTGAGCGCTCGAGTGCCGCGGTGAGGCGCATCGTCTTGTGGTCGTCGAAGGTGCCGTGTTCGCGGGCGAGGATGCGGCCCGAGCGGTCGACGAGCAGGACGCCGATCGTGTCGGTGCCGGGCAGTCCGAGTTCGCGCACGGCCTTCGCGACGTCGGTGTAGACCGTGATCGTCCGGGCGCGGGCGGCGTCGGTCGCGACGCCGCGCGCCATGCCGCCGTCGATGAACCACCGGGCCGGCGAATACGCGGACGAAAGGACCGGCAGCTCGTAGACGGCGAGGTCCGCTCGGCGCTGCTCCAGGTCGACCAGCCACGGCAGCCACTCATCGACGAGCGCCTGCTGCTCGCGTCGGAACGCGGCGACGATGAAGGTGTGCTGCGCGCGCAGGTCGTCGGGCAAGTGGTGGTGATGGCCGTCGAGGCTCCGCCCCGAGAGCGGCGGTAGCCGTGCCGGGTCGCGACTGCCGAGCGTGTCGCGCAGGCCGTCGAGCGCGCGGTCGCCGACGCGATCGAACGCGAGTCCGAGGAGCGGGTCGGCAATTCGCAGTGGCCCCTTCAGCGCGAGGTCGGCGTCGTAGGTGACCCGCGTGCCCCCGTCGGACGGCTCGAAGGTGATCCTGTCGAGCGAGACGACGGACGCGTTCTCGCCCCGCAGCGTGACGGCCTTGTCCGGCGCGAACTCGACGATCCGGTAGGTGAGTGCGGTCTTGCGGCCGAGGAACGCGGCGACCAGCCGGAACTCGGTCCCGTGCCCGACCGGGGCGTCGCCGATCCGCTGCGCCTTGACGACGCCCGGGTCCCACTGCTCCGTCGTGGAGAAGTCGCTGAGGTACGCGAACGTCTCGGCGAGGGGACGGGGCGTTTCGAGGCTTGCGGTGTAGTGGGCCATCGGCTTCTCCCTAATGGCGCGTGTGGGTCGGAGCCGGAATCGGGACTGCGTGGCGGCCGGTGAGGCGCTCGCACTCGCGCCAGAGACGCTGGCGATCCTCGGGCGTCTCCCTCGTCCCGGGCACGCGATGCGTCGGGCGCCGTTGGCGGTCGTGCCAGAAGCCGCCGGAACTTTCGCCCGGCTCGGTGGCCGCGCCGAGCCAGACGATCGTGTCGGCCCCCTGTTCGGGGCTGCGCAGCAGCGGTCCGGTCAGCCGGTGGAAGCGCGGCAGCGAGGACGCGACGCCCGGCGTGTCCGCCCAGCCTGGGTGCATCGCGTGCACGACCACCCCGGTGCCGGCGAGCCGCTTCGCCCACAACTCGGTGAGGATCACCTGCGCGCGCTTGGTCCGCGCGTACACCGTCGGCCCGTCGAACTTCTCGCCCGTGGACTGCAGGTCCTCGACATGGAGCCGCTGCGTGTACATCCCGCCCGAGGAGACGTTGATGACCCGCGCCGGCGCGCTCTGCGTGAGCAGGGGGATCAGCAGGTTCGTCAGCAGGAACGGTCCGAGCACGTTCGTCGCAAGCGCGAGCTCGTTGCCGTCCGCGGAGACCTCCCGCTCGGGCGACAGCACGCCGGCGTCGTTGACGAGGACGTCGAGGCGCGGCTCGTCGGCGGTGAAGCACGCGGCGAAGGCCCGCACGTCGCGCAGGTCGCTCACGTCGCACAGACATACCCGCACGTCGCGGTTGCCCGTGGCCTCGACGACGGCAGCGCGCGCTCGCTCCCCACGCTCCTGGCTGCGCGCGAGCAGCCGCACGCTCGCGCCGAGACGGGCAAACCCCTCGGCGGCCGCCAGGCCGAGCCCCGAGGTCGCACCGGTGACGAGGACCGTCTTGCCGGCCATCGGCCGAAGGTCGTCCGCGTCCCACGCACGGCTGCGGATCCGGTATCCGGCGCTCGTATAGCCCGCGACGACCGTGCGGTCGAGAACCGTGTCAATCAGGGAGCCGATCACTCCTCCCTATACGGGACGCGGAGCCGGATCGCTCAACGACACGGCGGCGCGGCCACTGCAGGTCGTCCGGAGCGGCGCGACACGCGACGGCGGCCCGCGGGCGGCACAAGTCAACGGACGGAAACGATGACCCCATCGCGGGCGCGCGGCGTCCGTCGCTCTCCCGCGCCCGTACCTTGAGAACATGCCCGACACCGCGCCAGCCCAGCTCGACGCCGCGGCGGCCTCCCGGCTGCACCGTCTGAACGTCATCGTCGGCTCGGTGCACGCGCTGCAGGCGGTCGTCGTGCTCGCGATCGCGACCGCCGCCTCGCTCCCCATTACGGCGTCGTTTCTGATCGGCCCGCCCGGCGCCGGCGACTATGGCTCTGCGAGCCTCGGCAGCGTGCGGATCGACTGGCTGGTCGCGGCGTTCCTGTTGCTCGCCGCGGTCGACCACCTCACGCTGAGCGGCGGGCGGCCGCGCCGCTGGTACGAGGCGAACGTTGCGCGCGGGATCAATCCGGCGCGCTGGTGGGAGTACTCGATCAGCGCGTCGCTCATGGTCGTGCTCATCGCGATGCTCGCCGGGGTCAGCGAGCTCGTCGCCCTGATCGCCCTGTTCGGGGCGAACGCGGCGATGATCCTCCTCGGGCTCGTCCAGGAGCAGATGAACGCCGACCGCGACGAGGTCGACTGGCGGCCCTTCATCTACGGGTGCGTCATCGGCGCGGTGCCGTGGATCGCGATCGCCGCCCAGCTCATCGTCTCCGCCACCGACGGCAACGGCGTCCCCGGCTTCGTCGTTGCGATCTTCATCACGCTGTTCCTGCTCTTCAACACCTTCGCGGTGAACATGTGGCTGCAGTACCGCCGGCGTGGCCGCTGGGTGGACCCGGCGTTCGCCGAGCGGATCTACCTGATCCTCAGCCTCGTCGCCAAGAGCGCGCTGGCCTGGCAGGTCTATGCCGGCGCGCTCGCCGGCGGCTGATGATGCGGCGCGGGTCGCGGCAAAGGACCCGACGCCCAGGTGCAGGTCGCGGCGGACCAACAGCCGTCCCAACCCAAAGGCCGTCATCCCGCCGGCGAAGGTCCCTCGCGATGGCGGCCATGTTCTCGGGTCGGCGGTGAGCAGCGGGTCGGCGCCGTCGGCCAACGGCTCGAGCCGCGCGGTGTCGTGCTCGAGGATCGCGTGGAACGCCTCCCCTCCGGCCACCGCGAGGCGGACGCGGGCGGTGCGACGCACGGGGGCGAAGACCTGGGGGTCGTAGCGCTCGACGAGCGTCGTGGAGCGCGGGGGGCTGCCATCGGCCGGAGGGATGTCGCGCCAAGGTCCGGGGAGGACCCTGACGCGCCTCGGTCGGCGAGCCGCGATGATGGCGTCATGCGTTCAGCGCGGCACTTCACCGCCGAGCAGGCTCGCGAGGTCGGCGAGGCCATCGGCATCGACTGGGGCACCGCGCGCTTCAGCGTCGAGCAGTTCCGGGCCGGCATGGAGGTCGAGCTCGAGCACGGCGACCGGGAGCCGGCGACCGACGTGACCGCCTCTGACCCGGTCGTCACGGGCAAGATCGCCCTGGCGCATCTCAACGAGTTCCCCGACTACTACACGCGCTTGGCGAGGATGGAGGCGGAGGCCGAGGAGTCCTGGCGGGGCATGCCGGCGCCCGAGCCACCCGTTCTGGGCCTGACCGCGCGTGACGTCGCGCTGATCGTCGGGGCCGTCGGGGCCACCGCCGGGATCGGCGCCGCGGCAACCACGCCGGTGCTCGAGAGCCGGTGGTATCGCCGGCTGCGCAAGCCGCCGTGGCAGCCGCCGGGACCGGTCTTCGGGCCCGTGTGGACGGTGAACTACGCGCTGATCGCGGCGTCGATGCTCGTGGTTCGCCGCCGTGGCGGCGATGCCCAGCGCCCCGTGTTCGTCTTGTTCGGGACCAACCTGGCGCTGAACCTTGCGTGGACGCTGATCTTCTTCCGCGGGCGCAGCCCGCTCGCCGCCGGCGTGGAGATCGTGATTCTGGAGGGCACCACCGTGGCGCTGGTCGTCCGGGCGTGGCCCGTCTCGCGGCTGGCATCGCTGCTGCTCGTCCCCTACGCGGTCTGGATCGTCTTCGCCACCGCGCTGACGTGGGCCATCTGGGCTCGTAACGCAAGGTCCCAACGGTCCGTCATGCGTATCGCGATCTGGTGGGCGCGCCGGCGCTGGGTTGCCTGATGAGCGGCTGAGGGGCACGAGCTCGCGGGCAGGTCGGCCCTGGTGTCGATGCTGGACGAAAGAACGACGCGACCGAAGTGATGGCGGTCAGCAGCTCGCCGGCTGCGAGCGGCGAGGCCGCCCAGGTAGGCGTCGATCACCCCCTCGGCCTTGAAGTCGTCGAGCTTCTCGCTGTGCAGGGCTCCTAACCCCCGGGACGTCGGAGCCGCGGCCCTGTACGCCCGAGCTCTCGGCGAGGTGATCTGGACCCTTGCGATGAGTTGCGGTTCCCGATCGGCCCAGGAAGGAGTTCGTGAAGCGGAAGTAGAGGAGGTTCATGATCGCCTCCTGCCCGGAGGAAGTGATCGATGCGGAAGACGAGTCCTCGGGGTACGCCGAGCGTTCGACGCGGCTCAGCTCCATCGCGGAAGGGGGCTCGCGCCCGAGCGGCGTCTCGACGATGGCTGCTCGCCGGCCGGCGACATGAGTTCGTGGCGGCGCTCTCTGCCGCGGCGGCCTCGGTACTCGCGACACGCGAAGCCGCCCGCGGCTGATCGGCCGACGCGCTGGTGCAGGGTCACCCGTCGCTTCGCTGCGAGCCGCGGCGACGGAGGCCCTACCCGCCCGCGATCTGACCGTCGACGATGTGCACGGTCCGGTCGGCGTGGTGGGTGATCCGTTCGTCGTGGGTGACGATGATCGCCGCCGTGCCGCGGGTTTTCATCTCGTGGCGGATGAGGCCGACGACCTGGTCGCCGAGCTTGGTGTCGAGGGCGGAGGTCGGCTCGTCGAAGAGGACGAGCGCGGGGTCGTTCATCAGCGCGCGGCCGATGGCGACACGCTGTTTCTGGCCGCCCGAGAGCTGTGCGGGTAGGTTGTCGGCGCGGTCGGCGAGGCCGAGCTCGTCCAGCAGCTGGGCGGCGCGGTCGCGGGCGGGGCCCTTGATGCGCGCCCCGATCTCGTCGACGACGAGCAGGTTCTCCCGCGCGGTCAGGAACGACACGAGGTTCACCGTTTGAAAGACGAAACCCACGGTGTCGCGGCGGAAGTCGGTCAGCTTCGCTGCCGAGTAGCCGGAGATGTCGCGGCCACCGACGACGACGCGCCCCGCGGTGGGGGACAGGATGCCGCCGGCGATGGAGCACAGCGTGGTCTTCCCCGAGCCCGATGGTCCGACGAGCGCGACGATCTCGTCAGCGCCCACCGTTAGGTCGACGTGGTCGAGCGCCACGACAGCCTCGTCGCCGACGGGATACACCTTGCGCACGTCCTCCATCTGCAGCGCCGGGACGCGGTTGGTCGCCATGGCCGCACGGGCGGGGCCAGTCACGGGGCGCCTCCGATCGCGGTCGCGGGGTCGATGCGCAGCACGCGGCGCAGCGAGAAGGCACAGCCGGCGATGGCTGCGACGAGCAGGTAGACCACGCTGCTCAGGAGCCGGGCGGGGGTGGCGACGAACGGGATGGCGCCTGGCGGGATCGCGGCGTCGAGCACGACTGCCGCGATCGCGCCGATGGCCGAGGCGATCAGCGTCACGACCACGGCCTGCAGCACGACCCCGGCGAACAGCGTCCGCGAGCGCGCGCCGATCGCCTTGAGCACGCCGTACAGCGCGGTGCGTTCGACCGTGATCAGGGCGAAGAAGAGGGCCACGACCACGATCGCGATGACGACCGTCACGCCGATGATCTGGTTGAAGACGCTGCGCTGCTGCGAGACGCCCGGCAGTGCGTCGATCACCTCGGCGACGGTGAGGCTGCTGGTCGCCTTGCCGGTGGCCCTGTCGATCGCGTCGGCAACCGCGCTGTGGTTGCCGGTGGTGTCGATCACGAGCGCCTGGGTGACGCCGGCGCTCACGCGCGCTGCGGGCCGGTTGGCGTTGAGGACCGCGCGCCACGTGTTCAGCGAGCCCCACACGGTCGCCTGGCCGGAGTACCGCGCGTCGCTGACGAACCCGACGACTCGCACCGCCGTGCGCTCGGGGCCGAGGCGGATCACGGTGCCCTTCCGCACGCCCTTGGATCGCAGCGTGTCGTCGGCGTACACCTCGCCGCGCGGGGGCGGCGTCGCCGGCAGGCTGCGCGGCGCCCGCTCGTAGCCGAACAAGACGATCGGGACAAGGTCGCGCGCACCGCGGCCGGGCACGCGGCCGCCGAGCTGGACGCTGCCGAGGCCGCCGACGCGGCGCACGCCCGCGACCGCCGTGACGCTCCGGCGCACCGCAGGGTCGATGCGGCTGCGCACCAGCGAGTCGCGCGCCGTCGAGGAGAAGACGATCAGGTCGGCGCGCTGGGCGCGCACGGCGCCCGTGTTGCCGGCGGTCAGGCCGTCGAGCAGGCCGCCTAGGAACATCAGCAGCACGGCGATGAGCGTGAGGATGGCGGCCGCGACCCCGAAGCGGCCGGGTCGCCGGTGCAGCTCTCGCAACGCGAGCCTCATCGCCCGCCCCCGCCGATGGTGGCCTCGATGGGGTCGATCGCCAGGACCCGCCGGGCGGCCACGATCGCGCTCAGCGCGCCGAGCACGAGCAGCAGCACGGCCCAGAACGCGACCGCGGAGACGTCGAAGCGCAGCGCGATGTCCCCGAGGCGCAGTTGCGAGAGCGGCGCGTAGAGCGCGACGCCGACCGCAAGGCCGCCTGCCACCACGAGCACGACCTGCACCATCAGCGAGCGCACGAGCAGGCCGGAGTGGGCTCCGATCGCGCGCAGGAGCGTGAGGGCGGCCGACTTCTGGAGGGTGATGATGAGGAAGAACAGCCCGGTCACCAGCGGGACGACGAGCCCGTAGAGCAGGAAGATCACCTGGAAGGACTGGCGCACCTGGGACACGCCCGGCGACTTCTGCGCGGCGCGCGCGCGGGTCAGCGCGTCGGCGTCCGCGCTGGCGTCGTTGATTCGCGCGGCGAGCGCGGTCGCGGAGCGGCCTCGGATCGGGCGGACGCCCAGGGCGCTCGGGAGGACGGCGCCCGCGTCGGGGTTCGTAGCGCGCACGGTGCTGACGTAGTCGGCCCAGCGCACGAACAGGGTCGGAGTGACCTGCAGCTGGGCGTCCTCCGCTAGCCCGACGACGGTCAGCGGCGGCCCGCGCGTGCCGCCCGCGCCGATCGCCCGGACACGGTCGCCGAGCGCGTAGTCGGGGCTGCTGCCGACCGCCTCGCCGCGTGCGCGCGGCAGACGCCCTGCGCTGAGCGTGTCCGGCGCACCGAGGTCGGCCCGCTCGTAGCCGATCACCGCCGAGTCCGAATCGCCGGTCTTGTCGTTGACCCGCACGGTGAAGGTGCTCTGGCCGATCCGCCCGGCCTCCGCGATGCCCGGGACGGCGCGGATCTGTCGCTCGAGCGCCGGCGCGATGACGCTGCCCTGCAATGTGCGCTGGCTGTCGACGCTGAAGACCAGCACCGGGGCGGACTGACGTTCGATGGCACCGACGAACGCGGTGATGAGGCCGTTCTGGATCGCCTGCTGGGTGAGGATCAGGAACACCAGCAGCCCGATCGCGGCGATCAACAACAAGAAGCGCGTCCGAGCGCGTCGCATCTCTCGCAGGGCGAGGAACATCAGCGCCGCCCTGGGCCGGGCGACCGCCGTTGCGGGCGTCCGGCGCATCCGGGGATACGCCGCTGCGGACAGGTGGAGGGGGCGGTCACGCGGGCCGGCCAGCATGCCACCCCCGCAGCGCCGGCGCAGCCTCCAAGGAGTCGGGAGTCCACCGCAGCCACCCCGCAGGCCGGCCCGGTACCGGGCACGACGCGGGCAACTAGTAGCGGGTGGTAGGCCATCTCTAATCCCTCTCCGGCCCCGCGCAGGACTCCTTCGGGGGGACCACTGGTGTGATTCGCGTGCGACCCGGTACGGCGTCGGGCAGACGCCGTACCGGGAGCGCCGATCGGTGGACCGGCGAGGAGCCGGGGGTGTGCTACGGGATCAGGACCTGGTTGATGACGTGGATGACGCCGTTGGAGGCCTTGACATCGGCCTTGGTGACCTGGGCCTTGTTGACATAGACCTTGCCGCTCTTGACGGCGATCTTCACGCTCTTGCCGTTGAGGGTCTTGACCGACTTGCCGTTGAGCTTGACGACCTTGCTGGCCGGGACGGCACCCTTGACGACGTGGTAGGTCAGGATCGAGGTCAGCAGCTTCTTGTCGCTCTGGACCTTCTTCAGCGTGGCCTTGGGAAGCTTGGCGAACGCTGCGTTGGTCGGCGCGAACACGGTCAGCTTGCTCTTGCCCGACAGGGCGGAGACCAGACCCGCCTTCTTGATGAGGCTGGTGAGCGTTGAGAACTGCGGGTTGCCGGCGGCGACCTGAACGATGTTCTTGCTGGCAGCGGGCGAAGGCTGCGAGGCCGGCGCTGCGGGCACCGCGAGGGCGGCAAACACCAGGGCGACAAGCCCCAGCGCGAGCGCAGCGGTGATGCGGGGAAGTTTGAGCGTGATGCCCATGAAATTCCTTTCGGAAGGGGAACAGTGCACTAAACAAACATTGAACAAGCTATGAACAAGATAGCGAGCTCCCACGTCGCTGTCAATGCTTTGTACATAGCTTGTAGAAGCGCTAGGGTTGCGGTCGTGCCGGAGGCTCAACTGCGGATCGGGGAGCTCGCTCGCAGATCGGGCGTCAGCGCGGAGCTCCTGAGGGCCTGGGAGCGGCGCTATGGGCTCGTCAGCCCCACACGCACCGACAGCGGCTACCGCCTCTACTCCGCCCAGGACGAGGCGCGGGTGGCCGCCATGACGGCGCACCTGGCGCGGGGACTCTCCGCCGCCGAGGCGGCGCAACTGGCGATCGATGGCGCCGGCCCTCGGACGCCGCCCCGCGACCCCTCGGACCTCGCCGCCGAGCTGTGGTCCGCGCTCGACGCCTTCGACGACGCGCGAGCCCAAGCCGCCTTCGATCAGCTCATCGCCGCCTTCAGCGTCGAGACCATCGCCCGCACCGCGATCCTTCCCTACCTGCGAGTGCTCGGCGAGCGCTGGCGCGAGGGCGACGCGTCGGTGGCCCAAGAACACTTCGCCACCGGCCTGCTGCGCGCGCGCCTGCTCAGCCTCGCCCGAGGCTGGGATCGCGGGATCGGCCCCCGTGCCGTCCTCGCCTGCCCACCCGGAGAGCAACACGACATCGGTCTGGTCGTATTCGGACTTGCCCTTCGCGATCGCGGCTGGCGCATCACCTTCCTCGGCCCGAACACCCCCATCCAAACTCTCGCCGCCGCCGCGCAGCAACTCACCCCCCACGCGGTCGTCCTCTCCGCGCTCACACGCGACGCCATCGCGGCGGTCTCACCCGAGATCGCACGACTCGCAAAGAAGCTGCCCGTCCACCTCGCCGGCGCCGGCGCCGACACCCGGCTCGCGCAACTGACCGGAGCCCACCTGCTCGAAGGCGGACCCATCGAAGCGGCCGCCGGACTCGCGACGGAGTAACGAGGCCGGCAGGAACCGGACGCACGTCCCAAAGCACTGGTCGTCGGCGATCACAGCCCGCTGCGCGGCGCGGCAGGCGCCGCAATCCGAAGGCGCGATCCCGCGGGTCGCCGGTCCGTGGCGGCGGAGTGCGACACGCGCTGACGCGCCTGCGGCCGAGGGGCCGACGCGGGTGGACGAATGCCGACGGCTGACCGCCGGGCAGGTCGATTGCCACTCGTCCACCGCTCTCGCGGCGCGGACGCCCGGGGGCCGCATCGCCCGAACCGGACGATCAAAGCCCGACGTCGCTGCTGCGGTCACGGCGTCGGCGGCGCTGGAGCGGCCGGCGCCGCGACCGGGATCGTGCCGAGGATGCGTGTCCCCGCGCCGGGTGTGGAGTCGACCGTTAGCTGTCCCCCGACCGCCTCGACGCGGTCTCGCATGTTGCTGAGGCCTCCGCTGTCGTGAAGTGGGGTCGGCATGAAGCCGCAGCCATCGTCATGGACCTCGAAGTCCAGCGTACCGTTGCCTCGTAGGGCGATCGCTAGGCGAGTCGCGCCGCGGGCATGTTTGATCGTGTTCTGCAGCGCCTCGAGACAGGTGAAGTTGACGGCGCGCTCGACCTCGGCGGGGTACCGGGCCACACCGTGGGCGGAGATCGTGGCGACCAGTGGTGACCCTCGCACGGCGTTGCGGAGCGCGTCCTCGATACCGCGATCGGCCAGAAGCGACGGATAGACGCCGCGTGCCAGCGCACGCACCTCATCGAGTGCGAGCTCGAGGTCGCGCCCGAGTTCGTGGACCTTGGCGCTGGCGGCCACCGGATCGTCGCGCAGCAACCCTTCGGCGAGTGAGGCCTTGATCCGCAGGGCGACCAGGCGCTGCTGGGTTCCGTCGTGGAGGTCTCGCGCGTGGGCGCCCACCGCGTCCAGCAGCTCGTCGTCGGCCTCCAGTGCCGGGTCCAGGAGCAGCAGGGCGAAGCGCGATCCGTCGTCGTCGATCTTGGCGATCGTGCGTCCGGGCCGGCTCGGTGGCACTGTGCACCGACCGTCGGTGGAGAACCAGCCGCGTCGGCGGTCGTTCCAGAAGAGGAGCTCGAGCGTGTCGTCGCCGAGCGCCGAGGCAAGTCCAACACGCAGCTGTGTCACTTCCAGCGTGCTGTTCAGGGTGTCGCTCAGGCGCGCCAGCGCGTCGGCGATGAGCAGGCGCCGTTGCACTAACCCGACCAGGAACGCGGTCAGGATGCCGGCGTAGCACAGGCTCCACAGCATCGCCAGCGTGTCGAGCGTTCGGCGCGACCCGTCGCGTGATGATGAACGCCGCGAGAACGATCACGCAGGCGTCATACGTCCCGGACGTGGTCGATGGGGACGTCCACGGGTTCTTCGTGCTCGTCACGGACATCACGGATCGCATGCGCGCCGAGGAGGAGGTCGAGCGCAGCCGGGCCCGGCTCGTCGAGGCTGAGCGCGTCGCGGGTCTCGGAAGCTGGGAGTGGGACATCCACACAAACCGAGTCGTCTGGTCCGACGGGCTGTACGCGATCTACGGCATCCGCCCCGGCGACTTCGAGGAGCGCTACCAGCCGAGCTCTGAACGCGTGCTTGCGGAGGACCGTGAACGCGTCGACGCGGAGGTGCGCCGAGCGTTGGAGACCTGCGCGCCGATCGACCTTGAGTATCGAATCGTCCGTCCCGACGGGCGGGTCCGGCACCTGCACGGCCGTGGGGAGGTGATCGCCGACGCCGACGGCCGCCCGCTGCGCATGACGGGCACCGCCCAGGATGTCACCGAGGTCCGCGCGACCGCCGAGGCGCTCCATCAGACCGCCGCCGCGCTGAGGCGCCGAGCGGCCGAGCTTGAGCGCCTCACGCACCCGGCGAGTCGCGCCGAGGACGAGTTCGCCCGTATCTTGACGGCCCGCCGGCTCGAGATCCTCGGCCTCGTGGGCGAAGGCCTCAGCAACGCGGATATCGCTGCTCGCGTATTCCTCGGCGAGAGCACCGTCAAGTGGCACGTCCGGAACATCCTGCGCGCCCTCGGGGTGGCCAATCGCGCCCAGGCCGTCGCTCGACTCCTGGCCGCCCGCGACTGAGCCGACCCCTTCCGCACCACCTGCGCGCGGAGTTCCACGCCGGGCTTTCGGCGCAGGCAATTGCGGCGGCTGTCAGGCCAGGGCGCCGATGGAGGGCCCGGATCCTTCGGTAGTCCGAGGCAGTGCTGCGCCAGTCGGTACGGATGCGGTTCCCGTCGGAGCCCGCGTGCGGAGAACACGCTTCGCGCGCTGGCGAGCGGATCCGCAGGTTCAAGCACCACCCGGTCGTGTTTGCGCTCGCGATTCCGGCGCTCACATAGCTGTGGGTGTTGACCGACCTTCGCGGGTACTCGCTGGCGTCCGCCGGGACCGGCTTTGGGTCGGCGACGCTGCGGCACCTGCTGACCCATACCGCCGGCGTCCAGGCCGTGCGCAGACCCATAACTGGCTCCGTGCACCGACTCCACCTACACGCCGACCTGGTCCCTACTTCCCTGCGCCCGACCGCTGTTCCCGCGCGCAGGATGTCCCGGTCCCGGCCTGCTGCAGGAACAGCGTCCAGGCCTTGCGACACGACGGAACGCTTGCGAGATCACGAGCGCAACAACGGCCCCACACATTTGCACCCAAGGATGCTTGTGCGGTAGTTTGCGCCGGTATGAGGCCGTTGAGCGCCGCTAGAATCGCCGAAGTGACTGCCACGTCTCGGGGCGGAGCAGCGTAGGCGAGACGCGGGGTGTTGTCGATCGGCAAGTTGACGGTCGAGCAGTCGCGCTATTACGAGCGTCAGGTCGCGCAGGGGCGCGATGACTACTACTCCGGGCGCGGCGAATCGCCGGGCCGCTGGACCGGCAGCGGGGCGGAGACCCTCCGGCTGGGCGGCCGGGTTGATGACGATGGGTTCATGGCGCTCATGGAGGGTCGCGACCCGGGGACCGGTGAGCGCCTGAAGCGGGTCGGTGGCCGCTCGAAGGTGGCGGCGTTCGATCTGACGTTCTCGGCCCCGAAGTCGGTGAGCGTGCTCTTCACGATCGGCGAGCCAGCGTTGGCGGCGGCGCTGGTCGAGGCGCACGAGTCGGCGGTCGACGCGGCGGTGGGGTATCTGGAGCGCGAGGCCTGTCGGGTGCGTCGCGGCCACGGTGGGGTGCAGCGGGAAGCGGGGGAGGGTTTCGTCGCGGCGGCCTATCGCCATCGCATGAGCCGCGCCGAGGACCCGCAGCTGCATACGCATGTGGTGGCGGCGAACACGGCGCGCGGCCGGGATGGCCGCTGGACAGCGCTTGATGCCAGCCCGATCTACCAGCACGCCAAGGCGGCAGGATTCTTGTATCAGGCGCATCTGCGTGCCGCGGTCCGTGAGCGGCTGCCGTGGGTGCGCTGGGGGCCGGTGCGCAACGGGATGGCCGAGATCGCGCAGATCGACCTCAGGGTGTTGCGCGAGTTCTCCACCCGCCGGCGCCAGATCGAGGAGCGCGAGCGCGAGCTGGTGGCGGCGGGAGTCGACGTGGGGGATAGCGGGCGTGAGGCGATCGCGCACGCGACGCGCGGACGCAAGCGCTACGGCATCGACACCGCGCCGTGGCGTGACATGGTGCGCGCGCGGGCGGCCGAGCACGGCCTCGGTGCGCGCGAGCTCGCCGCGCTGGTGCTCGGACCGGCGAGAGCGCCCGAGATCCCCGACCCGCGGCGGGTGGGCGGTGAGCTGGATGGAGCGGGCGGGCTCACCCAGCGGGAGAACACGTTCGCCAGGCGCGAGGCGGTCATGGCGTGGGCGGCCGCCCACGTGCAGGGGGCACCTGCGGCGGCGGTCGAGCGCGCCGCAACTGAGTTCCTGGATCCCGACGACGTGCACCGTGCCACCGGCCTGACTGAGCGGCGGTTCACGACGAGCGATCTGCTCGCCCATGAGCAGGCGATCGTGCAGGGCGCACAGGCGCGCCGCGACGAAGGCACGGGCAGGCTCCAGTCGGCGCTCGTCGAGACCGTGCTGGCCAACGCGCCGCACATGCCGACCGCCGAGCAGGCCCGGGTGATCCGCGGGCTGACCTCGAGCGGTCACGGAGTGGAGACGGTCGAGGCGCTGGCCGGGACGGGCAAGACGTTCACCGCCGGCCTCTTGGCCGAGGCCTACGTGGCCGGCGGCTACCGCGTCCTGGGCACCGCGCCGACAGGACGAGCCGTCCGCGAGCTCACCGAGCAGGCCGGCGTCGGCCAGGCGTCGACACTAACGCGCCTAGCGCTCGACCTCGACGCCGACGACCGCGGTTTCGGATCGGGTCGGGCGGTGTTGATCTTTGACGAGGCGGGGATGGCGGGCACCCGTGAGACCGCCCGCGTCATGGCCCACGCCCGCACGGCACGAGTGAAGGTGATCGCGATCGGCGACTCTGGCCAGCTCTCAAGCGTCCAGGCCGGCGGCTGGCTCGGATCGCTCACCGAGCGGTTGGGCTCATACGAACTGCGCGAGGTCATGCGCCAGCGCGATCCGCGAGAGCGCCAGCTGCTGGCCCAGGTGCGTCGCGGTGACCCCACCAACTACCTCACCGAGAAGTCCGCCCGGGGCCACGTGCACCTCTCCATCGGCGACGCGCCGGGCCAAGGTGGCGGCGAGCACGCCGCGATCGCCGCGTGGCGCGAGCACCAGGCCACCCGCCCCTGGGGGCAGGCCGTCCTCATCGTGCGTGACAACCAGCGCCGGGGGCGCCTCAACGACCTCATCCGCTCCCAGCTGGTGCGCGACGGACGGCTCGGCGAGAGCGTCCACATCGCCGGTCGCGACTTCGCGGTGGGTGATCGCGTCGTCGCGCGTCGCAACGACCGCGAGCGGGCGGTCGACAACGGGACGCGCGGCACGGTGATCGCCGTCGACCCGACCGAGAAGGACCTCGTCGTGCGCACCGACGCCGGCGCCCAACGCCGGCTCGATGCACCGTATGTGGCCGAGCATCTCCAGCACGGCTACGCGCTGACGGCCCACACCATTCAGGGCGCCACCGTCGAGTGGGCCGGCGTCGTCGGGCGCCCGGAGGACTTCACCCGCAACTGGTCCTACACCGCGCTCTCGCGCGCGCGAGAACCGACCGAACTGTTCATCCTCGACGCCCAGACCGAACACGAGCTCGACCGCGCTGAGATCGCGCCTGGCCAGCCCCCCGAGCTGAGCGACCAGCGAACGCTCATCGAGCGCCTCCAGACCGCCATGCGTTGTCGCGACGACGAGGATCTCGCACTGGACCGCATCGACGCCACGCGCAACCACATCCCATCCAACCTCGAGCCCGTCCGGCCGGCCGCGGAGCGCGCCATCGCGCCGCCGTCAGTCCTCGAGCTGCAGGCCGAACTTGCGCAGCTTCGTGCGCGCATCGGCCAATACCCCGAACACCTCGTCGACCAGCTGCGCGCCGCCCGCAGCGCCCGGGCAGAGACGCAGCGCGCCATTGACAGCGCGCGGGCGCGCCTCGTCGAGCTCGAGCAACCGGCGCGCGGTGTGCTGCGTCGGCGCGCCGCGGACTCCGCCGAACGCGCGTTTGAGCGCCAACGCCTCAAGCTCGCCGAGGGGGAAATCGCGGCGGCTGTCGAACGCGAGCGCAACCTCTCAAGCAGCCTCCCCGACCGGACGGCATGGGAGGCGGAACGACGCGCGTTCCGCGAGCGTGCCGCCGAACTCAACGCGCAGCTCTCGACCCGCCGCCGCGAGCACCTACGCGTCGCGCTCGAACGACCAGCCACCTACCTCACCGAAACGCTCGGCGCTCTCCCCGAACAGCCGCGCGCTCGCCGCACCTGGCAGCAAGCCGCCACCCGAATCGAGGCCTACCGCTTTGACCACGCCGTCACCGACGACCGCCACGCGCTGGGGCCGCCACCGAGCGACAGGCCAGCGCGCGCACACTGGCAACGCGCCCACCACGACCTCCAACGCGCTCAACGAGACCTCGGGCATCACAACGCCCGCCAGCACTCCCACGAGGTCTGAGGCGCATATTCAGGAGCCTCCCGTCGATGCGCTTCGTTTCGTCCTTTCCCGCCATGTCGTGAGCCTCAACCGAAACGCCTCCTTCCACGCGGCAGCGGCAGTGGCCAACCGCCAAGCTTTCCCGGTTGTTCTTAGTCGTGGTGTCCCTGGCAGCTCACGGTGAGCGGGGGCGGCGACGACGGGGTGCGGCCGAGCGGGGCGGAATGGAGCGCATGTGGTCGCGCACCGGCTCGAGCAGCCCGGCGAGCTTCTTGACGTCGGCGGCTGAGAGCGGGTCGAAGAGCATCTGGCTGACGACCTCAATGTGGCCGGGGAATACCTGCGCGAGCCGCGCGCGGCCCGCGTCAGTGATCGTGACCGTGACGCCGCGCTCGTCGTCCTGGGACCGAGCGCGCGTGACCAGTCCCGCCTTCTCCAACAGGCCTGCCTGGTAGGTGAGGCCGCTGCGGCTGTAGACCACGCCGTCGGCCAGGTCCGTCATGCGGTGGCTGCCCGTCGGCTCATCGCCGAGACGCGCCAGAAGCTGGAACTGCACGTAGCTGAGGTCGCCGGCGTCTCGCAGCTGCCGCTCGATCGCGTGGCGCAGCAGGCTGGACACCTCGATCAGCGCGAAGTAGGCGCCCAGCTGGGCGGCGTCGAGCGAACGCGGTGCGTCGGACATCGCCCGATCCTACTTGCTTCGAATTCGAAGCGGTGCTACGGTGACGACAGAGCTGCTTCGAATTCGAAGCACATGCTCGAGACAACTCCATCAAGAACGAGGGTTCCCATGAAGGCAGTGCGGTTCCACGAGTACGGCGACCCGAGCGTCCTGCGCTACGAGGACGTCGAGCAGCCCGTCCCCGGCCCCGGCGAGGTGCGGCTGCGGGTCGCCGCTTCGGCGTTCAACCCCGTCGACGACGGCCTCCGCGGCGGCTACCTGCAGGGCCCGTTCCCGGTGACGCTGCCCCACACCCCCGGCATCGAGGTTTCCGGGACGGTCGACGCCGTCGGCGACGGCGTCGAGAACGTCGCGGTCGGCGACGAGGTCATCGGCTTCCTGCCGATGGTGGCCGACGGCGCGGCCGCGGAGTACGCCATCGCGCCCGCAGAGATCCTGGCGCCGGCGCCCACGAGCATCCCGCTCCCGGACGCCGCCGCGCTGCCGATGGTCGGCCTCACCGCGTGGCAGGCGCTCTTCGACGACGCCGGGCTGACCGCCGGACAGCGCGTGCTGATCAACGGCGCGGGCGGCGCCGTCGGCGGCTACGCGGTGCAGCTGGCCAAGCGGGCCGGAGCGCACGTGATCGCCACGGCCAGCCCGCGCAGCAGCGAGCGCGTCCGGTCCGCGGGCGCCGACGAGGTCATCGACCACACCACCAACTCGGTGACCGACGCGGTGACCGAGCCGGTCGACGTGCTGCTCAACCTCGCGCCCATCGCCCCTGAGCAGCTGCTCGCGCTGGGCGCCCTGGTCCGCCCGGGCGGCGTCGTCGTCAACACGGTGCCGACGATCCCGGCGCCCGCCGACGAGGAGCGCGGCGTGCGCGCCGTCGGCGTCTTCGTCCGCAGCGATGCCCGCCAGCTGGCGCACCTGGTGGCCCTGGTCGACCGCGGTGAGCTGCGCGTCGACGTCGCTGAGCGCGTGCCGCTCGCCGAGCTGCCGGCGGTCCACGCCAAGGCGGCCGCGGGCGCTCTGTCCGGCAAGGTCATCGTGCTCCCGGCCAGCGCCTGACCGCCCGACCATCAACAACGAACCATGTCCTTCACCTTGGATGCCCGACAGCAGGACGCTCTCGGGCCCAGGGCTGCTGCGCCGAGCGACGCAGTTGCGAAGATGCGCCACATGGGCTCTCCGCAGACGCTGAGCGAAAGCGACCGACGGACCGTCGCGGCGTGGGCAGCGGCCTGCGCAGAACGCGTGCTGGCGTTGTTCGAGGCGCAAGCACCGGGCGATCGGCGCCCCCGGGACGCCATCGCCCGCACACGAGCCTTCGCTCGTGGCGAGCTTGGCGTCGCCGACGCGATCCGCCGGCGGTTCGTCGCTGGCGGCGCCGCTCGTGACGTCAGGGCTCCCGCAGCAGCGGCCGCCGCCCGAGCCGCAGGGCAGGCCACGGCTGTTGCCCACATGGGAGCACACGCCTTGGGCGCCGCCGCCTATGCCGCCAAGGCCGCTGGTCTAGCGGCCCCCGACCGACAAGTCGCTGTCGGTCAGGAGATCCGCTGGCAGCTCGCCCACATGTCCCCTCCCGTAAGGGCCGCCCTGCGACAACTTCCGCCCGTCGCCAGCAACTCATCCGGTCCCCTCGGGCCCGGGCTGCTCGCGTCAGGGCTCCTGGGCACCATCATCCATAACCTGCAGGCCGCGCTGGCAGACCCCAAAATGCTCTCCCGGCTGGCGCCGACGCTGATATCTGACCCGGGCATCGATCACCGCGCGGCCGCACGCCTGGCACGCCCAACCGATCGCACATGACGCCGGAAGCGGCCGACGCAGCCAAAGCCGAGACCTGGAACGCCACTGGTGCCGCATGTCCGGTAAGAGGCGGACCCCGAACCGCGCGACTGCGGGGAGTGACACGCTGCCAAGTGCCGGCAGCGAGTGCCCAGTTCACGCGGGAGCGGGAGCCCGGCGTAGGCTTGCCCGATGGAGCACTGGGATCTGCACACGCTCGAAGTAGAGAGGCGTGAGCCGCGAATCCTGCACTCCGCGCGTGGCGAGGCGCGCTCGATCCTCATCGCGCTTGCCGCGGGCGAGGGGCTGCAGGATCACCAGGTGCATGAGCGCGCTTACGTCGTGGTCATCGCCGGTGATGTCGACGTCGGCGGCGCGATCGGAGGGCCGGGGCTTGCCGCGGTGTTCGAGCCCGCTGAGCGCCACGCCGTGCGAGCACTCACCGACGCGCGATTGCTCCTCGTGCTGGCGCCCTGGCCCGGGCAAGGCCACCCGGGCGCCCGCGACGATTAGCGACCTTCCCAGCTGAACAAGCGCGCCTCCGCTTCGCGCAAAGCGCTAGCGCGGCGTCGTGCTCCCGTGGTGTGGTGCTTCTGCACAGAACTACCACCGGAAGGGCGAGGCGTCCTGAGCAGCGATCGCGGTCTTCCGGGATTTCGGTCGGCTGGACTCGCCGGAGGCGTGCAGCTCGCGGCGCCCTACCGCAGGCGATGCAGCTCAGAGCGTCGAAGGCGTCGCGGTGCACGTCGCGACGGATCACATCGGCGAGGTTGCTCGCCGGCGCCGTGAGCTTCTACAACCCTCCACGGTCGTCATCGGCGGCGAGCTGGCCGCGCTGCACGAGACCTGCTCGCCGGTATCCGCGGCGTCGTCTACGTCGCGCGCTGCCCCACGCCACGCGCTCGGTGGCGACTTGAGGGCAGCGCGGCCGGCGACGAGGCCGGCGAGCCCGCCGCCGTCGCATTGTTGCAGGAGCACCGCCTGCTCTCGCGCGAGGCATGCGCGGCCGCCGCGCGTGAAGCGCGCGGCCAGGCTCAGCGCTGCCGGCCGTCCTCATCCTCGCGTCACGGTACGCGTCTGACCTCGTGGTAGAGGGTGATGATGAGGTTGTAGGCACCGTCCTGCACGTCGTGCAGCGTCTCGCGAACTTCGGGCAGCTCCTCGAGGCGCTTGCGATCCTCGGGGCTTCGCATCTCGACCAGAGCGGCAACCGACGTCCGATCGGGGCTTGCGAGGATCCGTGCGGAGACGAGCCCCGGGTCGTCGCTGACATGGCGGAGCATCTCGGCGAGCTGCTCGACAAGCGTCGCCTCCGCCTCCGGATGCACGTTCCAGATGTGGAGGAGCACAGGACTTTGATTCATCGTATTCCTTTCAGGTCGGCATGCCACTCGTGAGGGACGTTGGACGGAAGGGCGCAAGGAGCTCGCTGCTCATGCGTGCGCCAGAGTTGGGTCGTTGGGGTGCAACTCGAGCTTCAAATCGACGCTGTCGGGGCGTGCGGCGCCGGAGAGTCGGTACGAACTCCGGTGCCGCTGCTCATGAGTTCCTCCTGCGTTCCTGTGTCGGGGAAGGAGACTGGCGCGTCGAGGGCGCCGTCGCGCCCGTGTACTCCCTGGTCTGCGCTACCGGGGCTACGCAGCCCCGGGAGTCAGCCGCCGAGCGTCGGCTCTCTGGCCCGATCCGACTCCGCGAGCGCAACGCGAACGTCGCTCATGTGCTCAGTCGTCGCGACGAGGATCACGACGTCCGCGAATCGCGGATCGACAGTACCGGCGTCCACGGCAGAAACTCACTCTCTTGCATCGCGTCGAAGAGCGGTCCTTCAGGACGAAACCGGCATGGCCGCTGGCCCGCTCGCGCTTTCGCGTGAGCCTGTTGCACAAAGGGGTCCAAATAGCTTTGGAACCTAACTGGTGGGAGACGTGTCGCGATTGATCGTTCTCACGAGGGCCTCGTCCCACTTGTAGGCCATCTTCAGCCGCCCTGGCCATGGGTCGTCCCATCACAGATCGACGCACCGGATCTGTGGGTGGTTTGTGCAACAGCCTCGCGTGTTTGCGGGACCTCTTGACGGCGACGGCTCGCTGCGCCAGTGCTGCCCGAGCTGCGTGCGGGTCGTGTTACTCGCCTGCAGTCTGTAGCGCGTCGGCCAACTGCGAGGCGGCGTGGGCCACTGCGGCGTAGGCGTCGACGATTTCGGCCAGGTTGTCGCCGGCGCCGGCGTGGTTGAGCTGCTGTACCGCCGCGTCGAAGCGCGTCCAGAGCTCGTGGGGGCCGCGGCGCCCGGTTCCGGGTCGCAGTTCGTAGGGGCGGACGTGCCCGTTCGGAGTCGGCGACGGGCCGCCATGCCAGTCCCGCCTCGAGCGCTCGCGCGTGCGCGTCGTGCATCGCGGCCGCGGCGTCGGCAAGTGCTCGTAGTCGATCGCGGAAGCCGGGGTCGGGCGGTGCTTGCTCGTGGGCGCGCATCGCGCCGGCCCAGGATGCCCGGGCGTCGTTGACCGACGTCCACGCGTGTTTTTTGGCGCCGTCGGCGGGTGTCCCGGCTCGCTCGTGCGGCAGCTCGCTCACCCAGTGGTCCTATCGCACCCGAGCACCGTCACGTGACGCGGTTCGTCGTTCAAGCCGCTTGTTGCGAGTGAAACCACGCGGTCGCCAACACCCACAGACGGTCGCACACGGACAGGTGGTGTAGCGTCAGCTCTCGAGCCGATGACGCCGACGCCAGCACAAGACGAGCCCGAATACCTCAAGGTCGAAGAGGTCGCCGCGCGCCTGAAGCTCAAAGAGAAGACGATCCGCGATTGGATCCTGCGCGGCGAGCTGCCCGCCTACAAGCTCGGCAAGGAGTGGCGCATCCGCCGCGACCACTTCGACGAGGCGATGGAAGCGCGACTCGTCACGGGAGAGCCCGCGCGGACCGGTGGACTCTGGGATCCAGATATCTCCAGATAGGCTCTAGCGGTAGTTTGCAACCGTTGAAATGCGTATGTATCCTCCGTGGTTCGCCACGAACGATCGGAGGGATGGTCCGCATGGCCGTGATCGACGCGACCTACGAGCCCGAGCTGCTGCGCCCCACCGAGGTGCTTCGCATCCTGAAAGTGTCGAAGACCTGGCTATACGACGCGGCCAAGGACGGCCGCATCGCGTGCGTGCGGCTGGGCGGCCCGGATGGACCGCTGCGATTTGAGCGGGCGGTCATCGAGGCGCTCATCCGCGACTCCAGACTGGGCGACCACAACCGGGAGTAACGTCGCCTTCAGCTCGGCTCATCAAGCCTAGGAGGAGGGCGGATGGCAAGACGGACAGTCACCGACCACACGCTGCCTGATGGTGTCTACCCCTACGCGATCGGCCCGGGCGACGACAAGCAGAAGAAGCGCTACTACGCGAAGCTCGCCAACGGCGCCACCAAGCGCGGCTTCACCACCGCGCGCGCGGCATCGCGCTACAAGAAGGCCAACGACTCCGCGCCTAGCACGCCCACGCAGACGCGCCGCACACTCAAGGCGCTGTGGCCCGAGTACCTGCGCGCGCGGCGGCCCTACCTCGTCCCGGGCACCTACGAGGACTACGAGCGCCACGGGAGGCTGCGGTTGGTCCCGTACTTCGGCGATGAGAAGGTCACCGCCATCGCCAAGTCCGACGTGCAGGACTGGCTGACCGAGCTCGACGAGCCGGACGAGTTCGCACCGAAGACGATCAATAACGCGCTGCGCGTGCTGCAGTCGTTCTTCACCTGGCTCGTCGACGATCGCGAGCTGCTGCTGCGAAGCCCTGCGCGCAAGGTCGATCCGCTGCCCGAGGACCTGTTCGAGGCCGACTGGCTGCGTCCGCCCGAGATCCCGGTGTACCTGGAGGCCTGCACGATCGAGTACCGGCCTCTGGCCGAGCTTCTGATCGGCGGCGGGCTTCGCATCAGCGAGGCGCTTGCCGTCGAGATCGATGACATCGACCAGGACCGCCAGCTCATCTACGTACGCCGCCAGACTCGCCGCGGCGCGAAGGCCAAGCGTGGCGGTCGGCAGCGCGGCGACATCGCGCGCACCAAGGGCAAGAACTACCGCTAGGTCGCCGTCAGCTGTCGTGTCATCAGCGTGCTGCTCGACCACATCGCTCGGCTTACAGAGCAGTTCCCGATGCAAGGCGACTCGCGCGTGTTCGTACGCCACCACCCCGCCCCGCAGCAGGCGGTCGCGATGACCCCGGCGGCGCGCGCGCGCCGCGAGGCGATCGCCGCCGACCTGATCGCCGGCGGGCTGTCCCAGCGCCAGGTCGCCGAGCGTCACGGCGTCAGCCAGCAGCTGGTGTCCCTCGTCGCCCGCGCGCTGGCCGCCGAGCGCCCCGAGCCACTGACGCGTCACGTGATCAGCAAGGAGTGGCACAAGGAGACGCTCGAGGACGCGGGGCTGCGGAACTCAGTGCGCCTGCACGACCTGCGCCACACCGCCACGACCTACTGGCTCATCCAAGGCGAGCCGCTGTACTTCGTCCAGAAGCAACTTGGGCACCGCGACTCAAAGACCACCGAGCGCTACGAGCACACGGCCGCCAGCTACCTGACCGATCGCGTCGACCGCCACGACGATGCCTTGTGGCTGCCTCGGCGCAGTGGCCACGAAGCGCCCGCTTGAACCTGGGAATGCCGGCTCCCGCTCTGCGGTGACCCCGGTCAGCACCGGTGAGACCGGGGAGGATCTCGCCGCCGCCGGAGGTCGGTTGGTTCTCACAGAGCTTCTCACGCGCGGTGTTACCAATTGTGCCCTGGCGAGCCCTGTCAGCGCGAAAGCCCCGCGTTTGCGGGGCTTTCGTCATGCGCCGAAGAGGACTCGAACCTCCACCCGGGAATCCCCGGACAAGGCCCTCAACCTTGCGCGTCTACCAATTCCGCCACCGGCGCAGGTGGGATGGCCAGGGCGCGAGGGCCGCTGGCGGTGGCCGAGTATAACTCTGCGACGGGCCTCGCCCGGCCCGCCCCGGGTCACGCCGGCGCGGGCACCGCGGCGCGCAGCGGCCCGGTGGCGGCGGCCCGCACGACGAGGGCCGCGAGCACGCCGCCGGCGCCGAGCGCCGCCATGGCCACGGCCGGCGACGCGGTTTCGACCAGCGCGCCCGCGACGGAGCTGCCGGCCGCGATGCCGACGGCGATCCCGGTGGACGTCCACGTGAAGGCCTCGGTGATCGTGCCGACGGGCGCCAGGTGGTCGAGCATCCCGTTGGCCGAGACCAGGGTCGGCGCGATCGTCGCGCCGGCGACGAACAGCAGCAGGCCGAGCATGGCCGGCTCGCCCGACACGCCGAGCGCGGCGTGCGCGATGCCCCAGGCACCGAGCGCGAGGGCCAGGCGCCGGGGCGGATCGGCGGCTGCCCCCGCCCGCCCGATGGCCAGGCCGGCGAACATCGAGCCGGCGCCCCACAAGCCGAGCAGGAGGCCGGTCAGCTCGCGGTGGCCGGTCGCATCGAGGGCGGCGGGCACGACGACCTCGACGGCGCCGATCGACAGCCCGCACAGCAGGAACACGGCGACGAGCACGCGTACCCCGGGGCCGCGCAGCGCGCCCGTCAGATCGCGCGGGCGCTCCGCGTGCGGGCGCCACGCGCGCGAGACCGGGTGCGCGGAGAACGCGAGGTCGCCCGCGAGCAGGAAGGCCGCGCACGCTGCCATGGCGGCCGACGTCGACCACGAGCCGATGCCCGCGACGATCAGGACGGGGCCGCAGATGTAGACGATCTCCAGCAGCGCGCCCTCCATCGAGTAGGCGGCGTGGCGGCCGTCGTCGCTGTCGAGCAGCACGGGCCACAGCGCGCGCATGCACGCGCCGACGGGCGGCTGGCACGCGCCCGCGACGGCCGCGGCGGCGAGGATCGCCCCGAGCGGTGCGCCGTCCGGGAGCGTCGCGAGCACGAGGATCGCGGCGGCCGCCAGCGGCGCCCCGGTGCGCAGGACGAGCGTCTGGCCGTGGCGGTCGACGATCCTCGCGAGCGCGGGGTTCGACAGCGCGAGGGCGATGGCGTAGGCGCCCGAGGCGAGGCCGCCCTTCGCGTAGGAGCCGGTGAGCTGCTGGGTGTGCAGCACGAGCAGCAGCCCGAGCGCGCCCATGGGCAGGCGCGCCACGCAGGAGGCGATGAAGAGGCTGAGGGCGCCGGGGGCACGCAGGACGTCGCGCATGCCCGCCAGCGTGCCAATCGCCGGCGGGCGTGCGAAACGATTCGGCTCAGGCCGTATCCATCGCCAGGCTCAGCGCGCCTGCCTCGAGGTCGAGCAGCGTGCGCTTGTTCTCGAGGCCGCCGCCGTAGCCGGTCAGCGAGCCGTCGCTGCCGATGACGCGATGGCACGGGCAGACGATGGCGATCGGGTTGCGGCCGTTGGCGCGGCCGACGGCGCGGGCCTTGCCGGGGTGGCCGATGCGCGTGGCGATCTCGCCGTAGCTGGCGGTCTCGCCGTACGGGATCTCCAGCAGCGCCTGCCAGACGCGCTGCTCGAAGGGGCTGCCGCCGGCGGGACGCAGGGGCAGGTCGAAGTCGGTGCGCTCACCGGCGAAGTACTCGCGCAGCTGGGCGACGACGGTCTGGAAGCGCGGGTCGTCGGAGACGTCGCCGGCCCCGAAGCCGATTCGCGTCACGGCGCCGTCGTCGGCGACGGTCACGGCCAGCGGTCCGACGGGGGAGGGAATGGTGGTCTGCATGTCGTTCATGACGCTCGAGGCCTCGGGGTCGTGAGATCGGGTTGCGTTCCGTCCACGAGGCACGCTACCTTGTCGAACACGTGTTCGCTTCATCGTTCACAACGAACCGCCGAGGAGCCTTCTCACCATGGTCGACCTGACCAAGCGCCAACAGGAGATCTTCGACTTCATCAAGAAGTATTCGGCCAAGTACGGCTACCCGCCGACGGTGCGCGACATCGGCAAGGCCGTGGGCCTTGCGTCGTCCTCGACGGTGCATGCCCACCTGGCCAACCTCGAGAAGCTCGGGCTGCTGCGGCGCGACCCGTCCAAGCCACGAGCCATCGAGTTGCTCGACCGCGTCCGCGAGGACGTCGGCAGCGCCGTCGGCAATGCGGTGGAGAACGCCCTCGGCGTCCTGCGCCCCGGCCTTCCGCTCGTGGGCCAGGTGGCGGCGGGCACGCCGATCCTGGCCGAGGAGAACATCGAGGACTATGTCCAGGTGCCCGCGATCGCCGGGGGCGAGGACGGCGAGTACGTCCTCCGCGTCCGCGGCGAGTCGATGAAGGACGCCGGCATCCTCGGTGGCGACTTCGTCGTCGTGCGCCCGCAGGACACCGCCAGCGACGGCGAGATCATCGTCGCGCTCGTGGGAGAGGAGGCGACGGTCAAGCGCTTCTTCCGCGAGTCCGACCACGTCCGCCTGCAGCCCGAGAACGCCGCCATGGAGCCGATCCGCTCCAAGGAGGTCCGCATTCTCGGGCGCGTGGTCGGCGTCTTCCGGAGCGTGACCTAGATGACTCCGACCGCCCTTGCCCTGGACCTCGGCTTCGAGCGCCCGTCGATCCTCGGCGGCTCGCACCATGACGACTCCTCGTCGCACGGCCACGCGCCGCGCGCGGCACACGCCTCAGACCACAGGCCGACGCTCGACCAACTCTTGGTCGGCGTATGGGAGGGCCTGTCCTCGCACCACACGGTCACGTGCCCGGTCTGCAGCGGGAAGATGGCTCCCCGCTACGGATCCGGCGCGCGGCCGGTGGGTGGGCGCTGCCAGCGCTGCGGCTCAACGCTGGGCTAGCCCCTCTTCGGTGATGACGCGGCAGTACATGCTCGCGCCGCGGGGGCCGTTCTCGCTGCACTCGGCGATCAGCTTCCTCGAGGGCTTCGCGCCGGCGATGCACGATCGCGGGGGAGAGGTGGGCCACCTGCACCTCGCGTTCGTGCCCGACGGCGAGCGGCGGGCCGCCGGCGCCTGCGTGCGCAGCCGCGACGGCGAGCTCGCGGTCGAGGTCTCCGGTGCCGCGGAGCCCGGCGCCGCAGCGCGCCAGGTGGAGCGGATCCTCTCGCTCGACGTCGACGGCTCGGCCTTTCCGGACGTGGGCGAGCGCGATCCGGCGATCGGGCGCCTGCAGTCGCGCCATCCGGGGCTGCGGCCGGTGAGCTTCCCGTCGCCCTTCGAGGCCGGCGCCTGGTTCGTCATCAGCCAGCGCATCCGATCCGCGCAGGGGGTGGCGCTCAAGGCGCGCATCAGCGCGGAGCTGGGTGAGCGCGTCGCCATCTGCGGCGACGAGCGCGTCGCCTTCCCGGCGCCCGGCGTGGTGGCGGAGCTCGAGGGCCTCGCCGGCCTGCCCGAGCGCAAGCTCGCCACCCTGCGCGCGCTCGCGCAGGCCGCCGCGCAGGGCACGCTGCATGGCGAACACCTGCGCGCGCTGGGCGGCGACGCGGCGGTCGAGGAGCTGCAGCGCCTGCCCGGCGTCGGGCCCTTCACGGCGCAGGGGATCGTCGTGCGCGGCGCCGGCGAGCCCGACTACCTGGCGACCGCCGAGCCGCGCATGGCCCGCGCCGCGGCGCTGGCCTACCGCCTCGACGCCCCGCTCACGGCCGACGAGCTGGCCCGCCGCGCCGAGGCGTGGCGCCCGTACCGGTCGTGGGTCGGCGTGCTGCTGCGCCTCGGACTGGAGGACGCGTCGCAGGGCTCGCGCGGGCACTGAGCGCCCGCTACCCTCGATCGCGCAGGCCAGGCAGCCGCGGCGGGAGAGAAATCCCGTCGAGGAAAGTCCGGACACCACAGGGCGAGGTGGTCGGGAGACCGACCCGGGGAAACCCGCGGGAAAGTGCCACAGAAACACACCGCCGATGGCGGGGCCCCTGCAGAGCCCCGCACAGGCAAGGTTGAAATGGTGCGGTAAGAGCGCACCAGCGTCACGGCGACGTGACGGCTGGGCAAACCCCACCCGGTGCAAGGCCAAGCAGGACCGTTTGCAGGCTGCCCGCCGAGGTCCAGGTCGGCCGCAAAGATGGATGGCTGTCCAATGACAGAATCCGGCTTACCGGCCTGCTACGGAAAAGCCCCGCTCACGCGGGGCTTTTCTATGGCCGCCATCAGCTGGGAGGTCAGGCCAGGGCGCGTTCGAGCAGCGCCGACATCTCGACGACTTCGAAACCGACTCCGCCGACCGTCTCTGCGGCCGCGGTGTACATGGTCAGGTCCTTCGGACAGCTGACCACGAAGTAGTCGATGTCACCGAGGGCCTGAGCCTCGCGGATCCGCTGCTCGCTCGGGCGTTCGCCGCCGTCCGACTCGGCGCCCCAGATCCGACCGCCGCCGGCGCCGCAGCAGAACGTGTCGGTGCCGTGGCGCGGCATCTCGACCAGCTCCGCGCCGGTCGCGGCGATCAGCGCGCGCGGCGCGTCGGTGATCCCGTTGTACCGCGCCAGGTAGCACGGGTCGTGATACGTGACTCGTGTGCCTGCGAGCGAGGGACCCAGGGCGAGTCTGCCCTGTGCCGCGAGGTCGGCGAGCAGTTCGGTGTAGTGGTAGACGGGCTTGTCGAGCCCGTACTGCGGATAGTCGTTGCGCAGGGTGTTGAGCGAATGGGGATCGGTGGTGAAGATCGCCTCGAACTGAGCGGAGGCGAAGGCGTTCATGTTGTGCTCGACGAGCATCTCGAACAGACCCTGCTCGCCGACCTGGCGGACGTCGTTGCCCGCGTTGCGCTCACCGTCGAACAGCAACCCGAATGACACGCCCGCGGCGTGCAGGATCCTGGCGAGCCGTTGGGACTCGCGCTGTACTCGCGGGTCGAACGAGGCGTAGTCTCCGACGAACCAGACGTACTCCACCGGCTCCTTGCGGGCGTCGGGGATCGCGAACTCGAGGTCCCTGGTCCAGCGAGCGCGTCGTCGCGCGGACGTCCCATAGGAGTTGCCCTGCGTGGCGAAGTTCTGGAGTGCCTGCTGCAACGGCGGATCCACGTCGCCGCGCTCGACGAGCGCGCGGCGCATGTCGACGATCGCCCGCATCGGCTCGAGCCCCGCGGGGCAGCGCTCGACGCACGCCATGCATGTCGTGCACTGCCAGACGCCGTCCGGACCGTTGATCCACGAGAGGACGTCCTCGGGCCGGCTCGAGCGCGGCTCCTCGAGCGAGCGCGCCGCGGCGACCAGCGCGGCCGGCCCGACGAAGCCGGTCTCGGCCACCGGGCAGGCCGACACGCAGAGCGCGCATTCGATGCAGTCCTCGAGGCGTACGAACGGCTGGCCGTCGTCGGGCCGCGCGGCGGCCGGGACCTCGCTCACTCGGATGAGCGGGTGCTCGTCGGGGAAGCGGTCATAGAACGGGCGCATGTCGACGACGACATCCGTCAGCGTCGGGAGGTTGGCCAGCGGCTCGACGCGGATGTCATCGCCGTGCTCGGCGAGGCTGCTGACGCACGCAAGCTCCTCGCGCCCATTGACGCGCACACCACAGGTGCCGCACGAGGCATGCAGGCATGAATGTCGCAGCGAGAGGGAGGGATCGCGGTTCAGCTGGATCCAGCGCAGCGCGTCGAGCACCGTCGTGCAGCCTTCGACCGGGACGTCGAACTCGTCGAAGTGCCCATCGTCGCCCTCACCGCCGCCGCGGGAGACGCGCAGGTGACAGGTCTCGACGGTCTGCTCTTCAGTCGCGTCTTCATAGGTCAGGGCCATGATCGTGACTCCTCATGCAGCAGCGGCGGCGGCGGCGTAGTAGGCCGAGTGGGGAAGGAGCACGGTCTCCCGGGTCCGGCAGGGCTCGTCGATGTCGAGCTTGCGACAGATGACGTCGGCGCACAGCTCCGCCATCCCACGGAGCGTCGTCGCCTTTCCGCCGGTGATCGTGACGAAGCCCTCGAGGCCGTCGGTCTCCTTGTGGTCGAACGTCTTGAAGGTGCGCGACAGCTCACGTCCGCTGTCCCCCTCGCCTCGCGAACCGACGAGCGGGCGCGCAGCCGACCAGGCGGCACGCTGCTCGGCGTGGCGGACGGCCGGGATGAGCTTCGCCCCCTCGGCGTACATCCGCTCCACGTGATCGGCGGGGACGCTGAGATCGTCCGGATCCTCGACCACCCACGAGCTCGTGCCCACGACCGAGAGCGCACGCTGCGGCACGACGATGTCGCCGTCCCCGGACTTGTGCATGCGGTTGATCACCATGTTGCACATGCGGCCGCGCAGGGCCAGCAGCACTCCCGGCGAGGGCCGGATGGGCACATCGACGCCGGCCATGGCCGCGACCTTCTCCGACCACGGCCCGGCGGCGTTGATCACCACGTCGGCATGGATCTCCGTCTCGCGGCCGGTGACGCGATCTCGGACCAGCGCGCCGCTCACGAGATGGTCATGGACGAGCAGCGCCCTCACCTCGGTGTACGGCCGGATCACGGCACCGTTGTGCTGTGCGGTGGCGAAGAAGCGCAGCGGCAATCGCATCGCATCCATCGAGCCATCCGGGACTCGCACCGCCGCCTTCAGCGCAGGGTTCAGGTTCGGCTCGAGCGCCAGTGCCTCGCCGGGGGTCAACCGCCGTGCGGGGATGCCCGAGGCCTCGCAGCCCTCGAGCAGCGGCTCGAGGTACTCCATGTCCTCGTCTTCGACGGCGATGAACAGGCCGTCGTTCAACTCGAAGCTTCCGGGGCAGATCCGCCGGAGGATCATGTTCTCCTCGATGCACTCCACCGCCGATTCGCGGTCGTTGACCGCGTAGCGCCCGCCGCTGTGGAGCATCCCGTGGTGGCGACCCGTCGTGCCGCAGGTCACCTCGCCCCGCTCCACCAGCGTGACGCGCAGACCGCGAAGAGAGAGGTCGTGCGCGAGCGCACCCCCGGTGCCACCTCCGCCCACGATGAGAATGTGCCCGTCGTGCCGATCGGGTTCCATCAGAAGTCCTCTCTTCGTCCAGGCCAGACCGTACGGTGGCGCCGCGCCACTGCCATCCGGACCCGGTACGCAAGAGGGCCGGGTACTTTCCCGCGGCCGCCGGCCCGCTTCGCGACGGCTGGATGCTGCGCGAAGGGCATGCCGCAAAGCCGCAGACGAGGTACGTAGGAATCACGGATGCCGTCGCGATCGCGGCGGGCGAGAGTGAATCCATCAAGCCGGACCGCCACCTGGAGCACGGCGACAGACGAGCCCCGGGATTGCGTTTAGCCGACCAGGCAATCTCTAGGCCTGGGACCCGGAAACATTCATGCGGTCTGAGCGGCAGAGCTGGAGCGGGCCCGTCGGCCCGCTCCTCTGCTGCGCTTGGCGTCCAAGGCGTCGCCGCGCCGTTGCTGACCGAGCAGGCGGCGGCGGTTCGACGATACTGCCCGCCGTGAGCGGCCACCCCCAGCGGATTGCTCTGTCGGAGGTGATCGGCGGGCTCTCGTACGCGCTCGACGTGACCGAGGGTGAGCGGCCTGGGCATGCCGTGCGCTCGTGTCTCATCGGCATGCGGCTGGCACAGGAGCTCGGCCTCGACTCCGAGACGGGCTCGCACCTCTTCTATGCGCTGCTGCTCAAGGACGCCGGGTGCTCTGCCAATTCGGCCCGGATGGCGGCGCTGTTCGGCGCGGACGACCATGTGGCCAAGCGGACGTCCAAGCGCGTGAACTGGGCGGGGAAGCTCCCCGCGTTCGTGTGGGCGGTCCGAACCGTCGCCCCGCGCGGCTCGCCCCGCGCGCGGATCGACAGGCTCCGTGCGATCAAGGACGAGGGGCAGGTGACGCGCGCGCTGATGCAGGCGCGCTGTGACCGTGGCGCGGAGATCGCCTACCTGCTCGGATTCGATGCGCAGACGGCCGAGGCCATCCGCGCGCTCGACGAGCACTGGGACGGCTACGGCCAGCCGCGCGGATTGTGCGGTGAGGAGATCCCGCTGCTGGGGCGTCTGCTGTGCCTTGCGCAGACGGCGGAGATCTTCCACGCCGCGGGCGGCGTCAGCGCTGCGTGCAAGATGGCCAAGCGGCGCAGTGGCGGGTGGTTCGACCCGGCGCTGGTCGACGCACTGCGTTCGATCCGCGACGACGCGCCGTTCTGGCGATCGCTGGAAGAGGCCGACGTGTCGGCGTGGGAGCCACGCGATCGCCTGCTGACCGCCGACGACGAGTCGCTGGACCGCATCGCGTACGCGTTCGCGGGCGTCATCGACGCCAAGTCGCCTTGGACCTACCGGCACTCCGATCGCCTCTCCGTGATCGTGGTCGGCCTCGCCACGGCGTTGGGCGCCGGCCCGCAGGAGCTGAGCGAGCTGCGCCGCGCGGCACTGGTGCACGACGTGGGCAAGCTCGCGCTCTCCAACCGGATCCTCGACAAGCCCGGGACGCTCACGGAGGCCGAGTTCGCCAAGGTCCGCGAGCATCCGGTCGTGACGAGGCAGATCCTCGAGCGCGTGCCGGGGTTCGGGCAGCTCGCCCCGCTGGCCGCCGCGCATCACGAGCGCCTCGACGGCCGTGGATATCCGGACGGGCTGACCGCCGGCGAGCTGACCATGCCCATGCGACTGCTCGCCGTCGCCGACGTCTACGAGGCGCTCACCTCCGAGCGGCCGTACCGCGACGCGATGAGCTCTGGCGAGGCTCTGGCGATCGTGCGCAGCGAGGTGCCGCACCGCCTCGACCCCGCGGCGTCAGAGGCGTTGCAGGCGCTGGCGGATGGCGACGCGGTGCCCGACCACGAGGCCGATCGCGTGCACCCGGTCCTGGATGACGATGGCGACCTCGTCGCTCGCCAGGACGGCCCGCGCGAGCGCCCGGCCTGAGGCGCCCGGCCCGTCAGCCGGTGGCGGCTGCGACCCCGCCGTCGAGCTGGATCTCGACGGTGACGCCCGTGTGCTCGTCGCCGTGCGCCTGGCCCGTCCCGGCCCGGTGGACGCCGGCCAGCCAGATCTCCACCGGCGCGGCCTCGAGGAGGTTGCGCCACCAGCGCTTGCGCTCGGGCCAGTCCACGCCGATCGTGACCCGGTCGCCGTCCTGGTGGTAGCCGACCGGGAAGGTGAACGTGCGCCCGCTGCGTCGTCCGGTGACGGTGAGCAGCGCGAGATGGCCGCTGAGCACGCCGTGCGCGGGCGAGCGCAGGAGGCCGCGCACGAGCGGGTTGATGGCACGGTTGACGAGGACGAAGGGCGTGTGGGGGCCGGCCATGAGCGCAACAGTAGGCGTTCACGCCCCCATGGGCGTAGCGCCTCCTTGGGCAGCGGCGCGCACTCCAGGCCGCCGGCCACGGCGCTGCACGAGGTGACGAAGCGGAAGGTCGCCAGCGTGCGCGACCGCTGGCTGAGCGTCATCTCGACGCCGCGCCGGGCGCGGCCGCGACCGTGCGGCGGATAGGCGAGGACGCCGACCTTGAACTCGTAGATGAACGGCTTGTCGGCGTAGGGGCCCGCGCACACGCACACGAGCCGGCTCGACGCCCGCACGCCGGCGCGCGGGATGTTCAGCGGGTCGAGGGTCAGGGTGGTGGCGGGTGTGCGGGCCGGGGGCCGGCGCATGCTCGCGATGGCGCGCACCGCGACGCGGATGGGGCTGCGGTCGCCGTGGCGCGGAGCGGAGATGACCCGCGCGCTCAGGGTGAACTCGTTGTTGTGGGCCCGCCTTGCCCGGACGGTGGCCGATCGTGTAGCCCAGCTGCCGCGACGCCCGCGCGGGCGTGGGCGCCGTGACCGTGACGGTCGCCGTCGCGGAGGCCGTGCACGGCGGTCCGCCGGCCTGGGTGAGCTGCGTCCACGTGGCGGTGAAGGCCAGCGGGCCGGGCGCCGCGGGATGCGTGGCCGCCACCGACTACGTCGGTGAGGTGTCGGCGCCGGCTGCGCGCTTGTGCTCCCATACGGTCCATGACCGCGGCGACCTCAGAGCAGCATCGACGCCTCTCCGAGCGCGCCATCGAGCGGGTGCTCGACGACCTGCGCGCACTGCTGGGCGCCGACCGGGTGCTCACCGGGCGCGACGTGCTCGAGCAGCACGGCGTCGACGAGTCGTTTCATCCGCTGGCCGCGCCCGACGCGGTCGTCTACCCGGCGAGCACCGAGGAGGCCGCGGGCATCGTCGGCGTGTGCGCCCGCCACGGCGCGCCGCTGGTGCCCTTCGGCGCGGGCACCTCGCTCGAGGGTCACGTCCAGGCGCTGCAGGGCGGGGTCTGCGTCGACATGCGCGAGATGAACGCCATCCTGCGCCTGTCGGTGGGCGACCTCGACGTCACCGTCCAGGCCGGCGTCACGCGCAAGCAGCTCGACGCGGCGCTGCGCCCGGAGGGGGTGTTCTTCCCCGTCGATCCGGGCGCCGACGCCACGCTCGGCGGGATGGTCTCCACGGGCGCGTCGGGCACCACCACGGTCCGCTACGGCGCGATGCGCGAGAACGTCCTCTCGCTCGTCGTGGTCACCGCCGACGGCGAGATCGTGCGCACGCGCTCGCGGGCGCGCAAGTCCTCGGCGGGCTACGACCTCACGCGCCTGTTCATCGGCGCCGAGGGCACGCTCGGTCTCGTCTGCGAGGTCACGCTGCGCATCCAGCCCACGCCGGAGGCGATGTCGGCGGCGGTGTGCGCCTTCCCGTCGCTGCGCGACGCGGTCGACTGCGTCCTTGCGGTGTCGCAGAACGCGATCCCGGTGGCCCGCATCGAGCTGCTCGACGAGATGCTCATCGACGCCATCAACCGCCACAACGGACTGGACCACGCGATCGCGCCCACGCTCTTCCTCGAGTTCCACGGGACGCCGGACGAGGTGGCGGCCCAGGCCAAGGAGACCGAGCAGATCGCCGCCGAGCATGGCGCGACGGGCTTCGCCTGGGCGACCGACGAGGCACAGCGCCGGCGGATGTGGGATGCGCGCCACCACGCCTACGACGCCACCAGGGCGCTGCGCCCGGGGACGAGCGCGCTGACCACCGACGTGGCCGTCCCGGTCTCGAGGCTGGCCGACACCATCCTGCGCACGCGCGCCGACCTCGACGAGCACGGGCTGACCGGCTCGATCCTGGGCCACGTCGGCGACGGCAACTTCCACGTCACGCTGCTGATCGATCGCGACGACCCGGCCGACGTGGCGCGCGGCATGGAGTTCCACGACCGCGTCGTGCGCGGCGCGCTGGACGACGGCGGCACGTGCACCGGCGAGCATGGGGTCGGCTACGGCAAGGCCGGCTACCTCGAGCTCGAGCACGGCGCGGCCGCTGTGCGCCTGATGCGCGCCATCAAGCACGCATTCGACCCCGAGGACATCTTCAACCCCGGCAAGATCGCGGGCGCCGCGGTCCTCCCCGGCGATTGACGACGCCCAGGGGCGGCGCGTTACGATCGGCCCGATGCAACGCGCGGTGCACGATCGCGGTGGCCGGCCGACCGACGAGCCGATCGATCGCAGCGAGCACGAGCTCGCCGACTGGGAGCTGCTGACCGACGCCCTCCTCGGCGCTCTGGGCCGGCGCGGGCTGATGAACGTCGATCAGCTGCGCCGCGGCATCGAGAGCATGCCGCCCGACGAGTACGAGCGCGCGTCCTATTACGAGCGCTGGCTGTTCTCGATCGAGACGCGCCTCACTGAGGAGGGTGTGCTCGCCCCCGGCGAGCTCGATGCGAGGCTCGCCACGTGAGCTACCGACCCGGCCAGCGCGTGCGCGTCAGCGACCGCGAGCACGCGGGCCATCACCGCACCCCCCTCTACCTGAAGGGCAAGATCGGCACCGTCGAGCGCGTCCATGCGTCGTTCCGCAATCCCGAGACGCGCGCCTACGGCGCCGACGGGCTTCCCGAGCAGCCGCTCTACCTCGTCGGCTTCGCCCAGCGCGACCTGTGGCCCGACTACCGCGGCCAGGGCGAGGACCGGCTCTACGCCGACATCTTCGAGCACTGGCTCCAGGAGGCACGATGAGCGAGCACGATCACGACCATCCGCCGATCGCCGACGGCGACGAGCCCCCGGCCGCGGCGCGCGTCCGTGCGCTCGAGGCGCTGCTCGTCGAGAGGGGCGTCATCGCCCGCGAGCACGTGCGCCAGGGGATCGACTGGCTCGTGTCGCGCTCGCCCGCCGACGGCGCCCGGCTCGTCGCGCGCGCCTGGATCGATCCGGGCTTCCGCGAGCGCCTGCTCGCCGACGCGCGCGCGGCCGCGCTCGAGCTCGGCCTCGACCCTGGGCCCTCGCCGGTCGTCGTCGCGGTCGAGAACACGGCGGGCGTGCACCACATGGTCGTCTGCACGCTGTGCTCCTGCTACCCGCGGGCGCTGCTCGGGCCGCCGCCGGCCTGGTACAAGAGCCTGCCCTACCGCTCGCGCGCCGTCAGCGACCCCCGCGGCGTGCTCGCCGAGTTCGGGGTGGCGCTCGGCGACGACGTCGAGCTGCGCGTGCTCGATTCGACCGCCGACATCCGCTACCTCGTCATCCCGCGGCGCCCGCCCGGCAGCGAGGCGATGAGCGAGGACGAGCTGGCGGCGCTCGTGACGCGCGACTCGATGATCGGCGTCGCCGAGCCTGCCGCGCCCGCGCCCGCGCCCGCGGCTGTCGGCGCGTAGCGGCGCAGGCGCGGGGCGGACCGATGCGCAGGGCGCTCGCCGCCGCGGGCAGCGCGGCCTTCTTCGTCCTCGCGCCCGGGGTCATGGCGGGCCTCATCCCGTGGTGGTTGACCGGCTGGGACGCGCGGCACACGTGGCCGGTGCTGCGCGTGCTCGGCGCCGCCCTGATCGCGGCCGGCCTCGTCGTGCTCGTCCAGGCCTTCGTGCGCTTCGTCGTGGAGGGCGTGGGCACGCCGGCGCCCGTCGCACCGACCGAGCACCTGGTCGTCGGCGGCCTGTACCGCTACGTGCGCAACCCGATGTACGTGGCGGTGACGGCGATCATCGCCGGGCAGGCGCTCGTCCTCGGCCGGCCCGCGCTGCTGCTCTACGCCGCCGCCTTCGTCGCCGTCACCGGCGCCTTCGCCCGCTGGCACGAGGAGCCCGCGCTGAGGCAGCGGTTCGGCGCCGAGTACGAGGCCTACCGCCGCGCGGTGCCCGGCTGGTGGCCGCGGCGACACCCGTGGCGGGCGGGCGCGCGCGACGAGTGAGCGCCACCGCCTCAGCCGCCCACGATGGCCCGGCGCAGCCGCCAGGTCGCGAGCGCCACCGCGACGCCCGCGAAGGCGAGCAGCACCGCGAACTGAGGCAGCACGTCGACGATGCCGCCGCCGTGCTCGAGCAGCTTCGAGAAGGCATCGTTGGCCCACGCGTGCGGCGTCACGTGGGCGACGGCGCGCACCGGTGACGGGAAGACCTCCAGCGGGACCATCGAGCCGCCGAAGGCGGCGAGGGAGAGGCCCAGCAGCAGCGCGATCGGGCCCGCCTGCTGCTCGGTCGAGCACAGCGCCCCGAGCAGCATCCCCGCGCCGGTGCCCACCAGGCAGAAGGCGAGGACCACGGCGGTCGAGCCGAGCGGGTCGCCCCAGCCGACCGAGAAGAACAGCGACGAGCCGAGCACGATGATCAGCGCCTGCAGCAGCGCGATCGCGAGCCGTCCCAGCAGCACGCCGCCGAGGATCGAGCGCGGCGCGGTGGGCGTGGAGAGCATGCGCCGGGCGATCCCCAGGCGCCGCGTCTCGATCAGCCAGACCGCCCCATTGAGCGAGTTGAGGAACACGAACAGCAGCAGCTGCGTGCTCGCGCCGCTCGCGAAGCGGTCCTCGCCGCGCGGGTAGCGCGTGCCGTCGGGGGCCGTCAGGCTGACGGTCACCCGCGGGACGTGCGGGGCGATCGCCGACGCCCGGGCGAGTGCCTGCGCGAAGCCGATGCCGCGTTGGGGTGCCGCCAGCTGGGCCGCGCCGAGGAGCGCCGCCTCGTCGGCCGCGACCGCCTGGACCGTGGCCGAGAGCTGCTGCGCGACCGAGTCGGGGCGCGCGAAGTAGCGCAATCGTGCCGGGCGGCCCGCCCGCAGTCGCGCGTCGTAGTCCGCCGGTACCACGAGGCCGGCGTCGATGCGCCCGCGCGCGACCGCCCGGTCGAGGGCGCGCTCGTCGGCGAAGCGCCTCACCTGCACGGAGCGCTGCGCGTCGAGCCTGGCCACGAGCCGCTGGGCGAGCGGCTCGTTGCCGCCCACCACGCCGATCCGCGCCGACGAGCCGCCGAACGCGGCCCCGAGCAGCAGGATGATGATCATCGGCAGCAGGAAGAGGAAGAACACGTTCGCGCGCCAGCGCAGCAGCCGCCGCAGGTCCGTGGCGGCGATGGCCAGCGCCTTCACAGCGCCACCAGTCGCTTGACGCGCATCGCCGCGACCCCGCCGGCCAGCACCGCGAAGGCGAGGATCGCGGCCGCCGGTCCGAGCGCGGCGCCGGCGCTCGCCCCGCCGGAGAGCTCCTGCAGCCCGCGCAGGAACCATGCGTGGGGCGAGATGAGGCTGAGGGCGGCCAGCGCACCGCCCGCCTGCGCGATCGGGAAGAACGAGCCGCCGAGCATCCCCAGCACGAGCGCGGCCATCGACCCCCACGTCTGAGCCTGGTCGGGCGTGCGCGCCAGCGTCGCGACGAGCGCCATCACCGCGGTGGCCGCCAGCACGCCGGCGACGATCAGCAGGGCGACACCCAACGGGTTGCCCCAGTGCGCGCCGAGCGCGAAGTGCGTGGCGACGGCGAGCACGACCATGCTGACCACCCCGAGGACGAGGCTGGTCAGGAGCTTGCCCACGAGGATCGAGCCGTGGCGCACCGGAGCGACGAGCATTCGCGCCAGCGTGCCGTCGCGGCGCTCGTCGAGCAGGCTGGAGACGCCGAGCTGGACGGTGAAGAAGAGGAAGAAGACCGCCATCCCGGCCGCGTAGAACGTCGTGGGGTCGAGCTCCTTGCGGCGTGTCGAAACGTCCTGAATCGCGATCGGCGGCTCCGCCGCCGCGGCGAGGCGCGCCGCGCGCGCGGTGCCGCCCGCGGCCGCCGTTGCGATCCGTACGCCGTCGATCCGGCTGGCGTAGGAGCGCGCGATCGACTCCGCCACGAGCGAGCTGATCGGGTTGTCGACGTTGCCCAGCACCGGCATCTGCGCCGCGTTCCCGCGCGCCACCGCCGCCGAGAATCCCGCGGGGATGACGATCACCGCGCTGACCGTGCCGCGATCGACGAGCCGCCGCGCCTGCGCGACCGACGCCGGGCGCCGGATGTCCAGCAGCCGCTCGCGCTGCAGCGAGCCCAGGACGTGACCGGTGAACGCGCGCGAGGCGGCGCCGTGATCGAGGTCGACCACCGCGTAGTGGAAGGTCGTGCGGCCGCCGCCGACGTCGTGGAGGATGAGCCCGAAGATCGACGCCAGCGCGAGGGGGAGGACGAGCGCGACGAGCAGCGCCGAGCGGTCGCGCAGCCGCTGGCGCAGGTCCTTGGCGGCGATGAGCAGGGCCGCGCGCACGCTAGTAGTCCCGCAGCGCCCGGCCGGTCAGGTGCAGGAAGACCGCCTCGAGGTCGGGCTCGTCCACGTCGACGCCGTGGACCGACGCGCCGGTGGCGGCCGTCACGCGCAGGAGCTCGGGCAGCAGCGTGCGGGCATGGTCGACGATCAGCTCCACCGACCCATCGGCCGTACTCGCGGCCCGCACCTCCGGGAGCGCCGCGAGCGCCTGCGCCGCCTCATCCAATCCGCCCGTCGCCTCGATGGTCACACGGTCGTGCTCGCCGACGAGCGCGACGAGCTCCGCGCGCGTGCCCTCCGCCCTGCGCTCGCCGAGGTCGATGATCCCGATGCGATCGCAGAGCCGCTCGGCCTCCTCCATGTAATGGGTCGTGTAGAGGACGGCCATCCCGGCGGCGGACAGCCGCTCGACGCTCTCGAGGATCGCGTTGCGGCTCTGCGGATCGACGCCGACCGTCGGCTCGTCGAGGACGAGCAGCCGCGGGCGGTGCAGCAGCCCGATGCCGATGTTCAGGCGGCGCTGCATGCCGCCCGAGTAGGTCTTGGCCTGGTCGCCGGCGCGATCGGCGAGGCCGATGACATCGAGCACCTCGTCGACGCGCGCCCGCGCATCGACGGTCGACAGGCCATAGAGCCGGGCGAAGAAGCGCAGGTTCTCGCGCGCGGTCAGGTCGGGATAGATCGCGAGCTCCTGGGGCACGTAGCCGATGGCGGCCTTGGCGTCGACGCTGCGCGTCGTCAGCGCGCGCCCGGCGACGACGATCTCGCCGGCGTCGGCCTCCAGCAGCCCGCAGATCATCGAGATCGTCGTCGTCTTGCCCGCCCCGTTGGGGCCGAGCAGCCCGTAGGTCTCACCCTCGTGCACGCGCAGGCTCACGCCGCGCACCGCGACGGTGTCGCCGAAGCGCTTGTGGAGCTCGCGGCATTCCAGGACGGCGTCGCTCACGGGGCTCCTTCGGCGGGCGGCCTGCGCGCGCCAGGCCTTCGACGCCGGCGTGGACGAGCCTGCCAGCACGTGCATGACGCGTCGACCGCAGTTATTGCGGATCCGGTGCGGTGAACTGCCGCGCGCCGGCGGCTCAGCCCGATCGCCCGTGGCCGCGTTGCGACGGCCCGATGTGCTCGCCGATCCAGCGCACGAGCGGCACCGCGGACTCGAGCTCGTCGCGGATCGTGCGCCCGGCCTTGGGACGGTGCAGCCATGGGCCGAGCGTGTGGCGCCGGGTCACGGTCAGGCTCTTGCAGCGCAGCAGGCGCAGCCGCGGGTGATCGGCGGCGTAGCCCCGTGGGGCGCGGACGAGCACAGGCTCTATGAGTGACAGCCCCGCCTTCTGCGCGCGCCCGATCGCCCGCGCGAGCGGCGCGGCCGTGCGTCCGGCGTCGATCGCCCGGCGGATGCGGTCGAGCTGGTCGGGCGCCGGGTGGTACAGGCCCCCCGCGACGAGCAGGCCGTCCAGCGAGAGCTCGACGTAGAACCCGCCGGCGCCCTCGTAGCCGATCGCCAGGCCGACGTGCTCCTTGATCGGCGGCCGCGGATGAAAGCGCGTGTCGTTCCACGGGCGGAACAGGCGCGGGCGCCCGAGGTCGGCGAGGTCCTCGCCCAGGGCCCGCACCGGCGCCACAAGATGGGCGTCGTAGCGGGCGCGGTTCGCCTTGAACCAGTCGCGGTCGTTGTTGGCCTCGAGCTCGCGCAGGAACTCGAGCGCCTCGGGCGGGAAGCCCTTGAACGCGGGCACCGCCGGGGCTATGGCATCACCACCGGCGCGATGGTCACCGGGCTGTGCACCGTGTAGTCGAGCTCGTCGGACTGCGCGGTGCCGGCCGGCGTCAGGACGTCAACGGCCTTGGGCACCTGTCCCGGATCGAACGTGCAGTGCGGATCGCTGCTCGCGGTCGCGCACACACCGAACTGGAAGGCCTGCGGGGTGGGCTGGAAGCCGCGCGCCTGATCGGAGCTGAAGCCGTCCTGGCCGGTCAGGACCACCGTGAAGCCCCAGCCCGCCACCGGCGTCCCCAGCGCCGTCTTCGGGACGCTGAAGGTGATGTAACGCGAGATCGCGTTCGCCCTGATCACGATCGTGCCGAGCGTCGTGCCGCCGGCATCGATGAAGCGCTGCCCGAAGCCCTGCACCTCCAGCAGGCGGCTCCAGGCGCCTGTCGGCGCGATCACGTAGTTGCGCCCCGCGAAGGACGCGGCGGTGGAGGTCGCGCTCGCGCCCGGCACGTGCACGTAGACGTCGACGAGCTGCGCGCCCAGCGGGCTGCCGAAGGTTGGCGTCAGGTCACGCGTACGGACGCGGAAGACGACGTCCGAGCCCGCGTCGTAGACCTCGAAGCGCTCTAGGTCGTACGCCCCGGCGTGGAAGTCGCCGGCCGTCGGGTAGGCGTAGTTGCCCGGGCCGTTGTCGTCGCCGTTGGGGTCGTCGGCGGCGAAGATCAGCGTGCCGGGCGGCTGGTCGAAGACGACGGTGCGCACGTCACGTGCCGTCGCTCCCGACGGGCTCGTGGCGACGGTGTTGAGCACCCATGTCCCGCCGGTCAGCGAGATCGTCAGCGAGAAGGCACCGCCGGCGCCTGCCGTCGTCGAGTGCGTCGTCGTGGTGAAGCTGGTGTCGGTGTTGGTGGCCGCCACGGTGACGTTGTTGCCGGCCACCGAGGTGCCGGTCACCGTGACCGAATCGCCGACCGGCGACTGGTCGGGCGGTGCAGTGACGTTCAGCGTCGTCTGGCGCTGGGTGTGCCGCACGTAGCGGTCGACCGTGTACTGCGGGCGGTCGAGCACCGAGCCGGCGGCAGCGTCCAGCGTCAGCCGCACGAACTGGCCGGCCGACCACGTCAGCGCCGAGGCCGAGCCCGCGGGCTTGCCGTTGCGGAACCCGATCGAGGCGATCTCCGGCGGCGTCCCGAACGGCGAGGCGGCGAGGTCGGGGCGCTCCCACGCCTGCTCGGTGATGAGGCCCACACCGGAGCTCATGTTGCGCATCGCGTCCAGGCGTGCGATGGCCGCGCTCCCCAGCCCGCGGTCGACCTCGTACTGGCCGCGCTCGCCGGCGAGCACGGGCCACAGGTGGCCGTTGCCTTGGTGGTTGGTGTTCGGGTCGCCGTTCTCCCACGGGCGCCCGTCGGAGGAACGGTCGCCGTACCCGTCTCCGTTGTAGCGGAAGAACCCGTCGCCGCTGGCGGTGCTCGCGCGGATCGTCGCATCGACGACGTCCAGCGAGCGGACGAGGTCGGCGTCGCGCGCGGAGAGCACGCCGAGGCGCGCATACTCCAGGAAGCCGGCGTCGATGATCGCGCGCTGGTCGAGCGTCGGGCCGCCGTTGCCGACGCCGTAGCTGATGGCCGCGTTGGGGTCGCCGGTCTTCGACAGGCGGATGAAGTACGGATCGGCGCTGAGCGGCCCGTTCGTGGTCAGCGTCCACTTCTTCAGGTTGCGCTGGAACTCGTCGGCCACGCCGCGCCAGACGCGAGCCGAGGCGTGGTCGCCGTTGCGGTCGGCGATGACGGCCGCCGCGACGAGGCCGGCGATCTCGGCCGAGATGGTCGATGGCGAGAAGCCGCTCTGCTCCTCCCAGCGTTCGGGGCCGACGCCCGCCGGGCCGTGCGCGGCCACGAAGTTGGCGGCCGGCGCGATGTGGGCCTTGTAGTAGGCGTTGTCGGTGAGACCGACGGCGAGCGCCATCACCAGCGGGTAGGCGCACTCGTCGAGTTGGGTGTTGAAGCTGTCGGGCGCGAGCTTGCCGTTGGGCAGGCTGTTGCGCGGCATCGAGCCGTCGGGCTGCTGCTGGCGCTCGAAGAGGAAGCGCGTCATGTTGCGCGCGGTGCTCCGATCGCCCGCGAGGAAGAGCGACGTCCACGCCTCGTAGAGGTCGCGTGCGAAGACCTCGCGGTACGAGCCGAAGTACGTGTTGGCCGGATCACCGGCCGACGTCGCCTGGCCCCACGGCGAGGCCAGCGCGGCGGCGACCGCGCCCGGGAAGGTCTTGTCCTCGGCCGCCTTCACGTAGTTGGCGCTGAGGTAGTACTCGTCCAGGATGGCGTCCCAGTGCGACGGCGAGACGCCGTGGGGGCGCCGCGGCTTGACGAGCTTCGCGTCGTAGGCGTTCCAGCCGTGCTCGTAGGCGCGGCGGGCGTCGTGGAAGCCCGTCTTGAGCGACCGCTGGCTCGCCGCGATGGCGCCGCCCTGGCTGTCGCCGTAGCCGAGGGCGAGCGTGAACCGTCCATGGTGGCCGAGCGGCACGCGTCCCACCTGCACGACGTTGCCGTGCACCGCCGTGTCGTGGAGGGCCGAGAGCGCGTGGCCGGCGTCGAGTTGCACGAAGCCGTCGCTGGCGGAGCCCGCGAAGCCGTTGGTCGCTTGGTCGAAGCCGCGGTCAACGTCCAGCGCCGAGAACACGGGCACCGCGTAGTCGCGGTTGGCCGCGTTGGTCTGCGTCACGATGTCCGATCCGACGAGCAGCGTGTGGCCGCCGGCGGTCGCCAGGGCGCCGTCGTCGGCGCCGCCGTTGCCGGTCCCGCCGCCGCCGTTGCCGTTGAGCGTCGGGTCGTGGCGGACGTAAAGGCGGTAGTCCGACAGCTTGCCCTTCAGCGCGACGAACTTCGAGCGGATGAGCACCGACGGTCGCCACGGATCGGTCGTGTAGTCGGTGACGATCTTGTAGCGCCCGCTCTTGGCCGTCGTGGTGACGCGGCAGGTCAGCGCGCGGTCGTCGGTCTGCTTGACCGTGTAGGTCGTGTCGCGCGTCTGCAGATCGGTGAAGCTCGAGCCGTCGCTGACGATGTACTGCAGCGTCTCGACGTTGGTGTTGTCGTTGGTCGGGAAGTACACGTCGCTGAGCACGCCGTTGGCGACCGTGAACCAGACCTTCGAGGTCGTGTTGCGGGCGGTGCCGACGCAGTCCTTGCGCGCCAGGTCGAAGTGCGACAGCGCACCGGGCCCATCGGTGGCGGGCGGCGCGGCGCCGGCGGCGGGGGCCAGGCACAGCGCGGCTACCAGCGCAGCCAGGGGCAGGGACCGGGCGCATCGGGACATGCGGACTCCTGGGGACGGGAGGTGGGAGCGGCGCCGCGAGCCTAACCGGGCGGACCCGGTCGCTGCAAACGGCGCGTGGTTAGGCTCACGGCCATGCGCTTCGGGATCTTCTACGAGCACCAGATCCCCCGCCCGTGGGGTGACGACGGCGAGCACCGCCTCATTCAGGACGCCCTGGAGCAGATCGAGCTCGCCGACCGCGTGGGCCTGCACTCCGCGTGGGAGGTCGAGCATCACTTCCTGGAGGAGTACTCGCACTCCAGTGCCTCGGGGGTCTTCCTGGGCGCCGCCTCGCAGCGCACGCAGCGCATCCGCCTCGGCCTGGGGATCCTGCCGCTGCCTCCCGGCGTCATGCATCCCGCGCGCGTGGCGGAGACCGCCGCGATGCTGGACCTCGTCTCCGGCGGCCGGGTCGAGCTGGGCACCGGCGAGACGTCGAGCGGCGCCGAGCTCGAGGGCTTCGGGGTGGACCGCGAGACCAAGCGCGCGCAGTGGGAGGAGATGCTCCCGGTGGTCGCGCGCATGATGGTCGAGGAGCCGTTCGCGGGGACCGAAGGGCGCTATCTCTCGATGCCGCCGCGCAACGTCGTTCCGAAGCCGATCCAGAAGCCCCACCCCCCGCTGTGGGTGGCGTGCTCGCGGCGCGAGACGATCCGCCTGGCGGCCCAGAAGGGCATCGGCGCGCTGAGCTTCTCGTTCGTCGAGCCCGAAGAGGCCAAGGCGTGGGTCGACGAGTACCACGCGATCGTGGCCAGCGAGCGGTGCGTGCCCGGCGGCTTCGCGGTCAACCCCCAGGTGGCCTGCGTGCTGCCGATGATGTGCGCGCCCGACGAGGCGCAGGCGATCGAGCGCGGCATCGACGGCGCGCACTTCTTCGGGTACTCGCTGGCCCACTACTACGTCTTCGGCGACCACCGGCCCGGGCGCACGAACGTCTACGAGGAGTTCCTGGCCCGGCGCGACGACGTCGGCTTCGCGCGGTCGATCATCACCGCCGACGCCGCCCCGCTCGGCGTACGCGTGCTGCAGCAGGGACTCGGCTCGCTGCGCGGGGCGATCGGCTCGCCGGAGCAGGTGGCCGACCTGTGCCGGCGCTACGAGGCGGCCGGGGTCGACCAGCTGATCTTCCTGATGCAGGCGGGGCGCAATCGCCACGAGCACATCTGCGAGTCGATCGAGCTCTTCGGCGCCGAGGTCCTGCCCGAGTTCGCCGAGCGCGCCGACGCGGTCGATGCGGAGCGCGCCGAGCGCTTCGCCCCCGCGATCGCCGCCGCGCTGGCCCGCCGCGAGCCGCCGCGCGCGTCCGATCCGGATTACACGATCGGCCCGACCGCCTCCGGGCCGCCCGCGCGATCGCCGCGTCGCGAGCACGCGCCGTCCAATGGCCGAGCGCGGCGGGCAGGGGTCCAGGCGCTGCTCGCCGCGCACGGCGAGCGCGCCTTCCGGGCCTTCGTGCGGCGCTCCGACGACCGCCGCCTGGAGCGCACCGCCGGGTCGGCGCGCGGGCTGAAGGTGCTCTTCGGCGCCATGGCGCAGGCCTACCAGCCCGACAAGGCGGCCGGCTTCAGCGGCGAGCTGCAGTACGACCTGCGCCGCTCCGACGGCGAGCTGGTGAGCTGGACGGTGGCGCTGGGGCCCGAGCGCGCGACTGTCCGCCCGGGCACGGCCGCCGCGCCGGTGCTGACGCTCAAGCTCGGGCTCGTCGACTTCGTCCGCCTCGCGGGTGGCGAGCTCGACCCGGGCAAGGCGCTGCTGACCGGCCGCCTGGACATGGAGGGCGACCTGGCGGTGGCGGCGCGGCTGGGCGAGATGTTCGGCCAGCCGGCCGCGATCTAGTGATCGTCCCGCGCTATGACGGCGGGGGGTTCGCGGCGCTGCCGGCGACGGTGGCGCGGCTGCTGGGCGCCGGCGATGGGGGCGTGATCCTCGACGGCGTGCCGGCGCGCGCGCAGCACGTCGTCCTGGTGCTGCTCGACGCCTTCGGCTGGCGCTTCTTCACCCGCCACGGCGACCATCCGCTCCTGCGGCGCTTGGACGCGGTCGTACCACTGACCACGCAGTTCCCTTCGACCACCACCGCGCACGTCACCACGCTGCACAGCGGCCTCGCGGTCGGCGAGCACGGCCTGTACGAGTGGAACGTCTACGAGCCGTCGCTCGGCACGCTCATCACGCCGATGCTGTTCTGCTTCGCGGGGGACGGCGCGCGCGACACGCTCCTGCGCGCGGGCGCCGATCCCAGGGCGCTGCTGTCGCCGGGGTCGACGCTCTACGAGCGCCTCGGCCAGGCCGGCGTCGCCTGCCACGCGTTCGGGCCGGCGACCTTCACCCCTTCGACCTACGACGGGGTCTTCGCCCGCGGCGCGGACATCCATCCGATCGCGTCGCTCTCCGCGGGGCTGGGCGAGCTGGCCGGCACCCTGCACGCCACCCCGGGTCCGGCGTACGCCTACGTCTACTGGGACGAGGTCGACTCCCTCGGTCACGAGTATGGGCCGTCCTCGCCGCAGTTCGCCGCCGCCGCCGAGCGCTGCCTCGACGCGCTGGACGCCGGGCTGCGCGCGCTGCCCGAGGGAACGGTGGTGCTGCTGGCCGCCGACCACGGGCAGGTCGACGTCGACCCGGCGACGACGATCTACGTCAACGAGGCCTGGCCGCAGATCGCCGGCCTGCTGGCGCGGGGGCGGGACGGGCGCCCGCTCGCCCCGGCCGGCTCGGCGCGCGATCTCTTCCTGCACTGCCGGCCCGAGGCGATCGACGAGGTGATGGTCGGCCTCGCGCGCCTGCTCGGCGAGCGCGCGGCGGTCCACCGCGTGGCCGACCTCGTGGAGGCGGGCTGGCTGGGCACCGTCGGGCCGCGCCTGCGCGCGCGGCTGGCCGACGTCTGCGTCCTGCCCGCCCCGGGCGAGACGGTCTGGTGGCGCGAGCGCCACCGCTTCGACATGCGCTTCCGCGGCCATCACGGCGGCCTGTCCGAGGACGAGGCGCAGACCCAGGTCGCGGCGCTGGTCGTGTGACGGGTCAGGCGCCGGCGGCGTCGTCCAGCGCCCGCACGAGCACGTGACGCAGCGTCCCGTCGTAGCCCGCCGCGCGCCAGCGCTCCTGCCATACGGCCTCGATCTCGTTGATGTGATGCAGACCGCGCCGCGTGACGCGCCTGCCCTCCGGCGTGAGGCACACCAGCCGCGCCCGGCGGTCGGTCGGGTCGGGCCGGCGCTCGACCCATCCGCGACGCTCGAGGGTGCCGACCAATTCGCCCATCGACTGATGCGTCATGTCCGCGCGCGCCGCGAGCTCGGTCAGGCGCGTGCCCTCGACGTCGATGTTCTCGAACAGCGCGTGGTAGGCGGGCTGGACTCCGGCGTAGCCGTCGGCCTCCAGGCGCCGGGTCAGTTCCTCGACCATGCGCCGGGTGGTGTGCCGGAAGGCCATCATCACGGTGAACGGCCTCTGATCGACTTCGGGCATCGCGCCTCTCCTCGACAACGCGCAGGGAGCCTGCGTAAATATCCGCAGGGTTCCTGCATACTATCGAGGTCGGTCGATGTCCCACGTCTGGCAGAGCTCCCATCAGTTCGACGCCATCACTCGCGCGACGCTGTACGAGGGGGTGCTCGGCGGGGCGCCGGGACGGTCCGACCGGGTGGCGCTGGTCGACGCTACGACCGGCCGGTCGGCGACGTACGGCCAGATCGCCGACGGCGCCCGTCGGCTGGCCGGTGGCCTGCGGGCCGGCGGCGCCCGCCATGGCGATGTGCTCGCCCTGGTGGCGGGCAACGGCGTCGGCTTCCCGATGGTCGCCCACGGAGCCCTGCTCGCCGGTCTGGCCCTGGCGCCCGCCGGCCCGCTGCTCACGGCCCGCGAGCCGCCGACCCGATCGCGCCGAGCGGCGGCCACCCCGACGCGACCGCGCTGCTGCTGAGCACGAGCGGGACCAGCGGCCTGCCCAAGAGCGCCGTGCACACGCACGCCGGGGCGGTGACGGCGCTGCGCCAGTACGCCGCGTCGCCGCTAGGGCGCTTCGGGCCCGACGACGTGGTCGCGGGAATCGTTCCGTTCGCGCACATGTTCGGCTGGGTGATGCTCAACTCGGCGCTGCGCGGCGGTGCGCGCATGGTGACGCTCGCCCGCTTCGAGCTGGACGCCTTCCTGCGCATGGTCCAAGACCACCGGGTCACCGCGGCTGCCGTGGTGCCGCCGATCGCACGCGCGCTGGCCCGTCATCCCGCCGTCGACCGCTACGACCTCTCGTCGTTGCGCTTCCTGCTCGTCGGCGCCGCCCCGTGCGCCGCCGAGATCGAGCGTGAGTGCGCGGCGCGGCTCGGATGCGTCGTCGGCCAGGGGCTGGGCATGACCGAGGCGGCGGCGCTCGCCCTGCCCGAGCACCCGGCGTGCCACGGCTCGGTGGGCCGGCTGGTGGCGGGGACCCAGGCCGTGATCGTCGATCCCGACAGCGGCGCCCGGCTGGGGGCGGGCAGGACTGGGGAGCTGTGGGTCCGCGGCCCGCAGCTCATGCGCGGCTACCTCGGCGACGACGCGGCGACGGCGGCCGAGCCCGGCGCGATCGCCGCTTGGCTGGCCGAGCGCGTGGCGCCCTACGAGCGGCTGGCCGAGGTCGTCGTCGACGCGATCCCGCGCGCACCGACCGGCAAGCTCCTACGGCGCGTCCTCGTCGAGCGCGAGCGCGCCGCGGCCCGGCCGGCCGCATCGGTCGCGTAGGTGCGACCGATGCGGTCGGTCCCCGGACTCACCCCCCGTTGAACGGCTTGACGAGCGGGTTGTAGCTGGCGAAGAACCCGTTGGGGTTCGGGTACCACAGCCACACGTGCAGCGTGACGAGATCCGGGTGCCAGAAGGTGAAGGCGGCGCCGGTATCCGGGGCCGTCTTCGCGCAGCGATCCTGTGACGCCTGGGGCACGAAGGTGCCGTCGGCGTAGTGGCAGGCCGCCGGGAACGAGCCGTAGCGGGCACTGGGGAACGGCGACTTGGCCGGCCGCTTGGGGAACACCCACTCCAGCGCCGCGAGCTGCCACGTCGTCGGCGAGGTCTTCTCGTAGACGAGGATCGGCGGGCGGCGGACGTCGAAGCCCTGGATCTTGGGATTCATGAAGTGCCATCCCATGTTCGGGATGTCACGGGTGATGATCTGGTAGCCGTCGGCCTTCGCCGCGTCGAGGTCCGTCGCGTACTTGGCCGTCGCCAGCCGCGCGGACGCGAGCTGGTTGGCGAACCCGGTGGAGTGCTCGCCGGACTGCTTGGCGCTGGCGACGACGCCGGCGGTCAGTGCGATCGCGAGGGCGCCGAGCATGGCCAGCACCGCGCGCTTGGACAGCCGGGGTCTCCTCATCATGCTGCGGTTGGTCGAGTGACGTCTCATTGCGTCCTTTCGGTCGTGTGCGAGGACGCTAGGGCCGCCCCACCCAGACGGCATCGGGCGGGCGACCCATCTTTCGCATGGGCATTCCCTAGGTTTGCCGGCACGCGTTGACCGCGCGGTCGTCCGCGCCGGAGAATGCGCGCATGCCCAACCCAGGTCAGCCCACGATCCATCCAGGCGCCAGCGGGAGCGTGGTGCGCCGCGCGCAGCGAGCACTGCGGCGCACGCCGAACCTCGGTCTCGTCGTCGACGGCGTCTTCGGTCCGGCGACGGAGACGGCGGTCAAGCAGTTCCAGGGCGGCGAGGGCCTGGCGGTGGACGGCGTCGTCGGGCCGGCGACGTGGCACGCCCTGCCCGATGGCGGTCCGATGCCCACGCTGCAGGAGGGGTCGAACGGCGCGGTGGTCCACAGCCTGCAGACGGTGCTGACCAACGGCGCGGGCCAGTGGGGCACCGGCCCGGGCGCGATCGACGGCGACTTCGGTCCCCAGACGAAGGCCTCGGTGAAGGCCTTTCAGACGTGGGGCCACGTCGCATCCGACGGGATCGTGGGCGACCGGACGTGGTCGGTGTCGCTGCACGCCGCGAGCGCGACGCTCGAGACGCAGGTGGGCCTGCAGTTCGTGATCGGCTGAGACGAGCTTGTGCCGGCGGACGCCGGGTGCGAACATGTGTTCGATGCCCGTCGTCTGTGTCCTGCTCCCCCGCTTCGAGCTCGTCGTCGCCGCGGGGGCGCGCGAAGCGCTCCTGCAGGGCCCGGCCGCCCTGGCTCCCGAGCCGGGCCGCGAGCAGCTGGTAGGGGAGGTCTCGGCGGCGGCCGAGGCCTTCGGCATCCACCCGGGCATGCGGATGGGGGAGGCGCTGGCGCGCTGCCCGCGGCTGGCCCTCGTACCGCCTGATCCCGTCGGGGTGGCCGACGCCTGGGAACGCGTGCTGGTGGCACTGGAGACGACGGGCGCCCTGGTCGAGCCCGGCCGCCCGGGGCTGGCCTGCTTCGAGGCCCGCGGCCTGCGGCGCCTGCACGGCGGCTCGCTGGAAGGGGTGCTGGACGCCACCCGCGAGACGCTGCGCCGGGCGGGCATCACCGCGACGCGCCTGGGCGCCGGCCCGTCGCGCTTCTGCGCGATCGTGGCCGCCGCCGCGCGGGCGCGCGCGCGACGCCCCGGCTTCGTCGCGGGCGCCGACGGTCTGGCCGCCGAGCGCGTCGCGCTGCTGCGCCACCGGCCCGAGCTGTCGGCGCTGCCCGAGGAGCTCGAGCGGTTGGGGATCGCCACGCTCGGCGCCCTCGCCGCGCTGCCGCGCGCCGCGGTGGCCGATCGCTTCGGCCGCATCGGGCTGCTGGCCCACGACCTCGCGAGCGGGCGCGACACGCCGCTGCTCCCGCGCCGTCCCGGCGAGGTCCTGGAGGAGGTGCTCGAACTCGAGGAGTCCTCCTCGGGCACCCAGCTCGAGCGGGCGCTCGGCCTGCTCGTCGATCGGCTGCTGGCTCGGCGCGAGCGCGACGGGCGCATGCTGCGCGTCGTCGTGCTGGGCGCGGTGCTGGTCGAGGGCGGCACCTGGCGCGAGCGCGTCGTCTTTCGCGAGCCGCTGTCCGATGCGGGACGCATGCGCCTCGTCCTCGCCCAGCGCCTCGGGCTGCTGCCCGCGCCGGCCGAGAGCCTGCGCCTGGCGGTGGAGCGCTTCGGCCCGCCGCATCCCGCCGGCGCGGCGCTCTTCGACGATTCGAGCGCCCGCCGCCAGACGCGTCTGCGCGAGGCGATCCGCCAGGTGCGGGCCGCCGCCGGCCCTGAGGCCGCGCTGCGCATCCTGGCCGTCGATCCCGACTCGCGGGTCCCCGAGCGCCGCGCCGTCCTGACGCCCTTCGAGGTATGAGCCCCGGCAGTCGCCGGCTCGGGACTCCGCGGCCCGCCACCGTCCTGGCCGGTCCGGGCGGGCGCCCGGAGGCCGTCGACCACCAGGAGGTCGTCGCCGTGCGCGAGTCGTGGCTCATCGAGGACCGCTGGTGGACGGACCGGCCGTTGCGCCGCCGCTATTGGGAGGTCGTGACCCTCGACGGGCGCGACCTCGTCGTCTTCCGCGAGCTCACCGGGGGCGGCTGGTACCGCCACCGTTGATGCAGGGCCTGCGCGCTTTCGTCACAGCTGCGCCGTTGTCCCGTCACACGATCCTCGCGAAGGTGCCGGGGTGCCCCCACAGCGCTCCCCAGGACCGCCGGTTCGCGGCCAGGCCGGCGTCGACTACGTCGGCGTCCTCCTGCTCGTCACGGTGGTCCTGGGGGCGGTGGCCCTCGCCGCCGACGCCTCGGGGGTCCCGCAGGCGGTCGACCATCAGCTGCTGCGCGCGCTGTGCATCGTGCGCGGCGGCGACTGCGAGCAGGATCGCGCTCCCTGTCCGGTCGCGACCGATCGGCGCAAGGACGCCGTCAGCGCGAGGATCCTCGTCTTTCGCATCGGACAGGACAAGGCCATGGTGCGCGAGGAGCGCTCCGACGGCACGATCGCGATCACCGTCGCCTACGGCCGGGAGGCCGGGCTGCAGGCCGGCGAGGGCGTGCATGTGGCGCTGTCGCTCGGCCGCGGAGGGCTCAGCCTCGGGGGCGAGCTCACCGCGTCGGTGGTCGCCTCGCGCGAGCGCGGCTACACCTGGCTCGTGCACGACGCGCGGGCCGCCGATGCGCTCGTCGGGCGCCTGCGCCTGTCGCGCGGAGAGCTCGAACGCCGCATCGCGGACGGGCGCATGCCCTCGCCTGCGCTGCGCTACGGGCACGGCGGCCCGGCGGCGAGCGGCCAGTTCTCGCGCGGCCAGACGCTCGGCGGATCGCTCGGGCTCTCATCGCAGGATGTCGCCGGCACGCGCACGGACGCCCGCACCGGGCGCATCACCTTCTACGTCCAGCGCTCGGTCGAGGGGTCGCTGTCGCTCACGCACGCCGGCACGGGCGCCACCGGCGCCCGCGAGCGCTACGCCGTGACCTACGACGCGAGCGGGCGCCCGGTCGACCTCATGGTGATGACGACCGGCAACTACCGGATCTCGCTCGACCTCCCCAACCGCCTGCAACCCGCGGCCGGGCTGCTCTCGGTGCCCACGGGCCATGGGCGCACCTACGTCGAGGAGACCCACCTCGACCTCACCGATCCCGAGAGCCTGCGCCTGGCCGGCGCCTTCCTGCAGCAGGTCCGCCATCCCGACCTGGCGACGTTCGGGAACGCCGTTGCCGTCGCCGCCGCCCTGCGCCGGCGCCTCGACGACGTCGGCGTGGTCCACGCGCGCACCTACGACGCCCACGAGCGCCGCTACGGCGTCGACGTGTCGGTGGGCCTCGACGGCGTCCAGGTGGGCGGCGCGCTCTCGCACACGCGCGAGGACACCCACCTCGTCGCCGCCACCACGCGCGGGCTCGACGGGGTGTGGCACGTGCGCGGGGATTGCCTGGGGCAGCGGGCGTAGCGGTTCGGCTGGTCGTCCGCTGGCGCTTTCGGCGGTTCGCGGCGCAAACTGCATCATCGAGGGGAGGGTGTCCCGGCGCGGTGACGGGTCCCCGGGGGCGCGGCGGTTCTACGCAGTTCGCGTGCGTTTCGCAACACCTTCCACCGTCGGCCGTAGGGGGTGGGCTCCCTAAACGGCCATAGTGTCCGGAAAGAGAGCCCACCCCCTCGCGGCGCTCTCAGACGTGTTGCGAAAGACGCGCGATCTGTGCCAAGAACGCCCCGCGCCCCGCGGAACGGCTCACGCCCCGGACCGCCGCTGACTCCTGTCCCTGGATGATGCTGTTTGGCGCCGCGCATCGCCGCCAACGCCCGCGGGCAGTGACACCGTCCTCCCACCATGCGAACATGCGTTCGCATGCCTTACGTCGAGCTCCACTGCCACTCCGCCTTCTCCTTCCTGGACGGCGCCTCGCTGCCCGACGAGCTGGTGGCCGCCGCTTTGGAGCGCGGCCACACCGCGCTGGCCCTCACCGACCACGACTCCGTCTCGGGCTCGATGGAGTTCGCGCAGGCCGCGCGCGACCTGGGGGGCCTGCGCCCCATCCACGGCGCCGAGGTGACGGTGACCGACGCGGCTTCGGAAGCCGCCGACACCGAGGGCCGCCACCTCACGCTGCTCGTGCGCGACGCCCGCGGATGGGCGAACCTCTGCCGGCTGCTCACCCGCGCGCATGCCCACACGCGCGTGTACGCCTCGGAGCGCCCGGTGGCGCGGCGCGAAGGGCCCCGGCGCGTGCGCGGCTCGGCGACGCGGACCTCGCGCGTGGTGGGTGAGCCGCGCCTCGCCCTCGAGGACGTCGAGGCCCATGCCGAGGGGCTGGTCTGCCTCAGCGGCTGCGCGCGCCAGGGGGTCCGCGACGAGCCGACCATGCGCCGGCTGCTGCGCGCCTTCGGGCGCGACGCCTTCCGCGTCGAGCTGCAGCGCCCCTTCCACCGCCACGACCGCATGCTCAACCGCGGCCTGGCCGCGCTCGCCGACCGCCTCGGCGTTCCCTGCGTGGCCACGGGCAACGTCCATGCTCACACGGTCGCGCGCGCGCGGCTGCAGGACGCCTTCGTGGCCATCCGCGAGCACACCACGCTCGACGCCTCCGAGCCCCTGCGCCGCGGCAACCACAGCCACGTCCTCGCCACGCCGGAGGCCATGGCCGCCCGCTTCGCCGACCATCCCGACGCGGTCGCCGAGACCGAGCGCCTGGCCGACACCCTGCGCTTCGACCTCACCAGCGACCTCGGCTACCGCTACCCCGGCGCCGAGGACGCGGGCGCCGATCGCCGGCTGGTCGAGGTCTGCCACGGATGCTTCGAGGCCCGCTATCCGATGGGCTCGGCGCTGCGGGCGCAGGCCGCCGCGCGCCTGGAGGAGGAGCTGAGCCTCATCGCCTCGCTCGGGCTGTCGGGCTTCTTCCTGCTGCATCGCGAGATGCTCGAGCTCGCCCGCGAGGTCGCCGTCGAGGTGCGCGGGCGCTCCACGGCGCGCGCGCTGCTGCCGCCCGGGCGCGGGCGGGGGTCATCGGTGTCCTCGATCGTCTGCTACCTCACGGGCCTCTCGCACGTCGACCCGATCGCCAACAAGCTGCTGCTCGGGCGCTTCCTCAACGAGGAGATCTCGACGCTGCCCGACATCGACCTCGACTTCCCGCGCGACGTGCGCGAGGTCCTCATCCCGCGCGTCCACGATCGCTTCGGGCGCGACCGCGCAGCGCTGGTGGCCGCCTTCCCGACCTTCCGCGCGCGCGGCGCCATCCGCGAGCTGGGCAAGGCGCTGGGCCTGCCGCCGGGGGAGATCGAGCGCGTGGCGCGCGGCTCGGAGGGCTGGCACGGGGAGGACGTCGATCGCGACATCGTCACCGCTCTGGGGGCAGGCCGTGAGACCGAGGGCCGCTGGCAATGGCTGGGCGCGCTGTCCGAAGAGGCCCACGGCCTGCCGCGTCATCTCTCCCAGCACTCCGGCGGCATGATCGTCGCCACCCGCCCGCTGGTCGACTGCTGCCCGGTCGTGCCCGCCGCCATGGAGGGCCGCCAGATGGTCATGTGGGACAAGGACTCCTGCTCGGACGCGGGCTTCCTGAAGATCGACCTGCTCGGACTGGGGATGCTGTCGTCGGTCGAGCGCTGCGTCGAGATGGTCGCCGCGCGGCGCGGCGAGCGGATCGACCTCTCGCGCATCCCCTACGACGACCCCGCCACCTTCAAGGCCATCCAGGAGGCCGAGACCACCGGCGTCTTCCAGATCGAGAGCCGCGCGCAGATGGGCTCCCTGCGGCGCACGCGCCCCGAGAACCTCGACGACCTCACCATCCAGGTGGCGATCGTGCGCCCGGGGCCGATCCAGGGCGGCGCGGTCAATCCCTACATCGAACGCCGCCAGCGCCTGCGCGTGGAGCCCGGCTACCAGATCCCCTACGACCACCCGTCGCTCGAGCCCGTCCTGTGCGACACGCTGGGGACGATCATCTTCCAGGACCAGGTCATCGAGGTCTCGATGGCCTTCTCGGGCTTCTCGCCGGGAGAGGCCGAGGGCCTGCGCCGCGCCATGAGCCGCAAGCGCTCGGCGGAGGCGATCGAGGCCCACCACCGCAGCTTCGTCGAGGGAGCGATGGCCAAGTGGCCCGACGTCGACGAGGCGCTGGCCGAGCGCGTGTGGTCGATGGTCGTCGGCTTCTCGGGCTTCGGCTTCCCCAAGGCCCACGGCGCCGCCTTCGGCCTGCTGGCCTACCAGTCGACCTGGCTGCGCGTCCACTACGGGCCCGAGTTCCTGTGCTCGCTGCTCGACGAGCAGCCGATGGGCTTCTATCCGCCCGACGCCCTCGTCCACGAGGCCCAGCGCCGCGGCATCGAGGTCCTCCCGCCCGATGTCAACGCCAGCGCGGTGGGCTGCACCGTCGTCGACATCCCGGCGGCGGTCCTGCCCTTCCGCTTGCGCCCGGCGCGCGAGCCGGCCCTCGTCACCGCGCCCGCGTCTCCCGAGCCGCCCACGCCGCTGCCCGTGCGCTCGGCCGCCGCACCCGCTCGTGCGGCCGTCCGCCTCGGCCTGGGCTACGTCCTGGGCGTACGGGGCGACGAGGTCGCCGCGCTCGTCGCCGCCCGCGAGGCCGGCGGCCCCTTCCGCTCGCTCGACGACCTGGCGATGCGCGCGGGGGCCGGTCGTCCGGCGCTCGCGCAGCTGGCGTGGTCGGGCGCCTGCGATGCCCTCGCGGGTGGGCGCCGGCCGGCGCTGTGGCGCCTGGGCGCCGCGGCACCCGCCCACGCGGCGGGCCCCGGGGGCACGCAGCTCTCGCTGGGGCTCGAGCTGCCCGCGGCCCCCGCGCTGGCCGCGCTCGACGACTGGGACGCGATGATCGCCGACTACGCGACGACCGGCCTCACCGTCGATCGCCATCCCCTGCGCCTGCTGCGCGAGGGTCTGACCGAGCGCGGGATCGCCTCCAGCGCGGATCTGGCCGACCTGCCCCACGGCGCACAGGTGCGCGTCGGGGGCATCGTCGTCGCGCGCCAGCGGCCGGGGACCGCCAAGGGCGTCGTCTTCCTGCTGCTGGAGGACGAGATGGGAACGGTGAACGTCATCGTCCCGCCGCCGGTCTACGCGCGCGATCGCCTCACCGTCCGCACCGAGCCGCTCGTGGTCGTCGAGGGCGTGCTCGAGCGCTTCGCGTCGGGCGGGGGGGCCATCAACCTGCTGGTCCGCCGTCTCGCGCCCCTCGATGCGCCCGACCTGCTCTCCCGCCGCCCACGCCCCGAGGTCAAGGACTTCTCGATGCTCGACGCGCGCGAGCTCGCCCGCATCGCACTGGAGCAACCGCGCGTGGCCGTGGCGGCGGCCGGCGGGGCGACGGCCGCCCACGTGCGCCCGGCGGCATCGGCGGCGCCTGCCGCGACGATGCGAGCCTCCGGCGCGATGCCGGAGGCGGCCGCCGTGACCGCGCCGGGTGCGGCGACGCCAGGTTCCACCGCTCCCGCGCGGACCGCGACCGGCCCGGCCGACCCCGTCGAGCCGCTGCCCGCGGGCGGCACCGGAGCCGAGGACTTCAGGGCGGTGGCCCCGCCGATCATGAGCTTCGCCCAGGGTCGGCGGCGATGATGGGCGCCGGGCCATGTATGTTCCCGCGCGATGGTCGCCGCGGTGATCTTCGTCCTCCTGTTCGTGGTCCTCGGACTCGGCGTGGTCTTCCTGGCCTTCAGTGGCCGGGGCTCCGCCCGCCGCGGGCGGGGTGGTGCGCCCACGCGAGCCGGGCGCCGCTTCGTCGCGGTGGTGGTCGCGATCGTGGTCGTGGGCCTCGGACTGGCGGTTCCGCTCGCCATCGGCGTGGTCAACAGCAACGACCATGCCAAGAGCGCGCCCGGGGGCGTGGATCTGAATGCCTCCGAGACCGCCGGGCGCGAGGTGTTCGCCCGCTACTGCGCGACCTGCCACACGCTGAAGGCGTCCAACGCCGTGGGCAAGGTCGGGCCCAACCTGGACGTCCTGCATCCGCCGAAGGGGCTCATCCTCGACGCGATCAAGAACGGTCGCGCACGCGGTCAGGGTCAGATGCCCGCCGGGCTGGTCGACGGCGCCGACGCGCAGAACGTCGCCGCCTACGTCGCGGCCGTCGCCGGCCGCGGGTAGCGCCGGCGCGGTTGGGCCGGTCGGATGCGGCCGGCGGGCGCGGCGCGCGCCGCGCTCGTTGCACCCGCTACGTGGGGGAAAATCGTCCTGTAAGCGCCCGTGGCTGCTGGTAGAGTGCTCGCCGTCAAGACCGCTGAGTTCCTCATCTTGGCCCGCACAGGAGCGGGAAGGGTGGGGAAGCGGGGGACCCGACGAAGTTGGGGCGAATCGCGTCGTCCGACGCGTAGCGCAAGCTCTTTCAGCGCGAGCCCGTCAGCTAACCCCGTAAGCACCCGAAAGAGGACGGCGACACAGGCATGCCCCAGCCCGACACCCGTGCGTGGTGGGACGATGTGCAGTACCTGCGTGAACCGCTCGAGCGCAAGCGCGAGAAGGAGGCCCATCGCGGCCTGCGTCTCGACGCGCGCGCCGCGGCCCGCGCGGTGGCCGAGCGCCATACCGGCGATCCCGTCGCCACGCGTGATCCCGACACCGTCCACGAGGCCGACGCCATGCCGCGCACGCGGCGCTTCGAGCGCTCGGCCCCCGAGCGGCGCGGGCGCTTCTCGCGCGGCGACGACCACGGGTCCACGGCTCGCGCGCCCGAGGCGCCGATGCCGCTCCCCGCGCCGTCGCGCCGGCGGACGGTGGAGATCACCGGACGCACCGTGGGCGCGCCGACGCTGCCCCGGCTGGTGCAGATCGATCGCCGCCGCCCCGCGCGCCGCGCCGCCGAGCGCGTGGGCGCCAGGCCCGACCGGCTCGCGCTGTGGGCCGTCGTCCTGGGCTTCTTCCTCATCTTCGTCGCGGTGACGAGCACGTCGCATGCGGCCACGCGCGCGCCCAGCGCGAGCGCGGCCGGCGCCCGCCTCGTGCACCAGCAGGTCGTTCGCACTCACACGGCGACGCTGCGCGCTACCCCCCCGGCGCGCTGAACACCGGCCGGGGCGGCCCATGATGGGTCGCCTCGGCCGCGTCGCCGTCCTGCGCCCCGCGGCGTGCCGGCGCGCCCCGCCGCACGCAGAAGGGCCGCCCGCGGCGCCCAAAATCGCCTCCGCGCACATCGGGATGGCGCATTCGTGCGTATCTCATGCGACAGGCCGTTGTCAGGAGCCCTGCGCCGACCTACACTTACTGACTGTAAGCAGGTTGCTTTTCGTAGGCCACGGTAAGGACACCGGCCACCCGTCCCCCCTCCGCGAAGGCATTGCCATGAAGAAGATCTCCATGAGCCGTTTTCAGATCCACGACGAGCTCACCGCACCCGAGGGCTCGGTCCCCGTGCTGCGCGGGGCGCTGGCCACGGGCGGCCAGCTGCCCAACTTCCTCGGGGTGCTCGCCGGCGCGCCGGCGGCACTGCGCGGCTACGCGCGCTTCCGCTCGGAGCTGCGCCACGGCACGCTCTCCCATCCGACGCTCGAGCGCATCGCCATCGCGGTGGCCGAGCACTACCACTCCGAGCCCGGCATCGCCCTGCACGCGCGCACGGCGCGGCAGGCTGGCATCGGGCTCGACGAGCTGGCGCTGGCGCGCGAGTTCGACTCCCGCGACGAGCGCGAGGCGACGCTGCTGCGCTACCTCAAGGCGCTGGTCGAGGGCCAGGGAAAGCCGCCGATGCACCTCCACGAGGAGGCGCGCGAGGCCGGCTGGACCGACGAGCAGATCCTCGAGGCGGTCGCGGTGGTCGCGCTCGAGGGCTTCACCGCCATGGTCAACGTCGCCGGCGACGTCCCCGTCGACGGCTCCACCGAGGACGCCCGGACGCTCAAGGCGGCGTGAGGTCAGGCCGCAGCGGTACTCTGAACGCATGAGCCCGGAGCCTGAAGCGGCCGGCTCGAGCAAGCAGGCGGGCACACAGCCGCCCGCCTGCTGCCCGCTTTACCACGAAGCAGTGGAGTTGATCGGCCGCCGCTGGACCGGCGCCATCGTGGCGGTGCTGCTCGACCATGGCCCGATGCGCTTCTCGGAGATCGCCCAGGCGGTCCCCGAGCTCAGCGACCGCCTGCTGTCCGAGCGCATGAAGGAGCTCGAGAGCCGTGGGGTCGTCGTCCGGCACGTCGAGTCCGGCCCGCCGGTCAAGGTGACCTACGGGCTGACGGCCATGGGCCACGAGCTGCAGCCCGCGCTGGCCGAGCTGAAGTCGTGGGCACGCCACTGGCTGGCCCACGACGAAGAACGCCGCCGCCGCTCGCCCGTGCGCACGCTGTAACGCGCGCACCCCCTCGGAGTCCTACGCGCTGCGAATGGCCTCCGCGTCCTGCAGCCCGAGGCGGTCGATGGAGGCGTCGCGCATCTTGAACTTCTGGACCTTCCCGGTGATCGTCATCGGGAACTCGTCGACGAAGATCACGTAGCGCGGAACCTTGAAGTGCGCCAGGCGCTCGCGGCAGTAGTCGCGGACGGCGTCCTCGTCGAGCGCGGCGTCCGTGCGCCGCAGGACCCAGGCGCAGAGCTCCTCGCCGTACTTCTCGTCCGGTACGCCGACGACCTGGACGTCGGCGATGCCCTTGTGGGTGTACAGGAACTCCTCGATCTCGCGCGGGTAGATGTTCTCGCCGCCGCGGATGATCATGTCCTTGCTGCGTCCGACGATGTTGAGGTAGCCCTCGTCGTCCATCGTCGCGAGGTCGCCGGTCCGCATCCAGCCCGCGGGATCGACCGCCTCCGCGGTCCGCTCCTGGTCTCCCCAGTATCCGAGCATCACGCAGTAGCCGCGCGTGCACAGCTCGCCCGGCGCCCCGCGCTCGACCACGAGGCCGCTCTCGGGGTCGATCACCTTGATCTCCACGTGCGGCCCGGCGCGCCCGACCGTGGCCACCCGCCGTTGCAGCGGGTCGTCGACGCGCGTCTGGGTGGAAACCGGAGAGGTCTCCGTCATCCCGTAGCAGATGGCGACCTCCGTCATGTTCATCCGGTCGACGACCTGTTTCATGACCTCGATCGGGCATGGCGAGCCGGCCATGATCCCTGTGCGCAGCGAGGACAGGTCGAACGAGTCGAAGTCCTCGCGTCCGAGCATCGCGATGAACATCGTCGGGACGCCGTACAGCGAGGTGACGCCCTCGGCGGCGACCGCTTCGAGGGTCGCGGCCGGCTCGAAGGACGGGGCCGGGATGACGACGCACCCGCCGTGCGCGAGCGTCCCGAGGTTGCCCATGACCATGCCGAAGCAGTGGTAGAAGGGCACCGGCAGGCACGTGATGTCGCGCTCGGTGAGCCCCAGCAGCTCCGTCACGAAGAAGCCGTTGTTGAGGATGTTGTGGTGCGAGAGGGTGGCGCCCTTGGGGAAGCCCGTCGTCCCGCTCGTGTACTGGATGTTGATCGGGTCGTCGAAGGACAGCGTCGCCATCCGTTCGGCGATCGCGTCACGGTCGGGCTCGCCGGCACACAGCTCGTCCCATTCCGGGCGGTCCAGGAAGATGGTGCGCTCGAGCGCATCGATGTCGCCCGATATCTCGTCGACCATGGCCACGTAGTCGCTGCTCTTGAACGCGCTGGCGCTGAACAGCAGCCGGGCGCCGGACTCGCGCAGCACGTACTCGAGCTCGTGCGTGCGATACGCGGGGTTGACGTTGACGAGGATCGCGCCGATCTTCGCGGTGGCGTACTGCACGACGACCCATTCGGCGCAGTTGGGCGCCCAGATCCCCACGCGATCGCCCGCGCGGATCCCGGCGCGCAGGAGCCCGCTGGCCGCGGCGTCGATCGCCGCGTCGAGTTGGGCGTAGGTCAGGCGCACCTCCTGGTGGCGGCTGACGAGCGCGGTGCGGTCGGCGAAGCGGGCCGCCGTGCGCTGGAAGTGACCCCCGATGGTGTCGCCGAGCAGCTGGGTCTCGGAGGTGCCGTGGCTGTATGAGGGAGCGGGCATGGCCGCATTGTCCACCTACCTCCAACCTGCGGTCGAGCGTCGCTCCGCTAGGTTCCCCGCCCATGAGCGCGACCGAGCAGCCCACGACCGCCGACGACGTCAAGGCGATCGTCGACGAGCACGACATCCGCTTCATCCGCTTCTGGTTCACCGACATCCTCGGCCAGCTCAAATCGTTCTCGATCAACGCGGCCGAGCTCGACGACGCGTTCGAGGGCGGGATGGGCTTCGACGGCTCCTCGATCACCGGCTTCAACGCGATCGAGGAGTCCGACATGATCGCCATGCCCGACGCGGCGACCTTCAGGGTCCTGCCGTGGCGCCCGGAGGCGCAGGGGGTCGGGCGCATGTTCTGCGACGTCCTCACTCCCGAGCGCACGCCCTACGAGGGCGACCCCCGTCATGTCCTGCGCCGTGCCCTGGAGCGCGCCAAGGCGATGGGCTTCGACACCTTCAACGTCGGCCCGGAGCTCGAGTACTTCCTGTTCAAGGACAACAAGTCGACCGAGGTCCTCGACGAGGGCGGCTACTTCGACCTCACCACGCTGGACGCCGGTTCCGACGTGCGTCGCGAGACGGTGCTGGCGCTCGAGCAGCTGGGCATTCACGTCGAGTACACCCACCACGAGGTGGGGCCCAGCCAGCACGAGATCGACATGCGCTACGCCAACGCGCTGAAGATGGCCGACGACTGCATGACCTACCGCATCACGGTCAAGGAGTACGCCATGAAGTACGGCTGGCATGCGACGTTCATGCCCAAGCCGCTCTTCGGCGAGAACGGCTCGGGCATGCACACCCACATGAGCCTGTTCAGCGACGGCAAGAACGCGATGTTCGACGGCGAGGACGCCTACTTCCTCTCCGACGTCGGCAAGGCGTTCATCGCCGGCCAGCTCAAGCACGCACGGGAGATCTCCTCGATCTTCGCGCAGTGGGTGAACTCCTATAAGCGCCTCGTGCCCGGGTACGAGGCCCCGGTCTACGTGGCGTGGTCGCGCCGCAACCGCTCGGCGCTCGTGCGCGTGCCCCTCTACCACCCCGGCAAGGAGCAGGCGACGCGCATGGAGCTGCGCTGCCCGGACCCGGCCTGCAATCCCTACCTGACCTTCGCCGCCCTCCTGCAGGCGGGCCTGGAGGGCATCGAGAAGGGCTACGAGCTGCCCGAGCCCATGGAGAAGAACCTCTACCACCTGGCGCCCGACGATCGCAAGCGCCTGGGGATCGAGCAGCTGCCCGAGACGCTGGGCGAGGCGATCGAGCTGACCGCGGAGTCAGAGCTCGTGCTGCGCACCCTCGGCGAGCACATGTTCAACCGCTTCGTGGAGATCAAGCGCCAGGAGTGGGAGGACTACCGCGTGCAGGTCACCCAGTGGGAGCTCGACCGCTACCTGCCCGTGCTCTGATCCGCCGGGCGTTCAAGGCGCGCGGGCGCCCTGACGATGTCAGGGGTGATGCGCAGAACACCGATCGTCGCTGCTCTCCTGCTGGCCCTCGCGCTCACCGGCTGCGGGACGACCACACAGAAGCCAAAGCAGACCCCGCAGATGCGCGAGGCGATGCGCGTCGCCGGCCGGCAGCTCGACCAGGCCGCGGCCGTGCTGCAGCGCACCGGTGCCCGCGTCGGCGTCGATACCAGCGCCTGCCACCCGCGCTCGTCGCTCGTGGGCTGCTACGTGGCCAGCCCCGAGGCCTTTCGCCCGGTGATCGCCGCCTACGCGCGGCTGCGTCTCGCGGCGACGATCCCCGATGTCGGCACCACGGCCAGGTGCAAATGGGCCGGCTTCCGGATGGACTGCCTCGTGAGCGCAAAGAGCCACACGCGCACGCGCAGCTCGATCGTGCAGCTCTCGCTGCGCCGCGACTTCGTCGTCACCCAGGCCGTCGCGCCGGGCTAGGGGTAGTTCCTGAGCACGCTGTTCCTCTTGGGATGCGCGGCGGATGGTGTAGGGGTCAAACAGCATCACCGAGGGCGGGTGGGGCCGCCGCGCACCGCCGGGCTCTCGCGGCGGTTGGGGTGAAGTGTCCTGGCTAGGTGTCGTCCTGTGACCTCAGGGCAGGACAGGGGCGGGCAGTGAGGCGAATTTCTGCGTAAGCGTCCCGGCCTGGGGTCGGCAGATGACCTTTAGTCGGGACGCTTGGCGTGCCGCTCGCTCGCGGCACGACCGCGCGCGGCCGAGCGGCCGCGGACTCCCTTCCCTCGGTGACTGGCTGCGAACGGGCGCGACGGCTTCGGGCTCGACCCCAACAACGTCCTCGGGAATTACAGCTCGGTCTCGAGCAGCGCGCGTAGCTCGTCGGGCGCGGTGACCGGGGTCCGGCAGGCGAAGCGCTCGCACACGTAGGCCGCGGCGCGGCCGTCGACGGCCGTGCGCTGCTCCATGAGTGCCACGGCCGTCGGACCGTCGCCCGGGCCGGCGGCGAGCACCAGGTGGGGCCTGCGCGTCTCCCGCACGACGGCTGCCAGCGCCGCGACGCCGGCCGGGTCTCCGGCCAGGGCGACCTCGCGGCGCGGGGCCAGGTAGAGGTCGAGCGCCTGCAGCAGGTGCCCGAACGCGTTCGGGTGGCGCACGGCGAGCTCGTGCAGGAGCGCGAGCTGCCCGGCCGCCTGCTCCTCGTAGGCGTGCTCGCCGGTGAGCGCCGCGAGGCGCAGCAGGCCGAAGGCGGCGGCCGACCCGCCCGCGGGGATCGGCGTGTCCTCGAGGTCCTTGCGCCGCGCGATGAGCGTCTCGTGGTCGTCGGCGGTGGAGAAGAAGCCGCCGCGCTCGGGGTCGGCGAAGCGCGTGACGATGGTGTCGGCCAGCGCGCGCGCCTCGGTGAACCAGCGCTCCTCGAAGGTCGCCTCGTAGAGGACGAGCAGCGCCTCGAGCAGGAAGGCGTGGTCCTCGAGGTAGGCCCCCAGCTTCGCGGTGCCGGCGTTGAAGGTACGCAGCAGCCGGCCGTCGGGCGCGCGCATCTGCTCGAGCACGAACGCCGCGGCGCCGCGCGCGGCGTCGAGGTAGTCCTCGCGGCCCAGTACGGCGCCGGCATCGGCCAGCGCGGCGATCATCAGCGCGTTCCAGGCCGCCAGGCGCTTGTCGTCGAGGCCGGGACGCATGCGCTGCGCACGGACGGCCAGCAGGGTCGCGCGGATGCGCTCGCGCTGCTCCCGCGGCGGCTCGGGCCCGCGCGACTCGAGGATGTTGGCGCCCTCGAAGTTGCCGCGCTCGCTCGCGCCGAACCAGGCGATCGCGGCGTCGGCGTCGTCGCCCAGGGCCGCGCGCAGCTCGTCGACGCTCCACACGTAGAACTTGCCCTCCACGCCCTCGGAGTCCGCGTCGAGCGCGCTGTAGAAGCCCCCCTCGGGAGCGCGCATCTCGCGCAGGGCCCAGTCGAGCGTCTCCTCGGCGGTGCGCCGCAGCAGCGCGTCGCCGCTGGCCTGAAAGCCATGCAGGTAGGCGCGCGCCAACAGGGCGTTGTCGTAGAGCATCTTCTCGAAGTGCGGCACGCTCCAGCGCGCGTCGACGCTGTAGCGCGAGAAGCCGCCGCCGACCTGGTCGAAGATGCCGCCGCCGGCCATCGAGCGCAGCGTCTGCAGCGCCATCGGCTGCTCGTCGCGGGCGAGCAGGAACTCGATGACCGAGGCCTGCGGGAACTTCGGGGCCCGGCCCCAGCCGCCGTGGACGCTGTCGAAGCTCGTGCGCAGCGTGGCCACCGCGTCGCCGAGTGCGACGCCGTCCAGCGGCTGCTCGGAGGGCGCCAGCAGCGCGCCGCCGGACAGCCGCGGCGCCACCTGCTCGCCCTGGGCGCGGATGTCCTCGCGCTGGGTGTCCCATGCGTCGGCAACCGCGCCGAGCACCTGTCGCCAGCTGGGCATCCCCTGGCGGGCCTCGGGCGGGTAGTAGGTGCCGCCGAAGAACGGCGCCTGCTCGGGGGTGAGGAACACGTTCAGCGGCCAGCCGCCGTGGCCGGTCATGGCCTGGACGGCGTCCATGTAGAGCGCGTCGACGTCGGGGCGCTCCTCGCGGTCGACCTTGACGCACACGAAGCGCTCGTTCATGAGCGCCGCGGTCTCGGGGTCCTCGAAGGACTCGCGCTCCATGACGTGGCACCAGTGGCAGCTCGAGTAGCCGATCGACACGATCAGCGGCCGGTCGAGCTCGCGCGCGCGGCTCAGCGCCTCGTCACCCCACGGAAGCCAGTCGACCGGGTTGTCGCGGTGCTGGAGGAGGTACGGGCTGGTCTCGTGCGCCAGTGCGTTGGGCATCAGCCCAACTGTAGGAGGCGGCGATAACGGGGCAGCCTCACCGGCAGCGGCCGCGTCACGGCGCGCGCCGCGCGAGCGGCGTGCACGGAGACCTTGCGCCCGCCGAGGCGCCCGGTGACGGTGCCGTCAGGGTGCATCGTCAGCTTCCCGTGGGGCGCCGAGCGGCCGCTGATCGTCAGCGTCGAGGAGCCCTTCTGGGCCGGGACGGCGCCGTTGACCGTCACGCCGGGGACGAACTCGACCCGGTGCAGGTTGTAGCCATGCGACGTGGCCGTCGCGTGGCCGGAGCGCAGCCCCGCCACCTTGGAGCCGACCGGCGTCGCGCGCCCCGCGGCGATCTCGTCGCCCAGGAACTGCAGCTTGACGTCGCGCACCGTCGCCGTGACCGCGGCGATCGTCTTGGTCACGGTCGTGCGCCCGGGCAGCTTGGACAGGCGCGTCGGCGAGATCGGCGACGGCGCGATGACCTGCTGGGCATTCGGGCACTGCGCGGCGGGCTGGCCCGCGAAGAAGGCGGCCATCGCGTTCTTCGCGCAGTCGCTGAGGTCGCTGGTCACCACCGAGTGGCCGGTGAAGGGCACCGCGACGAGCTGGGCCCCGGGGATGCGCGCGGCGACGCTGCCGGCGTCCTCACGCGGGGTGCGCAGATCGAATCCGCCGGAGAGGATCAGGGTGGGCACGGGCGGAAGCGCCGCCGCCGGCGCCGGCGGCGGGCTGGCGTTGGGCCACGCCAGGCAGACGGGTATGGACTCGCTGCGCAGGGCGATCTTGTAGTTGAACGGCTGGAAGTCGGTGGCGGGATGGGCCCGGGCGGCGCCCAGCGCCTGGCTGGCGCGCTGCTCGGGGCCCGCGTTGCGATCCCAGGGGAAGGCCGACTCCTCGCAGCGCGTCGCGGCGAAGAGCGCGTCGGAGTCCGATTCGTCGAGCGGCCCCTGCGCGCGCGCGTCGGGGATCCCGGTCAGGCCCTTGGCGCGCAGCAGCAGGCGCAGCAGCGGGCGAGTGTCGTTCTTGATCGCGCTGCGCATCGCGCCCGGCAGCTCGGAGCGCAGGGTGGGGTTCAGGTCGCCGGCGAGCAGGATGTCCAGGACACCGTCCTGGTCGAGGCTCACCTTCAGGCTGTTGCCGCCCGGCGTGTTGACCTTCCCGCTGATCGGCTTGCGTCCCACTTTGTGGACGAGGTTGAAGAGGTCGTGGCCGACGCTCGTGGTGATCCCGTTGCACGCACCGGCGCCGCACAGCTCGCCCAGCGCGCGCGGCATCGTCTTGAAGGTCGAGACGTTCAGGACGTCGGAGCCCTCGGGCGGCACGACCGAGTCCAGCACGAGCGACTCGACGTTGGCCGGGTACTTGGCCGCATAGTCGAGCGCGACCTTGGTGCCGTAGGAGACGCCGAAGAGGACGAGCTTCTGATAGCCCGACTCGACGCGGAGCGCCTCGATGTCGTCGACCGAGTCCGACGTGCGGTAGAAGCCGCGCGTCGGCCCGAGTTGGTTGGCGCACTGCGCCGCGGCATCGACGATCGAGGTGACGCCGCGGTCGAAGGCCGGGCAGCTGAGCCGGCCCGAGCTGCCGGTGCCGCGCTGGTCGAAGACCAGCAGGTCGCGGGTGGCGAGCGAGGGGCCGAGGATCGAGGCGAACTCCGTGGCGACGGGAAGCGCCGCCTGGCCCGGGCCGCCGGCCAGCGCGACCACGGCCGTGGCGGTCGGGTTGCTGGAGGCGACGACGCGCTTGACCTTCAGCGTCACGGTGCCCGGGACGGCCCCGGTGCGGTCGAGCGGCACCGCGAGCTGGCCGCACTGGAAGCCCACCGGGTCACACGGCGCGTACGGGATGGCCGCGTGGGCGCCCGGCGCGAGGACGAGGACGGCAACGGCGGCCGCCAGAGCGGCGAGGGTGGACCGGGCGGGCATGGTCGGGCAGGGTAGACCACCATCGGGCCCGCGGAGCCGGCGCCCGCGGCGCGCGCGCACTAGTGTCCGGCGGCATGTCTCACGATCGTGATCCCGTCACCGCGCCCGGCGCGCCCGATGCCGTCGGCCCCTACAGCCACGCCGTGAGAAGCGGCGGCCTGCTCTTCTGCTCGGGCCAGACGCCCCTGGATCCCGCCACCGGCAAGCTCGTCGAGGGCTCGGTCGGCGACCAGACGCGGCGCTGCCTGGAGAACCTCAGCCTCGTGTGCGTCGCGGCCGGCGCCGAGTTGGCCGACGCGGTCCGCCTCGGCGTCTACGTCACCGACATGGGCACCTTCCCCGAGGTCAACGAGGCCTACGCCGGCTTCTTCGGCGAGGGGCCGCCGGCCCGCAGCACGATCGGCGTGGCCTCGCTGCCGCTGGGGTCGAGGGTCGAGATCGACGCCATCGTCGCCCTGGCGACCTAGCGCGGCCCGATGGCCACGTCGCCCACCCGGGCCACCGTCACCCCCGAGGACATCGAGCGCGCCCGGGGAGCGATCGCCGACGTGGCCAAGCGCACCCCGGTGCTGCCGTCGCTGACGCTCACCCAGCGTCTGGACGGCGTGGTCGCGCTGAAGGCCGAGAACCTGCAGCGCACGGGCTCGTTCAAGATCCGTGGCGCCCTCAACAAGCTCGCGGAACTCGGCGACGGGTGCGCGCGCGGCGTCACGGGCGGCAGCGCGGGCAACCATGCCTGGGCCCTGGCCCAGGCGGCCAGCGCGCGCGGCGTGCCGTGCGAGGTGTTCATGCCGGTCGAGGCGCCGTTGTCGAAGATCGAGGGGTGCGGCGCGCTGGGAGCGATCGTGCATCGTGGTGGCGCCGACGTGGAGGAATGCGTGGCGGCGGCCCGGGCGCGCGCGCAGGAGGCCGGCATGGCCTTCGTGCACCCGTTCGACGACCCCGACGTCGTCGCCGGCCAGGGGACGCTCGGCCTCGAGCTGCTCGAGGACGTGCCCGACCTGGCCAAGATCGTCGTCCCGGTCGGTGGCGGGGGTCTGGCCAGCGGCATCGCGATCGCAGTCAAGTCGGCGCGGCCGGAGGTCGAGGTCGTCGGCGTGCAGGTCGACACCGTCGCCTCCTACCCGGAGTCGCTGCGCCGCGGCGAGCCCGTCGAGGTGCCACCCGGATTGACGATCGCCGACGGCATCGCGGTCAAGCGCCCGGGGGAGCTGACCCTCGGCCTCGTCCAGCGCTGGCTCGACGACGTGGTCGTGGTGGCCGAGGACGACGTGGCCGAGGCGATGGTGCTGCTCATGGAGAAGGCCAAGCTCGTGGTCGAAGGGGCGGGCGCCGTCGGCGTGGCTGCGCTGCTGGATGGCCAGACGGCGCCGGCGACGCAGGGCACGACGGTCGTCGTGCTCAGCGGTGGCAACGTCGACGCGGGCCTGCTGGCGTCGATCGCGCGCCGCCACGAGAGCCAGGCCGGGCGCCGCCTCGTCGTCCTGACGCGCGTGCCCGATCGCCCGGGCTCGCTGGCGCGCCTGCTCGCCCTGGTGGGCGAGGCCGGCGCCAACCTCGTCGACGTCGAGCACGTGCGCGAGGGCCTGGACCTCCACGTGCGCGAGACCGCGGTCCAGCTCGTGCTGGAGACGCGCGGGCGCGAGCACGCCGACGACGTGCTCGAACAGGTGCGCGGCGCGGACTACGAGGCGAAGGTGGTCCGCTAGGCCGCGGCGAGCTCGTGCTCGGTGGCGGGCTGCAGGCCGGCCACCGGGAGGCGCACGTGGAAGGTGGTGCCGCGCGCAGGATCGCTGTCGAAGGTGATCGTGCCGCCGTGGCGCTCGACGACGATCGTCCGGGCGATGGCGAGGCCCTGGCCGGTGCCGCGCCCGACGTCCTTGGTGGTGAAGAAGGGATCGAAGATGCGCTCGGCCACGTCGCGCGGGATGCCGCCGCCCGTGTCGGTGATGCTGACGACCACGTGCTCGCCCTCGTGGCGGGTGTGGATGGCGATCGAGCCGCGCTCGCCGGAGTCGCCGACGGTGTCCTCGATCGCGTGCGCGGCGTTGACGATCAGGTTGATGAACACCTGGTTCATGTCGCCGCCGTTGCACAGCACCGGGGGCAGGGTCCCGAAGTCGGTGGTGACGTCGGCGACGTACTTGTAGGCGTTGGCCGCCACGATCAGCGTGTTGCGCAGCGCATCGTTGAGGTCGAACGCGAGCTGCTCGCTCGTCGGCGGGTGCGCGAACTCGCGCATGGCGCCCACGATGGACGCGACGCGCCCGAGGCCGTCGGTGGCGCGCGCGAAGGCCGCCGGGACGCGCTCGCGCAGGTAGTCGAGGTCGGCGCGGTCCTCGGCCGCCTGGACGCGCTCGAGCAGCTCTGCGGGGACGGGGCCGGCGGCGGCCGCGCGATTGACGGCGGCCTGCGCGGGCTGCAGCTCCATCAGGTCTCCGAAGGCCTCGCGCAGGAAGCTCACTGTGTCGCCCACGAACTGGACGGGCGTGTTGATCTCGTGGGCGATGCCCGCTGCAAGCTGGCCGACGGCCTCGAGCTTCTGCGCCAGGCGCAGCTCGGTCTCCATCATGGCGTGCTCGGCCTGCGCGTGCATGGCCTCGGTGATGTCGAAGACGAGGCCCTGGAGCCGTCGCCCCTCGGGACCGTCGGTCACCGCGGTGCTCGACGCGCGCAGCCAGATCTCCTCGCCGTCGGGCTTGACGAAGCGGAACTCCATGGGCGGCAACGGTGCTCCGCCGACGGCCGCGGCGATCGCCACGCCCAGGCCCCACTGGTCATCTTCGGGCACGTGGCTGCTGAGCCACTTCAGGCCGCGCCGCATCGTCTCCTCCGCGCTGACGCCTGTGATCGCCAGCATCTGCGGGCTGACGTAGACGGGGGCCGGCGGACGGCCGTCCTCGGGCAGCGAGAGCGCATAGACGACGGCCGGGAACTGCTCGACGAGCTGCTGGAAGCGCGCCTCGGAGCTCTCGAGCATGTCCCGCGCCTGGGCGAAGTCGCCGCGGATCGCGCGCCGGATGACGACGGCGAGCCCTGCGGCCAGGAGCAGGGCGAAGGCGCCCAGGAACGCGACCAGCCGCTGTTCCGCCAGCCCGTCGTGGTAGGAGCGAACGAGCAGCGCCTCGCCCAGCACGAAGACGGCGACGAGCGCGATCCCGAGCACCGTCAGCAGCCTGTGCTGACGGGGCCGCGATCGCGTCTGGGAGCGCGGCTGGGCGGCGCTCACTGGTCAGATTGGTTGAGCGCCGCCATCGAGGCCCCGGTAATCGGCCCGTCGCCGAGCATGTTGAGCGCGTCCGTGCGAGTGCTGCCTAACCGATCCCCCAGCCGTACGGATCGCTCTGCTGCTGGTCGGGCTGCTGCTGCTGCTGGAGCTGCTGCTGCTGCTGCTCGAGCAGCTGCTGGAGCTGCTGCGGGTCGAGCTGCAGGCCGGGCTGGTCGGGCTGCTGCTGCTGCTCCTGCGGCTGGAGCTGCTGCTGGTCGGGCTGCTGCTGGTCGGGCTGCTGCTGCTCCTGTGACTGCTGCGGTGCAAGCTTGCCGTCCTTGGCCTCCTGGACGAACGCCTTGACCGTGCTCGACGGGATCGCGAAGCCGATGCCGACGTTGCCGCCCTCGGCGCCGTTCTGCGAGCCGGTCTCGATCTGAGCGTTGACGCCGATCACCTGTCCGGCGGAGTCGAGCAGCGGGCCGCCCGAGTTGCCGGGGTTCAGCGCGGCGTCGGTCTGAATGGCGCCGGAGATCGTCGCGCCGTCAGGTGCCTGCAGGTTGCGCTGGAGCGCGGAGACGATCCCGGTCGTGAAGGTGTGGTCGAGCCCGAAGGGGTTGCCGATCGCGTAGACGGCATCCCCGACGCCGACCGACGAGGAGTCGCCGAGCGACAGGGTGGACAGGTTGTTGCCGTCGACCTTCAGCAGGGCGAGGTCGCGCGAGGGGTCGGCCCCGACGACGGTGGCGTCCTGCGCCTTGCCGTTCGTGCCGACCTTGACCTGGACGCGCGTGGCGCCCTCGACGACGTGATCGTTGGTCACGATCAGCCCGTCCTTGGAGATGACGAAGCCCGAGCCCGTCGCCTGGCCCTGGGCGGTGTCGGCGACGATGTAGGTGACCGCGTTCTTGGCGCCGTCGTAGATGCGGCTGGGGGTCGTGTTGGAGATCGGCCGGGTGGACGCGGTCGGGGTGCTACCCGTCGCGGTGGATGGGTTGTCGAGGAGTTCATGCGCGATGGTCGCGCCCCCGCCGACGGCGAGGGCGACGGTGAGGCCACCGGCAAGCATCGTTTTCGAGATAGGCATGCCACCAGGGTGCGGCACCCTGCTGACCGACGGTTAAGGCGAATCGAAGGGCTGTATAAGCCCCCTTACTCGGGGGTGACATAGGCCCCGCTGAGTCCGCCGTCGACGAGGAACGTCGAGGCCGTGACGAAGGACGATTCGTCGCTGGCCAGGAACAGCGCGCCAGCGGCGATCTCCTCGGCGCGGGCGAAGCGACCCATCGGAACATGGACGAGGCGGCGCGCGGCCTTCTCGGGGTCCTTCGCGAACAGCTCGCGCAGCAGCGGCGTGTCGACCGGGCCGGGGCACAGCGCGTTGACGCGCACGCCCTGGCGCGCGAACTCGACGCCCAGCTCGCGCGACATGGCCAGCACACCGCCCTTGCTGGCGGTGTAGGAGATCTGCGACGTCGCGGCGCCCATGACCGCCACGAACGACGCGGTGTTGATCACCGACCCGCCGCCCTCGTTCTCCAGCAGGTGCGCGATGCCGTATTTGCAGCAGAGGAAGACCGACTTCAGGTTGACGTCCTGCACGCGCTGCCACGCCTCGTAGCTGGTCTCGAGCACCGAGGCGTCGTCGTTGGGGGAGATGCCGGCGTTGTTGAACAGGACGTCGATGTGCCCGTACTGCGCGCGTACGTGCGCGTAGAGCGCGCTGACCGCGTCCTCGTCGGTGACGTCGCACGCCAGCGCGAGGTCGCCGGGGGAGTCCGCGTCGAGGTCGACGCCGACCACGGTCGCGCCCTCGCGCCCGAAGAGCTCCACGCTGGCCGCGCCGATGCCGCCCTTGGCGCCGGTGATCACGCAGACCTTGCCGTCGAGGCGCCCCATCAGCCCGCCTCGGTCGCGTAGTACACGGTCTTGACCTCGGTGTAGGCGTCGGTCGCGTGGGGGCCGAGCTCGCGCCCGTAGCCGGACTGCTTGAAGCCCCCGAACGGCGTCGAGACGCGCACCGAGGTGTTGGAGTTGATCGACATCACGCCGGTCTCGATGGCGCGCGCCACTCGCAGCGCCCGGGCTCCGTCGCGGGTCCACACCGAGCCCGACAGGCCGTAGATCGTGTCGTTGGCCAGCGCGATCGCCTCGGCCTCGTCGCGGAACGGGATGACCGCGGCCACCGGGCCGAAGATCTCCTCGCGCGCGGCGCGGTCGTCGTTGCTCACGGGGCACAGCACGATCGGAGGGAACCAGAACCCCGGCCCGTCGGGCGCCTCGCCGCGGATCGCCACGGGCGCGTCGTCGCCGACGAATGAGCTCACCTGCTCGCGTTGGGCGGCGCTGATGAGCGGGCCCATCTGCGTCTCGTCGTCGAGGGGATCGCCCACGCGCAAGGCACCCACCGCCTCCTGGAGCGCCTCCATGAAGCGGTCCAGCGCGCTGCGCTCCACGAGGATCCGCGAGCGCGCGCAGCAGTCCTGTCCGGCATTGCCGAACACGGCCAGGGGCGCCATCGCGGCCGCCCGCTCGAGGTCGGCGTCGGCGAAGACGACGTTCGCGCTCTTGCCGCCCAGCTCGAGGGTGACGCGCTTGATCGTCGCCGCCGCCCCGGCCGCGATCGAGCGTCCGACCTCGGTCGATCCCGTGAAGGCGATCTTGGCCACGTCTGGATGCTCGACGAGCCGCTGGCCGCACTCGCGGCCCGGGCCGGCGACCACCTCGACGGCGCCCTCGGGCAGCCCGGCTTCGAGCGCCAGCTCGGCGAAGCGCAGCGCGGTCAGCGGCGTCAGCTCGGCGGGCTTGAGCACCACCGTGTTGCCCGAGGCCAGCGCCGGGGCCATCTTCCACGACGCGATCGTGAGCGGGAAGTTCCACGGCACGATGAGCCCGACCACGCCGAGCGGCTCACGCACCGTGAAGCCCACGCCCCCGGACACCGGGATGGTGTCGCCCAGCAGGCGCTCGGGCGCGGCGGCGTAGTAGCGGAAGGTGTCGGCCACCATCCCCATCTCGCCGCGCGCGTCGCCGATCGGCTTGCCGGCGTTGCGCGCCTCGAGGACCGCGAGCTCCTCGTGGTGCTCAGCCAGGGTGTCGGCGAGCCGATGCAGGAGCCGGGCGCGGTCACCCGGCGCGACGGCCCGCCAGGCCGGGAACGCGGCCTTCGCGCGCGCGACCGCTGCGTCGACGTCGGCGGCGGTCGCGCGCCGTACCTCGGCCAGGACCTCCTCGGTGGCCGGCTCGATGACCTGCAGCGCCACCTCGACGCCGGCCTAGCCTTGCGGAGCCAGCGCCGCGTCCCCGCCGACGTGCGGCTCGCCCAGCTCGGCGTCGAGCTCTGAGATCGTGTGGCGCGGGCCGGTGAAGGTGTGACGCGCGCTGACGAGCCACCAGATGCCCACGGCGAGGATGACCGCGCCTGTGACCAGCGGTGCGTAGTTGACGAGCTTCCAGTCGAACTCGTCGTTCCACGGCACGCCGCCGGGGTTCGTCGGCAGGATGAAGATGATCGTGATGAACGCGACCCAGACCGTCGCGAACGGGTTCATCCACTTGTACTTGCGCCCGAGGGTCCATGGGCCGACCTCGAAGCTGTCGCCTATCCGCCAGCGCAGGTAGATCGGGATGACGTAGGCGATGTAGAGGCCGATCACGGCGATCGACACCACGGCGTAGAAGGCCACCGGCACGCCGTTGCCCGCCGGCCAGTACGCCGGGACGGTGATGAGCCCGGCACAGACGGCCATGAAGATCACGGCGTTGAACGGGATCCGCGTCGAGCTCACCTTGCTCCAGATGCGCCAGCCGGGAATCGCGCCGTCGCGGCTGAACGCGTAACACATGCGCGAGGAGCTGGTCAGGCACGCGGCGCCGCAGAAGAGCTGCCCGACCGTCGAGATGACGAGCACGAGCTTGAACCACCCGGTGTCGAGCGCGTGCTGGAGGATCGACACCGCCACGTACGCCCCGCCGGCCGCATCCCTGTTGACGGCGTCGACGTTGGTGGCGGCGAACGTGATGGCCAGCAGCAGGACCCAGCCGAAGACCGCCGAGTAGAAGATCGAGCGCCACACGCCCTTGGCCGCGTTGTCCGCGGCGCCGTGGGTCTCCTCGGAGATGTGCGCGCACGAGTCGAAGCCGGTGATCGTGTACTGCGTCAGCAGGAAGCCGAGCGGGAGCACGTAGAACCAGAACATGCTGTCGGAGAAGCCCGAATTGTTGAAGCGCTGGGTGAAGACGAAGTCCGCCGACGCGTGCTTGTCGGGCACGATGATCAGGACGGCGAGGATCACCGCCACCCCGAGGACGTGCCACCACACCGAGATGCCGTTGATGCGCGCCACGAGGTGGCTGCCGGCGATGTTCACGAGAGCGTGGAAGGCCAGGATGACCACGAACAGCCAGAACGTCCCGGAGAAGAAGTCGCCCGAGACGCCGTTGAAGAGGTTGAAGTCGAACGCGCCGAAGGTGACGTTCATGAAGGTGGCGCAGCCGTAGTCGACCGAGGCGGTCACCGCGACGAGGCCGATGAGGTTGAACCAGCCGGTGAACCAGCCCCACGCGGGACCGCCGAGCTTGGACGCCCACCAGTAGATCCCGCCGGCCGTCGGATAGGCCGACACGAGCTCGGACATGCAGAAGCCGATGATCAGGATCGGGATGGAGATCAGCGGCCAGCCCCACGAGATGGCGATCGGCCCGCCGTTGTTCCACGCCTGCCCGTAGGTGGTGAAGCACCCCGCGAGGATCGAGATGATCGTGAACGAGATCGCGAAGTTCTGGAAGCCGCTCCAGCTGCGGTTCAGCTCCTGCGCGTAGCCCAATTCGGCCAAGCGCTGCTCGTCGCTGTCGCGGATCCCAGGTCCCGGCGCGGTCGTCGCCATCAGCACTCCTCCGTAAAAGGTCTGACCGTCGATCCTCTGGCGCGAGTGACCCTACGCGCGGTTTCGGACGGAAGTCAACCTGCCCGCGGTCACAATCGGTTGCGACCGGCGGTCCGAATCGCCGATGAATCGCGTGTAGCGCCGCGCAACGGCGGGTATGACCGCTGGCCGGTATGGGGGAATTGGAGCAGGGAAGCCTCGAGGAAACGGTCCGCCGGGCGCGCGAGGAGATGCACACGGTCACCGCGAGCCTGCGCGCCCTGCTGCAGGATCTGCGCGGCGAGGACGACCCTCCGCCTACAGACGCTCGAAGCCCCGAAAGCGCTCCCAGTCAGTGACCGCCGCGTCGTAGGCCTCGAGCTCGACGCGCGCGTTGTTGAGGTAGTGGTCGACGACCTCCTGGCCGAACGCGTCGCGCGCGTTCGCGCTCGAGGCGAAGAGGTCGCGGGCGTCGCGCAGCGTGCTCGGGACCTGCGGACGCTCGGTCGCCTCGTAGGCGTTGCCGTCGAGCGCCGGCTCGAGCTCGAGCTCCGCGTCGACGCCGTGCAGGCCGGCGGCGATCAGGGCGCTGATCGCGAGGTAAGGGTTGACATCGGCCCCCGGGACGCGGCATTCGATGCGCCGGCCCGCGCCGTGCCCGACGACGCGCAGCGCGCAGGTGCGGTTGTCGTGACCCCACGCCACCGTCGTGGGCGCGAACGACAGCGCCGCGTAGCGCTTGTAGGAATTGACGTTGGGGGCGAGGAAGAGCGTCATCTCGCGCAGGCCCGCCAGCATGCCGGCGAGGAAGCGATCGAACAGGCCCTCCTCCTCGTCGAACACGATCGAGCCGTCGGTGCCGCGCAGTGACAGGTGCAGGTGGCACGAGTTGCCCTCGCGCTCGTTGAACTTGGCCATGAAGGTGATCGCCTTGCCGTCCTGGGCGGCCATCTCCTTGGCGGCGTTCTTGTAGATCACGTGCTGGTCCGCCGCGCGCAGGGCCTCGGCGTAGAGGAAGTTGATCTCGTGCTGGCCGAAGTTGCACTCGCCCTTGGAGTCCTCGACGACCATCCCCGCGTCCATCATCGCGTTGCGGATGCGGCGCAGCAGCGGCTCCACGCGCGCCGTGCCGAGCATGGAGTAGTCGACGTTGTAGCGGTTGGCCGGGGTCAGCCCGCGATAGGCGTTGTCCCACGCCTGCTCGTAGCTGTCGTCGAAGACCATGAACTCGAGCTCGGTGCCGGCATGCGCCGCCCAGCCGCGCTCGGCGAGGCGCGCGAGCTGGGCGCGCAGGACCTGGCGCGGCGAGGCGACCACCGGCGAGCCGTCCTCCCACTCGACGTCGGCGAGGCACAGCGCGGTGCCCTCCAGCCACGTCGTGCGACACAGCGTGTCGAAGTCGGGCTTCATCACGAAGTCGCCATAGCCGCGCTCCCAGCTCGACATCGCGTAGCCGTCGACCGTGTTCATCTCGACGTCGACCGCGAGCAGGTAGTTGCAGCCCTCGGCGCCGTGGCCGGCCACCGATTGCAGGAACCACGGCGCTGTGAGGCGCTTGCCCTGCAGGCGGCCCTGCATGTCGGTCAGCGCCAGCAGCACCGTGTCGATGTCGCCCGCGGCGATCTCGGCCTTCAGCTCGTCTGGTGTCATGGCCGCGGACCGTACCTTGCCGCGGAATGCCCGTGGCGAATATGGTCGCGTCGCCACACCAATGCCCGAGCTCGCCGCCATCATCGCCCGTCTCGAGCCCGAGCTCGGCTCTCTGGAGGGCGATCCGCAGCCACTCGACGGCGGCATCACCAATCGCAACTACCGCGTGCGGATGGGCGGCGAGGATCTCGTCCTGCGCCTGTGCGACCACGGCGCGGAGGTGCTGGGCATCGATCGCACGACCGAGGAGATCGCCTCGCGGCGCGCCGCGGCGGAGCGCATCGCCCCGGCGGTCGTCGCCTTCCTCAGCGACGTGCCCGCGCTCGTCACGCGCTGGCTGCCCGGCGGCGGCCTCACCCCGGAGCAGGTGCGCTCGCCCGGCGTCATGGCCCAGGTCGCGGGGCTGCTGCGGCGCCTGCACGCCACCCCGGCGCTGCCGACGGCGTTCGCCGTCTTTCGCCTCGTCGAGAACCAGCGCGGGCTGGCGACCGCGGTGCCCGACAGCTATGAGGGCATCCTCGCCCTGTCGCACCGCATCGAGGCGGCGCTCACCGGCCCCGAGCACGTTCCCGTCTCCTGCCACAACGACCTGCTGACCGCCAACTTCGTGCGCGACGGCGCGCGCGTGTGCATCGTCGACTGGGAGTACGCCGGGATGAACAACCGCTACTTCGACCTCGGCAACCTGTCGGTCAACAACGGCTTCGAGGCCGAGGACGACCGCGCGCTGCTCGAGCTGTACTTCGAGGAGCCCGTCACCGAGCGGCGCTTCGCGGCGCTGCAGCTCATGCGCGCGATCTCCGACTTCCGCGAGGCGATGTGGGGCGTCGTCCAGCACGGGCGCTCGACGCTCGACTTCGACTACACCGCCTACGCCGCCGAGCACTTCGACCGGCTCGAGCGCGCCGCGGCGGACCCGCGCGTGGAGGAGTGGCTGGCCGTTGCCGCGACCGCGTGAGCTGCCCGAGCGCGCGCGCGTCGTCATCGTCGGCGGCGGGGTGGGGGGAACGTCGATCGCCTACCACCTCGCCCAGCTCGGCGAGCGCGACGTCGTGCTCGTCGACCGCGCCGAGCTGACCAGCGGCTCGACCTTCCACTCGGCCGGGCTCGTCGGCCAGCTGCGCGGCAGCGTCTCGCTGACGCGGATGATGATGGACTCGGTCGAGCTCTACCGGCGTCTCGGCGACGCCTGCGGGTGGATCGAGTGCGGCGGCCTGCGCCTGGCCTGCACGCCCGAGCGCGAGGAGGAGCTGCACCGTCAGGTCGGCTGGTCGCGGACGTTCGGGCTCCCGCTCGAGCTGCTCTCGGCCGACGAGGCCGCGGCGCTCTTCCCGCTGATGTCGACCGACGGCGTCCGCGCGGCGTCCTACCTGCCCACCGACGGCTACCTCGATCCCTCCCAGCTGACCTATGCCCTGGCCGAGGGCGCGCGCGAGGGCGGCTGCCGGATCTTCACCCACACGCGCGTGAACGCCATCGACGTCGAGGCCGGGCGCGTGCGCGGCGTGCAGACCGAATGGGGCCCGATCGAGGCCGAGGTCGTCGTCAACGCCGGCGGCATGTTCGCCGCGGAGATCGGGCGCCTGGCTGGCGTACGCGTCCCCGTGGTGCCCTTCGCGCACGAGTACCTCGTCACCCAGCCGTTCCGCGAGCGCGACGACGGCCACCTGCCCACGCTGCGCGACCCCGACCTGCTCGTCTACTACCGCGAGGAGGGCGGGGGCCTGGTGATGGGCGGCTACGAGCGCCGCAGCGCGCCGTGGGCGCTGCGCCCCGACGGCCTGGACGCGATCGCCCCGGACTTCAACGGCATCCTGCTCGAGGAGGACTGGGACCGCTTCGAGGAGATCGCGGTCAACTCGCGCAGGCGCGTGCCGGCCATGGAGGACGTGAAGGTCACGCGCCTCATCAACGGCCCCGAGGCCTTCACCCCCGACAACGAGTTCCTGCTGGGCGAGAGCGAGGTGCGTGGGTTCTTCGTCGCCGCCGGGTTCTGCGCGCACGGGCTGGCCGGCGCCGGCGGGCTGGGCAAGGCGATGGCCGAGTGGATCGTGGCGGGCGAGCCGGCCATGGACCTGTGGGAGATGGACATCCGGCGCTTCGGGGCGCATTACCGCTCGCCGACCTACACGCTGAAGCGCACGCGCGAGGTCTACGAGACCTACTACGACATCAAGTACCCCGGCCACGAGCGCCAGGCCGGCCGCCCGCTGCGGGTGTCGAGCGCGTACGGCTGGCATCGCGATCACGGCGCCGCGTTCGGCGAGAAGTCGGGCTGGGAGCGCGTGAACTGGTACGAGGCCAACGCGCCCGCCGGCGACGAGACGCTGCGCCCGCGCGGCTGGGCGGGCCGGCTGTGGTCCCCCGCCATCGGCGCCGAGCACGTCGCCTGCCGCGAGCGCGCGGCGCTGTTCGACGAGTCCTCGTTCGCCAAGATCGAGGTCGCGGGCCCGGGCGCCGCCCGCTACCTGGAGTGGCTGTGCGACAACCACGTCGCGCGCGGGGTCGGGCAGATCACCTACACGCAGATGCTCAACCGCCGCGGCGGCATCGAGTGCGACTTCACCCTCACCCGCGTGGAGGAGGAGTTGTTCTCGATCGTGACGGGCACCGCGTTCGGCAACCACGACCTGTCGTGGATCCGCCGCCACGCGCCGGACGACGGGTCGGTGCGGGTGAACGACGCGACCTCGCGCTGGGCGTGCTTCGGGCTGTGGGGCCCGCGCGCCCGCGACGTGCTGGCACCGCTCACGCCCGACCCGCTCGACTTCGGCTACATGACGATGCGCGAGCTCGCGGTCGCCGACGTGCCGGTGCGCGCGCTGCGCGTGACGTTCACCGGCGAGCTGGGCTGGGAGCTGTACTGCCCGACCGAGTACGGCGCCGGGCTGTGGCGGGCGTTGTGGGAGGCGGGCGAGCCGCACGGGCTCGCGGCCGGCGGCTATCGGGCGATCGACACGCTGCGCCTGGAGAAGGGCTACCGCGTGTGGGCGGCCGACATCACGCCCGACGAGACGCCCCACGAGGCGGGCCTCGGCTTCTGCGTCAAGGACGACAAGGCCTTCCTGGGCCGCGACGCGCTCGCCGACCGTGCCCCCGCCAAGCGCCTGCGCTGCCTGGTGCTCGACGACCCGCGGTCGGTCGCCCTGGGCAACGAGCCCGTGCGCGTCGACGGTGAGATCGTCGGGCGCGTGACCACCGGCGGCTTCGGCTACACGGTCGGGCGCTCGATCGCCTACGCCTACCTGCCGCCCGCCTGCGACGTCGGCACTGCGGTCGAGGTCGACATCTTCGGGGAGTGGATCGCGGGCACGGTGGCGGCCGAGCCGCTCGTCGATCCCCGCGGGGAGCGGGTGCGGGTGTAGGGTCGCTCCGACACCGGGGAGGACCAACATGGACCCACGCGATGTGCAGTCGATCCCGCTCTTCGCGGGACTCAGCAAGGACGACCAGAAGGTGGTCGCGCAGTACGCCGACGAGGTCGACGTCGATGCCGGCAAGGTGCTGGCGCGCGAGGGCAAGCTGGCCTACGAGTTCTTCGCCATCCGCGACGGCGCGGCGGAGGTCACCCTGGACGGTCGCCACGCGGCGGCCCTCGGGCCGGGGGACTTCTTCGGCGAGATCGGGCTGCTGGCGGGCGAGCGCCGCGTCGCCACCGTGGTCGCGACGAGCCCCATGCACCTCATCGTGCTGACGGGCTCGCAGCTGCGCGCGATCGACAGCCGGATGCCCGGCGTGGCCGAGCGCATCCGCAGCGCGATGGCGCAGCGCCTGGCGGCCAATCGCGTCGCGTCCGGCTAGCTACTTGCCCCGGATAAACCGGCCCGGGCGTGAGTGACGAAAACGGCCGCGCCTTGGGGGCGCGGCCGTCTTGCAAATCGGCTCCGGGGTGGATGGTCCGGGGCGAGTTGGATGCTGTCAGGTGGTTCGGATGGCGAGGGTGTCGAGGTTGTAGGTGAGGATTGACCATCCGACCGTGGTTCTGGCTCCATCGATTCCTCTGAGTCGGGAGCGGCGCATTCCGTAGCCGCGTTTGAGGTGGCTGATGCGGCCTTCGGCGCCGACGCGGTAGCGCGCCAGGCGCCGGTCGGTGTGTTTGGAGGCGGTGCTTTGGCGCCCGGAGATGAACACCTTGGTCGCGTCGGGCAGGTGCTCGGCGACGCCGCGACCGGGCGGAGCCATGAGACGTCGCAGGCGAGGTTCAGGCTCGGCTCCTTCGCAGCTTCTGCGCGGTTCGCGCGAGCAGCTCGGGTCGTTGGGCGAGCCGACCTGGTGGGGGCGGGCGACAGGCCGCGGGCGCCGCGGCGGGTGTTCTCGGTGATCTCGGCGAGCTGGAAGACGAAGCCGAACTCGGTCGGGGCGCGCAGCTTGCCCTTGCGGATCGGCGCGCGTCGGGGTCGGACATCGACACGAGGCGGTCGGTGATCTTCTGCCCGGCCAGGCGCTGGGTGATCTGCCGGGCGACCTTCTCGGCGAGGTCGGCCAGCTCGTCGAGGCGCTCGGCGGCGCGCTGCTTGGCGCGCGCGCGCGGCCGCGGGCGCGGTCGCGCAGCTGGCGGGCCAGCTTGCGGGCCTCGCGGACCGACCGGCCGACCAGCTCGCCGGCCTCACCGGTCAACCGCAGCACGATCGTCTTGGCCTGACCGGTGCGCCGCGCGACGGTGCGGCTGATCGCGCGCAGCTCGCTCGCTCGGCGCTGCGCGAGCGCTCGCGCACGCCACGCGCTGCCTTGCCGCGCCAGGCGCTTGACCTTGCCGCCTCGCGCGCCAGGACACGGGTGGCGTCAGCGGCCAAAGCGGCGTCACTGGGATAGCGGATGTCGGACTCCACCACCGTGGAATCGATCCGCACCGCCCGCCCGACGAAACGCCGCTCGCGGGTCGCCTTGTTTCGATCTACCGCGCGGGTGATCTCGTCCACCACCTCGGGACCCAGGCGGCGCGTCAGCTTGCGGACCGTCGACTCGTCGGGCACCCGCGCGCTCAGCGCGATGCGGCAGAAGCGGCCGCAGGTGAATCGAGTCTGAGACCTTCCCTGACCAACGTCTCATAGCCCCACCCGGTCCGGGTCTTGATGACCATCAACCGCACGTAGCGGTCCATCGGCATGGACGGTCGCCCGGCGCCGCGTCGCGCCGAACCGCACCACGCCTCGCGGCTCGGAACAGCGTCGCATCGTCCAGCAGCACGTCCAACGCGGCCAGATCAGCCGGCAACTCCCGCACCTCGACCGGCAACCCGACGTCGAACAGGCACTCCGCCTGAGGCCCAACAAGTCGCAGCATCCATCCTCCAAACCAGCCGATTTGCAGGAAAAATGCTCTCAACCCGACCGGACAGAACCGCAACTCAACTCACCCACTATTTCCGGGGGAAGTAGCTAGCCTGCGGTGGGTGGCGCTGGCAACCAACGCCCGCACGCGGGCGCGCGGAGGGCTGGGCGGGATGGGGCCGTTCCTGTTCGCCGCAGCCGCGATGTTCACCGCGATGTACTCGACGCAGGCGATCCTGCCCGAGCTCGGCCGCGAGTTCTCGGTGGAGCCGTCGCAGACCGGCCTGACGGTGTCGGTGGTCATCGGCGCCCTCGCCGTCGGGGCGTGGTTCTGGGGACCGCTGTCGGACCGCATCGGCCGCCGCCGTTCGCTCGTGCTGGCCAGCGGGGCGTTGGTCGTGCCGTCGCTGGGCGTCGCGCTGGCGCCGAGCTTCGGCGTCCTGCTCGCGATGCGCGCGGCGCAGGGGCTCTGCATGCCCGGGCTGCTCACCGTCGGCGTGCCGTACGTGACCGAGGCCTACGCCGAGCGCATCGGCGCGCGGGCCATGGGCCTGTACGTCTCCGCGCTCGTGCTCGGCGGCCTGGTCGGGCGCGTCGGCGTGGCGCTGCTCACCGCCGCGACGACGTGGCGCGTCGCCCTGGCCGCGGTGGCGGCGCTCCCGCTGGCGGCGACGCTGGTCATGCGCCGCTCGCTCCCGCCGGAGCGCGCCGGCCCGCCGTCGGCGGGACTGTCGCTGAGCACCGTGCGGCGGCTGCTCGCCAACCGCGCCCTCGTGGCCGCATGTCTCGCCGGGGCCGCCCTGTTCTTCTCCTTCATGGGCGTCTTCTCCTACATCGACTTCCGCCTGGAGCGCCCGCCCTTCTCGCTCTCGCCGGCGGTCATAGGCCTCGTCTTCGTGCTCTGGGTCATGGGCGCCGCCGGGCCGCTGGCGGGCCGGCTGGCCGACCGTCACGGCTGGCGGGCCGTCGCGCTCGGCGGCCTGCTGCTGTGCGTCGGCGGGTTGACGCTCTCGCTCGTGCCGGTGCTCGGCGTCGTGGTCTTCGGGCTCGCGCTGGTGACGCTGGGCAACTTCTCGGCGGTGACCGCTGCCCAGCTCGGCGTCGCGGGCTCCACCGATCGCGACCGCGGCGTCGCGAGCGCCATGTACTTCAGCGGCTACTACGTGGCCGGCGCGCTCGGGGCCTACCTGCCCGGGCTCGCGTGGGAGCAGTGGCACTGGACCGGCGTGTGGGCGATGGCGATCGCGGCCTACGCGCTGGGTCTCGTGGCGCTCGTCGCCACGGCCACTACCCTCGCCCGTCCGTGCGCTCCTTCGCCTGCTCCACCTGCGGACAGCTCGTCTTCTTCGAGAACACCGTCTGCCTGCGCTGCTCCTCCGAGCTCGGCTTCGACTGGGAGCGGCGCGAGGTCCTGACGTTCGACGGCGGCGTCGCGCGCTGCGCGAACCTCGGGGCGGCCGGCTGCAACTGGCTTGTCGCCCGCGAGGGAGAGCTGTGCGCGAGCTGCCGGCTCACCCGCACCCGCCCCGCCGACGACGATCGCGAGGCGCTCGAGCAGTTCCGCGTCGCCGAGGCGGCCAAGCGCTGGCTGCTCTTCGAGCTCGGCGAGCTGGGCCTGCCCGTGCAGAGCTGGCGCGAGCGCGACGGCGGCCTGGCCTTCGAGCTGCTCTCCAGCGAGCGCGCGCCGGTGACCACCGGACACGCCGACGGCGTCATCACGCTCGATGTGGCCGAGTCCGACGACGCGCATCGCGAGGCGCTGCGCGAGCAGCTCGGCGAGCCCTATCGGACCGTGCTCGGGCACTTCCGCCACGAGGTCGGCCACTACTACTGGCCTCTGCTGGTGCCCGAGGGCAGCGCGCGGGAGCGCTGCCGCGAGCTGTTCGGCGACGAGCGCGAGGACTACGGCGCGGCCCTCGATCGCCACTACGAGACCGGGCCGCCGCCCGACTGGGCGCAGCGCTTCGTCAGCGCCTACGCCACGATGCACCCGTGGGAGGACTGGGCGGAGACCTTCGCCCACTACCTGCACATCTGGGACACGCTGCAGACCGCGGGCGCCTTCGGCGTGCGCGTGGGCGCCGACCGGCCAGGACCCGGCGCGGGCGACTTCCGGGGCCTGCTGGACGACTGGCTGCCGCTGACCTACGCGCTCAACGCGCTGAGCCGCAGCATGGGGCGCGACGACCTCTACCCGTTCGTCCTGCCCGCGCCGGTGGTCGACAAGCTCGGCTTCGTCCACGAGCGCGTCACGGCAGCACGGCACCCGGGTTGAGGAGCCCGTCGGGGTCGAGCGCGCGTTTGATCGCGGCCATCGCCGCCAGCTCGCCGGGCGAGCGCGTGAGCTCCAGCCAGCGCGCCTTGGCCACGCCGACGCCGTGCTCGGCGCTGATCGTCCCCCCGTGGTCGGCTGCGAGCCGCAGGACCGCCTCGTCGACCGCGTGGTCGTCGGGGTCGGGACCGAGGACGTTCACGTGGACGTTGCCATCGCCGAGGTGGCCGAAGATCACCACGCGCGCGCCGGGCGCGACGCGCTGCACCTCCTGCGGCAGGCGCGCGGCGAACTCGGCCAGCCGCGCGAGCGGGACGCCGATGTCGAGCTTGTGCGGGATGCCGACCGCGGAGATCGCCTCCGCGTGCCCCTCGCGAAAGCGCCACAGGCGCGTGCGCTCGGCGCTGTCGGTGGCCACCAGCGCGTCGTCGACCCCGGCCTCGCCCAGCGCGGCCGCCAGTTCGTCGGTGGGGTCGGTGGTCGCGGCGCACTCCAGCAGCACGTAGACCGGCGAGCGCGTGCTCACGGGCGCGGGCAGGCGCAGGTGGTCGAGCACGATCTGCAGGCCCTCGTCGAGGAAGAAGTCGGCGGCGTGCAGGGAGGGCAGGAGCGGGCGCACGGTGGCCAGCAGCGCGGCGGCCTGCTCGAGCGATGCCAGGGGGATGAGCGCCGCGACGTGGCTCGCCAGGCGGGCCACCAGACGCCAGCGCACGCGCGTGATGACGCCCAGGGTCCCCTCGCTGCCGACCAGCAGCGCCGCGAGGTCGTAGCCCGCGTTGTCCTTCAGCAGGGCGGGCCGGTCGACGATCGTCCCGTCGGCCAGGACCGCCTGCAGCCCGGCGACGCGGGCACGGACCGTCCCGTAGTGGACCGCGTGCGTGCCGCCGGCGTCGGTGGCGACGAGGCCGCCGACGGTGGCGCTGTCGCGCCCGCCGAGGTCGACGCCGGCTTCGAGGCCGGCGTCGCGCGCGTGGGCCTGCAGGGCGGCGAGGGTGACGCCCGCCCCGGCCTCGACCTGCGCGGCCGCGCGGTCCACCGGCCCGAGGTCGGTGAGGCGCGTGGTGCTGAGGACGACCTCGCCGCCGCGCGGCACGCCCGCGCCGACCATGCCCGTGTTGCCGCCCTGCGGCACGACTGCCGCGCCGTGCGCGCGGCAAACGGCCAGCGCGGCGACGACCTGCGCGGTGTCCGCCGGTCGCACGACGGCCCGCGCCCGGCCGCGGTAGCGCCGCGTCCAGTCGACCTCGAAGGGGGCGCGGAGGTCGTCGTCGGCCAGCACGTGGGCGGCGCCGAGGGCGGCGGCGAGATCCTGCACGAGGCTGTCGGTCACCCCAGGCACGCTACCGTCGCCTCGAGGGTATGACCGGACCGATGACCGCGTCACGCGACCACGAATCGGTCTTCACGCTGGAGGCCACGCCGATCAAGTTCGGCCCCGGAGCGGCGGCCGACGCCGGCTGGGAGCTCAAGCGCCTGGGCGTCACGCGCGCGCTGCTCGTCACCGATCAGGGCGTCGCCGCGACGGGCCATCCCGAGCGCGTGCGCCGCAGCATCGAGGCCGAGGGCATCGAGGTGGTGGTCTACGACGCCGTCCGCGTGGAGCCGACGGACGAGTCCTTCCGGCACGCCGCCGACGCCGCGCGCGATGCCGGGGTCGACGGCTTCGTCTCCGTCGGCGGCGGCTCGAGCATCGATACGGCCAAGGTCGCCGACCTCATCACCACGCACGCGGGCGCCGTCATGGAGTGGGTCAACCCGCCGGTGGGCGAGGGCCGCAAGCCGCCGTCGCCGCTGCGCCCGCACCTCGCGATCCCCACCACCTGCGGGACCGGGGCCGAGGCCACGACGGTGGCGGTGCTCGACATCCCCGCGCTGAAGGTCAAGACGGGCATCTCGCATCGCTACCTGCGCCCGGCCCAGGGGATCGTCGACCCCGAGTTCGTGCGCACGCTGCCGGCGCAGGTCACGTCGTCCACCGGGCTCGACGTGATCTGCCACGCCGCCGAGTCCTACCTCGCGCTGCCCTACGACCAGCGCCCGCGGCCGGCGTCGCCCGACGAGCGCCCGCCCTACCAGGGCGCCAACCCGGTGGCCGACGTGTGGTCGGCCCGGGCGCTGGAGTACGGCGGGCGCTGCCTGCGTCGCGCGGTGGCCGACGCCGACGACCTCGAGGCGCGCGGGGCGATGATGCTCGCCGCGACGATGGCCGGCGTCGGCTTCGGCTCGGCCGGCGTGCACATCCCGCACGCGTGCGCCTACCCGATCGCGGGTCTCAAGCACAGCTACCAGCCGCCCGGCTACCCCGACGACCATCCGTTCGTGCCGCACGGCCACTCGGTGATCGTCACCGCGCCGGCCGCGTTCCGGTTCACCTACGAGGCGGCGCCGGGGCGCCACCACCGCGTGGCCGAGCTGCTGGCGGGCGAGCCGATCGAGCGCGCCGGTCCGGACACGCTGCCCGACGTCCTGCGCGCCCTCATGCGCGACGTGCAGGCCCCGCGCGGGCTCGCGGAGCTCGGCTACGATGAGCACGACGTGCCCGCGCTCGTGGAGGGAGCGCTCAAGCAGCAGCGCCTGCTCGTCATCAGCCCGCGGGAGGTCAGTGGCCAGGATCTCGGCCACATCCTCAACGCGTCGATGACCAACTGGTGAGCGGCCTAGGCGTGGCCGGGCGGGAAGAGCCCGCCGAGGATGTGCAGCGTGCCGTCGAGGTGGCGGCGCAGCAGGCGGACCGCGCGCGTCGCGTCGTGACGCGCCAGGGCGTCGATCATCCGCGCGTGCTCGGCGTTGGAATGGTCGAGGACCTCGGGCGGATGGGCGATGTGCGCGATCAGCTCTGAGACCTCGGCCTCGACCTCGCCCACGAGGCCGACCAGCCGCGGCACGCCGCTGGCCTCGGCGATCGCCATGTGGAAGCGGATGTCCGCGCGGCGGTAGTCGTCGAAGTCGGCCGAGGCGGCCATGCGGTCCACGCACTCGCGCATCAGCGCAAGGTCCTCCTCGGTGGCGCGATCGGCGGCGAGCGTGGCGGTGCCGACCTCGATGGCGGAGCGCAGGTCGAGCACCTCGCGCCAGTCCTCGCGGACGGGGCCGGTGGGGCTGCCCTCGGCCAGCGGCGGCTCCTGGACCACGAAGGTGCCGCCGCCGCGGCCGCGCACCGACGTCAGGTGCCCGGACTGCACGAGGGTGGTGATGGCCTGGCGCAGGGTGGAGCGCGAGATCCCGAGCTGCTCAGCCAGCTCGCGCTCGGACGGCAGCCGCAGACCAGGCCCCAGGATGCCCAGGCGGATCGCCGTGCCGAGGCGCTCGACGGTCTCCTCGAACGTGGTGGGGGGCTGGACCGGCTCGAAGACCGCGGCCACCGCCGCGTCGCCAGGCATGGCCGAACCGTACACCTGCGCGACCCGTCGCACTCCGAGATGGTCAGTTCGCCTGCGTGGTGAGCCGTTGCGCGCCTAGACTCACGGCATGGCCACCACTTCCACACAGCTCGACCGCCAGCGCATCAAGGAGCTGACCGAGCGCGAGGAGAAGCGCCTCAACGAGCGCACGCAGGCCTCGCAGCGGATGTACGACCGCGCCCGTCACGTGCTCACCGGCGGCGTCGCCTCCTCCTATCAGCTGCGCGAGCCGTGGCCGATCTACCTCGAGCACGGCGACGGGCCGCGCGTGTGGGACGTCGACGGCAACGAGATGTACGACTTCCACAACGGCTTCGGGTCGATGGTCCAGGGCCACGCCCACCCGGCGATCGGCAAGGCGATCGGCGCGCGCTACGTCAAGGGCACGCATTTCGCCGCCCCCACCGAGGACGCCATCGTGGTCGGCGAGGAGCTGGCGCGGCGCTGGGACATCCATCGCTGGCGCTACACGAACTCCGGCTCGGAGTCGACGATGGACGCCATCCGCATTGCGCGGGCGTTCACCAAGCGCCACACCGTGATGAAGATCTTCGGCTCCTACCACGGCCATCACGACACGGTGATGGTCTCCATCGGGGTCGAGTACGACAAGATCGGCCCGCACGAGGCGCCCGCCTCGCTGCCCTACGGCGCCGGCATCCCGCAGTCCGTCGTCGACGAGGTCTTCTCGGTGCACTTCAACGACCCCGAGTCGCTGGATCGCCGGATCGCCGACCTCGACCGCGAGGGCCGCAAGCCCGCCTGCATGATCATGGAGCCGGCGATGATGAACCTCGGGGTCGTGCTCCCCGAGCCCGGCTATCTCGAGGCCGTCCGCGAGATCACGAGCCGCCACGGCGTCGTGCTCATCTTCGACGAGGTCAAGACCGGTCTGTGCATCGCCGCCGGCGGCGCGGTCGAGCGCTTCGGCGTGATGCCCGACATGGTCACGCTGGCCAAGGCGCTGGGCGGCGGCATGCCCGTCGGCGCCATCGGCGGCAGCGAGGAGGTCATGTCGGTTGTCGAGGACGGCTCGGTCTTCCAGGTCGGCACCTACAACGGCAACCCGCTCGGCATGGCCGCCGCCCGCGCGAACCTGACCGAGGTGCTCACGCCCGAGGCCTACCAGCGTCTGGACGCGCTGAACGACCGGATCCTGCGCGGCTGCAGCGACGTCATCGAGCGCTATGGCCTGTCGGGCTACTCGGTCGGCGTGGGCTCCAAGGGCTGCGTGACCTTCTCGCCGGCCAAGATCGTCGACTACGAGACGTTCAAGGAGAACCAGGACGCCGCGCTGGCCGACCTCGCGTGGCTGTTCAACATGAACCGCGGCATCTTCATGACGCCCGGCCGCGAGGAGGAGTGGACGCTCTCGGTGACCCACACCGACGAGTCGGTGGACCGTTACGTGGCCACGTTCGACGAGATGGCGCGCGAGCTCACCGCCTGAGCGACCTCGGTGCTCTTGGCAGCGACCCTGGCCGCGCTCGCGGCGGCCGTCCCGAACCCGTGCCACGAGCCGGGCCTGCAGCTGCGCTGCCCGGACCTCGTCATGGCGCCGCCCAGCCACCTGCGCCTCGGACGCAGCCCGAGCAAGCAGCGCATCGTGCTGCGGATGGAGAACCGCATCGTCAACCTCGGCACCGGTCCCGCCGAGCTCTTCGGCGAGCGCGTCTCGCTGACCGAGATGCGCGCGCGCCAGGTGATCGCGGACGCCGCGGGGAGGCGCTACCGCGTGGTCACCGGTGCTGAGCTCTACTTCAAGTCCGTGCCCTCGCGCGGCGGGTCCTACTGGAAGTTCAAGGATGCGGCGCGCTTCGAGCTGTGGGCGATCAACCGCGCCGGCGTTCGCACGCAACTGGTGCGCACCGGGCCCAAGCTCGACTACTGCCTGCGCGACCTCGATCGCGTGCGCTCGGGTCCCACGGTCCGCCGCCGGCGCTTCTTCGGCGCCTGCAACCAGCGTTCGGGCACGCGCCAGGTGACGCTCGGGACGTCGGTGGGGTGGGCGGACGTCTACCCGTCGACCTATCCCGAGAACTACATCGACGTGACGGGGCTCGAGGGCTGCTTCGCGGTCGTGCACCGCGCCGATCCCGACCACCACATCTTCGAGTCCAACGAGAACAACAACGCGTCCTCGACGATCGTGCGCCTCCCGTTCAAGCCGGGGCCGCAGCACTGCCCGCGCGCGGCGTCCCCGGCGCCCCCCGCACCGCCCGCGCCTCCCGCTCCGACGCCCGTGCCGCCTCCGACCCCGCCGCCGCTGCCCTGATGGAGCTCGGACTCGACGGCAAGGTGGCCTTCGTCACGGGCGCGACGCGCGGGATCGGCCGCGCCATCGCGTTGCGGCTGGCCGACGAGGGCTGTCTCGTCGGTCTGTGCGCGCGCGACGCGGACGCCGTCGCCACCGCGGTGGGCGAACTGCGTGCACTCGGCCGGGCGGCCCATGGGGTGGCCGCCGACGTCACCGACGAGGCCTCGCTCAGCGCGGCGGTCGACGAGGTCGCGTCCGCGCTGGGCGGCCTCGATCTCGTCGTCGCCAACGCCGGGGGCGCGGCCGGCGGGTCGTCGCTCGAGGAGGCCGGCGCGGAGGACTGGCAGCGCACGCTCGCGCTCAACGTCACCCACCCCGCCGTCCTGCTGCGCGCGGCGCTGCCGCACCTGCGCGCCCGCGGCGGCGGCGCCGCGCTGCTGATCGCCTCGGTGTCGGGGATGAAGCCGCAGCCACGGGCGCAATACGCGGCGGCCAAGGCGGCCGAGATCCACCTCGCGCACACGCTGGCGCGCGAGCTCGGGCCGGACGGCATCCGCGTCAACGCGCTGAGCCCGGGCTCGATCCTCTTCGAGGGCGGCGGCTGGGCGGCGCGTCGCTCGGCCGAGCCGGAGGCCTTCGCCGCGTGGGTGCAGCGCGAGTTCCCGCTCGGGCGGCTGGGCACGCCGAAGGAGGTCGCCGACGTGGCCGCCTTCCTGCTCTCCGAGCGCGCGAGCTGGGTCAGCGGGGCGAACGTCGTCGTCGACGGGGCGCAGAACCAGCCGGGCATGGCCGGGTTCTAGGCGGTCGTCCGCGGGGGCCCGCGGCGCTGCGCGGCGTTCAACTGCATCTTCGAGGGGAGGGTGTCCCGCCGCTTGCGAGGGTCCCAGGGGCGCGGAGTTCCTGTGCGATTCGCGCGCGTGTTGTAACACCTCGCTCGAGCGGCCAGAGGGGGTGTGCGCCCAAATACATCGCATAGATGAATATGAGCGCACACCCCCTCGCGGCCCTTTGAGAGGTGTTACGAAAGACGCGCGATTTGCGCCGGAGCGCCCTGCACGGAAGCCGCTCGCATCCCGACCACCGCTGACTCTTTCCCCTCGGTGATGCTGTGTTGCGTCGCGACACGCGGCGAGCGCTCGCGGAGCTATCGGCCCCGCAGCGCCGCGCGCCGCACCTTGCCGCTCGCCGTCTTGGGCAGCTCCTCGGCGAACTCGACGATGCGCGGGTACTTGTAGGGCGCCGTCTGCGCCTTGACGTGGTCCTGCAGCTCGCGCGCGAGGGCGTCAGACGGGGCGTGCCCGGCGCGCAGGACGACGACGGCGCGCACCACCGCCCCGCGCTCGTCGTCGGGGGCGGCGACCACCGCGGCCTCGGCCACCGCGGGGTGCTCGACGAGGGCCGATTCCACCTCGAACGGGCCGATGCGATAGCCCGCCGAGATGATGACGTCGTCGTTGCGGCCCTCGAAGAACAGGAAGCCGTCCTCGTCGCGGGTCACGCGGTCGCCGGTGCGCCACGGCCCTCTCGGCGCCGTGTCGCCGAGGTAGCCGCGGAAGAAGGTGGGCACCGTGGCCGGGTCGACGACGAGCTCGCCGTCGTCGACCCACGCGTCGATCCCCGGCAGCGGGCGCCCCATCGAGCCCGGCACGGCGTCGCGGCCCAGCGGCATGCCGGTGATCTGCCCGGTCTCGGTCTGGCCGTAGCCGTCGCGCACCCACAGGCCGGTGGCCTCGTGCCACGCGCGCAGGACCTCGGGGTTGAGCGCCTCGCCGGCCGCGACCAGGCCGCGCAGCGCCGGCGTCGGTCGCGGCTGGGCGCGCTTGGCGATGACCCGGTACTCGGTCGGCGCCATGCAGAGCACCGCGACGGGCTCCTCGGCCAGGATCGCCAGGCGCTGCTCGGCGTCGAAGCGCTCGTCGTGCAGCAGGGCCGCCGCGCCGCGCAGCCACGGGGCGATGAACGCGTTGCGCGCCGACTTGCTCCAGCCGCTGGCCGCAGTGCACCACACGAGCTCGCCGGGCCGCGCGTCGAGCCAGTGCTCGGCCTGCAGGTGCTGGCCGTCGAGGTAGCGCTGGGCGTGTACGACGGCCTTGGGCTCGCCGGCGGTGCCGCTCGTGAAGGTGATCAGGCACGGGTCCTCGGGGTCGAGCTCGGCGTGGGGCGGGGGGGTCGGCAAGGGCTGCTCCTCCCACGGCACCCAGACCGTCGGACCGGCCCAGCCGGCCGCGGCGAGGACGTCGCCGTTGCGCTCGTCGCACACCACGAGCGCGGGCTGTGCGACCTCCAGGCGCAGCCGCAGGTCCTTGGGGCGCAATTGCTCGGTGCACGGCAGCACGACGTAGCCCTGGCGGAAGCAGGCGACCATCGTCGACACCCATTCCGGCCGGTTGCCGACCAGCGTCAGCACCACGTCGCCGCGTCCCACGCCGAGCGCGTGCAGCCGCGCGGCGAGCCGCGCGGCGCCCTGGGCCACCTCGCCGAAGCTCCACTCGCGGCGCGCGCCGTCGCGCGCACGCTCGACGAGCGCGAGCCGCTGGGGCTCGGCGGCCTCGACGACGTCGCGGGCGAAGTTCATGGGCGCCGGACCCTAGATGAGTGATTCCACGTGGTTAGGCGATGTAGTCGACGAGGGCGCGGCTGGGTCGGTGGAGTTGGTGGTTGAGCATCACGCAGGCGGCGAGGCAGCAGAAGCGTTGCAGGATGCGTTCTCTGAGGCCGGGCAGGGTGCGGGCGCCGTGGCGTTCGAGGGTGAGGATGTCTTTGGCGGTCCAGATGATGCTCTCGATGCGCTGGCGGATCGGGGCGAGATGCGGGCCTTGGCCGGGCTCGTCGCGGCGGCGGGGACGCACGATCGTGGCGTCGAGGTTGCTGACGTCAGCGGCGAACTGGCGGCCGGCGTAGCCCTTGTCGGCGAGCAGCGTCTCGCCGCCGGCGCGCTGACAGCGCGCGAGCAGCTGCAGGGCGACCTCGCGCTCGTCGCGCTTGGGCGAGGTGAGCGCGAGCGCGCGCGGGGTGCCGTCGGGGGCGAAGATCGCGTGCAGTCGGAAGCCCCAGAAGAAGCGGCTGTGGCTGGCGCAGTAGCCGTAGTCGGCGGCGTCGCTCAGGGCCGAGCGCTTGGCGGTCTCACGGCTGCGCGCGCACTCGACCGGGGTCGAGTCGATCAGCAGCAGGTCGTCGTGGAAGCCGGGGCTCTGCGAGGCAAAGACGCCCATCAGCCATTCCAGCGTGCCGGCCAGCCGGCGCCGGCGCTTGAAGTAGCCGGGCTGGGCGGGCAGCTCGGGGAACAGGTGCGCCAAGCGCTTGCGCGCGACCGCCAAAAACCGGCGGTCCGACGGCAGGCCCATGATCGCCTGCGCCACGCAGAGCGTGACGACCTCCGCGTCTGTGACCCTTCGGCGCGCATTTCCCGCCCGTTCGGGCAGGAGATCATCGGCGGTGCAGAACACCGTCGTGAGCAGCAGGTCGAGGTCGGCGTCCATCGAGGCCCCCAAGGTCGGCGCTGGCTACTGAGCACCGCCGACTTCGACCCTGCTGCCTATCCGTCCTTCAACCCCACCGCCGCGCCCCCGGCCGTGGAATCAACCATCTAGTGGGCCAGCGCCACGCCGAGCCAGACGATGGCCAGCGAGAGCACGAAGACCAGGCCCTCCATCCAGTGGTCGCCGGGACGGCGCATGTGCGCGAGGACGAGCACCCCGGTGAGGGCGACGAGCGCGAGCTTGAGCTGCAGCGTGCTCGAGCCCCAGTCGCCGAAGTGCGAGGCCATCGCCGAGCCGGTGGCCACCAGCACGGCCAGGGCGCCGAGCGTGCCCCAGCCGAACCGCCGAGCGACGGCCTGCAGGCGCGGCCGGTCGTCGCGCATCACCGGGAGCACGCAGGCGGCCAGGAACAGCTGTCCCCCGACGAAGAAGGCCATGGCGAGCAGGTGCAGCCACCGGATCGCCTCCCAGGCCGTCACGCCGCGAAGCGTATCGACTGGCCAGTCAACCAACCGGGCATCACCGATATCCTCCGGCGACCATGGCCGCCGCGACACACTCCGAGAAGACCGACGAGCAGAAGGCGATCTGCGAGATGGTCCGCCAGTTCGCGGACGAGCAGATCCTGCCCAACGCCGAGCACTACGACGCCGTCGACGAGTTCCCCGAGCCGATCGTCGAGCAGATGAAGGAGCTTGGGCTCTTCGGCGTCACGATCCCCGAGGAGTACGGGGGCATGGGGCTCGACCTCACGACCTACGTGATGATCGTCGAGGAGCTCTCGCGCGGCTGGATCTCGATCTCGGGCATCGTCAACACCCACTTCATCGGCTCCTACCTGCTGATGAAGTTCGGCTCCGACGAGCAGAAGCAGGAGTACCTCCCGCGCATGGCCACCGGCGAGATCCGCGCCGCGTTCAGCCTCTCAGAGCCCGAGCTGGGCTCCGACGTGCAGGCGATCAAGACGAGCGCCAAGAAGCGCGACGACGGGCGCTGGGAGATCAACGGTCAGAAGATGTGGGTCACCAACGGCCTGCTCTCCTCGCTGGTCTTCGTGCTCGTCAAGACCGATCCCGAGGCCGATCCGCGCCACCGCGGCTTCACCTGCTTCATCGCCGAGAAGGAGCCCGGCGTCAGCGAGAACACGGGCGACTACGCCGGCCTCAACGTCCCGCCGAAGATCAAGAAGCTCGGCTACAAGGGCGTCGAGTCGACCGAGCTGATCTTCGACGGCTACGCCTGTCCGGGGGAGAACATCCTCGGCGGCGAGGAGGCGGGCCTCAACAAGGGCTTCGCGCAGATGATGGACGCGCTGGAGGTCGGCCGCGCCAACGTCGCCGCCCGCGGCGTCGGCATCGCCCAGCGCGCGCTCGAGCTCGCCCTGCGCTACTCGCAGGAGCGCAAGGCTTTCGGCAAGCCGATCGCGGAGCACCAGGCGATCCAGTTCAAGCTGGCCGACATGGCCACCCAGGTCGACGCCGCCAGACTGCTGACCCTGCGGGCCGCCCGCCTGAAGGACGCCGGCGAGCGCTCCGACCTGGAGGCGGGCATGGCCAAGCTGTTCGCCTCGGAGGCCGGGCGCTACTGCGTCGAGGAGAGCTTCCGCATCCACGGCGGCTACGGCTACTCCAAGGAATACGAGATCGAGCGCCTCTACCGCGACGCGCCGCTGCTGCTCATCGGCGAGGGCACCTCGGAGATCCAGCGCATGGTCATCGGCCGCAAGCTGCTGCAGCGCCACAAGCTCTAACCCTCGGTCCAGGGTTTGCGCAACTTCCGCCGCAACTCGGGTATCAAGAGCGCTGAGTGAAGGCAGGGAGGGGACTACTCACACTCGTCGTGACGCTGGCGGCCGCGGCGCTCTGGGCGCCGATGGCCCATGCCGGCAGCTACGACGTGCTGTCGTGCACGATCGACGGGGCCTACCACGCGAACAACGCCTGGGTGGCGGGCAACAACCCGGCCGGCAACGGCGCCTACGTCACCGATGCGACGTGCCCGAAGTCGGGCGATCCCATCGGTGTCTCGCTGGCCGCGAACACGGCCTATGCCAATGGGACGTACGCCGGGCTCTGGCTCTACTCCCCGCCACAAGCGGCGATCACCGACTACAAGATCACGCTGCGCCACTACTGGTTCGCGCCACCGTTGGCGAACTACCCCACCGAGCGGACCTACACGCTGGCCAGCTTCGGCGACGTCTTCTACTCGGGCACGGGCTTGTTCAGGCAGACCGATCAGGACGCGCTGAACGCAGAACATCACTGGTACGGCTATCGCGGGGCGCACCAGTCCGGGGCCGCCGACACGGGCCTGATCACGATGACGCGCAGCAGCTCGGCCCGGGCGACGGCGGCGCCCGTCGCGCCGTACCTGACCGTCTCGGCGGGCTGTTACACCGACGACGGCTCGGCCTGCAGCCTGGGAACCGATGGCAACGGCAACGTCGGGACCGCGTTCCTGCAGGTCATCGGGTCGCGCGTGACGATCACCGACAACACCGCGCCCGCCCTCGGGGCGCCCACCGCCGACCAGGGCCTGCTGGCGCCCGGGACTCGCTCGGGCGATGAGCCGGTCACCTTCAGCGCGACGGACAACGTCGGCATCCGCCGCGCCGAGATCGTCGACGTGACCGACGCCGCCAACCCGTCAGTCGTCGCATCCGAGGACTACACCTCCACGGCAACGGCCCAGAACACGCGCTGCGACTTCACCAAGCCGCGCCCGTGCCCCGATCTCAAGAACGAGACGATCGCGGCGTCACCGGCGATCGCCGGCAGGCGCACGCTGCTGCTGCGCGTCACCGATGCCGCGGGCAACCAGACCGTCTCGCCGCCCTTCGCGATCTCAGCCCGCGGCCCGGTCAACGGCTCGGGCGGCGGCGACGGCTCGCGCGTGGTCGGCGGCTTCCCCGGCCACACCTTCCGCGGCCGCGCCAAGGCGCGCAAGCGGGTGGGCGTGCTGCGACCCAGCAAGACGGTCGGCTGGGGCCACAGCGCCCAGGTGCGCGGCGTGCTGCGCAACAGCGCCGGCCAGCCGGTGGCGGGTGCCCAGCTGCGGCTGCTCGTGCGCGAGTTGCGCCTCGGCGCGCCCTACGTCGATCGCGGCGCGGTCACCACCGGTGCGGATGGGCGCTTCCAGTTCCGGATTCCCCGCGGCTCCTCGCGGCGCTACCGCATCGCCTACCGCGCCTATGCGGGCGATGCGGGGCTCACCGCGAAGTCGGACGTCAGCTTCAACACCAAGGCGCGCATTACGGTCCACGTGCCACGGCATGCCCACTCGCGCGGCAGCGTGCGCTTCCGCGGCAGCCTTCCCGGCCGCCCGCTGCCGCCCCGCGGCGTGACCCTCGAGCTGCAGGCCCATCAGCCCGGGCACGGGTGGCGCACCGTCAAGACCACGCGGACCCGCAAGGGCGGCGCGTATTCGACGCGCTATCGCTTCAACTCGGGTGGCGGCCGCTTCACGTTCCGCCTGCGTCTGCGGCCCAACGACAGCTATCCGTATGCGCGCGGAACGAGCAAGGCCGTGAGGATCGCAGTTGGGTAGACGCGCGATCCTGGCGTTCGTCCTCGGCGCCTGCGCGCTCATGCCCGCCAGCGCACACGCGGGGTCCTACGACGTCTACTCGTGCAAGTTCGGCTCGAGCTTCTACGGCAACAACGCGTGGGTCCCGTCGGTCGCAACGGCCGGTGGCAACGCAGCCCTCTTCACCACCGACACCACGTGCTCGAGCCCCGGCGACGTGCTTGTGGCCGGGCTTCAGCCCAGCGTGCAGTACTCGCCGGCATCGTCGGCGGGATTGGCGTTCCTTCCGCCGACGAACACCAGGATCACGGACTACGCAGTCACGCTGCGTCAGCTCTACACGGCGGCTGGGCTGAATTCCGATCCCAACACTCCGTACGTCATGACGACGTTCGGTCCGTATGCCTTCGCGCTCGCGGGCAACTACGACGCGGGCGTCATCGCCTATGTCACCCAGGACCAGCACTACTGGGGCGCAGCCGGTCCGATCGACAAGACGGTCACCCTGTCGAAGGCCGACTCGCCGCACAGCTCGGGGGTACAAGGGACCGCTCAGGCGATGGTGGTCTCGGCCGGCTGCTGGCAAGGGCGCACTGCCGTCTGCAGCCTGGGCGCCAGTGACGCGGCCCAGACCCAGCTCCTTGGCTCCAAGGTCACGATCGAGGACAACGTGCCCCCCGTCATGTCCGGCATCCAGGCCGGCACCGGTCTCTTGGCCCCCGGGGTGCGGTCGGGGGACGAGCCGGTGACCTTCAGCGCCACCGACAACTCCGGGATCCGCCGCGCCGAGATCGTCGACGTGACCGACGCCGCCAACCCGGCGGTGGTCGCGTCAGAGGACTATGGCAGCGGGCCCAACACCGACGCCGGGACGCGCTGCGACTACACGCGCCCGCGCCCGTGCCCGGACCTCAAGAACGAGACGATCGCCGCTCCGACGCCGATCGCGGGCCATCGCACGCTGCTGCTGCGCGTGACCGATGCCGGCGGCGAGACGACGGTCAGCGCACCGTTCAGCGTGCAGGCGCGTGGGCCGCTGAACGGCGCCAACGGCGGTGACGGGGCGCGCCTGGTCGCGGGCTTCCCGGCCAAGGTCTTCCGCGGCAAGGGCAAGAAGCGTCACGCCGTGTTCGTGCTGCGCACGAGCCGCACCGTGTCCTACGGCAAGGGAGCGACGGTCCGCGGGACGCTGAAGGGCGCCAACGGCCAGCCCGTCAGCGCCGCCGACGTGCGGATCCTCGTGCGCGAGGCCCGGCTGGGCGCGCAGTACGTCGATCGCGGCGGCGTCACGACCGGCGCGGACGGCCGCTTCCAGTTCCCGGTCCCCGCGGGCAGCTCGCGCGTGCTGCGCCTGGCCTACCGCGCTTACAGGGGCGACGACGCCTTCGTCACACGCTCGACGTCGACGCTCAACGTGCGCGCCCGGATCCGCGCTCGCGGCCCCAAGCGCGTGCCCTCGCGCGGCACCGCGAAGTTCAGCGGGCGCCTCGTCGGCCGCCCGTTCCCGCCACGCGGAGTCACGCTCGACCTGCAGATCTTCCAGCCGGGGGTCGGCTGGCGCGTCTTCGCGACCACGCGCACGCGCAAGAGCGGGACCTTCACCGTCCGCTACCACTTCCAGCGGGCGAGCACCGGCCGCTTTACGTTCCGCATCCGCCTGCGTCCCAACGACGCCTATCCGTACTCGCGCGGAGTCAGCGGGCGGATGCGGGTTCGCGTGGGCTGAGGCGCGATTCGAGGGTGCGGCTAACCCGCTTGCCGCGCGCGCACGCCGGGGGGAGAATCGCCGCGGGGGACAGGCACCACACTCGTGTCAACAGCACCGGCGACCCGGCTCGAGCAGTCGAGCGACCTACTGGAGCGCTCGCGTCAGCTCGCCGCGCTCGAGGCGGCGCTGGACGCCGTCCGCGGCACGTCGCGCGGGCGCGTGATGCTCGTGGCCGGCGAGGCCGGCGGCGGGAAGACGGCGCTCGTGCGCCGCTTCGCGGACGGCTACCGGGAGTCGGCGCGGGTTCTGTGGGGGGCGTGCGATGCGCTGTTCACGCCTCGCGCCCTGGGTCCGCTGCTCGACGTCGCCGAGCACACGGGCGGCGAGCTGGCACGCACGACCGCGGGCGGGGCGGACCCGCACGAGGTCGCGGCAGCCCTGCTGCGCGAGCTCACGCGCAGCGCGCCGACCGTGCTCGTCCTCGAGGACCTGCACTGGGCCGACGAGGCGACGCTCGACGTCCTGCGGCTCCTCGCGCGCAAGGTGGACTCGGCGCCCGCCCTGGTCGTCGGCACCTATCGCGACGACGAGCTCGAGCTCCGCCACCCGCTGCGGGTGGTGCTCGGCGAGCTGGCCACGGCGCAGGGGATCGCCCGCTGCGAGCTCCCGCGGCTCTCGCTCGACGCCGTCGCGCAGCTCGCGGAGCCGCACGGCATCGACGCGGGGGAGCTCTACCGCAGGACGGCCGGCAACCCCTTCTTCCTCTCCGAGGTGCTGGCCGGTGGCGATCGGGACATCCCGCCGACGGTCCGCGACGCGATCCTGGCCCGCACCGCGCGCCTGAGCGCGACGGCGGCGGCGCTGCTGGGCGCGGTCGCCGTGTCCCAGCCCCACGCGGAGCTGTGGCTGCTCGACGCGCTGGCCGGCGAGGACGAGCTCGCGTGCCTCGACGAGTGCCTCGGGTCGGGCATGCTGACCGCGACGGCCGACGGCGTCGCCTTCCGCCACGAGCTGGCGCGGATGGCGATCGAGGAGACGCTCGCGCCCCACCGCCGGGCGGCGCTGCACCGGGCCGCCCTGGCGGCGCTCGCCGCGCCGCCGGCCGGTGCTCCGGAGCCCGCGCGGCTCGCGCACCACGCCGAGGCCGCCGGCGACGCCGGCGCCGTGCTGCGGTTCGCGCCGGAGGCCGCCGCGCGCGCGGACTCGGTCGGCGCCCATCGCGAGGCGGCCGCGCAGTACGCGCGCGCCCTGCGCTTCGCCGCGGATCTCCCGGCGCAGGAGCGCGTCGCGCTCCTGGAGGGCCGCTTCCGCGCCGCCTTCCTCGCCGACGACTGCAACGAGGCGATCGAGGCGATGCAGGAGGCGCTGCAGTGCCATCGAGCGCTCGGCGACCGGTTGCGCGAGGGCGACCGCCTGCGCCGCCTGTCGATCGTGCTCTTCTGTCCCGGCGACCGCTCGGCCGAAGCGCAGCGCCTCGGCCAGGAGGCCGTCACCACGCTGGAGGCGCTCGGGCCCGGACGCGAGCTCGGGCTGGCCTACGCGAACATCGCGACGCTGTGCATGAACCGTGAGGACCCCGAGGGCACCGCCGCCTGGGGCACCCGCGCGCTGGAACTCGGCGCGCACCTCGACGACGTCGAGATCCGCCTGCACACGCTCAACACCACGGGCACCATGGAGCTCCTGGCCGGCAACTACGCCGGGCGCGACAAGCTGGAGCGCAGCATCGCGGTCGCGCTCGAGGCCGGGCTGTCGGAGGACGTCGCGCGGGGCTACAGCCATCTCGCCTGGATGGGGCTGCGCAACCGCGACTACGCGCTCGCCGACGCGTCGCTGGCCAGCGGCCTCGAGCACTGCGCCGAGCCGCGCTTGGACCTGTGGCGGCTGTACCTGCAGGGCTTCCAGTCGCGCTCCGAGCTCGAGCAGGGCCGGTGGACCGAGGCGGCCGAGACGGCCTCCGTGGTCCTCGGGGACCTGCGTTCGTCGTCGATTCCCCGCATCCTCGCCGCCGTCACGCTGGCGCTGGTGCGCGCGCGCCGCGGCGACCCGGGCTCTGCCGACGTCCTCGAGACGGCGCGGGCGCTGTCCGAGCGTTCCGACGAGCTGCAGTACATCGAGGCCGTGGCCGCCGCGCGCGCCGAAGTCGCGTGGCTGCGCGGCGACACCCAGGGCGTCGCCGATGCGACCGAGGCCGCCTTCGCGCTGGCCGGCGACGTCAACGCCGCAGGGGTCCTCGGCGAGCTGGCCCTGTGGCGCCGGCGCGCGGGGATCGCCGACGAGATCACCGCCACGGTCGCCGAGCCCTACGCCCTGCAGCTGGCGGGCGACTGGAAGGCGGCCGCCGCACGGTGGACCACGATCGGGCGCCCGTACGAGGCGGCGCTGGCGCTGGCCGATGGCGACGCCGACGCCCGGCGCCGCGCGCTGCAGCAGCTGCACGATCTCGGCGCCGGGCCGCCCGCCGCGATCGTCGCCCGGCGCCTGCGCGCGCGGGGGGCGCGCGGGCTCCCACGCGGGCCGCGGCGCGTCACGCGCGCCAATCCCGCCAACCTCACGCCGCGCCAGGTCGAGGTGCTGGCGCTGGTGGCCGAGGGCCTGCGCAACCGGCAGATCGCCGAGCGGCTCTTCCTCTCGCCCAAGACGGTCGACCATCACGTCGGCGCGATCCTGACCAAGCTGGACGTCCACACGCGCGGCGAGGCGGCCGCGGCGGCCCGGCGGCTCGGCGTGGGGATGGGCGAATCAACCATCTAGTCTCTGGCGGACCATGATCCGACGCCTGCCCCACGTCGATCGCATCGGCATCGAGGAGCGCGCCGCCTGGCTCGGCAAACGCTCGATCAAGACGAGCGCCAAGCTGCAGGGCATCCGCTTGGCGGTGTCGATGGTCGACCTCACCACGCTCGAAGGCCAGGACACGGCGGGCAAGGTGCGCCAGCTCGCGGCCAAGGCCGTGTGCCCGGCGCCGACCATCCCCGAGATCCCGAGCGTCGCCGCCGTGTGCGTCTATCCGGCGCAGGTCCCGGTCGTCCACGCCGCCCTGCAGGGCACCGGCGTGCACACCGCCGCCGTGTCGACCGGCTTCCCTTCGGGACAGACGTCGCTGGCCATCAAGCTGCAGGAGACCGAGGAGACCGTCGCGGCGGGCGCCGACGAGATCGACATGGTCATCTCGCGCGAGGCCTTCCTCTCCGGCGACGACGCGCGGGTGATGGAGGAGATCGTGCGCGTCAAGGAGGCGTGCGGCGACGCGCACCTGAAGGTCATCATCGAGACCGCCGAGCTCGGGTCCTACGACCACGTCCGCCACGCCTCGATGCTCTGCATGGAGGCCGGCGCGGACTTCATCAAGACCTCGACCGGCAAGGCCGCCAGCGGGGCGACGCCGGGCGTGACGCTGGTCATGCTCGAGGCGATCCGCGACTACGTCGAGCGCACCGGGCGCCCGGTGGGGATGAAGGCCGCGGGCGGCGTCTCGACCTCCAAGGCCGCGCTGCACCGCCTTGTGCTGGTCAAGGAGACGCTGGGCGACGAGTGGCTGACGCCCGATCGCTTCCGCATCGGCGCGTCCTCGCTGCTCAACGACCTGCTCATGCAGTACGTCAAGACCCAGGACGGCCGCTATGGCCGCTCCGAGGACTTCTCGAAGGAGTGAGCGCCGCCGCCATGGCTGCCACCGACGACACCCCGCGCACGCGCCTCACCTGGGACTACGCGCCCGCGCCCGAATCCTCCGACCACGTCCGCCTGCGCGACGCCTACGGGCTGTTCATCGGGGGCGAGTTCGTCGACCCGCGCGACGGGCGCCGCGTGCAGTCGATCAACCCGGCCACCGAGGAGCCGGTCGCCGAGGTCGCCTTCGCCGGCGAGGCCGACGTCGCGGCCGCCGTGGCGGCCGCCCGCGCCGCCCAGCCCAAGTGGGCGAAGCTGCCCGGGCGCGAGCGCGCGAAGTACCTCTTCCGCGTCGCGCGCCTCATCCAGGAACGCGCGCGCGAACTGGCGGTGGTCGAGTCGATCGACGGCGGCAAGCCGATCCGCGAGTCGCGCGACGTCGACATCCCGCTGGCCGCCGCGCACTTCTTCTACTACGCCGGCTGGGCCGACAAGCTGCAGTACGGCGTGGCGGGGCGCAAGCACAAGCCCTACGGGGTCGTCGGGCAGATCGTGCCGTGGAACTTCCCGCTGCTGATGGCGGCGTGGAAGCTCGCGCCCGCCCTCGCGTGCGGCAACGCCGCGATCCTCAAGCCGGCGGAGACGACGCCACTGACGGCGCTGCTGCTGGCCGAGATCTTCCAGGAGGCCGAGCTGCCCGCCGGCGTGGCGAACATCGTGCCCGGCGACGGAGTCGCCGGCGCGGCGCTCGTGCGCTCGGAGGTCGACAAGGTGGCGTTCACGGGCTCGACCGCGGTGGGCAAGGACATTCAGGCCGCGCTGGCCGGGCGCGGGGTCGGCCTGACGCTCGAGCTCGGCGGCAAGTCGGCCAACATCGTCTTCGAGGACGCCGCCATCGACCAGGCGGTCGAGGGCATCGTCCAGGGGATCTTCTTCAACCAGGGCCACGTGTGCTGCGCGGGCTCGCGGCTGCTGATCCAGGAGTCGGTGGCCGAGGAGGTCACCGCCAAGCTGTGGAACCGGATGCGGCTGCTGCGCGTCGGCGATCCGCTGGACAAGAACACCGACGTCGGCGCCATCAACTCGGCCGAGCAGCTCGAGCGCATCGAGGCGCTCGTCGCCGCCGGCGAGGAGGAGGGCGCCGTGCGCCGGACGATCGCCTGCGACCTGCACGAGCGCGGCTGGTGGTTCGCCCCGACGATCTTCACCGACGTCGCGCCCGCCCATCGCATCGCGGTCGAGGAGATCTTCGGCCCGGTCGTGTCGGTGCTCACCTTCCGCAGCCAGGCGGAGGCGATCGAGAAGGCCAACAACTCGGCCTACGGCCTCGCGGCGGGCATCTGGACCGACAAGGGCTCGAAGGCCTTCGAGGTCGCCGCCGCGCTGAAGGCCGGCGTCATCTGGCAGAACACCTACAACAAGTTCGATCCGACGGCGGCCTTCGGCGGCTACAAGGAATCGGGCTTCGGGCGCGAGGGCGGCGCCGCCGGCCTGCGTCCCTACCTGCGCGTGTCATGAGCCGCCTCGGCGTCCGCAAGACCTACAAGCTCTACGTGGGAGGCGCGTTCGTGCGCTCGGAGTCCGGCCGCTACGACCGCGCCCTGGGCGCCGACGACGAGCACGTGGCCAACGTCCCGCGCGCGTCGCGCAAGGACGTGCGCGACGCGATGAGCGCCGCGCGCAAGGCAGCCGGCCCGTGGGCCGCGCGGACCGCCTACAACCGCGGCCAGATCCTCTACCGCGCCGCCGAGGCGCTGGAGTCGCGCGCCGACGCGCTGGCGCAGGCCGACGAGGTGGCCGCCGCCGTCGACGTCCTCGTGCACTACGCGGGCTGGACGGACAAGCTGCCCGCCGTCCTGGGCGGCGTCAACCCGGTCGGGCTGCCCTACCTGTCCTTCTCGCTGCCCGAGCCCACGGGCGTGGTCGGCGTGATCGCCCCCGACGAGCCACCGCTGCTGGGCCTCATCGCCGAGCTGGCGCCGGCGCTGGCGGCCGGCAACACCGTGGTCGCGGTGATCTCCGAGCGCTGGCCGCTGCCGGCGCTCGACTTCGGCGAGGTCCTCGGCGTCTCCGATCTGCCCGGGGGCGTGGTGAACCTCCTCAGCGGACGGCGCTCGGAGCTTGCGCCGGCGCTGGGCGCCCACCGCGACCTCAACGCGATTCTCGACGCCGCCGGTGACGATGAGCTCGGCGCCGAGCTCGACCGCCTGGCCGCCGAGACCGTCAAGCGCGCCCGCCACGGAACGCCGGCGACCACCTACGAGGCCGCCACCGACGACGCGCTGGCGCGCCTGGAGGCGGTCACCGAGCTCAAGACCGCCTGGCACCCCGTCGGCGCCTGACGCGACCTACGGCCGCGCCGCCGCGTCGATGAGCGTCTCGGCCAGTGCCCGGGCCCGCCGTGCGGGGCCGCCGGCGCCGAGGGCCTGCGCCGAGGCGTAGACGCCCTCCATCACGACCGCGAGCTGGTCGGCCAGCGCATCGGGGTCGCCGACCGCCAGAGCTGTGGTCAGCTCTCCCAGCTGGCCGCGGACCCAGGCCTTGGTGGCGACAGCGCCCGCGTGGGCCGGAAGCTGCGGATCGGGGAACTCGGCGAGCGCCATGAGGAACGGGCAGCCACGGCACCGCTGGGGCTGCACCTGCTCGGCGAGCGCGTCGAACAGCGCCAGGATGCGCTCGCGCGGCGGGCCGACATCGGGCGCCGTCGCCGCGGTCATCCACTCCCTGTAGAGGCTGTCGGCGCGCTCGATGTACGCGGCGATCAGGTCGTCCTTGGAGGCGAAGAGCCGGTACAGCGTGGTGGGGGCGACCTCCGCCTCGGCCGCGATCGTGTCGACGCCGGTGGCGCGGATCCCGTGCCAGTAGAACAGCTCGTGGGCGACCGCGAGAACGTGCTCGCGGGTCTCGGCGGCGGTCCGTCTCGGGCGGTTGTCGGTGGCGGGCGTCATGTTTGGATCCTGGTGGATCTGGAATGATAGGGGTCGTTCCCTATCAACGCCAAGCGGAAGGTTCTTCGATGCTCCTGGTCACCGGCGCCACCGGCAACGTCGGCGCGGAGGTCGTACGCGCACTGCTCGACGCCGGCGAGCCCGTGCGCGCGCTCACGCGCTCGGACCGCACCGATGCGCTGCCGGCCGGCGTCGAGGCGGCCACCGGCGATCTCAACCGCCCCGAGAGCCTGTCCGACGCACTGGCCGGCGTCCGCGGCGCGTTCCTGCTCCCCGGCTACGAGGACATGGACGGGGTCCTCGCGGCGACGCGCGACGCCGGCGTCGAGCGCGTCGTGCTGCTGTCGGGAAGCTCGGCGGCCAGCGGCGACACGAGCAACGCCGTCACGGCCTACATGATGCGCTCGGAGGCGGCGGTCAAGGGGTCGGGCATCCCGTGGACGATCCTGCGGCCGTTCGGGTTCATGTCCAACGCGCTTCGCTGGCGCGACCAGTTGCGCGAGGGCGACGTGGTGCGCGAGCCGTTCGCGCACGTCCCGGTCGCCGTGATCGACCCCCAGGACATCGGAGCGGTGGCGGCGAGCGCGCTGCGGGCCGAGGGGCACGCGGGACACACCTACGTCGTGAGCGGCCCCGCGGCGCTCCTGCCCGCCGACCGCGTTCGCATCCTCGGTGCGGCGCTCGGGCGCGAGCTGCGCTTCGAGGCGCAACCCGACGACGAGGCCCGGGCGCAGATGAGCGCGCAGATGCCCGCCGCGTACGTCGACGCCTTCTTCGACTTCTACGTCGACGGGTCGCTCGACGAATCCCCGACTCTTCCGACGGTGGAAGAGGTGCTGGGCCGCCGGCCGCGCACCTTCGAGCAGTGGGCGGCCGCGCACGCCGAGGCCTTCCGCTAGCTGCCCGACGAGCGCCACGCGGGACGGATCACCCCGAGCGGGTGATGTCGTGCCGGTCGGCCGCTCCGACGATCTCGACACTCGGCGATGTGGGTCCCGGTCCTGGCGGCGAACGTCCTGGCCGTGGGGCTGGCCCTCGGCCTGCCGATCCTCGACCAGCATATCGGCGCTCGGGACAGCCTCCCGATCGCCCTGACGGCGGTGCAGGCCATCTTCGGCGCGCTCGCCGGCGGCATGATCACCTTCACCGGGATCGTGTTCTCGGCGGTCTTCGTCGCCGCCCAGATCCAGACGTCGTCGTACTCGCCGAGGCTGGCCGCACGGCTGCGCCGCGATCCGGTGGTCATCACGGGGCTGGCGCTGCCCACGGCCACCGCGACCTACTCGCTCTTCGCCCTCGCGGCGATCGGGCGCCAGACCAACACGGTCGGCCGCGAGTTCGCTCCGGCCGCGACCGTGATCTTCGGGCTCGCGCTCGCGCTGGTCACGCTGGGCGCGATCGTCGCGCTGGTCCAGCGCGCGTTCGAGAGCACGCAGATCGGCGGGATCCTGCGGACGCTGATGCGCCGTGGCTTCGCCGTGATCGAGGACGTCCATCCGCGCGACGCGCCGATCGACGACGTCCCGGCGCCGCCGCCCGTGCGTGACCACGCCGCGCCATCGTTCCCGCCCCCCGGTGGGCGGACTACGTCGGGCTGGGGCTGCTGGAGATCCGTCGCTACGGCCACCGCTCGCCGCAGATCGTGCGCCGGCTCCACGCGCTCTACGACCGGCTGTGCGAGGTGGTCGACGAGGGCGAGCGCGCCCGCGTCGAGCTCGAGCACCGCCTCCTGGACGACGCCGTGCTCAAGACCTTCCCGGACGCCGAGGAGCGTGTGATCGTCGAGCAGTCAGACCGGCTGGGGCTCGGAGGCGCGCGCCGTTAGGCGTGCGCGGTGAGGAAGCGCGAGAGCGCGTCGACGTACTCGCCGCGATGCTCGCGCTCGTCGTGGATGCCGTGGCCCGCGCCCGGGACGCGGACGATCTCCACGTCGGGGTGGCTGATGGCCAGGCGCTCGGCGTGGTGGGCGGCGAAGGCCGAGCCCATGACGTCGGCGGCGAGCAGGAAGACCGGCACCGAGACCGGCGAGACGGTGTCGGTGGGGGCCAGCGTCGAGGCATCGATCGCGCCGCGCAGGACGCCGGGGTCCATGCGCAGCAGCGCCTCGGCCCGCGCCAGAGGCACGTCGTCGCACAGCGCCGCGGAGGTGGGCGCGGCCGCCAGCTCGGCGGCGGCCTGCTCGGCGGTCATCCCCGCCGCCTTCCAACGCTCCACGGCGGCGAGGATCGCGCCGAGGAGCGGCACCGCGCCGTTGTCCTCGTGCTCGGCGGCCTCGCCCATGTAGAGGGGCGGGTCCTCGAGGAACGCGGCGACCACGAGATCGGGGTGGCGCTGGGCCACCCACCACGCGACGACGCCGCCCAACGAGTGCCCGACGAGCACCGCCGGAGCGCCCACCGTCTCGCGCAGGACGCCGACGACGTCCTCGCCGTAGTGGTTGACGTCGTAGGTTCCCGGGGCGTGCTCGGAGCCGCCGTGGCCGCGCAGGTCGATCCGCACGATCCGCCGCCCGTCGGCGATCTCACGCGGCAGCCACGCGTAGGTCCGCAGGCTGCCCGACACGCCGTGCAGGAAGACGACGGGCGCGCCGTCCGGCGGCCCCTCGACCTCGACGTGGAGCCTCACTCCAGCGCGCCCTCCAGCCGCAGCACGCGCCGCAGGATGGCCAGCGACGAGGCGTAGGTCGAGTCCATCCCGTAGTACGAGAGCCCCCGGGCGCCCAGCGTGCGCGCCTGCGTGTACGGCGTGTCAGAGGCGTAGTGGATGATCCCGAAGTCGATCGGGAGCTTGGAGAAGTTGACCGCCTCGCCGACCGGGTAGCGCTCGGCGTCGGCGATCTCGTAGACGGCGTTGCAATAAGGACCGGCCTCCATCTCGACGACCGTGAACGCCTCGCGGTAGTAGAAGTCCAGATAGGCGCGGTTCTGCAGGAAGGTGCTCTTGACCGTCACCGCGCGCTGGTTGTCCAGGCCGGTGCCGAACATGAGGTCGGGCGCGATGTCGTCGACGGTGAAGGCGTTGTCGAGCCAATACGTCGTGCCCGAGTGCTCGTCGTGGATGACCGAGGAGATCATCACGTCGCCGACGTCGGCGTTGAGCGTCGCCGCCTTGCCCAGGACGTAGACGCCGCGCAGGTCGGCGGAGTCGACGGCGACCTCGCGCAGCAGGTTGTAGGCGGCCACGCCGAGCGGGTAGTCGGTGTTGACGATGACGGCCTCGCTGCGCGCGAGGCGCTCGGCGTCGACGCTGCCCAGCCGCGGGTCCAGGCGCGCGGGGTCCAGGCGCGCGAGCGGGATGACCTGGGCGGGGACGCGCAGCGCGGTCTTCGAGCGGATGTGCTCCACGCCGGCCGCGACCTCGGCGTCGTGGCGCTTGCGGCGCAGCTCGGGCCCGCCGGCGTCGAAGAAGTCGCGTGCGACGAAGTACAGGAAGTTCTCCCACGCGCCGTCCGTGCGCCCGTCGCGGAAGCGCGCGAGCTCCTCCTGGAGGTCCTCGTGGTGGCCGCGCTCGACGAAGGCGACGAGCTCGTCCTCGCGCTCGCGGGCGAGCCCGGTGACGAGGTTGGAGAGTGAATGGGTGTTGGAGGAGGCGAAGTACAGCGGCGCGTCGCCGAGGGTGTGCTTGTTGAGCTCGCCGCGCACGGGCGCCCACCAGCGCCGCGTCATGCGCTGGTAGCCCACCTGGGTACCGCCTAGCATGCGCAGGCGCATCGACTTGCTGCGCTCGGCGATCGCCTGCAGGCGGTCTTCGAAGTGCGCGCCCCAGGCATCGGCCAGGCGCGCCCAGTCGTCGGGCGCTCCGCCCAGCGCCGCCGCGCACGCCTCGGCGGTGACGCCCTCGCTCGGCGGCCAGCCGGCGGCCACCATCCGCCGACGAATCTTGTTCCACTCGATCTGGAAGGCGACGAGGGTCGGCACGAGGTCGTCGACGTCTGACTCCGAGGCCAGCAGGACGGCCAGCACCTCGTCGCCGCTGTCGTACCAGCGCCGCCGCCGCGCGGGGGCCTCGACGGCCTCCCACTCCTCCAGGGGCCCGATCGCGGCGCGCGTGAACAGCGCGGCCTCCTGGCCCATGACGACGATCGTGTTGCGCAGGATGCTGTCGGGCAGGCGCCGGATGGCGTAGATGAAGGCGCCGAGGTCGATCTCGTCGCTGGCGGCCAGCGGGTGCAGCGAGGATCCCATCGCCATGTGCGAGGACTCGAGCACGCGCAGGCGCGTCTCGCCGCTGGAGCGCAGCAGCGTCGTGTAGGTGCGCTGGTAGAGCTCGACCTCGTCGGACAGGTTCGGCGGTGGCTGCTCGGTGGTGGCCGGGCGCGAGAGCGTGAGGCGGGCGACGGCCACCGCTACTCCTTGACGTACGGGACGCCGTCGGCCGCCGGGGGCCGGCTGCGGCCGATGACGCCGGCGACCGCGATGAGCGTGAGCACGTACGGCAGCGCCTGGAACAGCACGGCGCCGGACGACGAGAACACGGGCAGCCGCTGGGCCAGTGCGCTCGAGAAGCCAAACAGCAGCGCCGCCGCGAGGGCGCCGCCGGGGCGCCAGTTGCCGAAGATGACCGCTGCCAGGGCGATGAAGCCGCGCCCGGCGGTCATGTTCTGGTTGAACGAGCCCACGAAGCCGATCGACAGGTACGCGCCGCCCATCGCGGCGAGGACACCCGAGGCGATCACGGCAACGTAGCGCGTCCGGAACACGGAGATCCCGACCGTCTCGGCGGCCCGTGGGTGCTCGCCCACCGAGCGCAGGCGCAGTCCGCTCGGGGTCCGGAAGAGGTAGACGGCGAGCGTCACGACGCCGAAGAGCGCCACCCACGTCAGGAGGCTCGCCTTGCCGATCGCGTCGCCCAGGAACCCGATGTCCTTGATGCCGGGCAGCGACACGTCAGGCACGCGCGGGACGTTGTCGGGCGTGCCCTGGTCGCCATAGTGGTCGAGGAAGATGTACCCGGTCAGGCCGGCGGCGAGGAAATTGATCGCGATGCCGCTGACGACCTGATCGGCGCGCAGGTTGATCGAGAAGACGGCGTGGACCAACGCGAGCAGGCCGCCGGCGGCCATGCCGACGAGCAATCCCAGGAACCACGAGTCGAGCAGGTCGGCACCGAAGATCCCGAAGAACGCGCCCGTGAGCATCATGCCCTCCAAGCCGACGTTCACGACCCCGCTGCGCTCGGAGACGATGCCCCCGAGCGCGCCGAAGATGAGCGGCGTGGCGTAGCGCAGCGTCGCGGCGACGAGCGCGGACCATGTGACCACGTCCTTGAGGTTGCCGACGCCCGACTGCGTCGACGCCCACGCGCCGATCCCGCCGACGAGGCCGGCCACGACCGCGCCCCAGCCGAGCTTGCGCTCCCCGCCGGCGATCGCCCAGCCGCCCGCGGTCATCGCCAGCAGGCCGATGAGGATCGACGGCACCGGGCTGCGCACGAGCGCGGGCGGCAGCGTGATGAACCACGCGACGAGACCCAGGCCGATGCCGGCCCAGCCCGCGTGACGCGGCTGGACCGCCCGGGCGGGGGAGGCGGTGGCGAGGGCGGTGCTCACGCCTCGGCCTCCTGCGCGGGCACGGCCGCCGGCCGCCGGCCGAAGATCGACCGCCCGCGGCGCAGCATGGTCAGCACGATCACGTCCGCGCTGACAATCAGGACCACGAGCCCCTGGATGATGGTGGTCAGGTTCGAGGCCAGCTCGGGCTCGAAGATCGTCGGGTCCAGGTTGCGCTGCGAGGTGCCGCTCAGCAGCGCGCCGAAGAGCAGTGCCGCGGCAGCAGTGCCGCTCGCCGTGTTGCGGCCCAGCAGCGCGACGGCGATGCCGAGGAAGCCGACCTGCGAGACGGGGATGTCGTTGGTGGCGACGTGGAACTCCCAGCCGAGGATGTCCATCGAGCCCGCCAACCCCGCGAAGGCGCCGCACACGGCCATCACGAGGACGTAGTTGCGCCCCACGTTGATGCCGGCGTAGCGCGCCGCCTCCGGGTTGAAGCCGACCGCGCGCACCTCGTACCCCGTCGTCGAGCGGTTGAGCAGGACCCAGTAGACGACCACGGCGGCCAGTGCGATGAAGAGCCCGATGTGCAGGCCCTGCAGCTCGGGGTCGCCCCAGAAGACGGGCAGCTTGGCGCTCGCCACGACGTCGTTGGAGACCGGAACCGATTGCTGCGAAGGGTCGCTGTTCTGCAGTGGCCCGTGGAGCGCGAACAGGTAGCTGCCGACCCAGTAGGCGACCCAGTTGAGCATGATCGTCGAGATCACCTCGTGGGCTCCGACTGTCGCCTTGAGCAGCCCGGCGATGCCCGCCCACACCGCGCCGGCCAGCGTCGCGGCCACCATCGCGAGCAGGATGTGCGGCACCTTGGGCATGCCGGCGAACGACGAGCCGACCCACACGGCCGCGAAGGTGCCGACGAAGTACTGGCCCTGCCCGCCGATGTTGAACATGCCGCAGCGGAAGGCGAAGGCCACCGCGAGGCCGGTCAGGATCAGCGGCGTGGTGATGATCAGCGTCTGCTGCAGGTTCAGCGCGGCGGTCGTGCGCTCGTCGCCCGACACCCACGGGAAGAACCAGTTGAGCCCGGTGCCGTTGAAGATCGCCTTGTAGGTCGAGAGCGGGTTGTGACCGGTGACGAGGATGACCAGGCCGGCGATCAGGAAGGCGAGGACCGCCGTCAGGATCGGGACGATCACGCCGCCTGCGCGCACGTACTCCGCCATGCGCGCGGCCGGTGTCAGGAGGGCGCCATCGGGCCCGGGCTCGCCGGAGAGCGCCTGCCCGCCCTGGGGCTCGGGCTCGTCGCTCACGAGGTCGCCTCGGCCGAGCCCTCGCGACCGCCGCCGGTCATCATGATGCCGAGCTCCTCCTCGGAGACGTCGGGCGGGAACTCGCCGACGATCTCGCCCTCGTAGATCACGACGATCCGGTCGGCCAGCGCGCGCACCTCCTCGAACTCCAGCGAGACGAGCAGCACGCCGCGGCCCGCGTCGCGCTCGGCGACCAGGCGGCGATGCACGAACTCGATGGCGCCGACGTCGAGGCCGCGGGTCGGCTGCGCGGCGATGAGCACGCGTGGGTCGTGGCCGATCTCGCGGGCGCACACCACCTTCTGCTGGTTGCCGCCGGAGAGCGCGGAGGCGAGCGTCGAGGACGACCCGCCGCGGACGTCGTACTCGTCGAGCAGACGTCGAGCGCGCTCGCGCATGCGACGAGGGGAGATCAACCCGTAGCGCGACATCTCCGGGAGGTCGTAGTCGCGCAGCGCGAGGTTCTCGGCCAGCGTGAACGGCAGGATCAGCCCGCGCCGGTGGCGATCCTCCGGGATGTGGCACACGCCGTGGTGGACCATGGTGTGGGCGTTGCGCCCCGTCAGGTCGGTGCCATCGACGAGGATCTCGCCCGCGTCGACGTGGCGCAGCCCGGTGATCGCCTCCACCAGCTCGCTCTGCCCGTTGCCGTCGACGCCGGCCAGCGCGACGATCTCGCCGGCGTGCACCGTCAGCGAGAGGCCACGGACGGCGGGCAGCCCGCGGTCGTCGCGGACGTCCAGGTCGCGGACCTCGAGCACCGGCTCCTTGGGCGCGCCGGGCCGCTTGTCGACCGCGAGCAGCACCTCGCGGCCCACCATGAGGCGCGCCAGGGACTGCTCGGTCGCGCCCTCGTTGGGAACGGTGTCGATCCGCTTGCCGCGCCGCAGGACGGTGATCCGATCGGAGATCGTCAGCACCTCGTTGAGCTTGTGCGAGATGAAGATGATCCCGGTGCCGTCGGCCTTCAGCGCGTCGAGGACCTCGAACAGGTCGCGGGCCTCCTGCGCCGTGAGCACCGCGGTCGGCTCGTCGAGGACGAGGATCTGCGCGTTGCGATAGAGGGCCCGCAGGATCTCGACGCGCTGCTGCATGCCGACCGAGATGTCCTCGACGCGCGCGTCGGGGTCCACGGCCAGGCCGTAGCGCTCGGACAGCTCGCGCACGCGTTCGGTCGCCGCGTCGAAATCGAGGAACAGGCCGCGGCGCGGCTCGTTGGCGAGCACGATGTTCTCGGCCACGGTCATGACCGGGATGAGCATGAAGTGCTGGTGGACCATGCCGATGCCGTGCTCGATGGCCTCCAGCGGCGACCCGATGGACACGGGCCGGCCGTCGACGCGCACCTCGCCCTCATCGGGCTTGTACAGCCCGTAGAGGACGTTCATGAGCGTCGACTTGCCGGCGCCGTTCTCCCCGAGCAGCGTGTGGACCTCGCCGCGCCTCAGGTCGAAGTCGATCGCATCGTTGGCGACGATCGACCCGAAGCGCTTCGTGATCCCGCGCAGCTCGAGGGCGTTCTCCATGCCTACTTGACGGTGTCCGGGATGTCGGCGATCTCCCCGCTGGCGATCTTGTCCTGGACGGCCTTGACCTGATCGGCGTACTTCTCGGCCGCCGCGTTGAGCTTGCCGTAGCCGATGCCGCCGCTCTTCACCGTGTTGAGGATGTCGGTGCCGCCGGCGTACTGGTCGGACTGCGCGGCCTTGATCGCGTTGAAGACGGCCACGTCGACCTTCTTCAGCGCGCTCGTGAACACCTGCGGGCCCAGGTAGGCCTGGTCGGCGTCCACGCCGATGCCCTGGATGCTCTTCTCCTTGGCCGCGTCGAGGACGCCGAGGCCACACTGGCCGGCGACCTGGAACTCGACCTTGGAGCCCTTGGAGATCTGGTCCAGCGCGATCTCCTTGCACTTCGCCTGGTCGACGAAGTCCTGCGAGTAGCCGTTGAGCGTCTTGATCGACGGATTGGCGGCCTTGGCGCCGGCCTGGTAGCCCGCGATGTAGTGGTCGACCGGCGGGATCTTGAGCCCGCCGACGCTGCCGATCGTGGTGGCGCTGTTGTCCTTGGCGTACAGCCCGGACAGGTAGCCGACGAGGTAGCCGGCCTCCTGCTCTGCGAACAGCAGGCCCTCGACGTTCTTGGGCTTGCTCTTCATTCCCGCCGCGGACGAGTCGATGATCGCGAACTTCACGTCGGGGAACTTCTTGGCGACCTTCTCGGTGGCGCCGGCCATGAGGAAGCCGACCGCGATGACGAGGTCGTACTTCTGCTGGGCCAGCGTGCTCAGGTTCGGCGTGTAGTCGGCGTTGGACTTCGAGATCAGCACGCGGCCGTCGATGCCGAGCTGCGCCTTCGCGTCCTCGAGGCCCTTGTTGGCCAGCGCGTTGAATGAACGGTCGTTGAGGCCACCGATGTCGGTGACAAGCCCGACCTTGATCGCCTTGCCCGCGGGCTTCGCGGCGGTCGACGTCGAGGCGGCGGCAGGAGCAGAACTGCTGCTCGTGTTGTTGTCGCTGCTGCCACAAGCGGCCACGGCAAGGCTGCCGACGGCCAGGATGAGGGCGATCAGGCTCGCCCGATATGGACTGCGGTGCACTGCTCCTCCTTGTAACTCCCTCGCGAGGGCCGGCGCCCCCCAGGCGCCGGCCAATGGCGGCAATCTACAGCGACGCGCCCTGGGAGTTCGCCAACCTGGTCATAAGGTGGTCGCGCAATGCGGGCTCCGCGAAGCTCGCGGCGATGGCGGTGCGGGTGAGGCCGACGAGCTCGTCGTCGCTCAGACCGAAGTGCTCGCGGGCGATCGCGTATTCGCCGCCGACGCTGGCGCCGAAGTAGGGCGGATCGTCGGAGCCGAGCGTGAGCGGAATCCCGGCCTCGCGCAGGACGGGGAAGGGATGCTCCGCGAAGCTCGGGAAGACCCCGAGCACGACGTTGCTCGTGGGGCACACCTCGAGCGTGACCTGGCGGCGGGCGAGCTCGTCGACGAGCGCGGGGTCCTCGATGGCGCGCACGCCGTGGGAGATCCGCGTGACCGGCAGCTCGAGCGCGCCGCGGACCGAGTCCGCGCCGGCCCACTCGCCCGCATGGACCGTGCAGCCGAGGCCCGCGGCGGCGGCGATCCGGTAGGCCTCCGCGTAGGGCTCGGGCGGGTAGCCGGCCTCGTCGCCGGCCAGCGAGAAGCCGACCACGTAGGGGTGGGGTCGCGAGGCGGTGTGCTCGGCGATCTCGATCGCGCGGTCGACCCCGAAGTTGCGCACCGCCACGCTGAGGATGCGCGCCTCGATGCCGTGGTCGCGGCGCGCGTCGTCGATCCCGGCGGCGATGCCCTCCCAGTGCTCGGCGTCGCTCAGGCCGGCCAGCCGCGCGTGGTCGACCGACGCGGTCAGCTCGACGTAGATGGCCCCGTCGCGCGCGCAGGCGGCGAGGTACTCGTAGGCGACGTCGCGGTAGTCCTCGCCGGTGCGGATGACGCTCGCGGCCATGTTGTAGGTGTTCAGGAAGTCCAGGAAGTCGCGCCACGCGAAGCGGTCGGGCGAGGCGAAGACCCCCTCGGGCACCTCGAGCCCGTTGCGGGCGGCGATGCGGCGCACGAGGTCGGGCGTGGCCGTGCCCTCGAGGTGGACGTGCAGCTCGGCCTTGGGGACCATGGCGGCGCAGGGTATCGGCGCGCGCGCAAGTCCCTTGGCCGAAGGCAGCGAGGAGGTCGGCGATCACGTCGTCCGGCCGCTCGTCGACCTGCCGCTTGCCGTAGCGGCGTAGCCACAGATCGCGGTCGTCGTCTGAGTCGGCCTGGCGCGGGCCGGCGCAGGTTCGCGCTGCCGGCGTCTGCGAGATCGTGCGAACCGGTCCGGTTAGGGTTCGGTTTCCGGGCCCAACTTGGACTGGTTGGGGCATGCGGCCATGGTCGGTGCCGGTGCTGTGCCGGAACAACGTGTACTTGCAACAACTCTGCCCGCTAAGCGGCGTCGGCCAGTTCGCCGCGGCGCGGGCTCACCCTCCTTCGGTGATGCTGTTCGTGCCCTACGAGGCCTGCGTCACGATCTCCAGCACCGCCGGGTTCTCGTCCAGCACGCGGTCGCCGATGCGAAAGGCGGCTGCCAGCGCCTCGGCGGCGTGGGCGGCCGAGGCCTCGTCGCGGGCGTGGACGATGGCCAGCGGGCTCCCCTGGGGCCCGACGCGCTCGCCGGGAGCGGCCACCTCGGTGAGGCCGACGGCATGGTCGATGGCGTCGTCCTCCCGGCGCCGGCCGCCGCCGAGGTCGATGACGGCGAGGCCCACGGCGCGGACGTCGACGCCGGCGACGACGCCGGGGCGCTCGGCATGCGCCTCGACGGTGACCGGCGCCGCGGGGAGGTGGTCGTCGGGGCGTTCGAGCAGGTCGGCGGGGCCGCCGAGCGCGGCGACCATGCGCGCGAAGGCCTCGGCCGCTGCGCCCGACTCCAGCGCCGCCCGCGGGTCGCCGTCGAGCCCCTTCAGTCGCAGCAGCTGCTCGCAGAGCCCGAAGGTGACCTCGAGCAGGCGCGGGTCGCTCGCCGCGCCGGTCAGGTGGTCGATCGACTCGCGCACCTCGACGGCGTTGCCCGCCGTGCGGCCCAGCACCCGGTCCATGTCGGTCAGCAGCGCCGCGGTGGGCAGGCCGTTGCCCGCGGCGACCTCGATGATCGTCTGCGCCAGCTCGCGGGCCTGGTCGAGCTCGGGCAGGAAGGCGCCCGAGCCGACCTTGACGTCCATCACGAGCGCGTCGAGTCCCGCGGCCAGCTTCTTGGAGAGGATCGAGGCGACGATGAGCGGGATCGACTCGACCGTGCCGGTGGCGTCGCGGATCGCATACAGCCGCTTGTCCGCGGGCGCGAGGTCGCCGGTCTGGCCGATGATCGCGCAGCCGGCGTCGCGCACCGTGGCGACGAAGCGCTCGCGGCCCGGCGCGGTGTCGTAGCCGGGGATCGCGTCGAGCTTGTCCAGCGTGCCGCCGGTGTGACCCAGCCCGCGCCCGGAGATCATCGGCACCGCGCCGCCGCACGCGGCGATGATCGGCGCCAGCAGCAGCGAGACCTTGTCACCGACGCCGCCGGTGGAGTGCTTGTCCAGCACCGGCCGGTCGAGGTCCCAGGTCAGCACCTCGCCCGAGCGCGTCATCGCGCCGGTCAGCGCGACGCGCTCGTCGGCGCGCATGCCCTTGATGACGATCGCCATCGCCAGCGCCCCGACCTGCGCGTCGCTCACCGAGCCGTCGGTGATGCCGGTGACGAGCCATTCGATCTCCTCGGCGCTCAGCGCCGCGCCGTCGCGCTTGCGGCGGATGACCTCCTGGGCCAGGAAGGTCATGCCAGCCGCCCTGCGAAGCCCTCGAGCAGGCGGGCGAGGTCGCCGGCCGCGCGCTGGGCGTCGGTCAGGGTCTGCTCATGGCTCAGGGGCACGTCGGACAGCCCTTCGGCGAGGTTGGAGATGGCGGACACAGCCGCGACCCGCAGCCCGGCGTGGCGGGCGAGGATCGTCTCGTGCACCGTCGACATGCCGACCGCGTCCGCCCCCAGCGCGCGGAAGGCGCGGATCTCGGCCGGCGTCTCGAAGCTCGGCCCGCTGACCGCCAGGTAGACGCCCTCGGCCAGATCGATGCCCTGATCCGCGGCACTGGCGCGCAGGTCGGCGAGCAGGACGGGGTCGTACGCATCGGCCAGGCTCGGAAAGCGCGGTCCGATGCTGTCGTCGTTCGGGCCGGCGAGCGGATTCTGGCCGGTCAGGTTGACGTGGTCGTAGATCGCCATCAGCCGCCCGGGGCCGACCTCGGGGCGCAGCGAGCCCGCGGCGTTGGTGAGCACGAGGACCTCGGCGCCGGCGGCGGCGAGGGCGCGCACGGGCGTGATCCGCGGCCCGGGGTCGCCGCCCTCGTAGAGGTGCGCGCGGCCCATGAGCACGCAGACCGGCACGCCGCTGAGATGGCCGAGGACGGCGCGACCGGCGTGGCCGTGGACGGTCGGAAGCGGGAACCCGGGCAGCTCGTCATAGCCGATGCTGACGGCGTCCTGTACTGCGTCGGCGACGGCGCCCAGCCCGGAGCCCAGCACGATGCCCACGCGCGGCGCGAGGTGCGAGCGCAGGACCGCGGCGGCCTTGGCGGCGCTCATGCCAGTGACTCCTCGTCGAAGGCCAGCGGCAGCAGCTCGCCCATGGTGGTCGTCTCGATCGGGCCCCCGGGGCGCCCGAGGTACACCGGGGTGCCGGGGGCGGCGAACTCCTTCAGGCGCTGGCGGCAGCCGCCGCACGGCGGGCAGATGTCGAGCTTCTCGGCCACCACGGCGACGGCGCTGATCTCGCTCTCCCCGGCGGCGACCATCGCGCCGATCGCCGACGCCTCCGCGCACTGACCCTGCGGATAGGCGGCGTTCTCGACGTTGGCCCCGACGTGGATCGCCCCGGACGGCGTGCGCAGGGCGGCGCCGACGGGGAACTGCGAGTACGGGGCGTAGGCGTTGCGCATGACCTCGTCGGCGGCGGCGAGCAGCAGCCCGGGCCCGTCGAGCAGCAGGTCGGAGTAGGAGCTCGCCACGGGCGCGCCGAGGGCGAGCTCCTCGCGCAGGCGGGCGACGAGCTCGTGCTCGCGCGTGAGGTCGGAGTCGGCGTCGGCGACCGCCTCGAGCTCGACGAAGGACCCCAGCCCGTCGACCTCGTCGAGGTGGATGCGCACGTTCTCGTAGAGCAGCAGCCGGCGGCGCTTGTCGACGACGACCAGCGTGCCGAGCGCCGCGTCGAGTGCGTCGAAGAGCGCCACCGGGTCGCCGACCTCGGCCAGGCGGTACGCGCTCGTGCGGGCCTCCTCGTGGTCCGGTCGCACATAGGCGATCAGGCGCGCCCCGGCCTCGCTGCCGCCGGCCTGCTCGCGCAGCTTCAGCCGCCCCCGCGCGCGGGCGAAGTAGGTGTCGCGCTGGGAGAGGACGCCCTCGTCGGAGGCGCCGAGCGCGAGCGCGCGCTCGAACGTCGCGGCCGGATCGGCGTCGCGCGTCTTGAGCTCGACGTTGCGGCGTGCAGGGGTCACGCGGTCGGCCACTCTAGATGACGCAAACCGATCATCCGGTCACGGACCTGAGAGGATCGCCGGCATGCCCGAGGGCCTGAACGTCGTCCAGCACCCCGTCCTCGACGACCGCCTGGCGATCCTGCGCGACGCGGCCACGCCGCACGGCGCCTTTCGCCAGGCGCTGAGCGAGGCCTCCGCGATCCTCGCCGTCGAGTCCACGCGCGACCTGCCGACCGTCGAACACACCATCGACACGCCGCTGGAGCCCGCGCCCGGGCGCCGCCTGGAGGCCGAGATCACCATCGTGCCGGTGCTGCGCGCCGGCCTCGGGATGGTCGACGGGTTCCTGCGGCTGCTCGCCGGCGCGCGCGTCGGCCACCTCGGGATGCAGCGCGACGAGGCCACGCTCGAGCCGACGGGCTATTACGAGCGCCTGCCGCCCGGCATGGGCGAGGCGTACGTGTTCCTGCTGGACCCCATGCTGGCCACCGGCGGCAGTGCGGTCGCCGCCCTCGCGCGCCTGAAGGCCAACGGCGCCCGCCAGCTGCGCCTGATCTGCCTCGTCGCCGCGCCCGAGGGCGTCGACGCGGTGCGCGAAGCGCATCCCGACGTGTCGATCTGGACCGCCGCGCTCGACCGCCAGCTCGACGAGAACGGCTACATCCGACCCGGCCTCGGGGATGCCGGCGACCGCGTCTTCGGCACGACGGGCTGAGGAGGCGCTGGCTGGGCGCGGCGTCACGGTCGCCGAGTACCTCGCGCGACTGGGACTCGAGGCGACCGGCCCGCCGTCGGCGGACGCGCTGGCCGAGCTGCAGGCGAGCCACCTCGAGCGCGTCGTCTTCGAGAACCTCGAGATCCAGCGCGGCCAGCCGACGACGGTCGACAACGCCGAGTCCGCCGAGCGGATCGTCAAGCGCGGGCGCGGCGGCTACTGCTTTCACCTCAACGGCGCCTTCGGCCTGCTGCTGGAGGCGCTCGGCTACGACGTCACGCGCCGGCGGGGGACGGTCCAGCCGCTCGACACGGCGCCCCATCGCCTGCTCAACCACCTCGTCGTGCTGGTGCACGGCCTGCCGACCCGCGCGCACCCCGAGGGGACGTGGTGGGCGGAGGTCGGCCTGGCCGACGGTCCGACCGCGCCGCTGGCGCTGAGCGCGGGTCACGGTGAGGACGGTCTGTACCGCTACGCCATCGAGCCCTCGCCCGTCTACGCCGGCGGCTGGCGCCTGCTGCAGGGCGAGGACGGGCGCTCGGGCATCGTCGACGTCGACGCGGCGGCGCCCGCGGCCACCGAGGTCGCGGCCGCGCACGAGCGCCTGTCGACCTCGCCCGAGTCGCGCTTCGTGCGCACCGCGACCGTCCAGCGCCGCCGTGCGGGCGGTCTCGACGTCCTGCGCGCCCGCGCGCTCTCGCACGTCGAGCGCGCCGGGACGCGGACGACACTGCTCGCCGACGAGGGGGAGTGGTTCGCGGCGCTGGCCGACGTGTTCGACCTCGAACTGCCCGACGTCGACGCCACCGAGCGCCGTGCCTTGTGGGAGCGCGTCAGCGCCCAGCACGACGCCTGGGCGGCGGAGCGGGCCGGATGACAGTCCCACGCTACAGTCCGGCCCCATGTCCGAGGACGCGAAGACGCTGATCGACAGGGCCGTCCGCACGTTCCTCGACGAGGTGCCGGCCCTCGCGCCGCTCACGCTCGTTGTCGGGGTCGACCTGCACGGGCGCGGCGACACGCAGCAGTTCCGCCTGGAGATGCCCGACATCGAGGTGACCAAGGACATCGCCGCCGACGCGCGCGTGCGCATCGAGATGCGCCGCGAGTTCTTCAACGCGATGGTCGAGCACGGCGCGCGCGTCGCCGACTGGCGCGAGGCGTTCCTGCATGGCCACGCCAAGGCGACGGGCGTCGAGCAGTACATGCGCCTGATCGTCAACGTCGTCGAACGCCAGGAGGAGCGCGCCCGCACCCGGAAGGCACGGCACTGAGCACTCCCGCGGCCGACGGCTTCCGCATGCCGGCCGAATGGGCGCCGCACGAGCGCACGATCATGGGCTGGCCGTGCCGGCGCGAGCTGTGGGGCGATCAGCTCGGCCACGCCAAGGCCGACTACGCGGCCACCGCGAACGCCGTCGCGGCGTTCGAGCCGCTGACGATGGTCTGCGCCGGCGCGCAGGACGCCGCCGAGGCGCGCGCCGCCCTGACCGGCGACGTCGAGATCGTCGAGCTGGCGATCGACGACTCCTGGCTGCGCGACAGCGGGCCGATCTTCGTGCTCGACGGCGAGGGGCGCCGCGCCGGCGTGCACTTCGGCTTCAACTCGTGGGGCGAGAAGTTCACGCCCTACGACGGCGACGCCGCGGTGGGCCGCCAGCTCATCGAGCGCCTGGGGGACCGCCGCTACGACGCGCCGTTCGTGCTGGAGGGCGGATCGGTCGCGGTCGACGGCGAGGGCACGCTGCTGACGACCGAGCAGTGCCTGCTGCACCCCAATCGCAACCCGGCGATGACGCGCGAGGAGATCGAGCAGGGGCTGCGCGACTTCCTGGGCGCCGAGCAGGTGGTGTGGCTGGGGCAGGGCCTGGCCGAGGACAAGGACACCGACGGCCACGTCGACCTCGTGGCCGCGTTCACGCGCCCCGGCGAAGTGCTGCTGCAGAGCACGCCGCCCGGCACCCCGAGCAGCGAGCGCATGGCCGACAACCGCTCGCGCCTGACCGCCGCGGGCCTCGAGGTCGTCGACTTCCCGATCCTCCCGACGCTGGAGGTCGGCGGCGAGCAGGTCGCCGTGGGCCACCTGAACTTCTACCTGTGCAACGGCGCCGCGATCGTGCCGGTCGCCGGCCTGACCAGCGACGCCGAGGCGCTGGAGCGCATCGGCGCCGCCTATCCCGACCGCGAGGTCGTCGGCGTCCCGGGCGGGGTCATCGCCTTCGGCGGCGGCGGCCCGCACTGCATCACCCAGCAGGTCCCGGTCGCGCGGGCGTGACCGCCGTCCCGCCGTGGCTGGACTGGGGGCGGCGGCTGGCCGCCATTGCCCGTGAGGGGCTGACGTGGTCGCGGGAGCCCTTCGACCGCGACCGCTATGAGCGCGTGGCGGCGGTGGCCGACGAGCTGCTCGCCGGGCAGGCCGGGCCGGCGCTCGCCGCCGACACGCTCTTCCCGCCGGGCTCCGGTCACCCGACGCCGAAGGTCGACGTGCGCGCGGTCGTGGTCCGCGACGGCCGCGTGCTTCTGGTCCGCGAGCGCACCGACGGCGCCTGGGCGATGCCCGGGGGCTGGGCCGACCCGGGGCTGAGCCCCGCGCAGACCGCGGTCAAGGAGACGGCCGAGGAGGCGGGCCTGCCGGTGCGCGCGACGCGCCTGCTGGCCCTCTGGGACCGTGACGCGCAGGGCATGGCGCCCTACGCGCACGCGGTCTACAAGGCTTATCTGGCCTGCGAACCGCTCGACCCTGCCGCCGAGCCCGTGCCCGGGCCCGAGGCGCTCGACGCCGGCTGGTTTCACCCCGGCGCGCTGCCCGAGCTGTCGCTGACCCGGAACACGGCCGCGCAGGTGCAGCGCCTCATCGCGCTGGAGGCCGACCCGGCGGCGCCTGCCGCGTTCGACTGACGCCGCCGGTGGCTGCGTGCGCTCAGCCGGCGGGCACCCCGTCGGCCGGCGCGGCCGCCGGGCTCCCGCCGTACTCGGTGATCTCGCCGTCGCCGTCGTCGGTTACCAGCGGCTTGCCGGTCACCTGGGTCTGGCCGTTCCTGATCTCGGCGATCTGCGCGCCGGTGTAGCCGGCGTGGGAGTCCTTGCTGAAGCGGAACGGGACGAGCCCGGGCCCGGTCAGCTTCTGGCTCTCGATGGTCTGCACGATGCTCTGGCGCGTGGGGTTGGCGCCCGCGCGCTGCAGCGCCTCCACGAACGTGTAGGCGAGGCCCATCCCATACTCCACGTTGCCGTCGAAGGGCAGCTTCGGGATGTACTGGCCGTGGATCTTGGTGAAGAGCGCGATCCAGTCGTTGGACGTGTCGCCACTGGGCGGCAGGTAGGCATCGCTCTGGATGCCGTCGATGAGTGCGCTCGGCGCCTTGCCCTTGGAGAACGCCTTGAGCAGTCCCTTGAGCGTCGTCGGATCTGCGCCGACGTTGCTGACCACGAGCTGGGGGTGGTAGTCGAGCTTGAGTCCGGCCAGCTCGACGAGTGCCGTGTAGGCCGGGATCGTGAACATCGCGACGACCTCGGCGCCCGATGCCTTGATCTTGGCCATCTGCGGGCCGATATCGGTGTTGCCGGGCTCGTAGGTCTGGCGCGCGACGACCTGCTCCTTGGGCACGTACCTGTCCAGGCCCTTGGCGCCGTCTGACCCGAAGTCGTCGTTCTGCAGGAAGTAGGCGACCTTCTTGCCCTTGTACTTCTGTGCGATCCACTGCCCGAGGATCTTGCCCTCGACCGTGTAGTCGGGCTGCCAGCCGAAGGTCTGCGGGTGGTCCTTGGGCTGGTCCCAGCACAGGCAGCCCGACGAGACGAAGAGGTCGGGCACGCGCGAGGCGTTGAGGAAGTCGACGACCTTGGTGTGCGTCGGTGTTCCCAGGCCTCCGAGCATCGCGAAGATCTTGTCCTGCAGCACCAGCTGCTTGGTGACCTTGACGGTGTTGGTCGGGTTGTAGCCGTCGTCGCGGGTGATCATCTTCAGCTTGCGTCCGTGGACGCCGCCGTGGGCGTTGACGTACTTGAAGTAGGCGTCGATCGCCTGAGGGATCTCGCTGTAGCCGGGCGCCGCGGGGCCGGTGAGCGGGAAGTGACCTCCGACGGTGACCTGGGTCGCGGTGACCCCGGGCGCCGATGCGGTTGGCTTGCCGCTCGACGCGCCGGAGCCGCCACCGCCGGAGTCGTCGTTCGAGCCGCAGGCGCTGACGGCCAGTGTCGCCGTGCACGCTACCGCGAGCAGCGCGGTGGTTGACCTCATGACCTCTTCTCCTCCCCCCGCGGCACAGGGCCACGGGATCGTGGTTCCCAGACGCCGTGCAGCAGCAGGCCGGCGCGGCGTACCGCGCCCTGGATCCCGCCGGGCGCGACGAGCATCAGGCCGATGAGCACGACGCCGTAGATGGCCAACGCGAGGTTGGCCTGGACGTTGGCCGACAGCGACAGCGCCTTGCTGGCGTCGTCGGCCCAGGTGGGGACGAGCACGAGCGCCGCGGCACCCCAGACCGCGCCCACCAGGCTGCCCGTGCCGCCGAGGATGACCCCGGTGAGCAACGCGACCGACAGGCTGAGCGGGAATGCTCCGGGCGCCACCAGCGAGGTGACGACGACCAGCATCCCGCCGGCGAGCCCGGCACAGGCCGCGCTGACCACGAAGGCCGTGATCTGGGTGCGCGCCACGTGAAAGCCCGCCAGCTGCGCGGCGATCTCGTCGTCGCGGACGGCGCGGAACGCCCGCCCGTAGCTGCTGCGCACGAGGTTGGCCAGCAGCACGTAGGCGACGAGCGCAGCGAGGCACGCGATCCACGCCTGCCAGCGCTCGAGCGGGAAGGTCGCGCCGAGCGACGCCGGCGGGATCGGGGGCGTGACGGTGAGGCCGTTGGACCCCCCGAGGAAGCCCGAGAACTTGGTGGCCAGCGCCGGCAGCCCGACCGCCAGCGCAAGCGTGGCGCCGGCCAGGTAGGGACCGCGCAGCCGGGCGGCGGCCGCGCCCGCCAGGGCCCCGGCCACGGCGGTGAGGACCGACGCGGCCAGCAGCACGACGGCCAGCGGCCACGAGACGGCCTCCTGGATCTTCACCGTGGCGTACGCGCCGACTGCCATGAGCGCTCCGTGGCCCAGGGAGATCTGCCCGTTCTGGCCGGTGAGCACCGTCAGGCCGGCGACGGCGACGAAGTAGTAGGCCATCGTCGCGAGCTGGAGGTTGTCGTAGGGGCTCAGTGCCTCGGTCAGCAGGTAGAGGCCGATGCCCGCGACGAGCGCGACCAGCAGGTGGCGGACGAGCGTCTGGTCGAGCGCCTGCGCCACTACACCCGCCTCGCCTGGGCTCGTGTGAACAGGCCGTTGGGGCGGACCATGAGCACGGCGATGAGGATCACGAGCGCGCCGAGGGTGACGAGCTCTGCCCCGCCGTAGCCGGAGACGTAGCTGAGGGCCAGGCCGAGGACGGTGCCGCCGACCAGCGCGCCCAACGGGCTCTCGAGGCCGCCGATCACGGCGGCCGTGAACCCGAACACGAGCACCGAGTCGAAGGTGTTGGGGGCGACGAAGACCGACGGGGCGACGAGCACGCCCGCCAGCGAGCCGGCGACCGACGCCAGCGCCCAGCCCACGGTGAACATGTGCCCGACCCGGACCCCGACGAGGCGCGCGACCTCCGGCGCGAACGCCGCCGCGCGCATGCGCAAGCCCAGGCTGGTGCGCGTGAAGAGCAGGATCACGCCGGCCATGAGCACGCCCACGACGACGACGGTGAAGAGGTCGAAGGGCGAGAACAGCACCGCGCGGCCGCCGACCTCGTAGCCCTTGATCGAGAACGCCGGCGGGAACGAGCGCGGGTTGCCGCCCCAGATCATCCCCGCTACCGCCTGCAGGAGCACGAGCACGCCGAGCGTGACGATGATCGCGTTCAGCGGCGGCGCCCCCTCGACGGGCCGGATGATCACCCGCTCGATGAGCGCCCCCAGCACGAGCCCCGACAGCAGGGCGACCGCGAAGCCCACCCAATAGGAGGCGCCGCGGTCGATCGCCGCCCACGCGATGAACGTCGTGAACATGAGCATCCCGGCCTGGGCGAAGTTGAGGATCCGCGTGGCGCGCCAGATCAGCACCAGCGACAGGGCGACGGCGGCGTAGATGGCGCCGTTGGCCACGCCGTTGAGCGTGAGATCGACGAAGCGCTGCACGATCAGAACCCCAGGTAGGCGTGTCGCAGGGCGTCGTCGGCGGCGAGCGCGCCGGGATCGTCGTCGGCGACGATCCGGCCGAGGCTGAGCACGATGCCGCGATCGGCGACCGACAGCGCGGCCTTGGCGTTCTGCTCGACGAGCAGCACCGTCAGGCCCGTGTCCTGGCGCAGGTCGCGTACCAGGCGCATGATCTGGGCGGCGACGATCGGCGCGAGCCCGAGCGAGGGCTCGTCGAGCAGCAGCAGCCGCGGGCGCGACATGAGCGCGCGGCCGATGACGAGCATCTGGCGCTCGCCGCCTGAGAGGGTGCTGGCCTGCTGCCGGCCGCGGTCGGCGAGCTGGGGAAAGAGCCCGTAGACGTCGGCGAGGCCGTCGCGGCCGCCGCCGCCGCGCCACAGCCCGCCCAGGCGCAGGTTGTCCTCGACGCTGAGCTCTGCGATGACGCCCCGGCCCTCGGGCACGTGCGCCATGCCGAGCCGGACGATCCCCTCGACGGGCAGCCGGCCGATGTTGCGCCCGTCGAGGCGGATGCGTCCGGCGCGGGCGCGCACGAGGCCCGAGAGGGTGCGCAGCAGCGATGTCTTGCCCGCGCCGTTGGCGCCCAGGACCGCCGTGATGCTGCCCTGCTGCACCTCGAACGAGACGCCGTCGAGGGCCCGCACCGGGCCATAGGCCGTCTCGAGCTCCTCAACCTGCAGCATCGACCTCGACCCCGAGGTAGGCGTCGAGCACCCGCTGGTCGGAACGCACCTCGGCCGGAGTCCCCTCGGCGATGCACCGGCCGAAGTCCAGCACGACGACGCGATCGCACACCGACATGACGAGGTCCATGTGGTGCTCGACGAGCAGCACTGCCATGTCCCCTCGCAGGCGTCGGATGCGCTCGCCCAGCTCGTGCATGTCGTCGCCGCCGAGCCCACCGGCGGGCTCGTCGAGCAGGATGAGCCGCGGGCGCGCAACGAGCGCCCGCGCCAGCGCCACGCGCTTCTGGACCGGGAAGGGCAGCGTCCCGGGCGCCCGCCCGGCGACATCGGCCACGCCGAGCGCGTCGAGGGCTTCGAGCGCGGCGGCGCGCAGCGCGCGCTCGTCGCGGTCCGAGCGCGGCAGCCCGAGCAGCGCGGAGGCCAGGCCCGCGCGCCGCCGCGGCTCGGCGCCCGCCATGACGTTCTCCAGCGCGGTGAGTCCGGTGAAGAGCCCGACGCCCTGCAGCGTGCGCGCGATGCCCAGGCCGGCGAGCTGATGCGGCCGGACGGCGCGCAGCGAGCGCCCGCGCCACGCGACGTCGCCGTCGTCCGGGCGCACGAACCCGCAGATCACGTTGAAGAGCGTGGTCTTGCCGGCGCCGTTGGGCCCGATGACGCCGACGACCTCGCCGTGGGCGACCGTCAGCGACACGTCCTCGAGCGCCGTCAGCCCGCCGAAGCTGACGCCGACCGCGTCGACGCGCAGCACCTCTCCCTCCACGCCCTGGTCGGCGGTCACGGCATTCCGTTCGTACCCCGCGGCCGGGACCTCCACGCCCAGCGGCATGGCGCCACGCTATGGGTCGCGACGCCCGCGCTCATCGTGGAGCGGGCCCAAACTTCGCGCGGGCCCGTTGTGGCCTGCGCACAGTTACCGCAACAGCAGCCGCAGGACCGGCTCGGCGCGGCGGGCGTCGGGCTCCTCGCCGGTGATGAGGTCGAGATAGACGTAGGACTCGATGAGCCGCACCACCACGTAGGCGACATCGCCCAGATCGACGGGCAGGTCCAGGCGCCCGGCGCGCGTCTCCTCGGTCAGCATCCGGTGGATGGCGCCGATCAGCCGCGGCTGGAAGCCCGTATCGCGGCGCGTGAGCAGCCGCATCGTCCGCTCGCCCTCCTCCCGGAGCAGGCGCTGCATCCCGGCGTTGGTCAGGCAACCGTCGATGAAGCGGGTGACGATCTGCACGATGCGCTCCGCGCCGGGCGCCCGCACCCGGGCACTCTCGCGCGCCAGCGTCGCCTCCGCCAGCGACCACAGCACCTCGACGAGGAGCCGATCCCGGGAGCCGACCCAGCGATAGAGGGTGACGCGATTGACGTCGAGCTCCTCGGCGAGCACGCCCATGTCGATGCGCTCGGCGGCCTGGAAGCGCCGGCGCGCGAGCAGCAGAGCGTCGTCCGCGGTTGCCCGTTGCAACATCAGGGCAACATGTTGCATGCTGTCGCCCGGAGGAGGGAGAAAGAGTGTCTGCTGCCGTCGTCGAGCACGTCGCCGTCGAGGAACAGGTCCGCGCCGAGCGCCGGCGCATCCTGGTCACACTCCTCCAGGGCCTCGACGAGCTGAGCGAGCGCGGGGTCTCGGCCCTGCGCGCGGAGATCGCCGCCTACGGGGACGCTGACCAGCGCTTCGTCGAGGATCTCCGCGACCAGGTCCGCTCGCACTACCGCGTGAAGCTCGCGGCGCTGCTCGAGGACCGGATGGTGACGCTGGGCGACATCGCCTTCGTCCGCGCGGCCGCCACGCGGCGCGCGCGCGCCGGGTTCGCACTGGAGGACTACCTCAACGCCTTCCGCGTGGGCCAGCAGGCGTTCTGGGAGGCGGTCGTCGAGTGCGCGGGGGAGACCCCGCTCGGTCAGGCGGCGGCGCTGGCGCTCGCCGGGCCCTTGATGCGCTACTGCGACTTCGCCAGCACGCACGCCGCGCATGCCTACGTCGAGTACCAGCAGTACATGGTGGCCGACGCCGACCGCGAGCGCCGCGACCTGCTCGAGCACTTGCTCGCCGGCGAGATGCCGACGCGCGGACCGCTGCTCGCCGCCGGCCAAGCCCATGGCATCGCCGCCGACTCGCGGATGCTGGTGGCCGCCGCGGTGACCGTGGACGCCCGCGCCGACGACGACACCCCGCACGTGGGCAGCGCGGCGATCGCGTGCGCCGGCCTGCATGACGCCAAGACGCTCGTCGTCGTGCGCCAAACGGAGATCGTCGCGATCCTCGTGCTCGGCGCGGACGCCGATCCGTGCCGGCTGTGCGATCGCGTCGATGCCCTGCAGCGCCGCCTGCACTCCGAGGGCATCGCCCTCGCGATGGGCGTGAGCACGGTGGCCGCCGGGGTCAGCGATCTGCCGCGCGCCTACCAGGAGGCCCACGTCGCGCTGGCCGGGGTCGGCGACGACGGCGGGGTGGCGGCGCTCGCGCGGCTGACGCCGTTCGACTATCTCGCGCTGCGGGCCGACGACACCGCGCGCCGGCTCGTCACTCCGCGGTTGCGCGCCTTCCTCGACGAGGATCGCCGGCGCGGCCGTGTGCTGACCGAGACGATCCGGGCGGTGGCCGACGCCGACCTCAACCTGCGCCTCGCTGCCGAGCGCCTGCAGGTCCATCCCAATACCGCTCAGTACCGCCTGCGCCGGATCGAGGAGCGCACCGGGTGCAACCCGCGGCGGATCGCCGACCTGCTCGACCTGCTGGTGGCAATCGCTCTGGACGACGCGCTCGCGGCCGGTTAGCGTCGGCGCCAGAGGCGCATGAGCAGTCCGGCGAGCACCATCCCGTCGCTCGACGCCACCGTCGAGCTCGCCTCGGGGACCTATCGCCTCGGCGAGCCCGGCGCCGAGCGCGACGCGACGCTCGCCGCGGTGCGCATCGGCCGCTGGCCGGTGGTCAACGCGGCGCTCGCCCGCTTCGCGGCGGCCACCGGGCGCGACGTCGCGCCGGGGCTCGCGCGCAAGCTCGCCGATCCGCTGCTCGCCGACCATCCGGCCACCGACGTCACCTACGACGAGGCGGCCGCGTTCTGCGCGTGGGCGGGAGGGCGGCTGCCGACCGGCGACGAGTGGGAGGCGGCCGCGCGCGGCGACGACGGGCGAGCGTGGCCCTGGGGCGCGACCTTCGACCCGGACTGCTGCGCGTGCGTGGAGTCGGGCTGGGGGTGGACCGCGCCCGTCACCGCGCACCCGGCCGGCGCCGCTCCGTGCGGGGCCGAGCAGCTGGCCGGCAACGTCTGGGAATGGGTGTCGGACCGCACCGAGGACGGCGCGTGGCGCGCGGTCCGCGGCGGCTCCTACCTCGACCACGCCTGGGGCGTGCGCGCCGCGCGCGTGCTGGCCGCCGACCCGGCGCGCGCGACACCCACCACCGGCTTTCGTCTCGTCACCGACCCAGGGAGGCGCCTGTGACCCAGGACTCCGCGACGATCACCGCTGCGCTGCGCGACGTCTATGACCCGTGCTGCGCGGACCGCGGCATCAGCATCGTCGACATGGGCGTCGTCGAGGACGTGCGCGTGACCGGCGCGCACGTCGACGTCGACCTCGTGCTGACCACCGGGTGGTGCCCGTTCGTGGCCACCATGTCCTCCGCCATCCCCGCTCGCCTGCGCGCCCTGGCCGGGGTGCAGAGCGTCGACGTCCACGTCGTCTGGGACCCGGTGTGGACCCCCGAGCGCCTGTCGCCCTCGGCGCGCGACGCGCTCAGCATGCCGCTCGAGGAGCTCGAGCCCTACCGCGAGCGCCGGCTCGCCGAGAGAGGAGCCTGACCATGGCCACCGAGACCGCCCCCGCCCAGCAGGTCGCGCGCGAGCGCAAGGTCGACGCCTTCGTCTTCGACTGCGTCTGCCACATCTTCAACTTCGACCCGGCCAACGCGATCGGGCCTCCCGGGCAGATGTTCGACGAGCACCTCTACGCCTTCCATCAGCTGCTGACCAAGGACGGCGAGCGCGTGCTCTCGCGCGAGGAGTTCATGAAGGAGTGGAGCGTCGAAGAGATCTACGACATGGTCATCGAGGGCTCCGACACCGACATGATCGTGGCCCAGCCACTGCCGCTCACCGACCTCTTCCACGACGGCCTCTCGCCGTGGGAGAAGTGCGCCGAGATGGCCGCCAAGCACCCCGACCGCGCGGTGTTCTGGGGCTCGGTCAACCCGCTGGAGGGCAAGAAGGCGCTGGACCTCATGACCCGCCAGGTCGAGGACCACGGGGCGAAGGCGTTCAAGTTCTACAACGTGCGCTACGACTACGGGCAGCCTTTCCCGTGGCGCATGGACGACCCGCGCATCGCCTACCCGGTGTTCGAGCGCGCCCAGGAGCTCGGGGTCAACCTCATCGGCGTGCACAAGGGCGTGCCGCTCGGGCCGCAGCCGGTCGAGCACACGCGCACGTTCGACATGGACGGGGCGGCGGCCAACTTCCCCGACATCAACTTCGTCATCTTCCACGTCGGGCTGCCGTGGCTCGACGAGGTGCTCTGGCAGCTCGTGCGCTACCCCAACCTGTACGCCTCGATCGCCGCGACTGTGAATTTCATCTCACGCCAGCCCCGCGTCTTCGCCGAGACGCTGGGCAAGATGATGTGGTGGTGCGGCGAGGACAAGATCATCTACGGCGGCGAGTCGCCGATCTGGCACCCGCAGTGGGCGCTCGAGGCGTTCTGGAACTTCGAGCTGCCGCGCGACATCGTCGAGGAGCGCGGCTATCCGCAGCTCACCGACCAGGCCAAGCGCAAGATCCTCGGCGAGAACCTCGCGCGGCTGCACGGGATCGACGTGGAGGCCAAGAAGGCCGAGCTCGGCGTACGGGGGTGAGTGTGAGCCGCCGCTAGGCGGCCTGGGAGCGGTCCTCGCGGGCGTCCGTGGACGGCGCGGACGCCGGCGGCGGCGCCGTCGCAGCGGGCCGAGGGCCATGCGCGCGGACGAGGGCGAGCAGGCAGTCGCGGCACGAGCACTCGGGGATCGACAGACCGGTGTTGATGCAGCGCGTCATGGTGGCGGCAGAGTGCCCCGGACAGGGCGCGGTGAACCGGAGATTTGACGCTCCGCGGCTTCGCGGGCTACCCATCTTCTGGAATCGCCGCGCGCACCGCGTGGTGCGACGGTCACCGCCATGGCGATCCGCATGATCCCCGGCCGCCGGACGGCTTCGCCGGCGGGCTGCTGAGCGCCGAATGCAGTCCAGAATGCGCAACGGCGCCCCACCGGGAGGGCGCCGTCTTGCAGGGGGATCGGTCTCGGTGAGCGCTTAAGAGCCGGCGGGCTCGTCGTCCTGCTGCTCCTTCTGGAGCTTGGCGGCGGCCACGACGCACCGGCTGTAGGGCGTGCCCTTCTGGCCCGCGACGTGCTTCTTGCTGAGCGTCTTGCACGCGGTCGTCGGGTTCGCCTTGCCCGTCGCGACCTTGGCCAGCGCTGTGACGCACTGGCTGAAGGGGGTGCCCTTCTGCCCGGCGACGTGCTTCTTGCTCTGGTTCTGGCACTTCTTGCCGTACGCCTTGGCCTTCGCTGCGGCGCTCGCGCTCGGACCCGGGGGAGTCTCCGCGGTCGGCGTGGTCGTGACGGCCGGGTGGGTGCCTGCGCTCGAATGATCGCCGCTCGGGCTACCGGCCGGCGGGTCGCCGGCGGCAAGGCCCGGACCGACGAGCAGGGCGACGAGGGCGGCGCTGGTGGCTATGAACGATGTGGTTCGCATGTGTGCCCTGACAACGCACTGTGCGCATCAGGGTCAGGGACTATTTCGCCGGGTGCGTCGCGCCCGGGTCGGTGGGCGGCGTGCTGTCCGCGGGCCGTCCGGGATCCTGAGCGACGGCGGGCTCTGCGTGCGCGGCCGACGTGGCGGGGGTCGCGGGATGCTCAGGGTGCACGGGGTGGGCCTTGGGGAGGGCTGCCGCCGGCCGGCCGGTCGCCGGCCGGGCGGGACGGGCCTTCGCCGGCTTGGGCCCGGCGCGACGGCCAGTTGACGCGGTCGCGTGCCGCTTGGCCTGCGCGATCGCCTGGCCCCTGGCGCTCGGACGCTGCGCGGCCTGCTCGCCGGCCGCGGGCAGCGACTTGCCCTGAGCGCTCTGCGACGGCGCCGACACGTGCCGATCCGCGGCGGCGGGCGAGCGGCCGTGACCGCCGCCTACGGATCCGGACGGGCGGCCGGCCGTCGCCGGGTGCGCCGACGCCGGCGCGGAGGCCGGGCGGGCCGCTGAGCCGGCAGGCGCGGTCGCTGCCGGCCGTGGGGCGGGATCGCGCGCCGTCACGGTGTTGTGCACCACGGTGCCGGTGCCCGCAATGGTCGCCGTCGCGACCGCGACGATCGCGGCCTTGGTGGCGACGGTCGCCACCAAGCCGCCGCCTGCACCTGCGGCCGTGCCCGCGCTCGCACTCGACGCCAGGCCCGCCTTGGCACCAGGGAGCAGATGGGCGAGCAGCGCGGCCCCGGCCGTGGGCGGAAGCGCCGGCGCCAGCGCGGCGAGGTCGGCCGGACGCTGGGCGAGCGCGGTCTTGAACTGCCGGCAGGCACGGCACGAGCGCACGTGGGCGCGCATGCGCCTGCCGCGCAGCACGCGGCCATCGCCGTCCGACAGTGCGCGCTGGACGTCAGCGCAGAGCATCGTCCGGCCCTCTTCGCACTCCTGCAGCCCCGCGCGCGCCTCGAAGATCGTCTGCTTGACCGCGCGCGCCGAGCTGTCGAGCACGCCGGCGATCTCCTCGTGCGACAGCCCGCTCAGCTCGCGCAGCACGAGCGCCATGCGCTGGCGCTCGGGCAGGTCGCCCAGGTCCGCGCACAGCAGCGCCAGTCGCTCGCGGTCCTCCAGCGTCTGCGGTAATGAGTCGGTCCCGATCGATCCGACCGCATCCAGGTCCACCACGTCGCGGCGCTGGCGCAGCCTCGAGATCGCCTCGTTGTGGGCGATCCGGAACAGCCACGGGCGCACCTCGAAGTCGCGCGGCTCGTCGCGCAGGGCCGCCAGCGCCTTGGCCATCGTGCTCTGCAGCGCATCGCGCGCGTCCTCGTCGTCGTGCAGGATCGAGCGGCAGTAGCGATAGAGGGCCTGGTGATGGCGCTCGTACATCGCCGCCAGTGCCGCAGGGTCCGTGCGCGCCGCCTGAGAGCGCAGGGCGGGCGCCCGCCGCCATCGCAGCGCCGCTGTCAGCCCGGCGGTCGACATCTGTTCCCTGGCCACAATCCACACATCGGCAACGCGCCAGCGCTCCAAGAGTCTGGCGCAAGTATGCGGACTGTTGGGGGCGAACGCGCGCGCGCTCGCGGCCTAGACTCCGCCGCGTGAGCGATCTGAAGCTGATCACCGCGCTCGACGACCCCCCGCCGTCGTTCGCGCGCGTCGAGGAACCGACGCGGCCGCCGCTGCGCGTGGGGCTCGTCCAGCACCGCTGGCACCCCGACCCCGACGAGCACCGCGCCGCGCTCGCCGAGGGCGTTCGCCTGGCCGCCGGCGAGGGCGCGAGGCTCGTGTGCCTGCAGGAGCTGACGCTGTCGCCGTACTTCGCGGTGACGGCCGATGGCCCGGGCGCCGCCGGCGCCGCGCCCGAGCCGCTGGAGGATGGGCCGACGCGCGCCTTTGCGGCCGAGCTGGCGCGCGAGACCGGCGTGCATGTGCACGCCTCGCTCTACGAGCGCGCCGACGGCGAGGACGGCCTGGGCTTCAACACGGCGATCGTGCTGGCGCCCGACGGCACGCTGGCGGCGCGCACGCGCAAGCTGCACATCCCGGTCACCACCGGCTACTACGAGGACAAGTACTTCCGGCCGGGCCCGCCGGGCGACGATGCCTTCCCGGTCGTCGAGCTCGGTGACGCGCGCTTCGGCTTCCCGACCTGCTGGGACCAGTGGTTCCCCGAGCTCGCGCGCGCCTACTCGCTGGCCGGGGCCGAGGTGATCGTCTACCCGACGGCCATCGGCTCAGAGCCCGACCACCCCGGCTTCGACACCGAGCCGCTGTGGGAGCGGGTGATCATCGCCAACGGCATCACCAACGGGACGTTCATGGTGGCGGTCAACCGGATCGGGACCGAGGACCCGCTGACCTTCTACGGCTCCTCGTTCATCTCCGACCCCTACGGGCGCAAGCTGGTGCAGGCGCCGCGCGACGAGCCCGCTGTGCTGGTGGCCGACCTCGACCTCGACCAGCGCAAGGACTGGCTCGCGCTGTTCCCGTTCCTGACCACGCGCCGTCCGGACGCCTACGGCTCGCTGGCCACATCCTGACGATCAGAGCGTCGGCTGGTGCACGCGCGCCGCGGCGGGCATGAGCTCGCCGCCCTGGGCGAGCGCGTCGAGGGCGTCGACGGCGTCGAGATCGAACTGGGTCCCGGCGCAGGCGTGGGCCTCGGCCAGTGCCTGGTCGAGCGTCATCGGGGCGCTGTAGGAGCGGTCGGAGACCATCACGTCCCACGCGTCGGCCAGGGCGAGCAGCGCGGCGCCGTCGGGCACGGCGTCACCCGCCAGCGCCGCCGGATAGCCCGAGCCGTCCGGGCGCTCGTGGTGGCCGGCGATCCAGGCGATCTGCTCCTCGTCGAGCACGTCGCCGACGATGCGCGCGCCCAGGACGGAGTGCTCGCGTACCACCGCGAACTCATCGTCCTCCAGCGACCCGTCCTTGAGCAGGATCGCGTCGGGGATGCCGATCTTGCCGACGTCGTGCAGCAGCGCCGCGTCGCGCAGCCGCGCGACGCGATCGGGCGCCCAGCCCCGCGTCACCGCCAGGCGAGCGCTCAGCGCCGCCACCCGCTCTGAGTGCTCCTGCGTGGCGGGGTCCTTGGCATCGATGGCCCGGGCCAGGGCGCGCAGGCCCACGAGCGCCTGGGAGCGATCGAGCTCGCGGGAGCGCTGGCGCTCGTCGAGCTCGCGCACCACCGTCGGGTCATAGAGCCAGCACAGATCGCGCCCGTGCTCCTTGGCCCAGAACAGCGCGGCGTCGGCGCGCCGCAGCGCCTCGTCGCCCGACGTCGCGGCCTCGAGGTCGCACAGTCCGATCGAGACCGTCGCGCGCAGCCGGTGGCGCAGCGGGGCCTCGGACACGGCGCGGCGCGCGCGGTCGGCGCGCAGCAGGGCCTGATGGCGATCGCTCTCGACGAAGATGACGCCGTAGGCGTTGGCGCCCATCCGCGCCAGGACGTCCTCCTCGCGCATGGCGCCGCGCAGGAGCGCGCCGATCTCGGCCAGGACCTGATCGGCGACGTCGAGGCCGGCGCGGTCGTTGAGCTCGCGGAAGTGGTCGACGTCGATGAGGGCGACGGTCAGCGGGCGGTCGTGGCGCTGGGCGCGGGCGACCTCCTCGGTCAGGCGCTCGCGGAAGGCCCGGTGGTTGGGCAGGCCGGTGAGCCCGTCGATCGCTGCCTCGGTGTCGAGGCGCGCGCGATCCTCGGCATTGGCCACGGCCGTGGCGATGAGGTCGGTGTAGTCGGGCAGGCGCTCCTCGGCGCCGGGTGCGAACCCGGCCGCTTCCTGCGCCCCGACGATCAGGGCGCCCCAGAGCACGGCGGCGGTGTGCACGGGCGCCGCCAGGCGCACGCGGCGCGGCTCGCCGTCGGTCACCTCGCGCGGGTTCGCCTCGCCGTCGCGCAGGCGCGCGAGCAGGCCGCCGGGGACGAGCTTGCGGGTGGTGGCGGTTTCGACGGGCCCGGCCTCGTCGTGTGACCAGCGGCCCAGCACGGTCACGCGGTCGCCCTCCTCGTAGCGGACGATGGCGGCGCCGTCGCCCCCGAGCAGGTGCCCGGCCTCCGAGGAGACGAGCGCGAAGATCCCCGTGGGCGGGGAGCCGGCGGCGACCGCCGTGGCCACGCGCCGCAGCGATGCCTGCTCCTCGGCCATCCGCCGCTGATGTGACTCGAGCTCGCGCGCCCGCCGCAGCGCGCCGCCCAGGAGCTCGCGGCCGGCGACCACGACGCCGCCGACCAGGCAGTAGATCGGCACCACGACCACGAGGTCGCGTACGAGGTTGCCCTCGATGGCGTCGCCGTCGTAGAGCAACGGCAGCGCCTGCACGACTCCGCACGCCAGCCAGTAGGCCAGCGCCTGCCGCGGCGGGTAGAAGAACGCCGTGTAGACGACGACGAACCACAGGTAGTCCCGGGCCGGCGAGTCGGCGCCCCCGGTGACGCGCGCCAGCACGGCCACGATGCCCAGGCTGAGCACGGTCGAGAGGTGCGAGAGGCGCACGGGACGGCGGGCCCACGGGACGGGGGAGAGCATCAGCACACCCCACGCCACCGCGAACGCGGCGATCACGGCCACGACCCACAGCGCGGTGATCATCGAGCCCGGGAGCGCCAGCGTGAGCAGCAGGGTGATCGCCCCGCTGAGCCACAGCACGCCGCTCACCCGACTGGCCAGCGCCAGCTCGCCGGGACTCGCGAGCGGTTCGCGATCCCACGACGACATCCATTCCCCCAATGACTGCACCGAGCTCCCCCCTCGCGTCCTATGTCCTCGATCGCATCGTCAGCGCTGCTCCGCGGGGCACCAGAAGGTCGTCCGGCCGCCGACCGTCGCGCGGGCCATCTCGGTGCCGCAGCGCGGACAGGCGGCCCCACGCCGCCGCGCGGCGATGACGTCGCCCGTGTGGGCGCCGCCGCGGCGCAGCGCCGAGCGCATCGCGGCGCGCACCTCGCGGCGCGCGCGGTCCAGCTCGTCGGTGCTGAGCTCGCCGGCGGGCCGGCGCGGATCCAGTCGTGCGCGCCAGAGGATCTCGTCGGCCAGCAGGTTGCCCACGCCGGCCACCACCGCCTGGTCCATGAGCCGTGCCTTCAGCGGAGCGCTGCCGCGGCCCACGCGCTCGCGGAACTCCTCGCGCCCGATCTCGGCGGCGTCGGGCCCCAGGGCGGCGAGGTCGGGCTCCAGTCGCGCCCGGCCCAGCCGGCGCTTGTCGCGCAGGGCCAGGGTGCCGCCGTCCTCGAAGTGCACGACGAAGCGATCCCATCCGTTGGGCGAGGGCTCCTCGTCGATCGCGATGCGCCCCGCCATCCCGAGGTGCAGCCCGAGCACCGGTCCGTCGTCGGAGGTCTCCACCCACATCGCCTTGCCCTGGCGGTGCGCCGCGGTCAGCTCGCGCCCGATCAGCGCATCGGCGATCTCGCCGGGCGCGTGCGGGCGGCAGACGTAGCCGTCGCGGTCATCGACCGCCACGATGCGCCGGAGGAGCGCACCGCTCTCGATCGCAGAGCGGGCACGTTCAGCCTCCGGAAGCTCAGGCATCCTGACCAGTCTCCCAGTCGGGGCGTGGGCGTGCGCGCCAGTTCTGCGCGGGCGGGCTCAGGCGCGCTGCAGCGCGGCGCCGGCGTCGTAGAGCTTGAGGACTCCGACCGCGCCCTGCGGCGCGGCCTCCAGGCACAATCCGCAGAGCACGCACTCGTCGAGGTTCTCCTCGACGAGGACCACGTGGCCGTGCTCGACGGCGTAGATGTCGACGGGGCAGACCTCGGCCAGCCTGGCCGCCACGGCCGCGTCGCTCGCGACGGCGTCGTCGACCTCGACCCCGATGAAGATGCCGTCGGCCCTCACACGCCGCTCCTCTCGGCCAGCTTCGTCTTCATGATCGTCGGGATCTCGGAGATCTCCTCGGCGACGGTGATCCCCGCCTCGGCCAGGCGCGCGATCTTCTCGCCCGCCGTGTCCTCCTTGCCCTCGACGATGGTGCCGGCGTGGCCGAAGCTCATGCCCGGCATCTCGTCCATGAAGCGCCCGGCCATGAAGGCGACGATCGGCAGCCGCGAGTCGTTCTCGGTCACCCAGCGCGCCAGCTCGGCCTCCATGCGCCCGCCGGGCTCGGTGTAGATGACGATGCCCTCGGTGTGCTCGTCGGCCTCGAAGAGCGGCATGAGCTCGGCGTAGGTCGAGCCGATGATCGCGTCGCCGCCGATCGAGACGGCCGTCGACTGGCCCAGGCCCGCGGCGCTCAGCGTCGAGGACATCTCGGTCGTCATCCCGCCCGAGCGCGAGATGACGCCGATCGGTCCGCGCGTATAAGACTTGGCCGCGTCCTTGGCCGGGCCGCCGATGCCGCCCATCTTGATCACGTCGGGGACGATGATCCCCAGGCAGTTGGGGCCGATGATGCGCGCGCCGCGCAGCGAGGCGAGCTCGACCATCTCGGCCACGTCGCGGCGTGGGATGCGCTCGGTGACGATGACGACGAGCTTGACGCCGTTCTCGATCGCCTCGAAGACGGCGTCCTTGGTGAAGGCGGGGGGGACGGTGACCACCGAGCCGTCGATCGGGCGCCCGTGGTGGGCGACCGCCTGGTCGACGGTGTCGAAGACCGGCACGCCGTGCACGTCGCGGCCCTTGCGCCCCGGGGTGACGCCGCCCACCACCTGCGCGCCCTTGCCGTAGTCCAGGCACTCGCGCGTGAGGTTGACCGCCTCGCGCCCGGTGATGCCCTGGACGATGAACGTCGTGGTCTCGTCGATGAGGATGCTCATTGGGCGCCCTGCACCGCCATCCGGGCCGCGTCGTGCAGCGAGGTCGAGCGATCGGCGTAGCGCACGCCGTAGCGCTGGAGGATCTTGAAGCCCTCCTCCTCCCAGGCGCCCGGGATGCGGAAGATCGAGATCTTCTCCGCGGGGTCGTAGCCGAGCTCCAGGCACGCCTTGATGACCCCACGCGCGACGATGTCGACCCGCGTGTTGGAGACGATCGACATCATCACCGCGATCTTGTCCACGCCGGGCTTCTCGAGCACCAGCTTGGCCAGCCCGCACGCCTTGCGCACGCTGGGGTTGCCGCCGATCTCGCAGTAGTTGGCGGGCTTGCCCCCGTGGGCGCGGACGGCGTCGAAGAGCGTCAGCGAGCCGCCGCCGGCGCCGATGACCAGGCCGAGGTCGCCGTCGAACTCGGTCACGTTGCCCGCCACGCCGCGGTGGTCCATGCCGTCGACCGCCTCGCCGGCGAGCTCGAACGCGGTCGCCTCGCGGGCCTGGCGCGTCTCCTCCTCGCCGACGCCGAGCTCGTCGAGCAGGACGGCCTGGCGCGGGCGGGCCTCGTTCTCCATGTCCATGTGCGCGTCGAGGGCCACGAACGATCCGTCCTCGAGCTCGCCGAGCGGGTTGATCTCGGCCAGCGTCATGTCGCGCTCGACGAACAGGCGCGCCAGCGCGGTGAGGATCGGCACGAGCTTGTTCAGCCGCGATCCGGTGACGCCTACCGAGGCGACGACCTGCTTGGCCTGGTAGTCGCTGAGCGGCAGGATGTTCGAGAAGTGCCCGCGGCCGACGTGGTCGGGGTGGCTCTCGGCCACCTCCTCGATGTCGATGCCGCCCATGTCGCTGAACAGCATCACCGGCTGCTTGCGGATGCCGTCCCACACGACGCCGGCGTAGTACTCCTGCTTGACGCTCGCCTTGGGGTCGACGAGCACGCCGCGCGGCATGTGGCCGTTGATCTCCAGGGCGAGGACGTGCTCGGCCTTCTGCGCCCCCTCGTCGGGGGTGTCGGCGAACTGCACCCCGCCGGCCTTCATCCGCCCGCCGGTGAGCACCTGGGACTTGATGACCACGGGCTCGCCGATCCGCACGGCGATCTCGCGCGCCTCCTGGGGCGTGGTGGCGAAGCCGAAGTCGGTGACCGGGATCCCGGCCCGCTTGACGATCTCGCGCGCCTCGTACTCGAAGAACCTCACGCCGGCGCTCCGGCCATCCCGTACGCCTCGGCCAGCTCGGGGTCCTTGGCCGCCAGCATCTCGGCGAGGTCGACCATCACCCGGCACTGCTTCCAGGTCGCGTCGTCCTGCATCTTGCCGTCGATCATGTGCACGCCGGCGCCGTCGGGGATCGCCTCGATGACCTTCTTGGCGAAGGCGACCTCCTCGGGGTCGGGCGAGAAGACCTTCTTGGCGAGGTCGATCTGCACCGGGTGCAGCGACCACGCGCCGACGCAGCCGAGCAGGAAGGCGGCGCGGAACTGCGTCTCGCAGCCCACGACGTCCTTGATGTCGCCGAAGGGGCCGTAGAAGGGCAGGATCCCCGCCGCGGTGCAGGCGTCGACCATGCGCGCGATCGAGTAGTGCCATGGGTCCTGCTGCGCGCTGGCCCGCGGCGCGTCCGGCGCTTCGGGGTCGGGATCCTCGATCACCCGGTAGCCGGGGTGCCCGCCGCCCACTCGGGTCGTCTTCATGCGCCGCGAGGCGGCCAGGTCGGCCGGGCCGAAGCTCATCCCCTGCATGCGCGGGCTGGCGGTGGCGATCTCCTCGAGATTCGTCACGCCAAGGGAGGTCTCGAGGATCGCGTGGACGAGGATCGGGCGCTCCAGGCCGGCCTTGGCCTCGAGCTGGGCGAGCAGGCGATCGACGTAGTGGATGTCCCACGGCCCCTCGACCTTGGGGACCATGATCACGTCGAGGCGATGGCCGATCTCGCTCACCAGCTGCGTGAGCTCGTCGAGCACCCACGGCGACTCCAGCGCGTTGACCCGCGTCCACAGCGCGGTCGAGCCGAGCTCGATGTCGCGCCCCACGCGCAGCAGGCCGGCCAGCGCGGCCTCCTTGCGATCGATCGGGACCGCGTCCTCCAGGTTGCCGAGCAGGATGTCGGTCCTGGTGGCGATGTCGGCGGCCTTGGCCACCATCTTCTCGTTGGAGAAGTCCAGGAAGTGGATCATCCGCGAGGGCCGGAACGGGATCTCGGCCGGCGGTGCGGGCGCCCCGATGGCCAGCGGCTTGAGGAAGTCGCGGGGGTTGCGCATGTCAGGAGACGATATTGACTCGCCAGTCAATTTGCTGCGGTGCTATTCCTTCGGGGCATGCGCCGAGTCCTGCTCGCCGCACTCGTCGTCTCTCTCGCCTCCCCCGCTGCGGCCCAGGCCCACCGGGTTCGTCTGAGCACCCCGGCCCAGTTCGACGTGACGCTCGCCCAGGTGCGCTACGCGGTGCCTCATGGGCGAAGGCCGGCGCTGAAGGTGACGCTCGCCGGCCCCACGGGGCTCGACTACGTCGCCGTCGCCCTGCCGCGCCACCAGCCGCGCCGTGCGCTCGTCGCGCTCGTCGCGGTCGTCAACCGCCGCCCGCGCGGCTCCCAGGCGCCCGACCTCGGCCACATCCTGCTGGGGACGCGGCCGTCGCGGAGCATGCGCGCGCCCGTCGTCAGCCAGGCGCGGAACGTGCTCGCGGGCGCTCCCGGGAAGGCGCCTGGCGCGTGCGCGCTGGGCGCGCTGGGGGTCGGCGACCTGCGCTTCGCGCTGCGCGGCGGCAGCGCGCCGCCGGGCTTCGGCGCCCGGGCGACCATCGCCCAGGCGCTCGCCGCCGCGTGCCGGCGGCCCGTCGATCCGGCCTTCCGCCAGGCCGTCGCGCCGCCGCTGGTCGCGGCGCCCCTGCCGCCGCCGCGCAAGCCCTGCCCCCCGCCGTGTCCGACGTCGCCGCGCGCGGTGCCGTCGATCGTGTGCCCGCCGCCGACGGCGGCCTGCCCCGAGCGCGCATGATTGACTGCCCGGCCCAGCAGACAAGGGAGCGAACACGATGTCCGACACCACGTCTCCGGCGCTAGAGACAGATCAGGCCGCCCGCGAGGCCAGCGGGTCGCATCCGTACGGCCGCTACCTCGAGGAGTTCGAGGTCGGGGCCGTCTACAAGCACTGGCCCGCCAAGACGGTGACCGAGGCCGACGATCACCTCTTCTGCCTGATCACCATGAACCACCACCCGCTGCACATCAACGACGTCTACGCCGCGCACTCCCAGCAGGGACGCAACGTGGTCGTCGGGCCGCTGGTCTACTCGCTGGCGCTGGGGATGAGCGTGTCCGACGTCTCGGGCAAGGCGATCGCCAATCTCGCCACCGAGGAGCTCAAGCACCCCGCGCCGGTCTTCCACGGGGACACGCTGTTCGTGGAGTCCGAGGTGCTCGAGAAGCGCGAGTCGCAGTCCAAGCCCGATCGCGGGACGGTGCGGGTCCACACCCGCGTCCACAACCAGGACGGCGTCCTCGTGGCCGAGTTCAAGCGCCTCGTCCTCGTACCCCGGCGCGAGGCCGGGACGCCGGGCCACGCCGTCGATGGCCCTGGCGGCAACGTCGAATAAACCGGAAAATTGCGTAGGTAACTGCCCGAACGGGTAGGTCCAGCCCTGAATGGATGTCACGCCCGGGATCGCCATGGAGTTGTTCCTCGATCCGATCCCGCGGGCGGCCGGATCCGCCCGCCGGGCGCTGCACTCGGCGGGAATGTTCGGCGCTGCGAGCGAGCCCGATGCGCTGCTGCTCGTGAGCGAGCTGGTGACCAACAGCATCCGTCACGCCGGGCACACCGGCCAAGAGGCGATCCGGGTGCGGGCGGCGAACGACGGCTCCACGACACGCGTCGAGGTCTGCGATCGCGCCCGCGGCGAGACGGTTCCCACCATGCGTCCCGCGCCGCCTCCGACGGCCACGGGCGGGCGGGGCCTGCTGCTCGTCGACGCGCTGTCGCATCGCTGGGGCATGGACTCCTGCGAGCGCGGCACGTGCGTCTGGTTCGAACTGAGGGAGTAATCGGGTCGTAGGGGCGAATACCCTGATCCCCATCGATCTGATGGGGCGGACCCTCTCGCGGGTGCGCCACAATGCCCGGCCCGACCGCGAACCTCAGGAGTTGACCCACCACGTGACGCAGACGACAGTCCCGACGAAGCACGAGAGACTCTTGGCTTGGGTCGAGCAGGTGGCGGAGCTGACCACCCCCGAGGCGATCCACTGGTGCGACGGGTCCGCGCAGGAGTACGACGCCCTCGCCCAGCAGCTGGTCGACGCCGGCACCTTCGAGCGCCTGTCGGAGGCCAAGCGCCCCAACTCCTACCTCGCGCTCTCGGACCCGGGCGACGTCGCACGCGTCGAGGACCGCACCTTCATCTGCTCGGCCCGCGAGGAGGATGCCGGGCCCACGAACAACTGGACCGACCCGGCGGAGATGCGCGAGACACTCGACGAGCTGTTCCGGGGGTCGATGACGGGGCGCACGATGTACGTCGTGCCCTTCTCGATGGGCCCGATCGGCTCGGACAAGAGCCACATCGGCGTGCAGTGCACCGATTCGGCGTACGTCGCCACCTCGATGCGGATCATGACCCGGATGGGCGCGGGCGCCCTCGAGGCGCTGGGCGAGGACGGCGACTTCGTCCCGTGCCTGCACTCGGTCGGGATGCCGCTGAACGAGGGCGTCGACGACGTCCCGTGGCCGTGCAACGCCGACAACAAGTACATCGTGCACTTCCCCGAGACGCGCGAGATCTGGTCCTACGGCTCGGGCTACGGCGGCAACGCGCTGCTGGGCAAGAAGTGCCTGGCCCTGCGCATCGCGTCGGTCATGGCCCGCGACGAGGGCTGGATGGCCGAGCACATGCTCATCCTCAAGCTCACCGCGCCCGACGGGCGCGTCAAGTACGTCACGGGCGCCTTCCCCAGCGCGTGCGGCAAGACGAACCTCGCGATGCTGATCCCGACGCTCGAGGACTGGACGGTGGAGACCATCGGCGACGACATCGCCTGGATGAAGTTCGGCGAGGACGGCCGGCTCTACGCGATCAATCCCGAGGCCGGCTTCTTCGGCGTGGCGCCGAACACCAGCGCGCTGACCAATCGCAACGCCATGGCGACCATCCGCGCCAACACGATCTTCACCAACTGCGCGCGGACCGACGATGGCGACATCTGGTGGGAGGGCATGACCAAGGAGCCGCCGGCTCACGCCACCGACTGGAAGGGCAACGACTGGACGCCCGACTCCGAGGAGAAGGCCGCGCACCCCAACTCCCGCTTCACCACCCCCGCGGCGCAGGACCCGGCGATCGCGCCCGAGTGGGAGGACCCCGCCGGCGTCCCCATCGACGCCATCCTCCTCGGCGGCCGGCGCGCGACCACGATCCCGCTCGTCTGCGAGGCCTTCGACTGGGAGCACGGCGTCTTCCTCGGGGCCACGATGAGCTCGGAGACCACGGCCGCCGCGGCGGGCAAGGTCGGCACTCTGCGCTTCGACCCCTTCGCGATGCTGCCGTTCTGCGGCTACAACATGGCCGAGTACTTCCAGCACTGGCTGGAGATCGGTCGCCGCGGCGATACGGACAAGCTGCCGCGCATCTTCTACGTCAACTGGTTCCGCAAGGACGCCGACGGCCGCTTCCTGTGGCCGGGCTTCGGCGAGAACTCGCGCGTGCTCGAGTGGGTCTTCCGCCGCTGCGCCGGCGAGGCCGACGCCCACGAGACGCCGCTCGGGCTCGTGCCCGCCCGCGGCGACCTCTACACGGGCGGCCTCGACATCGCGGCGGAGGACCTCGAGGAGGTCCTGACCGTCGACCCCGACGCGCTGAGCGAGCAGCTGCCCCAGCTCAAGGAGCACCTCGCGTGCTTCGGTGACGAGCTGCCCGACGAGCTGCAGGGGCAGCTCGAGGCGCTCGAGCGCCGGCTCGAGGCCTGACCGTACGCACGGCGCCCGCGGTGAGCCCCGTGCCGCCGGGTGGTTGCCGTGGAACGGCGCGAAGTACACGACGCGCCGAGCCGGGCTACGCCGTCGCGCTGTGGGCGACCGGGACGCCGGTCTGCCATGGGATGACCACGCCGAACTGCACGAGCTCGCCGTAGAGGGCCGGATCGAAGCTCTCGCTGAGGGCGAGCTCGGCCGGCCACGCGGCAGCCTGCGCCGGGGTCTGCGCTTGGCTCATATCGGCGAACCAGGGCCGGGAGGCATCGGTATCGATGAGGCCGGGGCAGAGTGCGGCGATCAGCTTGCCCTCGGCGAGGTCGGCGGCCCGGCGTCCGCGCGCGACGGCGCGGACCGCGGCGACCTGCGCGACCTTCGACGGCACGTTCAGCCACGTCCCGAAGCCGTCCTGATCGGCACGGCCGCCGTGGACGGCGGCGCGCCACTCGGCGACGAGCGCGTCCACGGCGTCGAGCTTCGCGGCCGCGGCGGCGAAGCGCGGACGGACCCGCGCGTCCAGCTTGTCGAGGGTGCCGAGCGTGCTGGCCACGATGAGGAGGCGCCCGCCGGGCCTGAGACGGGGGGCGAAGGTGCGCAACATGCGGGAGGTCGCGAGATTGCTCGTCTCCGCCACCGCGTCGACCTCGTCGGCCGGTTCGGCGTCCGGGCGCATCCGCGCCGTCGCGTTGGAGAAGAGGATGTCCACCTTGCCCAGCTCGGCGGCGAGCGCGTCGATGGCGCCGCCGTCGCGGACGTCGAGGACGCGCCCCTCGACGCGTGCGCCGGTGCTCGGCACGGCAGCCGCCGCGGCGCGGACGCGCTCGGGATCGCGGCCGGTGAGCAGGATGCGGTCGTCGGGGCCCAGGCCGGCGGCGAGCGCTTCCACGAGCGCGCGGCCGAGGCCCTGATTGGCCCCGGTGACGAGGGCGATGCGAGCAGCTGCCATCCACCGAGGGTACGGCGACAACGCGCATGTCGAAAGCGAATATTGGGCAGGGCTACCATGCGAACTTCGCATGGCTACGGACTTCTCGCCGACCGGGCTGCGGGTGCTGCGCGAGGTCGCGCAGTCGGGGTCGTTCTCAGCCGCCGCGGGGGTCCTGGGGTACACGCAGTCGGCCGTCTCCCGGCAGGCGGCGGCGCTCGAGGCGGTCGCCGGGCGGGCGCTGTTCGAACGCCGGCGCGCCGGCGTCGTCCTGACGCCGGCCGGCGCGCGGCTGCTCGCGCGGGCGGTCCGCGTGCTCGACGAGCTCGACGCGGCCATCCGCGAGGCAGCCGCGCCTGACGCGGGCGCTGGGCCGGTGCGGCTCGGGACCTTTGCCACCGCAGCGGCCGGGCTGCTCCCCGGGGCGCTGGCGTCGCTGGCGCCCGACGTCGTCGTGTCGGTGCGTGAGGGGACGACGCCCGCCCTCACGCGCGGGCTGCGCGCGGGAACGCTCGATCTCGCGGTCCTCGCGCAGGCGCCGCCATTCCGGCCACCCGACGCCGAGACGCCCGCACTCGATCTCACGATCCTCACCGAGCGCGAGCTCGTCATCGGCGTTGGCCGCGGGCACCCGTTCGCCGCGCGGCGCGCGGTCGAGGTCGGTGAGCTCGCCGGCCAGGTCTGGGTGGCCAGCCGCTCGGAGGCCGGCGAGTCGCTGCTGGGCGTGTGGCCGGGCCTCGCCGAGCGGCCCGACATGCGCTACGTCGTGCGCGATTGGTGGGCCAAGCTGCAGCTGGTCGCCGCCGGCCTGGCGATCACGACGATCGCCCCCGTGGCGCTCGACGTCCTCCCGGATGGCGTGCGCGCCGTCGCCGTCCGCGGCGAGCCGCAAGAGCTGCGGCGCCTGGTCCTCGCGCGGCTACCGGGCTCGCTGGACGGCAGGGCGGCGGCCGTGGCCGACGCGCTGGTCAGGGCGGCGCAGGCCTGAGCCGCCTGTTCCCTGCCGTCAGCCGCGCTCGCGCCGGCGCGCCACCTGGCGCTCCAGCGCGGCCAGGCGCGCGTCCCAGGCGCCGCCGACGGAGGTCATCCACGAGATCGCCTCGCCGAGGGGGGCGGGGGTCGGGCGGTAGCGCGTCTCGCGGCCCTCGCGGCGCGCGTCGACCAGGCCGGCGTCCGCGAGGACGGCGAGGTGCTTGGCCACCGCCTGCCGCGTCACGCCCAGCGGCAGCGCCAGCTCGGTCGCCGTCGCGCTGCCGCGCGTGGAGACCTCGCGCATGACGGTGCGGCGCGTGGGATCCGCCAGCGCCGCGAAGACGTCGCTCACGCGAGGGCGAAGGGCCCGACGGGCGCTTCGCGCACGCTGACGCGGGTGCCCGACGGCACCGCGACGAGGCGCAGCTCGACCCGCGATCCCGGCTCGCCCTCCTCCCACCACCAGAAGACGAGGCGCTCGCCGGGCTCAGCCTCCTCGATGACCGCCTCGCGGTCGCCGTCGCCGAACCACTGCTCGAGCAGCTCTGGGTCGGTGAGGGCGTCCCAGGCCTCGTCGGGATCGACCGGGAGAGTGATGTCACGCGCAACCATGGGGTTGCATGATAGCCTGACGAGAAACGTGCAACCAAACGGTTGCGGAAAGGAGTTGGTCCACGTGCCCCTCGTGCCCATGGTCGTCAAGCAGGACCCCCGTGGCGAGCGGTCCTTCGACATCTACTCGCGGCTGCTCGACGAGCGCATCGTCTTCCTCGGCCAGCCGATCGACGACGAGGTCGCCAACCTCGTGGTCGCCCAGCTCCTGCACCTCGAGTCGGCCGACCCCGACGCCCCGATCCAGCTCTACGTCAACTCCCCGGGCGGCGTCGCGTACGCCGGCCTGGCGATCTACGACACGATGCAGCACATCCGCCCCGCGGTGCACACGACGTGCTGCGGGATCGCGATGTCCGCGGCCGCGCTGGTCCTCGTCGGCGGGGCGCCGGGCAAGCGCACGTCGCTGCCGAACGGGCGCATGCTCATCCATCAGCCCTCCGGCGGCTTCCAGGGCCAGCAGACGGACATCGCCATCCACGCCGCCGAGACGCTGGCGCTGCGCGACCGCCTCGACGAGATCTTCGCCGAGCACAGCGGCCAGTCCAAGCAGCAGGTCCACGAGGACATGGAGCGCGATCGCTTCTTCACGCCGCAGGAGGCCGTGCGGTACGGGCTGATCGATCGCGTGCTGAATGGCAACGGCGCCCGCGGGGAGGCATGATGGGAGCACATGGGTCCCATCGAGCAGCTCGTGCAGGAGCGACTGCCGCCCGAGCGCGCCGAGGCGGTGCGCGAGTTCGCGAAGGCCTACCTGCGGCGCCTGGCGGCCACGGGCGACGACGACGGCCACGATCCGGAGGCGCTCTACCACGAGGTCCTGGGCGCCTTCGAGCTCGCGGCCTCGCGCGACGGCGCCCCGATCGCGGTGCGGGCCTTCAACCCCACCCGGGCCGAGCACGGTTACGAGCCGGGCGGCTCGGTCCTGGAGACCAACACCGAGGACCTGCCCTTCCTCGTTGACTCCGTGAGCGCCGAGCTGCAGGCCCGCGGGCTGGGCATCGTGCGCGTGCTGCACCCGATCCTCGGCACCGAGCGCGCGCCCGACGGCGGCATCGCCCGCGTCCTGCACCCTCACGGCGCGCCCGCGACGGAATCGGTCATGCACTTCGAGCTCGATCGGCGGCTGGCGCCCGAGGAGCTGGCCGACCTCGAGGACGCCGTGCGCTCGGTGCTGGCCGACGTGCGCCGCGTCGTGCGCGACTTCCCCGCCCTGCGCGCCCGCGTCGACCATCTCATCGAGGCGGCCCGCGAGGGCGCCGAGCGCTACGACGGTGACGAGGTGGCCGAGGTCGTGGCCTTCCTCGAGTGGCTGGCCCGCGACAACTTCATCTTCCTGGGCGCGCGCGACTACGAGCTGCGCGACGGCGCCCTGCGGGTCGTCCCCGGCTCCGGCCTGGGCCTGCTCGACGACGAGACGCGCTCGACCTTCGCCAAGCCGGTGGCGGTCGCGTCGCTGGATCCCACGCTGCGCGAGCGCGCCCTCGGCGGCGAGCTGCTGCTGGTCTCCAAGACCAACCGGCTCTCGCCGGTGCACCGGCGCGTGCGCATGGACTACGTCGGCATCCGCCGGGTCTCCGACGACGGCGAGATCGTCGGCGAGGCGCGCATGATCGGGCTGTTCACCACCAAGGCCTACGCCGAGCCGGCCTCCGAGACCCCGGTGCTGCACCGCAAGCTGCAGCAGGTCCTCAACAGCGAGGACCTCATCGAGGGCTCGCACGACTACAAGGCCGCCGTCACGCTCTTCGAGTCCTTCCCCAAGGACGAGCTCTTCGCGGCCCCCACCGACGACCTGCGCGGCGCCGTGTTCGCGCTGCTCGGGCTGCAGGCCGAGCAGGGGCGCGTCCTGGGCCGCCGCGACGCGGACGGGCGCACCGCGTCGATCATCGTCGCCCTGCCCAAGGGCGGGTACGACGCGGCGCTGCTCGAGCGCCTGCGCAGCTTCCTGCGCCGGCGCTTCGACGCGAGCACGGTCGACGCCCACGAGGTGCTGACCGAGGGCGACCGCGTGCGCGTGCACTTCACGCTGCACCGCGCCCAGGGCGGCCTGCCCGAGCTCTCGCGCCGCGACGTCGAGACCGAGATCCTCGAGCTCGCGCGCACCTGGGACGACCGGGCGCGCGACGAGCTCGTGGCGCGCTACGGCGAGGAGCGCGGGCGCGTGCTGGCCAAGCGCTGGACCGGGCGCCTGCCCGACTCCTACAAAGCGGCCGTCGACGCGTCGGCCGCGGCCGACGACATCGGCCGCTTCGAGCGCCTGTTCACCGGCGGCGAGGCCTTCCACGTCGGCCTGCGCAACGAGCCCGAAGGCCTGACGCGCATCGGGATGTACCGCGTGGGCGACAAGGTCGAGCTCTCACAGGCGATGCCGACGCTCGAGCACCTCGGCCTGCGCGTGGTCGAGGAGCGGCCCACGCGGCTGCTCGGCGGTGACGGCGCCCTGTGGCTGCAGGACTTCGGCGTGCTCGGTCCCACCGACCTGCCGCTCGACCTCGAGGAGTGCGGCGTGCGCGTCGCGCAGTGCATCGCCGCGGTGTGGCGCGGCGAGGCGGAGTCCGACTCGCTGAACCGCCTGATCATCAACGCCGGCCTGGACTGGCGGCGGGTGGCCATCCTGCGCGCCTACCGCAAGTACCGCCAGCGCATCGGCTCGCGCTTCACCGAGGGCTACCAGAACGACGTCATCGCGGCCAATCCCCACATCACCGGCAAGCTCATCCGCCTCTTCGAGCTGCGCAACGACCCCGCGATCGAGCGCGACGAGGAGGCCGAGGCGGCGCTGCGCGAGGACATCCTCGTGGACCTCGAGGCCGTGCCCTCGCTCGACCACGACCGCATCCTGCGCAACCAGCTGGGGCTCATCGAGGCGACCGTGCGCACCAACGCCTACCGCTCGGGGCGGCGCTCGATCGCGTTCAAGCTGTCCTCGGCCGACGTCCCGGCGATCCCGCAGCCGCCGCCGCTGTTCGAGATCTACGTCTACGCGCCCGAGGTCGAGGGGATCCACCTGCGCGGCGGGCGGATCGCCCGCGGGGGCCTGCGCTGGTCGGACCGCATGGACTACCGCACCGAGGTCTTCGGGCTCATGCGCGCGCAGATGACCAAGAACGCGGTCATCGTGCCCGACGGCGCCAAGGGCGGCTTCTACCTGCGCCGGCGCCCCGACGACCCGGCCGCCCTGAAGGCCGAGGTCGAGCGCGGCTACGTCACCTTCGTCAGCGGGCTGCTCGACCTCACCGACAACCTCGTCGAGGGCGAGGTCGTGCATCCCGAGGGCGTGCGCGTGCTCGACGGCGACGACACCTACCTGGTGGTGGCGGCCGACAAGGGCACGGCGACGTTCTCCGACACCGCCAACCGCGTCGCCGGGCGCTACGGCTTCTGGCTGGGCGACGCGTTCGCGTCGGGCGGCTCGAAGGGCTATGACCACAAGGCGCTGGGGATCACCGCGCGCGGTGCCTGGGAGTCGCTCAAGCGCCACTTCCGCGAGCTCGAGATGGACCCGGCCGTCGACGAGTTCACCGCGGTCGGCATCGGCGACATGTCCGGCGACGTGTTCGGCAACGGGATGCTGCTGAGCGACAAGATCCGCCTCGTCGCCGCCTACGACCACCGCCACGTCTTCATCGACCCCGACCCCGATGCCGCGACGGGGTTCGCCGAGCGCAAGCGGCTCTTCGAACTGGCCGGCTCTTCATGGGACGACTACGACCGCGCCGCGATCTCGGAGGGTGGCGGGGTCTGGCAGCGCAGCGCCAAGCGCATCGAGCTGCCCGAGCAGGCCCGCGCCGCCCTCGGCATCGACGACGCGGTGCTGGCGCCGACCGAGGTCATCCGCGCCATCCTGCGCGCGCCGGTCGACGTGTTCTGGAACGGCGGCATCGGCACGGTGGTCAAGGCGTCGACCGAGTCCGACGCCGAGGCCCTGGACCGCTCCAGCGACGCCATCCGGGTCGACGCCGGCGAGCTGCGCTGCCGCGTCGTGGCCGAGGGCGGCAACCTCGGGCTGACCCAGCGCGCGCGCATCGAGTACGCCCGCGGGGGCGGGCTCGTCAACGCGGACTTCATCGACAACTCGGCCGGCGTCGACTGCTCCGACCACGAGGTCAACCTCAAGGTCCTGCTCGACCTCGCGGTGCGCCGCGGCGAGCTCGATGCCGCCGGGCGCGACGCGCTGCTGGCCGAGGTCACCGACGACGTCGCCGCGCACGTCCTCTACGACTCGTTCCTGCAGGCGCAGATGCTCGCCCAGGAGGTGCGCGGCTCGGCGACGCGGATGTTCGCCTACGAGGACCTGATGGCCGCTCTGGAGGCCGAGGGCCTGCTGCACCGCGAGGTCGAGTTCCTGCCCAGCTCGGAGGAGATGGCCGATCGCCGGCGCTCAGGGCGCGGCCTGGAGCGCCCGGAGCTGGCCGTGCTGCTGGCCTACGCCAAGCGCAGCCTCACGGGCGCGCTGATGGAGTCGCCGCTGCCCGACGACCCCTACTTCGAGGGCGACCTGCGCGCCTACTTCCCGCCGGCCGTGGTCGAGCGCCTGGGGCACCTGCTGGCCCAGCATCCCCTGCGCCGCGAGCTCGTGGCCACGATCGTCTCCAACCACGTGGTCAACGCCCTGGGCCCGACCTTCGTCTCGCGGCTGGTGGCCGAGCAGGGGGCCGAGCCGGCCGACGTCGTGCGCGGCTATCGCATCGCCCGCGACGTGACCGGGGCCGAGGCGCGCTGGGCCGCCATCGAGCGCCTCGCCGGCGTCGATCGTCACACGCAGTGGAAGCTCATGGAGGACGTCGACGAGCTCGTCGAGGGGACGGCGCGCTGGTATCTGGAGAACGCCCGCGGGGCCGACCTCGGCTCGGCGATCGCCACGGGGAGCGAGGGGTTCGGCCGGCTGACGGCGATCCTGGGCGAGCTGGGCAGCGACCGCCTGCGCGAGAACCGCGAGCGCGAGGTGGCCGCGGGCGTCGAGCAGGGCGTGCCCGAGGAGCTCGCACGCTCGCTGGCCTATCTGCCGGGCATGGCCCACGCGCCGGACGTCATCGCCGCCAGCCAGGCCCTGGGGCGCTCGGTCGAGGACGTCGGGCGGACCTTCTCGCTGCTGGAGGACCGCGCGGGGATCGCGTGGGTCGAGGAGCAGCTCGGCGAGCTGCCCGTGAGCACGCGCATGCAGCGCTGGGCGCTGCAGGCGCTGCGCGACGACCTCTGGCGCGCCCGGCGCGACCTCGCCCAGCGCACGCTGGAGGAGTCGCCCGGCGTGCCGGTGCCCGAGGCGGTCGAGGCGTTCGTCGAGGCGCGCCCGGACGCCATGCGCCGCCTGGCCGGACTCGCGCGCACGATGGCGGGGGAGGGGGGCGCCGACCTCGCCGGCCTCACTCTGGCCGTCAGGCAGCTGCGCGCGTTTGCGAGCTGAGGCCGCGCTCGCGCGGCTACGCGGCGGCCGCGACGCGGTCGCGCCCGGCGGCCTTGGCGGCGTAGAGCGCCTCGTCGGCGCGGGCCACGAGAGCCTCGGGCGTCTCGCCGGGAGCCAGGATCGCGTAGCCGAAGCTGACGGTGACGCCATGGTGGCGCCCGCCGGCGTCGACCGGGGAGGCGCCCAGCGCGTGGCGCAGGCGCTCGGCGCGCGCAAGGGCGCCGGCCGCATCGCAACCGGGGAGCACGAGCAGGAACTCCTCGCCACCCCAGCGCACGGCGGTCTCGCCGGTGACGATGCCGTCGCGCATGACGCCGGCGACGGCGCGCAGCACGGCGTCGCCGGTGGCGTGGCCGTGGTGATCGTTGATCGTCTTGAAGTGGTCGACGTCGGCCATCACGACCGCGAGCGACGCCCCCGCGGCGGCGGCGGTGCATGCGTCGGCCAGCACGGCGGCTCCGTGACCACGGCTGACCATGCCCGTGAGCATGTCGGTTCGGGCCATGCGCTCGAGCTGGAGGTTGCGCTCGCGCAGCTCGTCGCGCAGCCGGCGGGTCCGCAGCGCCGAGCGCACGCGGGCGATGAGCTCGGCCGCCTCGACAGGCTTGCGGACGTAGTCGTGGGCGCCGCGACCGAGACCTTCGGCCAGCTCGCTGGCGGTGGCGCGCCCCGTGACGAACACCACCGGGATACCGGAGGTGGCCTCGTCGGCCAGCATCGCATCGAGCACGGAGAGCCCGTCCAGTCGCGGCATGTCGCGGTCCAGGAGAACCACGTCGGGGACGGTGTCGCGGATGCGCGCGAGCGCCTCCTCGCCGTCCTGGGCCTCGAGCACCTCGTAGCCGGCGGCGATCAGGTGGTCGCGCATCATCGAGCGCACGAGGCCCGAGTCGTCGGCCACGAGCACGCGGGCGGCGGGCTGCCCGTGCCCGCCGGCCAGGGCGGCGTGGACCGCGGCCGGCAGCTGCTGCTCGGCGGCGCCCTTGGAGAGGACGGCGTCGACGTGCAGGCCGTCGCACGCGGCGGCGATCGCGTCGGCCGGGCGGGCGCTGACGAAGACGAAGGGGAGCACGATGGTGGCCGGGTCCTCGCGGACGGCGCGCAGCAGCGCGAGGCCGTCCATCGGCGCCATGTCGACGTCGCTGACGATGACGTCGACGGGGGCGGCGCGGAGCGCGTCGAGGGCGTCGGCGCCATCGCGAGCGCCGCGCACTTCGAAGCCGGCGCGGCGCAGCAGATCCGCGTGGACGCGAAGGGTCACAGGGCTGTCGTCGACCAGCAGCACGGTCGGGCCTGCACGCGGAGCCTCGCGCAGGACCGGCACGTCGGCCGACGGCGAGCGCCGCGCGCCCAGCAGCGCCTGGCCGCGCAGGATCAGGGCCAGGCCGTCGTGCAGGGCCGCGACCCGGTCGGCGAGCAGCGCGATGGCCTCGGAGTCGCCGGCGGCCAGCGCGGCGCGCTCGATGTCGAGCGCCACGGCGGCGACGGGCTCGAGCCCGACGGTCGCGGCGGCGCCGCGCAGCTCGCGCGCGTGCCCGGCGATCTCGGCCAGGGCCGTCGATGGATCGTGGCCAAGGCGCGCGCGAGCGGCGGCGCGCAGCATGGCAAGCAGGTGCGCGCCGGTCTCCTCGGCGAAGGGCGTGCGGAGGCCGTCGGAATCGGTCACCTCCCTGGGGTCGGTCGACGCCGGGTGAAGTTGAGGCGCGCGCTCAGTGCGGGTCGTCGCCGGTGGCGGCCGGGGGCCGCGACTCCTCGGCGAGCGACGTCAGGGCGAGGCGGCCCCGGGCCGCCTCCTCGAGGACCTCGGTGGCCTCCTCCTGCGAGCGGGCGTAGAGCTCGACGAGCAGGTGGACGGTGATCGTGTTCTCGTCGTCGTGCTTGTGGAAGCGCACGTGGGTGAAGAACTCGCGCGTGCCGTGGTCGCCGAAGGCGGCGTAGCTGAGTGCGTCGCCGGCTTCGGGGCCCGAGCACGTCTCGACCTCCTCGGCGTCGACGGTGACCGTGCACGAGGCGACCCACGGCGTGCCGGCGATCATGCGCTCCCAGCGGTCCTCGATCGGCTCGACGCGGCCGTCGCGGAAGCCGAGATGGGGCTGGTCGTGCATGCAGTCCAGGCACTGCACGACGGCCTCCTGCAGCTCGTCGACGACCTCGCCGCGCTCGCCGGTCTGCGGGTCGATCTTGTGAATGCCCTCGTAGTGCACCTGCACCTCGAGGTCGGTCGACCAGCAGCGGTAGCAGCGCAGCCAGGCCTTGGTCTCGACGGACGGTTCCATCGCGCACAGCATAGGCTGCGCCGGATGGGCGACACCGTGCTCTACGAGGCCGCCGACGGCGTGGCGACGCTCACCCTCAACCGCCCGCAGCGGCTGAACGCGATCACGCCCGAGCTCGTCGAGGACTTCGGCGCCGCGCTGGCACGGGCGCTGGACGACGGCGACGTGCGCGTGGTGCGCCTGCGCGGCGCCGGGCGCGCGTTCTGCGCCGGGTACGACATCGGCTGGGGCTCCGCCTCGATGCAGGAGGCCGAGGCGGGAGCACCGTGGGACCCGATCGCGGACTACCAGACCATGCGCCATTTCGTCGACGCATACATGGCGCTGTGGCGCTCGCCCAAGCCGGTTATCGCGCAGGTCCATGGCTACTGCGTCGCCGGCGGCACCGACTTCGCGCTGTGCTGCGACCTCGTCGTGTGCGCCGAGGACTGCCGCATCGGCTACCCGCCGGCGCGCGTCTGGGGCTCGCCGACAACGGCGATGTGGATGTACCGCCTGGGCCTGGAGCGCTCCAAGCGCCTGTTGCTCACCGGCGACGCCATCGACGGCCGGCGCGCCGTCGAGTGGGGGCTGGCCTCCGAGGCCGTGCCCGAGGACGAGCTCGAGGCCGCCTGCCTGGCGCTGGCCCGGCGCGTGGCGCTGCTGCCCCACAACCAGGCGGCGATGATGAAGTTGCTCGTCAATCAGGCCTTCGAGCAGATGGGCCTGCACACGACGCAGACGATCGGGACGCTGCTGGACGGCGCGGCGCGCCATACGCCCGAGGGGATGGCCTTCACGCAGCGCGGGCTGGCCGACGTCGGCGGGGCCGTGGCCGACCGCGACGCCCCGTTCGGCGACTACGGCCAGGGGCCCGCGACGGTGTAGGCCGGCGGCTCAGCCGCCGATGGCGCTCATCGTCCGCAGCGGCTGGACGAAGCCCGGTTCGTTGACGTGGTGCTTGAGCTCCTTGCGCCACACCGCCGCACGCACGATCTGCTCGAGCTCGCCGTCGTCGGCGCCCGCCCGCATGGGCGCGCGCAGGTCGGTCTCGTTGAGCGAGAACAGGCACGTGCGCAGCCGGCCGTCCGCGGTCAGGCGGATGCGGTTGCAGTCGCCGCAGAAGGGCTCGGAGACCGGGTTGATGAAGCCGATGGCGCCCTCGCCGTCGGCGAAGCGGTAGACGCGCGCGGTGGCGTGCGGCTCGCGCTGCACCGGCTCGAGCGCCCAGTGCTGCTCGATGATCGAGCGGATCTCGTCGCCCGACAGGACGCTGTCGGGCGTCCAGGCGTGGTCGGCGTCCAGCGGCATGAACTCGATGAAGCGCACCTCGTAGGGGTGCTCGCGGGCGAAGCGCGCGAAGGGCAGCACCTCGTCCTCGGTGAAGCCGCGCATCGCGACCGCGTTGACCTTGATCGGATGGGCGTCGGGGAAGCCCGCCAGCACCTCGAGGCCGCGCAGCACCCGAGGCAGCGCGTCGCGGCGCGTCATCTCGAAGAAGCGATCGCGCTGCAGGGAGTCGATCGAGACGTTGAAGCGCGTGGCGCCGGCGGTGACCAGGGCCTCGGCGTCGCGCTCGAGCAGGTAGCCGTTGGTGGTGATGCTCAGGTCCTCGACCAGCGGGGCGAGCATCCCGACCAGCCTGGGGAAGTCGCGGCGCACGAGCGGCTCGCCGCCGGTGAGGCGCACGTCGGTGACGCCCATCGCGGCCAGCAGGCCCACGAGCCGCTCGATCTCCTCGAAGTGCAGCACGTCGTCGCGTTCGAGCCACGGCAGCCCCTCCGCCGGCATGCAGTACTGGCAGCGGAAGTTGCAGCGGTCGGTGACCGACACGCGCAGATCGCCGATCTGGCGGCCGTGCCCGTCGAGAAGCGGATCCATCGCCATACCCCCAGCGTATCCTGCCGCCCGATGCGGCTCGCAACCCTGCTGCTCTGCGGCGCCCTGATACTCGGCGCGTGCGGCGGCGGCGGGAGCCCCAAGCGCTCGGAGGAGGACCGCGTTCGCGACACGCTCGCGGCCTTCGGCGCGGCCAGCGCCGCGCACGACTACCGCCGCGTCTGCGCCGATCTGCTGGCCAAGCCCGTGATCGACAGCGTCCGCCGCGCGGGGCTGACCTGCGAGAACGCGATGAAGACCGCCCTGGAGGACGTGCAGGCCCCGAAGCTCGAGGTCCGCAAGGTGACCATCACGGGCGATCGCGCGAGCGCCGCGGTGCACACCACCGCCGCCAACCAGCCGGCCTCCGACGACACGGTCGCGCTCGTGCGGGAGGGCGGGGATTGGAAGATCGGGGCGCTGGCGGGAGGTTAGGGGCTGCCGTGGGGCGCCACCGCCCGCAGCGTCGCCTCGAAGTCCGTCTTGGCCACCGGACCCACGCACGGCGACGTGACGCCCGCGTCGACGTACCGCGCCAACCCGTCGCGTACGTCGTCAGGCGTCCCGATCGCGCACAGCTCGCGCAGGAAGCGCTCGGAGATCCCGGCCTGCATGCTCTCGCCGTCGCCGCGCGCGGCAGCCTCGTCGTAGGCGGCGATGTCCGCCTCGAAGCCCGAGCGCTCGAGCATCGCGCGGTAGAACGGCAGGCCGAAGTAGGCCAGCAGGTCTCGGCGCATCGCCGCAAAGGCGACGGCGGGGTCGTCGACCACGGCCGACGGGACCGCGGCCACCACGTCGAAGCCCTCCATCGTCTTGCCGGCGCGCAGGCGCCCGGCCTGCAGCTCAGGCATGACGACGGCGCGGACGTACTCGGGGTTGCACAGCCACAGCATCGCGCCGTCGCCGACCTCGCCGGCCAGGCGCAGCATCGCCGGCGACAGAGCGGCGATGTAGATCGGAAGGTCCGGGTAGGGGCCGATGCCGCTGAGCGCGAAGCTCGTCTGCCACTTCTCGCCCGCGGGCGGCGGCTCGCCGGCGAGGATCGCGCGCACGATGGCGACGTACTCGCGCATCTCGGCCACGGGCTTGTCGATCGTCTGGCCGTGCCAGCCCTCCACGACGGTGCGATGCGAGACGCCGAGCCCCAGGCGCAGGCGCCCACCGGACTGCTCGTGCAGCGTCGCCGCCGTCATCGCCATGGTCGCCGGCGTGCGCGTGTAGATCGGCACCACGCCGGTCCCCAGCCCGATGCGCGACGTCGCCGCCGCGTACACGGCGAGCACGGTGAGCGAGTCGCGCGCCGCGATGTGGGTCACGTACGCCGCCTCGTAGCCGAGCTCCTCGGCCAGTTCGACGCGGGCGACGGCGTCCTGCAGCGCGCGCCCGACCGAGACGAAGCATCCGATGGCCATGCCTACCTCCGGGTGATGGTGATGGACGCGCGGCCCGAGCCGCGCAGGGTCAACGGCGCGCGGCGCACCACGCGCACGCCGTGGGCGCGCACGTCGAATCCGCGCGGGTAGGCGAGCCGCGGCAGCGCGACCACGGTGTCGGCGCCGCGCACCGCCGTCCAGCGCAGGTTGAAGTGCCCGTCGGCCGTGCGATAGCTCCAGCGTGCCCCGCGTCCGGCGATGCGCGTCGGGTAGGCGCGCGCCAGCACGCGCAGCTTGGCCGCCTTCACGGCGCCCCCAGGGGTGACGAGCGACTCCGCGTCGGGCCCCTCGCCGGCGGCCGAGGTCGTCGGGTCGCCGTAGGTCTTGTACTGCCAGTACAGCCAGCCGACGCCGACCGCGTCGGCGCCGTCGGCCACGCGGCGCAGGACGTCGAGCCTGTCGGTGGCCCCGAACTCGGTCACGAGCGCGGCCGCGTGGTTGTCCGCGGCGTTGCGCACGCCGTTGGCCAGCGCCTGGGTCTCCTGTGTGGGGCACGGATCGGGGCGGATCGGCTGGCCGCAGTAGACGTGGTAGCTCAGGCCCTGGTTGGCCGCGCCCACACGGACAGCGAACGGATAGCCGAAGTCGGTGGTCAGCCAGTCCTCGTAGAAGGTCGGTGCGCTCGGGTCGGCGCGGCGCAGGGCGGGCACGAGCGAGCGATAGAAGGGCTCGAGGTAGGCCGCAGCCGCCGCCGGCTGCGGCGGGACGCCGCACGGCGCGGCCGTCAGCTCGCAGGCCGGCTCGTTGAAGGCGTCGTAGCCGATCACCGCGGTCTCGGGCGCGAGCGCCTTCGCCAGGGCAGCGTACGCGCCAACGTACTCGTCACGGATACCGTCGCGGTTCGCCCAGAAGCTCGTGAATGAGCGCCCGACGGCCGGCTGCAGATAGGCGAAGGGGAACGGCGTCGGCACGAACGGCTGGCCGTCGTCGAACGTGGCCCAGTCGGGGGCGCCGTTGCCGCCGAAGCGCTCGGACCACAGGTCCTGGTGCATGTCGATGAGCACCCACAGGCCCTCGTCGCCGGCGCGGCGCACCAGCGTGCGCACGCGCGCGACGTAGGCCGCGTCGATGCTCCCGCGCGCGGGCTCGAGCGCCCGCCACGACACCCCGAGCCGGATCGCGTTCATGCCCCAGCCGCGCACGCGGCGCGCGTCGGCGCGCGTGAAGTCCGGCGCGTAGGGGGCAAGCTTGTAGACGACGTTGACGCCGTGCAGGACGACCGCGCGCCCGCGCCCGTCGACGAGGCGCCCGCGCTTCACGGCGAGCGGATCGGCCGCGTGCGCGCTCGCCGGGAGGGTCGCCATCACCAGCACGATGCAGAGCAGGCGGCGCATGGGGCGCGAGCATATGGCGCGCGCGGTCAGCGCAGCAGGCTGCCGCCGGGCGGCAGCACCCACAGGCGCTCGGCGAACTCGGCAGCGGTCTGCGCCCCGAGGTCGGCCACGGTCTGCGCCCCGGCGCCGGCCATGTGCGTGGCGAGCTCGCGCCACGCCCGCGCGACGGTGGCGACCCTCGCCGTCGGACCCCAGCCCGCGGCCGAGGAGAGCTCGGCCGCGTGCGCGCGCACGTCGTCGAGGCTGAGCTCGCCGAACGGCCGATCGGTGCCGCCGGCATGGACGGGGCGCGTGAGCGCGTCGGTCACCAGCGCCGCTCGTAGCCCGTCTTCAGCTCGGCGCCCGGTCGCCGCCACGCGGGCGCGCGCTCGTAGGTGCGCTGCATCTTGCGCTCGCGCAGATGCCTGAGGACGGGGGCGTAGGTGAAGCGCGCTCCGCGCGCAGCGAGCACGCCGAGCCGGGCGGGCTCCGCGAAGGGCATGAAACGGTCCGGGAACCCAGCGCTCGTACAGCCGATGCAGATGCCCCCGACGTTCGGGCAGCCGCCGATGCCGTTGACCCAGCCGCGGACGGGCACGTTGCACTTCACGACGGGCCCCATGCACCCCAGCTTGACGAGACAGCCATCGCCGGCGCCGAAGGAGTCCGCGAACTTGCCCTGCTCGGCAAGGCCGGCGCGGTCGCAGCCCTCGTGGACCGTGCGATCGAACAGCCACCGCGGGCGCCCCTGCTCGTCGAGATCGATCATCGCCGTCATGCCGCCGAGCTGCAGGGCGAGGTGCAGCAGCGTCTCGGTGATGTTGTCGGGCGCCACCGGGCAGCCGGGGAGGTTGACGATCGGGATCCCGAGGCGCGAGGTCCAGCCGGCGCCGAGGTAGTCGCGCAGGCCCATGGCGCCCGTGGGGTTGTTGCGCATCGCGGGGATACCGCCGTAGGCGGCACAGGTGCCGAGCGCCATGACAGCGCCGGCCCTGGGGACGAGGCGGTCGATCCACGTGCACGTCGTGATCGGCTGCCCGGTCGCCCGATCCACGCCGAACGCGGCCCAGTGGCCGTCGCCGTTGATCTGCTCGTTGGGGACCGACCCCTCGAGCACGAGCACGAACGGGTCGAGCCTGCCGTTCGCCGCGTCGTACCACGCCTGCATGAGGTCCTCGCCGGTCTCGTAGGCGAGCATCGGGTTGTAGATGACGACCCCGGGCATGCCCGGGATGGCGCCGGTCAGCAGATCCTCGAGCGACGGGCTGGTGGCCGCCGTCATCGCGACCGTGTCGCCGTCGCAGCCCAGCCCGCTGGTCATCCAGACGACGTGGACGACGAGGCGCTCGCTTCGTGCCTGCCCGGGCGTGAACTCGGCGCGCACCATCATCCTCGCCGGGAGGCCATGGACGGCGCGTGGCCGCCGGCGCGGGCGTGGGGCGCGGCGTGGGCGTCGCGCTCCACCAGGCAGGCGAGGTGGCTCTCGACGGTGCCGTGCAGGTGCCATTCGTCCGCGCGGCCGGTGACGAGCCCCGCGTCGGCCAGCCGACCCAGCGCGTGGGACACCGACGGGCGCTCGGCTCCGATGAGCTGACCGAGCAGTCGATGCGTGAGGGGCAGCGAGATGCGGATGCCGCCGGGCTCGACCTTCCCCCAGCGCGCGCCGAGGTGCCAGAGCAGGAGCGCCAGGCGGACCTCCAGCCGGGGCTGGCAGGCGATCGCGCGCTGGACGTCGAGGTCGCTCGCGCGCTTGCCGGCCCGGCGCAGGAGGGCGAGCAGGATCTGTGGCCACGGGCGGATGCGCTCGGCGAAGCCGGCGTCGAGGATCGCGACGCGCCCGGGCAGGAGCACGTGCCACTTCGCGGAGCGCTCGAGCAGCTCGTCGGCGGCCGGGTCCCACGGTTGCAGCAGGTCGCCCGGGCCCATGAGCTCGGTTGCGGTGCGGTCGCCGACCTGGACGTCGACGGCGATCGTGCCGTCGAGCAGCAGCAGCCCCGGGGACGCCGCTCCGGGCGCGGACCACTGCGCGGGATCGCAGTCGCCGACCCCGATCTCGAACACGACGACGGTCGCCACCTGGCGGACGACCATGCGCATGCGGATGTCGAACTCCTGGGCGAGGTCGGCGTCGGCGTCGAGCAGGTAGCAGTAGGAGGCTCGTGGCCGCTGCCGCGTGCGCTGGATCGGCTGCTCGGCGTCGTCGGAGACCATGAGGCCGCGCCATCATCTCACCGCTGCCAAGTCCCCTCTGCCACCGCGGCGAGCGGGCGCCAAGACGCTGGTAATCCGGATTACCAAGACTGTCGGTAAGCCGCATTACAGCCATGTCCTCTGCCGCCCGGCCCGTTGGTAGAACCGCCTGGCGCGCGAAGCTCCCGATCGGAGGACGTGGGTCATGTGCTTGGCGATTCCGGGGCAGGTCATCGAGTTCGTCGACGACGCCAACCGGCTCGCGAAGGTCGATGTCGCCGGCGTGCGGCGCAACGTCAACGTCAGCCTGCTCGACGACGAGGACGGCGGCGTGCAGCCGGGCGACTGGGTGCTCATCCACGTCGGCTTCGCGTTGTCGAAGGTCGACGAGGAGGAGGCCCACGCGACCCTCGAGCTGCTGCGCGGCATGGGCAGCGAGTTCGAGAGCGCGATCGAGGAGCTCAAGGGCAGCGTGATCGGATGAGCGAGGAGCTGCCGGCCTGCATCGCGGACTTCGACGGCTGCATCACCTGCGGCGACCATGCCGTCGAGCTGCGCGTGGTCAGCATCGACGACGCGCGCGGCCTCGCGGTCTGCGCCGACGACTCCGGGGCGAGCGTCGAGGTCGACGTCCTGCTCGTCGCGCCGGTCGACCCTGGCGACCAGCTCCTCGTCCACGCCGGGACGGCCATCGCGAGGGCCGCGGCATGAGGTTCGTCGACGAGTTCCGCGACGCCGAGCTGGGCGGCGCGCTGGCGCGCGAGATCCTCTCGACGGTCGAGCCGGGCCGCCACTACAAGATCATGGAGGTCTGCGGCGGGCACACCCACTCGATCTACAAGTACGGGGTCGACGATCTGCTGCCCGCCAACGTCGAGCTCGTCCACGGCCCCGGCTGCCCGGTGTGCGTGATCCCGATGGGCCGCGTGGACGACGGCATCGCGATCGCCCACGAGCCCGGCGTGATCTTCACCTGCTTCGGCGACATGCTGCGCGTGCCGGGCGCCGACGGCACGCTGATGGACGCCAAGGCACAGGGCGCCGACGTGCGGATGGTCTACTCGCCGCTCGACGCGCTGCGCATCGCGCGCGAGAGCCCCGATCGCGAGGTCGTCTTCTTCGCCATCGGCTTCGAGACCACGGCGCCGTCGACCGCGCTGACGCTCAAGCGCGCGAAGGCCGAGGGCATTGCCAACTTCACGTGCATGTGCAACCACGTGACGATCGTCCCGCCGCTGCGCGCGCTCCTGGACTCGCCCGACCTGCGCCTCGACGGCTTCATCGGCCCCGGCCACGTGGCGACGGTCGTCGGCGCGCGGCCGTTCCAGTTCATCCCCGCCGACTACGGCCGTCCCGTGGTCATCTCGGGCTTCGAGCCGGTCGACCTCCTGCAGTCGGTGCAGATGATCCTGCGCCAACTCGGCGAGGGCCGGTGCGAGGTCGAGAACCAGTACAGCCGCGTGGTGCCGCACGAGGGCAACGTGCGCGCGCTGGAGGTGATGGCCGAGGTCTTCGCGCTGCGCCCGCACTTCGAGTGGCGCGGTCTGGGCTTCATCTCCCAGAGCGCCCTGCGCCTGTCCGACGCGTACGCGGACTTCGACGCCGAGGAGCGCTACAGCGTCCCCGGCGTGCGCGTGGCCGACCCGAAGGCGTGCCAGTGCGGCGAGGTGCTCAAGGGCGTCATCAAGCCGTGGGAGTGCAAGGTCTTCGGCAGCGCCTGCACGCCCGAGCACGCGATCGGGACCTGCATGGTCTCCCCGGAGGGGGCGTGCGCGGCCTACTACAACTACGGGCGCTTCGCCCGGGAGCGGGAGGTGGTCTAGCTGGCCACCGCCTCCGATCGTGAGGAGCGCGTCCTCGGCATCATCGAGACCGCGCGCGCCAAGCGCCCGCGCTTCAAGGATGCCCAGGTCACGATGGCCCACGGCGCGGGCGGCAAGGCGACGCAGACGCTCATCGAAGGTCTCTTCGTGCCCGCCTTCGGCTCGTCGGCGCTCGCGGCGCTGGCCGACGCGGGCACCGTGTCGATCGGCGGCGTGCAGGTCGCGCTCACCACCGACAGCTTCGTCGTCAAGCCGATCCGCTTTCCCGGCGGGTCGATCGGTGAGCTGGCCGTCAACGGCACCGTCAACGACCTCGCCGTGGCGGGCGCGCGTCCCCAGGCGCTCAGCCTCTCGATGGTGCTCGAGGAGGGCCTGCCGGCCGACGTCCTGCGCGCGGAGGTCGAGGCGATCGCGACGGCCGCGGCCGTCGCGGGCGTCGAGGTCGTCGCCGGCGACACGAAGGTCGTCGAGCGCGGGCACGCCGACCAGATGTACCTCTGCACCGCCGGCGTCGGGGCGCTCGATCCGCGCGCGCAGCTCTCACCGGCGAGCCTGCGCCCGGGCGACCGCATCCTCGTCTCGGGCACGATCGGCGATCACGGCACGGCGATCATGCTCGCGCGCGGCGAGTTCGAGCTCGACGCGCCCGTGGAGTCGGACACGTGCTCGCTGTGGCCGGCGGTCGACGCGCTGCTCGACGCCGCCGGGGAGCATCTGCGCTGCCTGCGCGACGCCACCCGCGGCGGCGTGGCCTCGGTGCTCAACGAGCTGGCGCGGGCTTCCGGCGTGGCGATGATCGTGCGCGAGGGCGACGTGCCCGTGGCCCCGGCGGTGGCCGGCGCCGCGGAGATCCTCGGAATCGACCCGATGTACGTGGCCAACGAGGGCAAGCTCGTCGCCTTCGTGGCGCCGGAGGGCGCCGAGGCGGCGCTGGATGCGTTGCGCGCCGTGCCGGGCTGCGAGCGCGCCGTGGAGATCGGCGAGGTCAAGACGCAGCCGCCCGGGATGGTCCTGGTGGCGACGGCGTTCGGCGGCAAGCGGGTGATGGACCAACTGGTGGGCGACCCACTGCCCCGTATCTGTTGAACGGGAAGCAAGGAGGACCGATGTCAGGCACAGTCGAGTTCGTACCCGGACAGGAGAAGACGGAGGCGATCACCGCTCATGTCCTGTGGGTCACCACGGGGCTGTCCTGTGAGGGCGACTCCGTGGCCATGACCTCGGCGACGAACCCGAGCCTCGAGGACATCATCCAGGGCGTCATCCCCGGCATGCCGCGGGTGGTCATCCACAACCAGGTGATCGCGTACGAGGTGGGCCAGGAGTACATCCAGGCCTGGTTCGACGCCGAGCAGGGCAAGCTCGACCCGTTCGTGTTGATCATCGAGGGCTCGATTCCCAACGAGGAGATCAACGGCGAGGGCCACTGGACCGGCTTCGGCGTCAATCCCGCCAACGGCCAGCCCATCACGACGAACGAGTGGGTCGACCGGCTGGCCAACAAGGCGGCGGCGGTCGTCGCGATCGGGACGTGCGCGACCTACGGCGGCATCCCCGCCATGAAGAACAACCCGACCGGGGCGATGGGCCTGCCCGACTACCTGGGCTGGAAGTGGAAGTCCAAGGCCGGGCTGCCCGTCGTGTGCATCCCGGGCTGCCCCGCGCAGCCCGACAACATGACCGAGACGCTGCTCTACCTCGTGCTGCACCTCGGCGGCCTGGCGCCGGCGCCCGAGCTCGACGACCAGCTGCGGCCGAAGTGGCTGTTCGAGCGGACGACCCGCGAGAGCTGCAACCGGGCCGGCTACACCGAGCAGGGTCAGTTCGCCACGGAGTACGGCGACGACCCGCGCTGCCTGGTCAAGCTCGGCTGCAAGGGACCGGTGGTGCGCTGCAACGTGCCCGTCCGCGGGTGGGTGAACGGCATCGGCGGCTGTCCCAACGTGGGCGGCATCTGCATGGCCTGCACCATGCCCGGCTTCCCCGACAAGTACATGCCCTTCATGGACCCCGACCAGTGGGGCAACATGCAGGCCAACACGGTGCGTTTCAGCTACGGCCCGCTCCTGAAGTTCTTCCGCAGCCGCAACATCAAGACGAAGTACGACAGGGAGCCGGAGTGGCGCAAGCCAGGGCGCGAGCTCACCACCGGCTACGCGAAGCGCTGGTGAGGAGGATCGATCATGGCCGTTGAGACACCCCAGGAGCAGAAGGTCGTCGTCAAGGAGATGTCGTGGGACCCCATCACCCGCATCGTCGGGTCGCTGGGCATCCACACCGAGATCGACTTCACCAACCACCAGGTCATGAAGTGCTACTCGACCTCGATGGTCTTCCGTGGGTTCGACATCTTCATGAAGGGGATCGATCCGCGCGACGCGCACTTCATCACCAGCCGCATCTGCGGCATCTGTGGTGACAACCACTGCACGTGCTCGTGCCTGAACCAGAACATGGCCTATGGCGTCAAGCCGCCCAAGCTGGGCGACTACGCCTACAACCTGGCCGAGTCGGCGGACTTCATGTTCGACCACGCGATCTTCAACGACTGCATGGCCAACGTGGACTTCTGTGAGCAGATGGTCAAGGAGACCAACCCGACGCTGCTCAAGAAGGCCGAGGAGACCTCGTCGCCGCATGGCGACATCCACGGCTACAAGACGATCGCCGACATCATGCGGGCGCTGAACCCGTTCACCGGCTCCTTCTACCTGGAGACGCTGCAGGTGGCGCGCTACACGCGCGAGATGTACTGCCTGTTCGGCGGGCGCCACACCCACCCCTCGACGATCATGCCGGGCGGCGTCAGCGCCCATATCACGCACCAGACCTGCACCGACTACTACGTGCGGCTCATGCGCTACATGGAGTACGTCAAGCGCACGGTGCCGATGCACGACGACCTGTACGACTTCTTCCTGCGGGAGTTGCCGGGTTACGACATGGTCGGCTACCGCGACACCGACCTCGTCTGCTGGGGCTGCTTCGACAACCCCGACTACGTCGACTACACCTACCGCAACATGGGTGAGTGGGGCCGGCAGCGTTACATCACGCCGGGCCTCGTCTTCAAGGGTGAGCTCATCACGACGGACCTCGTCGAGATCAACCTGGCGATGCGGATCCTGCTGGGCTCGTCGTACTTCGACGACTGGGCCGGCGAAGAGACCTTCGTCACCCAGGACCCGCTCGGCAACCCCGTCGACAAGCGCCACCCGTGGAACAAGGTGACGCTGCCCAAGCCACAGAAGCGCGACTGGGCCGACAAATACAGCTGGGTCGTCTCGCCGCGCATGTACGACAAGCGCAACGACACCTACGTGGCCTGTGACACCGGCGGCGGCCCGTTCGCGCGCCAGTGGGTGACGGCGAAGGCGGGCCTCGTCGACATCGGCTATCTCAAGGCGACGGGCCACAGCCTGCAGATGGTGCTGCCCAAGACCGCGGGCATGCCCGAGATGGAGCTCGAGTGGCACATCCCCGAGAAGTCCAACGCCATCGAGCGCGACCGCGCGCGCTCCTACCACCAGGCCTACTCGGCGCTGGTCGGGCTGCACTGCCTGGAGAAGGCGCTGGTCGAGGTGCGCGCGGGGCGGACCAAGAGCTGGTCTGACTTCAAGGTCCCCGAGGAGGCGGTGAGCGTCGGCTTCCACGAGGCGGCGCGCGGCGTGCTCTCGCACCACATGGTCATCCGCGAGGGCAAGATCGCCAACTACCAGCCCTATCCGCCCACCCCGTGGAACGCCAACCCGCGCGACGTCTACGGCACTCCGGGCCCCTACGAGGACTCGGTGCAGAACACGCCGATCTTCGAGGAGAACGGCCCGGAGAACTTCAAGGGCGTGGACATCATGCGGGCGGTGCGATCGTTCGACCCGTGCCTGCCGTGCGGCGTGCACATGTACACCGGGGCGGGCCGGGTGCGAAAGGTCGTGCATCGCCCCACGGGCCTCTGCTGATGGCCGCCGAGCCCGCAACCGACAGGGTGCCGCTCGACTCCGAGCGGCACCTGGCGCGGGTCCAGGAGCTGACCGAGGCCCTCGAAGCGCTCGACGACGGCCACGCGCGCGCGGTCGCCGAGGATCTTGTCGGGGCGATCGTCGAGCTCTACGGCGAGGGCCTGCGGCGGATGGTCGAGACGCTCCAGGCCGCCGGTCCCGCCGGCCAGGAGATCCACGACCGGCTCGTGGAGGACGGCGTCGTCGCGAGCCTGCTGCTCATCCACGACCTCTACCCGATCGACCTCGAGACACGGGTGCGCGAGGCGCTCGCCACGGTGCGTCCGTACATGGAGTCCCATGGCGGCGACGTCGAGCTGCTCGGGCTGCAGGACGGCGTCGCCCACCTGCGCCTGGTGGGGCACTGCGAGGGATGCCCGGCCTCGGCCGCGACGCTCGAGCTGGCGATCAAGGAGGCGCTCGACGAGGCGGCTCCCGATCTGGCGGGCCTGGAGGTCGAGGGCGTCGCCGCGGCGCCGGCGCGCGGGATCGCCCCGTCGCCCGGGCTGCTCCAGATCCAGATGCCCAACGGCGGTCCGGCCCCGACCCCGACGTGGATGGCGCTGGACCGCGCCGGGGACGTGGCGCCCGGCGAGCTGCGCACCGTGTCGCTGCGCGGCGCCGAGCTGATCGTCGCCAACGTCGACGGGACGCTGCTGGCGTACCGCAGCGCCTGCGCGGGCTGTGGCGCCGGGCTCGGCGACGCGGCGCTCAGCGGCGAGATCCTCACCTGCGCGCGCTGCGGGCGCGGCTACGACCTGCCGCGCGCCGGGCGCGCGCTGGGCTCCGAGCAGGCCCAGCTCGAGCCGGTGCCGCTGCTCGGCCGCGCGGGCTCGGAGGTGAAGGTGGCGCTGGCACCGTGAGCGGGCCGCCGCCGGGGACGCCCAACGCGGAGGTCGTCGCGCGCCTGCGGCGCATGACGCGCCCGCAGTCGGCGCCCGCGCCGGCGCCCGCGTCCGCCGGCGCGCGCTGCGACCTCTGCGGCGCGCGGATGTCCGAGGACCACCGCCACCTGCTGCACGTCCGCGAGCGCCGGATCCTGTGTGCCTGCGAGCCGTGCTGTGCCATGCGCACCGGCGAGGACGACCTGCGCCCGACCGGGACGCGGACGCTGCGCCTGGAGGACTTCACCCTCTCCGACGAGCTCTGGGCGCAGTTCCAGATCCCGATCGGCCTCGCGTTCTTCTTCGTCAGCGAGGTGGCGGACGGCGTCGTGGCGCTCTATCCCAGCCCGGCGGGGGCGACCGAGTGCGAGCTCTACCTGGCGGCGTGGAACGAGCTGGTGGCGGCCAATCCGATCCTCGCCGACCTCGCCCCCGAGGTCGAGGCGCTGATCGTCAACCGGCTCGCCGACCCGCCGGTCCACGCGATCGTGCCGATCGACCGCTGCTACGAGCTGGTGGGGATGATCAAGGCCGGCTGGGAGGGGATCTCCGGCGGGGATGCCGTCCAGAACGCGGTCGACGCGTTCTTCGCGCGGCTCCCCGACGCCCGGAGCGCCGCATGAGCGGCGAGGCCGAGACCGTCGCTGCAGCGCGCATCGCGCCCGAGTTCCGGGTGTACGACGTCACGTGGGTGCCCGATGCCGTCGCCCCGACGCTGTCGTTCGCCCTCGGCGTGACCGAGACGTCAGGTCGCGAGGTCTTCACCATCGCGCTGACCGCCCAGATCAACATCGACCCCGCGCGCCGCAGCTATGACGACCAGACCAGGGAGGCCCTCGTCGAGCTCTTCGGCGCGCCCGAGCGCTGGGCGGCGACCACGAAGAGCTTCGTGTGGTCGCAGGTCAGCACGCTCGTGCCGAGCTTCACCGGCGAGACGACCTTCACGCTGCCCATGCCGTGCACCTATGACCTCGAGCTCGCGGCGTCCAAGTACCTCTACAACGTGCCGGATGGCGAGGTGCCGCTGAGCTTCCACTTCACCGGCTCGGTGCTGCACCGCGGCGACGCCGGGCAGGTGCAGGTGGTGCTCATCCCGTGGACGTGCTCGGCGGACTGGCGCATGCCCGTGGCGACGTGGCGGGAGATGATGCTCCACCACTACCCCAACGGCGGCTGGGTGCGGCTGCACGCAGATACGGTCGCCGAGCTCGGTCGTCGCAAGACCCGGCTGGGGCTGCCGTCCTACGACGCCTGCGTCGCCTCGCTGCTGGAGCAGGAGGGCTGACATGGATCCCGGCCTCGAGGAGCTGCTCGGCACGCTGTTGTACGAGGGCTACGCGCTCTATCCGTACACGCCGGGCGCAACCAAGAACGCGACGCCGACCCCGTTCGGGATCGTCTACCCGCCGGTCTATGCGCAGTCGACCCCGAGCACCTTCGACAGGCTGCGGATGCAGGGCATCGCGCGCGCCGACGGTGATGCGCTGCTGACCGGTGAGGTGCGCTTCCTGCAGGGCGCGGGGGACACCCACCAGGCGGTGCCGCGGCGCCTCGAGGCGCCGGGGCGCACCCTCGCCGACCTGGCTGGGTCGCCGCACGTGGAGCCGTTCGAGCACGGGGCCCTGCACGGACGCGTGCGGATGTCGGCCGATGACCTGGGCGACGGCCGCTGGCGCGTGATGCTCTGCGTGCACAACACCACGCCGGTGGCCGAGGGCCTGGACCGCGCCGGCGCGCTGGCCGCGAGCCTGCTCTCCACGCACCCGGTCCTCAGGCTCGAGGGCGGGCGCTTCGTCTCGCCGCTGGAGGCGACCGACGTGGAGAGCGTCAACACCTTCCCGGTCCTCGCGACCGACGCCGACGACGCGCTGCTCGGTGCGGCGATCATGCTGCCCGACCATCCCAAGCTCGCCCCCGAGAGCCGCGGCGACCTCTTCGATGGCACCGAGATCGAGGAGGCGCTGCTGCTGCACGTCCTCGCCCTCTCGGACGACGAGCGCGCGGCGATCTCCGCGGCCGACCCGGCCGTGCGCGAGATGGTCGCCCGCGCCGCCGCCGCCACGCCCGAGGACATCTTCGCCCTGCACGGGCGGACCGTGCTCTCCGATCCCGCGCCGCCGCACGCCGAGCCGCCCGGCGAGACGCAGGTCGACGTCGACGGCATCACCTACCGGCTGGGCGACAAGGTCGTGCTGCGCCTCGAGCACCGCTCCGATCCCTATGACCAGATCCTCAACGGCCGGATCGCCACGCTCGAGCGCATCTACTTCGACTACGACGAGAAGCTCTACTTCGGCGTGACCGTCGACGACGATCCCGGCCAGCAGCTGATGCGCGAGACCGGGCGCTTCCTCTTCTTCTTCACCGGCGAGCTGGAGGTGTGCCAGACATGAGGCAGCCGACCGAGAAGCAGATCCTCGTGGCCGGCATCGGCAACGCGTGGCTGCGCGACGACGGCTTCGGTGGCGCGGTCATCGAGCGCCTGCAGGCCCGCGAACTGCCCTCAGGCGTCAGCGTGGGCGACTTCGCCACCGGCGGGCTCGACCTCGCCTACGAGGTCATGCGCGGCTATGACGCGCTGGTCCTCGTCGACGTCAGCCGGCAGGGCGGCGAGCCCGGCACGCTCTACGTCATGGAGCCCGACGAGGCCGACATCGCGGCCGGCATCGAGGACGGCGAGATGCTCGACCCGCACGCCATGGACCCCCAGACCGTGCTGCGCTTCGTGCGCGCCGTGGGCGGGTGGCCGGGCAAGGTCGTCGTCATCGCCTGCGAGCCGGCGGAGGTCGAGGAGATGGGCCTCGGCCTCAGCGACCACGTCAGCGCCGCGGTCGACGGGGCTGTGGACCTCGTCGATTCGACGATCGCGACCCTCCGGGCCGAGGTCGCGCCCGCCGCGTGAGCGCGGAGCCGTGCACGAGCTCTCCCTCGCCAGCGCCGTCATCGACACCGTCGAGCGCCACGCCGCCGGCCGGCGCGTGACCGCGGTGTACCTGACGGTGGGCCACCTGCGCCAGGTCGTGCCCGCGTCGCTGCAGTTCTACTTCGAGCACGTCGCGCGCGGCACGCTGTGCGAGGGCGCGCGCCTGGAGCAGGAACTCGTCCCGGCGCGCCTGCGCTGCGACTGCGGCCACGAATGGGAGCTCGACGAGATCGACTTCCGCTGCTCGGCCTGCGGCGCCGCCGGCGCGAGGGTGATCAGCGGGGAGGAGTTTCTGGTGGAATCCATCGACGTCGAGGAACAGGAGCCGGCATGCACCGCGTGAAGGTCAGGGTCGTCGAGGACGCGCTGGACGCCAACAACACGATCGCCCGTGCCAACCGCGCCGACTTCGACGCCCACGGCGTCACCGTCATCAACCTGATGAGCTCGCCGGGAGCGGGCAAGACCACGCTGCTGGAGGCGCTGCTCGCCGACGGGATCGACGGGGTCCGCGTCGGCGTGCTCGAGGGCGACGTGCAGGGGTCGATGGACGCCGACCGGCTCGCGAGCCTGCACGTCCCGGTCACCCAGCTCAACACCGACCCGGGCTTCGGCGGCGAATGCCACCTCGACGCCAACATGGTGCGCTCCGCGCTGCCCGCGCTGCCGCTGCACGACATCGACCTGCTGATCATCGAGAACGTGGGCAACCTCGTGTGCCCGGCAGAGTTCCACGTCGGCGAGGACGCCCGCGTGATGGTGTCCTCGGTGACCGAGGGCGAGGACAAGCCGCTGAAGTACCCGCTGATGTTCCGCACGTGCGACCTCGTGCTCGTCAACAAGCTCGATCTGATGCCCCACCTCGAGGTCGACCTCGAGCGCTTCCTGCACAACCTCGACGCCGTCCATCCCGACGTGGAGCGGATGCTCGTCAGCGCGCGCACGGGCGAGGGCGTCGACGCCTGGCGCGCGTGGCTGTCCGAGCTGGTTGCCGCGCGCTCGGGGGCTGCCGTTTGACCGCGGCGCTCCCGACGGACGTCCTGCGCGACCTCGTCGGGCGCCGGCTGGCCGCGCGCGCTACGTGCAGCGCCGCGCTCTGTTCCGAGCAGGGAGTCGCGCGGATCGCGCGGCTGTGCCATCGCATGGCCGAGCGCTTCGCCCGCGACGGGCGGCTCGTGGCCGTGGGGGCGACGGCGCCGGCGCGCTCGGACGTGCGCCACGTCGCGGTCGAGTTCGTGCACCCGGTGATCGTCGGCAAGCGCGCGCTGCCGGCCATCGGGCTCACCGGCGCGTCGGGCCCGATCGTCACCGAGCTCGACCTGATCGCCGAGCCCGACGACATCGTGATCGCCTTCGGCGAGCCGGCGGACGGTCCGGAGCTCGCGGAGGCGCTGGCGCTGGCGCGGGCGCGCGGGTGCCTGACGATCGCCTTCGCGGCGCTGGGCGCCGAGTGGGAGCTCGAGCCGCCCAGCGACGACCCCTTCGTGCGCCAGGAGGTCGTCGAGACGCTCTACCACGTGCTCTGGGAGCTCGTGCACGTGTTCTTCGAGCATCGCGGGTTGCTCGAGGGCCGCACCGCGCAGCCCGTGCACGACGTCGGTGCGTCGAGCTTCCTCTATCCCTTCCTCGGCGAGCAGGAGCACGACCTCGACGCCATCCTCGCCGATGTCGGCGCGTCGGCGGCGATGAAGGCCGGCGAGGTCGGGGCGCTGCGCGCGCAGACGCTCGACGACGGCTTCGAGGCGCTCTGCGCGGCGGCGGCGGACCTGCGCGCCGCCTTCGACGCCGGCGGGCGGCTGCTGGCGCTCGGCAACGGCGGCTCGGCCACCGACGCGATGGACGCCGTGGCCGACTTCGCCGGGCCGCCTGCCGAGCGCGGCTGGCCCGCGCGCCGCGCGATCGACCTGACCGCGGACAGCGCGATCCTCACCGCGATCGCCAACGACATCGGGACCGAGGCGATCTTCGCCCGCCAGGTGATCGCGTACGGGCGCCCGGGCGATGCGCTGCTGGCGCTCTCCACGAGCGGCAACTCGCTCAGCGTGCTCGAGGCGCTGGTGGAGGCCCGCCGTCGCGGCCTGCGCACGATCGCGCTCGTCGGCTACGACGGCGGCCGCGTGGCGGCCGAAGGGCTGGCCGACCACGTCATCGTCACCCGCTCGCAGCACATCCCGCGCATCCAGGAGGCCCAGGCGACGGCCTACCACGTGCTCCGGGAGCTCGTGGAGTCGTGACCCTGCGCGCGTCCGCGCGGGTGGAGGGCACCGTCCAGGGCGTCGGCTTTCGGCCCTACGTCTACCGGCTGGCGCGCGAGGAGGGGCTGGGGGGCTACGTGCTCAACGACGAGCGCGGCGTGCTGCTCGACGTCGAGGGCGCCCCCGACGCGGTGGCGCGGTTCGTCGCGCGGCTGGCGGCCGAGGCGCCCCCGCTGGCGTCGATCGAGTCGGTGGCGTGGACGCCGCTGCCCCCGACGGGCGATCGCGAGTTCCGGATCCTCGAGAGCCCCGCGGGCGGCGAGGCGGCCGCACCGGTGACGGCCGACGCCGCGACATGCGAGGACTGCCTGGCCGAGCTCTTCGACCCCGCCGATCGCCGCTTTCGCTACCCGTTCGTCAACTGCACCAACTGCGGCCCGCGCTTCACCATCGTCGCAGGCGTGCCCTACGACCGGCCGCTGACGACGATGGCCGGCTTCGCCATGTGCGAGCGCTGCCAGGCGGAGTACGACGACCCGGGCGACCGCCGCTTCCACGCGCAGCCCAACGCCTGCCCGGACTGCGGGCCGGCGGTGCGGCTGGGCGACGCCGTGGGCGACGACGCGATGGTCGCGGCCGCGGCGCTGCTGCTCGACGGCGCGATCGTCGCGGTCAAGGGCGTGGGCGGCTACCACCTCGCCTGCCGCGCCGACGACGAGGCCGCGGTGGCGCGGCTGCGCGCGCGCAAGCACCGCGAGGACCGCCCGTTCGCGCTCATGGCGGCCGACGTCGAGATGGCCGCGACGCTCGTCGAGCTGGGGGAGGCCGAGACCGCCTTGCTGTGCGGGCGCGAGCGCCCCATCGTCCTGGCGGCGCGGCGCGCCGACGCGCCCGTGGCGGCGGCGGTGGCGCCGCGCAGCGCCGAGCTCGGCGTGATGCTGCCCTACTCGCCGCTGCACCACCTGCTGGCGGGCGACGCCGCCACGACGCTGGTCATGACCAGCGGCAACGTCGCCGACGAGCCGATCGCCTACCGCGACGACGATGCGATCGAGCGCCTGGCGCGCATCGCCGACCACGTCCTCGTGCACGACCGCCCGATCCGCACGCGCACCGACGACTCGGTGGTGCGCGCCGTCGGCGGGCACCCGCTGCTGCTGCGCCGCTCGCGGGGGTACGTGCCCGAGGCGCTGGCGCTGCCCGTCGACGCGGGCGAGCTGCTGGCCTGCGGCGCCGAGCTCAAGAGCACGTTCTGCCTGGCCAAGGGCAGGCGCGCGTGGCCCGGCCACCACATCGGCGACCTGCGCAACGAGGAGACCCTGCGCTCGTTCGCGGTGGGCGTGGCCCACTTCGAGCGGCTCTTCGCGGTCGCGCCGGCGGTCGTGGCCCACGACCTGCACCCCGACTACCTGTCGACGACCTACGCGCTCGCCCGCGAGGACATCGCTCACGTGGGCGTGCAGCACCACCACGCCCACCTCGCCGCGGTGCTGGCCGAGCACGGCCGGCGCGGGCCGGCGATCGGGGCGATCTACGACGGCACCGGCTACGGCCTCGACGGCACCGTGTGGGGCGGCGAGCTGCTGGCCGGCGGCCTCGACGGGTTCGAGCGCGCCGGCCATCTGTGGCCCGTGCGCCTGCCCGGCGGCGACCGCGCCGTGCGCCAGCCGTGGCGGATGGCCTGCGCCTGGCTGGTCGAGGTCATGGGCGCCGCCCCTTCGCCGCTGCCGGGAATCGAGCCGCGCGCCTGGCATGCGGTGGCCGAGCTGACACGCACGGGGCTCGCCGCGCCGCTGACGACGAGCATGGGCCGCCTCTTCGACGCCGTCGCCGCCCTTTGCGGCCTGCGCACCGAGGTCAGCTACGAGGGCCAGGCGGCGGTCGAGCTCGAGGCGATCAGCGATCGCCACGAACACGGCGCCTATCCGCTCGACGTCGCCGGCGGCATCCTCGATGCCCGCGGGACGGTCGCCGCCGTCGCGCTGCAGGTGGCGGCCGGCGTCGACGCGTCGCTGATCGCCGCCCGCTTCCATCGCACGATCGCGCGCGCCACCGCACAGGCGTGCGCCGAGGCCGCCGGCGCGCGCGGCCTGGACACCGTCGTGCTCGCCGGCGGCGTGTGGCAGAACCGCCTGCTGCTCGAGCGCACGACGCCGCTGCTCGAGGACGCGGGCCTGCGCGTGCTCCTGCCCGAGCGCCTGCCGCCCAACGACGGCGCCATCAGCTTCGGCCAGGCCGCGGTGGCCGCAGCCCAGCGCGAGGTGCTCAGCCCGCCGACGCGGTGACGAACGCGACGAACTCGTCGATCAGCGGCCGCGGTGGCCCGACGGCGACGCGCATCACGTGCCATGCGCGCGGCGGCGGCGCCGGATCGATCGCGATGACCCCGAGCAGGCCCGACTCGACGTCCGACGTCACGGCGTCGGCCGACAGGAACGAGATCCCGAGGCCGATCCGGGCCGCCTGGCGGATCGCCCCGTTGGACCCGACGGTCAGCGTCTCGCCGTGCAGGGCGTTGGCCGAGAGGAACTCCTCGTTGGCCGACCGCGTCCCCGAGTCGGGCTCGCGCAGCAGCCACGTGCGCCCGCCGAGCTCGGCGGGGGCGACCGGGTGCCCGCCGGCCAGCCGGTCGTTCGCCGCGCTGACCAGCACGAGCTCGTTCGGGCGAAACGGCCGCGCGTCCAGGCGCTCGTCGTTGGGCGGGCGCCCGCCGAAGGCGATGTCCGCCTCGTGCGTCACGAGCCAGTCGAGGACCTGGCCGCGGTTGCCGACGCTCAGGCCGAGGCGCACCTCGGGATGGCGGGCCGAGAACGCCTGCATGAGCCCGGGGACGAAGGACTCGGCCGCCGTCGTGACGGCGGCGATCCGCAGCACGCGATCGCTCGCGGCGACCGCCTCGCGGGCCGCCTGACGGCCTTTCTCCAGGAGCCCGATGACGTCGGTGGCGTACGGCGCGAACGCGTCGCCGGCGGGCGTCGGGCGCACGCCGCGGCCATCGCGCTGCAGCAGCGGCGTCCCGACCTCGCGCGACAGCGCCGTGATCGCCGCCGAGACCGACGGCTGCGTGACGACGAGCTCGTCGGCGGCCTGCGTCACCGATCCGGTGCGGACCACGGCGAGGAAGCTGCGCAGCTGGGTGAGCGTGACGGACACCGAGGAGACGAAAGCATAGATTGAAACCTAAGAATGGCTGCGAATCTTTTGCTTGCTTACGAATCCATGACGCCCGATGCTTGCCGCCGTGACCACCTCCCACGCAGAACGACAGGACGGCCGCGATCGCTGGACCTCGGGCGTCACGCCCTACGCGCAGATGGGCTACTGGGACCCGGACTACGAGCCCAAGGACACCGACGTCCTGTGCGCGTTCCGCGTCACACCCCAGGACGGCGTGGACGCGATCGAGGCGGCCGCGGCGGTCGCGGGCGAGTCGTCGACGGCGACGTGGACCGTCGTGTGGACCGACCGCCTGACGCCCTACGAGCACTACCAGGCCAAGGCCTACCGCGTCGACGAGGTCCCCGGCGCGCCCGGGCAGTACATCGCCTACATCGCCTACGACATCGACCTCTTCGAGGAGGGCTCGATCGCCAACCTGACGTCGTCGATCATCGGCAACGTCTTCGGCTTCAAGGCGCTCAAGGCGCTGCGCCTGGAGGACATGCGGATCCCGCTGCACTACGTCAAGACCTTCCAGGGCCCGCCGCACGGCATCGTCATGGAGCGCGAGTACCTCGACAAGTTCGGCCGCCCGCTGCTGGGCGCCACGACCAAGCCCAAGCTGGGGCTCTCGGCCAAGAACTACGCGCGCGTGGTCTACGAGGCGCTGCGCGGCGGCCTGGACTTCACGAAGGACGACGAGAACATCAACTCGCAGCCGTTCATGCGCTGGCGCGATCGCTTCCTGCACGCCATGGAGGCGGTCAACCGCGCCTCGGCCCGGACCGGCGAGATCAAGGGCCACTACATGAACGTCACGGCGGCCTCCATGGAGGAGATGTACGAGCGCGCGCAGTTCGCCAAGGAGATCGGCTCGATCATCATCATGATGGACCTCACCGTCGGCTTCACGGCGATGACGTCGATGTCGAGGTGGGCCCGCGCCAACGGGATGCTGCTGCACCTGCACCGCGCCGGCCACGGGACCTACACGCGCCAGAAGACCCACGGCGTGTCCTTCCGGGTCATCGCCAAGTGGTGCCGGCTGCTGGGCGTCGACCACATCCACGCCGGCACCGTGGTGGGCAAGCTCGAGGGCGACCCCGACATGGTTCGCGGCTACTACGACGTCTGCCGGCAGCGCTTCAACCACGCGAACCCGCAGACCGGGCTCTACTTCGACCAGGACTGGGGCTCGATGCCGGGGGTCATGCCCGTCGCCTCGGGCGGCATCCACGCCGGCCAGATGTACCAGCTGCTGCACTACCTCGGCGAGGACGTCGTGCTGCAGTTCGGCGGCGGCACGATCGGCCATCCGATGGGCATCGCGGCCGGCGCGACGGCCAACCGCGTCGCCGTCGAGGCGATGATCATGGCCCGCAACGAGGGCCGCGACTACTTCAACGAGGGCCCCGACATCCTGATCGCGGCGGCCAAGGGCTGCCCGGAGCTCGACGCGGCGCTCGAGGTCTGGAAGGACGTCAGCTTCGACTTCACGTCGACCGACACACCCGACGTCCTGGTCACCCCCACGCTGAGCTAACGGAGGGACGCCATGCGGATCACCCAGGGAACGTTCTCCTACCTGCCCGACCTGACCGATGCTCAGATCGAGGCCCAGCTGCGCTACGCCCTGCGCCAGGGCTGGGCGATCATGGTCGAGCACACCGACGACCCGCACCCGCGCAACGCGCTGTGGGAGATGTGGGCGCCGCCGCAGTTCGACCTCATCGAGGATGACGTCGACGTCGTCATGGGCGAGATCCGCGGGGCGCGCGAGGCGTGGCCGCACGGCTACGTGAAGGTCGTCTGCTACGACCGCTCGCTCGGGCGCCAGACCACGGCGCTGGCCTTCGTCGTCGGGCGCCCGGCGGTCGAGCCGGGCTTCGCCGTCCAGCGCCAGGAGAAGGCCGATCGCCAGATCCGCTACACGATCCACGCCTACGCGGCCGACGCGCCCTCCGGGCACCGCTATGGAGCACGGGGCACGGCGACCGGCAACGGCGGACGCCCGGCGTGACCATGGTCGTAGCCGACGCACCGCCCGCCGGCGACCTCGAGGCCGTGCTCGCGCAGATCGATGCCGAGCTCGTCGCGCTGGAGCCGGTCAAGACGCGCATCCGCGAGATCGCGGCACTGCTCGTCGTCGATCGGCTGCGCCGCGAGCACGGTCTCACGTGCACGCGTCCGTCGCTGCACATGAGCTTCACCGGCAACCCCGGCACGGGGAAGACGACCGTCGCACTGCGCATGGCCGAGATCCTGCACCGGCTCGGCTACGTCGAGAAGCCCAAGGTGGTGTCGGTCACCCGCGACGACCTCGTCGGGCAGTACGTCGGCCACACCGCCCCGAAGACCCGTGAGGTGCTCAAGCGCGCCCGCGGTGGAGTGCTCTTCATCGACGAGGCCTACTACCTCTACCGCCCCGAGAACGAACGCGACTACGGCCAGGAGGCGATCGAGATCCTGCTGCAGGTGATGGAGGCCGAGCGCGACGACCTCGTCGTCGTGCTGGCGGGCTACCGCGATCGCATGGAGACCTTCTTCCGCTCCAACCCGGGCATGGGCTCGCGCGTGGCGCACCACATCCACTTCCCCGACTTCGACGTGCCCGAGCTGATCGCGATCGGCGACCTCATGCTCGACCAGCAGGGCTACGAGCTCACGCCCGCGGCGCGCAAGGCCTTCGGCGCCTACGTCGAGCGCCGCGTGCGCCGCCCGCGCTTCGCGCACGGGCGCAGCATCCGCAACGCCATTGAGCGCGCGCGCATGCGTCAGGCCAGCCGCCTCTACGAGCGCCGCGACGCGCTGGACCGCGGCGACCTGGTGACCATCGAGGCCGAGGACATCCTCGCCAGCTCGGTGTTCAGCGACGAGGACGGCGAGCTCGCGTGAGCGCGGAGGAGCAGATGGCACGCCCGATCATCCTCGGGGTCGTCGGGGACTCCGCCGCGGGCAAGACGACGATCACCCGCGGCCTCGTGCGACTGCTGGGCGACGAGCACGTGACCCACATCGCCGCCGACGACTACCATCGCTTCGATCGCCGCCAGCGCGCGGAGCGCGCGATCACGCCGCTGCACCCCGACTGCAACCACCTCGACATCATGGAGCAGGACCTCGGGCACGTGCGCGCGGGGCGGGCCATCCTCAAGCCCGTCTACCGGCACAAGGACGGGACGTTCGGCCCCGCCGAGTACGTCGAGCCGCGCCAGTTCACGGTCGTCGAGGGGCTGCTCGGCTACCACACGCCGACGTTGCGCGAGAGCTACGACGTCCGCGTCTTCCTCGCCCCGCCCGAGGACCTGCGCCGCCACTGGAAGGTGCAGCGCGACTGCTCGCGCCGCGGCTACACGAGCGACCAGGTCCTCGAGGAGCTCGACCGCCGCGGGCCCGACTCGGAGGCCTACATCCGCCCCCAGCAACGCTGGGCGGACATCGTCGTGTCGTTCATGCCGGGCGATGGCGGCGACCAGGACCACCTCGACGCCAGGGTCACGCTGCGCGATGGTCTCGGCCATCCCGACCTCAGCCCGCTCATCAACGGGGACGGCCAGGGCATGCGCCTCAGCGAGAAAGACAGCGAGCGCCACCTGTGGATCCCCGGCGACATCGACGCCGCCGAGGCCGCGGAGGTCGAGGAGGCGATCTGGGATCGCATGCACTTCGCCAGCCACCTGCGCTCCGAGCGCCTGGGCGAGTTCACCATCGCGACCGAGCTGCACCGCTCGGAGTCACTCGCCATCGTCCAGGTCCTCGTCCTCTACCACCTGGTCACGGCGCGGGCGACCGTGGCGCTGGGCGGCGCGGGCTCGCGGGTGGACCGTGAGCCGGTCAGGTCGTAAGCGTCGAGGCGCGGCGGCGCCGCGAACCGCATCACCGAGGGCGGGCGGCCCGCGGGTGGGCGGAGCCGCGCGACCAAACTCAAGCCGTGAGGGGGTGTGCGCTCATATTCATCGTATTGATGAATATCGCAGCACACCCCTCGCCTCGACCCCTCGATGAGCAGTTGGCCTCGCAGCGCCGCAAGCGCTGCGAGCGCTCGCGCGTCAGCGCTTGAGCAGGACCCACACGAGCGCGCCGGCGAAGGCGATCTGCCCGAAGGTCGCCGCGGTGCCGAGGTTGGCCGCGCCCAGCACGTAGGCGATCGCGGTGACGACCACGAAGACCGCGAGCAGTCCCAGCATCCCCTTGATCACGTCCTTGGTCACGCGCCCGCCGCCTGGCCTTCGAGGGCGGCGACGAGGGCCGGCACGTCGGCACCGGGGTCGGCGCCGGCCAGGGCGCGCTCCGCGGCCCGGCGGCCACCGAGAGCGCGCAGGCCGCGCTCGCCGTGCTCGGCTGCGAAGTCGGCCAGCGCACTCGCGCGCCGCGCCGCGAGCCGCCGCGCCGCCAGGTCCAGGCGCTCGCGGTGGGCGTCGATGGCCGCCACCAGCTCGTCGATGCCGGTGACCGGGGCGATCGAGGACAGCGCGACGACCTCGGTGTCGTGGTCGCCGAGCGAGCGCAGGGCCGCGTGGAGGTCGCGGCGCGCGCGCAGGGCGACGTCGCCGAGGTCGGCCTTGGTCACCACCAGCACGTCGGGGATCTCCATGATCCCCGCCTTGAGGAACTGCAGGACGTCGCCCGAGCCGGGCTGGACGATGACCGCGACGGTGTCGGCCACCTCGGCGACGTCGGTCTCGCTCTGGCCCACGCCGACGGTCTCCACCACGACGACGTCGAAGGCGGCGGCCAGGGCGTGAGCGGCTGCGCGCGTGGCCGGCGCCAGCCCGCCCAAGCGCCCGGCGGCCGCGGTCGAGCGGATGAACACGCCGCCGTCGGAGGGATCGAAGGGGATCCGCGCGCGATCGCCCAGCAGCGCGCCGCCCGAGCGCCGCGAGGAGGGGTCGACCGCCAGCACCGCGACGCTGCGCCCGGCGGCCCGCCAGGCGCGCACGAGCTCGCCCAGCAGCGTCGACTTGCCGGCGCCGGGCGGCCCGGTGATCCCGACGACGTGGGCGCGCGCCTCGCCGCCCAGGGCGGCGGGGGAGACCTCGCGCAGCAGCGCCGCCACCTCCTGGTGGGCGTCGCGCGTCTCGACGAGGTTGAGCACCGCGGGCGCCGCGGTCAGGTCGCCGTCGCGCAGCCGCACGCCGAGCTCGGTGCCCGTCACGCCGATGAGGCGGCCCCGTGGCGCTCCGCCACCAGGGCCACGATGTCGCGCATGATCTGCGTCAGATCGAAGTCCTTGGGCGTGTAGACCGCCGCGACGCCGGCCGCGCGCAGCGGCTCGACGTCGGCCTCGGGGATGATCCCGCCGACCACGACGGGCGCGTCGACGCCGCGGTCGCGCAGCGTCTGCACGACCGCGGGGATGAGCTCGCGGTGTGAGCCCGAGAGGATCGACAGGCCCACCACGTGGACGCCCTCCTGCAGCGCGCTGGCAGCGATCTGCGTCGGCGTCAGGCGGATGCCCTCGTAGACGACGTCCATGCCGATGTCGCGCGCGCGTACGGCGATCTGCTCGGCCCCATTGGAGTGCCCGTCGAGGCCGGGCTTGCCGACGAGGATCTTCAGGCGCCGCCCGATCGCCTCGCTCACGCGGTCGACCTCCTCGCGCAGCTCCTCGAGCGCCGCCGAGTCGCCCGGTCCGGCGGCGGCCTCGCCCACCCCGGTGGGGGCGCGGAACTCGCCGAAGGCTCCGCGCAGGGCGTCGGTCCACTCGCCGGTGGTGGCGCCCGCGCGCGCGGCGGCCAGCGTCGCCTCCATGATGTTGCCCTCGCCCGCCGCCACCTCGCGCAGGGTGGCCAGCGCGGCGTCGACCGCCGCCTGATCGCGCTCGGCGCGCCAGTGCGCCACCGCGTCGCGCTGCTGCGCCTCGGCCGCCGGATCGACGGTCAGGATGCCGCCGTCGGCCCCGGCCAGCAGCGGCGAGGGCTCGGTCTCGGTGTAGCGGTTGACGCCGACGATGACCAGGTCGCCCGCCTCGATCCGGCGGATGCGATCGCTGTGGGAGTCGACGAGCGCCGCCTTCATGTAGTCCACTGCGTTGACCGCGCCGCCGTGCTCCTCGACGATCGCCATCTCCGCGCGGGCGCCCTCCAGCAGCTCGGCCACCAGCCCGTCCATGACCTTCGAGCCCTCGAAGAGGTCGGGGTACTCGAGCAGGTCGGTCTCGTAGGCCAGCACCTGTTGGATGCGCAGCGACCACTGCTGGTCCCACGGCCGCGGGAGGCCGAGCGCCTCGTTCCACGCCGGCAGCTGGATCGCGCGGGCCCGCGCGTTGCGCCCGAGCGTCGCGGCCAGCGCCTCGAGCACGATGCGCTGGGCGTTGTTCTCGGGCTGGGACTCGGTGAGGCCGAGCGAATTGACCTGCACGCCGTAGCGGAAGCGCAGGTGCTTGGGGTCGCGCACGCCGTAGCGCTCGCGGCCGAGCTCCTCCCACAGCACGCCCATCGCCCGCAGCTTCGCGTGCTCCTCGACGAAGCGCACGCCGGCGTTGACGAAGAACGAGATGCGCCCGAAGACCTTGCCCATGAGCTCCTCGTCGACGCGCTCGCGCACGGCGTCGAGCACCGCGATGGCGTTGCTCATCGCGTAGGCGATCTCCTGCACCGGCGTGGCCCCGGCCTCCTGCAGGTGGTAGGAGCAGATGTTGATCGGGTTCCAGCGCGGGACGTGCTCGACCGTGTAGGCCACCATGTCGGCGATCAGGCGCATCGAGGGCTCGGGCGGGAAGGCGTAGGTGCCGCGCGCGAGGAACTCCTTGATGATGTCGTTCTGGGTCGTGCCCTCGAGGGCGGAGGCGTCCAGCCCGTTCTCCTCGGCGACGACGATGTAGAGCGCCAGCAGCCACGCCGCGGTCGCGTTGATCGTCATCGACGTGTTCATCGAGTCCAGCGGGATGCCGTCCAGCAGCGCGTGCATGTCGCCCTTGTGGGCCACCGGGACGCCGACCTTGCCGACCTCGCCGCGCGCCAGCTCGTGGTCGGGGTCATACCCCGTCTGCGTGGGCAGGTCGAAGGCGATCGACAGCCCCGTCTGCCCCTTGGCGAGGTTCGAGCGGTACAGCTCGTTGCTCTGCTTGGCGGTCGAATGGCCCGAGTACGTCCGCATCATCCAGGGGCGATCGCGCTCGGGCAGGCGGTGCTCCATAGCGCGATTGTATGGTCCGCCGTCGTGTCATCACCCCGTGAGATCGACGTCCACCACCTCGGCAACCCGCTCGTCATCTGCGCCTTCGAGCTCGACGGCGTCATCGTCGACCCCGGTCCCGAGTCCTCGCACCACACGCTGCTGGAGGCCGTCGACACCCCGCCGCAGCGGATCCTGCTGACGCACATCCACTTCGATCACGCGGGCGCCACCGGCGCACTGGTGCGCCGCTGGCCCGACGTCGAGGTGTGGGTCCACGAGCGCGGCGCGCCCCATCTGATCGACCCCAGCCGGCTGACCGCGAGCGCCACGCGGCTCTACGGCGACGACATGAAGCGGCTGTGGGGCGAGGTCATCGCGGTGCCCGAGGGCAACCTGCGCGTGCTCTCCGGCGGCGAGACGGTCGGGCCGTGGCGCGTCGCGTACACCCCGGGCCACGCCTCGCATCACGTCTCCTACCTGCACGAGCCGACCGGCACCGCCTTCGTGGGTGACGTCGGCGGCGTACGCGTCGAGGGCGGGCCGATCATCCCGCCCACGCCGCCGCCCGACGTCGACATCGAGCTGTGGCACGCGTCGCTCGACACCGTGGCGGCGTGGGATCCCGCCCGCCTGGCCATCACCCACTTCGGCAGCTACGACGACGTCGCCGCGCAGATCGCCGCGATGCACGAGGGCCTCGACCGGTGGGCGGCGCTGGCGCTGGAGACCGATGCGAAGTCCTACGCCGCGGCGATGATCGCCGAGATGGAGCGGGCGCCCGATGCCGCGGCGACGCAGGCCTTTTTGCAGGCGATGCCGCCCGAGACGTTGTGGCCGGGGCTCGATCGCTACTGGACGAAGAAGAACGGGTAGATTTAAAGGCCGTGGGACAGATCGTCGAGCTTCCACGCACGCAGGATCCGGGCACGGGTCTGGGCGGTGCATGGCGCGTCATCGTCCGCAACGACGATCACAACACGTTCGATCACGTGGCCCACACGCTTGCGCGCTACGTCCCCGGCGTCACGGTCGATGGCGGCTACGCGATCGCCGACGAGATCCACAACCGCGGACAGGCGATCGTCTGGAGTGGCCACCAGGAGCCCGCGGAGCTGTACTGGGAGCAGCTCAACGACGCCGGCCTGACGATGGCCCCGCTCGAGCGGGGATAGCGCCACCTGGCTCGCAGCCTGGTTGTCGGTCCGCTGCTGCGCCATGTCGGCGCTGGGCACGCGACCGTCTGGGTCGAGGTCGACGGGCCGTGCGAGGTCGAGATCCTGGGCGCCACCGAGCGCACGTTCGAGGTCGAAGGCCATCACTTCGCACTCGTCCACATCACCGGTCTGCCCGAGGAGGGCGCCACGCCCTACGAGGTCGCGCTCGACGGCGAGAGCGTATGGCCGCCGCCGGACTGGCACTGCCCGTCGAGCTGCGTGCGCACGGTCCGCGACGACCATGGCCTGCGCATCTGCTTCGGATCGTGCCGCTGCGCGTACCCCAACGAGCCGCCGTGGACGCTGACCAAGGACGAGGACCCCGAGGGCCGCGGGCACGATGCGCTGCGCGCGCTGGCGCTGCGGATGGCCGGCCAGGAGCCCGACGAGTGGCCGCACCTGCTGCTCATGCTCGGCGACCAGGTGTACGCCGACGAGGTCGCGCCCGCCACCGAGGAGTTCATCCGGGCGCGGCGCGACGTCGAGGTGCCGCCGGGCCTGCAGATCTCCGACTACGAGGAGTACTGCCGGCTCTACCGCGACTCGTGGTGCGAGCCGTCGGTGCGCTGGCTGCTCTCAACGGTGCCCTCGGCGATGATCTTCGACGACCACGACGTCATCGACGACTGGAACACGTCGCGTGACTGGGTGGCGGAGATGCGGGCCCAGGGCTGGTGGGACGAGCGCATCGTCGGGGCCTTCATGTCCTACTGGTGCTATCAGCACCTCGGCAACCTCTCGCCGCAGGACCGCGAGGAGGACCCTTGCTATCGCGCCGTGCGCGCCGCCGACGGCGACGCGGGCGCGATCGTGCGCGACTTCGCCTTCCGCGCCGACCGCGAGGTGGCCGGCGCGCGCTGGAGCTACAAGCGCGACATCGGGCGCACGCGCCTGGTGGTGATGGACTCGCGCGCGGGCCGCGTGCTCGAGCCGGGCGCCCGCTCGATGGTCGACGCCGAGGAGTGGGACTGCATCGTGCAGTGGACGCGCGGCGACTTCGACCACCTGCTGCTGGGCACCTCGCTGCCGGCCTTCCTCGGACGCGGGATGCACTTCCTGGAGGCCTGGAACGAGGCGGTGAGCGACGGCGCCTGGGGCCGCATGGCCTCGCGGGCGGCCGAGCGCCTGCGCCAGGGCGCCGACCTCGAGCACTGGGCCGCGTTCGGCGACTCGCTGCGCGCGCTCGAGCGCCTGCTCGACGACATCGCCTCCGGGCGCCACGGCAGCGCCCCGGGCACCGTGATCCTGCTCTCCGGCGACGTCCATCACGCCTATATCGCCGACGCGCGGCCCACCGGCGAATCCGCCGCCTGGCAGGCGTCGGTCTACCAGGCGGTGTGCTCGCCGCTGCGCAACCCGCTGGACGCCAACGAGCGCCGCGCGATCAAGCTGGCGATGACGCGCGGCGCCGCGCGCGTCGGGCACACCCTGGCCCGCGCGGCCGGCGTGGAGGACGAGCCGCTGACCTGGGAGATCGCCGACGGTCCGTGGTTCGACAACCAGGTGGCGACCCTGGAGCTCGACGGACGGCGCTGCCGCTTTCGCCTGGAAAGCGCGCTGGGCGCCGGCGACGAGCCTCCGAGGCTCGAGCAAACGGCAGTGCGCCAACTCGCCTGACACCTGTGGCGAGTATGCTCGCTGACCGGCGATCGTATGGACCAAGGGGAGGCCATCACCACCGCCGCGCGCGCTCTGCGAGAACAAGAGCTGCTGCGGCGCATTCACGAGCACGGTGACACCCGGGCGCGTGATCAGCTGGCGGAGGAGATGCTGCCACTCGCCCGCGCCCTTGCCGGGCGCTACGCCAACCGCGGCGAGCCGCTGGACGACCTCGTGCAGGTCGCCTGCATCGGGATCATGAAGGCGATCGACGGCTTCGATCTCACGCGCGAGGTGCGCTTCTCCTCCTACGCGACGCCCACGGTGCTGGGCGAGATCAAGCGCCACTTCCGCGACAAGACCTGGGCCATGCGCGTCCCGCGCGGCCTGCAGGAGCTCCAGCTGCGCGTCGCCAAGGCACGCGACAAGCTCACCCACGAGCTCGGCCGCTCGCCCACCGTCCAGGAGATCGCCACCGCCGTCGAGGCCCCCTTCGAGGAGGTCCTGGCCACCATCCAGAGCGTCAGCGCGCGGCGCACGCGCTCGCTCGACGAGCCGACCGGCGAGGACGTCACGCTGGCCGACTCGCTGGGCTCCGTCGATCCCGAGATCGAGCGCGCCGAGATGCGCGCGCTGCTCGACGGCGCCTTCGACGTGCTCTCCCAGCGCGACCAGGAGGTCCTGCGCCTGCGCTTCGAGCACGACCTGACCCAGACCGAGATCGCCCAGCGCATCGGGGTCAGTCAGATGCAGGTCTCACGGCTCATCCGCCAGTCGCTGGCCCGCATGCGGATGGACATCGAGCGCTCGCCCGAGCGCAAGTCGCGGATCGCCTGAGGCGCTTACTCCGCCGGCTGGACGCCGGCCACGCCGCTGGCCACCTGGTCCGACCCCTCGGGCTCGAGCGTGCCCGCCGTCACGAGGTCGGCCCAGCTGTAGAGGACCGGCACCTGGTACCAGCTCGAGCCGAGCACGCGGAAGTCGGTGAACTCGGGGCCGTGCCAGTAGCGGTCGAAGTCGCGCTTGCTCTCGAACTCGGCGATCTGCAGGAACTTGTAGAGGTCGTCGCGGAAGCGATGGACCTGGTAGGAGCGCGCGCCATAGCGCACGGCGACGGGGGCGATGCCGGCCAGCCCGTCCGCGAGCTTGTTGTGGCGGAAGCCGGTCGCGTACCACGGGATGTGGACGACGCCGGCCATCAGGCGCCGACCTCCGCGCGGATGGCGCCGGGGCCGTCGGCCGTGCGGCCCTGGCCCTCTTCGGTGGCGCCGACGAGGATGGCGATCTTCCCGAGGTGCTTGTTCTCGTGCATGAGCTGGTGGGCCTCCGCGACCTGGTCAAAGCCCATCGTACGCCACAGCACGGGCCGGACCTTGCTCTCCTCGATGAGGCGATTGGCGAGGTTGCACTGCCAGGCGTTGGCGAAGTGCGAGCCGATGATCTGCTTCTGGCGCATCCACAGGTAGCGCACGTCGAAGTCGAGGTCGTAGCCGGAGGTGGCGCCGCAGATGACGACCTTGCCGAACGGCTTGACGACGAACACGGAGGTCGGGAAGGTCGCCTTGCCGACGTGCTCGAAGACGATGTCGGGCGCGGCGCCGAGGATCTCCTTGACGCGCTTGCCGAAGTCCCGCGAGACGGCGAAGCGCGCCTTCTCCTCCTCGGGCGTCTCGCCGCCGCGGCGCATCATGCCGGCGAACTCGTTGCGGTCGATGAAGCCCTTGGCGCCGAGCTGCTCGACGAGCGCGCCCTTCTGGGCCGAGGAGACGACGCCGACGCAGTCGGCGCCGGCGGCGGCGCACAGCTGCGTGGCGAAGACGCCGAGGCCGCCGGCGGCGCCCCAGATGAGCACGCGGTGGCCCGCCTGCAGCGCCGCGCGATCCATGAGCATCCGGTAGGCGGTGAAGTACGTCAGCCCGTAGGAGGCCGCCTCCTCCCACGCGAGGTGCGCGGGCTTGGGCAGCAGTTGCTGGGCCTGGACCTTGGTGAACTGCGCGAACGAGCCCCAGCTCGTCTCATAGCCCCAGATCTGCTGCGACGGAGCAGCCAGGGGATCGAGGCCGTGGACCTCCGGATCCTCGTAGGAGGCCTGGTTGCAGTGCACGACGACCTCGTCGCCGGGCTGCCAGCGCGTGACCCCGGGACCCACCTTCCAGACGATGCCGGAGGCGTCCGAGCCGCCGATGTGGTGGTCCTCGTCGGGGTGGTAGCGGAAGACCGAGACGGGCTTGCCGAGCGCGGCCCACACGTTGTTGAAGTTGACCCCCGCCGCCATGACGCGCACGATGACCTCGAAGGCGCCCGGCTCGGGGACCTCGATCTCCTCGACCTTGAAGGCGTCCACGGGCTCGCCCTCGCGCTCCTGCCGGATGACCCACGCGGCCATGGTGGCCGGCAGCTCGCCCGGCTGGGCGTCCATGTTCGCGACCTGCGTGAGATCAACTGCCATCGTGCGTTGCGCTCCCAGTCCTGCTCGCTTTGCTGTACGTCCGCGTTCAGCGGAGTCGGAGTCCGAACCCTACCGGCGCTGGAGGTAGCCGGAGCGCAGTAGCAGCACCGCGGCGACGATCAGCGGAATGATCATCCCACCCACGCCGAGGATCAGGAACGACTCGGCCGAGGAGATGTGGCCGACCATCCAGCCGAAGTTCATCCCGAAGAAGCCGGTGGCGAAGGTCAGCGGGAGGAAGACCGTCGCGACGATGGTCAGGCGGCCGGCCATCTGGTTGATGAGCACGTTGAGGGTCTCGGACAGCAGTTCGCGCAGGTAGTCGATCTCGTTGGCGGTGACCACGAGGTCGTCGTGGACGTCGCGGAAGGGGTGGCGCGCGACGTCGCGCTCGAGACCGGGCAGGTTCTCGAGCAGGTCGCCGCCGCGGCCCAGCATGTCGCGCTGGGGGACCACGATCTGCTGCAGGCGGAAGAGCTCGGAGCGCACCTCGCTCATGCGCCGGCGGTCCACGGGCTTGGGCCGCACGAAGGCGATCTCCTCCAGGCGCTCGACCTCGACGGCGTAGCGGTCGCCGAGCATGCGCAGCGAGTCGGCGAGCGCGTCGAGGACGCGGTAGACGAGGTCCTGCTCGGTGCGGATCTTCGTGTTCGCCGCGCGCTTTCGCGCCTCCCAGAGGTGGGCGCACGGGGCGCGGCGGACGGTGACGACCTCGCGGCCGGACACGTGGATGTGGACCTCGACCAGCTCGGTCTCGTGCGCTCCGTAGAACACGATGAGCACGCGATCCACGTACTCGTCGATCTTGGGGCGCTGGCCGAACTCCTTGGTGTCCTCGATGGCGAGGTCGGGGATCGCCAGCATCGCTCCCAGCGCGTCCAGATCGGCATCGCTGGGTACGTGGAGGTCCAGCCAGAAGAACTCCTCGCGCTCGTGCAGCGCGCGAATTGCGTCGAGATCGACGGTGTCGAGAACCTGCATCCGGCGCCGCCGAAGCTAGCGGCGGCGCCGGACAAGTGGGTGGCTAGACGACCTCGGCCAGCGCCGCTTCGGTCTCGGCCTGGCGGACGTCGGCCTCGGGCGCTCCGACCTCGGCCGGAGCCTCGGCGCGATCGGCGATCAGCAGCCAGGCCAGCACCGCGCCCAGGACCGCGACGGCGGCGCCGATGCGCAGGCCGTTGTTGAGCGCGTAGACGAAGGCCTGGTCGACGGCGTCGCCCACGCGGCCGCCGGCTCGCGTGCCGCCCGCGCCCAGCGAATCCGCCAGCCGCGAGCGCTCTGCGGCGGGCATCCCCGGGAGCAGGTGGTCGATCCTCGCCCTGCCCAGGCCCGTGATGAGGGCGCCCATGGCCGCGACGCCGAAGGTCCCGCCGACCATGCGGCTCATGGTCAGCACGCCGCTCGCCACGCCTGCCTTGGAGGGCTCGACGGCGTTCATCCCCGCCGTGCTCATGGGCGACATCACGAGGCCCATGCCGAGGCCCATCAGCATGAAGGCGCCGATGAGGAAGCCGTAGCTGGTGTCGACCTGGAGGTGGCCCTGCCAGAACAGCGAGCCGGCCACGATCAGCAGCCCGGCCGTCATCAGCGGTCGCGGGCCGATGCGGTCCGACAGCCGTCCGGAGATCGGCGCCACCAGGATGATGACCACGGTCGAGGGCAGGAAGCGCACGCCGGCCTGCAGCGGCGAGTAGCCCTTGATGTTCTGCATGTAGAGGGCCAGGAAGAAGAACATCGCCAGCATCGCGAAGCTCACGATGAAGGCCACGAGGTTGGCCCCCACGAACGAGCGCGAGCGGAAGAACGCGAAGTCGACCATCGGCTCGACCACGCGGCGCTCGACGATCGCGAAGGCGATCAGCCCGATGACGGAGATGGCGAGCAGCCCGACGATCTCAGGCGAGCCCCAGCCGCGGTCGTTGCCCTCCACGAGGGCGAGCACGAGGGCGGCGAGGCCGACGGTGATCGTGGCGACGCCCGGGAAGTCGATGTGGTGCGTCGAGCTCTCGTCGCGCGACTCGCGCGTGGCGGCCAGCGTCACGACGACGGCCACCACGGCCACCGGCACGTTGAGGAAGAAGATCGACTGCCAGGAGACGTTCTCGACCAGGAAGCCGCCGACCACGGGGCCGATGGCCAGCGCCAGGGCGCTGACGCCGGCCCAGGTCCCGATCGCCTTGCCGCGCTCGTGCGCCGGGAAGGCGTTGGTGATGATCGAGAGGGTGGCCGGCATCATGAACGCGGCGCCGATGCCCTGGGCGGCGCGCCCGGCGACCAGCCAGGCCTCGCTCTGGGAGAGCCCGATGAACGCGCTCGAGAGGCCGAAGACGATGACGCCGAAGAGGAACATCTTGCGGCGGCCGAAGATGTCGCCCAGCCGCCCACCGGTGACGAGCAGGACGGCGAAGCTCAGCGTGTAGGCGTTGACGGTCCATTCCAGGCCGCTGATCGACGAGTGCAGGTCCTTCTGGATCGCCGGCAGGGCCACGTTCACGACCGTGTTGTCCAGCATGATCATGAACAGCGCGAAACACATCGCGCCGAGGGTCCACCAGCGGCGGTTGTCGTCGGTGATGGCGTTGCGAATACGGGTCATGAGTGATGGGGGAGGTCGGCGAGAGCGGCCGCGAGGCGCGAGCGCTGCTCTGGGGTGAGGGAGGCGGTGTACTGCTCGATGCCGGCGAGGCGCGCGTTGTCGATGCGTTCCACGACCGCGCGGCCCGACGCGGTGATCCCGACGCGCTTCATGCGCCGGTCGTGCTCGTCCTCGCGGCGCTCCAGCCAGCCGCGGCGCAGGAGCGCGTCGACGGTCCGGCTGGCCCCGGGGAGCGACATCGCCAGGCGATCGCCGAGCTCCTTGACCGACACCTCGCAGCCGCAGTCGGCCAGCGCGTGCATGGCCTTCATCTGCGTGATGGTGAGGTCGAGCTCCTCGACGATCGCGTAGATCGCGCTGGCGTTGCCGCGCATGAGGTGGTGCCACATGAGCACGAGCTCGGCGGCGAGCTCCTTCGGAGATACCTGCGTGGGCGTACTACTTGCTTGCACGCACGCAAGTATTGCACACGCGCAGTGGTTGTCAGGTTCGGCTATCCCCACCGAGGGGCTCGAGCACCGGCCGGCGGATGTGCTCGTAGACGACCGACGTGCGCACGTCGGCCACCTCGCGGCGCTCGGTGAGGCGATCGATGACGAAGGCGTACAGCGCGTCGGTGTCGGGCACCGCGACGTGCAGCAGGAAGTCGTCGCCCCCGGAGACGACGAACACCCCGACGGTCTCCGGCAGGGCGCCGGCCCAATCGCGGAAGGCCTCGATGTGCGCGCGCGACGGTGGGCGGATGCGCACGGCGATCAGCGCCTGAACGCGGCGCCCGAGCGCCTCGAGCGCCACGTCGGCGTGATAGCCGCGGATGACGCCGGTGGCGCGCAGCGCCCGCACGCGCTCCGACGAGGTCGACGGCGCGGCGTGGACCGCGGCGGCGAGGTCGCGGTTGGTCCGCCGTGCATCGTCCTGCAGTTCGCGCATCAGGGCGTGGTCCAGCGCATCAAGTTCGCTCATAACCGCCTTCCTCCGGACGTCGTACGGATTGATCCACGGATCCTGGCAGCTGGGCTACGGTGGCGCCCGATGACCGGACAGACTCCAGAGCGCTGCGTGATCGTCGTCGACGAGGACCTCGCGCCCGGACTGGCGGCCAACGCGGCCGCCGTGCTGGCGCTGACCCTCGGGGGCACCGTCGACGGCCTGGTCGGGCCCGATCTCGTCGATGCCGACGGCGACGTGAACCCGGGGCTGTTCGCGGCGGGGCTCCCCGTGCTGGGCGCGGCGCGCGCAGCGCTGTCGCCGCTGCGGGCGCGGGCGGTGCAGGCCGGCGTCGGGGTGATCGACATCCCGGCGCTGGGCCAGCAGACCAACGACTACGACGAGGTCCGTGCGTACGTCGCGCGCACGGCGACCGCCGACCTCGAGTACCTCGGCCTCGCCCTGCACGGCTCGCGCCGTTCGGTCAGCCGCGCGACGGGGACCTTGCGGCTGCTGGGCCGGTCGTCACCGTCCGCGTCGCGCGCCGCGTGAAGGTCTTCGCGGTCGCGTCCCACGCGTAGTCGCGCTCGGTCGCGTGGCGCGGGCAGCAGACGTCGTCGCCGCGCGCGTAGATGGGCAGGACGACGGTCACCGTGGGGCCGCTCATCCGCACGCGGCCGCGGTACAGCGACTGGTTGCGGAAGGCGACGCGCAGTGCGCCGCTGGCGGAGCCCTCGGCGGTCAGGACGTAGGCGGCGACCGCTCCGGCCGCGCCGCCGTTCTCGACGGTCACCACCGCGTCGGACTTGCCGTCGCCGGTCAGGTCGGCGAACACCGGGGTCGGCGTGACGAACCCGGCGTTGGTGCGCAGCAGCCGCTTGACGCCGCTCGTGGTGCTCGGATCCTTGAGCAGCACGTCGCGGAAGAGCTCCTGTGGGCTCTGCGTGGGGGTGGGCGCCTGCGCGAGGGCACGGGCGCCGAACAGGAGGCCGACGCACGTCAGCGCAGCGAGTGCCCGTACCGGCATGGGCCGATGGTGTCAGACGCGGCGGCCGGGGGTCTACGGTTGCAACAGGTCGTTCTGTGCGCTGGGGCGCTCGGGGCCGACCCGCAGCCGCGCGGCCCGGATCGCGTCGCCCCCCACATGGACCGTGTAGCGCCCCGGCTTGACGTCGGCCTTCAGCGTGGCGGTGTCCCGCGGGCTGATCGGCGCGGTGACCTGCTTGAGGCCGGGGCCTGAGCCCGCCGGGCCGGCGCTCTCGAGGGTCACGCGCTGCGCCGTGCTCGTCTGATTGGTGACGATGAGGGAGATCGGTCCGGCGCCCATGATGGTGGGGGAGACCGAGACGCGCTGGTCATCGACGTAGGCGGTGAGGACGATCGGGCTCGGCGGGCGTGGCTCGTTCTTGTAGTCCGCCGAGCTGCTCCCGCAGCCGCCGAGCGCCATCCCTGCCGCGACCGCGAGCGGCGCCAACGCCGCCGTGCGCCTCATCTGCATCCGTCTCCCAGTCGACCCGGCCGCTCGTGCGGCCTGGCGCGAACCCTAGTGGAGATCGGACGATCGTGGCGTTCGAGTGGACGGCGCCGTTCGCTGGGGATCGGCGCCGTTCAGTTGGCCTGCGCGCCGGCGTGCAGATCGGCCAGCGTCGCCTCCAGGCGCGCCCACGAAGCGCGTTCGGTTTCCTCGTAGTCGGAGCCCTCGAGGTCGCGAAGGCTCTCACGATAGGCCTCCCATGCCTCGCGCTCGGCGATCGTTCTGGCGGTTCCCTGCCGGGTGGCAGAAGTCGTCATGCGCTGCCTCCTTCCAGACCGGGGTTGCAACGCGACTGTACCCCGGCGTCCGGCGGCAGGCGCCACCGGCGCTCTGCAGCGCCGCCGGCGTTCCGTCGGGTGCGAGGCGTATAGACCACGGTCCGGATGGATCTCGATCAGCCCGTCGCCACCACGGAGTTCCTCGTCGTCGACACCGAGACGAACGGGCTGGCCGGCGACGCCTGCGAGCTCACGGAGGTGGGCGCGGTGCTCGTGGGCGGCGGCGAGCTGCACGAGCGCTGGGAGACGCTGCTGACCGTGCGGGCGCCGCTCTCGCGCGGGATCCAGCGCTTCACCGGGATCACGCAGGCGATGGTCGACGAGGCGCCGCCGGCCGAGGCACAGCTGCCCGAGCTGGCCGCGCAGCTGCGCGGGCGCGTGCTGGTGGCGCACAGCGCGTCGTTCGACCGCCGCGTCCTGCACCAGGCGTTCGAGCGCGCCGGGTTGCGCTGGCCGCATCCGCCACAGCTGTGCACGGTGGCGCTGGCGCGGCGGCTGCACCCGCTCGCGCGCCAGCGCCGGCTGCGGGGCCTGGCCGAGTCGCTGGGGATCGAGGTCGAGGTCTCCCACCGCGCATTGGCCGACGCCGAGACCTGCGCGCGCGTGTTCTGCGCGCTGTTCCCGCGCCTGTGCGCCCACTCGACCACGGTGCGCGAGGCGCTCGACCTGGTGCGCCCCGCCCGCCCGCGGCGCGTGCGGGCGAAGGCCACCGACGGGGGCGCGCGGACGCGCGGCACGCGCCGGCGGGTGCCCGACCTCGCCCACCTGACCGACGACCCCGGCGTCTACGTGGTGCGCAACGCCTCGGGCCAGGTCGTCTACGTCGGCAAGTCGGTCAGCGTGCGCGCCCGGGCGCGGGCGCACTTCCAGACCTCGGCGCACGAGGGGGCGTGGGTCGAGCAGGCGGAGACCGTCGAGCACGAGCGCACGAACTCCGAGCTCGGCGCGCTGCTGCTCGAGAGCCGCCTCATCAAGCGCCTGCGCCCGCCGGGCAATGCGCGCCTGAAGCACATCGATCGCTACGTCTACCTGCGCTGCCGCCTGGACATCGCCTTCCCCATCCTCGAGGTGGCGCCCGCGCCGGCCGCCGGCCGCGGGGTCAGCGTCGGCCCGCTGCGCGGGCGCGCCGCGGCGGTCGAGTTGCTCGAGCAGCTCAACTCGCTCTTCGGGCTGCGCCATTGCGCGCGCAAGCTGCCGCGGCGCTACTGGCCCAGCGCCTACGGGCAGATGGGGCGCTGCCTGTCGCCGTGCCTCGGCGACCTCGACCCCAACCTCTACCGCCGGCGCCTCGATGAGGCCCTGGCCCTCTTCACCGGCGAGGGCGACGGCGGCGCCGCCCTGCTGGCCCACCTCGACGCGCAGATGCGCGCCGCCGCCGCCGCGCAGAACTTCGAGCGCGCCGCGTGGCTGCGGCGCCGGCGCGAGCGCCTCGCGTGGCTGCTCGACCGCCTGGGCGGCGTGCTGGCCGCCACGCACGCGCGGCCGCGGCTGGTGCTGGCCGAGCACCCGCGCGGCGGGCGCTGCGACGCATTCTGGCTCGTGGGCGGGCGCGTGGTCGACTGGGGGCCGCCGGGCGACCTCGACGAGGCGATGGCGCGCACGGTGCGCGCGCTGCGCGGAGGCGACGGGACCGGCGCCACGGCGTGCCTGGCGCCCGACGAGGTCGACGAGGCGCGCATCGTCGCCACATGGCTCGATGCCCACGACGCGCCGACCCTCGACCTCCACGGCGGCGCCGACCGCGCGGCGGTGGCGCGCCTGCTGGCCTCAGCGCACGATGACGGTCATGCCCATGCCGGGCGAGTGCAGCGTGCAGACGATCCGGTAGGTGCCGGCGCGGACCAGGCGCCGCGCGAAGACGCCGCGTGAGCGCGTGGGTGAGCGGAAGTGCTGCGGCCCCGAGCGCACCGTCACGTTGTGCGAGGACTGGCTGCGCCACCGCCAAGTGACGACCGTCCCGCGCGTGACCCGCAGCGTCGGGTCCTCGTGGCCGCGGACGAAGGCGTTGTCGAGGATGCTGATCCGCGGCGCGGCGAGCGTGCCGATGCTCGCCGGGGCGAGGGCCTCGGGCGCCGTGGCCGTCGGCAGCGGCGCCTTGGCGGGAGCGGGCTTCGTGGGCGCGCTGACCAGCGTCGTCGTGCCGGCGCGCAGGTCGCGGACGAACACGCCGCGGCTGGGATCCGTCTTGGCCGGCGCGAGGTCGGGCGCGTCGGAGGTGAAGGCCAGGACAGCGCCGTCGGCCGACAGCGAGGGGTCGGTCACCGAGCCCTTCGCGCTGGCGACCTGCTCGCCGGCGCCGCCGTCCAGGTGGCGGACCTCCACGTGGCTGCGCGCGCCGCGCACGACCGTGTAGGCGAGCACGCGGCCGTCGTCTGAGAGCTGGGGATCGACCACGGCGCCGGCGTCCGGCGCGGTGAGCGCCTGCGTGCTGCCCGCCGCCACGTCGCGCACGTAGAGGCGCGGCATCGGCTGGCCGGCGGTGAAGGCGACCAGGCGCCCGTCGCCCGAGACCGTCGGATCGGAGGCGAAGCCCTCCACGCCGGTGCTGATGGTCGTCGTGGTGTGCTGGGCGAGGTCGCGCAACATGACCTGTGAGGAGGTCGCGCCCGGGCCGCCGGCCGCGCGGCTGGTGACGGCGGTGAAGGCGACGAAGCGCCCGTCGGTCGTGATGCGCGGCTCGTAGATCGAGGTCACCGTGCCCTGCGCAGCGCGCGGCAGGCCGCCGCTGGCCAGCGTGCGGGCGCCGGTGTGCAGGTCGCAGACGAAGACCTGCGCGGTCCCGGCGCCGCGCACCGCCTGGAAGGCGAGGTGACGCCCGTCGCCGGCGAGCTGCGGGTTGTAGGCCGACTGCGAGAGGTCCTCGCCCCGCGGCGGGTGGTCGATGCGCGAGCTGCGGCCGTCCGCGGTGTCGGCCAGCTCGACCCCGATGCGCCCGTAGCGCTTGGCGAAGTTCACGTTGCCGGGGGAGGACTCGTAGGCCACCAGCCGGCCGTCGCCCGAGACGGTCGCGTTGTAGGCCGAGCGCGGGTCCAGGGGCTGGTTCGGGCGCGGGGCGGCAGGGCGGCTGACGAGGGTGTCGCGCCCGCTGCGCAGGTCGCGCGAGACGACCGCGATCTCGCCCAGGCGCAGCGCCACCGGCAGCTTCTGGCGGTACTGCTCGTAGACGACGTGCGTGCCGTCGGCCGAGACCGACGGGTTGGTGGCGTAGTCGTGCGGCAGGGCGACGAGCAGGCCGTGGTGGGTCTTGGGCGGCCCGTTGTAGCGCGCCTGGCCGAGCCAGCGCGGGAGCTGCGTGACCTGGCGGCGCAGCAGGATCCGCGCCTGGCGCTGGGTGATGGCGTGCCCGGCCACGCCGGCGCGGGCGCGCTCGCGCAGCGCCGCGACGCTCAGCGCCTCCACCCGCGCCGGCGAGCGCCCGTGCAGGCGCGCGATGGTCAGCGGGCTGAGCTCGAGCGTGCGCCGGACGTCGCGGAAGGCCGCGTCACTGAGGCCGAAGATCTGCGGCGCGCGCGAGGGGATCGCGAACTGGTGCAGCGAGTGGAAGAACAGGTGCTGAGCGAGGTGGCCCTGCGTGATCGTGCGCAGCGCGCGGCCGCGCAGCACGGCCACGCGCGCCGCGCTGACCTGCCCGCGCCACGGCGCCACGAGCGCGTCCGCCAGCCGGCCGGGGTCGCGCCAGCCATGGCGGGCCGCGAGCTGGGCGACGTTGCGGTGGTCGTCGCGCAGCTGCTGCCAGAGCTGCTCGCGCGTGATGTGCAGCAGCGCGTACAGCCGCCCCTCGTCATAGGGGATCCAGTGGTTGTAGACCCACGCCTCGGGCGGCAGCCAGTGCGGCGGCGCATCGGGCGGGGCCAGCGAGTCGTTGGACTTCGCGGCGGCCGCCGCGGGGACCAGCGCGAGCACGGCGAGGATGAGCAGCGCGACCCGGCGCACGCCCGCTTCTACACCGCGTCGGGGGCGGGGGTCAAGGTGCCGACAGGTTTGGTGGAGGTGTCTGCCGCGCGGCGCCCAGGCGGGCCGCACTGGACGAAGAGTGGTCGATTGGTGTCGCAGGCGGACACTTATCGACCATCGTTGCTGACTTTTAGGGCCAGGAGCCGCACAATCCAGCATCCTCCGGGGTAGCTCACCCCTGCGGAGGACGACCGCGAACGGTTGCGACGCCCCGGGTCCGCTTCCCCTCGGTGATGCTGTAAGCGCAAGAAGCGCAGCCAGCGCACAGCGGCGAGAACGCCTAGTCAGCATGGACGCATGAGGAGGCTGGTCCTCGTGCGTCGCATCTTTCGCGGGTTGACAATCGCGGGTGTTGAGGGCCGCAACGGCCACCGCATACGACCTGCGTGGAGGACCAGCCGTGCCTGACGTTACCGCTTCGATTGCGCCCGCCGACGTGCGTCTGTGGGTCAGCCTGGATGTCCATAAGTTCTCGATCGTCGCCGCGACGCTGCCGCCGAGCGGCGGCAAGCCGGAGGTGTCTCGGATCGAGACGACCGAGCGCGCGATCCGTCGCTTCATCGACCGTGTCGGCGGGCCGGCGGGCCTGGCGGTCTGCTACGAGGCGGGCCCGGGCGGGTTCGCGCTGTGGCGGCTTTTGACGCGCATCGGGGTCGCGTGCGACGTCGTCGCGCCGTCGCTGGTCCCGGTCCGCGCCGGCGATCGCGTCAAGACCGATCGCCGTGACGCCAAGAAGCTCGTCGCGCTGCACCGCGCCGGCTTGCTGCGCTACGTGTTCGCGCCGACGGCCGAGACCGAAGGGCTCAGGGACCTGCTGCGCTGCCGCGACGATCTTCGCTGCGCGCGGACCGCCGCGCGCCAGCGCGTGCTCAAGCAGCTGCTGCGCCACGGGCGGATCTTCCGTGACGGCAAGACCACCTTCTCGCTCAAGCACCGCCGCTGGATCAACGCTCAGCGCTTGGATGATCCGCTCGCTCAGCTGGCGCTCGAGGAGATGCTGATCCACCTCGATGGCATCGAGCGCCAGCTCGACACGCTCGACGCACAGCTCGAGCAGATCGCGCAGTCCGAGCGCTGGGGCGAGCAGGTCAAGATCCTCACGCGCTTCCGCGGCATCTCGACCTTGACGGCGCTGGGGTTGATCGCAGAGATCGGCGACTTCGCGCGCTTCAGCCACCCACGCGAGCTGGCCTCGTGGCTGGGCATCGTCCCCAGCGAGTACTCCTCCGGCGACCAGCAACACCGCGGCCACATCACCAAGGCCGGCAACCGCCACGCCCGCAGGCTGCTGATCGAGGCCGCCTGGCACTACCGCCACGCCCCACGACGCCCCGCCACAGGGCCGCAGCCCGACGAGCGCGCCTGGCAAGCCCAGGTTCGCCTGCACCACCGCCACCGCCACCTCGCCGAACACGGCAAGCGCCCCACCGTCGTCAACGTCGCGATCGCCCGCGAGCTCGTCGGCTTCCTGTGGGCCGCAATCACCGACCAGCCCCTCACCACCACCCCCAACCAGCCTCAGGAGATCGCCGCCTAGCAACCGCGACACCCCAGAGGTGGGGCCGGGCGGCGCGGTGCGAGCCGCCCGGAGGATCCTCGATCCGTCTATGCGATACCGACTCGCGACGCTAGTTCGAGGCAGCTCACGACCGGACACTGTCCTGCGGTCCCGACCCGCGCATCTCAGAGTGACAGTCGTCGTTGCCCTCGCACCCGCCGCCCGGCCCCACCACCCACCACCATGAACAGCAACCACCACCGCCAACGCTCACTTGACACGCGCGTCCATCTCAGACCGTATGGCGGGTGAGCTCGGGGGCGGGTGGTGTTGCGCTGGCAGGGCATCGAGGGAGGGCTGTGTGTGGGGGCTTGTCAACGGTCATCGGTTTCTCCCCGGGGACGGCCATCGGTTCTCCCCAGTGGCGGACATGTTTTCTCCCCGCTGGTGGCCAGCGGTTCTCCCCAGCGCGCTGTCGTCGCGGAGCCCTGAGGCCGTAGGCCGATGGGCGGAGCGGCGATAGCGCGCTGCGCGGTCATGCGAGGGGCCTCACCCCCTTGCCCGCTGTGGCCTGAGCGAGCCGGTAGCTGTCGGTGCCGTCGGTGAGCAGGACGTGGGCGTGGTGCAGCAGCCGGTCGACGGTTGCGGCGGCGAGGGTCTTGGGCATCAGCTCGTCAAAGCCAGCGGGGTGGATGTTGCTGGTGAGCGCGATCGAGCGTTTCTCGTAGGCGGCGTCGACGACGCGGAACAGGGCTTCGGCGGCGTCAGCGGCGACGGGGAGCATGCCGATGTCGTCGATGACGATCAGGTCGGCGCGGATCAGCCGGCCGATCGCTTTGCTGACCGAGTCATCAGCGCGGTGGCGGCGCATCAGCGTGGCCAGCGACTCGAGCGTGTGCCAGGCGACGGTCTTGCCCTCGTCGATCGCGGCGTGACCTAACGCTTCGGCTAGGTGGCTCTTGCCGGTCCCCGATGGTCCGCAGATGCAGAGGTTCTCCGCGCGACCGATCCACTCCAACGTCTTGAGCGACTGCTGAGTGGCCGTCGGGATCGGCGAGGCGTTCTGGTTCCAAGCATCGAAGGTCTTGCCGGCAGGCAACCCGGAGGCGCGGCGACGCATCCGGATCGTCGCGCGATCGCGGCCCGCGGCCTCCTCGGCAAGGAGGACGCGCAGCACTTCGGCGGGGTCCCAGCGCTGGCTCTTGGCCGTGGCCAGGACCTCCGGCGCGGCGTGGCGAACGTAGGGCATCCGCAACCTGCGCAGCAGCCGGTCGACCTCGTCCGGGAGCGGCGGCGCGAGCGAGGTCTTGACAGTCATCCGCCAAAGCCCTCCCAGGAGCGCGTGGAGCGCTGCAGTGACTGCTCCTCGCCCGCGCGCGTGGGAAAGGGGATCACCTCGCCGCCTTGGTGGGCGAGGATCGCGGCGAGATCACCGTCGGCGAAGCGGCCTGCATCGGCGGCGGCGCGCAATGCCTCATCGACTTGGCCGCTGCCGTGGAGTTTGGCGAGGTCGACGGCCTCGGCGAGCTTGCGCCGGACGCGTGTTGCGCCGGCTGCCGCGGCGGCGATCAGCCATGCCTCGGCGCCCGGACCGATCGTCAGGAACGCTTCCTCATCGCTGGAGCCGGCTCGTGGCTTGCGCTCGATCGCGCCGGCCGGCCTGGGCGGGTAGTGGCTCTGGTCGATGCTCGGCCGGCCCGGCGTGGTCAGCGCGTGACGGGCGACCTCGCGTGGCCCATCGCTGCTGTCGGCGTGAACGACGACGAGCTCGGCGCCGTCGGCTCGCGCCCAGACGCGCTCGTCGACGAGCGTGCTCGGGACGGAGTAGAGCGCGCCGCCAACGCTGATCGTCGACTGCCAGGACACCTTCCGGGTCTCGCCGAAGCAGACGGTGTGCGCCACCTCGGGCAGCCGATGCAGCCGCTGGCGTTCCTCGGCGAGCATCACCGCCGGCGCGCGACGGGTGATCCGATGCTCACGCGTGTTGACGCGCTCACAGAACTCCATGCACGCCCGCTTGAGCGCAGCGAAGTCCTCATAGCCGTCGCGGAGGTTGTGGTCGGTCGGGACCAGATCGGCCTTCGCGATCCGGACCGTCGCCTCGCTACCGCCCTTGCTCTGCGGGTCGGCCGGCACGCACGTCGCAACGGTCAGGCCGTAGTGGCGGCCGACCGACACGATCGTCGGGTTGCGGACCGCGATCCCGCAGACGTGATCGACCGAGACGGTCTTCTCGTTGTCCGTCAGCGCATAGGTCGGCGCCCCACCGAACACCCGCAGCGCCCGGTCCAACGCCATCACCACCGACGGCGTCGTCTTGTCCCACAACGCCAGCACCACCCGGAACCGGCTCCACGCCAGCCAGGCGCAGAACAACACCGTCGACCTGCCCGCGACGACCGGCCCGTCACCGTAGTCCCACTGCATCCACAAGCCCGGCTCGACGACCCACAGCCGTGTGCGGCGACCGTGCTCAGCACGCCAGCCGCGCTTCGCGTCGGCGACCGCGCGGCGCGTCGTGCGCTCCGAACCGAGATAGCCCATCGCGACCAGCCGCTGATGCGCGACATCGGCGCGGATCTTGCCGCGCGAGCGATCAACCCACTCCTCGACCTTCTCCGCGAACCCATCGACACGCGGCCGCGGCCGCACCGAAACCGGCAGTCCGCCGCCGGCCTCATCACGAGCACGCACCCAGTGCGCGACCGTCTTGTGATCACAACCCGCCAGCTCCGCCGCCCCGCGCAGCGTGCCGGCCAAGTCAAACGCCTCCAGGATCTCCATCACTTCCTCCGAACTCTTCAACCGGCTCCCCACGCGTCAACAACAAGACGCGCCGGTCACTACCGCCGATCAGGACACGATCGTGGGAGAACCGATGGCCACGAGCGGGGAGATCCGACGACCGCCAGGGGAGCTTCGATGGCCGCCTACGGGGAGATTCCCATGGCCGCCGTCAGGCTCGGGTGGGGTGGTTTTCCGTGCGGTGTGAGTAGAAGGGTCAGCACCTCACGCAGCCTTGCGTGGCTCGACGGCGGCTGGTACGCGACGCGCGGCGAACGCCTCACGCGGCCAGTGTGGCGGCGGCGTGGCCGACACATAGCTGGGAGGTGCTGACCTTGGCGGAAGCTACCCGCTGGGTTGGGCTGGACGTCCATGCGACGCAAACCACGGTCGCGGTCCTCGACAAGGACACCGGAGAGCTGTCGCGCGCGAAATTGCGCGGCGCCCCTTGAGAAGGTGGTGGTGGAGTTCTTGGCCGGTTTCGAGGGCCGGGTGATCGCGGTCTACGAGGCTGGGCCGACGGGAATGAAGCTCGCGCGGGTGGCGCGCGAGCTATCACATGCGTGTCTGCGCGCCCGGGCTGATTCCGCGCAAGCCGACTGATCGGATCAAGACCGACGCGCGTGACGCCGAGCGGCTGGTGCGCTAGCTCGCCGCCGGCGGCCTGTCGTTCGTTCGCGTCCCCAGCGAGGAAGAAGAGGCGCTGCGTGACCTCGTTCGCGCTCGCGAGGACGCCCGTCAGGATCTCTCGCGGGCGCGACATCGCTTGAGCAAGATGCTGCTGCGTCGCGGGTTGCGCTACGAAGCGGGCTCGACGTGGACCGATCGGCACATCGATTGGATCGTGCGGTTGAAGTTCGACGACCTGGCCTCGCGGATGGTGGTCGGCGAGTACGTCAACGCCGTCCAGCAGCTTCACCGGCGCCGCAAGGACCTCGAGGCCACGATCGAGGACTTGCTGCCCTCGGCGCCGTTCGCTAGTACCGCTTACCGGCTGCGGTGCTTCCGTGGCCTGGCGACGCTGTCGGCGGTCGGGCTGTGCTGCGAGGTCGGCGACTTCCATCGCTTCGCCAAGCCCTCGCAGCTCTCAGCGTTTCTGGGGATCGTCCCGGCCGAGTACACCACCGACAGCAAGCGCCGTTTGGGGGCGATCACCAAAGCGGGTTCCAGCCACGCTCGCCGGCTGTTGGTCGAGGCCGCCTGGCACTACCGGCGCCTGCCCGCCACCGGGATCACGCTCGCTCGCCCCCCCCCCCCCCCTCCCAAAACCCCTAACTACACACACACCCCCACTCGTTCCCCTCCCTCCACTTCCCCCACTTCTTCACGTCCGTCCTCTTCCCTGCTCACCATCACGTCTCCCACCCCCCCACCTACTCCCCCCACCCCGATCACCGTTGCCGTCCGTCCGTCCGTCCCCCCCCTGACGCGGCGTGACCTTGACCTACGCGCACTTCCCGACCCGACCCCTTACCCGTCGTCTCGCGCTCCCGCGTCTCCCACGCCGTTCGCCGCCCGCGGCCGGTCGCGACGGGTGTCGCCGCGGCGCTCGACGTCGGTCCGCGTCTCGCGTGGTTCGTGGCCGCCGGCGGCCCTGCCGCCGGGCCGCCCGCTGGCGACTCCGGCTGGCGGCGTGGCTCGCGGTCGGCTGGGCCGCTGCGCGTCGTCTGCCTCGCGTGGCCCGGGTCGTTCCGCTCGGGCTGTGGCGGCTCGACGGCGCCGTCACCGCACCTGCTCTCGCCTCGTCGCCGCGCCTGGACGTCGGCGGCGTGCTCGTCGTCCTCGACGGTCCAGGCGCGCGCGCCGCCGGCGTGAGGTGTTCGGCCCCGGCCTGTCCAACGGTGTGTCCGTCACAAGGAACGAGGGGTGCTCGATCACCTGCCCGAACGCGACCAGGGCACGGTCAAGATGCGCCTGCGCAAGGCGTGGGCATCGGAGGACCACGAGCTCGCGCTCGACGGCCGCGGCTGCTCGCCGGCGAGCTCGACCGCCCCGCGCCGCCGCGTCCCTACGCGGGCTCGGGGACGCTCACGCTCACCCGCCTCGGCGTCCGCGCACCTCGCGCCGCTGCGTCCACCCCGTCAGAGCGTCGGTCGTCCGCCGCACGTCGCGCACGTGAGCGCTGCGTCCGACATGTGCCTCCGGTGGACCGCCGCCGGCATGCTCGAGCCGAGCAGCAGTTCCGCAAGATCATCGGCTAGCGGACCTCGCCAAGCTCGCCGTCGCCGTCGAGCGCGACCTCGCCGCCCAGCGCGCCGCTCTTCACACGACTACCACCCGGGAGACCGCTACGCTCGCCACCGCCTGACCCTCACATCCCGACCGCCGCCGCGAAGTTCCACGACGGCGGACAACCTCCTCGCTCCCGCCAAGAGGGCATCGATCCGCGCGTCGTGGCGGTCGCCTGGCGCGCGCAGCTGCGTCTGCACAAGCGCTACACGCAGATGAGGGCGCGCAACAAGCCCGCCGGCGTGATCACGATCGCCAACGCCCGCGAACTGGCGTGCTTCTGCTGGGAGGCCGCCACGCTGGACTAACCCGACTGCCATCACGTGACCCCGGCGGCTCGACGCTGCCGGGGTCCGATGTCCACCACAAGGGCCAGCAAGCGCCGCACTCGATTCGGGTCGCGTCCGTTCTATGGGCACCATCGACGCCAGACGGCGTCCGGAGCGCCCGCTCCTAGAGAGCGATCCGCGGCGAACCAACGGTCATGGGGTGAGCGAGTCCCCGCATATCAGGCTGACCATCGCAGTCGCGCTGCCTGGTTCCCCGGACGTCGGACCCCGGGAGCCCCGAGCTCCACTCCTCGCCACAACGACAACGGGCCCGCCACCGCGAGCCCGCCACCGAACGCTGCCCTTGACAAGCGTCACGCCATATCAGAACGGCAGCTCAGCCACGACCGCGACCGCCGAGCCCGCCACGAGCTCGTCCCCGACCCCCGCCTCGCGCCGCACCAGCGCCAGACCGATGGGGCCGAGGCGCGGCGACACCACGCTCGAGCCCACGCGCCCGACCTCGCGCTCGCCCAGCATCAGCGGCGTGCCCGTGGGCACCGGCGCCGAGAACCGCAGGCCACGCAGGTGGCGGTTGGGCTTGCCCTTGTAATACAGGCGCGCGACCGTCTCCTGGCCGACGTAGCAGCCCTTGGTGAAGCTCACGGCGCGCTCGTTGAGGCCGGCCTCCTGGGGAATCGTCGCGTCGTCGAGGTCGAGGCCGTAGCGCGGGCGCCCGGACTCGACGCGCACGACCTCGGCCGCGGCCTCGGGCACGACGGGGACGTCCAGGGCGCCGCGGACGCGCTCGGCGTCCTCGGCCGCGCAGACGACGTCGATCCCGAGGTCGGTGGCGACCAGCAGGACGTCGGCGCCGCCCAGCTGCGCGCGGCGGTTGGCGTGCTCGCGGCCCATGGCGCCGCCCGCGGCGTCCGCGGCGCGCGGGCCCACGAGCGAGAGCAGCGCCTGCTGCAGCGTGCGCTTGTGCAGCTCGGCCTGCCAGCCCACGGCGCCGCGGCGCAGGGTGTCGAACAGGGCCTGCAGCCCCACGCGCTCGGTGTCGAGCCACAGCTCGTCGCCGGTGTCGAGCACGCGCAGGTCGGCCTGCATCTTGCCCTTGTTGGTCAGCAGCGCCGCGTAGCAGCCGCTGCCGGGGACCAGCGCCTCGATGTCGTTGGTGACCTGGCCGGAGAGCAGTTCCTTGGCCTGCGGTCCCGTGAGCGCGAGCTTGCCGCGCTCGGAACGGTCCACGAGGGCGACGTCCTCGGTCAGCAGGCGGTCGGCGAGTGCGGATTCGGCGACGGTGGCAGCCATGTGTCCAGAGTAGTCCAGTGCTGCTTGACGCCGATTTAGGTCTGCCATAATCTGATTTAGATGGTGCGCTCACCAGCAATTGAGGACTACGCGAAGGCGATTTACGCGATCGCTCAGCGCGGCGACGGCCCGGCGACCACCAATGCGCTCGCCGAGCGCCTTGGCGTCACCGCCGCGTCGGCTTCGGGCATGTGCAAGCGCCTGGGCGAGCTGGGCCTGGTCGTCCACGTCCCCTACAAAGGCGTCGAGCTCACCGAGGACGGAGAGCGCGTGGCCCTCGAGGTCATCCGCCACCACCGGCTGCTCGAGCTCTACCTGGCCGAGTCGCTCGACGTGCCGTGGGACCGCGTCCACGCCGAGGCCGAGGTGCTCGAGCACGTCCTCTCCGAGGAGCTCGAGGAGCTCATCGCGGCCAAGCTCGGCAATCCGACGGTCGACCCGCACGGCGACCCGATCCCGACCGCGGATCTGGTGATCGAGGAGCGCCCCACCAGCGCGCTGGCCGACCTCGTCCCGGGGACGTGCGCCACCTTCGTGCGCATCTCCGACTCGGACCCGGAGATGCTGCGCTACCTGGCCGATCGCGGTATCGCGCCCGGCGACGACTTCGAGGTCATCGACAAGCAGCCCTTCGACGGCCCCACCTTCGCCCGCTTCGGCGACGACGTCCACGTGCTGGGCGGCGCGCTGGCGCGCGCCATGCGCGCGCAGGTGACTGCGTGACCGACGCCGCCGTATCACTGCCCGCGCCGAGTCGCCTGCAGCAGCTGCAGGCGCGCGGGCGCTGGCGCGGCGCGTTCGCCCTGCTGGGGCCGGCGTTCGTGGCCTGCATCGCCTACGTCGATCCGGGCAACTTCGCGACCAACATCGCCGGCGGCGCCAAGTACGGCTACCTGCTGCTGTGGGTCCTGCTCAGCGCCAACCTGATGGCGATGCTGATCCAGAACCTCTCGGCCAAGATCGGCATCGCCACGGGGCGCAACCTGGCCGAGCTGTGCCGCGACCACTTCCCGCGGCCGGTGACGTGGGGACTGTGGGTCCAGGCCGAGCTCATCGCCATGGCCACCGACCTGGCGGAGTTCGTCGGCGCCGCCATCGCGCTGAACCTGCTCTTCCACGTGCCGCTCTTCGCCGCGGGCCTCATCACGGCGGTGATCGCCTTCGGGATCCTGGGGCTGCAGGCGAAGGGCTACCGGCGCTTCGAGGCCGTCATCGCCGGGTTGCTCGGGCTCATCATCCTCGGCTTCCTCTACGACACGCTGAAGATCGGCTTCGACGCCGGCGCGGCCGCCAAGGGCTTCATCCCGGGCTTCGCCGGGACCGACTCGATACTGCTGGCGACGGCCATCCTCGGCGCCACCGTCATGCCGCACGTGATCTACCTGCACTCGGCCCTGACCCAGGGACGCGTCCCGCCACGCGACGACGCCGAGCGCAAGCGGCTGCTGCGCTTCCAGCGCATCGACGTCAGCCTCGCCATGGGCATCGCCGGCCTGGTCAACATGTCGATGCTCGTGATCGCCGCCGCGCTCTTCCACGACCGCGGCCTGCTCGGCCTGGACTCCATCGAGGAGGCGCACGCGCAGTTCACCGCGCTCGCCGGCGGCGGTGCGGCGCTGGCCTTCGCGGTCGCGCTGCTCGCCTCGGGGCTGGCCTCCTCGAGCGTGGGCACCTACGCCGGGCAGGTGGTCATGCAGGGCTTCATCGCGCGCAGCATCCCGATCGTCCTGCGCCGGCTGATCACGATGACGCCGGCGCTGATCGTGCTCGCCATCGGCCTGAACCCGTCGCGCTCCCTGGTCATCTCGCAGGTCGTGCTGAGCTTCGGGATCCCGTTCGCGCTCGTGCCGCTCGTGCTCCTCACGCGCCGCAAGGACATCATGGGCCCGCTCGTCAATCGCAGGCTGACGACGGTCGTGGCGTCGATCGTGGCCGCGCTCATCATCGCGCTCAACGTCTTCTTGATCGCCGACACGCTCTTCGGCTAGCGCCCGCCGCGGCTGATCCGCAGCAGCTCGGCCACCACCGCCCGCACCGAGCGCGGGACCTGCTTGGCCTGGCTGTCGTCGTAGCGGGCGCGATGACCGTGGTAGCGCACGACGTAGCTAAAGCAATCCGCGCAGTGCGAGCGGCCCGGGTTCGCGCGGTCCCAGCGCGCCGCCGACAGCAGCGCGCGCAGGTGGCGCAGCGTCGCGGCGCGGACCGCGCGCGAGCGGCCGTTCGAGCCGGCGGTGACGTGGCCGGTGGTCGTCAGCGTGAGGGCGACGTCCACGCCGGCGATGCCACCGGACTGCTCGAAGGAGACGAGCGTCTTCGCGTTCGCCGTGGCCGGGGCGACGGCCAGCGCGCACATCAGCGCGAGGGGGAGAAGCGTCTTCATGCACGCTAGGCTGCCCATCGATGGGCCTCGCCGACACATTCCAGCAGGTGATCGACTCGCTGCCCGAGGATTGGACGGACCTCGAGTTCGACGTGCGCATCGACGACGAGTCGCGCTACATCGACGCCGCGCTCTACCTCGTGACGTGCAACGCGCAGCCCTACTCCCATCACGACTGGCACTGGCGGGTGCTGGTGGCCCACAGCTTCGGCCACGCCGCGGCGGTGCCCGCGACGCACGGCGCCCTGAAGCTGCTCGACGACGCCGGCATCACCGGCGAGCTGGCCGTGCGCGAGGTGCGCAGCGGCCGCGTCGAGGTCGTGCAGATGTGGGGGCGCCCCGAGTCGGCGCGCCGGGAGTTCCGCCGCCTGCGCTCGCAGTGATGGCGCGCGTCGCCGCGCTGATACCCGACCTCCTCTTCGGCTCCAAGGTCCAGGCGTCCCTCGAGGCCGCCGGCCATGAGGTCGACCTGCTGACCGGCGCCGTCGAGACGTGGGACGAGGTGGCCGGGATCGACGTGCTCGTCGTCGACCTCACGTCGCCCGACGTCGATGGCGTCGAGCTGTTCGAGACCCTCGCCACCGGCGGCGAGCTACACGGCGTGCGTAGCCTCGGCTTCTTTGCCCACGTGCAGCCCGAGGTCCGCGAGCGCGCCCTGGCGGCGGGCTTCGACCAGGTGGTGCCGCGCTCGCGCATGGCGCGCGAGGGCGCGCAGTTGGTCGACGCGCTACTCGCCGCGCACGGTGGTTGAGCGCAAGCGCGCTCGGGAAACCTATGCAGAGCGCCCTGTGCGGCGCCCGCCGCGCATGTCTCCACAGCGCACCACCATCTACCTCCTCGACGTCGAGCCCGAGCTCGGCGAGGGCCTCAATCCCCAGGAGCGCGCCGCCGCCGCGCGGGTGCTCGCCGTGCCCTCGCACGTGCTCGATCCCGGGCCGTGGGATCCCCACGCCGAGCTCGGAGACGTCTATCCGGTGGTCGGCATGCTGCTCGTCGACGGCATGGTCACCCGCGACCTGCACTTCGCCGGGCGCACGACGACCGAGCTGCTCGGAGCGGGCGACATCCTGCGCCCCTGGGACGACGACGTGCCCTTCGAGTCGCTGCCCGTCGCGGTCAGCTGGCACGTGCACGCCCCGACGCAGATGGCGATCCTCGACACGCGCGTCGCCATCGCCGCCGGCCGCTGGCCGTCGATCGCGACGGCGCTGCACGCTCGCCACATCCGCCGCGGGCGGGGCCTCGCCTTTCAGCGCGCGATCGCCCAGTTGCCACGCGTCGACGATCGCATGCTCGTGCTGCTGTGGGCGCTGGCCGAGCGCTGGGGACGGGTGAGCCGCGATGGCGTGCGCGTGCCGGTCGGCCTGCCCCACCGCATGCTGGCCACGCTGGTCGGCGCCCGGCGACCGTCGGTGACCACCGCGCTCACCGGGCTGGCGCGCGAGGGTCTCATCGAGCGCACCGCGGAGGGCTGGCTGCTGCACGGCGACCCCGACGCGGTCCTCGCAGAGCGGCTGCAGGGCGCCGACGAGGAGCTGTCGCGCCCTTAGCTACTTCCCCCGGAAATAGTCGCCGTTGAGTGGGGCGGTTCCGTCCGCCTGGAGTGAGAGCATTTTCCCTGTAAATCGGCGGTTTGGAGGGTGGATGCTGCGACTTGTGGGGCCTCAGGCGGAGTGCCTGTTCGACGTCGGGTTGCCGGTTGAGGTGCGGGAGTTGCCGGCTGATCTGGCCGCGTTGGACGTGCTGCTGGACGATGCGACGCTGTTCGCGCCGATCCGCGAGGCGTGGTCGGTCTGCGCGAGCGGCGCCGGGCGTCCGTCGATCGCGATGAACTGCTTCGTGCGGTTGATGGTGATCAAGACGCGGACTGGGTGGGGCTATGAGACGTTGGTCAGGGAGGTTTCTGACTCGATTCACCTGCGGCGCTTCTGCCGGATCGCGCTGAGCGCGCGGGTGCCCGACGAGTCGACGGTCCGCAAGCTGACGCGTCGCCTGGGTCCCGAGGTCATCGACGAGATCACCCGCGCGGTGATCGAGAAGGCGACCCGCGAGCGGCGTTTCGTCGGGCGGGCGGTGCGGATCGATTCCACGGTTGTGGAGTCCGACATCCGCTACCCCAACGACGCCTCGTTGGCGGTCGACGCGACGCGTGTCCTGGCGCGTGAGGCGCGCAAGGTCAAGCGCCTGGCGGGCACGGCAGCGCGTGGGGTGCGCGATCGTTCGCGCAGCGCCGCAAAGAAGCTGCGCGCGATCAGCCGCACCGTCGCGCGGCGGACCGGTCAGGCCAAGACGATCGTGCTGCGGTTGACCGGTGAGGCCGGCGAGCTGGTCGGCCGGTCGGTCCGCGAGGCCCGCAAGCTCGCTCGGCAGTTGCGCGATCGCGCCCGCGGTCGCGGCGCGCGCGCCAAGCAGCGCGCCGCCGAGCGCCTCGACGAGCTGGCCGACCTCGCCGAGAAGGTCGCCCGGCAGATCACCCAGCGCCTGGCCGGGCAGAAGATCACCGACCGCTTGGTGTCGATGGCCGACCCCGACGCGCGGCCGATCCGCAAGGGCAAGCTGCGCGCCCCGACCGAGTTCGGCTACGTCTTCCAGCTCGCCGAAGTCACCGAGAACACCCGCCGCGGCGCCCGCGGCCTGATCCTGCCCGCCCCCACCAAGGTCGGCTCACCCAACGAACCCGACCTGCCGCCCGACACCGTCGCAGAGCTGCGAAGAGCCGGCCTGAACCCGCGCGACGTCGCGCTCGACGGCGGCTTTGCGCCCGGCGCCGTCGCCGAGCAGCTGCCCAACGCGACCAAGGTCTTCATCTCCGGCCGCCAAAGCACAGCCTCCAAACACAGCGACCGGCGCCTGGCGCGCTACCGCGTCGGCGCCGAAGGCCGCATCAGTCACCTCAAACGCGGCTACGGCATGCGCCGCACTCGACTCAGAGGCCTCGACGGAGCCAGAACGACGGTCGGATGGTCGATCCTGACCTACAACCTCGACACCCTCGCCATCCGGGCCACCTGACAGCATTCGATCCGCCCCGGACCATCCACCCCGGAGCCGATTTGCAAGGCGGCCGCGCCCCCAAGGCGCGGCCGTTTTCGTTCCTCACCCACCCGGGTTTATCCGGGGGAAGTAGCTAGAACCCGAGGGCGAACGCGCGCGTGACGTCCGGCGGGCGCTTGGTGATGCCGAAGCGCGCCTCCCAGGCCGCCCAGGCCTTCAGGGCGGCGGGATCGAAGGTGCCGTAGCGCGTGGCGCCCTCGGTGAAGGCGGGGGAGACCGCGTCGAGCTCGCGCCGCGTGGGATCGCGCTGGACCCCGGCACGCTCGACCAGCGCCTCGACGGCCGACTCGGGGTCGTCGATCGTCTCCTCGTAGCCGCGGCGCAGCGCGCGCACGGTGGCGGCGACCAGCGTGCGATCGTCGCGCAACGTCTGGCGGCTCACGCACAGCACCAGCTCGGGGTAGGGCGGGGCGCCGAAGTCGTCGACCTTGAACTGATGCATGCCCGGGCGCTTGGCCGCCAGCGCCACGCCCTCGGCGTTCCAGAACGCGGTGGCCGCGTCGACGCGCCGCGCCAGCAGCGCGCTGACCGCCTGAAAGCCGATGCTCACCTTGCGCACCTTGGCCGGGTCGCCGCCGTCGCCGCGCACGATCGAGTCCAGGACGGCGTCGTCGGAGGGCAGCCCGCTGACCCCGGCGCGCTTGCCCTCGAGCTCGCGCGGTCGCGTGATCTGGGGCTGGGCGATGACGGCGGCCAGCGGGCGTTGCACGACGGCCATCACGCCGACGATGTCGGCCCCCTTCTCGCGGGCCAGGGCGAGATCGTGGATATCGAGGATCGCGAACTGCGCGCGGCCGGCGACCAGGAGCTTGACGCTGTCGGTCGAGGAGGACGGCGCCGCCACGCTGAGCGTGACGCCCTCGGCGCCGTCGAAGTCGCGCTCCAGGGCCAGGTAGATACCGGCGTGCACCGCATTGGGCTGGAAGTCCAGGACCAGCCTGGCGGCCTCGTCGGGGCGGCCCTCGGTGCCGTGCGAGCAGCCGGCCACGACGAGCGCCGCGACGATCGCGAGAGCGGCGAGGAGGCGGTGGCGGGCCATTCGGCGGGGCAGCATTGCAGCCGTCGCCGCAGGCCGGCGCAGCCGCGTCTGTAGGGTCTACCGCGTGCGGCGCCGCGTCACCTTCTCGCGAAACGTCACGCTCTCGCTGTCACGCACGTGCCAGTGCTTCTGCAAGTACTGCGCCTTCGCGACGCACCGCCCGCACCTGCACGAACCCGACGAGGTCACGACGCTGCTCGACGACGCGGCGCGGCGACGGGTCAAGGAGCTGCTCGTCCTCACCGGCGAGGCGCCCGACCATCACCCGGGGGTGCGCGAGCGCCTGAGCGCGTGGGGGTTCGACGACTTCACCGCCTACGTCGTCTGGGCCTGCCACCAGGGTCTCGAGCGCGGGCTGCTGCCCCACACCAACCTCGGCGTGCTCTCGGCCGCCGATCTCGGGCGCCTCCGCGAGGTCACCGCCTCGCAGGGGCTGATGCTCGAGTCGGTCAACCCCGACCTGGTCGCCCACCAGGGCTCGCCGACGAAGCAGCCCGAGCTGCGCCTGGCCACCATCCGCGCCGCCGGCGAGCTGCGGATCCCGTTCACCAGCGGCATCCTGGTCGGCATCGGCGAGTCCGAGGACGACCGCATGGCCTCGCTGGAGGCGCTGGCGGCGGTGCACGCCGAGCACGGTCACCTGCAGGAGCTCATCCTGCAGAACTTCGTCCCGCATCGCCGCTACTACGGCGAGGAGCCCGCCGAGATCGCCACCGACGCGGCCGATCGCTTCTGGCGCACCGGCCTGTCCGACGCGCCTAACCGCGACCTGCCGGAATGGGCCACGCCGGTCGGGATCGAGGACATGAAGCGCCTGGTGGCCGAGACGCGCCGGCTGATGCCCGACATCGGCATCCAGGTGCCGCCCAACCTGGCCGACTGGTGGCCCGAGCTCGTCGCCGCCGGGGCCACGGACCTCGGGGGCCTGAGCGCCAACGGCGACCACATCTCGCCCGAGCACCCCTTCCCGTCGCCCCACCAGGTACGCAAGCGCCTGGCCGCCGACGGGGTGGCGCTCACCGAGCGCCTGTGCGTCTACGCGCGCTACATCGACCCCGAGTGGGTGGCGCAGGGCGTCCTCGACGTCATCAAGACGAAGTACTGGAGCTTCATCCCCCGCCGCGGTTCGGGCCGCACCGAGGCGCGCGCGATCCGCTCGGATCTCGTGCCCGCCGCGATCGCCCGCGGGCGCGACGGCGAGCGCCTGACCGAGGACGAGCTCACGGCGCTCTTCGCCGAGACCCGCCCGGAGGCCATCGAGGACCTGCGCCAGGCGGCGGACGAGCTGCGCGCCGAGCTGGCGGGCGACACGGTGACCTTCGTCGTCAACCGCAACATCAACGTCTCGAACGTCTGCATCGTCGGCTGCGCGTTCTGCGGCTTCGGGCAGGGCAAGCGCTCGCCCGACGCCTACCAGCACGACCGCGAGGAGTTCGTGCGGCGCGTGCTCGAGGCCGTCGACTACGGCGCCACCGAGATCTGCATGCAGTCGGGGATCCATCCGGACTGGACGCTCGAGGACTACCTGTACTGGCTGCGCGTGGCCAAGGAGACGGCGCCGCAGCTGCACCTGCACGCCTACAGCCCCATGGAGATCGCGCACATGTGCGACATCTCCGGCCTGCCACCCGCCGAGGTCTTCGCGCAGCTGCGCGACGCCGGCCTGGACTCGACGCCGGGCACCGCGGCCGAGGTCCTGCACGACGGCGTGCGCGAGCGCATCAGCCCCAACAAGCTGCCGGTCACGCGCTGGGTGGAGATCATCGAGGCCAGCCACGCCGCCGGCCTGCGCTCGACGGCGACGGTGATGTTCGGCCACATCGAGGAGCCCTGGGAGCTGGCCGAGCACATGCGCGTCGTGCGCGCCCTGCAGGAGCGCACCGGCGGGATCACCGAGTTCGTGCCGCTGTCCTTCATCCCCTTCCACACCCTGCTGGGGCGCACGCACGGGGTCGAGGAGATCTCGCGCGAGGAGAACCTCAAGCACACCGCGGTCTTCCGCCTTGCCCTCGGGCGCACGATCGCAAGCCTGCAGGCCTCCTGGGTGAAGATGGGCCTCGAGGTGGCGACCGAGTCGCTGTCATGGGGGGTCAACGATCTCGGCGGGACCCTCATGGAGGAGAGCATCAGCCGGCTCGCCGGCTCCTACCACGGCGTCCGCCTGGATCCGCCCCAGCTGATCGCCGCTGCGCACGCGGCGGGACGGCCGGCCGCCGAGCGCACGACGCTCTACGCCCTGCGGCGGTCGTGGCCGGTCGCCGTCGCGGCCGCCTGACCGTGCGACACGGGCTCTACGTCGCGCCCTTCCGCGAGCTGGCCGACGTCCGGGCGCTCGCCGAGGTGTCCGCGCAGGCCGAGGCCGGCGGGTGGGACGGCATCTTCCTGTGGGACCACGTCATGACCTTCGACCGGCTCGACATCGCCGACCCGTGGATCGCGCTGACCGCCATCGCCCTGGCCACCGAGCAGATCCTCCTGGGCGCCATGGTCACCCCGCTGGCGCGCCGGCGCCCGTGGGACGTCGCCCGCCAGGTCGCCGTGCTCGACCGGCTGTCGGGCGGGCGCATGGTGTTCGGCGCCGGATTGGGCGGCGACAGCCGGCGCGAGCTGACCGCCTTCGGCGAGGAGCGCGACCCGCGCGCACGCGCGGCGCTGCTCGACGAGGCCCTCGACGTGATCGTCGATCTGTGGACCGGCCAGCCGGTCAGCCGCGACGGCCCGGCCTTCGTCCTGGACGAGGCGCAGGTGCGCCCGAGGCCGGTCCAGCAGCCGCACCCGCCGGTGTGGCTGGGCTGCGTGTGGCCCCACCGCCGCCCGCTGGTGCGCGCCGCGCGCTACGACGGCGTGTTCCCGGTCAGCCACGAGGCATCGCTCACGGGCGCCGACGTGCGCTCCATCCTCGAGACCGTCGACGTCCATCGCGCCGCCGGCGCCGGGCCGTTCGACCTCGTGGTCGTCAATCACGACCGCCCGGACGCCGATCGCCTGGCCGACCTGGAGGACGCGGGCGCCACCTGGTGGCTGCAGGGCTTCGGCGAGCGCCCTCGGCTGTCCGACGTGCGGGCCGCCGCGGCGGCTGGCCCGCCACAATGAGCGGATGAGCGAAGGAGAGGCGATCACCGCCGAGGGTCTCGACGCCCTCAAGGCCGAGCTGGCGCACCTGGAGGGCGACGCGCGGCGCGACATGGCCAAGCGCATCATGGCCGCGCGCGAGCTGGGCGACCTCAAGGAGAACGCGGAGTACCACATCGCCAAGGAGGACCAGGCGCACCTGGAGACCAAGATCAAGCGCCTGGTCGAGCGCCTGCGCAACGCCGTCGTGGTCGAGGCGCCGACCGACAACGAGGTCGTGGCCTTCGGCACCACCGTGACCGTGGCCGACGAGCAGACCGGGCGCGAGGCGACGTGGACGCTCGTGGGACCGACCGAGGCCGACCTCAGGGCCGGCAAGCTGTCGGCCGAGTCGCCGGTGGCCAGGGCGCTGATGGGCCGCCGCCCCGGCGACGAGATCGAGGTCAGGACGCCGGGCGGCGTGCGCCGCCAGCGGGTCGTGCGCGTGGGCAGCTGAGCCCCGCGGGAGACCCTCGCGTCAGGGGAACAGATCCTCGGCCAGCGGGCGGACGAGGGCCGCGGCGCCCGGGCCGTCGTCCTCGCTGACGTGGCGCGCCAGCCCGCGGACGACCACCGCCGGCTCGCGCGAGCCCTTGTCGCGGACGAGGTCGGCCGCGGCAGCCGCCTCGTCGGCGACGGCGATCGCCGTCGCGCGCAGCTCGAGCCCGCGCGCGTCGCGACGCCCGCGCCAGTCGTCGAGCACCGCCAGCCCGGCGATGCCGATGGCCACGTCGCATTGCCCGTGGCGCCAGGCGCGGCCGAACGAGTCCGCGATGACCACGGCGGGGCGGTTCGGCAGCGCCGCGCGCAGTCGCCGGGCGCTCGCGTCGGGGTCGCGCGGCAGGGTCACCAGCGCGCCGTCCTGCGGCGCGTTGGAGGTGTCGACGCCGGCGTTGGCGCACACGAAGCCGTGATGGGTGCGGCAGATGAGCACGCCGCGCTGCGCGCGCAGCACGTCGGCGGACTCGTCGAGGATCACCTGCACGTGGCGCGGGTCCTTGTCGTGCTCGCCGGCCAGCGCGCGGGCGCGGTCGGAGACCGTCACGGCGTCGAGCGCGCGCAGAGCGCCCTCGGACTTGGAGACGACCTTGTGGGCGATCACGAGCACGTCGCCGGGCTCGTAGGCGCCGTCGCGCAGGAGCGCGGCGAGGTCGTCTCCCGGGCGCACCTCGGGCAGGCCGGGGAGCGCCCACGCCTGCACGGAGGTCATTGCCGGTCGAGGCGCGCCAGCAGCCCGCGCGTGTGCGCGGCGCCGCCGGTACGCGAGCCGAGCACGACGCGCAGCGCGGCCAGGTCCTCGGCGGTGTCGACGTCGAGCACCAGCGAGCGCGGCTCGGCCACGCGCCAGCGCGCTCCGGCGGCCTGGGCCGCCTGCTCGTGGCGCTCGCGGCTGCCGGGGCCGAAGCTCGGGCCGATCGCGTCGGGCGGCGCCAGCAGCAGCGCGTTGGTGCCGGTGCCGTGGCGGTCGGGGACGATGACGACGTCCGGGGCGCTCATCGCGCCGGCCACCAGCTCGTCGACCTCGCGCGGGTCCAGCGCGGGGCAGTCGCCGGGGATCAGCAGCACGCGCTCGTAGTCGCGCTCGAGCGCCCAGTCGATCCCGGCGCGCGCGGCGTGCGAGTGGCCGCGATCGTCGTCTCCGATCGACTCGGCGTCGTAGGCCCGGGCCAGCGCCTCGGCGCCGTTCTCGCCGGTGACGACGATCACCTTGTCGATGCGCTCGGAGCGGCGCAGCGCGTGCAGCACGTCGCTGACCATGGCCTCGGCCAGCGCCTTGCGGGTGCCCGCGTTGAGCGTCTTGTCCAGGCGCTGCTTGGCGTCGTCGAAGCGCTTGATGGGCAGCACCGCGCAGGTCCGCATCTACAGAGCCTCCGCGAAGCGCAGGACGTCTTGGGCCAGGCGCCGTCGCGCGTCGGCATCGTCCATGCGCGTGTCGGTCTCGAGCGCCGGGAGGGCGTCGAAGGGCTCGTCGGCCACCATGCCGTTCAGCAGGCCGTCGTAGGCGCGGGCGGTCCCCTCCGCGCTCACCGGCAGGCCGGCCCAGGCCATGAAGGCGGCCGTGGGCCCCTTGAGCACCTGCCCGCCGACGACGGGGGAGACGGCCACCACCGGCGCCGTGGCGGCGCGCAGCGCGTCGGAGATGCCCGGGACCTCGAGGATCGTCCGCACGGAGATGACGGGGTTCGACGGCCCCAGCACGATGGCGCGGGCGCGCGCGATCGCGTCGAGGACCGCCTCGGGCGCGCGGGCCGCCTCGATGCCCTGCAGCTCGACGCCGTCCACGGGCCCCTCGCCGCGCTCGCGGATCATGAACTCCTGGAAGGGCACCCAGCGCCCGCGGGCCAGCACGCGCGTGCGCACCGGCTGGTCGGCCATCGGCAGCACGCGCGCCCCGAGCCCCAGGGCCGTGGTCAGCTCGCCGATGGCCTGCGTCAGCGTGGCGCCCTCGGCCAGGCGCTGCGCGCGGCGCAGGCCGATGGCCAGGTCGCGGTCGCCGAGGTTGAACCACACGTCGACGCCGAGCTCGCGCAACTGGTCCATCGCGTGGAAGGTGTCGCCGCGCAGGCCCCAGCCGCGCTCGTCGATGCGGTCGGCCAGCCAGAACGCGCACAGGTCGGGGTCGGGGGAGACGTAGGCGCCGTAGGCCTCGATGTCGTCGGCCGTGTTGGCCACGACCACGAGCTCGTCGCCGACCACGTCGAGCATCCCGCGGGCGAGCTTGGCGCCGCCCGTCCCGCCGGCGAGGACGACCACCACGCCGTCAGACTCCGGTGATCTTGATCCCGGCGCGCGTCTTGTGGCGCACGTTGATCGAGATCAGCAGCGCGGTCAGCGACTCCACGATGCGCGCCATCTCCAAGCGCCCGGCGTCGACGCAGCGCAGGCCGTCGATGCGGTCGATCAGGGCCATGACGCGCTCCTTGTCCTCACGGTGGTTTCCGCACACGAGCACGTCCTCGTCGAGCGCATGCTCGAGGTCCCCGCACGCGGCGGCGCTCACGGTGTGCAGCGCGCTGACCACGCGGACACCGTCGGGCACCATTTCCTGTGCCTGCTGGGCGGCGGAGCCCTGCCACACGCCGAGGAGGCGCGTCGCACGGCCGCCGACCGCGGCGGCCAGCGGCACCGTCGCATCGACCACGAGCTGGTGCTCGTGCAGCGCGCCCTTGAGGTTGGTCAGCGTCTCGGACTGGTTGCGGAACGGCACGCAGAGCACGACGACCTCGGCCTTGGCGGCCGCCTCGGCGTTCTCATAGCCCTCGAAATGCCCGTCGGGCAGGGCCGCGCGGGCGCGGTCGGCCGCCTCGACGGCGCGCGCTGCGTCGCGCGAGCCCAGGACGACGGGGACGCCCGCGCGGCCCCAGCGCAGCGTCAGGCCGAAGCCGAGCGCGCCGGTCGCGCCAATGATCGCAATGGGCTCGGTCACCGGCGGCGAGTATATGTACAGCTTCAGGTGACTCAGCTGCCCCAAAGCGTGCGCATCCGCGAGGTCGGACCCCGCGATGGCTTTCAGAACGAGCCGGAGGTCATCGCGACCGACGACAAGGTGCGCCTCGTCGACGCCCTCATGCGCACCGGCCTGCGGCGCATCGAGGTGACGAGCTTCGTGCGCGCCGACGTCATCCCCCAGCTGGCCGACGCCGATCAGGTGCTGGCGGGGATCGACCGCCCGCGCAACGTCTCGGTCTCGGTGCTCATTCCCAACGAGCGCGGCCTGCAGAATGCGCTGGTCAATCACGGGCGCTTCCAGGAGATCAACGTCTTCCTGTCCGCGTCGGAGACCCACAACCGCAAGAACGTCAACCGCTCGATCCGCGAGTCGCTGGTCGGCCTCGAGCGCGTGCTCGGCCACGCCCGCGGCGAGAGCCTGCGCTGCGAAGCGGTCATCTCGGTGGCCTTCGGCTGCCCCTACGAGGGCCACGTCCCGCCCGAGCGCGTGCTCGCCATCGCCGGGCAGCTCGTCCGCGCCGGGGCCGAGGAGATCGGCTTCGGCGACACCACGGGGATGGCCAACCCGGTGCAGGTGCGCGCGTTCTTCGAGCAGGCGCGCACCGTGCTGGGCGACGAGGTCGAGCTCACCGCGCACTTCCACAACACGCGCGGCCAGGGCCTGGCCAACGTGCTCGCGGCCCTCGAGGTCGGCATCGACTCCTTCGAGTCCTCCTTCGGCGAGCTGGGGGGCTGCCCGGTCCCGCCGGGGGCCACCGGCAACATCGCCACCGAGGACCTCGTCTCGATGCTGCACGAGATGGGCATCGAGACCGGCATCGACCTCGATGCCCTGCTCGGCGCCGCGCGCGCCGCCCGCGACGTGCTCGGGCGCCCGCTCGGCAGCCACACGCTGGTGGCGGGCGCGGTCGACTGGCATCGCGGGCGATGAGCGCGATCGACCAGCTGCTCGCGCAGGCGCGAGGGCGCCTCGCGCGCGTCGCTCCTGTCCAGGCGCGCGACGCCATGCGCGACGGCGCCGTGCTCGTGGACATCCGCGCCGAAAGCCAGCGCGAGCGCGACGGCGTCGTGCCGGGCGGCGTGTTCATCGCGCGCAACGTCCTCGAATGGCGCTGCGATCCGGGCGGCGCGCACCGCGACCCGCGCGTCGCCGACCCCGGCCGTCGCGTGATCGTCATGTGCGACGAGGGCTTTCAGTCGAGCCTGGCGGCCGCGACGCTGCTGGACCTCGGGCACGCGCAGGCCACCGATCTCGCCGGCGGCTTTCAGGCCTGGCGCAACGCGGGCCTGCCGGTGGCGCCGCTTGATTCGGACGATCGTACGTCCGTTGGAACATCGGAGTAGGCTGCGGCGCGTGGCGCGCGAACCCGACACCTGCGACCTGCTGTGTCTCGACCTGCCCAAGGCCGAGGCCGTCCGCGCGGCCATGGCCCCCATGGAGCAGCTCGACGCCTGGTCGGCCGCGGCCAAGGCCCTCGGCGACCCGACGCGGCTCGCGGTGGCCCTGGCTCTGCGCGACGGCGAGCGCGCGTGCGTCTGCGACCTGGCCTGGATCGTCGGCCGCGACGAGAAGCTCGTCTCCCACCACGTCCGCCAGCTGAAAGCCGCCGGGCTCGCGCGCTCCGAGCGCGACGGACGGATGGTGATGTACGAGCTGACGGCGCGCGGCCGCGACCTGCTGGCCGCGGTGGCCGCCGGCGAGGTGCGCGCCTGATGGCCGTCGCGACGATCACGCGCGACCGCTATCAGACGCTGGCCGGCCGCGTGCGGCTGCTCTCCTGGCTGTCGCTGGCCTGGATGACGATCGAGGGCGCGGTGGCCATCGGCGCGGGGATCGTCGCCGGCTCGATCGCGCTCGTCGGCTTCGGGCTGGACTCGGCGATCGAGGGCTTCGCCAGCGTGATCATCATCTGGCGCTTCACCGGGCAGCGCGTCTTCTCGCACGCCGCCGAGGAGCGCGCCCAGCGGCTCGTCGCGGTGCAGTTCTTCCTGCTGGCCCCGTACGTGGGGATCGAGTCGGTCAGGGTGCTGGTCCGCGGCGAGCACGCGCAGGCGAGCTGGGTGGGGGTGGCCCTGGCCGTGGCCTCCGTGATCCTCATGCCCGCACTCGCCGTGGCCAAGCAGCGGCTCGCCGACCAGCTCGGATCGGCCGCGACGGCGGGCGAGGGGCGCCAGAACATGCTGTGCGCGTACCTGGCGGGCGCGCTGCTGCTCGGCCTGCTGGGCAACGCGTTGTTCGGCGCCTGGTGGCTCGACCCGGCGGTGGGCCTGCTCATCGCCGGCGTCGCGGTGCGCGAGGGTGCCGAGGCGTGGCGCGGCGAGGGCTGCTGCGTGAGCTCGCCGCTGGACGGCGCGCGGTTCGCGGACGAGCCCTGCCACGACGACTGCTGCACGGACTGAACCGGGCCTTCACCTCGGGCGCGAACGTCCGATCACCTCGCGCAGAGGCCCATGCACCCGATCAGAGACATGTACGACCTCCTGGCGCCCGATCGCGCAGCCGAGCTGCGCCGGCACAACAAGGAGCGCCTGGCCGAGCTCGAGGAACGCGGCGCCGAGCGCCGCGAGCGGCTGGCCGAGGTCGTCGGCGACGCGCGGCCCTCCGCGCCCTCCGAGTGACCGTCAGCGCCCGCTGAACTCGGGCTGGCGCTTCTGCGCGAACGCGCGCGTGCCCTCGGTGAAGTCCTCGGTGCGCGCGCACAGCTCCTGCACCGAGACCTCGTGCTCGAGCGTCGCCGCCAGCGCCGGCTTGGCCGCGCTGTCCAGCACGCGCTTGACGTGGCCCACCGCCACCGGCGCGCAGGCCAGCAGCTCGCCGACCAGCGCCGCGGTGGCTGTGTCGAGCTCGTCCGCGGAGACGACGCGGTTGACCAGGCCGATGCGCTCGGCCTCCGTGCCGTCGATCATCCGCCCGGTCATCACGAGCTCCTTGGCGCGGCCGAGACCCACGACAGCGGGCAGGCGCGAGGAGCCGCCGACGTCGGGGATCAGGCCGACGCGGGTCTCGGGCATGCCGATGAGCGCGTCCGCGGCCATCACGCGCAGGTCGCAGGCCAGCGCGAGCTCCATGGCGCCGCCGATGCAGGCGCCGTGGACCTGGCAGATCGTCGGCTTGGCCATCTCCTCGAGCAGGTTCCACGCCTCGAGGATCGGACGGCGGAACTCGCGCAGGCGCCCGGGATCGGCAGCGAGCGCGGCGAGGCCGGCGAAGTCCATCCCGCTGGAGAACATCGGGCCGGCGCCGCGCACGACGACGCAGAGGACGTCGCGATCGGCCGCGGCGGCCTGGAACGCCTCGCGCAGGCCGAGGATCAGCTCGTCGTTGAGGGCGTTGCGCTTCTCGGGACGGTTGAGGACGACGTGGCGGACCGCACCGCGGTCCTCGGTCAGGACGGTGCTCATGCGCGGATCATGACGGCTTTCAACTAGCCTCCCGCCCCCTCATGCTTCGTCCGTTGCCGCACCGGGGTGACGTCGTCGCGGCCGGCGCGGTGGCGCTGGCGGCGCTCGTTGCGCTGCTCCAGGTGCGCTTCGACGATACGTGGGACAAGGGCATCCACTTCGTCTACTCGGCCGCGGCGCTGGGCCTCGTCGGCACGCTGGCGCTGCGGGCGCCCCGCGAGGGCGACGCGCCGCGCGCCTACGTGAGCGCGCTGCTGGCCGTGACGTTCGCCCTGGCGGTGCCGACGCTCGCTCGGCTGGCGCTCCTGCTCGGCTCCGACGGCCTCGACTCCAGCGGCACGCTGGTCTGGGCCGGGGCCGCGCTGGCCGCGCTGGGCTTCGGCCTCGCCGCCGCCCGTGGCTCCGAGCTGTGCGTGCTCCTCGGGGCGGTGAGCCTCGTCCTCGCCGTCCTGGGCTTCGTCGACGTGGTCTTCTCGCCCGGGGGCGTCACGACCTTCCGCTGGGTGCTGGTCGCACTCGTCGCCGGCTTCGCGCTCGCCACGGTCGCCACGCGCGACCGCCGGCCCAAGCGCGCCGTCGCGCTGGCGGACGTCGGCGGGCTGACCGCGCTGGGGCTTGCGCTGACCTTCGCGCTCGATCAGCTCTTCGGCTCCTCGCCGCTCTTCGGCCCGGGCGCCGGCACCGGGTGGGAGGCCTTCCTCTACGCGTGCGGCTTCGGGCTCTGCGCCTTCTCGGCGGTCGACCGCGCGCCCGGCCCGGGCTGGATCGGGGTCGCCGTCCTGCTCGCCACCACGGTGACCGCCGCCGGCGGCAAGGCCACCCTCGTGGGCTGGCCGCTGGTGCTGGCCATCGGCGCCGGCGGGCTGCTGGTCATCGGGCTGCGCCCGAGCCGGCCGTTGCCGCCCGACCCGTCGGTCGGCGAGGCGCACGTCTTCGAGATCAGGAGCGAACGGTGAGCGATCTGCACGAGGCGCTGGATCGCGCCCTCGCCGGTGGCCCCGAGCGCCACCACGACAAGGCGCGCGAGCAGGGCAAGCTGCCGGTGCGCGAGCGCGTCGCGCGGCTGCTCGACGACGGCTCGTTCGCCGAGGAGGCGCTGCTGGCCAACTGGGAAGGCGAGGGCCTGGGCGCCGACGGCGTCGTCACCGGCCTGGGCCGCATCGCCGGGCGGCCCGTGGCGATGATGGCCAACGACCCCACCGTGAAGGCCGGGTCGTGGGGCCCGAAGACGGTGGAGAAGATCATCCGCATCCAGGAGCGCGCGCTCAGCCTGCGGGTGCCGATGGTCTACCTCGTCGACTCCGCCGGGGCGCGGATCACCGAGCAGGTGCAGATGTTCCCCGGCCGGCGCGGCGCCGGCAAGATCTTCCACACCGAGGTCAAGCTCTCGGGCGTCGTGCCGCAGGTGTGCGTGCTCTTCGGCCCCTCCGCGGCGGGCGGCGCGTACATCCCCGCCTTCTGCGACGTCGTGATCATGCGCGACGGCAACGCCTCGATGTATCTCGGCTCGCCGCGCATGGCCGAGATGGTCATCGGCGAGAAGGTGACGCTCGAGGAGATGGGCGGCGCGCGGATGCACACCGGCGTCAGCGGCTGCGGCCACATGCTGGTCAAGACCGACGAGGAGGGCATCGACCTCGCCAAGGCCTACCTGTCGTACTTCCCCTCGCACTGGGAGGAGGAGCCGCCGGCGGCGCCGCCCGCGACGCCCGGCTCCGACGCGCCGATCCGCGACCTGATCCCGGCCGACGAGAACAAGCCCTTCGACATCAAGGCGCTGCTCGCCTCGCTCGTGGACGCCGACTCCTTCCTGGAGATCCACCCGCGCTGGGCCAAGGAGCTCGTCGTCGGCTATGCGCGCCTGGAGGGGCGCGTCATCGGCATCGTCGCCAACCAGCCCAAGCAGAAGGGCGGCGTGCTGTTCGTCGACTCCGCCGACAAGGCGGCGCGCTTCATCCAGACGTGCAACGCCTTCAACGTCCCGCTGCTCTTCCTGGCCGACGTCCCCGGCTTCATGATCGGCACGGCCGTGGAGCGCCAGGGGATCATCCGCCACGGGGCCAAGATGATCAGCGCGGTCAGCGAGGCGACCGTGCCCAAGCTCAGCGTGATCGTGCGCAAGGCCTACGGGGCCGGCCTCTACGCGATGGCCGGCCCGGCCTTCGACCCCGACGCCTGCCTCGCACTGCCCACCGCCTCGATCGCGGTCATGGGCCCGCAGGCGGCGGTCAACGCGGTGTTCTACAACCAGCTGCAGGCGATCGAGGACCCCGACGAGCGCGCCCGGCGCACCGAGGAGCTGCGCCGGGAGTACGCCGAGGACATCGACATCCTGCACCTCGCGTCCGAGCTGGTCGTCGACGCGGTCATCCAGCCGGAGGACCTGCGCGACGAGCTGGTCAAGCGCTTCGCGCTCGCGGCCGGCAAGGCCCGCGAGTGGCCGCGTAAGCGCAACCCGATCACGCCGGCCTAGCGCTCTAGGGGTTGGTCGAGCTGGGCCCGAAAGGGCCGGGCGGCGGCTCGTCCTCCTCGTCGTCCGCGCGGGGCTCGCGCGGCGGGGGGTCGGGCCATTCGCCGGGCGACGGCGGCGAGGGCTCGGGGGACGCGTAGGACTCGGGCTCGGGCTCGGGATACGGCTCGGGCGCCGCCGGCGGCGGCGTGGCCGCGCCGCCGAGCGGGTCGCCGGCGGTCGTGGCGGGTGGCGGCTCGTGAGCGGGCGGCTCGGGCTCGGGAGCGGCGGCCGGCGGCGCGGGCGGGGCCGGCTCGGGCGGCTCGGGCTCGACGGCGGTCGGCGGCTCCAGGGCGGGCTCCGGCTCGCCGGGGAGCGGCGCCGCCGCGGACGGAAAGGCCGCCTCGCGCTCGGGCGAGGCGTAGCCGCCCGGCGGCACCGAGGTCGGCGACTCCGGGCCCGCGGCGGGCGGTGAGGCGGCCAGGGCGCCGAACGCGGGAGCAGGCTCGACGGTGTGACTGGCCGTGTCGTCGGTGAACGGCGGCCATTCCTCGGTCAGCAGGGCGAGGTAGGCGGTCGCGCGCTGCTGGTAGCTCATCCCGAGCGCGATCATGTCCTGCAGGCCCTTGGGCTGGCGACCGAGGATCACGATCGCGAACCAGGCGATGATCGCGCCGACCTCGGCCACGATCTGCATGGCGTACTGGATGATGAGCACCGGGATCGCGAGGATCAGGCGGAAGAGGACCTTCAGGCGGCTGTACTCCTCCTTCGGCGGTCCGATGACCAGGTCGACGGGGTATGCCGTCGCAGGATCGCCCGAGAACGGCGGGTACTGGTCGCTCAGCAGGCCCGCGTAGCCGTAGACGCGCGTCTGGTAGCGCAGCGCGCCCGCGACGAAGTCGTACATCCCCTGCGGGTAGCGGCCGGTGAACAGGAGCGCGAACCACGCGATGATCACGACGACCTCCGCCGCGAAGAAGTAGAACGTGACCGCGATGAGGTGCGGGATCGCCAGCAGCAGCCGGAAGAATGTCGTCAGGCGGCTGCGTTTCTCGACGTAGTCCGCCTTGAATGTCACGGGGTAGGGCACGTGCGCCTCCACGGATCGGTTGCGCAATTCCTATCGGTTGCAGGAGCGGAACGGAATAGCCCGACTACGCTCCCGGGCATGGAGCCCAAGCTGCTGTGGACGCCATCGGCCGAGCGCACCGAGTCGGCATCGATCACGCGCTTCGCGCGCGCCGTGGGCCGCGAGGGCGGCTACGACGAGCTGTGGCGCTGGTCGGTGGAGGACCTCGAGGGCTTCTGGGGCGCGGTCTGGGAGTTCTTCGACGTGCAGGCCTCCACGCCGTTCGAGCGCGTGCTGGGGCGCCGCGAGATGCCCGGCGCGCAGTGGTTCCCCGGGGCGCGGCTGTCCTACGCCGAGCACTTCTTCCGCGGCCGCGACGACGACACGGTGGCCATCCGCCACGCCAGCGAGCTGCGCGAGCTGTCGCAGTGGACGTGGGGCGAGCTGCGCGAGCAGACCGCTCGCATCGCCGCCGGGCTGCGAGCGCTCGGGGTGGGCCCGGGCGACCGCGTCGCGGCCTACATGCCCAACATCCCCGAGACCATCGCGGCCTTCCTCGCCACGGCCTCGATCGGCGCCGTGTGGTCGAGCGCGGCGCCGGAGTTCGGCGCGCGGTCGGTGATCGATCGCTTCGCGCAGATCGAGCCGAAGGTCCTGCTGGCGGTCGACGGCTACCGCTACGGCGAGCGCGACCACGATCGCAGCGAGGCCGTGGCGGGCATCGCCGGCGAGATCGGCGCCGAGGTGGTGCGCTTCGGCTACCTGGACGGCAGCGGCTGGCCGACTGAGTTCGTCGGCGCTGACGAGCCGCTGAGCTTCGAGCAGCTCCCGTTCGAGCATCCGCTGTGGCTGCTCTTCAGCTCGGGCACGACGGGCCTGCCCAAGCCGATCGTCCACAGCCAGGGCGGGATCCTGCTCGAGCACCTCAAGTACATGCACCTGCACCTCGACGCCCAGGAGGGCGATCGGGTCTTCTGGTTCACCACGACGGGCTGGATGATGTGGAACTTCCTGGTCGGCGTGCTGCTCACGCCGGCGTCGATCGTGCTCTTCGACGGCAATCCCGGCACGCCCGACCTCGGCGCCCTGTGGGACCTGGCCGAGCGCACCTCGATGACCACCTTCGGGACGAGCGCCTCGTACATCGCGTCGTGCATGAAGGCGGACGTCGAGCCGCGCGCCGGGCGCGACCTCGGCGCCCTGCGCGCCGTGGGCTCCACCGGGTCGCCGCTGTCGCCGGAGGGCTTCGACTGGGTCTACGAACACGTCGGCTCGGACACGTGGCTGTTCTCCACCAGCGGCGGGACCGACCTCTGCACCGCGTTCGTGGGCGGCGTGCCGACGCTGCCGGTCTACGAGGGCGAGCTGCAGGCGCGCGCGCTCGGCGCCAAGGTCGAGTCCTTCGACGAGGATGGCCAGGCGCACGTGGGCGAGGTCGGCGAGCTCGTCCTGACCGAGCCGATGCCGTCGATGCCGATCTCCTTCTGGGGCGACGACGACGGCTCGCGGCTGCGCGAGAGCTACTTCTCGATGTACCCCGGCATCTGGCGCCACGGCGACTGGATCGAGATCACCGATCGCGGCACGGCGATCATCTCCGGGCGCTCGGACTCGACCATCAACCGCGGCGGGATCCGCATGGGCACCAGCGAGATCTACCGCGCGGTGCTGGCCGATGACGACGTCGTCGACGCCCTCGTGGTCGACGTGCCGCGCGAAGGCACCGACGGCTGGATGCCGCTCTTCGTGGTGCTGCGCGAGGACGCGACGCTCGACGACGACCTCGTCGCGCGCATCAAGAAGCGCATCCGCGAGGACTGCTCGCCGCGCCACGTGCCCAACGAGATCCACCAGATCGCCGAGGTCCCGCGCACCCTGTCGGGCAAGGCGCTCGAGGTGCCGGTCAAGCGGATCCTCATGGGCCAGTCGGCCGAGACGGCCGCCAGCCGCGAGTCGCTCGCCAACCCGGAGGCGCTGGACTACTTCGTGGAGCTCGGCGAAGGGTCGTGAGCGTCCGCTGACGGGCCCGTTCGCGGGCCGCCGAGATGCCGCTCTGCACCGGGGAATTCCCGCGTTTGGGAGGCGTTCAGCGCGCCTTGACAATCACGGACGCCCGACAGTACAGTGGGCACTCTAACGGACGGTAGGGTGGGAGGGCAGGACCGTGAAATGCCCGTATTGCTCAGCAAAATCGCTGCAAATACGCATATATCGGTCGTCGCCCGTGGTTCTGCAAGTCGTCCGCTATGATCGACGCCACGCCAAGCCGACGGCTGGTCCGAGGCGAGGCTTGGCCGGCGCGTGTTCGTCCTAGCGCGCTGGGCGCGTTGCAACATGTCCGCGGCCCCTCACGCGAGCCGGCCTCGACGCTGAAGGGTGAACGTGGAGACCAGGCTTGAACGGGTGAAGGTCGCGGGCGATGCCGACGGCCCGCTGCCCGAGACCATGCGCGCAGCCGTGTTGTTCGGCCCCGGCGACATGCGCCTCGTCGAGGACTACCCGCTGCCCAAGCCGGGCCCCAACGATGCCATCGTGAAGGTCGCGGCATGCGCCATCTGCGGCACCGATCCCGACATCCTCAAGCGCGGCTGGCCGAACCACCCGCCCTACGGAGAGTTCATCTTCGGGCACGAGTACGCGGGCACGATCGTCGCGCTGGGTGAGAACGCGACGGGCTTCGCGGTGGGAGACCGGGTGGCCGCCGAGCCCCACAAGGGCTGCGGTCACTGCGCGAACTGCCTCGACGGCCAGTACACGACGTGCCTGAACTACGGCGTGGTGGCCCAGGGGCACCGGCATTACGGCTTCACGGTCAACGGCGGCTACGCGGAGTACGCCCAGAGCGACGTGACGTGCCTGCACTGGATCCCGGCGGACTGGACGTTCGAGACGGCGACCCTGCTGACGACGGCGGGGACCTCCCTGTACGCCCTGCAGCGGATCGGCGGGCTCAGCGGCGGCGAGACCGTCGTCGTCTCGGGCCCCGGTCCCATCGGATTGATGAGCGTGGTGCTGGCCCGGCTGATGGGCGCCGGGACGATCGTCATCGCCGGAACGCGGGCCGAGCGGCTCGAGCTGGGCCTGCGGCTCGGCGCGGACGTCGCTGTCAACGTGATCGACGAGGACGTCACCGAGCGAGTGCTCGAGCTGACCGATGGCGTCGGTGCCGACGTGGCTCTGGAGTGCGCGGGAACCGAGGCATCGGCCGCCGCGGCCATCCAGTACACGCGGCTGAGCGGCCGGATCGCCTTCGTGGGGATCTATCCGAACGAGCCGACCATCGCGCTCGACGGACGGCGGATCGCGCTGGGCAACCTCACCATCGCCGGCACGCGTGCCGAGGGCGGTCGCTCCGTGCAGCGCGCATCGGAGCTCCTGGGCCGCAGCGCAATCGAGATCTCCGCGCTCGTGACACACGAGTTCTCGCTGTCCGACGTGCACCTGGCGTTCGCGACCGTCGTCGATCGCGTGGACGGTGCCATCAAGGTGGTCGTGAAGCCCTAAGACGACCTCGGCGAGTGCAACGACATCGATGGAGGCAGACATGGAGAAGAACGGCGCTGGGGCGATGGTGGCCCCCGACGGCTGGCTGAGCAGCGATCAACCCGACCTCTACTTCGAGGACAACGCGATCGGGCGGATGAAGCACGAGCTGTGGCACGCCGACAACGACGCGATCGAGGCGGTCATCGCCGAATACGGCCATCCCGCCCCGGTGGAGTGGGGCGTGGCGGGCAGCTACCTGCAGATGATGCCGCGCGAGCAGCTGATCCAGGAGCGCCGGCGCAACGACATCGTCTTCGTGCCGATCGGGTGCACCGAGAACCATGGGCGCCATCTCCCGTCGGCCACCGACACGCTGTTCTGCAGCCAGATCGTCGAAGGCGTGCGGCGCTTCGTCAAGCAGCGCGACGGCGCACCGCCCGCGCTGTGCCTACCGCCGCTGAACTTCGGCGCGCACCCCTACCACCACTTCGGCATGCCCGGAACGGCGATCGTCAGGGACGACATCGTCCGCGAGGTCCTGGTCGACGTGATGCTCGGCCTCTACAACGACGGCTTTCGCAAGATCGTGCTGGTCAACAACCACGGCCACCTGTGGGTGCTGGAGTCGGCCATCCAGCAGTTCGTCATCCGCTATCAGCTGCCGGGCATCTTCCGCGTGCTCGACTGGCACCGGTCGGTGCGCGAGTTCTTCCGCGAGAAGAAGTACGGCGGCGAGTACGACTCGACCTTCGTCCACGCGTGCGAGGCCGAGACCTCCTTCGGGCTGTACCTCTTCCCCGACATGGTCGACATGGAGTACGCGGTCAACACCGAGGGCAAGTCGTACCTGCCCGAGGGCCATTTCGACAAGTCGGTCGAGCCCTATCGCAGGCCGAGCCGGTTCTCCGAGGGCGAGGGCCACTTCCCGATCGAGCTCTCGGCCACGCCCGAGGGCGTCGTCGGCCTGGCGGCGAACGGCACCGCCGAGAAGGCCAAGCGCCCGCTCGCGGCCATCCTGCGCTACCTCACGATCCTGCATGACGACATCCTCACGGCCTTCCCCGCGGGCACCGTGCCCCCGGTGGAGGAGGTGACGCTGCGCGAGGAGAAGGACATGCTTCCCTTCCTGCTCGAGCCGCAGAGCCCGGGGTGGAAGTCGGTCTACGCGCTCCCGTCCATCGGGCAGAGCACGACCTACTGACCGTGACGGGCCCGCCGCGCACGTTCGACACGCTGCACATGGGCCGCTGCGGCCTGGACCTGTATTCGAACGACATCGGGGCGGCCTTCACGGACATCACGAGCTTCGCGGCGTACGTGGGGGGCTCGCCGACCAACGTGTGCGTCGGCGCCCAGCGCCTCGGGCTGAACACCGCAATGCTCACCGCGGTCGGCGAGGACCTGGCCGGGGACTTCGTGCTGGCCTTTCTGGAGCGCGAGGGCGTCGAGACCGCCTTCGCGCCGCGCAAGCCCGGCTTTCGCACGGGGCTGGCGCTGCTCGCCATCGAGCCGCCCGATCGCTTCCCGCTCGTCTTCTACCGCGAGAACTGCGCCGACGTGCAACTCGACCTGGCCGACGTCGCCGCGGCGCCGATCGCCGACAGCCGCGTCCTGCAGCTGGCGGGCACGAACCTGAGCCGCGAGCCGGCGGCCACGGCCACGAGGGCGGCGGCGGAGCTTGCGCGGGCCGCGCAGACCGCCGTCGTCCTCGACCTGGACCTCCGCGCCGACCAGTGGGACGACCCGCTCGCGTTCGGCGTGGCCGTCCGGTCGCTGCTGGCGCTCGTCGACGTCGTCATCGGCACCGATGACGAGATCAACGCGGCCGTCCTCACGCGCCCCGACGAGCTGCGCATCGAGCACATGCAGGCCACCGAGGCCCGGGTCGCGGGCGACACCGACGCGGCCATCGAGACGCTGCTCGCGCTGGGGCCGCGACTGCTCGTGCGCAAGCGCGGTGCGGAGGGCTCGAGCGTCTATCAGGCCGACGGCTCGGGCCGGGCGCAGCGCGCCGACGTGGCGGGCTTCCCCGTCGAGGTCGTCAACGTCCTCGGCGCGGGCGACGCGTTCGCCGCCGGCTTCATCTACGGGTACCTCAACGGCTGGGAGCCCGTCCGCGCGGCGCGGTTCGGCAACGCGAGCGGCGCCTTCGTGGCCATGCGCCACGGCTGCTCGGCCTCGATGCCCACCCTGGACGAGCTGCACAGCTTCATGGCCGAGCGCGACCCCGCCGCGACGGCTGCCCCCACCGCCTAGAACGAGGTCGCACATGGGACAGGACGCGCCAATCGGCTGGATCGGGCTCGGCGAGATGGGCGGGCGGATCGTCCACCGCCTGCTGGGCGAGAACGAGGCGGTGGTCGGATGGAACCGCACCCGCAGCCGGGCCGACTGGCTCGAGCCGAGCGGCCTGCAGGTCGCCGAGACGCCGCGGGCGGTGGCCGAGCGGGCGAAGGTCGTCTTCTCGATGCTGACCGACGCCCGCGCCGTGCAGGAGGTCGTCCACGGCGAGGATGGGCTCCTGGCCGGGCTGCAGGACGGGGGCATCCTGGTCGAGATGAGCACCATCGACCCCGACGCCTCGCGCGCGCTGGCGCAGGAGGTCAAGGACGCCGGCGGGCAGATGCTCGACTGCCCCGTGTCGGGCGGCGTGGGCGCCGTCGCCGGCGGCGACCTGTCGCTGATGGTCGGCGGCGACGAGGCCGCGCTGGAGGCCGTGCGCCCGATCCTCGACGTCATCGGCAAGCGCGTCACCCACATCGGTCCCAATGGCCAGGCGCTCGTGATGAAGATCGCCATCAACCTGTCGCTGGCGGTGCAGATGATCGCCTTCAGCGAAGGCGTGCTGCTGGCCGAGAAGAGCGGCATCACCCGCGAGAAGGCGGTGGAGGCGCTGCTCAACAGCGCCGTCTCCTCGCCGATGCTCCGCCACCGCGGCCCCGCCGTCCTCGCCGGCGCGCTGCCCGACCCGGCGTGGTTCAACTGCTCGATGATGCAGAAGGACCTGCTGCTCGCGCTCAAGCTCGGCCGCGAGGTGCAGGTCACGATGCCCACGACCGCCTTCGCCAACGAGCTCATGACCGCGGGGCGCGGCATGGGCGTCGGCGGCGAGGACTTCTCGGTCGTCTTCCACGTCCTCGCACGGCTGAGCGGCGTGGAGGGCGGTCCGGCCTAGATGTGATTCCGGGGACCCGGGGCGGTTGCGGCGGTTCGCAGCCAGTCACCGAGGGAAGGGAGTCCGTGGCCGCGTGGCCGCGCGCGGTCGAGTCGCAGGCCAAGCGTCCCGACTAAGGGTCGTCTGACGACCACAGGACGGGACGCTTGGGCAGAGTTCGGCTCAACGCCCGCAACCGTCCTGCGCTGAGGTCGCAGGACGACACCTCGGTAGGACGCTTCACTCGAGCCGACCCCAGATCCCGGCGGCGCGTGCGCGCTCGCGGCGCGCACCACCGGCGCGACGGGTCCCCAGCCCCTTCGTTCCCCTCGGTGATGCTGTTCGGGCCGCCGCGAACCCTCAGCCATGCGCTGCGTCAGCGAGCGGCACACCTCGGGCCGGCTCAGCGCCGCATCGACGCCGGCCACACGCCGTGCCGGCCGGGCGAGAGGATGCCGTTGGGATCGACGGCGTCCTTGATCGTCTCGCAGAAGCGCCGGTACACGTGGTCGTTGAAGCTGTACTGCTCGGCGGCGAGGTCCATGAAGTCCAGGTGCGCGCGATACTCGCCGTAGCCGAGCTTGCCCGCTTCGCGGACGAGGAGGCGGGCGGTGTCGTAGGCGCCGCGCATCTTCTCCTCGTCCTTGGTGTCGAAGATGACCAGCGTGACGTGCACGAAGCTGCGGGCGTTGACCAGGTTCAGGCCGGCGATGTAGTCCAGCCCGGCCTCGCGCTCGACCAGGCCGCGCAGCAGGTCGCGCACCTCGAGGGCGTCGCGCCCGGTGAGCGGCGCGATCGGCGAGAAGCCGATGTGCCCGCCCTCCTCGCCGCCGTACCAGGCCGTCATCCGGTTGATGTCGATGTTCGGCACACCGGCGAGCACGCGCTCGCCCGGGTCGGGCAGCTCGGCCACCTTGTCGGGATCGCGCTTCTCGCCCCACACCGTGACGCCGGGGATCCGGGAGAACGCCTCCTTGATCTTGGCGAAGCGGTAGTCGACGACCGGCTCGTCGCCGTAGAGCGCCGTGCGGATGCTCCAGCGCCCGATGTCGAGCTCGCGGGCGATCCGGTCGATCACGTCGTCGGGGATCGGTCCGTCGCCGTCGTACCAGTCGATGCGATCGGAGACGACCGACGCGATCAGCAGCGTGTTGAGGATCTGGGGGATCCCCTCGATCGTGCGATCGAGCAGCAGCTCGCGCATGACGTCGGAGAGCGGGCCGAGGTCGTCGTCCTTCCAGCCCCTGATCCAGATCGGCATATAGGCCTTGGGCTTGGGCAGCAGCCAGACGCCCATCTTGGTCACGATGCCGTAGTTGGACTGGATGAACAGCGGCTCGAGGGTCGGCCCGAGGCCGCGGCGGTAGAGGTGCCACGCGCGGCTGTTGGGCAGCGCGCCCATGCCGGTCCGCAGGACCTCGCCGCTGGCCAGGACGAGCTCCATTCCGCAGGGGGCCTGGAAGTCGGCGCCGTAGGGGAGGTAAGTGCAGCCGTTGTCCAGCGAGTTGCCCACGACGCTGCCCCAGCCGATGTCCGCGCACGACAGCCAGAGGTCGTGCCCGCCGGCCTGGATGGCGTTGTAGAGGTCGAACCAGCTGGCGCCCGGCTCGACCACCGCGTAGGCGCTCTCCTCGTTGACCTCAAGCACCCGGTTCATGTTGCGCAGGCTGACGATGACCGAGCCGTTGACGCGGGGCGCGGGGCCGCCGTAGCCGTTGTTCATCCCGCGCGCGTGCGCCCACAGCGGGACGCGGTGCTCGTTGGCGACGCGCACGACCTCCTGGACCTCCTCGACCGTCGTCGGCATGACGATGGCCGAGGCCATGTAGTCGTCGGAGGCCGGGTGCTGGAACGGGTCGCGGAAGTCGGCCCGCGCCGCGTCGGAGGTCAGGACCTTGTCGGTCCCGAGGGCGGCGGTGAAGCCGTCGATCGCGCGCGAGAACGCGCTCTCCGACACTGAGGCGGGCAGGGTGACGCTCATTGCTCTCTCTCGGGTCGCGGGGGTGGAATCTGATCTGTCATAGCGGACAAGACGGGGGCGGAGCGCTCACCGGCCGCGGCGCCGCAGGGCGGCATCCGTGAGTTCCGGGGGAGCCCATCCGGGGTCGTCGGGGTTCACGTTGGTCCCAGGAGCGACGATGGCGTCGATCTGGTCGAGGACGTCGCCATCCAGGCGCGTGTCGGCGGAGTGCAGATAGGTCTCGAGGTGGTCGGTCGTGCGCGCGCCGACGATGGCTGCCGCCACCGCGGGGTGTTCGAGCACGAAGCCCAGCGCGAGCTCGATCAGCGTCAGCCCGGCGGACTCGGCCAGCACCGCGAGCGCGTCGGCCGCCTCGAGCTTGCGCTGGTTGGCCGGCAGGTCGGGGTCGTAGCTCTCGGGCAGGACGGCCGCCCGCACGGAGCGCGGCGCGGCGCTGCCCTTGCGGTAGCGCCCCGACAGCCAGCCTCCTCCGAGCGGACTCCAGCACAGCGCCGCCAGGCCGTGGCGCCGGCACACGCCGAGCACGTCGCGCTCGACGCCGCGGGCCAGCAGCGAGTACAGCGACTGCTCGGTCACGAACCGCTCGCGCCCGCGCTGCTGGGCGATCCACTGTGCTTCCACGATCCGGTGCGCCGGGAAGTTCGAGGTCCCGATGCAGCGGACCTTGCCGGCGTGGATGAGGTCGCTGAGGGCGCCGAGCGCCTCGTCGAGGTCGCCGGCCGGCGGGAGATGGTGAATCTGGTAGAGGTCGATCCAGTCGGTCTGCAGGCGCCGCAGACTGGCCTCGACCGCCTGGACGATGTAGCGCCGCGACATGCCGCGCTGGTTGGGGTCATCGCCCATGGGGTCGGCGAACTTCGTCGCGAGCACGACCTTGTCGCGACGTCCGCCCGCGAGCGCCCGGCCGACGATCTCCTCGGACTCGCCGCGGCCGTAGACGTCGGCGGTGTCGACGAAGTTGACGCCGGCGTCCAGCGCGGCGGCGATGACGCGCTCGGTCTCCTGGCGATCCTCGTTGCCCCAGCCGCCGAACGCGCCCAGGCACAGCGAGCTCACGTGCAGGCCGGTCCGGCCGAGCGGGCGAAGTTCCATGCCGGGCTCTCCTACCAGATGCGTCCGTGATCCGCAAATTCCTCGCATCTGTTGTCCGCGATGCAGTACACTCGCGCCGCCGAAATCCCATCCGGAGGTGGCCGCCGCCCATGCCAGAGCCCCTGTTCACCGACACGACGCAGATCGCCATCGTCGTGCGCGACCTCGACGCGGCGATGCACACCTACGTCCACGAGTACGGGATCGGCCCGTGGAAGGTCTTCGAGATCGGGCCCACCGACATCGACGACCTCGTCTGGGATGACGAGCCGCTGCAGTACGCGATGCGCATCGCCCTCGCGCAGGTCGGCAGGGTCGAGTGGGAGCTCATCCAGCCGACCGACGACAAGGGGCCCTACGTCGAGTTCCTGAACACCAAGGGCGAGGGCCTGCATCACGTCGGCGTGCAGGTCCGCAACTACGACGAGGCGCTGGCCACGCTGCGCGACAAGGGCCACACCGTGCACATCGGCGGCAGCTACATGGGCGCGCGGCTGGCGTACATGTCCACGGACCGCGACCTGCATGCCATCACCGAGATCGTGGATCCCCCCGAGACGGGCGGGCCGCAGCCGAGCTCGGTCTATCCGCCCGCCGCGGCCTGATGCGCACGCGCGAGATCCGCGCGACCGGGGTGGCGCCGACCGAGCTGGGGTTCGGCGGCGGCGGCCTCGGGGAGCTGTTCGTGAAGGTCTCCGACGAGCAGGCCGACGAGACGCTGCAGGCGGCGTGGGACGGCGGCGTGCGCTACTACGACAGCGCGCCGTTCTACGGCGCCGGGCTCAGCGAGCATCGCATCGGGCGCTTCCTGCGCGAGCGCCCGCGCGGCGACTACATCTCCTCCACAAAGGTCGGCCGGGTCCTGCGCCCTCCGCGGGACCCGGCCGCCTGGGAGGGGGGCGGGATCTGGATCGGCGGCCTGCCGTTCGATCACGATTGGGACTTCAGCTACGACGGCGTGATGCGCTCCCACGAGGACAGCCTGCAGCGCATGGGGCTCAACCGCGTCGACATGCTGATCATCCACGACCTCGACACCCACCATCACGACCCGCCGAGCCTGCAGGGCCATTGGGACACGCTGGAGGCGTCGGGCTGGCGCGCCCTGGAGGAGCTGCGCGGCAGCGGCGCCGTCGGCGCCCTCGGCGCCGGGATCAACGTCGTCGGCGACCAGGGCGACGTCGAGGGCGACATCGCCCGCTACCTGGACCTCTTCGACCTCGACTTCTTCATCATCGCCGGCCGCTACACGCTGCTGGACCAGACCGCCCTGGAGGACATCGAGCTGTGCCGCGACCGCGGGGTCGACATCATCGTCGGCGCGGTCTTCAACTCCGGCCTGCTCGCGCACGGCGCCATCGAGGGCGCCACCTTCAACTATCAGCCGGCGCCGCCGGAGCTCTTGGAGCGCACGGCGCGGCTGGCCGCGGTGTGCGAGCGCCACGACACCCCGTTGCGCGCCGCCGCGATGCAGTTCCCGCTGGCGCACCCCACCGTCCGCTCGGTGCTATCGGGCCCGATCACGGCCGACGAGGCGCGCGACAGCCTGAGCTCGTACACCCGGGCGATCCCGGCGGCGCTGTGGCAGGAGTTGCGCGCCGAGGGACTGATCGCCGAAGATGCGCCGACGCCCGATGGCAGCACGGCGCACGCGCCCGTCAAGGAGGCCTCATGACATTCGTCCTGGCAGTGAAGATCACCGTCAAGGAGGGCGAGGACCCCGAGGTCGTGCTGCCGTGGCTGAAGGAGATGATGGCGCGCAGCAACGAGGAGCCCGGGTGCCGATCGATGGTGCTGCATCGCGATATCTCCAGCCCGCGCGTGTTCTTCGTCTACGAGCACTTCGACGACAAGGCAGCGCACACGCTGCACACCCAGACCGAGCACTTCAAGAACATCGCCGAAGCCAAGGTCACGCCGCTCGTGGACTTCGACATGCAGGAGCTCGAGCTCTACGAATCGGACGCCCCGGCGCCCGTAGCCTGACCGAGAGGAGACGCCGTGAGCAGCGCCCAGCACGTGGCCGACGTGATCGTCGTGGGAGCGGGGTCGGCCGGTGCCACCGCCGCCCGGCGGCTCGTGGACCGCGGACTCGACGTGCTCCTGCTCGAGGCGGGCGGGGAGGACACCAACCCCGCCATCCACGACGTCGGCCGCGCGTGGGAGCTGTGGAACTCCCCCGACGACTGGGCCTACTCGACGACGCCGCAGGAGTTCGCCGCCGGCCAGCGCATGCCGTGGCCGCGCGGGCGCGTGCTCGGTGGCTCGAGCTCGCTCAACGCGGCGATCTGGGTGCGCGGCAACCCGTCCGACTACGACCACTGGGCCTATCTGGGCAACGCCGGCTGGCGCTGGGCGGACGTGCTGCCGGTCTTCCAGCGGATCGAGGACTCAGACCTCGATCCCGGCGACGGGACGCCACCGGGGCCGCTGAAGGTCCTCACGCGCTACGACATCGCCCCGATCCACGAAGCGATCGTGGAGGCGGCCCAGCAGACGGGCATCCCGTTCAACGCCAACTACAACGGCGACGCCCAGGATGGCGTGGCCTACATGCACCTCAACATCCACGAGGGCCGGCGGCAGAGCACGGCCGTGGCCTACCTGCGGCCCGTCTTCGAGCATCCCCGGCTGACCGTGGTGACCGGCGCGCGCGTGCGCCGGCTGATCATCGAGGGCTCGCGCTGCACTGGCGTGGAGTGGGAGCGCGACGGGCAGATCGGCCGGGCGACGGCGGGGTCGGAGGTCATCGTCTCGGCTGGGACGGTCGGCTCGCCGCAGATCCTGCTGCTCTCGGGCATCGGCCCCGCGGCGGAGCTGCGCGCGGTGGGCATCGGCGTCGTCGTCGACCTGCCCGGCGTCGGGCGCAATCTCCACGATCACGTGATCTCGCCGATGATCTACAGCGCCGAGCGGGAGATCGCGCCGCCGGCGCCGGGCGCGACGCCCGGCCAGTCGCATCTGTTCTGGCGCAGCCGGCCCGGGCTGCCCGGACCCGACCTGCAGCCGATCCACTTCAGCGCGCCGCTCTACGAGGAGGGCATGCAGGGGCCGGCGAACGGCTTCACGCTCATGGCCGGGATGATCCGCCCGACCAGCCGCGGCTCCATCCGTCTCAGCGGACCCGAGCCGTCGGACGAGCTGCTGATCGACCCGCGGACCTTCAGCAGCGTGAGCGATCTCGACCGCCTCCAGCAGGCGGCCGAGCTGTGCCGCGAGATCGGCGCTGCTCCGGCGCTGCGGGAGTGGGGGGCGCGCGAGCTCTACCCCGGCCCCCGAGTCACCTCCGACGAGGACCTGCGCAGCTACCTGCGCTCGACGGTCCTGACCTACCACCATCAGGCGGGGAGCTGCAAGATGGGGATCGACGACGCGGCCGTCGTGGATCCCGAGCTGCGCGTCTACGGGATCGACGGCCTGCGCGTCGCGGACGCGTCGATCATGCCGGCGGTCATCTCGGGCAACACGAACGCGCCCTCGGTCATGATCGGCGAGCGGGTCGCGGACTTCGCCGTCCCCGCGGGCGCGCGCGTGGACGCGGCACAGGCGATCGCGGCGTCGTGAGCGCGGCGGGCGACGCTCAGGCCTGCGCGCGCGGCCGAGCGCTCGGGATCGGGTCGCGCCACGGGCGGACCTCGCGCTGGAACGCGTCGGCGCCGAGACGGAAGTGCCGCGCCTCCTGGAACGTCTCGACCAGCGGCAGGTTGGCGTCATAGAGCGCGTCGCCGTGTGGCAGCGGGCCGGCCTTGGAGACATGGCCGGGCGCCGGGCGCCCGATGATCTCCTCGAGCAGCCACACGGCCTCGATGAGGCGGTCGAGGTCGACGCCGGTCTCGATGCCCATCGCCTCGAGCATGCCCACGACGTCCTCGGTCGCCGCCATGCCGGCGGCCCGTCCGTTGCCGCAGTACGGGCAGCCGCCGACGCCCCCGGCCGTGGTCTCGATCTGCAGCTCGCAGGCGTCGTCGAGCACGCTCAGGGCGGCGTAGATGCTGGCCAGCGCCAGGCCGCGGCCGTCGTGGACGTGCAGGTGGAAGTACGTGATCGCGGGCCATCGGGCCCGGATGGCGGCCACCTGTTCGGCCACCAGATGCGGCTGGCACCAGCTCATCGGATCGCCCAGCATGACCCTGGTCACCGCGATGCCCGCCTCGTCCCACAGGGCGTGCTCGCGCTCCAGGAGCTCCATCCGCTCGGCGAGGCTGAACGCCCCCTCGAAATTCGAGCCGAACGCGGCGTTGACCGCGATGCCGGCCTCCTGCGCGCCGGCGGCCCGCGCCGCCGCGACGATGCCCGGCCAGCGCGCGATCTCGTCGTCGCGGCTGATGTTGACGTTGCGGCGCACGAAGGTGTCGCACAGGCTGCACGACAGGGTCGGCGTCTCGGAGGGCAGGGCGAGCGGCGGGGTGAACGCCGCGGCGCGCTCGCGCCCCTTGTCGTTGAGCGCCAGGCCGGTGTACGTGACGCCCGCGCGCGGGCTGAAGCCGGCCACCAGCTCGTCGATGGCCGCCATCTGCGGCGTGTACCGGGGGCTCACGAACGAGCCGACGACGATCGTCTTCAACCCGGTCTGCGACAGGGCATCGAGAAGCCGGACCTTGTCCGCCGTGGCGATCTCGGTCGACTCGATCTGCATGCCCTCGCGCATGCATTCTTCAACGATGTGGACGCTGGGATACGTCACGGTTCCTCCTGTGATTCGCATCGCCGAGACAGGCCGTCCGCGTCCCGTTTGCTGCGGCGCCCTTCGATACAATATCGCGGACGTTTCCGCGATCTAAAGGAGAGATGTAGGTGACATCGGCCACCGCGATCGGCGAGCGGCTCATGGCGCTTCGCAAGAAGCGCAAGCTCAGTATGCGTGAGCTGGCTGAGCGATCGGGTGCCAGCACGAGCCTGATCTCGCAGGTCGAGACGGGGAAGACCAACCCCACCGTGGCGAAGCTCCAGAACCTCGCCACCGCGCTGGGTGTTCCCGTTAACTACTTCTTCGATCCGCACGACGAGCCGCCGCCGGATCCCCCGCCGCTGGGTGCGCGCGACGAGGAGCCCACCGGTGGCGCGTTCACCAACGGCGTGCCCGTTCACTCCGGTGTGCCCCTGGACGTCGTTCGGGGCTATGACCGTGAGACGATCGAGTTGAGCGACGGGGTCACATGGGAGCGCCTCACGCCTCACGGCCGTGCCGGCATCGAGTTCCTGGAAGTCACCTATGAGGTGAACGCCAACTCCGGCCCGCTCGCGAGCCATTATGGGGAGGAGTTCATCCACGTCCGCCAGGGCGCGCTGGAGGTGGAGTTCGCGTTCAACCGCGTCGTCCTGGCGGCCGGCGACAGTCTCGTGTTCGACTCCACGGTGCCCCACCGGGTGACGAGCGTGGGCGACGTCCCGATGAAGGCGATCTGGGTCAACTGGACGCGCGTGGGCCTGCGCGGGGTCAACGAGCATGCGCCCGGTCGGCAGCCGGCGATCGAGCACAGCGGCGCCTAGATCACGCCTTCGGCCCTGAGCTCGGCCAGCTCGGCGTCGCCCAGCCCCAGCAGCTCGCCATAGACCTCGTCGTTGTGCTGGCCCACCTGCGGCGCCGAGCTCCTGATGGAGGACGGCGTGTCGCTGAAGCGGATCCACGGGCTCAGCATCGTGACCGTGCCGGCGGCCGGGTCGTCGACCTCGACGAATGCCCCGCGCTCGCGCAGGTGCTCGTCCTCGACGACCTCGGCGAGCGTCCGCACCGGGGCGGCGGAGATGCCGGTCTCGCGGAAGACCTGCGCGAGCTCCGCCCGCGTCGCCGACTTCACCCAGCTCGCCACCAGCTCGTCCCACTCGGCGTAGTTCTCGCGCCGGGAGCTCACCGTCGCAAAACGCGGATCGGTGATCGCCTCGGGGTGTCCGAGCGCGGTGGCGAAGGACGCCCACAGCTGCTCTGACATGTCGGGCAGGTGGAAGGCGACGTAACCGTCGGCGCACGGCTTGGGCAGGGCGCCGACGCGCCGCTGCTCGAAGAGCGTGTGGAAGTTCGAGACCATGAAGCCGAGCAGCGCCTCCTGCATCGAGACCTCGATCTTCTGCCCGACGCCCGTCCGCTCGCGCCCATAGAGGGCCGCGAGGATCCCGACCGCCAGCGACACGCCCGCCGCCTCATCGCCGATGCCCTGCGGGATCGTCCCCTGCTTGCCGGCGAAGTCCCAGCCCGCGTTCGTCCACCCGGTGGCGGCCATGATCGTGGCCGCGTTGGCGCGCAGGTGCGCGGACGGCCCGTTCTCGCCGTAGCCCTTGGAGCTCGCGTAGATGATCCGCGGGTTGACCTCGCGCAGGCGGTCGTAGGACAGCCCCAGCCGATCCATGACGCCGATCGAGAAGTTCTCCACCACGACGTCGGCGGTCTTCACGAGATCGAGGAAGAGCTGCTTGCCCTTCTCGTGTTTGAGGTTGAGCGTGATGCCGCGCTTGTTGGTGTTGACCACGAGGAACTCATAACCGTCATGGTCGGCGTCGATCGCCATCCACGCGTGGCGGAAGCGGTCGCCCTTGCCGTGCTCGATCTTCACCACGTCCGCTCCCATGTGGGCGAGGAGCATGGTGCCGAACGGCCCGTTGAGGACGTGGGTCAGATCGATGACGCGCAGCCCGGTCAGCGGACCCGAAGCCTGGTCCGTCTGACTCATTCCCGGCTCACCGTTCGTACTCGTGCTCAGCCCCTGGGGTTGGCGTCGGGCAGCCCGAGCATGAACTGCCCGAGGTTCTCGTAAGCGATGTCACTCACGGTCACGTGCTGCGACGCGGCGTTGATGTCACGCAAATGGCGCTGCAGGAGGCTCGTCTTGTACAGCGCCGAGGCGCCCGCATAGCGGAAGGCCTGGCCTGTCACCTCCGCGGCGACGGCGGTGGCATAGGCGCAGACGGCGCGCATCTCGGCCTGCAGCGCCGGCTCGATCTTCTCGCCCGCGCTGACGGTCTGAAAGGCGCGCTCGTAGACCTCGACGGTCAGCGCGCGGGCCGCGCGCAGCTGCAGGTCGCACTCGCCGAGCATCCGCTGGAACACGCCGCGTCCCGCCAGGCTCGAGCGCGCCATCGCGTATCCGCGGCGCTTGGTCGCGCCGATCTCGACCACGGTGTCGAGCGCGCGCCGCGCGACGCCGAGCGCGAAGCCCGCGTGCTCGTTGGCCATCGATCCGGGCGCGCGAATGTGGTAGAGCGGGCCGCCGCGCTGCGGCGGCCCGGCCAGGAAGTCCCACGCGAAGGCTTCGGGGACGACACGCTCGGGCAGCGAGAAGTCACAGCTCCCGGTGCCCTGCAGCCCGGCGACGTGCCAGTTGTCGTGCAGCTCGGCGGCGTCGGCCGGGAAGGCGAACATCCTGTAGATGGGCGGGTCGTCGCTCCCGGACGGGACGCGACCGCCACCGGCCAGCCATTGCGCGTGACGGCTGCCGCTGGCGAACGGCCAGCGGCCGCTGACGCGATAGCCGCCCTCGACCGCCTCGGCCTTGCCGGCCGGGATCGTCACCGCGGCTGCGCGCGGCACCCGGCCGCCCGTGAAGATCTGCTCGATGGCCTCGTCGGGCAGGTAGGCGCCCAGCAGGCCGATGCTCGTCGAGCCGATCATCGTGGTCCAGCCCGCCGACGGGTCGATGTGGCTGACGGCCTCGACGACCTCGAGGTGGGTCACCGGATCGGCCTCGGCGCCTCCGAGCTCGCGGGGCAGCTTCAGCCGGAAGAGGCCGGCCGCGTCGAGCGCTTCGACGGTCGGGAGCGGGAGCGTCCCGAGCTCCTCGGCCTCGTCGGCGCGCTCGGTCACGATGTCGCGCACCTGCTCGACCGCCTGCATCAGCACGGCGCGCTTCTCCGCGCGATCCTCCGGGAACGAGAGGACGGCCGCTGCGGCCGGTGTCTGCTCCTCGGCTGCCACGCGCGGGGCCATGTCAGGGCGCCGGGATCAGCGACAGCGCGGGGTCGGCGGCCCGGCACTCGGCTTCGGGCAGGCCGAGCTCCTTGCGCAGGATGTTGGTGCCGAGGACCAATGCGACGATCTTGTAATAGGCGTGGCGCCGGCTCATCCCCTCGCGGCCCATGCCGCAATCGGTGACGAGGATGAGGCGTTCGGGCGGGATGTGCTGCAGCGCCACGCGCCCGAGCTCGGCGACCTCCTCGGGCGACTCGACCTGCAGCGTGTGATGGTCGATGACGCCGATGGCGATCTTCTTGTCCGTGTCGGCGATCTGCTCGCCGATCGCTGCGAGATCGCCGGTGCCGGAGCTGCGGGTCTCGAAGGTGATGACGTCGGCGTCGACCTGGTTGAGGGTCTCGAGCGCCGGCGCGTAGGACTGGGGCTTGGAGAACAGCCGCTGCTGGGACGGATTGCCCCAGCATGTGTGGCACCAGACCTCCGTCTTCGCGCGCAGGCCCTCGACCGTGTTGTTGAAGACGTCGCGCAGGAACTCGAGGGTGATGACCTCATCGAGCATGCCGCGCACGGGCGCCAGATGGATCTGGGGCTCCTCGATCTGGATCACCGGGCAACCGGCGTCGGCGAGGATGTGCAGCTCCTCGTTGAGCGCGTCGCTGATCGCCATGATCCGCTCGCGCACGTCGCCGTAGTGATGGTCCTCGACGGTGAAGGCAAGCAGCTCGGGCGTGATGGTGCCGAACTTCACCGGCCGCGAGGTCAGGCGCTGGGCCGCCTTCCACATCTCCGCGTACTGCAGGTTGCCGCGCCCGACCGGCCCGGTGATGGCCGGCACCACGCGCGCCTCGAGGTAGTCATGGAGGATGTGGCCGCGCTGATAGGTGACGCCGTGCGCGGCTGCGGGGGCCAGCTTCGGGTGCTCGGCGTCGAACCCGGACATGTGCTGTGCCGGGTAGCGCGCCCAGCTCTGCCCGCCGACCTCGTGGTCGAAGCGGCAGTCGCCGTCGGTGACGATGTCGAGCCCCGCCACCGCCTGCTGTCCCAGGTAGACCGAGAGGGCGTCCTCGTACTGCTCGCGGTAGCGGACGTTGACCATCGCGTCCAGGAACGAGCGCGTGCCCAGGCTCTCCGTGTACCAGCTCGGCCGCGGGAGCGAGCCGATGATGCTGGTGGCGAGGACCTTGTCGGCGGACGCCTTAAACATGCTGCTCCACGGTGACCATCTCCTCGCCTCGACCCGGGCCGGCTCCGTACCGAGTGGGGAGGAGCCGTGACTGCGGTTTCATCGCCATGGCAACGTCGCGACCCTACTCGAGGTCCGAAGACGGGCCGCGGTCATCTGTCCGCCCCAGTGGCGAAGCGGAACAGCGATCGAACGCTGCGTGTGTGCCGTTGTGTCCCTCATATTGGACAACTCAGTCTGGCGCCAAAGTAGAGGCCCCGGATGATCTTGTCAACCCGGCGGGCGGCGCCCCGAGAAAGGCGACGGCTCCGGGGAAAAGTCCGAAAACCAGCTGCCGTGCAAGCGTTTCTGCCGCATTTCGCGACCGTTCGATTTAGGGGTTGCAGGCGTCCCGTCAAACGTGATACGACTTGGCTCGTGTACGTATTGGCGGACGGATCCCACAGGTTCGCTGCACAGGCGCATGGGATCCACCACCTCTGGACGCGCGCATCGCGGTGGGCTGCCCCGCGCCGGTCACGCGTTCGATACAGCCGCCCCGTTTCCACCGGACGGCCATCCGCACAGGTCGACAGGCAGCGTGGGGAGAGTAGATATGCGCGTTGTTGGGTCAACTTCGCATGTTGGTGGGCTTGGTCGGCTCGCCGTGGCGGGACTGCTCGCCGCGGCGGTGGGCGTTGTCGCCTGCGGGTCGAGCGGGTCTGATTCGAACTCGACGGCTTCCAAGTCGCCGAGCACGACGCAGTCGAAGCCGGCTGCTGCCGTAGATCCCTCGACCGCCGGGCCACCGCCCGGGGGTTACATCACGGACTTCGTGAAGTACATGGGAGGCAAGCCCGGCGCGGCTGATAGCAGCCTGCCGCCGGTGAAGATCGGCTGGACCAGCAACCAGGACGGCTCGATCGTCTCGATCGGCCCGCAGGCCACCGACGCGGCGCAGTTCTCCGTCGACTGGATCAACAAGTACGCGGGCGGGGTCGGTGGGCATCCCGTCGTCCTGGACAAGTGCCTGGTCAAGAACGCCGCTGAGGAAGCCCAGAAGTGCGGGCAGCAGTTCCTCAACGACAAGGGAGTCAACGTGATCTCCTACGGCGCGCTGTCCGTCGGCGCGTCGACGATCGATTCGACCATCGCCGGCAAGAAGCCGATCATCTTCGGCTTCTCGTTCGACGCGGCCGACCTGAAGACCCCGAACCTGTTCGTGCTGGGACCGGCCGGGCCGTTCGCGGTCTACCCGTTCGGCACCATCGGGTCCGATTACCTGAAGGCCAAGACGGCCGCACTGGTCCATCCCGAGACCGCCGCGTGGGGGCCGAACTCCCAGGCGATCAAGAAGTCCCTCGAGGCCGCGGGCGTCAAGGTCAAGATGGTCTCGTTCGACGCGAAGACCAGCGACCTGGTGGGCCCGCTCACGGCCGCCGGCGCGCAGTCGGCGGACATGGTCACGCCGATGGTCAACACCCCGTCGAACTGCCTGGCCGCGGTCAAGGCGCTGAAGACGCTGAACATCGATCCCAACAAGGTCGTGTGGTTCACGCTCTGCGCCCAGCCCGCCCTGCTCAAGGGCTTCGGTGGCGACTACCCGAAGTACATCTCCGGGATCTCGCAGTCGGGTGACGCGCTCGCCGACACCCCGACCGGGCAGGCGTTCGTCAAGACGTTCACCGACCTGGGCAAGGACCCGAAGCTGGCACAGGACCCGTGGTACTCGGGCATGTTCGGCCAGCTTGCGACGATCACCCAGTTCATGAACAAGGTGGGCTACGACAAGCTCAGCCCCGAGGCCATCATCGATCTCGCCAAGAAGTTCAAGGGGCCGCAGCTGCTCGGCGGCCCGGTCATCGATTGCGGGAAGTACCCCGACGCGCCGGCGAGCTGCGGCGACGGGAACTACTTCTTCAAGTACGAGGGTGACGGCAAGTGGTCGCGCGTCACCGGATGGCTCCAGCCTCCGCCAGCTCTCCAGCAGGAGCTCGGGGCGACTGGCTGAGACCGCGCAGTGATCGAACGATCCGCTGCGAGCGGGCCCGCCCTTTTGGGGGTCGGCCCGCTCGCGCGGTGACGGGAGGGTAGAGGCGCCGTGGACCAGATCCTGCTGTTCTCATTGCTCGGGCTCGGCACGGGGTCGCTGATCGCGGGCGTCGCCGTGTCGCTCGTCGTGACCTATCGCGGCACCGGCGTGATCAACCTCGCGGCCGGTGCCGTGTCGATGCTCACCGCGTACTCCTTCTGGTCGCTGACCGATGGCACCTACGGGCCGGTCATCGGCGACGCGCCGGCGTTCATCATCAGCCTCCTCGTCGCGGTGCTCGCGGGGCTGATCACGGAGTACGCGGCCTTCCGCCCCCTGCGCACGGCGACGCCGCTGGCCAAGCTGGTGGCGACGCTCGGCCTCCTGCTCATCGCGCAGGCCGGGATGCTGCTCGCGTTCGGCGCGGAGCCGAAGACCGAGCCGTCGATCCTGCCCCACTCCGCGGTGGCCATCTTCAACGTCCAGGTGCCGATCGACCGCTTCGTCCTGACCGGGATCGTCATCGCCATCACGCTCGCGCTGGCCGCCCTCTATCGCTGGAGCAGCTTCGGTCTGAGGTCGCGCGCCGCCTCGGAGAACGAGGTCTCGGCGATGCTCGTCGGGCTCTCGCCGAACCGGCTCTCGATGATCAGTACGCTCATCGCGTGCCTCGTGGCGGGCACGCTCGGCGTTCTGGCGGCGCCGCTCATCTCGCTCGACACCGACACCCTTCCGCTGATCGTCGTGCCGGCGCTCGCGGCCGCGCTGATCGCGCGCTTCTCATCGGTCGTTGCGGCCTGCCTGTGCGGCCTGGCCATCGGCATCGCCGAGAACGTCCTCTATTACGCCTCGACCCAGCCCCTCTTCCCGACCGACGGCGGCAGCGCCCTGCCGGGCGTGACCCAGGTGCTGGTCTTCCTGGCGATCATCATCGGGATGTTCTGGCGCGGCGCGAGCCTGCCGGGGCGCGGGGAGATCATCGAGAAGCGCCTGCCGCTCGCTCCGCGGCCCGAGCACCTGCTGCGCCCCGCGGTCATCGCCGCGATCGTCGGCGTGGTCGCGCTCATCGCGCTGCCCTTCGACTTCCGCCAGGCGCTCATGAACACGATGATCGGCACCGTGCTCGTGCTGTCCCTGGTCATCATCACCGGCTTCGTCGGCCAGGTCTCCGTGATGCAGCTGGCGCTGTCGGGCGTCTCCGGCTTCACGATCTCGCACCTCGCCACGGACGCCGGGATCGGCTTCCCGTTGGGGCTCGTCATCGGCGCGCTCTTCGCCACCGTGCTGGGCCTGATCATGGCCGTCTGCGCCCTGCGCGTCCGCGGCGTCACGCTCGCGGTGGTGACCCTGGCGGCCGCGGTGACGATCGAGGAGTTCGGCTTCAACAACGGGACATGGGGTGGAGGGATCAGCGGCGCGCCCGTCCCGCAGCCGCACCTGCTCGGCATCAATCTCGGCAACAACGCCACCTTCCGGGGGATCGACGACAAGCTCCCGAGCCCGGTCCTCGGCTTCGTGGTGCTCGCGATCGCGATCGCGCTGTGCCTGCTCGTGTGCGCTGTCCGCCGCGGCATCCTCGGCCAGCGGATGCTCGCGGTGCGCTCCAACGAGCGCGCGGCGGCGGCCGTCGGGATCAGCGTGCGCAACACGAAGATGACCGCCTTCGCGCTGGGCTCGCTCATCGCGGGCGTCGCCGGCGGCCTGTCGGCCTACAACTTCGGCTCGATCTCCTCGGATCGCTTCAGCGCCCTGACGGCGCTCAGCCTGATCGCCTTCGCCTACATCGGCGGCATCACAATGGTCTCCGGGGCGATCTTCGCGGGCGTCCTGGCCACCGAGGGCCTGTCGCAGCACGCGTTCGAGAAGTGGTTCGGCATCTCGGGCACCTGGACGCTGCTCTTCGCCGGCGTGGCGCTGATCATGAACGTCGTCATGTACCCCGAAGGCGTCGCCGGCGCCACGTTCATGAAGCGCCAGGCCAAGAAGGCGCGGCGCGCCGCGGCGGCCGCCGCACCGGCGCGGATCGCCCTGTCGCCGCTCGCGGCGGCCACGACGCCGACCGAGCCGACGACCACCGTGGGTGGCGAGCAATGAGCCCGGGCACGGCGCCCTTGCGGTTCGCCGTGGCCGCCTCGACGCATCCGGCCCAGTTCGAGGCGATCGCCTACAAGGGCGAGCTCGACACGACGGTGGCCGAGCTGGCCACACTCGGCTTCGACGGCGTCGAGCTGGCCATCCGCGATCCGAGCCTCGTCCGCGCCGACGAGCTCGTCGACATGATCGAGCGTCACGCGCTGGCGGTGCCCGCGATCAGCACGGGCCAGGCCTACGCGGAGGAGGGGCTGTGCCTCACGAGCGCCAGCCCGGAGGTCCGCCGCGCCGCGTGCGCTCGCCTCATCAGCCACTTCCCGCTGGCGTCGCGCCTGGACGCGGTCGTGATCGTCGGCCTGCTGGGGACGTCCACGCTCGACGGGCAGTCCGTGGAGCAGGCCAGCTCACAGCTCGTCGCCGGGCTGCGCGAGGCGTGCTCGGCGGCCAGGGAGCACGGCGTTCGCCTTGCTTTGGAGCCGGTGAACCGCTACGAAAGCGCCCTGGTCCGGACGGTCGCCTCGGCACTCGAGGTCGTCGAGAACGTGGAGGCGCAGAACTTCGGTCTGCTCCTCGACACCTTCCACATGAACATCGAGGAGCCATCGGTCACTGAGAGCATTCGCGAGTGCGGGACCAGGATCTTCCACTTCCACGTGGCGGACTCCAACCGCATGTACCCCGGAGCCGGCCATCTCGACTTCGCCGCGATCCTCGACGAGCTGCGGGCAACGGGCTACGAGGGCTTCGTCTCGGGCGAGTTCCTGCCGGAGCCCGATGCGCGCACCGCCGGGGAGCGCTTCCTGGCCCACATGGCCACCCTCGCCGGGCCGGCCCGCGAGCCCGTGGGGCACGAGTCGTGACCGCGGTGCTCGAGGCGACGGGAGTGTCGGTGAGCTTCGGCGGCCTGCGCGCGCTGATCGACGTCGACCTGGAGGTCGGCGAGGGTCAGCTGGTCGCGCTCATCGGCCCCAACGGCGCCGGGAAGACGACCTTCATCGACGCCATCACGGGCTTCGTCCCGTACTCCGGCAAGGCGGTGCTCGACGGCGCCGACCTGTCGGGCTGCGCTCCGCACGTGCGGTCGCGGCGGGGGCTGGCCCGGACCTGGCAGAGCATCGAGCTGTTCGACGACCTGACCGTCGGCGAGAACCTCCTGGTCGCGGCCCAGCGGCCCTCGGTGTGGTCGATGGCCAAGGAGCTGATCCTGGGCACCGAGGCCAAGAGCGCCGCGTCGATCGACGCCGTGCGGCGGCTCGGGCTCGAGTCGATGATCGACGCGCTGCCCGGCGATCTCGCCCAGGGCCAGCGCAAGCTGGTCGGCGTGGCCCGCGCGCTCGCCGCCAACCCGCGGCTCGTGTGCCTGGACGAGCCGGCGGCGGGCCTCGACACGGAGGAGAGCCACAACCTGGGCCAGCGCCTGCGCGAGGTCGTCGAGGACGGCACCGCGATGCTGCTGGTCGACCACGACATGGGCCTCGTCCTCGGGATCAGCGACTACGTGGTCGTGCTCGAGTTCGGCGAGGTCATCGCGCACGGCAAGCCCGACGACGTGCGCCGGGACCCGAGGGTGATCGCGGCCTATCTCGGCGGTGGTGCGGCCGAGGTCGCAGCGGAGGTGTCATGACCGAGTCCGTCCTTGCCATCGAGGGCCTCGCCGCCGGATACGACGGCGCGGCGGTGGTCCGCAACCTGGACCTGACCGTGGCCCAGGGCGAGGTGGTCGCGCTGCTCGGGGCCAACGGCGCCGGCAAGACGACGACGCTGCGCGCGATCTCGGGCATCGTCAAGCCGCTGGAGGGCCGGCTCCTCTACCAGGGCGTCGATCTGGCGACCATGTCGCCGTCGGCACGCGCGCGCGCCGGCATCGCGCACGTGCCCGAGGGCCGCGGCATCTTCTTCGGGCTGACGGTGACCGAGCACTTCCGGCTCTCGCACCGCGGCGAGCGGCTCGATCCCGAGATCGCCTACGGCTACTTCCCGGCGTTGCGCGAGCTGGGCGATCGCCCCGCCGGGCTGCTGTCGGGCGGCGAGCAGCAGATGCTCGCCGTCGGGCGGGCGCTCGCGCGCAAGCCGACGTTGCTCCTGCTCGACGAGCTCAGCCTCGGCCTGGCCCCGGTGATCGTCGAGCGCCTGCTGCCGGTCGTGCGCCAGCACGCCGTGGAGAACGGCTGCGCGGTGCTGCTCGTCGAGCAGCACGTGCACCTCGCGCTGGAGTTCGCCCATCGCGGCTACGTCCTGGCCCACGGCGAGATCGTGCTGCAGAACGACGCGGCCAAGCTGAAGACCGATCGGGCGCTGCTCGTCGCCAGCTACCTCGGCGAGCAGACCGACGAGCGCCTGGTCAACGCCAATCCGTAGCCCGAGCCCGAGGAGAACGATGGCCGCCATCTGGTACGTGAAGATCACCGCCAAGGAGGGCGAGGAGGAGACGGTGTGGGACGGGCTGCAGCGGCTGGCGGCGCCGGCGCGCGCGGTCGACGGCTGCGAGATCTTCGAGGTCCACCGCGAGGTCGAGGATCCGCGCCGGTTCTCGATCTACGAGAAGTGGCGCGACCACGCCGCGCACGACGTCCACGCGGCCGGCGATCACTTCCGCGACATCGCCAAGGCGGTCGTCATCGATCACTCCGAGCCGATGGAGTCCATCGAGCTCGAGGTGGTCTAGACCCGTCGTAATCCGTGCGTTATGCTGCTCGCGGAGCGACCGCCGTGCGCAGATTCCCCGGTTCTAGCGGGAAAATGACGTGAACAGAGCAGTCTGTTATATCGAGCAATAGGTGGAGGAAGATGAGCGAGTTCCCCGAGTCCTTCCGTGAGCTGCTCCAGTCTCCGGGCGTGTGCGTGCTCTCCACGCTCGAGCCCAACGGCGGCCCACAGTCGTCGGCGGTCTGGTACCTGCTCGACGACGACGGCAAGCTGAAGATGTCGCTCAACGGAGCGCGCCGCAAGGTGCAGAACATGCTGCGCGACAACAAGGTCTCGGTGATCTTCGTCGATCCCGACGCCCCCCACCGCAACCTCGAGCTGCGCGGCACGGCGGACCTCACGGTCGACGAGGACTGCTCGTTCCGCGACAAGGTCGGGGCCAAGTACGGCGAGGACGTGAGCGTCCACGACAAGCCGGGCGACACGCGCTACGTCGTGACCGTGGAGCCGGCGCGCGTCCGCGTCTGGCCGCCCGGCGCGTGAGAGAGGAGAGCAGGCGATGGCAGGCGTGAAGACCGACGAATCCATCCCGCTGGCGCTCGCGCTGGCGACCGACGACGTGCCCTACGCCGACGACTGGCTCGGGTACCCGGGCGTGCGCCTGAAGGTGCTGCTCGCCGACGTCGAGGGCGCCTGCTACGTCGTGCGCATCCGCTTCGCACCCGGCGTGCAGCTGCTCACCCACCTGCACGTGGGCACCGTGCACGCGTTCACGTTCTCGGGCGAGTGGACCTACCTCGAGTACCCGGACTCGGCGCCGAGCAAGGCGGGCTCCTACCTCTACGAGCCGGCAGGCTCGACGCACACCCTCAAGGTGGCCGATCACAACACCGAGGAGACCGACGTCCTCTTCATCTCCTACGGGGCGATGATCGTCTACGACGAGGAGGGCAACATCATCGCGGCGCGCGACGCGGCCGCCGAGCGCGACGACTACATCGCTCACCTGCAGGCCCAGGGCAAGCCGGTGCCGCAGTTCATCGAGGGCGGCCGCGCCAGCTACCGCGACGACTGACCGATGGCCGCGCCGAACGGCTCGGCCCTCGGCGTCTTCGCGGCGCCCGCGCGCTACGTCCAGGGCCAGAGAGCGCTCGACGCGCTCGGCGACGAGGTCGCGCGACTGGGCGCGGTGCGGCCGGTGGTCCTCTGCGACCGCGGCGTCCGCGGCGCCCTGGGACCGCGGCTGGAAGCAGTGGCCGGGGCCACGATCGTCGACTTCAACGGCGAGGCCTCGGCGGCCGAGGTCGAGCGCATCGCTGCGCTCGTGGTCGAGCTCGAGTCCGACGCCGTCGTCGGCGTGGGGGGCGGCAAGACGCTCGACACGGCCAAGGCGGTGGCGCATCCGGCCGAGCTGCCGCTCGTGATCGTCCCGACTATCGCGTCGACCGACGCCCCGACCAGCTCGCTGGCGCTGATCTACGACGACGACGGCAGCTTCAAGGAGTTCCGCGTCTACGGCCGCAATCCCGACACGGTGCTCGTCGACACGACGATCATCGCCCAGGCGCCCGTGCGCTTCCTCGTGGCGGGGATCGGCGACGGGCTGTCGACGTTCTTCGAGGCGGATGCCTCCGCCCGCGCGGGCAAGTCTGCGCTGGCGGGCGGGCCGCCGCTGCTGGCGGCGACCGCCCTGGCGCGGCTGTGTTACGAGACGCTGCTCGCCGACGGCGTGGCCGCGCGCGAGGCGGTGGAGCGCGGCGAGGTGACCGGCGCCGTCGAGCGCGTCGTCGAGGCCAACACCCTGCTCTCCGGGCTCGGCTTCGAGTCCGGGGGCCTGGCCGCCGCGCATTCGATCCACAACGGCTTGACGGCGCTCCCCGAGACGCACGACCGCTGGCACGGCGAGAAGGTCGCCTTCGGGGTGCTGGCGCTGCTCGTGCTGGAGCAACGCCCGCAGGCGCTCATCGACGAGGTGGTCGACTTCTGCCTGCGGGTCGGGCTGCCGGTGACGTTGGGCGACCTCGGCGTCGAGCCCGACCCCGAGGTGCTCGCGCGCGTGGCGGAGGTGGCGTGCGCGGACGGCGAGACGATCCACAATGAGCCGTTCCCGGTGACGCCCGCCATGGTCGTCGCGGCGCTCGATGGCGCGGACGCCGTGGGAGCACAGCGCCGCGCGCGGCTGACGGCCACGACGGACCTGCCGCCGGTCTGCGCCTGACGCGTCGCTCAGCCGGTGTGGCCGAGGCTCGCGCCGATCCGCGCGACGACCGCCGCCGTCAGCTCGGTCAGCTCGCCCGCGGGCCCGCCGAGCGCGAGCGCCGGCCGCTCGCCCGCCGGCAGGGCGGCACCGCGCCGGCGCGGGGCGCCGGTCGCGCCGGCGATCTCGGCGAGCGTCGGGTGCGCGCTGCGCCACCACGGGCGCGCCGCGGGCTCGAGCCACAGCAGGACGGTCGTCTCGGGCGCGCGGCGCTCGGCGCGCAGGCGCGCGCGCAGGCCGAGGTCGCCGGCGCCGACGAACACGACCTCGGCCCAGGGGGCGTCACGGGCCGTGGCGATGGCGGCGTCCGCGGCCGCGGTATCGGTCGCGGCCACGGGTGCGACGACGGCATCGAGAAAGCCCACGGCCGCCGCCAGCGCCACCGCGGCCGGGACGAGCTGCGCGACGCCCACCAGTGTGCCGTCCGCGCCGGCCAGGCGCGCCCCGGCCAGCGCCACGGTGAGCACCAGCGCGCCCTGCAGCCATTCCAGCGCCGCCGGCAGGCGGGCCAGCACGCCGGTGCGCGGGCGGTCGACCGCGGCGAGGACGACGAGCGCGACCTCCCGCGGGTCCCGTGCCGGGGCGACGACGTCCTGCGTGGCCCGAGCGCGCCCGAGCGGCAGCCGCCCGCGCCCGTGCGCGGCGGAGACCGCGAGGGCCGCCGCGGCGACGATCAGCCCGGCGAGCGCATGGTCGACGCTGAGCACGGCGCCGACCACGCCGGCGATCGCGCACAGGGCCTGCCACGCCGGCCAGCCGGGCCGCAGCCAGCGCGCCTCGATGCGCGGCGCCCGCCGTGCGCGGCGCAGGCGGCGCAGCAGCGCGAGGGCGGCGCGGCGCTCGGCATCCGTGCAGGCGAGGGGGCCGCGGTCCACTGCGGCAGGACTCTAGATGGCTGATTCCACGACCGCCGCACCCGCCTGCACGCGTTCCGCGGCGCCGGATCGCCACCCGCCGAAGGGGGCCGGGCAACCAGCCCGGCACCCCTTCGCCGTACGGCGCCCGGCATCCACGGCCCGCGCACATGCGAGCACGCCGGCCGCGGAACCAACCATCTAGTGTTCGGCCGCGCCATGGACGCCACCGACCTCTGCTTCGCCGGCGCCGCCGCGCAGGCGCGCCTGGTGGCCGCCGGCGAGGTCTCGGCGCGCGAGCTGGTCGAGGCGTCGCTCGAGCGCATCTGGCAGGTGGATCCGCAGCTCAACGCCTTCCGCGTGGTGCTCGCCCACCGGGCCCTGACCGAGGCCGACCAGGCCGATGCGCGCCGCGGGGCGGGCGATCGGCGGCCGCTGCTCGGCGTGCCGGTGGCGATCAAGGACGACACCGACGTCGCCGGCGAGGTCACCGCGTGGGGCTCGCTGTCGCACGGCGGCCCGGCCGAGCGCGACGCCGACGTGGTGCGCGCGCTGCGCGAGGCCGGCGCGATCGTCATGGGCAAGACGCACGTGCCCGAGCTGACGATCTTCCCGTTCACCGAGTCGCTGGCCTTCGGGGCGACGCGCAACCCGTGGTCGCTGGACCACACGCCGGGCGGCTCGAGCGGGGGGACGGGCGCCGCCGTGGCCGCGGGCACGGTGGGCGTCGGCCTGGGCTCCGACGGCGGCGGCTCGATCCGCATCCCGTCCGCGTTCTGCGGGCTGTTCGGCCTCAAGCCCCAGCGCGACCGCATCTCCCTGGGACCCAAGCGCGAGGTCTGGCACGGCCTGGGCGTCGACGGGCCGCTGGCGCGCCGCGTCGCCGACGCGGCGCTGTTCCTCGACGCGACCGCGGGTGGCGATGGCTTCGCTGCGGCCGCCGCGCGCGAGCCGGGCCGCCTGCGCGTGGCGGTCTCGACCGGCCTGCCCCCGGGCGCCCTCGCCCGGCTGGGCAGCGAGCAGCGCGGGGCGGTGCAGGACACGGCCGAGCTGCTGCGCTCGCTCGGTCACGAGGTCGCCGAGCGCGAGATCGACTACGGGCCGACGGCCTGGCTGAACCTGGTGGCGCGCTACCTGCGCGGGATCCACGACGACGCCGAGGGCGTGGAGCATCCCGAGCGCCTGGAGCCGCGCACGCGCGCGATGGCGCGTCTCGGCGCGCTCGTCCCGGCCGCGCAGGTCGCCCGGGCGCGGGGCGCCGAGGCGGCTGTCGCCGCGCGCATGAACGCGATCTTCGACCACGCCGACGTCGTGCTCACGCCCGGCCCGTCGGGGCCGCCGTTCCGCCTCGGCCAGTTCCACGGCCGCGGCGCGCTATGGACGCTCAACGCGATCATCACGCGCGTCCCGTGGTACGGCATGTTCAACGTCACCGGCCAGCCCGCGGCGTCGGTCCCGGCCGGGTTCGACGCCGCCGGCCTCCCGCTCTCCGTTCAGCTCGTCGGGCGCCCCGGCGACGAGGCCACGCTGCTGTCGCTCGCCGCCCAGATCGAGCAGGCGCGGCCATGGGCCGATCGCCGTCCGCCGGTATGAGCACCGACGACCTGCTCGACGTGGCGGTGGCGGCGGCGCGCGCATCGGCCGCCGTGCTGCTCGAGTACTACGAGCGCGGCGTGCGCGAGGTGGAGACGAAGTCGACGCCCACCGATCTGGTCTCCGAGGCCGACCTCGAGGCCGAGCGCGCGATCCGCGAGGTGCTCGCCGCGCGCCGCCCCGGCGATGCCGTCCTGGGGGAGGAGGGCGACGACGTGGCGGGCTCGACGGGGCTGCGCTGGGTCGTCGATCCGCTCGACGGCACCATCAACTACCTCTTCGGGATCCCGCAGTGGTGCGTGTCGGTGGCCTGCGAGGGCCGGGTCGGCGTGATCCTCGATCCGCTGCGCGACGAGCTCTTCACCGTGCGGGTGGGGGAGGAGGCGCTGCTCGACGGTGAGCCGCTGCGCCGATCGCGCCGCGACGACCTGGCCACCGCGATGGTGTCCACGGGCTTCGGCTACGACACCCGCGTGCGCGCCGCGCAGGCCACGGTGGTGGCGCGACTGCTCCCGCAGGTCCGCGACATCCGCCGCCTCGGGTCGGCCGCGCTCGATCTCGCGTGGCTCGCGGCCGGGCGCTACGACGCCTACTACGAGTACGGCCTCAACGCGTGGGACTGGGCGGCGGGCGAGATGTTGTGCAGCGCCGTCGGCCTTGAGACCCGCCACCTCGATCCGCTGCCGGGCACCGGCGCCGGGCTCCTGGTCGCCACCCCCGAGATCGTCGACGCGCTCGAGGCGATCGTCACCGGATGACGGCGCCGGAGCCCAGGCCGACCGCGCGCAGGCCCGGCGCGTCGCCGGCCGCGTAGCGCACCGGCAGCTCCTCGCCGCCGAGCCACGGGCGCAGGCGCTCGGAGTCGCCGGTCAGCTCGATCCAGTCGATGCCGCCCGCATCGCCGCCGGGGGTGGGTGGGGCCCAATTCTCGATCCCTGCGTCGCGCTGGATGAAGAACGGCAGCCATGGCTCGGCCATCGCCTCGGCCACGCCGGCCAGGCGCGCGGTGAGGCCCCCGCGCTCGATCGTCGTCACCTTCAGCCCGAGGCGCTCGGCGTGGGCCGGTACGTCCTCCACCGCCACCGCCCAGCCGAGGAGGCCGTCCGGCGCGGCCGCGACCGCGCGGCCGATGACCGAGGCGGCCGCCTCCTCGGGGTCGGCGACGGCGAGCAACTCGAGGTAGCCGCCGCCCAACGGGAAGACGCGGTTGTGGGTGCCGATGCCGACGTGGCGCCCGCCGCCGGCGTCGCGCAGCCCGTACTCGCGCGCGAGGCGCTGCGCGGCGCCGTCGAGGTCGACCGTCGTCCAGATGACGTGGTCGATGCGCAACTAGTTCCCGCCGCGATGAACCACGCGCTCGGGAACGAAGCGCAGCGTCACGCGGACCTCTCCCGGCTTCAGCGGCGGGTAGGGGCGGCCCTCGTACTTCTCGCTGAGGGCGTCGATGACGGCCCGGCCGTCCTCTTCGGTGGCCGACTCGAGGACGGCCTGGATGAAGACGTACTCGTACTGGTCCTCGGCGTTGGCGATCAGCAGCGACGCGCGGCCCGTGCGCTTGACGTTCTCGGGCCAGCGGCGGCCCTGCGCGGAGTTCAGGACGACGTGCTCGGCCTCGGCGTCGACCCAGACGAGCGTCGAATGGATCGATCCGTTCTCGTTGAGCGTCGAGACGTGGCAGAAGTTGCGGGCCTTGATGAGCTCGCGCACCGGGTCGGTGAAGGTGCTGCGGGGCATCGGTTCTCCTGTCGTGGTTGCGCCCGCAACGATACGCCTCAGGCGCCGGCGGCGGCCTGCACCAGCGGCCCGGTGCGATGCGCGATCTGCGTCGAGAGGACGATGTAGCTCGTCGAGCGCCGCACGGCGGAGGTGCTCAGCAGCCGGTTGATGATCTCCTGCAGTTGCTCGGTGTCGTGGGCGGCGACGCGGCACAGCAGGTCGCGCGGCCCGCTGGTGGCGTGCGCCTCGAGCACCTCGGGCACGGACTCGAGGTGGGCGATCGCCTCGATGAGCCGGCCCTGGGTGATCTCCAGGAAGACGAAGGCGAGCACCGGATAGCCGATCTTCGACGGGTCGACCTCGGGCCCGAAGCTGCGGATGACGCCGCGGTCGGTCAGCTTGGCCAGGCGCGCCTGCACGGTGCCCCGCGCCACGTTCAATCGCCGCGAGGCCTCCATCAGGCCGATGCGCGGCTCGGCGGCCATCAGGGCGATCAGGCGTGCATCGAGGTCATCGATGGGACTGGTCATTCTGTACAGAAGGTAGCGCTGTTCGCTACGCGATGGTGGGCGTCTTGCCCGGCCAGACCGCGCAGAGTTGCCAGTCCTCGCGCTACGTGGTGCCCTTGTGGCGTAGCGCACCATCGAGGGAGGTCCAGATGTTCGAAGAGGCTCAGCTGTACTCGCCGGTCACGCAACGCGAGGACGGCAAGGTCGAGGTCCACCTCGGCCAGGACCATCCGGGGTTCAACGATCCGGCCTATCGCACGCGGCGCAACGAGATCGCCGCCGCCGCCATGGCGTGGACGCCGGGCGAGCCGATCCCGCACGTCGACTACACCGAGTCCGAGCACGAGATCTGGCGGATCGTGTGCCGCGAGCTGCACGACAAGCACGAGAAGTACGCCTGTCGCGAGTACCTGGAGGGCAAGGCCCGCCTCGGGCTGCCCGAGGACCGCGTGCCCCAACTCAGCGAGGTGACCGCCGGCCTACGCCCGCTGACCGGCTTCGAGTACCACTGCGCGCCCGGCCTCGTGCCGCTGCGCGAGTTCTACGGCGCGCTCGCGGACCGCGTCTTTCACTCCACCCAGTACGTCCGCCACCCGTCCGAGCCGCTCTACACGCCCGAGCCGGACATCATCCACGAGGTCATCGGCCACGGGAACATGCTGGCGAGCCCGCGCTTCGCCGAGATCAAGCGCCTGGCCGGCGACGCGGCGCGCCGGGTCGAGACCGACGAGGCCCTGCAGGTCATCGCCGACATCTTCTGGTTCACGCTCGAGTTCGGCGTCATCCGCGAGGACTCAGAGCTCAAGGCCTACGGCGCGGGCATCCTCTCAAGCTACGGCGAGATCGAGGAGTTCCGCCACACGGAGATCCGCCCGATCGACCTGGCCGAGATGAGCACCGTCGAGTACGACATCACCAGCTACCAGCCGATCCTCTATGCCGCCGAGTCGATGGATCAGCTCGAGGACGTGGTCGGGGGCTTCTTCGCCGCCGCCGACGACGACACGCCGGCGCGGCTGACGGGCGGGCTGGCGACGGCCTGAGGCCGCCGCCTCACCACATCCGCTCGCGGATGCTCTCGTCGAGCTCGGCCTGCGTCTGGGCGACGGTCAGGCCGGGCGTGTCGCGATGGTCGCGGTAGATCTCGGCGGCGGACGGCAGCTCCTGCGGCGGGGTCCAGGTCTGCGGATCCCAGACGCCGCCGCGCATGAAGGCCTTGGCGCAGTGCAGGAAGACCTCCTGCACCTCGACGCACAGCGCGAGCCGTGGAGGCCGCGTGCCGCCGGTGGGCAGGTCCTCCAGCAGCTGGTGGTCGCGGACGAGCGCCGCGCGCCCGTTGATCCGCAGCGTCTCGTTCATCCCCGGGATGAGGAAGATCAGACCGACGTGCGGGTTCTCGAGCACGTTGGTGTGTGAGTCCTGGCGCCGGTTGCCCGTGTAGTCGGGCAGCGCCAGGCGACGCTCGTCGAGGACGCGCGCGAAGCCGGGGGGTCCGCCGCGCGGCGAGCAGTCACAGCGCCCGTCGGCCCCCGCCGTCGCCAGCAGCGCGATCGGCGACCGTGCGAGAAACCCGACGCAATGGCGATCGAGGTGATCGAGCTGCTTGTCGAGCACCGCCTGCCTGGGCTCGCCGATCACCTCGCGCAGGTCGTCGAGGGCGTCGATGGCATCGTCGAACATCCCCTAAGCGTAAGGGGCGTGCCGAGTACCCGGGGTGGGATTCGAACCCACATGGCCCGAAGGCCACGGCCTTTTGAGGGCCGCGCGTCTGACCAGTTTCGCCACCCGGGCGAGCGCGTTCACAGAGTACGTCAGCCGGCTGCCGGGGCGGGCTCGGACGGGCTGTCCGCGCGCCGCTCGACCTCGACGTTCCACTCCTGGGAGAACGCCTGCATCGAGAAGACGATGAGCAGGGCCTGGACCGGCACGATGAGCAGGGTGATGAGTCCGAGCAGGCTCGCGTCGAGCGCCGGATCGGTGAAGCCCGTCTTGTCGCGCTCGAGCCACGCCGGCCCGGAGACGGCGGCGAAGATGAGCAGGATGATCGCCAGCGCCGCGGCCACCGGGAGCACGCCGCGGTTCCAGCGCGCGACGTAGTAGGCCATCACCAGATAGACGCCGATGTAGGCGATCTGGATCGCCTTGGCGCCCTGAAGGGCATCCCAGCCGCCGATCGTGACGATGAGGACCAGCGCCGCCGAGACCAGCAGCAGCAGGATGACGACAGCCCTGCTCGCCTTGCTCGAGGCCTTCTTGCGGTTGGGCCGCTCGATCCTGACGTCATCCTCGGCCATGCCGGCGGACCATACAATCCGGCGTGGGCCGTGTGCGACGGTTCGCGCGAGCGGGCGTGGTGAAATTGGTAGACACGCCGGCTTTAGGTGCCGGTGGCGCAAGCCTTGGGGGTTCGAGTCCCTCCGCCCGCACTCAGGTCCCGGTCAGCGTGCCGTCGAGCACGACGACGGCGCTCCCCGTGAGGTGGACGCGATCGCCGTGCAGCGAGGTGCGGACGAGGCCGCCGCGCGCGGAGGCCTGCAGCCCGGTCAGTCCGTCGCGACCGAGGCGCCCGGACCAGAACGGCGCCAGCGCGGTGTGGGCGCTGCCGGTGACGGGGTCCTCGGGGATGCCGTCGGCGGGAGCGAAGAACCGCGAGACGAAATCGTAACCGGCGGCCCCGCCGGGCGCGCTCGCCGTTGCGATGATCCCGCGGATGCCCTCGCGACGGGCCAGGCGCGCCACGGCGCCGAAGTCCGGGGCCAGCGCTCGCACGGCGGCCTCGTTGGCGAAGACGGCCAGCAGGTCGCCCAGCGCGCCCGTGGCGTAGGTGGCCTCGGGGGCGGCGCCGAGCGCTGCGGTCAGGCCCTGGGGGGCGGGAACCTCGGTGGTGGGCGCGGCCGGGAAGTCGAGCGTGATGGTGCCGTCGTCGGCGGTGTGCGCGACGAGGATCCCGCTGCGGCTGACGAAGCGCACGGTGCCCGGCGTGCCGCGGTCGCGGTGCATGGCGTGTGCGGTGGCCAGCGTCGCGTGCCCGCAGAGGTTCGTCTCGACCTCGGGCGTGAACCAGCGCAGCGCCCAGTCGGCGTCGTCCTGGGTGCCCGCGCGCAGCGGATGGGCGAACGCGGTCTCCGACAGGTGCAGCTCTGCGGCGACCTGCTGCATCCACGCCTCGTCGGGCCAGGTGTCGGCATCGAGGAGGCAGACGGCGGCGGGGTTGCCGGCGAACGGCCGGTCGGTGAACGCGTCGATGATGCGGATCCGCATGGGCCAACTCTAGGCCCACGACGCGGGCCGCTCACTCGGGTGGCGCCTCCGGGCCCGGCGGCAGCGTCAGCGCGATGTCGACCTCGCGCAGGCGAAACGGCACCGTGCGCTCCACCTCCTCGTGCTTGTACTCGAGCCACGCCTGCCACTCCATCCACTCGGGCTCGGGGCTGTCGCCCGCGAGGCGGGTGCTCCAGAAGTCCTCGCGCGCGCGGTCGAACACCGGCGCGGCGGTGGTGGGGGCGCCGAAGACGTGGGCCAGGCCGTAGGCGAAGGCGGAGAAGGGGACGGTGTAGACGTGCCACGGCTGCGCCAGCAGGATCTCCAGCGGCGACTCGAGCCGCAGCCCCGCGAGGCCGACGTGCAGCGATTCGGTGTCGAAGTCCCAGGCCCACTCGCGCCGGCGGTGATCGGGCGGGGGCGCGTCGCGCAGGAGCGTGACCAGGAACACCTCCTCCAGGCCCGACAGCACGGCGGCGACCTGAACGGGCCGGACGGGCCCGGCGGCGCCGATGCTCTCGAAGACGAGCAGCATGTGTGGGGTCTCGGCGGTCCGCGCCGGGTCCTCCGCGGTCATGCAGCCGACGTTCGGGGGTGGGTTGCGGAGTCCTCTCGCCCCGCACGCGTCACCGCGCCGCCTTCCGCCTGCTCATGGGGCCTTTTCTCACCCGTTCCAGGCCGAAAGGGCACCGATTGACAGTCCGTCGAGAGGGGTACGGTGGTGCTCATGCGTGTGGGTCTTGTCCTGGGGGCAGGTGGCGTGGTTGGCGCTTCCTGGCTCATCGGGGCACTGGACGCGCTCGAGGCCGAGACCGGCTGGCGCGCCGTCGACGCGGAACGGATCGTCGGGACCTCCGCAGGCGCTGTCGTGGGAGCGCTCGCCGCCGGCGGCATCGACTCGGAGTACATGGGCGCCTACGTGTCGGGGCGCACGCTGGACGGCTTCGCCGAGGCGGAGTCGCGCGCCGACGCGTTCTCCAAGCGGTTGCCGGGGTCGGAGTACCGCCTCGAGCGGGCACTGCCGCCGATCGGCCCCGGGTCCTGGCGCCTGGCCCTGAACACGATCCGCCACCTGCGCAGCCACCCGCCCGCCGCGGTGGTGGCCGGCTGGCTGCCGCGCGGCTTCATCTCCACGGGACCCATCACCGACCTGGTCGACGGGTTCATCCCCGGCCAGTGGCCCAGCCACCCCAGCTATTGGGCGGTCGCCGCGGACTACACCTCGGGCAAGCGCGTCGCCTTCGGCCGCCACGACGCCCCGATGACGGTTGTGGCCGATGCCGTGGCAGCGTCCTGCGCCATCCCCGGCTTCTACCACCCGGTCAAGATCGCGGGCCGACGCTACGTCGACGGCGGCATCTGCTCGACCTCGAACCTCGACCTGCTGTGCGGCGCCGACCTGGACCTCGTCGTCTGCCTGAACCCGATGTCGTCGGTCGCCCCGGTGGCCGGCGGATCGCCCGCCGACCGCTTCGCCCGCATGATGCGCGCGGCCGCCGGGCGGCGCTTGGCCCACGAGGCGCGCAAGCTCCGCGCCGAGGGCACCAATGTGCTCATCCTCCAGCCCGGCAGGGACGACTGCGCCCTCATGGGCGTGAACCTCATGAGCGGCTCGCGCCGCGTCCAGGTCATGGAGCAGGCCCGCAAGTCGATCGCCCGCGAGCTGCACCGCCTCCGCGGCACGAACCTGCTGCCCGCGCGCCGATCGCGCCGCCGCGCCGCGGACACCGAGCAGGGCCGGCGCGCGGCGTAGCGCTCAGCATTTCGGCCCCACGTTCTCGTCGAGCAGCGCCACGCTCGTGCGGTGCGAGACCGAGATGTTGCGGTGGTTGGACTGCGTCCAGCGCAACCCGAGACGCTCGCAGCTCTCGCAGAACAACCCGCGGATGTCCGCCGACAGGTTGCTGAAGAAGTAGCGCGGATAGGCGTACTCGGCCACCCGTCCGGACGGGAGCCGCGTCTTGAAGCGGTTGACGGTGCGACAGCCGTCGGAGTGGATCAGCCCGCGCACGAAGGGCCACGGGTGCGTCTCCACGATCTCGCGCTGCCAGGGGGCGAGGACGATGGGGCGCTCGTGCTTGCGCCCGGGGCCCATCTGTGGGAACAGGTCGGGCCAAAGCTTTGACCCAGCCAGGACGCGAACCGAGCGGTCCACCGCGTGCGGGTGCGCGCGTGGGCGTGACGAAGGCAGGCTGAGCACGATGGCGGCCCGGCATTCCTCGATGATGTCCGGATAGGTCGCGTCGAGCGTGATGACCAGCTGGAAGCTGCGCCCCGTGTTGGCGACGTAGCCGTCGCCGAGGTAGGCGCCGAGCAGGTAGGCGTAAGAGAGGCGGTCTGCTGGCTGGATCACGAACACATGTTCCCATCCGAGTCGGACGGCATCGTACGGTCAGAACGCTAGGATTGGCCGCCGCTGGGGGAGTGAGTTAATGGCTATGCGCATGGTCTCCAAAACCATGAATCCGGGTTCGACCCCCGGCTCCCCCGCTCGCGCTTGAGGTCCTCGCCCTCGCAGATCCACGCCCCCGACGCGCTCGCCGGGCGTGTCGTGCTCGTCACCGGCGGCGGCACCAACCTCGGCAAGCACGCCGCGATAGAGCTCGTCGCCGCCGGCGCGGACGTCGTCATCGCCGGGCGCCGCGAGGAGGTCCTCGAGGCCGCGGCGGCGGAGATCGGCGAGCGCTGCTCGTTCGTGGCCGGCGACATCCGCGAGCCCGCCGACGCGACGCGGATCGTCGAGACCGTACGTGAGCGCCATGGGCGCCTGGACGTCCTCGTCAACAACGCCGGGGGCCAGTACTTCGTGCCCGCCGAGGAGATCGCGGCAAAGGGCTGGCGCGCCGTCCGGCGCCTGAACATCGACGGCACCTACACGATGACCCGCGCCGCGGTCGGCGCCGGCTTCGGCGATGAGGGCGGGACCGTCGTCAACGTCACCGTCTCGCCGCACCACGGCATGCCGGCGATGGCGCACACCGGCGCGGCGCGCGCGGCGGTCGAGGCGCTCACCCGCGACCTCGCCGTCGAGTGGGCCGAGCGCGGCATTGCGGTCGTGGCCGCGGCCCTCGGGCGCTTCGACACCGAGTCGCTGCGCAAGTACCCCGAGGTCGTGTGGCGCGGGGCCGCGCGCAGCGTCCCGCTGCAGCGCCTCGGAACGATGCAGGAGTTCGGGTGGCTCGTCGCGCTGCTCGCCGGCCCGCTGGGCCACGCGCTCAGCGGCTCGGTCGTCACCCTCGACGGCGGCGCCGACAACTGGTTCGGCCCGTGGCCGCCACCGACCGTGACCGACGACGGCGGCACGGTCCCCACCGAGCAGCGCCGCCCCACATCGGCCGCATGACGTGAGGTAGCCTTAGGCGGCGGGCTTGCGGGCGAAGTGTTGTGGTTGCACAGAAGCCTTCCAAGCTTCTAGGGCGGGTTCGATTCCCGTCGCCCGCTCTGGACACACTCACGGGGAGTGGCGCAGTCTGGTAGCGCACCCGGCTGGGGGCCGGGCGGTCGCAGGTTCAAATCCTGTCTCCCCGACTCAAGAAAAGGCCCGTGTTTGCGGGCCTTTCCTTCTGCGGTGGGCCGCTTGCGGGGAGCCCGCGGGGTCCATCTGGGGTCCAATTTTCCCATGGGCACGCGGTGACGATGGCGCAAGCGCCTGTACGGCCGCTCCACCGTCTCCGGCGCGAACACGACGGCGAGGTAGTGTCCGCCGGCGTGGCAGTCCCCGACTTTCAGACCCTGATGCGGCCGATGCTCGTTTCGCCGGAAGGCGGCGAGGACCGGACCATCACATCGATTCGCGCCGACCTCGCAGAGCGCTTTTCGCTCGATCAGGCCGAGCTCGACGAGATGATCCCGAGCGGGCGTGTCACGACATTTCAAAACCGCGTGGGCTGGGCGGCGACGTACCTCTACCGGACGAAGCTCATCGATAGGCCAAAGCGCGCCGTCTACCGAATCACGGACCGCGGGCGACAAGTGCTCGCTGAGAATCCAGAGCGAGTCGACCTCAAGGTCCTCGGCCAGTTCGAGGAACTCGCGGACTTCCGGCAAGCGAAGTCTGCGCCGTCGCACGGCAGCACCGCCGACGCGATTCCAGCCGAGGACGAGCAGACTCCCGAGGAGCGAATCGAGAGCGCGTACCGCGAACTCAGCTCGGCGCTCGCGGCCGAGCTTCTCGATCGCGTATTGGAGCAGTCACCGGACTTCTTTGAACAGCTCGTCCTCGACGTCCTCCATGCGATGGGCTATGGCGGACGCCGGGACGACGCTGCGGAACGCCTCGGGCAGAGCGGCGACGAAGGAGTCGATGGGGTGATTCGTGAGGACCGGTTGGGCCTGGACCTGATCTACGTGCAGGCAAAGCGCTGGAAGAACGTCGTTGGCCGACCGGAGATCCAGAAGTTCTTTGGCGCTCTACACGGCCAGCGAGCTACCAAGGGCGTGTTCATCACGACCGCAAGCTTCAGCAAGGAAGCTCTCGACTACGCCGACGGAGTCACGCCGCGGGTAATCCTGGTGGATGGGAAGGAGCTTGCGAAGCTGATGATCGAACACGACGTCGGCGTCACCGTGGCCCGTGGCTACGAGCCTAAGAGGGTCGATCTCGACTACTTCGCTGTCGAAGACGAGGCGCCGTCCACGGCACCGGCCGAGGCTACCGCGCCGGGCGCGCTTGACTAGCCAACGCCGCGCGACGGACTGCCAGGGCCATGGGGTGGGAAGTCTTCGCCTGATATCTCACGCTCGGTGGCACGACGCGCGCTGACGGGATCGCTCCACTCGACCGCCCTGCGTTTCCTCTGCGGTGGGCGCCGTCGCGGATTGTTGCGCGCGTCGCACTCGGCCTTGTAGTCCGACGTTAGGGCTTCGTGCTTCCGGCTCGCCCCCGTCGCGTCGTACTCGTAGACCGCGATCTCGGCTGCGACGAAGACGTGCAGCATCTTGAGCCGGTCTGGGAAACGGATCTTGCGCCAGAATGGCGAGTGCGACCACTCCTCAATCTCGGGGTCGATCCCCATCCGCGGATTGACCATGATCTCCATCTCGGGAGTCCATGGCGCGACAACGATTCGCGCGGCATCGGCGTACCCGTCATAGATCGTTCGCTCTCCCCACTGCAACGTCGCTTCGCAGGCCGCAGGCGTGACGAGCGCCGGCTGCAACTCGGCCAGGTAGCCGGCCATCCGACTCAGATGGCGGTGCCTGTCGCTGCGGGCAATGCGGTTGATCCAACCGAGGTAGTTGGCGTCAGCATCGCTGTTGAACGGCTGCATCGTGAGCAACATCGCGCGATGGTGATCGGCGAGAGCACCAAGGCGATAGAGATTGCGCTCCCACGCCTGTCGCGATTCGTAGATCGGATATTGGATCTGCCCTTGGTTCGGCGGCGGGACCCGGCCCGACGTATGCGCCGCCGCCGCCCAGATCATGTAATCCAAGGCCGAACGCAGGTGGTTGATCCACTCGCCCGTCGCGACCGCGAACTCCTGCGGCAGCGGCACGTCCTCGTAGACGCGCAGGACGTATACGCCGTCGCCCTCGCCGATGAGCGAAGCGGAGTAAGGATGGTCCGCGATGTAGCCGTTCCAGATCTCGACCATCCGGTCCGCGATCTCGCCGGCTCGACTGTGGCGAGCCCATGCGTGTGCGAAGAGATCGTCGACGACCACTCTCAGTCGAGGGTATTGCGTGAGGCGGTCGGTTACCCCGCGTTCAGGCGCGCTGGTGGCCGGATTCGGCACGCACGCGTCTAGCTTCTCCGACTGCTGAGCGACCTCGCGAGCGGCCTTCGTGTAGCGAAGGCCGCTCGCGGCGTCGGCGCCGGCGCGGCGCTGGTCGGAATGGCCGATGAGACCTGGCCCGCCGGCCGGCCCGCCCCCCTCGCCTCGCTTCGCTCGGCGTCGCTGACCACCCACCCACCGCTGGCGCGGAGTTCGGGTGGTCAGCGATCGAGGGGTGGACCGGCCGGCGGTGTCGGGGCAGGACGAGAAAGCAGACAGGAGCGGGCGGCGGGGAGAGGGGCCATAAGCAGGGGTCGCGGCTCTTCATGTGTGTGAGGGCAACCCGGGTCTACGAAGGAGCAGTACGGCGTCGGCGGCGACGACGGCGGGTGCGACGGGCGAGCGGGGAAATTGTCCGGGGGCCAACTCTGGGACTGGTCCCTCTGTGTCGTGAGGCCTGATGACCCCGGACCCGACACCGACCGACCATCCCGGTCGCGCGCGACGAGCGGACGCCGGCACCGTGCGGTGCTCGCAGCGCGACCTCGAGCTGCTGCGCGTGGTCGCCGAGCAGTACGCGCTCACCTTGCCGCAGCTCGCCCGGATGATGAGCTGCTCGACGCACGCGGCACGATGGCTCCGTTCGCGATGGGAGCGCGCGGGCTGGGCCCGCGGCCGGGCGCTGCTCGTCGGCGAGCCCGTGTTCGTGTGGCTCACACGCCGCGGGCAGTCGCTCGCCGGCGTCGACTACGCGGTCTGGCGACCCACTGCGGGGATGCTCGCGCACATCGCCGCCGTCACCGACGTGCGCCTGCACGTGCTCGATCGCCACTCCGACGCGGAGTGGGTCTGCGAGCGTGAGCTTCACCGCGAGCTCGGCGGCGCGCCGGGCGTGCGGCAGCGCCACCGTCCGGACGGCCTCGTCGTGATCGACGGCCGAGAGGTTGCCGTCGAGGTCGAGCTGACGCTCAAGCGACGCGCGCGGAGATCATGGCCGAGCTCGTTGCTCGCTACGGCTCGGTCACCTACTTCGCCGCGCCGGCCCCACGGCGAACGCTCGGACGAGTCGCGGCCGAGGTCGGTCGCGGCCGCGTTCAGGTCCTCGACCTGCCGAAGGAGACAGAACGATGAACGCCGCGACCCGTCCCTACGGGCCCTACGAGGCCAACCCGATGCCGTTCCTCGCGATGTTCGCGATCGCGTGCGGCGTCTTCATCAGTGCGCCGGCGGTCGTCCTGGGGATCGCGCTGGCGCGCGTCGCGCGCCGGGCCCGGATCGAGTTCGTGCTCCTGGCGGCGCTCGGGATCGCATGGATCGCCTTCGCGCGGAACGTCGTCCAGATCGCGATGCACCGAGCCGGACGCGCGGCCGAGCGGGCCGGCGCGCTCGAGCATCCCCACGCGGCGCTCGCGGCGGCATGGCCCTACGTCCGGACCTGGTGGCTGCTCGCCGCCCCGCTGTGCTTCGCCGTGGCGCTCGGCATCGACCTGTGTCGCCGGCGCTCGGTCGAGGAGCTGCGCGAGCGCGACGAGCGCCGCGCCGAACGCGCCCGCGCACGCGCACGCGCCGAGCGCAGGGCGCGGCGAGCGCTCGGCGTCGGCGAGGGCCGGCGCGTCGAGCGCTCCTTCGAACTCGGCCAGCACATCTCCGGCGATCACGTGCTCCCCGACCGCCAGGGGAGAGTGCTGATGCCGCTGTCGCGCCTGCAGCGCACGGCGCTCGTGATCGGCGCGCCGGGCTCGGGCAAGACCATCACGCTCGGCCGTCTCGCCTACGGCGTGGCGACCACCAGCGACTGGCAAGTCATCGTGATTGACGCCAAGGGCGACGAGCTCACGCAACAGCGCTTCGCAGACACCATGCGCCACGCCGCTCGTGGCGTGCGGCTGTTCCCGCAGGAGCCCTACGACGCATGGCGGGGCACGGGCCGTGAGATCACCAATCGGCTCGTGCAGCTCATCGACTGGGCCGACGAGGGCGGCGGCGCCTACTACCGCGACCTGTCCACCAACCTCATCCGCCTCGCCTGCACGCCACCCGACGGGCCGCCGCGATCGTCGCGCGACCTGCTCGCCCGCCTCGACAAGACCGGGCTGCTCGTGCTGTGGGCGGGCCGCGCCGAGGCCCAGGGGATCGAGCGCTTCCACGACGAGCACATCGACGCCTGCCGCCAGCGCTACCGCTCCTTCTTCGACGCGACCGACGGCCAGCTCGATGGCTCGTGGGCACTCGAGGACGCCGACTGCGCGTACCTGTTGCTCAACGAGCTGCTCTACGCCGAGGAGACCAGCAAGGTCGCACGATTCCTGATCGAGGACTTCAAGCAGTACCTCGCCGGCCGCCACCCCGACCGCCGCCAGGTCCTGCTCATCGTCGACGAGTTCTCCGCCATCGCCGACGGCGAGCGCATGGCGCGCATGGTCGAGGTCGTGCGCTCCTACGGCGCTGCGGTCGTCCTCGCCCCGCAGGCCTTCGAGGGCATGGGCGGCCCGGAGGCCGCCGCCCGCATCCTCAACGCGGCTCACACCGTGATCCTCCACGCGGTCCCCAACCCTGACGCCATCATCAAGGCCGCCGGCACGCGCATGGCGACCGAGTGGAGCCTGCAGCACGAGCGCGGCATCAGCACCGACGTAGGCTCCACCCGCAGCCAGCACCAGATGCGCATCGACCCCAACGAGGTCCGGCGCTTGTCGCCCGGGCTGGCGTTCGTGATCGGCAACGGCAAGGGGGAGAAGCTGCACATCGCCTCGCCCCCGCGCTCGGAACCGCCGCCGGCGCGGCAGACCATCACTCGGGCGCAACCGCTCCCCGATGACAGCGAACCCGAAGGACCCATCCGGCTATGAGAACGCCCGACGACCGGCTGCTGACCGCCGACGACGTCGCCGAGCTGATGCGCGTGACTCGCGCGTGGGTGTACGCCGAGACGCGTCGCAACGCCATCCCACACCTCCGCCTCGGCCGCTACGTCCGCTACCGACGGGGCGCGATCGAGGCATGGATGCGGACCGTCGAGCGCGGCCCCGCATCGGCGACGACGCGGACCGACAACCGATGACCCGATCGCGCCGCTCCAGCCGCCATCATCGACGCATGGCAAAGCGCGGATACGGAACAGGGCAGCTCTACGTCAAGCACGGCGCCTACTACGGGCGCTGGCGGACGCTCGACGGCCGTAAGCTCAACCGCCGCATCGGCGCTCTTCGCGACGAGAGCGGGACGGCCGGGCTGACCCGGACCGAGGCCGAGCGGCAGTTCCGCAAGCTCCAGGAGGGCGAGGAGCGCCGGCCGGTCCGTGCCGGCGCCGAGCTGCGCACGCTCGACGACGTCACCGACTCGCTGCGTCGCAGGCTCGCCGTCGAGGGCGCGCGCAAGTCCTACCTGCAGAACTGCGAGTCGATGCAGCGCGTCCACAGCTCGCCGCGCCTGGGCGACAAGCCCGTCGACCGCGTCACGATCGCCGACGTCGAGACGGTCGCCGCCGCGATGCTCGACGCCGGCCTCGCGCCGAAGACCGTGCGCAACGTCGTCACGTTCATGCACTCGGTCTTCGAGCACGCGATCGACCGCGGCTGGACGACGCAGAACCCGGTCCGGCGCGCGAGCCGCCCGAAGCGCCGCCGCGCGGGCGACGCCAACCCCGACCTCCAGTTCCTCACAGTCTCGGAGCTCGAGGCGGTGATCCGAGCGATCCCCGACCAGATCGTCACACGTGCGCCGGCCCCGACGCGTCGCGGCCGCGCCGGCAGCTCACCACCGATCCCGCCCGACGTCCTCGGGCCCGTGATCCGCGTCGTCGTGCTCTCCGCAGCGATGACCGGGCTACGCCAGTCCGAGCTGCTCGGCCTGCGCTGGCGCGACGTCGACTGGACGGCACAGCGCATCCGCGTGCGTAACGCGTGGGTCCGCGGCGAGCACTCCGGCGAGGGCAAGTCCGACCTCTCGACACGCCGCTCGGTGCCGATGGCCGACCGCCTCGCGCGCGAGCTCGACCGCTGGTCGCAGCGGACGCTCTATGGCGCCGACGACGACCTGGTCTTCGCGCACCCGCAATCGGGGCGTCCGCTCGACCGGACGAAGCTCACCCGCCGCTTCAAGGCCGCCTGCGCCGAGGCCGGCGTCCGCCCCGTCCGATTTCACGACCTGCGGCACACGTTCGCCACGCGGCTCGCGGCATCCGGCCAGCCGATGCGCACCATCCAGGAGTTCCTCGGCCATGCCGACTCCAAGACGACTCAGATCTACGCGCACTACGCGCCCAGCGCGCACGAGGTGGAGATGGTCAACGCGGCGTTCGCCGCCGAGTCCGTGGCGGTCGAGGCCGAGCCGGTCGGCACGACTCCGGCGGCGTAGACCAGGTGCTGGCGCCCAAGCGACCATCCGGTGGCGGCGGGACGCCGCGACCGCAGCCGCGCCGACGCTGGCGCGCGTACAAGACCGCCGCAGGCCGGTGCCCGGTCGAGGAGTTCATCGACGCGCTCTCCGACGACGACGCCGCCGCGGTGCTGGCCGGGATGGAGGAGGTGCGCGACAAGGGCCTGCGCGCCGCGCGACATCTCGACGGCGACATCTGGGAGGTCCGCGTCGACGGCGATCGCGTCATCTACCGGGTCCTGTTCGCAGAGGAGGGGACGCGCGGCCGCGTCCTCCTGGCGCTCGAGGCGTTCAAGAAGACGACGCAGAAGACGCCGCCGACGGCGATCGCGCTCGCCAAGCGTCGGCTTACCGACTGGCGGAGGCGCGGAGATGAGCTGCGGGCGCCTCAACGCAAGCCTCGAGCCAGCCGATAACTGGTGCTAGGCTATACCACGAATAAGATACCGATAGAGGTATCGACGCACCCGGAAGGACAGGATCGATGGCTGAACGTGACTTCCTCGACGAGATGATCGCGAAGCGCACCAAGCGCAACCCGGAGTTCCCGAAGCTCCTGGACGCCGCGCGCCGCCGACGCGAGCTGCTGCACGCCCTCGCCGAGCGCCGGGAGGAGCAAGAGCGGACGCAGACAGCGATCGCCGCCGCGATGGAGACGTCGCAGTCCGCCGTGGCCCGCCTGGAGAGCACCGCGAGTGACGCGAAGATGTCGACCGTCGATCGCTACGCGGCGAGCCTCGGCTATGTCGTGCAGTACCACCTCATCCCGGCCGAGAACGGCGCCGAGGCGCCGCCCGTCGTGGTGCACTGAGCGCCCAGACGGCCATGCGATGATTGATCCGGGGTGGGATCTGTGGGACGCCAAGCGCGTGCGAATTGTGCTCTGGCCCAGCACAGAGGACTGGCCGGACGGGGACGAGCTATGGCCTGACGTGGCGATCAGCCCACCCGGCGAACGGCCGACCGATGTCGCCCCTGTTCGCGCCAGCGACGTCGATCCGAAGCCCGGCCCGATCTGGATCACGTACTGGGCTTGGGCGGTCGGCACCCCTTTCGTCAAGATCGGTCGTGCCCAGTATCAGGCCGATCGGGACGGTCGCTGGCGAGGCAAAGCAGAACTTGCAGCTCGTCGTGTCCGCGAGTGGTCCACGGGGTGCATGTATCCCGTTCGGCTGATCCGTGTGCACCTTGGCGACACCGAACACGAGGGCCTCGAGCACACGCTTCGCGCCGCCGCGCGAGTCACGCCAGAGCGCGAGTGGTTCGATCTGCGACGGCTGTAGGAAGCCTGAAGTGCGAAACCGTCGACGAGCCGGAGCGACGTCGTGCCAGACGAGGCCCACGCAAACGCGGGATGTGGTTACGGCTACGCGGCGAGGCCGTCGTTGTAGCGCTGGATGAAGCGCTCGACCTGCTCAGGGTCGGCAAGATCGATACCCGCCTCCAGCGCTGCCACCGCGAAGGCTTTGGCCGGACCCCACGCCTCGGGATCGGTGACCACCTCGAGCATCTCCTCGCGGTACTCCTTGACCGCGGCGACCGCCTCGCGCAGCGGCGCCGACGGCACGCCGCGCCGCCGTCCCGCGTACGTGACCCAGTCGCGCAGCACCTCGGGCACGCGCTCGAAGAATTCGGGCTCGCGGGTCACCTTCCGCGCGAGCCAGCTCGTCATGAAGATCTCGACGACCACCGGGCTCCAGCGCAGGGGCCCGCCGTGGTTGTAGTCGGCACCGAAATCGATCGCTAGCTCGGTCACCTCTTCGGCGTCCTCATCGCCGCGCCACCGGTGGCCCTCGGGCGACGACAGGAAGTTCTCGAAGAGCGCCTCGCGCTCCTCGGGCGTGGCCTCGACGTGCTCGTCGGAGAGCGCGAATCCCTCGGGCAGACGGCGCAGCCGCGCATCGATCAGCGCGCGCATCGCCCCGACGTCCTCATTGACCGGCGGGTCCCAGGTGTGGTCGAGCACGTCGAACGCGGCCTCGGCGCGGGCGCGCGCCTCGGCGAGGCCGAGGTCGCGGATGGTAAGGCCGACCTGGTCCGGTGCCTGGTGGCTCAGCTGGGCGCGGACCTCGCTCAGCGGGCCGGCGAGGAAGACGTCCTTCACCAGGCCGCCCATGTTGTGGTCGATATAGATGCCGACGGTGTGCGTCTCGACGTCTGGCGCCGCGAACTCGATCATCACGCTCACGCCGTCGTCGAAGGCCTCCTCGCACATCAGCGCCGCGGCGGTCGGTTGCGCCGCGGCGAGACCGGCCGTCCACGCCGGCTCGCCCAGGCCCGTTCCCGCGAGACGGTCGGCGGCCGTCCGGGTCGTCTTCTCGTGTTCGGGTGGGCACACAGCGGCGAGCGCCCGCAAGGTCGCCAGCGCCTTGCGCGTCCCGAGGTTCTCGAGCGCGTCCACGAAGCCGGGCAGGAACGTAGCTGCGACGTCCTCGCCGAGCGGCAGCGGCGCCGCGTGCATCGTCCCCAGCATCGTCGACGCCCACTGCTCGGCGTCGAGCGCGTCCTCGGGCTGGTCGGCGTCACGTGCGGCGATCTCGGCGAGGCCTGCGAGCAACTCCGCGAGCTCCGTGTCGGCCTCGCGGGGCCGCGAGGGCCGGTGTGTCGCGGATGGTCCGGAGCGTCCCTGCGCCTTGCGCCGCTGGCGTCGCTGTTGCTGCCGATGCCGCTTGTCGCTCATGACTTGCGAGCGTAGGCAGGCGATCGGTCGGCATCGAGCCCAATGGCCGCAACGTGCGCGAGAAACGAGCGGCGGGGCTCTGCGCCGTCGCTCGAGGCGCTCTCCGGCGCAGATCATCGGGTGGATCGTGCGCGCTGGTATGCCTGGTTGCGCACGCAACCGCAGGGTCCAATTCGGGGTCCAATTTCACGACACCCCGAACGCACCGAGAAGCAAGAAGCTCCTGCTATTTGCCATTTCTCCAACTCAGTAGTATGCGCTGAATCCGGCTGGGGGCCGGGCGGTCGCAGGTTCAAATCCTGTCTCCCCGACTCATTGGCCCCGTTGGGACAGCACATGCCCACCGGGGCCTTTTTGTGCCACGCGACGGCTCGCGATGGCCGGGCGCGGGCGCACCGTGCGCGGACGGTGGGAGGAATGGACGACCGATCCGCTGTGGGCGCGTCCCGCTGAGTCGACCAACCTCCACAACGCCGAGCGCACGCGGGCCTTCGCCGACAGGTACGGCGAGCGTCCGTTGCGCGCGATCGCGTCCGCTCGACGCTGCGACCGGCTGCGACGGCGAGCGGCTACGGGCTTGGCCGCCCCGCTCGTTGCCCTAGAGGCGTCCGTACTTGGACGCGTTGTCCACGTTGCGCTGGTCGGCGTCCCAGGTGCGACGGCTCATGTCGGCAGCCCGCGCCGAGTTCTTGCGCCGCCGTTCACGCCAACGCGCTAGCCGACCGGCCTTGGGCTCCTCGGCCTCGCTCGGTGCGGTCTTGCGCTCCTGCTGCTCGCCCATGATGACCTCCGTCTGGGGATCTGATCTTACCGGCTGGGAGCCGTATTCTTGGCCGCCACCGAGCACCGCTCGGTGTGGTTCGAGGACCCCGACACATTGCCCGCTGTGGAGCCGAGTCGGTCCTTTCTCCCCGAGAGCAGCGGCGGTCGCATGGGGGCATCGATGACCAATCATCTGACCACCACCGTGGCCGGCCCTTCGACCCCCTGAGCGGGACGGCCGACGCGACGAGGAGTGCGGCTTGGAGGCACGAGGAGCGCGGCGGCGTTGTCTGCCCGGCCAGGCGCTCGTAGAGTGCTCGCATGTCCTCAAAGCGCCACCGCGGACGCATCTCGTTCGCGCTCGTCGCGGTGCTTCTGATCCTCTCGCTGTTCGTCCTCCACGGCGTCGCAGCGGGAGTGGCAGCGTTCGCCGCGATGCTCGGGTTCATCCTGGCCTGCATCGACGCGTTGCACCGCCAGGACGCCGATGTTCGTCGCAAAGCAGACCGGACCGGCGTCGCCGGATGGTTCGGGGGCTGGTTCTAGACCGTCGGCGTGTCCACCTCCTGCGGCGCCGAGGCGAAGCAGCAGCCCCGCCCCGGCGTCGGACGGCCGTCGGAACGGACCAGGAGCAGCACCTCCTGCGGTGGCGGTGAGCGCCGGGACGGATGTCGCGGGGCAGCCAGCGCGGCCGGACGTTCGTCGGTCGCGGCTTGCGTAGTTTGCCCGGCCCGACCTGCGCGCCGATCAGGATGTCCTTCCTCGTCCGCCGTGCGACGGTCGCGCCATGCGATACGCACTCGCGGTGGCGACGGTGCTTGGGGTGGCCGCGTGTGCGGGCGTTGATCGATGGACCCGCGGACGCCGCGACGCGCGCGGAGAAGCAGCAACCGCTGGCGGGCGACGGACTCGTCGTCGACCCCATGTGGCAGGCAACTCGCGCCACGACCATTCGCGCTCCACGCGACACGGTGTGGCCGTGGCTGGTGCAGATGGGGTACCCGACCCATCGAGCCGGGTGGTACGTCCCGCACTGGATGGACCGGCTGCTCTTCGGGATCCGCGCCCGCAGCGCGAACGAGATCGTCCCGGAGCTGCAGCGGCTCGCGGTCGGCGACCGCGTTCCCGACAGCCCCGACGGGCAGGTCGCCTACTTCACGGTGGCCGCGATCGAGAAGGACCGCGCGCTCGTGTTGCTCTCCCACACGCATCCGATGCCGATCTACCGCGACGTCAGCTTCTGCTGGGCGTTCGTCTTGGCGGATTGGACGAGAACACCCGGCTCATCATGCGGGCGCGCATCAGCTACACGCCGGTCGGCCCCGCTGGGCTCGTTCGAGCGTCGATCGCCGCGGCGTTCGGCCTCGGCGATGTGGTTCAAGCGGGAGCGATGCTCAGGGGCATCAAGAGGCGGGCCGAGTCTCGACGGGGCCCTCTGCGGTTCGGTCGCGGCCGTCAGGCGTAGAGCTCGTCGACGCGGTCGCCGTAGCGCTCGGCGACGACGCTGCGCTTGATCTTCAGCGTGGGCGTGAGCTCCCCGCGTGGGCTGGCTGAGGTCGCGGTCGAGGATGGTGAAGCGCTTGATCTGCTCGATGCGCGCCAGTCGCTCGTTGACCGCGTCGACCGCGGTCTGCAGCTCGGCGCGGACCGTCGGGTGGACGACAGCGCTGCGAGGTCGCCGGGCGCGACGCCCACGTGCTCGGCGAGCTTGACGGCCTCGTCGGGATCGAGCGTGAGCAAGGCGACGAGGTAGGGCTTGTTGTCGCCGAACACGATCGCCTGCGAGATCCAGCGCGTCTCGCGCAGGGCTCCTCGATGTTGGTCGGCGAGATGTTCTTGCCGCTCGAGGTGATGATGAGCTCCTTCTTGCGCCCGGTGATGCGGACGTACCGTCCTCGTCCACCGTGCCGAGGTCGCCGGTGTGCAGCCAGCCGTCGACCAGGCTCTCGCGCGTGGCCTGCTCGTCGCGGTAATACCCGGCGAACACGTGGGGGCCGCGCAGCAACAGCTCGCCGTCCGCAGCGACGCGCACCTGCGTCGGGCAGCGGCCGCCCGACGGTCCCTATGCGCTGTTCGCGGACCGTGTTGAGCGTCGAGGCGGCGCACGTCTCGGTGAGCCCGTAGCCCTCGAGCACGAGCACGCCGCACGCGTCGAAGAACTCGATGATCTCTGCGCCGATCGGCGCGCGCCGGTGAGCGCCAGGTGCAGGCCTCGCCGAAGATGCCACGGACCTTGGACAACACGAGGCGATCGGCAAGCTCGTGGCGCCGGCGCGGAACGCGCCCGAGCGCTTGCCCGCCCGGCCCGCGCGCCCGCGCCCGGCGGCCCTCGGCGAGCGCCCAGGCGAAGACGGCGCGCTTGACCCGCCCTGCTCCTCCACGTCGCCCAGGACGGCGGTGTGGATCTTCTCGAAGATGCGCGGGACCGAGGGAAGTGCGTCGGGCCGGCCTCGGCCAGTTCGGCCGACGATCTGCTTGGGTCGCCGCGCCAGTAGACGATGTCCCGCCCACCGACAGCGCGACATCTGGGTCACCCGGGCGAGACGTGGGCGAGCGGCAGGACAGGTAGGCGACCATCTCGCTGTCCAGCTCCAGGCGGTCCGCGGCAGCGGTCGATCGTGGCCAGCATGTTCGCGAGCGTGAGCATGCAGCCCTTTGGGGGTCCGGTGGTCCCGGAGGTGTCGACGATCGTCGCCACGTCGGCCGGACCGCACAGCCGCGGTGCGCGCGGCGCGACCGGCTCCTCGGAGGACCGCGCCCGCGCTCGCGCAGCTCGTCCGAGAGTCATCGCGCCGGGCACCGACCCGTCAGGAGGACCGGTGCTCGAGGTCGGGCATTGGCGCCGATGCTGTCGACCTTCGCGAGCTGCGCCGCGTTTCGCAGAAGACGACGCGCGAGCCGGAGTGGGCGATCACGTACTCGCACTCCTCGGCGGAGTTCGTGTTGTAGATAGGCACCACGGTGGCGCCCGCCCACAGCGCGCCGAGGTCGGCCAGCGTCCACTCGGCGCGCGTGCTGGCCAGGATCGCCACGCGATCGCCGGGCTGCACGCCGAGGGCGGCCAGCCCGTTGGCGATCTCGTCGGCGGCGAGGGCCGACGTCCGCGTACGACAGGGCGTGGGATCGCCGGCGATCGGGCCCGCGCAGCGCCACGCCCGAGTGCGCGACGTGATGGTCCGCCCGCAGCATGGCCGGGAGGGTCTGGGTGCGGGTCGGTGGGGCTCAGGTGCTGCTGGGTGGTCATGGGCTACACCGGGGTTGGGTCGATGCGCGGGGCGGCCGGCGGTCGCGAAGTGGGCGGCGCCGGGGCCTCCGGGCATGGGATGGGCGCCCGCGTCGGCCACCATGCGCGCCGCCCGAGCAGCTCGATGACGGCGGGTAGCACGACCGGCCGGACGAGCAGGGCGTCGAGCAGCCGACCGTCCCGAGCGGCGATGCCGAACTGGCGCACGCTCAGCAGGTCGGTGAACAGGAACGGGAGGTCGCGGCGACCATCACCGCGGCGGTTCCGGTCACCGCGCGGCGGTGTGGCGCAGGCCGTGGCGCGCCGCGGCCCGGGGCCGTCGCCCGCGAGCACGTACTCGCGCATGCGGGCGAGCAGGAATACCTGGTAGGCGATCGAGAGGCCGAAGGTGGCCGAGAAGATCGCGATGATCGACATGGTCGATGTATCCGGACCGCCCAGGAGCGGGTCGCTGCCGGTGAACAGCAGGTGAGTACCCCGAAGGTGGCCGCCACGGTGAAGAGGTTCAGCGCCGACGGCGACGATCGGCACGAGGACCGAGCGCAGCGCGAGCATGAGCAGCAGCGCGGTGGCCAGGGCCAGCGCGAAGACGACGAGCGGGAGCTTCTCGGAGTCACCGAGGTGAAGTCGGCGAGGTTGCCCGCCGGGCCGCCGACGGCGACCTGGGTGTGCGTCCGTGCGGCGAAGGCGTCCGACATGCTGTGGAGGCGGTCGCCGAGAGCTCGGGTGGCCGGTCGCCCGGCGACTGCTTGGCCACCACCACGATCTGCCCGGCGGTGCCGCCGCGCAGCAGGTTGATGGTGAAGGTGGCCTGCTCGCGCGACGGGGAGCGCCTTCCACGGCAGCGAACACGAAGTAGCCGGAGTCGAAGAGGCCCGGCGCGTCGCGCTGGAGCTGCTCGAGGTCCTTGGCCGAAGGCAGCGACCCGGCGAACTTGTGGACCTTGGCCTGCATGACGCCCAATCCGCTGATCAGCGTCCCGGTGGGGCCGGTGCCGGCGCTCAGCCCGGTCGGAGCTGGCCCGCGCCGCTGGTGAGCTGGCCGAGGCCGGCCTCCAGCGCACCCGCGCCGTCGGTCAGGGCGCTCAGGCCGCTGGTCAACTGCTTGCCGCCGCCGCCGAGCTTGTCGATGCCCGCCGCGAGCTGGCTGTTGCCGCTCTGCAGCTGGGCGATACCCGAGGCCAGCGCGGTCGAGCCGGCGCTCAGCTGGTTGAGGCCGGCGCTGAGCTGGGTACCCTGGCTGGAGATCGCGGCGCCGAGCGCCGCGGCCGTCGTGGCCTTGGGGGCGATGCCGTCGAGCGTCGTCCCGAGGCCGGCGGCGCTCGAGCGTGCCTGCGTCAGCTCGCTCAGTGCGGCCGCATAGGCCGGGTCGTTCTTGCCGGTGGTCATCGCGGAGAGCTTCGCGATGGCGGCATCGAGCTGGCCGGTCACGCCGGAGGCGCTCGTCTTGGCCTGGCCGAGGTCGTTGGCGACCGCGCCGGTGGTGTCGGCCAGCTGCTTGAACGCCGGCAGCCCGGCCTTCACCGTCTTGGAGCCCGTCCCGAGCCCGCCTGCGAGCTTGCGCGAGCCGGCCAGGGCGGCGGTCGCGCCCTTCTTCAGGGCGGTGGCGCCGTTCAGGGCGGAGGCGAGCCCAGCGGTGATCTTCGCCGCGCCCGCCCTGGCCTGGGCCAGGCCTGCATGCAGCTTGCCGGCGCCGCTGGCCGCGGCGGATCCGCCGGACTGCAGCTGGCCGGCGCCGCTGGCGGCATCGCCGAGTCCGGCACGCAGCTGCGTGGCGCCGGCGCCGGCCTGGCCGAGGCCGGTGGCCAGGCGACCGAGGTCCTTCTTGCCGCCCTTGAGCAGCTTCTTGGAGTCGTTCAGGCTCTTGGGGAGCTTCTTGAGGTCCCTGGTCGCGGTCACCAGCGCGCCGGGCCCGACGACCGATGCCACCTGCGGGTCGTGCGCGATCTGGGTCTGGACGCGGTCGATCGAGCGCAGCAGCGAGGCGCTCGTGATGGGCCGGTCCTTGGAGGCGACGACGATGTTGTACGGCGTCGCCCAGCCGGCGCCCATGGTGGCGTTGACGGCCTCGAAGTCCTGGCGCGCCTGCGCGGACTTGGGCAGCTGGGTGACGTCTGGCGGGCCCGTGTTGAGGCCGAGCGCGGGGACCGCGAGCGCCAGCAGCGCCGCGACGCCGAGACCGGCGAGGGGCGCCGGGTGGCGCGTGACCCAGCTGCCGCCGGCGACGAGCCGCGCCACGCAGCCGCGACGGGTCGCGGCGCCGGGAAGCTGCCGGCCTCCAGGCGGTGGCCGAGGATGACCAGGACGGCGGGCATGACCACCGCCGCGGCGCCCGTGCTCACCAGGACGCACAGCAGCACGCCGATGCCCAGGGAGCCGAGGATGACCGTCGGCGAGATGAGCACGGCGAGGATCAGGCACAGCGCGAAGGCGGTGCCGCCCCACAGGACGGCGCGGCCGGCGGTGGCGACGGTGCGGGTGGCGGCCATGCCGGACGGGTGCGGATCGGTGCCGCGCGCGCGCTCCTCGCGGAAGCGTTCGACGATCATCAGGGCGAAGCCGACGCCGAGCGCCAGGCCGGCGAGCGAGCCGACCGCGACGGCGGTGGGATCGGTGTCCACGACGCGGGCGAGCAGCGTCATCACGCCCATGCCGGCGAAGACGGTCGTGGCGCCGAAGATGGTCACGACGAAGGCGGCAACGGGGGCGCGCAGGAGCACCAGCAGGACGAGGAAGAGCAGCGGGATCGCGAGCAGCTCGGCGCGGCGCGTCTTGTCGATCATCGCCGACTTCAGAGCGGCGTCGATGGAGGCCTGGCCGGTGACGTGGGCGCGGGCCGGTGCCTGAATGCGGTTGTGGACCAGCCGCTCGATCTGCGGGAGGTCGGTCTTCAGCACCGCGGTCTCAGGGCGGTCGATCGAGACCACGATCATCCGCGCCGTGGGCGAGGGCCGCAGCGCCGCTGAGGCGGAGCCCGTGTCCCACGCCGAGAGCACGCGCGTGTGCGGCCGCGCGCGGAGGGCCAGCACGAGGGCCGGCCCCTGTTCGTCGAGCGTCCGCTGCGGGCCGCGCAACAGGATCGGCGTCAGCTGGCTGGGGCCGAACTGGGCGTTGGCCAGGTGCTCGGCGCGCGCGGACTCGCTCCCCGGGACGACGAGGATCGATGGTGAAAGCTGGTGGGCGACCCCGAAGCCGACGGCACCGAGAGCGACGGCGATGGCGGTCCAGGCAAGAAGCGCCAGGACGGGTCGGCGGAGTGAAAGTCGGGCGAGCGCGATCATGGTTCAGCCGTTCTCGTGCCAGGCCAGGAGGCCCGCCACGTCGAGGGTGGAGAGGACGCCGACCGGGCGCCCGGTGGCGGCACCGACGACGACGAGGCGCTCGGCCTGGTGCTCGCTCAGCAGATGCACGGCGCGATCGAGCAGATCGCCGCGGGCGTGCATGGCGTCCGCGACGCGGACGTGCTCCAGGCGCCTGGCGTGCCAGCGGGTCGGCGCGGCGTTGGCGGTCGACACGCAGGGCTCCTCCTTGTCGGGACTGGTGCACCATCCAACCTACGGGCAGCCGCGGTGGGCGCCATCCGTGCGGCCGACGGGCGCCGGCCCGTAGTCCGCCCGGATCGGCGACCGCTGGATCCACGGATGCCACGGCGAAGACGGTTCGCGACGATGCCATCCGTCACCGATCGCCCATGGGCAGCAGCCCCTCGCGAGAAGGAGCGCGACCATGTTCAACCGGATCATCGTGGGCGTCGACGGCCGTCAGGGTGGGCGCGACGCGCTCGCGCTCGCAGCGCTCCTGGCGCCACTGTTCGACGGCGAGCTGATCGCAGTGCACGCCTATCCCTACGACCTCTTCACGACCCGGGGGACGACCCCCGACTTCGAGACCATCATGCACGGCAGCGCGGAGGACCTGCTCACGGACGCTGGAGCGCGCCGATGTGGCCGCGCACGCCGTGGCGATGCCCGACGGCTCGCCCGGGCGCGCGCTGCACCTGGCCGCCAAGCGCCACCGGGCCAGCCTCATCGTCGTCGGCTCCGCGCACCGCGGGATCATCGGCCGCGTGCTGGCTGGCGACGTGACGATGGGGACGCTGCACGGTGCCGAGTGCCCCGTCATCGTGGCGCCCCACGGCTTCGCCGAACGCGACTCGGCCCTGCAGACGATCGGGGTCGGCTTCGACGGCACGCCGGAGTCGCGCGCCGCCGCCGAGCTGGCACGCGACCTCGCGACCGCGGCCAGCGCGCGATTGAACGTGATCCGCGTCCTGGAGCCCCCGCCCCCGGGCGGGCCCGCGCTCGGCTACGACGCCGACTGGGCGCAGCGCGCCGAGGAGCATCGTGAGGAAGTCGAGGCAGAGCCGACGCTCTGCCGGACCTGGGGGACCTCGCCACCGGCGAGGTCGTCGTCGGCGATCCCGCGACCGAGCTGGCCTACGCCGGGAACGAGCTCGCCTGCTCGTCACGGGCGCGCGCGGCTACGGGCCCCTGCGTCGCCTCATGCTCGGCAGCACGTCGACCAGGCTCGTGCGCGAGGCCCCGTGCCCCGTCCTCGTGCTCACACGCGGAGCCGAGGCAGAGGCCGAGCACGCCGTCGCGGGCTCCGCGACCGTGGGCGCGACGTGACCACGGCGTGACGGCATCCGCGGGGCCCGCGCAGTCCGCGGGGGACCCGGCGGCCTGACACGCCCGCGGCTAGCTCACCCGCTCGTGCACCCACCACGCGGCCACTGCGAGCATGGCGACCGCCAGGCCGCCGAAGATCGCGGTCTCGATCCCCTGCAGGGCCCAGAAGTGGCTGGCGGGGTGGTGAGACACCGCATGTAGCCGCCGGACGGCTTGGGCGGGCAGTTGGTCGCGATGTTGGGCCCGTGCGCGCAGGTGACGTCGAACGGCGCGCGGTGGCCCAGGCGGTCGCTGGGGAACTGGCGCAGCACCCAGGCGTGACTGGTACCGGGCGGCTCGGCTCCGTCGGCGCGCCAGGTCGCCTGCAGCGGGGCCAGCAGGTGCTGGCGCACGGAGGTGTCGAAGAGGATGCGTGCCGCGAAGTAGCCGGCGAAGCCGACCATCAGCGCGGGGACGGCCCGGCGCCAGAGCACCCCACCAGCGTGCAGAGCGCCAGTGCGAAGAGGGTGTAGCCGAGGACCACGGTGCCCTCGGCGTCGAAGACGCTGTTGTCCATGCGGCCCTGCAGGCGCACGAACGGCGCCCGCCACCAGGTCACCAGCAGCACGAGCACGCCTGCCGCGACCACGGCCGCCGCGGCGAGCCCCCGGCTTGGTCACCAGCCAGCGCCGGCGCGTGATGCTCTGCGTCCAAGTCCAGCCGGT